>JAEILR010000001.1 GCA_016109435.1 Methanomassiliicoccus sp.
TGGAGTGGGCTCAGCCGGATTTGAACCGGCGACCTTCGCCGTGTAAGGGCAACGTCATAACCGCTAGACCATGAGCCCGTTGGAGTTGAACGATGGAACGAGGATATGATATAAAAGAATAGCTTCACTGGACCTTCGATCTACACCTGTCTCCCGCAACCTGTTCCAGCTCCGGGAACCAGGCCGGGGGACGGCAGCCCTCCGAAAGCGTGATATCCATAATCCTCGTTCAATCATCCGATACATCTTGGCCAACAACGACAGCTTGACGAAGCGGTTGCGGGCCGTCCTGGATGAGCCGGAGACGGGCCCCACGCTGCGCCGGTTCTTCGTGAACACGATCTTCGATTCCACGTTCGTCATCCTGGGCATTCTCATCGCATCAGCGTTCTCCAGCGATCCCAACCTCCGCATCGTCATCGTCACCATCACCACCAGCAGCGTGGCGCTGGGCATCTCCACGGGCATAAGCGTGTTCGAGGCGGAGACCATGGAGCAGTCGATCAAGATGAAGGAGATGGAGCGGGCCATGCTCACCTCCCTGGAGGACACCCATCTCCACAAGGTCTCCAGGCTCACCATCATGGTCATCGCGGTGGTCAACTTCACCGCTCCCATTCTCGCCGGGGCGGTCACCCTGACCCCCTTCCTGGTGATGGGAGAGAACGACATCCGCACGGCCGCCTACATCAGCCTCGGGCTGGCCATAACCATCCTGTTCGTGGTCGGAGCGGCCATGGGCCGGGCGGGCGGCCGCAATCCGCTGGCCCAGGGGGCCAGGATGGCGGTGGCGGGCATAGCGGCGTTCCTGCTGTGCTTCTGGATCGAGTCCCTGCTGTGATCAGCAGATGCGGGGCACGGGGTCGCCGACCGGCGGCTCTAGTATCCGCCTTCCGCCCACCTCGGTGCGGAGGACCACCCGCTCGTACTTCTTGGTCGCCTTACCGACGATGGCGGCGTCCTTGCCCAGGGGATTGCGGCGCAACAGCTTGACGATCTCCTCGGCCATATCCGGCACGCAGCCGATGACCACCTTTCCCTCGTTGCCGATGGTCATGGGGTCCAGGCCCAGGAGCTCGCAGGCGTTCTGCACCGGCCCAGATATGGGGACCGCCGTCTCCTCGATCTCCACCCCTACCCCGGACTTGGACGACCACTCGTTGATGGCGTTGGCGAAGCCCCCCCGGGTGGGGTCCTTCATGCTCACCGCCCCGCCCACCTTGAGGACGTCCTCGATCAGGCGGTTCAGCGGAGCGATGTCGCTCTTGACCTCGGTCTCGAACCCGTAACCTTCGCGGAACGACAGCAGGGCGATGCCGTGGTCCCCCAACGTCCCGGACACGATGATGGCGTCCCCATCCCGGATATTGTCGTCAGTGAGCCAGTTGGACGTCACCGGGCGGTGCTCGCGCGCCACCCGCAGATTGTGGTCCATGTACGCGTTTCGCTTCCCTATGGCCGAGGTCGTGATCACCATGCCCTCGACCGCGCCGGACTCCACCACCTTGGTGTCCCCGGTGACCACCGGGACGTTGGCCAGCTCGGAGTACTGCCCGATCGACTTCATGATCCGTTCCAGCATGTCGATCTCCAGGCCCTCCTCCAGGATCATCGACAGGGCCATGGCCAGGGGCGTCGCTCCCATGACCGCGATGTCATTGACCGTTCCGCACACCGAAAGGGAGCCGATGTCCCCGCCCGGAAAGACCAGCGGCTTGACGGTATGCCCGTCGGTGGTGAATACCACGTCGTCCACCACCGCTGAATCGTCGAACGATCGCAGCGGGACCTCGGTGGGGAACTGCGGCAGGAACGGAATGATGTGCAGCGACAGCAGCTCGTGCATCAGCTCGCCGCCGGCGCCATCGCCCATGGTGACCCTCTTCATGCCCCGGTGATTCTCAATGTCCAGTTTAATACCTTGCTAACGACGGAAGCATCGGCAGGAACGATTCGGAACGAGCGGGGATGACCTGATCGTTAGGAAGGCGGTTGACCGCTCAAACCCGTGCTATCAATACAGCATGTTCAACGGTACTTGCTTGGCATGTATCTGCCGGTGGCAGTGTTCGCAGACCACCATGAGATTCCTCGGATGGTCCGAGCCGTTGTGGCTCTTCCACACAATGTGGTGCACCTGGACCTCATGGGCATCATCACCGCATATCTGGCAGGTGTGCGAGTCGCGTTCCAGGACGAAGCTGCGGATGTGCTGCCACATCCATGATTTCGTCCACTGGTCGACGCCCATATACGGGTCCGCCCGGCTGCCCTTGGGCGACCAGGCGGGATCGCTCTCCAATATTCTGTCCAGTAGCACCATCCCCTCGTGCTCTGCCTCCATGGTATAGCTTCCCTCTCTACCACGTACGGTCGATGTATGGGAATACCCGGATAAATAATATCAGGTCAATCCTATAAATCGCCCAAGGACCCTTCCACGCATCGGCCCGGACGTCCCGCTCTACGGAGATATGGATACAATTAAATCCCCGGATTCCCTGGTCCGGGGTTGGCGAAGGTCACAACGGCCCGAGCCATGGGCTCGTGGGGTAGCCTGGATTATCCTTTCGGCCTTCGAAGCCGATGACGGGGGTTCGAATCCCCCCGGGCCCGCTTCTAACAACACAGACATCCTGAGATCAGGACCTTGCCATCATTCCCGTTCGATGATACTCCCCTCATCCCATAGCGATATGGGCAGAGGCTCAGTAGGACGTTCGTCCATTCCCAATGTTGGGGGAAACCACGAAAAAACGGCACATCCAGGCCCTAATAACAAATGAACGTTATAGGTTTTTCAACGTTATCCTTTCCTCGACCGGGGTAGGGACAATCATGGTCGACATCAAGGAAGAGGAAGGCAAGAGCACCGGGACCCTGGTCATCGAAGTGATCATCGGTCTGGTGAGCGCAGCGTTCGCGTTCGTGGCCGCGCTGGCGTGGAACGAGGCGATCCAGACGGTGTTGGCGATGTTCTTCACGAACCCGGACGACCCCACCGGCAAGCTGGTCTATGCCGTGCTCGTCACCATTATCGCGGTCATGGTCATCGTGGGGCTCGCCAGGCTCCTGGCCAAGCGTCACCGTAAGGACAAGTGGACGGAGCGTAGCAAGAAGAGGTGACCGCAGGCCCCGTAATGGGATGAACTCGGTCATATGCATCGAAACGGTCGATGGCCATCGCTCAAGGCACTCTAGAAAATTAAACGACAAAGGGGTTTTGACCGGCCAGAGGCTGTCCTCCGGAGGCGCGGGTGGAGGCATTTGGCCGCCACTGCGTATCGCGCCCGGTCCTCAGGACCGTGGTCGGTCCATAGCGATCGAACGCCCGATCAGTCGATGGCTCCCCTGCGCATCCCCGCGCCGCCGAGCATCGATCCCACAGTGATAATGGCCGCAGAGAGTACTGCCATGTCAGTGCTGATGTTCTCCGCGAAAACGATGTCCGCCGATGCCTTGACGATGAACAGCGTTATCACGAAGAAGATTATGCTCATCACGATCCCGATTACTAGTCCTATGATCAGTCCTACCAAAGATCCTACCATTCCTTTCATCGATTCACTCTCCTCCTCATTGACGATACGGTAAGCCGGGTCCCCCCCATACTTACCCTCGGTCCTACCTTCTCGCACCGGTCAACGGCGTGAGCTATGATTTATTGAAGGTGATATTATAAATAGGTTCGCGGTAACGAGAACGGTTCTCTTTCAAGGTTGCCAGTAGCTACGCGGCCGTTCAGTCCAGTTAGTTCCAGGCTTGTCCGGTAGAGGCGTTCCCGGACCGCCTGGTCATAGGCCTGGGAGCGCGCCGCGCCCTCCCTCTTCCCCTCGAAGAACCTGCCGGTGACACCCTCGACCTGGGGAGAGGAGGCGAGGAAGACCTCGGCGTCCGCCCCCTTCTGCGCCGGCCCCATCGCCCGGCCGAAGGTCTCCCTGACCATCTTGGTGTCGAGCAGCGAACCCGGATGCAGAGCGTTGACCGTGATCCCCCGGCCGGCCACGATCTCCGCCATCTCAAAAGTGAACATGGCCAGCGCCATCTTGCTCTGGCCGTACGCCGTCGCGCCATCATAATCGCGCTCCAGCATGAGGTCGTCGAGGTCGATCATGGTCTGACTGAGGGAGGACACGTTGACGACGCGCGAGGGAGCCCCCCGCTCCAGGGCAGGCAGGAGGAGATGGGTCAGGAGGAACGGTGCGAGATAGTTCACCGCGAAACGAAGCTCGTAGCCGTCCCTGCTCACCTCCCTCCTCTGCTCCCCCCGCTTCCCGTCACCGATGCCCGCATTGTTCACCAGCACATGCAGGGCCGGATGCGCTTCCATGACCTCCTTTGCCAGGCTCCGGACCTCGTCCAGGGAGGAGAGGTCGGCGTTGTAGTACCACAGCCGGTCGTTGCCGGTGCTGGCCCTGATGCTCTCCAGGGCGGCCATCCCCCTGCCCGGGTCCCGGCCGTGGATCAGGACCGATGCCCCCATCGCCGCGAGGTCGTGAGCGGTGCGCATGCCCAGGCCGTCGGTCGATCCGGTCACGAGCATGGTGGAATCCTCAATTCTTCTCATCCTGACCCCCCTTCGGTACGACCGGCCGCCTCACCACCATCCAGGCCCCGTCGGTCAGATCCTCGACCTGGAACGGTTCTTGATGTCCCCCTCAAGGCTCTTCCTGATCTCCTCCGGCGACTCGTCCGTTCCGTGGACCTCCTTCAGGTGCTCCTGCATGTCCACCACGGCGTCCTCGGCGCCCTCGGCGGAGGCGTAGTAGTTGCATCCCTCGCGGGGGCACTTCACCTTCATGTCCTTCCTCATGGTGCTATTGTGTCAGGAGCGAGGATATCAACCTTGCCCGGAGGCCTCCGTTCCACGCCCGCTCGACCGACGAAGGGCGCCCTCAGCCCACGTTCCATGATGACGGCGAGCGTAGCTCTTCTGGTGACGCTGCTCTGACCGCCAAGGCTTTCCCCTGCCGGTGCCATATCGGCCTCATGTTCCGCTGCACCAGATGCGGTTCGGAGTTCACCGAGTTCCATTACACCTGCCCCAGGGACGACTCCGCGCTCCTGGCCGTTGATAACCACATGAGCTGGCGGCCGGAGGGCGCCGGAATCTGGCGTTACCGCGATATGCTGCCGGTGGAGAGGTCCATCTCCCTGTCCGAGGGAGGGACCCCACTGGTCCGGCGGAGGGACAGCCAGGAGGAGGTGTACCTCAAGGTGGAGGGCGACAGCCCCACCGGATCGTTCAAGGACCGGGGCACTTCGGTGGTCATCTCCGACGCCAGCAATCGGGGATACCAGTCCGCGGTGGTGGCGTCGACCGGGAACATGGGGGCGAGCGTGGCCGCGTACTGCGCCTACGCCAACATTGCCGCCAGGGTGTTCATCCCTCCCGGCATCCCCGAGGAGAAGATAGCCCAGATCTCCGCCTACGGCGCCGAGCTGGTCCCGGTGGAGGGCGGTTTCGGCGATGCCGTGCGGAGGGCGAGGGAGGAGGCGGCCTCCGGCGCCTATCTCGCCTCCACCGGCCTGAACCCCTACTTCATCGAGGGCCTCAAGACCATCGCCTTCGAGCTGTTCGAGCAGATGGGGGTGCCGGACCGGATCGTGGTGCCTACAGGGACCGGCGGGCTGCTCACCGCCATCTTCAAGGGGTTCCGCGAGCTGCGTTCCCTGGGGGTCGTGGACCGCCTGCCCCAGATGATCGCGGTGCAGGCCGCGGACGTCGCTCCCATCGTGGAGGCGTGGGAGGGGGGAAGGGAGCCGCGCGCTCCCGCCGGCGGGGGCCATACCATCGCCACGGCCATCCTGGTCAAGGTGCCCTTCAATGGGTTATCGGCCATCGAGGCCATGAACGCCTCCGGGGGGTACGGGGTCACCGTAACGGACCACGAGATCGTGCAGGCCATCAGGGTCCTCGGCCAGGAGGGGGTGTTCGCCGAACCGGCCGCCGCGGCGGCGATGGCCGCGTTGGGTAGGATCGACCGCCGCCCGGGCGACCGCACCGTGCTGATGATCACCGGCTCCGGCCTTAAGGACCCCACCGCGGTGCTGCGCCGGGACGTCTGAGCGCCGGGCCGGTTATTTATCCCCGCGGAACCAAACCAAGAGGCATGGCCGACGGTCGAGGCCGGGCGGGAGGACGGTGAGCGTCCAGATACCGAACCTGTCGCTCATCATGGGGATCATCAACCTCATCGGCGCGCTGATCATCATCCACTATGAGCGGAGGACCCCCCGCACGGCGATCCTGTGGCTCCTCATCCTGTTCGTGGTGCCGGCCTACGGGCTGATCGCCTACTACCTTTTCGGCCTTTCCATGCACCGCACCCGGAGGAGGTATCGCACCAAGGAGGCGCAGGACCGCAGGGGGCTGGACGATCTCGCCGCGCTCATCACCGCGGACGGCCCCGCTCCGATGATGGAGGACGGCCTCACCGACTATTCCAGCCTGATACGCATGCTGGGAGCGAACCGGGTGCGGCTGACCTACCGGAACAAGGTTAACCTCATTAACGACGGCGAGGACAAGTTCCGAATGCTGTTCACGGACCTGGAAAGGGCCGCGGACCACATCCATGCCGAGTACTACATCGTGCGCGACGACGAGCTGGGAAACCGGTTCCTGGACCTGCTGGGTAAGAAGGCGGAAGAGGGTGTGGACGTCCGGCTGCTGGTCGACGGGGTGGGCACCCGGCTGTCGAAGGGGAGGGTGAGTGAGCTGCGGGCCCAGGGGGTCAAGTTCCTCTACTTCTTCCCCCCGGTGATCGAGCGGTTCCCGGCCCTCAACCTGCGCATCAACCACCGCAACCACCGCAAGATCGTGGTCATCGATGGCCTCATCGGATACCTGGGCGGTTATAACGTGGGGGACGAGTACCTGGGGCTGAAGCGAGGGGTGGGCCGGTGGAGGGACACCCACCTGAGGATCGAGGGGGCGGCGGTGCAGGACCTCCAGGCCCGTTTCCTACTGGACTGGGACTTCACCTCCTCCCGCCCTCTGGAGATCGAACCCCGCTTCTTCCCCCCGCCCGGCCGGGCGGGGGAGGGGGCGGTGCAGATCGTGTCCGGGGGGCCGGACAAGCGCGAGGACCTGGTCAAGGAGGAGTACCTCAAGATGATCGCCTCGGCCCGCCACCGCATCTACATCCAGTCACCCTACTTCGTGCCTGACGAGAGCGTCCTGGACGCTCTGAGGGTGGCCGCGCTGTCCGGTGTCGAGGTCAGGATCATGGTGCCCCGGCTGCCGGACCATCCCCTGGTCCACTGGGCCAGCCTGGACTACCTTGGCGAGCTGGTAGGTTCCGGGGTCCGGGCCTATCTGTTCGAGGACGGGTTCCTCCATGCCAAGGCCATCGTGGTGGACGGGCTCATCGCCTCGATCGGGAGCGCCAACTGGGACATACGTAGCTTCACCCTGAACTTCGAGACCAACGCCATCGTGTACTGCAAGGAGGTCGCCGCCCGGCAGGAGGAGGCGTTCTTCGATGACCTGGCCAGCTGCCAGGAATGGACGCTCCGCGATCACCAGGCCCGTTCGCCGTGGGTCAGGCTGAAGTGCGGGTTCTCCAGGCTGTTCTCCCCCCTCATGTGATCAGCGCCTCCTTCGGGCCTCCAGGTACTTGCGGACCCGGGGGGCGTTCTGCTCGTAGTGGATGCGCAGTGAGGGGAAGGTGTAGCGGAAGTACTTGGTCATCACCACCGAGCCCATGACCGTCTTCTGGAGCGTGTTCTTCTCCCTGCCGATGACCGTGGTCCGCCTCTCCACGACATCGCCCAGGAACCCTTCCAGGTCCGTTGACGGGCCTACCGTGACCACGTTGCCGAGGTCGTGCAGCAGGTGACCGTCCGTACCCCCTGTCCGGCCCTTAAGGAAGCGTTCGGACAGGGAGGCGGCCCGGTCGTTGAGGGTGCGGGTCATGCCCCCGCACATGACCTCCACCCCGTCGAAGTGCTCCAGGATCTCCTGTTCCAGGTAGTGGGCCTCGATGCACTTCTGCAGGCCCTTGTTGAACAGAAGGTAGCCGTAAGGGTGGGCGGCCACCCTTATGCAGTCGTACCCCATCGACCGCCGGACGATCTCCCAGGTGTCCTGCCTGATAGCCAGGTAGGGGCTGCTGCGCTTGAACGGCTTGACATGCAGTTCATAGTACTCGCGCATGCTGTCCAGGTCGTAGAAGTACAGGAGGATGTGCGGCCCGTCGGCGGCGGACACCTCGATCCCCGGGACAACGAACACCCCGCTCCCCGACCGCAGCGCCTCTTCCGAGCCGGAGATGGTGTTGTGGTCGGTGATGGCCACTCCTATGCCCAGCCTCTTCGCCCTTCTCAGAGCCCCGGCCACGGTGGTGGTGGAATCGGAATGGTTGGTGTGGAAGTGCATGTCCACCGCGGTCGGTCCGTGCTCGGCGATGCGCCCCTCGGTCACCTTCTCGCGATACACGCCGCTGCTAATGCTCATCAGGACGTTCGAACTACGAATCCCCGGGTATTGATAATTTGGCCTTGACGCTGGCCCGGACCTCACGCCTCCAGCCCGACCTCGAGCACCATGCCGTCCTCGGCCACGATCACCTCGGCGGTGGTGCCCAGCTCCTCGATCCTGCGCACCGATGCCTGGAGGTCGCTGAAGAACCAGCTTCCCAGGTGGGTGATTACGATCTTCCCGGCGATGGGGGAGAAGAACTCCACCAGGTCCGGGATCCCGGTGTGGCCGTGGGGCCGGCCGGTGTCCGGGTCCCTCCGGACGAGGCCTCCCCGGCGGATGAAGCTCCCCTCGGTGATCACCATGTCCAGGTCCCGCAGCCGGTCGCGGTAGCGCTCCTGCACGGAGTACAGGTCCCCGGTGTACAGCACCCGCCCCAGGTCCTTCTCGATAAGGTAGCCGCAGGATCGCACTCTCTGGCTGTGGTTCGTCGGTACCGGCGTGATCCTCATGCCGTCGACCTCCACCGTGCTTCTTATCGCCGACACTCCGCCGAACCGCTCCGGACCGTACATCGGTATGTCGGTGTCCATTTCTTCGTCGTTCACGAAGAACGCGTGGTCCTCGTGCAGGTGAGTGATGAACACCGCCCGGGGGCGCCGGTCGAGGTACTCCCTCTCCCCGACATCGAACAGCACATTGTCGACCAGGACCCCGGAATGCAGTTCATGTCCCGGCGCGCTGATCTCGATATGCCCCCTGGTGCCCAGGATCTCGATCTTCATGTCCGGCCCTCTACGCCCCCCGCCCGTGGGCGCTGGCAGGCCGGGCAGTAGTAGGTCGTCCTCCCTCCGAGCGTAACCGTTTCCGTCGTCCCCCCGCACCCAGGACAGCTGGCCCCCTTCCGGCGGTGGTGCAGCAGGTAGGTGCGGGGGAACCGGGAGAAGTCCGTACCTCTGGCGATGGACATCCTCAGCACCCGCCTCATCACCCTGTGCACCGCCTCCAGCTCCCCGCGGTCCAGGCTGTCCGCCCCGGTCCGGGGGTCCAGGCGGCTCTGGAACAGCACCTCATCGGAGTATATGTTCCCCATCCCGGCCATGCGATGCTGGTCCATGAGGGCCGGTTTGAGCGCCCCCCGGGCCCGGCCGAACCGGTCCACGAACTCCTTGCTGGTTATGGCTAGGGCGTCCGGCCCCAGGCGCTTCCGCCGGACGAACTCCTCCACCGTGGGCGTCCACCCGATCCGGCCGAGCATGCGTGGATCGTCGAAGGCCAGGGTCTCGTCGGCGAAACGGAACAGCACCCGGGGGAATCGCGGAACGTCCCCGTTCGAGAACAGGACCGGCTCCCCGGTCATGCCGAAGTGCCATGTGAGCCAGCCGCCCGAGGACAGCTCCAGGAACAGCTGCTTGCCGTGCCGCCGCGCCGACAGGAACATCGCCCCACCGACCCTGCGCCGAAGTTCCTCCGGCTCCATGGGGCCGAGGACGGTGGGGTTCCTGACCTCGACCTCGGCGATCGACCGGAGCAGCGACCGGGCCTCAATATAGCGCTTGAACGTCTCCACCTCGGGCAGTTCGGGCATCCGTTCCCGGATGGGCGGCCCCCTTTCTTATCATATCCGTCGGCGGCCCCGCGCCCGGGCCGGCCCGCGCCCCCTTACCGCCTCGTAGGCATGGCGGGCGAGGTGCACCGGAAGGGCGAGGAACCTGCGACTCTCCCGTTTCCTCCTGGCGGCGATACGTTCGGGGGAGTAGAATGCGTCACGGAGCTCCTTCAGCTCCTTGCGCGGCGAGAAGTACATGTACACCGGCACGCCCACCGCTAAAAGGGTGAGGCCGACCAGCCACACCGAGGGGTCCACCAGGAGGAGGAGAAGGACAGAGAAGGCCGTTCCGGCCACCGGTATGATTCGACGCCCCCTCAGCCTACCGGCCAGCTCGGGGTCCCGCCTCAGCAGCGCGATGGCCGAGAGGCAGGTGGCGAGGTACACCAGGGCGAGCAGGAGGACCGCCGAGTTGATAAGCACGCTCAGCCCGCCGACCAGCGAGGCGATGAACGCGGCCGTTCCCAGCGCGATGATGGCCAGGTACGGCGTCCCGAACCTCTTGTGACGGCGGGCCAGCTGATGGGGGAGCAGGCCGTCCAGGGACATGGCGTAGGCCAGCCGGGAGGTTCCCAGAGTCCCCGATTCGTCCGCCCCCAGGATGGACAGCAGCGCCCCCGCCCCCACGAACAGCACCAGCGCCCCGGCGGCCCCGCCGGCGAAGGAGAAGATGGAGCGAGTGGAATCGAGGAGGGGGGAGGAGGAGGCGGCCAGGGTCGCCTGGTCCAGGGAGGAGACCACCACCAGGTTGGTGAGGAGGTAGAAGGCGATGACGATGGACATGCCGGCGATGATGGCCCTCGGCACGGTCCTCTCCGGCCTGTCCACCTCGTCGGTCGGTAAGGTGCTGAGCTCGAACCCGGCATAGGCCCAGAATATGAGGACAAGGGCCTGCCCCAGCTCCCCTATGCCGCCGGTGAGGAAGGGCTGGAGGTTGGCGGCGACGGTCGGCGTGTTCGTCCCCATGAAGAAGAGGCCTCCCACGATGATGAGGGCCAGGGGGCTGAGCTTGATCAGCGTGAGCACATCGTTGGTCCGCCCGGCGGCCTTGATGCCCACTATATTGGTGATCATGATGACAGCGATGAACAGCGCCTTGAGGGCGGCCTGGCCCAGGGCATCGATCCCCGGCACCAGGGCCGAGAAGTACTGGGCGAAGGCCACCGGGAACACCGAAAGGGAGAACCATTCCGCCAGAAGGAGGGCCCATCCGATCATGAACCCGGCGAAGGGGGAGGACACGGCGGTGACGAAGGCGTACGGCCCTCCCACCTTGGGGAGGGCCATGACGCAGTAGGCGAAGGAGAAGGCGATGATCAGGGCGATGAGGCCGGCCACGACCCAGATCAACAGCGCGGCGGGACCTACCAGGCGGGTGCTGACGGCGGTAGCCACATAGATGTCGGCCCCGATGATCGACCCCACCACCAGGCTGGTGACGTCGAAGGTCCCCAGCTTTCCCCGGGACACTTGGTGGCCTTGAGCACCATCCTGCTTCCGCTCTGAAGACACATGGTCTTATTGGCAGCCCACGCTCAAAACCCTATGCGGGAGGACCTGCGCTTTCAGGAGAATGCAGGCGCCGGAACGGTCACAAAGGATTATCCGGTCGACGTTGTAATTGTAGGAGCATGGCGATGACGTTGAAGTGCCGGACCTGCGGGGCGGTGATCCCCGGGCGATTGCCGATCGTCCTGCTGACCTGGGTCCTGGCGGCGTTGACCGTGGTGATGCTCCTCCTCATACCGACGCTGGTGGGCTTCGCCACCGTGGTGGGCGGGGCGGCCGTCCTGATCGGCGTGTTCGTGGGGCTGGTGGCGCTCTATCTCTATCTTCGGCTGGGTAACTCCTGCCAGGCCTGCAAGATCGGCGAGGAGTGACCTGCGCGGACCTACGCGCTGAGGAAGGTGATCGCCGTCAGCACGGTGA
Source organism: Methanomassiliicoccus sp. (assembly GCA_016109435.1). Lineage (GTDB taxonomy): Archaea > Thermoplasmatota > Thermoplasmata > Methanomassiliicoccales > Methanomassiliicoccaceae > UBA6. The sequence continues at coordinate 11,964 of JAEILR010000001.1, forward strand.
CCACCAGGGCAAGGAGCAGGCTGATGACGTACGACACCCTGGCCACCGGCTCGAACGGCTTTCCCTCCTCCACGGAGATGTACTTGCGGGCGACCAGCACCCCGATCCACAGCAGGGCCGTGGCCACGATCATCAGCGGCTTGGTGAGATCGCTCAGGCCAAGGGCGAACATGAACGTCACCAGGCCGGCCAGGTTCAGCCCGAGGGTGGCCATCCTCCACTTGTTGTAGATCTTCTTCAAGTCGAAGTTGGTCTGCCGGGCCTTTGAATATGACATCGTCAAACACCATCCTCGACCCGATAATAAATATTGGCCACGAAGCCCTGCTCCGGGGGGTGATGAGCGTCAGCACGAGCGGACCGGCCTCAATCGGCCCGGCGCAGGACCCTGTCCTTTATCCAGTCCACCCCGTCGGACAGGGACAGGTCCCTCACCGTGTACCTCTCCACCAGGAGGTAGGAGAAGGTGAACCCGAAGTAGGGGAGGAAGTACACCCATGAGAACGTCCCCATCAGCACCATGGCCAGCAGGGCGATGTCGCTGAACGGCCGGTAGTTCAGGAACATCTTCAGCGGACCACCGATGTCGTACCTGTCCACCATGTTGTCGGCGACCTCGTCCACGAACCCCGCCGCCAGGAAAACCGCGATCGGTATGATCGGCCAGGAAACCTCACTGCTGGGGTAGAACGCCAGGAGGGAGGCCACTGCCAGGACGGTGCCCGTGGCGAAGGCGAAGTTGTCTATCTTGCGGGCCAGCACCAGGGAGATGAGCATGGCGGCGAAGAACGCGGTGGAGAACGGACTGTCCTGGGCCATCAGGTATCCCATGATGAGCCCGGCCATGACCGCGACGATATTGGCGGCCCGGATCGGGAACGCCTTCTCGTCATATGCCTGGTCGATGTATTTTATGGAGCCTCCCAGGAACGCATAGAGGAGAACGATGTGAAAAAGCTCGATCAGAGGAACGCCTCCGCCGGCTGTGAGGCTATGGCACGGGGCCGAATGTTCGCAACTCCCATCCTGAGGTTGCTGGACAACGGTAGGGGGGATATAATGGTTTCAGGTTGGTTATCCGCGACGCTACGACGGGCGGCGGATCCGCGGGGACAGGGTTGATACACCTCCGTGCCCATGCCCACTCATGGAGGACCGGCTGCCCAGGCAGTTCTTCGACCGCCCCGCCCTGAAGGTGGCGAGGGACCTGATAGGGAAGAGGCTGGTGCACCGCTCCCGGGAAGGCACCGTCGCCGGCATCGTCGTCGAGGCCGAGGCGTACGCCGGGACCGGGGACCCCGCGTCCCATGCCTACCGGGGACGCCGGACCGTACGGAACGAGGTCATGTGGGGCCCCCCGGGTCACGCCTACGTCTATCCCATCTACGGGATGTACCTGTGCTTCAACATCGTCTGCGGCGGGAAGGGAGACCCCCAGGGCGCGTTCTTTCGCGCCGTTCGACCGACCGAGGGCGTGGACCTCATGGCCGCCCGGCGGGGGTTCCCCGCATCTGACGAGAGGTCCAGGCGTATGTTGTGCAACGGTCCGTCCAAGCTGTGCATCGCCTTCGGGATCACCCGCGCCCTGAACGGCCTGGACGTCACCGGGGGCGAGCTGTTCCTCACCGAAGGGGAAACGGGGGGAAGGGTGGTGGCGGCCCCCCGGGTGGGAGTGGACTACGCCGGCGAGGGGAAGGAGTGGCCCTGGCGGTTCCTGCTCGACGGCGATCCCTATGTCAGCCGCAGGGCGTAACCCCCTTGGCAGGCCTAGGATCGGCGGCCTGCTGATGGACCCGACCATGACCGCGTCCCATCATGATGACCGTTCGATGTTCTTCGAGCGTACGGTTCAAGATGACCCGCTCACCCGATGTGATGACCGTCATCCACATCGATGATGTGTTCGACATCGGTGAATATGACCGGGGGTCGTTGACCAGCCGGTCAACGCCAGGGGCGGGTTTATGAGGGCAGCGCGGCGATACCGGGGCGATGAGAGCGCTCCCCGTCCTGTCGATAGCCCTGGTCCTCGCCTTCCTGATCTCCGGCCTGGCAGTGATCGCCACCACCGATCACGCCGAGGCCAGCACCCTGACCAAGTTCTCCTCCGAGCTTGAGCTGAAGCGGTTCCTGTGGGACCGCGCGGGCGGCTCCGGAGGCGACAAGCTGGTGGCCGAGGCGAACGACGCCGCCGCCTCCGGGAGCGGTTATTCCAGGACCAATGTCCAGGTGGAAGGGGTGGACGAGGGCGACAGGGTGAAGACCAACGGCGAGATGCTCTACATCGCCGAAGGGGCCACCGTCCACATCATCAGGGCCGGACCGCCCCTGGCCGATGTCAGTGACATCGCCGTGGACAGGCCCGAGCGGGCCTTCGTGCAGGGCCTGTACCTTCTGGGCGACCGCCTGACGGTGGTCTACTCGCAGTACGGGGAGACGTCGGGGTACCCCGGGGACGGGGACGCGCGCTACTATTATCCATACTATCAGGCACAGCGCACCTGCGTCAGCGTGTATGATGTCTCCGACCCCGAGAGCCCCGTCCTGGAACGGTCGACGGGGATCTCCGGCTACACAGTGACCTCCCGGATGATCGGCGCCACCCTGTACCTCGTCACCGAGCACAGCGTGTGGTCCGGCAGGGACGTCCAGTTCCCCGAGGTGACCAGCGGGGGGAGCAGCGAGGCGGTCAAGGCCACCGAGGTCCGCTACGATCCCGCCATGCCCTCGGTGTCGAGCTTCGTCAACCTCCTGGCAGTTGACGTGTCCTCCGGGCGGACAGGCACCCTCTCGGCCCTCGCCGGCTCCACCTCGGTGGTGTACATGTCCCCCACCGCCCTGTACCTCACGATGCAGCTGTGGGACAGCGGCGATCTCGGATCCGGTTCCCAGCTCACGACCTCCATCTACCGCATCGCAGTCAGCGGTACGGACATGGAACTGGAGGGGCAGGCCTCCGTGGACGGCCGTCCACTGAACCAGTTCGCCCTGGACGAGAGCGGCGACCGGCTGAGGATCGCCACCACCACCGGCTGGCCTGACATCTCCAACGAGGTCCATGTCCTTGACCTGAAGCTCCGGGAGGTCGGCTCGGCGACCGGCATCGCTCCGGGGGAGAGCATCTATTCCTGCCGCTTCATGGGCGACCGCCTCTACCTGGTGACCTTCCTCCAGATCGACCCGCTGTTCATCGTCGACCTGTCCACCGACACCCCTTCGGTGATGGGCGAGCTAAAGGTTCCGGGGGCATCCAATTACCTGCAGATGGTCGACGCCGGCCTGATGGGCATAGGGTTTGAGAACGGCTCGGTGAAGGTCTCGCTGTTCAATGTCACCGACCCCGCCAACATGACCGAGATCGACAGCTTCGTGGTGGAGGGTTTCAGCCACTCCCCCGCCCAGTATGATCACCGGGCGGTGCTGTACCAGCCGGAGACCGGTACCCTGGTCATACCTCTCATCACCAACGACTGGAGCGGCTGGGGCGGCGCGGAGCTCGCTTCCTATCCCTACCGGCCGTCCTCCGCCGCCCTGGTCCTGAAGCTGGACGGGAACGGGGTGCGCGAGGTGGGGAGGGTGGTGCACGAGAACGCCACCGTGGAGAGGTCCCTGTACATCGGGAATGTGCTGTACGCTGTTTCCGACACCACCGTCACCGCCAGCGACATGACGACCCTGGAGCTGCTGGACTCCCTGACCTACAGCGACGGTTGGTCGAAATACTACGGCATCGACGACGGTATCGCCATGCCCGTGGCGGGGGACTGAGGTGGTAGGTTTCAAGGTCCCGAACGCCCTGCCCATCACCGGGCCGGCCATGAAGGTTGAGCTGGATAAGCGGTCGCTGTTCGCCCTGGCATCGGACACCAGGCTGGAGATCCTCAAGGTGCTCCAGACCAATCGCCGCACGGTCTCTCAGCTGGCAGAGGTGCTGGGGATCGACAAGGCCGCCGTGCATCGCCATCTCAAGAAGCTGGAGGAGGGCGGGTTCGTGGCCCGGACCGAGGACCACGGGTTCATTTATTACGCCCTCACCTGGAAGTCCAGGGACATCCTGAATCCCAACGACCGGACGAGGATCGTCATCCTCATCTCCTCGACCTTCATCTGCCTCTTGGCCCTGGCGATGGCGGTGTTCATGGCCTCGTCCTCCATGTCGGACCACGGTGCTCCGGCGGAGCAGATGAGCGACGGCGCGGGGGCCGATGGCGGGGTCGACCGGGGGGTGGGAGCACCGGAGCCCGCCGGCCTTGGCTGGCTCATATCGCCGATGGTCCTCGGAGCAGCCTCAGCCGGCCTGGGGGCCCTGGTATGGCGGTCCTGGAAGATGCCCCGGCAGCGCGGCGGGGAGACGGCGTACGACCGAGCGTCGGCCAGTGAGAACGGGGAAGGGAGCTGACCACATCGGGGGTAAAGGTTCATGCCCCAGAGCGTTCATGTATGCGGCATGAACGAGAGGGAGAGACTGCTCTGCGTGCTGGCCCATGAGCCGGTGGACAGGGTCCCGGTGGTGTCCCCGACCCAGACCGGGACGGTGGACCTGATGAAGGCCTCGGGAGCGTTCTGGCCGGAGGCCAACACTGATCCCGCCCTCATGTTCCGGCTGTCCCTCGCGGCGCACACCGTGGCCGGTCTGGAGGGATGCAGGGTACCGTTCGATGCGGCGGTGGACGCCTCGGCCTTCGGGGCCGTCACCTCCCTCGATTCCGACCGCCGGCAGCCGGCCATCACCGGGCGGCCAGTGACGTCCAGGGAGCTGGCCGAGATCGTCCCCATCCCCGACCCCCGGAGGGACGGCAGGGCGCCGGTGGTGCTGGAGGCACTGACCATGCTGCGCGAAGAGGTCGGCGGGACCTCCCCGATATTGTGCGGCGTGGTCTCCGCGTTCACCCTGGCCTGCCAGCTGCGGGGAGAGGGGGAGGCCCTGATGGACCTGGTCCTCGACCCCGACTACCTCCGGACGGTGCTGAACAAGGCGTTCAGATGGAACGTGGAGTATGCCCGGGAGGCCGTCGCCGCCGGCGCCGATGTCATCGTGGTCGTCGATGCCACCGCCAGCGGGGACATCCTGAGCCCGGAGCAGTACGATGAGTTCGCCCGGCCGTACGAGAAGAGGCTGGTCCAGGTGGTCCGCGACTCAGGGGCGAAGAGCATCCTGCACATCTGCGGCGACACCACGTTGAACCTCCGGCCGATGAAGAGCACCGGCGCCGACGGCATCAGCGTGGACCAGACCATGGACATGAGGTCGGTGAAGCGGGCCCTCGGCGCGGGCTGCGCGGCGGTGGGGAACGTATCTCCGGTGGGCACCCTGCTGTTCCATTCCCCCGAATACGTGTACGAGGCCTGTCGGGAATGCGTCGAGTCAGGCACCGATGTGCTCGCCCCGGGCTGTGGGTTCGCCCCCGAGACCCCTCTGGCCAACATGCAGGCGATGGCCTCGGTGCGGATGCCCCATCACCCGGTCTGACCGCTTCTGGTTCCCGCCGGCTCCGGAGCCTCCGCCGCGACATCGTCCGGAGGCAGCAGGTCCGTCCGATAGGTAAGCAGGAACGCGGTGAGGATGGATATGGCGATGACCGGAGCGAGCTGCACATCAAAAAGGGTCTGGACGATGAGGGCCAGGGCTATGGGGGACTTCAGCAGCGCCACCGACACCCCGGACATCACGCACACGATGCACACGACCTCGGGGATGAACGGAAGGAGCTGGTGCATCGCCAGTCCCATCGACGAGCCGATGAAGAACGCCGGGAACAGGTACCCGCCGGACCATCCCAATGACAGGCACGTCACCGTCAGGAAGATCTTGAGGAGCGCGAGGGCCATCAGGACGACGAACCCCAGTACGGCGGCCTGGTCGATCAGGGTCTGGATCTGCGCGTCCCCGGAAAAGAGGAGGACCGGGAAAAGCGCCCCCACCGATCCCAGTATCAGGCCGGCCAGCAGCGATGATGCGATCGGTCGGGACCGCCATCTTCCGCCCCACCTCCTCATCACCCGGAACAGGCGTATGAACGCCATGCCCAGAAGGCCCCCCAGGAGTCCCAGCCCCACCGCGTAGCCCAGATCGATCAGGTTCCAGCCCTCGTAAGGGGGGAACTGGTAGTTGCCGCCGAAGACGTAGCCAGTGATGGCGAAGAAGACGGTGTATCCGACCGACGCGGCCACGATGCTCGGCAATAGGAGCTTCCACGACAGCTTTCCCTTCTCCAGTCCCCCCTCGATGGTGAGGACGGCAAAGCCGAAGGGCGAGCCCAGGAAGGAGCCGAACATGCCGCTGATCCCGGCGAGGGTGAACACCGCGCTGGCTGGCTTCTTCACCTTCAACCTGTCAGCGGTCCAGGTGCCCATGGCCCCGCAGCCGCCGGTGAGCGGTCCCTCCGGTCCGATGGAACCGCCGAACATCAGGCCGACCAGACCTCGTATCATCCCCACGAACCCATTGCGAGGCGTGATCCTCCCGCTGTCGACGAACTCAACCAGCTCCTCGGCGAGCAGGGCCGGTCGGACCTTCGTGTACTGAGTGATCAGGCCGACGAGAAGGCCGCCGATCAGACAGGCGGCGATGATGAACGGCGCGGAGCTCGTCCCCGCGCCAAGGCCGAGCACGCCAGGCAGGTCATTCCAGAGCAGCTGGGTGCCGATCCTCAGGACGATGAAGAACGCCACCGTGATGAGCGCCCCAGCGATCCCCATCGCCCCCGACAGGAGAAGGAGCATGTAGTATGGTCTGCTCCGGATGTCGATCTCCCTCGGTCCGCCCTCCTCGGTCACCTTTCCACCCTTGGTCCGACATGATTCCATTCCATCGGGGTGGATAAAGAGCTATTGAGCCTGCCTGTCAGGCGAGCATCGACCCGCATCACTACTATTGAAGGATAGTTAGATTATGTTCGCTCGACCCATCCATCCTTCACCGGCTTAGGTGCCCGGTGGAGGAGGGAGGGTCATGAGCATATTGGAACCGCAATACGAGTTCGTCGAGGCCGGCGATAGCAAGATCATGAAACTGTTCCCCGCGGGAACCGCGCGTGCGGTGGCGGAACGGGAGCTGGAAATGACCATGCTAGCTAAGCGATACGGGCTGGAGACCCCGTTCGTGCATGGTATCGTCGAGGTCGACGGCCGGTGGGGGCTGCAGTTCGACAAGGTCCTGGGGCCGACCTTCACCCAGTGGATGGTCCAGCACCCTGACTGGCTCGGCCGGCTGACCGGCTACTTCGCCCATGAGCATCATGAGGTCCACATGCACAAGGTCCCCGAACTTCCCCGTCTGAAGGAGATGCTGGCCGGGCTTCTCGACCGTGAGGAGGGCCTCGATGGCGATGAGCGGGAGGATCTGGTCAAGAAACTGGCCCGCATGCCGGACGGGGACTGGCTCTGCCACATGGCCTTCGTGCCGGAGAGCATCACGGTCTCCATCGACGGCCCGGTCGTCTTCAACTGGGGAGGAGCGATGAGGGGCGATTATATCGCCGACGTGGCCATGACCTCGTTGCTGTTGGAGCGGTGGACGCCGAAGCCGGAGGAGAAGGAGGCGGTGGACCGGTTCATCGACATGTTCCGCCATGGCTATCTCGCTGAATATCTCAAGATATGCGGGCGGATGGATGAGGACGTCGACAGGTGGAAGGAGATCATCAGGCCGGTGATGAGGACACCATAGGACACCACGGTGGTGCCCGGCCAGACCCGGCCTCGCAACAGATAAATAGGATGTACAGAATCAGCGACGTCAGCTGCCTCGATGCGCCATGTTCGGACGTCGTTTCCAGGCATTTGCAAACGCGGGCCTCTATCCCCCGGCAGGGGACGCCCGGGAGGTGTTCTAAGATGAACCAGGCCACCTACGAGCTTTTGACCACCATCTGTGACCGCTGCGGAGGCCGCTGCTGCTATTATGCCCGCCCTCCCCTGACCGAGGAACGTATCTCCATATTGCTGGAGAACGGCATGACCCTGGACGATGTCCTGTTCCGGGACCATCGCATGCTGGACTGCAAATCCACAGGTTTCTGCGTCGGCTTCTCCGAGGGCAGATGCCGCGTCCAGCACGTCAAGCCGGAAACTTGTTCGGCCGGGCCGTTCATATTCGACGTCCGCGACGGGTGTCTGAGGATCTACCTGAGGAAAGACCGCACCTGCGACCTGGTGGCCTTCCTCAAGGGCAACCCCGCGGTTTACCACGAGCAGTTCGAACTGGCCCTGGAGAAGATCCAGCATCTCGTCCGCTCTCTTCCCCGGGAGGAGCTTACCAGCTTCTGCGGGGTGGAGGGGCCGGAAACGGAGAAGGTCGCCGAGATGCCCTTGTCCGAGGTGCTCATCGGCTGCGCTGACCGGTGAGGGGCCAGCCGCGTCCGCGGGGGCGGACAACTTCGCCGTTCTACGCAAGGTTCACTGAAAGTTTCAATACTCCCGGCCTCCCAACCCGTGCCCATGTGGTTCCATGAGCATCGAGTTCAGTGAGGCCCTGGCCATTGCCCGTCAGTGCGTCCTATCGCGGACCGGGGACAGTGATGCGGTCATGCTCAGGTACGAGAAGGGGGACGCCCACCTCTTCCAGTTCCATACCTCCAAGGGCGACCTCGACGTCAGGGTGGACATGAACGGGGAGATCGGCCCCTGCACTCCCTCGAACGCCGAAGAGGCCCCGGAACGATCAGTGTCGACACAGGACGCGGTGGACAAAGCGCTGTGCTTCATTGGCGACGGGAGGGTGGAGCGGATCAGGACCAAGGACGGAGGCTACGAGATCGATGTCGACCGGGAGAAGGATGGCATCGTCCGGGTGTTCGTCGACCGGGAGGGCATGGTCCACGGCCAGAAGTGCTCCAACCTCTCCAGGAACCTCGCGGTGGACATCGACTGATCATGTCGCCGGCTCCAAGTGGATGGTGACGCTGTCAATGTCCGGATGCTTCGAACGTATCGCTCCCTCAAGCTTGGTGGCCACCTCATGGGCCCGCACCACGCTGAGATCGGGGTCGAACTGGCAGCACAGGGAGACGCGGTAACCGCTCCTGGTCGAATGCACCTGGATGTCCCGGCAGGAAAGGACCTCGGGGAACCGTTCGGAGAACATCTCCACGGTCTCCATGATCTCCGTCCTCTCCCGCCCCGACGCCTCTACCTCGACGGTCTGGCAGCAGAACGGCTCGATGTGGGAGATGACCCGGACGATGCAAGGGTCCAGGCGGGCGATGGTCTCCTCCAGCCGAGTGGCCGACCCGTGCGCCTTCTCCACCGTCTGCTCGCCGTCAAGCTCCAGATGAAATTCCACCAAGCGGCCGTCCGGGAGATCGGTTATGACGATGTTGTGCACGCTCCTGACCTCGGGGAGGGTCGTGCTCTCGGCCCGTATGCGTTCCTCCAAGGTACCGTACTCCAGGCATACCGGTTCGGCATGAATGACGACGTCGGCCCCCGGGACCACTGACCTGATCCTCTGCTCGACCTCCTCGGTCAGCCGGTGGCCCTGCTCGAGGGGCAAGGCCATGTCGATCTGCACGGTGGCCTCGACGAAGGTGATCGGCCCGGACTCCCTGATCCGCACCCTCTCCACCCGGTGTATGCCCGGCATGGCCATGACCTCGTCGGTGACCTGGACGGAGAGCCCCTCCGGCGCTCCGTCCATGAGGGTGTGCACGGACCGCTTCCACAACCGGTACCCGATGACCGCCGTGACCGCGGCGACCCCCAGGGCGGCGATGGCGTCAAAGCTCTTGAAGCCAGCCATGGTGAACAGTATGCCGATGATCACCATGGTGGAGGAGATCAGGTCGGTGGTGAAGTGCATGGCATCGGCCTCCAGCGCCTGGCTCTTGTACATCCTGGCGGTCCGGAGGAGGGCCCGGGACCGGGTGTAATCGATGACCATGGACATCACCATCACCAGCAGGGCGATGACGCCGACCTCGACCTCCGGGCTATGGAAGAACAGGCGGTTGAAGGCCTCGTACACGATCCAGCCGCAGGTGATGAAAAGTAGGGCGGTCTCCCCCAGGCTGGACAGGGACTCTATCTTGTCATGGCCGTACATGTGGTCCGCGTCCGGCGGCCTGGCCGATGCCCTGACCGCGAACAGGGTCATGGCCGCGGCGATGAGATCGATGCCGGAATGGAGGGCTTCGGAGATGATGCCCAGGCTGTTGGTGTAATAGCCCACGATCAGCTTGGTAGCGGTGAGCAGAACAGCGGCCAGTACCGAGAATAGCGCCACCCGTTCCTTGACGTGCGTCCTGAGCCCTCCCTGTGAGGACCGGATGCGCTCGATATAAAGATTTACCACGGATGAATAATCGCCCTGAGATGCGGGACGAGAGGACTGATATCAATGAGGAAAAGTGATACGGAAGCGGGCCGGGGCCGTCAGTCCCAGGGGCTCAGGCCACCGGGGTCCGCTTCCTCGTTCGTTATGCTTGCCTACCACACCCGGGTCTTGGTCGCGCCCTTCTTGGAGAGGATCATCACGGCGATGCCGATCCAGATCAGGAACGAGGCGGCGAGGGCAGGTATGTTGTTGGGCCAGATGTCATTGACCAGCCAAAGGGCTCCGATCAGTACCAGCAGGCTGCCCCAGAACATGGTGTAGGCAGGGTCGGTGCCCCAGCGGAACCCGCCTGGAGGTGCTCTCTCTCCGCGCAGGCCGGCGAAGGCGCCCATGACCAGGCCGTAGAAGCCGACCTCGATGAGGACGACCGGAATGATCAGCCAGGGGTTATCGGTCACGTAACTCGAGATAAGAATGGCGAACCCGACCGCGATGGTTATGAAACCCGCGGTCTGTCCGCTCAAAGCGGTGCTAGACTTCCCATCCTGAGACATAACTGTTGAATATCTGTTCTAGTTTATAATACTTGTCGGCCAATTGTCAGACAGACCCCTGGCCAGTCTATCCCGGGACCTGTGTTCCGCAGTACTTGCAGAACCTTGCGTCCGTTTCGAGGACCGCCCCGCAATTACCACAACGACGCTCCGCTCTCACGCCCTCCCCCGGCGCTCCCGGGGACGACAGGTAGGTCCACAGGGCCATCATCAGGGAGTTGGCGTCGCGCTCGTAGTCGATGTAGGATACTGCCCCCACCGCTACCGCCAGAGGCAGGTAGATGATCGCCCCGACGAGGCCGACCGCCGCCTCGGTGTCCCCGAGGGTGGCCGAGATCTCGGCGGTGACCACGGACCCACCGTCCTGAGCGTTGATCCACACGTCGATCGCCCTCCGCAGCCCGAGCTTCTGGAAGTACTGCTCGCCATGGAATTGCTGGGGGCCCACCCTGAAGACCTGGAACTGAGCCTGGCCGAGGAACGTTCCCACGCGGTCGGCCGCCCCGTCGACGGACAATGAGGGGTATGAACGGGCATCGCGGCGGACGAACAGGCGCTGAAGGGGCATGTACCCTATTCGGTCATGTCGGAGTATAAGACTTTGCCTGGACTCCGGCCGGCATTGGAAGAGCGCATACGGTCGTGGCCCTCCTCACTTTCGGCCAGCTTCCGCTTCGTTTTATATACGAGTTCTCACGCTGCCGGTCCAGGGATGGGATGAAATGGAAGAGTCATACGGCTATCGCCCGGGCCATCGCGACGGAGATGGAGCTACCGGAGGACCTGGAAAGGGCATTATGCGCCGGTTCGATCGAGCCGGACAAGAGGCCTGACAAGGCCTACCGGGTCAGCAAGAGCGGACGTACCTACATCGGCAGGGCGCCTCACCACATGCCGCCCACCGGCACGATCATGGCCTACGCCTGGCGGGCCCGCAAGGCCTACTTGGACGGTAACGACTACTGGGCGGTGAAGTCGTTGGGGCGGGCGCTGCACTACGTCCAGGACAAATGCGTCCATACTGGATTCTGGAAAAGGACCCACGATGTGCGGGAGGAGGCCATCGCCGATCATCTGCCGCCCATGGAAGCGGTGCGCGAGGGGATCGAACTTGCGGAATGCTCCCCCTCCTTCGTCCGCGAATGCGTCAACACCGTGAGGCCGGTGAGGGACCCCCGCGACGCGATGTACCAGGCGACCCTGTATTCGTCGGCCATTTTCGCCTCGGTGATCGGCCCCCTCGACGCCGGGGACCGCTTTGACAGCGAATACCACAGAGCGGTCAAGGGGCACCGACTAAGGTACGTCGCCGCCGCGGGCACGATCGCGTCCTCCGTCGCCGCCGCCTATTTCTTCCAGCAGCCTCTGCTCGCGCTGGTAGGCCCCGCCGCCGGCCTGGCCGTGGTCAGGGTGGACCCGGACTTCTACCGCACCAGGGACGAGGCGGAATGGTTCGGAGTGGAGACCGGGAGAGATTGAAGCCTCGACGATCACAGCCGGTTGCCGGAGGCCAGGGCCATGTTGATCTCGTGCATCATCTCGCCTATGCCCCCCAGGCCGGCCAGGGGCGCCCTCACCTTCCGTCCCGGGAACGCTTCCTCCACCAGGAAGATGAACCGCCGGCCCCCCATGACCACCAGGCGCTCGTACCGGTCGAGCTTCCTCTTCTTCACCTGGGTCCGGAGCCCATCCAGGGTGATCGGTTCGGTCCACGGACGGAATAAGCAGGCGTCGTGTCCCTTGCGTATGATCTCGTCGGGGAACAGGAAGCCATGGTGGGGGTCGAGAACGCACCAGGAACCGTGATGGAACGTTTCAGCGTACGTCTGGCATTTCCTGGAGAACGGGCCGGTGTACGCGTTGCCGGCCAACACCGGTCGGAAGGTTCCGCGGTCCCAGGCCCGCCGGCAGGAAGGGGTCACCAGGCAGAGAACGTTCCCTACATCGGCGGATGGGGATGGACAGGTCAGGTCAGGAAAGGCCGGCCCCGCGGGCGGAACTCTCGCTTCCATCACCAAAGGATCGCTACGGGTCATGCCGGGCGACGTGCCCTTCCCGTCCTTAATATTTTGGACGTCCCCTTCGCCTGCGATTTCCGCGAACCATCCAGGAGATGTTCTGGATAGGGGGTAGGCAGGACCAATTAGTTTATCAATCGCCCGCCATATTAGGAAGGTGTTACAAAGGAGTTAGAACATGGCCGCGCTCGTTAAGCAATACATGATCAAGAAGATGGAAGTGGTAACCCCGGATGACTCCGTCCTGAGTGCCATAGAGCTCATGGTGGAGCACGACCAGGGAAGCGTCATCGTTCTCGACGACAAGGACAGGGTGATCGGCATTTTCACCGAACGGGACGTGCTCCGTCACTATCTGACGAACCAGTCCAAGTTCCTTCACCTCAAGGTGTCCGAGGTAATGAGCTCCCCGGTACAGACCGTATCCGAGGATATGACCGTATCCAGCGCCCTCCAGCTGATGAACAAGAAGAACGTCCGCCGCCTTCCGGTGGTGGACAAGGACGGCAAGATGATCGGCTTCGTTTCGTGGAAGGAGCTGTTCACCAAGCTTCCCCTGGGCAATTTCTAGCCCTTTAAACCCTTTTTTCTGTTCTCATATTATAACATCCGTCCTCCGGCAGCATATGGGTGCCCGGCGACCTCGAAGTCATCAGCACGATGAACACGGTCATTTACCGCACCACCGATGCCTGCTACAGCTCGGTGGGCGGCGGGCTGGATATGGCGTGAAAAAAGATGGAAGGGGTTGATGAAGGGGTTTCAGTCTTCCAGGGTGGACAGGTCGCCCAGCGGCTGCCCCATCTCCTTGGCCTTCAGCACCCGGCGCATGATCTTGCCCGAGCGGGTCTTGGGTAGCGTCTCCACGAACTCGATCTCCCTCGGATAGGCGTAATACGCCAGCCTGGTCTTCACGAACTTGGTGATGTCCTCCTTCAGTTCGTCGGACGGCTTGTGTCCGGGTCTAAGGGTGATGAACGCCTTGACGATCTCGCCCCTCAGCTCGTCCGGCTTGCCAATGACGCCCGCTTCGGCGACGGCAGGGTGCTCGATGAGCGCGGACTCCACCTCGAACGGACCGAGTCTCTCCCCGGATGTCTTGATCACATCATCGGCGCGGCCGAGGAACCAGAAGTAGCCGTCCTCGTCCCGGTAGGCCTGATCACCAGCGATGTACCAGCCTGGAACGCGGAAATATTCCTTGAACTTCGGGGTGTTACGCCAGATGCCCAGCATCATCGACGGCCAGCCGGGGCGGAGGGCAAGGAATCCCTCCTGCTTGGGCGGGACCTCCACGCCGTTCTCGTCCACCACCGCGGCGATGACCCCGGGGATGGGGCGGCCCATGGAACCGGGCTTGACGGTCATGCACGGATAGTTGCAGATGAGCTGAGCGCCGGTCTCGGTCTGCCACCAGGTGTCGTGTATGCGGCGCTTCATGACCCTCATGCCCCAGCGCACGACCTCCGCGTTCAGCGGTTCGCCGACCGAACAGATATGGCGGAGCTTGGAGAAGTCGAACTCCCCCACGATCTCGTCTCCGGCCTTCATGAGCATCCTCAGGGCCGTCGGAGCGGTATACCAGACCGTGATGCCATACCTCTGTAGGATGGAATACCACACCCGGGCATCGAACCTGCCCTCGTAGGAGACCAGGGTGGTACCCAGAAACCATGGTCCGAATATGCCGTAGGACGTCCCGGTGACCCACCCCGGGTCGGCCGTGCACCAGTAGGTATCCTCCTCCCTAAGGTCCAGGACATAGCGGCAGGTGAACCACTGCTGGATCATGGCCTTGTGCCCGAGCAGCACCCCCTTGGGCTTGCCGGTGGAACCGGAAGTGTAGTGGATGATGTACGGGTCGGTGGG
>JAEILR010000010.1 GCA_016109435.1 Methanomassiliicoccus sp.
AGCGGGACGGAGGCGACGATGCACGCGATCCGCCTCGCCAGGGGGTATACCGGACGGAAGAAGGTCCTCAAGTTCGAAGGCTGCTTCCACGGCGCTCACGATGCCGTCCTGGTGAAGGCTGGCTCGGGGGCGACCACCCACAGCGCGCCGAACTCGCTCGGTGTGCTGGAGGAGGTGGCCGGGAACACGCTGCTCGCACAGTACAACGACCTGGGCTCGGTGGATAGTGTCCTCACCGCCAACAAGGGCGAGGTGGCCGCCATCATTGTCGAGCCGGTGATGGGTAACATCGGTCCGGTGCTGCCCGCAGAGGGATTCCTCAGGGGGCTGAGGGAGCTGGCGACAGCGCATGGTGCCCTGCTCATCTTCGACGAGGTCATCACCGGGTTCAGGCTGAGCATGGGGGGCGCGCAGCGTTATTATGGCGTCAGGCCGGACATAACCACCCTGGGCAAGATCGCCGGGGGAGGCATGCCCATCGGAGTGTTCGGAGCGTCCGAGCAGATCATGAAGATGATATCGCCGCTCGGGAAGGTATACCAAGCAGGTACCTTCTCCGGCAACCCGATGTCCCTGGCTGCCGGGCTGGCGACCATCAGAGAGCTGGAGGCTCAGGGCCACCAGGCCCTTGACCGCAGGGGCGAGATGCTCCGCCATGGCCTGGTAGAGGCGCTGCGAGACAGCAAGGTACCGCATCAGGTGGCCGGCATCGGCTCGATGTTCCAGCTGTTCCTGTCATCCCGTCCGGTGACCAATTACCAGGATGCGTTGTCCGCGGACACCGCCCTCTTCGACCGCATGTTCCTACGGCTCCTGGACAAGGGTGTGTACCTGGCGCCGTCACAGTTCGAGACCAATTTCCTGTCGACGGCTCACAGTGACGAGGACGTCCGGCGGGTGGTGGATGCGATCGCCGAGTCCCTTGCAGAGGTGTCGACATGATCATCGGAACTCGGGGCAGCGCTCTCGCTCTCGTCCAGACCAGGATGGTAGCGAAGCAACTGAAGGAACGCTGCCCGGGCATAGACATCGAAGTACGAGAGATCAAAACCATGGGAGACAAGGTCACCGACCGCCCACTGGCATCCCTGGGCGGGTACGGCGCCTTCACCAAGGAGCTGGACCAGCGGATCGTGTCCGGGGAGATCGACGCCGCGGTCAACAGCCTCAAGGACATGCCCGTGGACCTCACCCCTGGAACCGAACTGGCGGCGGTGCTTCCGCGAGGTCCGGTGGAGGATGTTCTCCTCTCCGACGTCCCCCTCGAACAGCTGCCCCATGGAGCGGTCGTTGGCTCATCGAGCGTTCGCCGGCGGTCCATCCTGCTTTGGAAAAGGCCGGACCTCGACGTCAGGGACCTCCGCGGCAACGTGCCGACAAGAGTGAGGAAGTGGAAGAACGGGGAGTACGACGCGATCGTATTGGCCAGGGCCGGGTTGGTGCGCTTGGGGATCGATGCGGAGTACCACGTCCTCGACCCCGAGATGTTCACTCCCGCGGTCGGCCAGGGCGCTATCGCCGTGGTGTGCGCCAAGGACAGCGAGCATATCAAATCCTTACATCGGCTGGACGATCCCAAGACCCGTACCGAGGTGGAGGCCGAGCGGTTCGTACTGAGGGCGCTGGGCGGCGGCTGTTCGGTCCCCATCGGCGTCTGGGCGACGATGCAAGGAGATAAGCTAAGAGTACGCGGCTCGGTGATCTCCGAGGAAGGGGAGAAGAGCGTGTTCGTCGATCGGACGATCTGCCTGGACCTGCGCGAGGAAGGCCTTACGAAAATGGCCGAGACCATGCGTCCGGCGGTCGGGGGGTGCGGACTTGCCCGGTGAGGTGTACCTGGTAGGAGCTGGACCAGGCGATATCGGCCTGATAACCGTCCGGGGGATGGAACTGGTCAGGTGCGCCGACGTCATCGTCTACGATCAGCTGGCCAACCCTGAGCTGCTCGACCACGCCCGCCCGGAGGCCAAGCTCATCGATGTGGGCAAGGAGGGCGGTCATCACAAGGTCAGACAGGAAGGGATTAACGATATCATAATCGAGGAGGCCAGGGCGGGACGCATGATCGTCCGGCTGAAAGGTGGAGATCCGTTCATGTTCGGGCGGGGAGGAGAGGAGGCCGAGGAGCTCCGGAAGGCCGATATCAAGGTACACGTCGTTCCCGGAGTGACATCAGCCATCGCGGCCCCGGCGATGGCCGGAATACCTGTGACCCATCGCGATCATGCACCGATGGTAACCTTCGTTACCGGCCACGAGCGCGATGACCGCCCGGACGGGAGGATAAACTGGGAAGCGCTGGCGAACACCGGCGGCACCATAGTCATCCTCATGGGCATGGCCAACCTTGCACAGAACATGTCTCGGCTGGTCAAAGGGGGCATGTCCCCGAACACTCCGGTGGCGGTCGTCCATCGCGGCTCTACGCCGTCCCAGATAGTAGTACTGTCCACCCTGGATGACATCGCGGAGAAATGTCGCAGCCAGAAGGTCGGCTCCCCGGCCGTGGTCGTGGTCGGTGGGGTCGTGTCTCTGCACGATGTGCTGGGTGATCTCCGATGAGGCTGGCGGTAATGCGGCCGAAGGAAAAGCTGGAGGAGTCCATTCTTCTCGCCCGAGAGATGGGCTTTGAAGTCGTGGCCGCCTCACCTCTGCAGATCGTACTGAACGACGGCCCGGAGTTCGACAACTTCCTCAGGTCATTAAAGAACGAGGATGTCGATGTCGTCATCCTGACCAGCTCGACCGGGGTCGAGGCGCTCGTCAGGATGGCATCCAGAAAGGGTGAGGACGCTGGGACGCTGCTCAGCTCGACCTGCCGCATCGCTATCGGACCTCTCACCGCGAAAGCGATGATATCCCGTGGCATCGGGGTGGACAGCATCCCAGATGAATATTCGTCCGAGGGCTTGGTCCGCCAGATGGCAGGGGACCTCGCCTACAAGCGCGTCTTCCTGCTGCGCTCATCGCACGGCGAGCGGATCCTCTTCGACGGTCTGGTCGAAGCCGGCGCGGATGTGACCGAGATCGCTCTTTATGAACTGGTCCCCGACCTCCAAAGTCCGGAGGTCCGTTACCTCGTCGAGGAGAGCATGGCCGGGAGAGTGGACGCTTTCGCTTTCTCCTCTTCTCTGTCGGCGGCCACGTTCATCGAGGCGGCGGAGAAGATAGCTCCCCGCGAGAAGGTCATAGAGATGCTCAACACTCGCTTGGTGGGCGCGATGGGCGGTCCGACCAGGAAGAGACTGGAGCAGATGGGGGTGCGGGTCGAGGCGGTACCGGTGAACGCGACCTTCCGCGATCTCCTGGAGAAGATGGAGAACAAAGCTCATTAGCCTGGCAGAGCGGTAGGCGGGACCGAGGCGTTCTCACCGTTAACTCAGTTCTCTGGTCGGGTCACGGAGCCTGCTTCTTTTCCGAGACATGAGCGGGCGAATTCTCTAGCGAACTCTAGGTTGCTCCCGAAGTGGAGGTGCAGGTACGAGGCCAGGGTGTTCCCTTTCACCATGCCGTCCATCGGTCCGTCGATGCCCTTGCTCCTTGACAGCTCATAGGAAAAATGGCGTTCTTTGTGAGATACGACTCTCGAGTAGTGGAACACATGGCCCCTGATGGTGCCACCGGCAGGTGAGAGAAGGCAGTCACGGACACACCTGGCTTCCACGTATCCGAGGGCTTGGAGCCTCGGGGTCATCTCGACCTCGGCATCGAACGCTCCCGTCATCTCCTTCATGTCGCCGTCCTGCCCCCTCACCGTCCGGCACAGGTACATCAGCCCTCCGCATTCCGCGTAGACAGGGACGTCCTCCTTGATCCTCATCGATAGGGACTCCTTCACGGAGGTGTTGGATGCCAGATCGTCCAGATGGAGTTCGGGGTAACCGCCTCCGAAGTAGTATCCGTCCGCATCCGGCAGATCACCGTCGATGGGCGAGAACTCGACTATATTGGCACCGAGCGACCTCATGATGTCGAGGTTGTCCTCGTAGTAGAAGTTGAAGGCATTGTCCCTTGCCAGTGCAAGCTTGAAATTTCCCATACTGTCGATCTGATGCCTTTCCGCCTCGGCCCAAGCAGGAGACTCGGACGCGGTCTGGAGCATCAGGTCGAGGTCCAGGTTATCTTCGATCATTTCCTTCATCACATCATATCTTTCCTTGTTATCGAGCTCTTTGGCCGGTACCAGTCCCAGATGCCTGCTCTCCAGGCCGATATTCTCGTTCCTGGGTATGCCTCCCAGGCTGATCAATCCCTGGCCTTCCACGGCCGCTTCGACCATGTCCAGGTGCCTCTGGCCGCTGATCCGGTTGAAAATCACGCCCCTGACGTTGGCCTCTGGGTCGAATGTCTTGAATCCCTTGGCCACCGCCCCCACGCTCCTGGAGCAGGCGGTGGCGTCGATGACAAGAACGACGGGGCACCGCAGCTTCTTCGCCAGGTGAGCCGAGCTGCCCTCCTCGCTCCTTCCGTCCGCGCCATCGTACAGGCCCATCACGCCCTCGATGATGCTGACATCTGCACCGGCGGAGGCCTGCTGGAAGGAGACAGGGACCCAGTCGGGAAACATCCAGGTATCGAGATTCCTGGACCTACGGTCGGCGACCTCATCATGGTGCATCGGATCGAGGAAGTCAGGCCCGGACTTGAACGGCTGGACGTCCAGGCCCCTTGCCTTCAGGGCAGCGATGATTCCCAGGGTAATTGTCGATTTGCCCGTTCCGCTCCTCTCCCCAGCTATCATGATCCGCGGTCGTTCCATCCGGTTCATCTCTCCTTCACGAGTATCAGCGAGAAAAGGCGGGACGATGCGCTGGGCGGGTGCCGGGCATCGCCGAAGGATATGACCTCATCGAAGTATCCCAGGTTCTCCAGCACGATGATGGTGCAGCCCGGCTCCGCGCCCTTCATCTCATCGGCCAGGGCCGCGAGGTCGAAGCCGGGTTCTGTGAGCACGAAGGGGATCCTTCCCCTGGTGACCTCCTCCAGCATCTCCCTCCTCGCCTCCTCCTGGTCCTTGCCGTGGGCGTCCACCACCACCGCTCGGGTCAGCGGGAGGCGCAGCCGGGAGAATGCACATTGCATCGAGGAGATACCCGGGATGACCTCCTCGCCGAGGTGCCCGAGCCCGGCGAGCATGGGGTCGCCGGTCGAGAGCAGGACGGCGTCCTTGGGAAGATCGTCCAGGCGGGAGTAGTCCTTCAACCTGGTGACATGGCAATCCGGAGGGATGTATGCCCTCGCCATCTCTATGGCCCGTTCCGATCCATAGACCTTGCCGGCCTTGCTCAGCCGGGAGACGGCGTCCACGGTGATCATTCCTGGGCCGCAACCGACCCCGATGACGATCACGGTGCCGCCTCCATCACACGCCCGGCCCTATCGATGATGGAAATGCCATGCCCGGGGTACATGGACTTGAACCTCATGATCGAGGAGTGGACCACTTGGGGGCCTGCCCCCGAGAGGACCAACTCCTCTATAGTCTTGAACTCCTTCCCTTCGAGGACCGAGGGGTCGATGAACTTGATGATGAGGGCGGGAAGGCCGAACAGGACCAGCCCCTCGCTTCGGGAGTC
>JAEILR010000011.1 GCA_016109435.1 Methanomassiliicoccus sp.
TCCACCCGGAGTTCAAGTCCCGGCCCCAGAAGCCATCGCCCCTGCACCTCGGGTTGATAAGGGCGGCGCTGGAGCACAAGCAGAGGATCGTGGACCGCCACGTCCTCTGAAACCCATTACCCCATCATATTGTTCCGGAGCCTAGCTCGTTGCGATTTGCGACCTCGCAAGTGTCACATTGGCGCCCGCCAGCCAGGGCCGTTAGGAATATGACCAGGAGATAGCTAGGTTTATATTAGCGGAGCATCTTGAGAGGAGGGATTCCATGCCTGATGACGATTACTTATCACTATTGGGGCGCGCCAAGGAGAAGCTCCCCGAGACCATCGAGAAGCACGAGAGGTTCACGGTTCCCGAGCCGGACATCTTCCTGGAGGGCAAGATCACGGTCATCCGTAATTTCGGGCAGATCGTGGACGCATTGCGCCGGGACCCCGACCACCTCCTTCTCTACCTCCTGAGAGAGCTGGGAACTCCGGGCCAGATCGAGGGACAGAGGCTCGTGCTCAAGGCCAAGCTCACCCCCGCCCAGGTCACCGACCGCATCATGAACTACACCGAGACCTTCGTGCTGTGCTCCGAATGCGGGAAGCCGGACACCAGGATCAACAAGGAAGGACGCATCCTGGTACTGGAGTGCGAGGCCTGCGGGGCCCACCGGCCGGTCAACGTACGCAAGTCCACCAAGGTGCAGGAGAAGGAAGGTCTCAAGGAGGGCGGCATCTACGAGGTAATGGTCGAGGACGTCGGCCGCAAGGGTGACGGAGTGGCCAAGCTGGACAAGTACATCATCTACGTGCCGGGAGCGGCCAAGGGCACCCGGCTCAAGGTGAAGATCCAGAAGATCTCCGGCAACGTTGCTTTCTCGGTACCCGCGCCCGCGGACGCTCCGCTCAGCTGAAGGCCGTGAACAAAGGGGGCCATCGCCCCTCATCTTTCCTCCCCACCAGGTGTTCCTCTGCAATTCCTTCCCGCCGGTCTGAGCCACACGTCGCGGCAGTACGTCCTGACCATGGGACTGGCCAACCTGTCCTTCTACGTCTTCCAGGGCTACTTCATCTTCTACCTTCAGGACAGCGGGCTGAACTACCTGCAAATGAGCGTCATCTACGCGGTGAACCTCATCTTCAGCGCAGTGCTCAGCCTGCCGATGGGCAACGTCGCCGACCGCTACGGCCGGAAGAGGGCGTTCGCCATCGGCGCGGCGATAATGGCCGTGTCGATGCTCATCTACGCCTTCAACCACGCCTTCGCCGTCTTCCTGGTGGCCGAGGTCATATGGGCCGTGGGGTGGGCCCTGCTGAACGGCTCCAACGAGGCCTGGGTGGTCGACCAGCTGAGCAAGGACGACAGGTCCTCGGAGGGCCCCCGGGCGTTCACGGTCATGATGAGCATGTCCTACGTCCTGGGGGTGGCCGGAGGCGTTCTGGCATCCATGCTGGTGATCTTCTCGCTGAACATGCCGTTCCTAGGAGCGGCGATCATCGCCTTTACCTGCGCCGCGCTGGTCTGGAGGCGGCTGCCGGAGAACTACGGGGCGGAGAAGGTCAGGCTGGGAAAGATCCTCGGCGACAGCCTGAAGTTCTACCGGAGTAACAAGGGCCTGCAGCTGCTGACCGCCGGGGAGACCTTTCGCTACATCGCCTCGGTCATCTACCTCTTCCTCTACCAGCCGTACCTGGTGGCCATCGGGCTGGGCGAGGAGTTCCTGGGGGTGTACTTCTCGGTGCTGATGCTGAGCAGCGCGGCGGGCAGCCTGATCGCCCCCCGGGTCGCGGACCGGATGGGCGGCCACCGCGTCATGGCCTTGTCCAGCCTGGGCCTGTTCGCCGGGTTCGCCCTTCTGGCCCTCTCCCCCGGACTGGCGGCGTCCTGCTTCCTGTTCGCGCTGTGCGGCTTCTCCAACGGACTGGGATGGCCGCCCCTGATGATCTGGAGGAACCGCCTGGTGCCGTCCAGGATCAGAGCCTCCGCCCTGGCCATGTTCGCCTCGTTCACCTACATCGCCGGGGCGGCCATCACCATAGCTCTGGGAGCCCTCATGGACGCCAGTTCGTCGAGCGCGGGGTTCGCCTTCGCCGCGTTCATCGGGCTGCTGTCGATACCTCTTTACCTTCAGGCGGCGAAGAAAAAAGAACGGGGGGAGGCGGCCGCGGTCACCGCCCCCGTGGTTCGCGACGGGCCTCAGCAGATGTAGCTGGCGCAGGACCGGTCAAAGCCCCGGACCAGCTCCATGTCCAGGTCCTCAGGGGGCTCCTGGGGCAGCGCGTAGGTCAGATAGGGGAAGAACTGTCCGATGTCCGCCGCCATCTTGGTGGCCAGGTGGTCCTTCCCGAACAGCCGATCGCTGATCTCCAGCGCCCTCCTGCGGGTCAGGGCCTCGTCCATGTAACCGACAGTGTGGATGTACTCGTGCAGGAGGATGTGGAAGCAGTAGGACTTGTACAGCTCGGGCTGCTCCCTCAGGATCCGGTTCATCGGCCCTCTGTTCATGACGATGATGTTCGTGGCCACGGGATAGAAGCCGCCTATCCATGAATCGGGCCGGCCGCCCAGCTCGGCTATGCCCAGCATGAGGCCCCCGCGGGAGAGGCCAAGCTGAGCCTCCACTGCGTCCTTGACCACCTCGAAGATGTCCGCCAGGTCCTTGGACTTCTCGAGCCTGGCCGGATAACTAGAACCGCTAGTTGTTAACTTTCCGTTCACGATTCTTTTTCTACCGCCGCCCACTAGATAAACGTTGCTCTCGAAGCTTCTCTGACCACGTGATCATGACCGTTCGGCCCGGGCAAGGCTCCTGAACCGGAATGCAACTATCCGCTCCTGGTCCAGCTCTCGCACCTCAAGCCCTAACCAGCCCTACGAGCTGGTTCTTTTATCATCGAGGAGCATCATCCAGACACTGGTACAATGCTCATACCTCTGGTGCTCCTGGTAGCAAGCATCATCGTCATCTACTTCGGAGCGAGGTGGTTGGTCGAGGGAGCATCGGAACTGGCCGCCCACTTCGGCATCCCCCCTTTGGTGATCGGTCTGACCATCGTGGCCTTCGGTACTTCCCTTCCCGAGTTCGTGCTCGGAATGATCTCCGCTTTCGAGGGAGTGGGCTCGCTATCGGTCGGCAACGTCGTTGGCTCCAACATCGCAAATGCCACATACATTATCGGTGCATGCGCGCTTCTCGCCCCCATCGTCGTCCGGTTCGAGGAGATAAGGCGGGAGGCCATCTTCATGCTGGTCGCCCTCAGCATCTTGGTGCTTTTCTCATTGGATGGCCACATCGATGCGCTGGAGGGGACACTGATGGTCTCGATGTTCGTCGCCTACTTCGTTCTGCTTGTCCGTTCGCTCTACTGCTGCCGGCCCCCTAAGGTCGTGATGGATGAGTTCGACGCCTCCCGCCCGGAGGCAGAAAAGCCGCTAAAGAGCCTCATGTTCCTCGCAGGGGGTGCGGCCATCCTGATCTTTGCCACCGATGTTGCGGTCAACTCAGCAACGGAGGTCGCCGCCATTCTGGGGATGAGCGAGTTCATAATCGGGGTGACGATAGTGACGCTGGGAACCACCACCCCGGAGTTCGCCACCAGCCTCATCGCCGCCCGCAAGGGAAGGGCGGACATCGCCATCGGCAATACCGTCGGAACCCTGGTCTTCAACTCCACCATCGTCCTGGGCGCGGGCGCGCTCATCACCCCATTGACGATAACCGAGAGCCAGCTGATCCTGGGGATCCTACCGCTATTCCTCTTTGGAGTGCTTCTGGCAGGCATCGCCTACCGGCGGGAGAGCATAGGTAGGGTGGCCGGCGCGGGCCTGATCGTGCTGTATATCCTCTACATGGCGATCCTTCTATCGCTTACATGACCCATCGGTCTTTGATCTCGGCGAGAGTAATGATCCGGCAAGAGCCGGATCGCCTGAGTTCCGACCAGATCGAACCGGAGATCGCATGGTGACGGCCGATCCCGTCCCGGTCGGCGGAGCCAGTAAAATATGTTCCGAGAAACCGTTATCTACACAGAACACATAATAGCGGCGTGCGCAAGGACCTGCCCCTGCTGGCCATGGCCGGCATCTACATCCTCGTGCAGGTGGGCGCTGTCCTGCTGGCCCCCCTGTTCCTGCCGGAGTTCTCGGCGTTCCCCGACCCCAACGATCCGATCAACCCGTTCATCTACATCTTCATCGTCCTGATGATGACGGCCGTCATCCTGATCCTGATCAAATACGGGCGCCAGCGCATCATCCAGGCCATCTTCTACGTCAGCATCTTCATCACCATGCTGTACGTGTTCCTCCCCCTGTTACTGCTGTTCGATGAGAGCGGAATCATCGCGCTGCTCGCCTCCCTGGCCCTGGCCGGGTTGCTGCTCTTCCTCCTGGCCAAGAGCGGAGAGTGGTACATCATCAACACCGTGGCGCTGATCATCGCCATCGGGGTCACCGCCATCCTGGGGATGTCGCTGGGGATCCTGCCGGTGATGATCCTGCTCATCATCATGGCTATATACGACGCCATCTCGGTGTACAAGACCAAGCACATGATAGCCCTGGCCGAGGGTGTCGCCCCCATGCGCCTGCCGGTGCTGTTCGTCGTGCCCAAGGAGAAGGGCTTCAGCATGGACCAGGTGGAGAAGAAGGGATTGGTCCGCAAGGAGGGGGAGGAGAGGGAGGCGTTCTTCATGGGAGTCGGGGACGCGGTCATCCCCGGCCTCCTGGTAGTGTCGGCTTCCCTGTACCTGCCGGACACCGCCTCGTTCATCCTCACCGCCAACCTGTGGGCCGCCGCCGGGGCACTGATCGGCGGACTGCTGGGCTACCTGGTCCTGTTCCGCGTGGTCATGAAAGGGAAGCCGCAGGCGGGGCTGCCGTTCCTCAACACCGGGGCCATCCTCGGCTACCTCGTCGCCTTCGCCCTGGTCTACGGTACTGTCGGCTGGGAGATGCTGGGTCTGTGAGAGGTTTATCAACGACGACGAGCATGGTGTATCGATCACCATGAGGTTCCTGATACTGTCGGATATCCACGGAAGGGACGTGGCGGAGAAGGCCAAGCGGCTGGCGAGGGAGCAGGGGGCGGACGCGTTCATCATCCTGGGGGACATCACCCACTTCGGCCCGGCCTCCTGGGCGGGGGAGTTCCTCTCCCGGCTGGACCTCCCGGTGTACGCCGTCCCCGGCAACTGCGACCCGCCCGAGCTGGTGTCCAGGGAGATCGAGGCCCATGGCACCCTCCTCCACGGGCGCAAGGTGAACGTCGATGGACATGCCCTCGTCGGACTGGGAGGATCGAACCCCACCATCTTCGAGACCCCGTTCGAGATGGAGGAGGCGGACATCGAGAGCGCTTTGAGGCCGCTGATGGAGAAGGGAGCGATCATGGTGCTACACGCCCCTCCCCAGGGCATCAATGACCGCATCAGCACCGGCCTGCATGTCGGAAGCGAGGCGATCCTGCGGCTGGTGGACGAATACCGCCCCCGGGTGGTGCTCTCAGGCCACATCCACGAGGCCAGGGGCATCCTGGAGAAGGATGGGACGCTGTTCGTCAATCCCGGGGCGGCCAAGGAGGGGCACGCGGCCCTCCTCGACCTGGACGGGGGGCAGCGCGCGACGATGCTCGAGCTGCCGGGGGACGACTAAACTGGGCACATCGGCCCCGAATGCTGGCCGGGTGAAGAGAAACCTTTTATATGTCCTTTATTTTAGTGGCAGAGGATTAGTATGGCACTTTGGCAGGGTAAATCGAAGCGGAAGCCAACCGGTGGCCGCTTGGTGCAGAACCGAAAGAAGAGGCGCTACGAGGTCGGCCGCGAGCCCCTTCTGACCAACCTCGGTCAGGAGAACCTCAGACAGTACCGCACCATGGGTGGCAACTACAAGGTAAAGATGCTCAGTGCTGCCTATGCTAACGTCATGGACCCCAAGACCAAGCTGGTCAAGAGGGTGAAGATCGTCAAGGTCAGATCGAACCCGGCCAACCCCAACTACGTTCAGCGTAACATCATGAACCGGGGTGCCACCATCCAGACCGATCTCGGAATGGCCCGTATCACCTCGAGGCCCGGCCAGGACGGGACCATCAACGCGGTCCTGCTCTCCGAGTGAGACCAAACCCCTTTTATCCTTCTGGAGTGATGACCGACCATGGCCTTTGACGCGGACAAAGCGTGGGTGCTGTGGCCGGAATATTTTGACATCTCCCGCACCAGGTCCGAGGGCCGGCGGGTCATCAAGAAGCTTGCCATCTCCGAACCACAGATGTCGATGCTGATCAAGGCCGTGGATAAATTAGGCTTGCAGTGGAAGCTGGAGGAGAGCAAGTCCTATCCCGCGGCGTGGTGGAACAAGCAGGGCCTGCTGCTGGTGGAGAACACCATGCCCAAGTCCCAGCTGCTGCCCAAGGTCGGGGAGATGCTGAGGACGGTCCCCCGTTCCCAGTGAGCAGATCCAATGGATTGTTCTCAGTGGGCCTTGCTCGATCATTCGTAGATGAAAAAACGACCGGGCGCAGAGGCAGTCTGGGTTCGCACGTGAGCGCCGCCTCCCGTCCTGGGGCCATGTCATCATACCGGCTTTACTCGGCCGGGCCGTGGAGGTCCCGGACCGTGCCGGCGCTGCTCAGCGGTCCTGGAAGGTCTCTACTTCTTCCACCAGCCGCTTGCCCGCGGATACGCTGTCCACCGAGTGGATGACCGCCCCGGCCTCGGTGACGGCATTCTCCACATCCTCGAAGATGATGGAGTTGCCCTCTATAGTGATCTTCACGGTCTCCGTGTCCTGGTCGACCTCGACTATGGAAATGTTCACCCCGGAAACGCCCTGCAGCACGCTGAGGCGCTGGGAAAGCTCCACGATCGAAGGATGATGCGGTTTCAGCACGTCTAAAACGACCCTCTTTATGTCGCTCACTTATTGCTCACTTATCCATCTTTTTGAATGATATCCCAGTATTAAATGATAGCTCTTGACCTGAGGCTCCATGGTGCTGGACGCGACCGCGGGCGCCGGCCGCGGTTTCCGTGGCCGGCAGGGACCTTCGAAGGCCAATTATTAACTCCCCTTGTTCTATACTCCGCACTATGCTCCCCTTCCTGGAGGTTCGGGTACTGGATATCAACTCCGAGCAGTTCGGGGTCCCCATCGACGCGCTCATGGAGAACGCCGGCGAGGCTGTTGCCGAGACCATCATGAACGAGGTCGGCACGGGCAAGAGGATCGCGGTGGTCTGCGGTGTCGGCAACAATGCCGGCGATGGGTTCGTCGCGGCCCGCAACCTGATGCGCCATAACGATGTGACCGTCCTCCTGGCCAATCCTCCTGGGGATATCCGGACGGAGGCCGCGAAAAGGGCCTTCGAGAGGGTCAAGCACATCTCCTCCTCATCGGTCGGAGTGAACTTCTCGAACTTCGACATCGTGGTGGACGCCCTCCTGGGAACGGGGACGCTGAAGGAGGTCCGCGAGCCGTACCGCACCCTGATCGGCCGCATCAATGACTCCGACACCATGGTCGTATCGGTGGACGTCCCTTCCGGACTGGGTACCGACATCCAGATCAAGGCCGACATCACCGTCACCTTCACCGAGGTGAAGATGGGGATGACCCCGGAGAACTCCGGCCGCATCGTGGTGCAGGACATCGGGATCCCGGCCGACGCCAAGAGATACGTGGGGCCGGGAGAGTACGTCTACTATCCGGTACGGCGGAAGGATGCCCACAAAGGAGAGAGCGGCAGGCTGCTCATCGTCGGTGGCGGGCCGTTCACCGGCGCGCCGGCGCTTGCGGGACTGGCGGCATACCGCATGGGCGTGGACCTGGTGAACATCGCCACCCCCTGGATGTCCTATGCGCCCATCGCCTCGTACTCTCCGAACCTCATCGTCCACCGGCTGTCCGGGGACAACCTGGCGCCGGAGGACGTGCCGGCCGTGTTGAAGCTCGCCCAGAGGGCCGACGGCCTGCTGATCGGCCCCGGGCTGGGGACAGACGAGGGGACCCTGGCCGCGATCAGGGAGATCGTCAGGGAATGCACCCTGCCCATGGTCATCGACGCGGACGCCATCACCGCCGTCGCCCAGGACGTCTCGGTCCTCGAGGGCAAGCGCTGCGTCATCACTCCCCACTCCAGGGAGTACGCCTCCCTGACCGGGCATGAGCTCCCCCCGGAGATGGAGGCCAGGCAGGCGGACGTGGCCGAGGCCGCCCGGAGCCTGGGGGTCGTGCTGCTGGTCAAGGGAATGATCGATGTCATCTCCGACGGGGCGTGGACCAAGCTGAACAAGACCGGGAACCCGGGCATGAGCGTGGGAGGCACCGGCGATACGTTGGCCGGCGAGGTCGCGGCCCTGCTGTCCAAGCACGTGTCCCCGTTCAACGCCGCGCGCATCGCCGCCTACTCCAACGGCGCGGCCGGGGACCTTGCCTTCGACCGCATCGGCTACAGCCTCATGGCCACCGACGTCATCGACAACCTGCCGGAGGTCCTGCGCCGCAGCCTCAAGAAGGCCAAATAGCGTCGCCAGGATGATATATCGGCACCGGAGATAGGCGGGCATGAACATCGCCCTCATATCCGACGTCCATGCCAACGTGGTCGCCCTGGAGGCGGTCCTGGAGGATATGGGCGGAAGAGGGGTCGAGCGCATCCTCTGCGCAGGGGACATCGTGGGCTACTATCCGTATCCCGATGAGACCGTGTCCCTGCTCCGCGAGCGGGAGGTCATGTGCATCCAGGGGAACCACGACCGGGCGGTCCTGAGCACCGGCACGGGAGGCATGAACCCCCAGGCGGGCAGCGCGGCGAAGTGGACGGCCAACAACATCGCTCCCTTCTCCATTGCCTTCCTGCGCTCTCTCCCGCGGCATCTGTCGTTGGAGCTGGGCGGGGTGAGGGTGGCGATGTATCACGGCGCGCCCTTTGACGATGATCATTACATCTTCGAGGACGAGGCCGAGGAGGTCTTGCTCAGGATGGCGGGATGCGAGCTGCTGGTGCTCGGACATACCCACGTTCCGTACATCAAGAGGTTTCCCGGCGGTACGATCGTGAACCCCGGCTCGGTGGGTCAGCCCAGGGACGGCGATCCTGACGCCTGCTACGCCATCTTTGATACCGACAGGCGCCGCGCGGCATATCTGCGGGTGCCTTACGACATCGAACGGGTGGCCGAGAGGACCGTGGGATCCGGGCTCCCCCGCCCCCTGGCCGACCGCCTGTGGTCCGGGCGCTGAAACCCCACCCGCGGCGAAGGGGTGGGGCAAAACTTTTTTGAGCATACCGCGTAGTGCAAGACGACATGGCCGACATAACGCCCATCCCGGACCATCCGGCCCTGGAGATCAGGGGCTCCCAGAAGGTGATTTGCGTGGGGGACCTGCACGTGGGACTGGAGTCGGAGATGAGGGCCAGGGGGGTCCATGTGCCGTCGCAGACGCACCGCATGGAGAGGGAACTGACCGAACTGAGCCAGGGGCGGGACCGCGTCGTTCTCCTGGGGGACGTCAAGAACAAGGTGCCCGGGTCCACGGCCCAGGAACACGCCGAGCTTCCCCGGTTCTTCCGTTCCCTCCAGCGCAACTATTCCGAGGTGGACGTGGTAAGGGGTAACCACGATACGAACATCGAGGACTTCCTTCCCACGGGTGTGAACGTGCATCCCTCCACCGGCTTCCGCATCGATGATGTCGGCTTCGCCCACGGCCACACCTGGCCATCGCCCGAGGTGATGTCAGCGTCGACACTGGTCATCGGTCACAACCACCCCACCATCGCCCTCGAGGACTCCCTGGGCAACATCAGCAAGGAGCCGTGCTGGGTAAGGCTGAAGGTTCGGGAGGGGACCTTGAAACGGTACGTCGAAGTGCCTAACGAGATCATCATGGTGCCGGCCTTCAACCGCAACCTGGGCGGCTCTCCCGTCAACCTGTCCCGGGGCAAGCTGCTGGGCCCGCTGTTCTCAGAGGGCTTCGTGGACGTGAGCGAAGGGAGGGTATACCTTACCGACGGCATTTATCTGGGCACCATCGGCAGTCTGATGGTGCAGAGCACCTCCAGGGTGAGGACGCTGCCCCACCGCTCCCGGCCAGACTATTGATGCGGCCTTATCGGGTTCCGTATGATGGTCCGTAGCCTTTCCGGCGCCGTCCGGTTGACATCGCTCAAATAGATCTCGTGATGCCTGCCCATCAGCTCGTGACCGCTCCCGCCGACGAAAGCGTGAAGGCGCTGGATGGTAGGCCCCTCGTCAGCGTAGGGGCCGATGTGCATGACTTGGGCGGCGAGGCCCTCATCAAAACGCTCGAACCTCATTCTGGATAGGGCAGGGGGGTCCTTCTTACGGCGCAATTCCTCCGTGGCCTCCTCGACCATCTCCTCGGTCACGAGGTCCGGCTGCATGATCAAGGAGGTCCACTTCCAGTTGTCCTTCCTTTTGAAATCCAGGGATGCCAGATCATCGACCCACCACAGGCCCTCCAGCGGGAGCACCCCGTAGTCGCTGCCCAACTTCTTGGCCTTGAACTTCAATGTGTAGGAGAGACCGAAGAGCGCTTCCAAGGCCTGCCGGTACTCCTCCGAACCGTTGGGGTCACCGGAGCCGTCGATCATTAGGAAGTTCATCGCCGGTACCTCCACCAGAACAGGTTCGAGCGGAGCGTCGTACAGCGTGCGAAGCTGTTTCCTCAGGTCGAGCTTCATGTCCCGACGTATCGTGGACGGAGTTGACACTCCCACGAATGAATTCGTGGGATTCTCCGGTGGTTCAGCATTGCTTCACGTCCCCGGAGTTTGGCGGGCTGTCGAATAGACCGCTGTTCCCGAACACCTGGTCCCGGAACCGCCGACCGATGTTTATGGCACCGTTCAAATCGGCATTGTACTGGCTTCCGCAGTCGCAGAGGAACAAGCCCTGATGAGGGCGCTTTCCCCTGCCCCCGCATACATGGCAGGTCTTGGAAGTATATGCCTCGTTTATGCTGAACACCGAAACACCCGCCCAGTTCGCCTTGTATTCGATGAACTGGGCCACGCGAAACGAAGGCATCCGGGCAATCTTCGCCCGGAACTTCCGTCCCTTGGTGAGCGACCTTTCCCGGATTCCGGTCAGGTCGCCCATGACGATGACGGCATCGTTGTCCTTTGCCATCTGCACGATTTCCTTGGAAAGTCGGTGCAACGAGGCATCGACCTGGCGACGCTCGGCCCTGCCGACCTTCCGAATCGTGTCCAGGCACTTCTTCTCGCCTAGCCTCTGCCTAAGCCAGTTATAGTGCATACGCACTCCTCGAACATCTTTGGTCGCTAGAATGTGGGCGGCAATCTTTCCGTCCCGCAACAGCACGGCAGTCGCCGGACGGACCTCGCCCAAATCCACGGCCAGGATGGGTTGAGATGGATGGAGGAGCGCTTCTGGAACCTCCTTCTGGATGACGATATGCACGGACCAGTGGTCGCCCTTGCGTATCAGCTTGCACTCACGGATGTTCTCGCCAAGCAGTTCCAATTGGCCGTTTGGCATCTGGATAGGGCACCACAGGCCGCCGCGAAGGTTCGCCACCGGAACCTTGAACCACCACTTGCTCCAGGTAGTGTCTTTCGCCTTTTCGACCTTGATACAATCGTTCCGCAGGACCATCGGGTACATCTTCGTTCTATCGAAGCGACGACCGAGCGAACGCAACAGGCGTCCGGCCTGTTGCTTGGTGGCCGAGTACAGCGGAACCTCGGCATTGCCACGGATACATGATTGCCAGCAATCATATTCCTGCTGGAGGATCGCCCCCTTGGTCGTTGTCAGCCCGAATATCTTGGCCTTGATGGTCTTTTGCACGAACATCTTTTTTCCCGTCTGGCTCTCGATATACTTCTGAATATGTTAACATCTTTCGGAGGGTTGTCCGAAAGTACCGCTCCGTCGCAATTCATCCCACGATCGAGATCGTGGGCTTTCTTCCTCCCGTTCTGTAATAATCGGTGGCGCTACTGCTGTTCAGAAAAAAAGGTGAAAAGAAAGAGGGTTGAAAGGGGTTTAGAAGTTCTTGATGTCCTGGTAGATGGACCCGTCGGCGTTCCTCACGATGGCCCTGAGGGGCATGTGGCCGGGCAGGGTGTGGGTGGCGCAGGAGTTGCAGGGGTCGTATGCCCTGTAGGCCATCTCCACCTCATTGAGGATACCGGGAGATATCTGCCAGTTCTTGATCAGTCCCTTGGCGGCCTGCCGAACGGACAGGTTGATGGGGGCGTTGTTGTTGGTCGTCCCCACCACCAGGTTCACGTCGGTGGTGATGCCGTTCTCGTCCGCCACGTAGTGGTGGAAGAGAGTTCCACGGGGCGCCTCCAGGCAACCGATGCCTTCCCCGGGCTCGCCGGGCTTGGTCTGGATGTCCCTGCTGGTTATCTCGGGGTCCTGGGACAGCTCGAGCATCAGCTCGGCGGCGTGCACCAGCTCGATGACCCTGGCCCAGTGGTAGACCATGGTGTGGTGGATCGGTCCGTTGATCCCCAGGCCCTTAAAGAAGTCCTTCATCTGCAGGTAGTAGTCCTGCGCCAGGGGGGTGGTGAAACCAGTGGACGCGTTGATCCTGGCCAGCGGGGCGCATCTGTAGATGCCGCTCTTGGGGCCGTCGGTGAACCCGTTCCAGCCGATCTTCTTCATGAAGCAGAACTTCTCGTAGGACCACGGCTCGACATGCTCACCGATGAAATCGAGGTACTTGTCGGGGTGGAACTTCCACATCTCCTTGCCGGTCTGATCCACGACCCTACAATCACCGTCGTAGAAGTTGATCTTGTTGTTCTTATCAACCAGGCCCATGTAGTAGGTCTCGTTGTAGTAGATGCCCGGGTTGGTGATAAGGGCGAGGTAGTCCTCGTTCTTCAGCACGACGTCCGTGAGCAGCTGGGCGGTGAACTTGGCGAAGTCAACGGTGGACTTGCCCCACACCTCGATCTGGGCCCTCTCCTCCTCGGACAGGGGCTTGCTCATGCCGCCGGGGATGCCGCACACCGGGTGGGTAGCCTTGCCTCCCATCATCTCCTGGGTCTTCTGGGCCCAGGAGCGGTGCTTGATGACCTCGGCGCCGATGTTGACACCTACCGCGTCCACGACGCCCAGGATGTTCCTCTTCTCCGCCGGGGCCATGGGGCCGAGCACGAAGTCGGCGGCCGCCAGGGCGTAGAAGTGGGCGATGTGGCTGTGGACGTAGTGAGCGGCGTAGAACAGCTCACGGAGCTTCTTTGCAGCGGGTGGGGGCTCGGCCTTGAACACGCCGTCCAGGGCCTTGGTGGAGCACAGGTGGTGCGCTCCGGGGCACACGCCGCACAGACGGGGGGTGATCTTGTTCAGCTCGTCGACCGACCGGCCGATGCAGAACTTCTCGAAGCCCCTCAGCTCCGGCACCTGCCAGTAAGCGTTCGCCACATTACCCTCATCGTTCAGGAAGATCTCGATCTTCCCGTGACCCTCAAGCCTGGTGATGGGATCGATGGTGATCCTCTTGGACTCGGACTTGTGGGTCGGTTCAGAGATTATTGGACCGGCCATTAGTTAACACCTGCCTTCTTCTCCTTGACTTTCCGCTTGATGATGGACTTGGGCATGGTGAACGCATAGAACGTTCCCAGGGGGTCCTTGATCTGGGTCATCAGCTCCAGGATCTCGTCCTCGGTGAGCTGGGTCTCGTTGTCGGCGGTCCTGAAGATGGATGCCAGCGCGCTCAGCATCGAGCCGCCCTGGTCCATGACCGCAGCGGTCGGACCCATGCAGCCCCGGCAGGGCTGGTTCGCATCAAGGCACTTCGCGCCGCAGCCGGCCCGGGTGGCCGGTCCCAGGCAGATGACGCCCTGCTCCAGCATGCACTTCTTCGGATCGATGTCGATCTCGTAGGGCATGTTGATCCTGTCGATGGTGGTGACCTCCTTGGTCCTGCCGCACTCGTCGCACAGGGTCTTCTGGGAGGCGATCACGGTGCCCTTGGGGGGCAGCGGGGTGCCTTCCTTGACATGCTGCTCCACGATCCCCAGGAAACTGTTGATCTGGTCGACGGTGGGCGGGCAGCCGGGCATGAAGTAATCGACGTCGATGACATCCTCGAGAGTGAGGACGGTGTCGTACATGACCGGCAGCTCCAGCTCTCCCTCGGGGGCCTGGAACTTGGGAAGGGGCCTGACGCGGTCGGGGTTGACGGTGGAGAAGGTCTTGTTGTAGACATAGTCCTGCAGGTCCTTCTTGTTGGTGACGTTGGCCAGACCGGGTATGCCGCCGAAACAGGCGCACGAACCGAAGGAGACCACGATGGCCGACTTCTGCCGGAGCAACCTGGCTACATGCTCGTTCTCGCTGTTCCTGACCGCGCCGTTGTAGAGCGTCAGGGTGATGCTCTTGTCGGGCATGGCCTCGACGTCCTTCAGCTTGGTGTCGACCGCGATGGGCCAGAACACGATGTCAGCCATCTCGGCGACCCCAAGGATCTTCTCATCGATGTCCAGGAGGGCCACGTCGCATCCGCCGCATCCCGCGCCCCAGTATTGTGCTATCTTGACTTTTGCCATGTTCCACCACACTCCTTAATGATGTGAATCTCCGCGCCCGTGGGGCCTCTCTTCCTCGGCCTCCTTGAGCGGGTTCGGACCCAGTTCCTTCATCTTCGCGGTGAACTCCTTTATCGTGGACTGGAACTTCACTCCCTCAGAGGCGGAGACCCACTCCAGCTGGAGGCGCTCGGGGTCGAGGCCGTACTGCTCGAGCAGCATCTTGAGGAGGGCGATCCTCCTCCGGGTCCTGTAGTTGCCGCCGATGTAGTGGCAGTCCGCGGGGTGGCAGCCGAGCACCAGGACGCCGTCGGCGCCCTTGGCGAAGGCCCGGAGGACGAACTCCGGGTCTACCCTGGCCGAGCACATGGCCCGGATGACCAGGAAGTTGGTCGGCATCTGCAACCTGGACACTCCTGCCAGGTCCGCGCCCGCGTACGAGCACCAGTTGCAGCAGAAGGCGATGATCTTGGGCTCGAACTCACCCTCTGCCGCCTTGGCCGCCGGGGCGGCCTCCGCGTGTTGTTGCGACATGTTCACTCACTCTCCTCGAGCGCGGCGTCGATAGCAGCGATGATCTGCTGGTTCTTGAAGCCCCTCTGCTCCATGGCGCCGGACGGGCAGGCCGCAACGCAGCAGCCGCAGCCCTTGCAAAGGCCCTCGTTGACGATGGCCTTCTTCTTCTCGGGGTTCTTGGGGTCGGCCACAATGGTGATGGACTTGTACTCGCAGACCGGCTCGCAGATGGCGCAACCGTCGCAGAGATCCTCGTTCACCGCGGCGATGATCCCCTCGCTCTTCAGTTCGGGCTTGGAGATAATGGTCATGGCACGGGCGGCCGCTCCGGACGCCTGGGCGATGGCCTCATCGGTGAACTTGGGCCAGTGGGCAAGACCAGAGAGGTAGATGCCGTTGGTGGCGAAGTCGACCGGCCTCAGCTTCATGTGGGCCTCCAGGAAGTACTTGTCCTTGCTCAGGGGGACCTTGAGCATCTTGGCCAGGTCCTCGTTGCCGTGGTGGGGGCGTATCCCGGTGCTCAGCACGACCATGTCGGGGCGGAGCAGGAGGTCCTCGCCCAGGATGGTGTCGAAGGCGGTGAGCTTCAGCTCGCTGCCCTCCTTGGCCACCACTGGCGGCTTGTCCTCGGGGACTCTGACGAACTTCACGCCGACCGTTCCGGCCTCCTTGTACAGCTCCTCACGGAAGCCGTAGGTCCTGATGTCCTTGTGGAACACGTAGACATCGGCCTTGGGGTTGGCCTTCTTCACGGCGATGGCGTTCTTGATGGCGTTGGCGCAGCACACCCTGCTGCAGTAGGGGGCCTCGGCGTTCCGGGAACCGACGCACTGGATCATGGCGATCTTCTTGGCGGCGAGGGATCCCTTCTGCATCTGGTCCTCCAGCTCCAGCTGGGTGACGACCCTGGGGTCCTCTCCGTAGAGGAACTCCTTGGGCTTGTACTCCTCCGCGCCGACCGCGACCACGATGCTGCCGGTCTCGATCTCGCCGTCGGTCGTCTGCACCTTGAAGTTGCCGACGAAGCCTCCGACGTCCTTGACCTCGGTGTTGAGGTGCACGGTGATGTTCTTGTTGTTCCGGACCCTGGTGATCAGTTCCTTGGCGAACTCCCGCACCTTGCGTCCGTCCTCCTCGTGGTAGATCTTCATGGCGTTGCCGCCTAGCTCTCCGCTCCTCTCGAGGAGGTCCACGGGGAAGCCCTGAGCGGCCATGTCCAGGGCGGCGGTCATTCCGGATATACCTCCACCAATGACTATGGCGGAGTGGGTGACCGGCAGCTTGGACTCATAGAGGGGCTCGAGCAGCCGGGACTTGGCGACGGCCATCCTGACCAGGTCCATGGACTTCTGGGTGGCCTTCTCAGGCTCTCCCATGTGGATCCAGGAGCACTGGTCCCTGATGTTGGCCATCTCGAACAGATAGGGGTTCAGTCCGGCCTCCTTCAGGGTGCTCATGAACAGAGGCTCGTGGGTACGGGGAGTGCACGAGGCGACCACGACCCGGTTGAGCTTCTCCTTCTTGATGACATCCTTTATCTTACCCTGGGTATCGGCGGAGCAGGAGTACTTGTTCTCCTCCGCGTAGACCACATTGGGCAGGGTCTTGGCGTAGTCGACGACCTTGGGGACGTCCACCGTTCCCTTAATGTTGATGCCGCAGTCGCAGACGAAGACACCGATCCTCGGCTCCTGGCCTTCAATATCGATCTCCTCGACCTTCTCCTCCTCGGCATGAAGCCTCTTGTTGGAGATGTACGCGCCGGCCTTGGCGGCGGCACCGGAGGCCTCGGCGACCGAGGTCGGGATGTCCTTGGGAGCGGCGAAGGCGCCGGTCACGAAGACACCGGGGCGGCTGGAGGAAAGCGGGCTGTAGACATTGGTGCCGGCGAAGCCGAAGCGGTTCAGGTTGACACCGAAGATCTTGCCGAGGGCGTCAGCGCCCTTGGGCGGCTCCAGTCCGAGCGACAGGACCACCATGTCGAACCTCTCCTCGGCGACATCTCCGTTGGCGGAGTAACGCAGGAGGAGGTCCTTGGTCTCGGGGTCCTGGATGATGTTGGCCACCCTGGTCGCGCGGTGCATCTTGATGCCGTACTCCTTCTCGGCCCTGGCCCGGTAGTCCTCGAACTCCTTGCCGACCGCCCGGATATCCATGAAGAAGATGGTCGGCTTGAGCCCGGCGGTGTGTTCGCCGGCGATGATCGCCTGCTTCATGGCATACATGCAGCAGACCGAGGAACAGTAGGTGTTCCCGACCTTCTCGTCCCTGGACCCCACGCACTGCAGGAAGGCGATCTTCTTAGGGGCCTTCTGGTCCGAGGGCCTGAGCACGTGGCCGCCGTATGGGCCGGTGGCGCTGAGGAACCTCTCGAACTCGAGGGAGGTGACGACGTTGGGGTACTCCCCGTAGCCGTACTCCTTCTTCAGGCGGGCGTCGAATGCGGAGAACCCGGGAGCGAGGATGATCGCGCCGATGTCAAGGGTCTCTTCGACCTCCTTGTCCTCGTAGTTGATGGCCCCGGCGGGACAGTTCTTCTCGCACAGCCCGCAGCGCCCCTTGGTCAGCTTGAGGCACTTCGATGCGTCGATGGTGAACTTCAGGGGGACTGCCTGGGCAAAGGGGATGTAGATAGCCTTACGGTTGACGAGATTGGCGTCATACTCGTTGGGCACCTTGACCGGGCACTTCTCAGCGCAAATGCCGCAACCGACGCACTTGTCCATGCTGACATAGCGGGGGTTGTGGCGCACCTTCACCTTGAAGTCGGGGGCCTCGCCGGAGACGTCCACGACCTCGGACATTGTCATGAGGTTGATCATGGGATGTCTGGCAGCCTCGACCAGCTTAGGCGAAAGAATGCACATCGAACAGTCATTCGTCGGGAAGGTCTTGTCCAGCTGGGACATGACCCCTCCGATGCTTGGCGTCTTCTCAACCAGGTAGACCTGGAACCCCGACTCGGCAAGGTCCAAAGCGGTCTGTACGCCGGAGATACCTCCTCCGACGACCATTACTGCACCTGCTTTTTCCGACATTTATGCTCCTCCAAAATACTTCTTCTTAGATGATTCGTCCCTAGATGATATACAATACATCGGTCCTTTGGGCAATTTTACCGCGGATTTCTGGGTTGTTTCCGCCCCGTTTCCGAGCATCGATCCTCCTCTTGCCGGGTGCGTTGTCCCCGAGGGGCCGCTATTGGCCGATCCCGACATATTGGACAAATTGCTTCCAGGGGCAAGCAGCTGCACAGGTTTTGCGTGTGAACACAGCTCATGGCCTGGGTGCTTTTTGGCGGAAATGGAATGTTCGTATATTAACGTATCGTACATTGCCTCGAAATCGCTCCATGCCTTGTTTTGTGGCCCAATCTTGGCATTAGCATTTATAAACGTATCGGTGCCGGAGACAGTATTTTACGAACGTTCGTAATCATGGTCCTGAAACCCCCATCTCCGAGCGTCCAGCATATTATCAAACCTACTAATGGAGAACCAACCGGCATAAAGAGGCAACGCTCTCGGACCCCCGTGTTCGACCCCAAACGTCCCTTAAGCGCTCGTTTTAACGTTTCCGGGCTCGGAGAACGAGTCAGGAAGATCATCTCCGCGAGAAAAGGGGACGGAGGAGGGGACGCCCGGCCCAAGGAACGCCCCCGCATACAGATCACCGGCCGGGAGGAAGAGAGAGCGGTCTGCCAGGTCTGCATGGGGCGGATCAAGCCCGGCACCGAGTACTCGTTCTGCGGCGCTGGAAAGTTCCACAGCTCGTGCATCGATCGGGTCGGGCACTGTCCCTTCTGCCGGCGGAACCACGCGATAATGGGTAATGAGGAGGTCACCTCCAGGCGATATGTCCCTATCAACGTCCCGTCCCACCCGGAGAGGGAAGAGCGACAGACCATCGCCGGACCCATGTGCCCGGCCTGCGGTGAGCCGGTGGGGGCCGAGGCCAACATCTGCCTGGCCTGCGGCGCCATCTTCGTAGCCGAGAGCGGG
Source organism: Methanomassiliicoccus sp. (assembly GCA_016109435.1). GTDB lineage: Archaea > Thermoplasmatota > Thermoplasmata > Methanomassiliicoccales > Methanomassiliicoccaceae > UBA6. The sequence continues at coordinate 19,048 of JAEILR010000011.1, forward strand.
ACCTTCCCCTGCCCATCCTGCGGTTCCACGGTCGATGCGGACCACGATCACTGCGACCGCTGCGGGGAACCGTTCCAGCCGATGAGGTCCCGGTCCTGCCCGGCGTGCGGGAGGGCGGTGGAGGCGGATGTGGTGAGCTGCATCTGCGGGGCCGTCCTGGGGGACCAATGCCCCAAGTGCGGGTCGATGCTCCCGGAGGACGCCACCGTGTGCGGGGCCTGCGGCTCTCTCTTCGAGTTCGTATGAACTGGAGCGAGCTCGGCGCCCTCACAGGGACTAGCGGCATCACGGAGCTCGGGATGAGTTTCCTGAGAGCTGTCGATATACATTTTTATATTATCTTGTCAATGCACAATTAGTTCTTGAACAACGGGATGCACATGAAGGATATGGTAAACCGAGCTGGAAGCTTCACTTCCAGCGCCGATCACGAGACAGGGGCCTCGGTGGCCCCCCCGGCCAGCACGGACGATGATGACCTTAGGAAGCTTGTCGAATCCTTGCAGATCGGGATAGCTATAGTGGGATGCGGAGGAGGCGGCTCCAACACCGTCAACCGGCTTACGGCAGCGGGGGTGGCCGGGGCCAAGGTCGTGGCGGCGAACAGCGATGCCCGCCACCTGCTCACAGTGAAGGTCCCTCACAAGATCATCCTGGGGAAGGTCTCCACGAAGGGACTGGGAGCCGGGGCCATACCGGAGGTGGGCAGGTCCGCCGCGGAGGAGGCTCGCGACGAGCTCATGGCCCATATCGAGGGGAACAGAGTAGTGTTCGTCACCGCGGGGATGGGGGGCGGCACAGGCACTGGATCGGCACCTTACGTTGCCGAGCTGGCGAGGCGCGTCGGGGCCCTGACCATCGGTGTCGTCACCATGCCCTTCAAGGCCGAGGGCCGACTGCGGATGGAGAACGCCAAGAAAGGCCTCTTGAAGCTGCATGAGAACTGCGACACCACGATCATCATCCACAACGAGCAGCTCCTGAAGCTGGTGCCCAAGCTGCCCCTCGAAGCTGCGTTCAGGGTGGCGGACGAGACCCTCATGCACGGCATCAAGGGGATTACCGAGATCATTACGAAACCGGGACTGGTCAACGTCGACTTCAACGATATCAACACCATAATGAGGAATGGGGGAGTGGCCATGATCGGCATGGGAGAGAGCGCGGAGGGCAGGGACAGGGTGCCCAACGCCGTCCAGGAAGCTCTCAGCTCTCCCCTGCTGGGCGACTTCGACATGTCCTCGGCGGAGGGCTGCCTGGTCAGGGTCCAGGGAGGCCCAGACCTCACCGTGGGGGAGGCAGAGATGGCCGCGGAGATGATCTCCTCGAAGCTGAATTCCCGGGCAAGGATTATATGGGGTTGCTCCATAGAGCCGGAACTGGAGGGAAGGGTGAGCCTGCTCGTGGTCATCACCGGGGTGAAGACCCCCCTGATCCCGTAGGCCGCATCCGAACCACATGGTCGTCAAATCGAAGAGGGGAAGGAGAAGGTACATCGCGGTAAAGGTTCGCGGAGAGGAGACCATGACCGACGAGGGCCTGCTCGCCCACCTCACGTCCGTCCTCTACCGGTCCGGCGTTCGCTATAAGGTCATTCAGTTCAATGGGAGGGAGGGGATCGTCAGGGTGGGAGGAGCGGACAGCGCCCGGGCCGTGGAGAACCTCAACGCTCCCGAGGGACCCGTAGTGACGGTGAAGACCTCGGGGACCCTCCGCTCCCTTCGGGGGGAGCGGTCGCATCGAAAAAAGCACTAGGCCAGGACAACTGGTAGCACGATGGGGCCCCTTAATTTTTTCCTTCCGTTCGCATTAAGATATATATTGATGAAGCGCTTTAGTGAGTTTTTGTAGTCAAGGAGTGAACTAGATGCAACCAGGACAAATGGCATATGATAGGGCCATCACCGTGTTCTCGCCCGATGGAAGGCTTTTCCAGGTGGAGTACGCAAGGGAGGCTGTGAAGCGGGGTACCACCACGGTCGGGCTCAAGTTCAGGGACGGGGCCGTCCTAATCGTTGACAAGCGCATCGCGAGCCGCCTTATGGAGCCGAAGTCCATCGAGAAGATATTCCAGATCGACGAGCACATCGGATGCGCGACCTCCGGCCTGGTGGCTGACGCCAGGGTCCTGGTGGACCACGCCCGTGTGACCGCCCAGGTAAGCAAGATCACCTATGATGAGAGGATCAACGTCGAGATGCTGGTCAAGAAGATCTGCGACTACAAGCAGAACTATACTCAGTATGGCGGCGTAAGGCCATTCGGCACCGCCCTCCTGGTCGCCGGTGTGGACGACCAGGGCGTACACCTCTTCGAGACCGATCCCTCCGGGGCCCTCGTCTCCTACAAGGCCGGAAGCATCGGGGCCGGCCGCAATGTAGTGATGGAAGTGTTCGAGGAACAGTACCAGGAAGGCATGGAGATGGATGACGCCATCGTGCTCGGCCTGAAGGCCCTCAAGAAGGCCACCGAGGAAGAGAAGCTCAACCCCAAGTCGGTGGAGATAGGTGTGGTCCGCAGGGGTTTCAACTTCCGCCGCCTGGATGACAGCGAGGTAGAGGCCGTCGTAGAAAAGGCCAACACCGCCTGAGATCTGATAGGATGGTCGACATAGAGGATGCCATCGTCGCCAAGCTCGAGTCCCACGGGGAGACCTTCGAGATCCTGATCGATCCGGACGTGGTCAAGCTGATCCGGGAAGGCAGGGAGGTCGACCTGGCCGACCACATGGTCATAGATGAGATCTTCCGCAACGCGCGCAAGGGGACCCGTCCGGAGGAGAAGAAGGTCCAGGAGGTCTTCGGCACCATCGACCCGACCGAGGTGGCCAAGCACATCATCCTCAAGGGCGAAGTGCAGCTGACCACCCAGCAGCGTAAGGAGATGCAGGAGAGCAAGAGGAAGCGCATCATCTCCGAGATCGCCCGCAACGCCATCAATCCCCAGACCGGCGCCCCCCACCCTCCTGCCAGGATCGAGGCGGCCATGGAGGAGGCGCGGGTCCACATAGACCCGTTCAAATCGGTGGAGTCACAGATCGAACCGATACTGAAGGCCCTTCGCCCGCTCCTCCCCATCCGCTTCGACAAGGTCCGCATCGCGGTGAAGCTGACCGGGGACCAGTACGGAAGGTGCTACGATTTCATCACCCAGTCCGGCAAGGTCGTTAAGGACGAGTGGCAATCCTCCGGCAACTGGATCGGCGTCGTGGAGCTGCCGGCAGGCATGCGCGATGACTTCCTGGGGAAGCTCGCGGAGAGGACCAAAGGGGACGTCGAAACCAAGATCCTCAAAGGCGCGATATGAGAGAATTTTTAAGATGCTTGATATAATACGGCGTGCTAGTTCGAGCAAAGAGATTTAAATGGATAGTATATCAACAGACCATTCGTGTGTTAATGTAGATGGAGATATGATATGAACGGTGAAGGGTCGAGACAACCTCGGGAGATCGTTATGCCCGGTGATCTCCTGGAGGGCGACAAGATAAAACCAGGTGCTGGAACCTATGTTTCTGAGGGCAAGATATACGCTGCCCTGCTCGGCATCAAGTCGGTAAAGTCGAACTATGTGAACATCATCCCCCTGAGCGGACGGTACATCCCCGCGGTCGGGGACAGCGTGATCGGCAAGGTGGAGGACATTGGCCCGTCCAACTGGCTGATCGACATTAACTCTCCCTATCCTGCCCCGTTGCACGTGAACGAGGTCCCCTGGAGGGTCGAGTTCGGCGACACCGCCCGATACATGAACGTTGGCGATGTCATCCTGGCGAAGGTGCTCATGGTGGATGAGACCATGAGAGTGCAGGTCACAATGAAGGACCAGGGGCTGAGAAAGCTCCAGGGCGGGCAGATCATCGAGATCTCCCCCAGCAAGGTGCCCAGAGTTATAGGGAAGAGCGGCTCCATGATCCAGATGATCAAGGGATACACGAACTGCCGCATCTTCGTGGGTCAGAACGGAAGGATCTGGCTGGATGGCGAAGTGGATAACATCATGCAGGCCATCAAGGCGATCCATATGATCGAGGAGGACGCCCATTCCTACGGGTTGACCGAGAAGGTGAAGGTGTTCCTGGAATCGAACGCCGCGCGAACCGCGCCGGATTCAGAGTGAGGTGAAGCTTATGTCCGGAATGACAACTGACATTGATCTGATAAATGACGAAGGCATCAGAATAGACGGTAGGAAGGTGGACGAGCTCCGGCCATTGAAGATAGAGGCCGGCGTACTGAAGAGGGCGGACGGGTCCGCGTATGTCGAGTGGGGCAAGAACAAGGTCCTGGCCGCGGTCTACGGGCCCAGGGAATGCCACCCTCGCCACATGCAGAACCCTGCCAAGGCCATCGTACAGTGCAAGTACAACATGCTGTCGTTCTCGGTCTCGGACCGCAAGCGTCCGGGGCCGGACCGCCGCTCCATCGAGATCTCCAAGATCATCTCCGAGGCCCTGGAGTACGTCGTGTTCACTGAGAACTATCCCCGCGCCTCCATCGATGTGTACATCGAGGTGCTGCAGGCCAACGCCGGGACCAGGTGCGCCGGCCTAACCGCCGCTTCGGTGGCGCTCGCCGACGCGGGCATACCGATGAAGGACCTCGTTCCCGCGGTCGCCATCGGCAAGGCTGACGGACAGATCGTCCTCGACCTGAACAAGGAGGAGGACAACTTCGGCAACGCCGACCTGCCCATCGCCATGATCCCCCGCACCGGGGAGGTCCTGCTTTTGCAGATGGATGGCCACTTGACCATGGAAGAGTTCAACCTCGCCCTGGAGTACGGCAAGAAGGCCTGCCAGATGGTATATGATGTCCAGAAGGACGCCCTCCGTCGGCGCTACGCCGTGCAGGGAGGCGGCGATATCGAGGACGAGCCGGCCCAGAACAACGGATCGGAGGCCTGAAGATGTCGGAACCGGTCATATCTGAGATCAAGAAGGGACACATTCATAAGCTGCTGTCCACCGGCCGGAGGGTCGACGGTCGTGCCCTCGACGAGTACCGTGAGATCAGCATCGAGACCAACTACATCGAGAGCGCGCAGGGTTCCGCCCGGGTCCGCCTGGGCAACACCGATGTCCTGGTAGGCGTGAAGATGAGCGTAGGTTCGCCGTTCGCGGACACTCCCGACCGAGGGGTCCTTACCACCAACACTGAGCTCATCCCGCTGGCCTCCCCGACCTTCGAGTCCGGACCCCCAGACGCAGGCGCCATCGAACTGGCCAGGGTCATCGACCGGGGCATCAGGGAGAGCGAGATGATCGATCTCCAGAAGCTGTGCATAAAGCACGGTGAGGAAGTATGGATCAACTTCCTGGACATATACGTCCTGGACTACGACGGCAACCTCTTCGATGCTTGCTTCCTCGGGGCCATCGCCGCCCTGAAGACCACCATCGTGCCGGCCGCTGAGAACGGAAAGGGCGACGACTATCCCATACCGCTCAAGCACCTGCCCATTCAGACCACGGTCGTAAAGATAGAAAACTCTATATTGTTTGACCCGACTCTGGACGAAGAAAAGGTCGCAGACGCTCGCCTGACAGTCACCACTGATGAGAACGGTGACCTTAGGGCCATGCAGAAGGGACTCGCCGGCGCCTTCACGCTGGACGAGGTCAAGCAAGTGATCGAAATGTCCCTGCGCAAGAGCAAGGACCTCAGAAACATCGTTGGGTGATAGTATGTCCAAGTCAACAGAGAAGGCAGGAAGCTCCGGAAGGTTCGGCGCGAGGTACGGCGTGGTCGTCAGGAACCGCGTTCGCGACATCGACAAGATGAGGACCTCGGCCCACGAGTGCCCCCGCTGCCACAGGGACAGCGTGTCCAGGGTCAGCAGCGGCATCTGGGAGTGCAGCAAGTGCGACGCCAAGTTCGCCGCCGGCGCTTACTCCCCCATCTCCAAGAAGGAGACCTCCGAGGAGTTCAAGGCAGCTCAGGCCGCTAAGGTCGAGAGCGAAGCGAACGTTAAGACCAAGGGTGCGTGAAATGTACAAGTGCGGGGCCTGCAACGAGCCCATCCGTTCCAACGTCAACACCGTTGGGATACAGTGCGAAAAGTGCGGATCCAAGATCTTCTACAAAGAACGTCCCAACGTCAAGAAGGTCGTAAAGTCCCGGTGAAGGATGCCCCGGGCAACCCTTCGCCTGGTTACCCCGCATGAGAAGGCGGTATGGGGGGCGCTCTCTCCGGAGATCGGACGAGAGATACCCCGCACAAGGGTCAGCCTCTCCCCCCGGGAGGGAGAGATCGTGCTCGACGTGGAGGCCACCGACCTCGGTGCTCTCCGCGCGGCCCTAAACTCATATCTCAGATGGATAAGGATATCCGAAGAGATCGGCAACATGGTAGGTGAAGAAGATGGATGAACTCAGCCCCAAGGTCCAGAACCAGATCGCTCAGTTCCAGCAGCTCCAGCAGCAGCTGCAATCGGTGCTCAATCAGAAATTCCAGATGGACGCCCAGGTCAAGGAGATGCAGCGCACCACGGAGGAGCTGAACCGCTCCCCCGAGGATGTGGTCATCTACAAGTCGGTTGGCTCCCTCCTCATCAAGGCGGAGGGCAAGGAGGCCGTCCTAAAGGAGATCGAGGATGACAAGGAGACCATGGAGATCCGGGTCAAATCCTTGGAGAGGCAGGAGAAGTCCTTGAAGGACCGCTACCAGACCCTCCAGGAACAGATCAACAAGGCCCTCTCCTCCGGCGCCGCCGGCGGTCCGATAAGCCCGATGTGATATCGAAAACCCTTTTCCGGACCTCCCGGACGATTCATTTTTTATCGATCTCCTAAGCTCCCATTGTCGTCCCTCACGGTGGCCGTTCATGGCCGGACGCCATATGGTCGCGGTATTCCAGTGGCCATATCGGGCTCGGCCGGGGATCATTGGAAAATTGCTAATATGTCATGGGCATACCAACCGGGGATGCTTTCCGCCATAGCCAAGAAGCTGATGTCGGGGAAGAAGGTCGTCCTCCTTCACGGCAATGCCGACCCTGACGCGCTGGGATCGGCCTACGCCCTCTACCGCTCGTTCCCGGACGTCACCGTCGCCGCCCTGGGAGGCCTCGACCGCCTGGCGAAGGTCATGGCCATCAACCTGGAGTTCGAGGTGGAGAGCACGGTGGACCTTGACCAGTATGATGTCGTGGTGGCGGTGGATTCCTCCTCCCGGGACCAGATCGGCATCGATGTCACCGGGAGGGACGTGGTAGCCATCGACCATCATTCGCCCTGCGGGGACTGGGATGACGAGATGTTCTACTGCGATGAGGGGCGGCGGAGCTGCGCTGAGATCATTTTCGAGCTGCTCCGGGTGGCCGGGTCGCCGGTCGACCGACCGATAGGTCTGGCGCTGGCAGTAGGCATGATCACCGACAGCGGACACTTCCGGTTCGCCAACTCCGCGCTCCTGCGCACCTTCTCCGAGGTCATGGAGACGAGCGGCATCAACATGGACGAGGCGATGGACCTGACCGACCTGGAGCCGGACGTGTCGGAGCGGATCTCGCAGCTGAAGGGGGCCCAGAGGATGCGCTTCGACCGGCTTGGGGACCACATAGTGGCCATCTCCCTGGGGAGCGCTCACGAGAGCTCAGTATGCAAGTCCATGCTGGGCATCGGGGCCGATGTCGCCTTCGTCGGCTCGCAGAGGGACGAGAGGTTCCGGATCAGCGCCCGGGCCCGGCAATCGACCGTACGCAAGGGCTTTCACCTCGGCAAGCTCCTTGACCAGGTCGGGGGGGAGACCAGCAACAGCGGCGGCGGCCACGCGGGGGCGGCCGGGCTGACCGGCGTGGGGGACGTGGAGGCGGTGCTCAACATGTGCATGGCCCGGACCATGGACTTCTTCCGGGAGCAGCGCAGGGCCGCCGAGACTAGATGTGATCAGTGATCTCCCTCAGGTTGGTGACCCTGTCAAAACCCTGGCCGATACGTTCAGCCCTGCGGTCCAGGAGCACTGCCCGGATGCCGACCCGCTGAGGGCCCATGACGTCCCATACCGGATCGTCTCCGACGAATAGGCATTCCTCCGGTCCCCGGTCCGCCATCGAAAGCGCGTGAGAGAAGACGCGGGGGTCTGGTTTCCTCCATCCCACGTCCCGGCAGAACACCACGGAGCGCACCCACGGCCGGATGGCCATTCTCTCTACGGCCTCCCTCCACAATATCGCCGGGCTCCCCCATGTGGTGTTGGACACGATGACCGCCTCTATCCCCCGGGACCTCAGCGCGGAAAGGAAGGGGAAGGTGTCCTCGAACACCCTAGCCTGATCGAAGAGAGGGCGCATGAACGCGCGGCATGCCGCATCCATGGTCCGGTCATCGATGGCATCCGGTCCGAACACCGCGGAGAGCCGCGCCTCCAGGGGGCGGACCTCGAGATCGTCGGGGACACGCTTCTGACCCTCCCACGACCTCTCCAGCACATTCTGCGGGGGCACATCGTGGCCTTCGAGGACCAGGGCCCGGGCCGCCGATGCCAGGGACAGCGGCAGCACCTGCCCGGGAGAGGTGTGACCGAACAGGTCGACGAGGGTCCCTCCTAGGTCAACGAGCACGGTGCGGACAGGCATCGGTCTTACCACGTCCTCCCCAAGTATAAACCTCACCCTCAGCCCATCGTACGCCGCATAGCCTCGGTCGCTGATCAGAGGAGGCCGATGGCCTGCCTCATGATGTCATAGTTGCGGGGGTTCCTCTCAAAGTATGCCCGTGCCGGTTCCAGCTGGTCGCTGAGGGCCTTTGCCACACCGGTCTTGAGGTCCATAGGGTGCAGCTTTCCGGCCGAGTAGGTGCGCTCCAGCTCATCGTAGGAGGCGAACTCCAGCTTCCCCCCGAACTTCTCCGGGCGGTCTATCACGAACACCGGATCCCTCTGGAACAGGATGTACTTGCAGATGGCCAGCAGGGGATTGCCCTCCACCTCGGGAGGACAGAACGCCTTCTTGATCTTGCGCTCGATGTCCGCCGGGGAATCATGGATCAGGATGCCGCTGTCCGGGTCCGACTTGGACATCTTGTTGGCCACCGGGTCCATGCGACTGACTCCCTTGAGGCCGGGCAACAGGGGAGTGTGCAGGGCGACCGGCACCTTCCAGTGCAGTTTCTCCCCGGCCTCGCGGGCCAGCATGTGCGCACGCCTCTGGTCGATGCCGGAGTAGGCGACATCAATGTCCATCCTGAAGATGTCGGTGGCCTGCATCAGGGGGTAGAGGAATTTCGAGGAATCGAGCTCGGCATCGTCCTCCTTCCGCCCCATGATGGTCATGGCCCGCTTGATGCGGGAGAGGGAAGTGACCTTCCCCACCTTGACCACCGCCTCCCAGTACTCGAGGTTCATGATGTCGGAGGCCAGCACGAACTTGACCTTGTCGCGGGGGACCCCCAAGGCCTCGAAGCAGTCCTCCATGTACCGGGCGCAGGTACGGATGCGCTCGATGTCCCCGCCCAGCTTATCGTTGATGTAAGCGTGCCAGTCGGCGAAGAAGATGGTCATCTCGAACCCTGCGTCGATGAAGTCCTTGACCTTGTTGGCACAGATGACCCAGCCCAGGTGAACGAGTCCCGAGGGCTCGAAACCGATATAGCTCTTGGGAGAGGGGTTGATGGCAAGGATGTTCCTCAGCTCATCGGCGGTGACGATCTCCTCGGTGTTCCTGGCCAGCAGGTTGAACCTCTCTTCGTTGTCCATATCTCTCGGTTCCCGATTCTTTGGGAGTTATATATCGTTTCGGGACGACCGTCCCCGATGGCCGCAGCCGGTGACCCGGACGTGCATCGATAGGATGACCGTTGTTCCTGCACCTTATCGGAATCTAAAATTCCTTTAATACATATGTTTACTAACGTCGTTGTATATCCAACATTTGTCTTTGACACAAAGGTTAATTTAGAGATTTGTCTATAACCGATTTGCCCGAGAACAAGAAGGGGCCGTCCCAAAAGGGCGGCCCATGGTGGTCGGGCGAAAGTGTCAGACCCCGCCCAGCGCGGCGGAGCCGAGGAAAAGATGGCAAAGGAGTGGTAGTATGGTTGCAGAATCAGGGAAGCAATGCACTGAGAACGAGCGGCGGGCCGCGGCCATGGAGATGTGCTCGTCCGGCACTGTCAAGATGATCGACTTCAAGTTCACGGACGTGCCGGGAACGCTTCAGCACATCACCTATCCGGCCGGCAGGATGTGCGACGACCTGCTGCAGAGCGGCGTTGGCTTCGATGCGTCCTCCATACGCGGTTTCGCCTCCATCAATGAGAGCGACATGCTCCTGGTCCCGGACATCAACACCGCGGTCATGGACCCAGCATGCAAGATCCCTACCCTGTCGGTGTTCTGCGACGTCCGGGAGCCGGTCACCGGCGAACGCTACGAGAAGGACCCCCGGTTCATCGCCCAGAAGGCCGAGGAGCATCTCAAGTCCACCGGGATCGCCGACACCGCGTTCTTCGGCCCGGAGCTGGAGTTCTTCGTCTTCGATTCGGTCCGGTTCGACCAGAACCATCATTCCGGCTACTATTACATCGACTCCAACGAGGGCATCTGGAACTCCGGCAACAACATCAACGGCATCAACCATGGCCATCGTCCCAAGCACAAGGAGGGGTACTTCCCGGTGCCTCCCACCGATTCACTGCAGGACTTCAGGTCCCAGTGCGTCCTCAACCTCATGGAGGCGGGCATCGAGTGCGAGGTCCACCACCACGAGGTGGCCACCGCCGGCCAGGGCGAGATCGGCATGCGTTACCAGACCCTGACCAAGATGGCCGACCAGGTGATGATGTACAAGTACGTCCTCAAGAACACCGCGGCGGCCGCCGGCAAGACCGTCACCTTCATGCCTAAGCCCCTCTACGGCGACAACGGGACGGGCATGCACGTCCATCAGAGCATGGCCAAGGAAGGCAGCAACGTCTTCTACGACCAAGACGGCTATGCCCTGCTGTCCCAGACCGCCCTCTACTACATCGGCGGCCTGCTGGAGCACGCCCCCGCGCTGCTCGCGCTGACCTCCCCGTCCACCAACTCCTACCGCCGGCTGGTCCCGGGCTTCGAGGCGCCGGTGAACCTGGTGTACTCCCAGAGGAACCGTTCAGCGGCCATCAGGATCCCGGTGTACTCCAAGAGCCCCAAGACCAAGCGCATCGAGTTCCGGCCGCCAGACGCGACCTCCAACCCCTACCTGGCGTTCTCGGCGATGCTCATGGCCGGTCTGGACGGCATAAAGAAGAAGATCGATCCCGGCGCCCCGTACGACATGGACATGTTCGAGCTCCCGGCGAAGGAGAGGGACAAGATACGCAACGTGCCCGGGTCCCTGGAGAAGGCCCTCGATGCCCTGGAGTCGGACCACGACTTCCTAGTGCAGGGCGGGGTGTTCACCAATGACTTCATCGACGGTTGGATCGACTACAAGAAGCGCAAGGAGAACGATTACATCCGCCAGCGTCCTCACCCCTCGGAGTTCTATCTGTACTTCGACGCGTGAGAACGAAACTCCTTCCCTCCTCTTTTTTTTCAATGCGCTCCGGGACAGGCGAGGTCCTCCTCGTCGAATCGCATCCTGAGCATACCCTCGCCGTCGGTCATCACCGCGGTGAAACGCCCCGGATGGTGCTTGTTCAGCATCTTCCGCACGGCCTTTCCGGGGTTGAGGACGAACAGATCCCTCTCCCGGGGGAACATGCGCAGAAAATTCTCCACCATGTCCAGCGCTATGTGACGGCCGCGCTTGTTGGGGACGACGTACATGACGTCGATCCTCTTGCTCGAAGAATCGTATGAATAGAAGCCGACGATGGCGGGACTGGCATCCTTGGTCACCACCAGCTTGGCCTCGGTGCCTGGCTCTATGTGGGGCAAGGTGATGTGCTCCCGGGGGGCATAGCACCACCGGAACCGCCCGTCCTTCCCCTCTTCGTTGCACTGCTCTACCAGCTCGTTGATGATCCAGTAGTCCTTGAAGTTCCTGGCCCTGAGGAATCTGAACCGTCCCGTCCCATCACCATCCAGATATCGGTTCTCTGTGCGGACTGTTCCGATCGGATATTGCGATGATGCTATGACCGATAACGATTTAGAAATGACGCCGTGGTTGCGTCGTTATGAGAGTAGAAAACGAACGCCCCCGGACCATCACTACCCTGTGGTCCTGGAGGCGTTGAACGGTACTAACCCTAGTTGCCCTGAGCCTTGGGCGGGGCCAGCTCCTTGCTGCCCGCCGGCTCGGGGTACCTCAGGGACGGCCACGCTTCATGCTCATCTCTCAGCCCGCTCAGCAGGCGGACCGCCGTCTTGGCTTGGAGGATCTCCGAGTCTCTCATGTCCATTCCCCCGCATCCCCCACGACAGAAATCGTGCAATAATATAGTGTATCGACAACTATTTTAAGTCAACTATAATATTATCATGGAAGATATATATGTGGCATTTTTATCCGCCCGCTGTGATAGGAAGGATCGTGACCGTGTCGCCGGCCGCGAGGGGGGCGCCGACCCCGCCCGAATGCGCTATGTTCTTACCGTTGACGAGCACGTAGATCATGTCCGAGAGGGTGTCACCCCGGGGGTAGAGGACCCTTTGCAGCGGAGCGCCGTAGCGAGTTATCAGCTCGGCCAGGAGGTCGCCGACGGTCCTGCCGTCGAATTCGATCTCCGCAGAGGTACCTTTGAGGGCCTGGGACATGTGGCCGTAGGTGCGGACGGTAACCCTGATCATCTGAGCCTCTGTACCAGGTCCTCCGCCGCGACGTTGACCACGTCCTTGACCATCGAGGTCGGGGGGCAGTATGCGTTCTCGAAGGACGATACGAACTCCTCGGCGGTTACCCCCTTCATGATCGCCGCGGTCAGCCAATTGATGCGCCCGGTGACCTCCTCCCCGGCCACGATCTGTCCGCCCAGCAGTCTGTGGGTCTCGCGGTCGGCTATCAGCTTCACCATGAGCTTCTTGCCCCCGGGATAGTAGCGGGCCCGGGTCAGGCCGGTCGCCCTCCCCTCCACCACGTTCACACCGTAATAGTCGGCCAGACCGCGGGAGAGGCCGGTGCCCCCGACCTGGACATCGCCGATCTGGGATATCCAAGCGCTGAGGACCGGGGGGAAGGTAGCGTACCCGCCCGCGGCGTTCAGCCCGGCCACCCGCCCCTGCCTCACCGCGGTGGCCCCCAACTGGCTCATGGTCGGCCCGGGAACGGCGGCGCTCTCGCACATGACCACGTCCCCCGCGAGATAGACATCGCGGACCAATCTTCCCTTCCTGTAGGGCTGGAGGGTGGCCGATACCCTGACCGCTCCGAGCGGACCGATCTCCAGGCCCATGGCCGTGGGTATCTCGAGATTGGCCCTGACGCCGGTGGCCATTATGACCATGTCGCAGGGGATCTCGGTAACGCCGGCGAACACCGACTCGACCTTGCCGTTGCCCTTTATCGCGCCCATGGGGGTGCTCATCACGAACCTGATCCCCAGTCCCTCCATGTACGTCTGCACCTCCTTAGCCATGTCCTGGTCGCAGATGCGGGGGATGACCTGGGGGAACATCTCCACCACGGTGACATCCTTCCCGGCATGGCGGAGGGCCACCGCGATCTCCAGTCCGATCACCCCGGCGCCGGCGACCACGACGGAACGGGCCGAGGGCAGCGCCTTCTGCACATCCATGCCGTCCTGGATGAAGCGTACCCGGAACACCCCGGGCAGGGTGGATCCCTCGATGGGGGGCACGAACACCGTGCCGCCGGTGGCGATGATGAGTGAATCGTAAGGCAGCGAGGAGCCGTCGTTAGTGGTGACCGCCTTCTTGTCCACGTCCACGGATGTCACCGTGGTGCGGGTGCGGACGTCGATGCCCCTCTCCCGGCGGTAGAACTCCGGGTCGTGCATGATTATCGAGCTGAAGTCCTTGATCTTCCCCTCGAGGACGAAGGGGATCGCGCAGGGCGAGTAGGAGATGTGCTCCTCAGCAGTGATGACGATGATCTCAGCGTCCCTGTCCGCCCCTCTAGCCGAGGACGCCGCGGTCATGCCCGCGGCCCCCGAACCGACGACGATTATCCTCTTGGCCATGCTCTTACCTTACGGTCAGGATTGGGACGATTCTATTAAAGAGTTGGCGAGTGGGCGGCCCCAGATGGGCCGGGAGGACCTCTCCGGAGCGCAGGGGGAAAGGTAATTATCGGGGAGGCCATGTCCATAATGGAATAACCCATGGCCCGTTCGAGCTTGGAGGAAGTGCAGAGCCCGGTCACCATCTGGAAGGAAGAGGACATGGTGGACGGCCGGAAGGTCGACGCTTTCGTGGTGATACTGCGGACCACCGGCTGCTGGTGGTCCCGGCAGAAAGGCTGCCTGATGTGCGGATATAACACCGCAAGCTCCAGGGCGGTCACCGCGTCGGACCTCCGGGTCCAGCTGGCCAGGGCCGCGGAAAGGTACGGCGGAGAGAAGATGGTGAAGATCTACACCTCCGGCTCGTTCCTTGACCCGAACGAGATACCCCTGGAGGTCCGCCCGGACGTATTCTCCACCTTCGGGGCGGCGGAGAGGGTACTGTTCGAGAGCAGGTCCGAGTTCGTCACCGACGAGAACCTCGAGGGCATCGACCCCCGCTCGGCGGTGGCCATCGGGTTGGAGACCGCCACCGAGGAGATCCTCAGGAAGTGCGTCCGGAAGGGTTTCACGGTCGAGGACTACACTCGCGCCGCCGGGGTGCTGAAGGCCAGGAAGGTGCCTCTGAGGACCTACCTGCTGCTGAAGCCTCCCTACCTCACCGAGCGGGCCGCGGTCGAGGACGCCATCGCCTCCGTTCGCTACGCGGCCCCCTTGTCGGAGAGCGTGAGCATCAACCCGGTCAACGTCCAGCGGGACACCGTGGTGGAGATGCTTTGGAAGAGGGGCAACTACCGCCCTCCATGGTTGTGGTCCCTCGTGGAGGTGCTGCGGCGGGGGAAGGAGGGGACGGGCACGCGCATCATGTCCTCTCCGTCCGGAGGGGGCACCGCCCGCGGTGTTCACAATTGCGACCGCTGTGACAGAAAGATACTTGGGGCGGTCCAACGTTTTTCGTTCAGCCAGGACCTCGATGACCTCGAGGGGCTGGAATGCGGATGCCGCAGGGAGTGGGCCGGGCTCATGGACCTCCAGGACACCATGGGGACCAGCGTGGACGTGGCCAGGTACCTCGGCGATGAGCTGGAGCTCGGATAGGAGGAATGAACATGGAGTTCGATATCAAGAAGGGGCATGCGTCCAAGATCGAGGGTGACGGACTGAAGGATCTCATGAAGAGCGTCCTGGGCAATGTGAAGGAGGAGAACGGAGCGCTGGTCGCCTCCTTCGGCGCCACCACCCGGTTCGAGGTGAAAATGCTCAGCAAGACCGCCCTGTCGGTCGTCAGCACCTCGGACAAGGGAGCCTCCCTCGAGGCCATGAAGGAATCGAACGAGAAGTACAACGACTTCATGCTGAAGGCCACCGGCTTCACCGCCAAGGAACGAAGCAAGCGGCTGCAGAAGAAGGCGAAGGAAGGAAAGCTCTGAGCGTTACGGTGCCGTCGGGAGAGCTGCGGGGTCCTCCGGGCCTCCCGCGCCGTGTCGGCCGATGAAGGACGCTCAGCGGCGGCCGGGGCTTCCGGTCCGCCTCGCCAGTTCCTGAGGGTGTTTTTTATAATACGAGCTCAGGTCCGCCGCGGAGGGGTTGTGGCCGTTCAGCCTGCGGAACTGGTCCTTGAACACATCGATGGTGGAAGCCTCGAACGGATCGACTATGTCGAAATTGAAGAGGGTCCGTTGGGCCCTATCGTTGTCCCGTGGCTTGCTCACTTCATCTCCCACGGACCGAGAGGGGCCCCGAGGGTGATAAAAATATGCCGCCCATTATCGTCATGCCTCACCGGCTAGGGGTCCGGGGCAGGTTTCCAGGAGAAGGGAATGAGGCATAGCCAGATGGGGGCCGGGGGAGCACGGCAGGTTTAAATATCATGACCTTAATGCCACTCGCACGCTGTAAGCGCTGAGGACGTTCGACCAGACGCCATGGGCAATGCTCCGCATCCCAATTTCCCCTCTAACTCCATTCTCGGAGGGCGGATAACGCGTCACGGTCGAAGGTGCTGACCTCGAGCGATCGAGTAAGAAAGAGGCGCAAGCACAGAGAGTGGATTCTCTCAAGAGAAGAGAGGGAGAATCATGCCAAACAAGAGACGTCCAAAGAAAGGTTCAAGGGCATATTCGCCCAGGAAGAGAGCGGTCAGCCAGACGCCCAGGTTAGACTCCTGGCCGGAGATCAGCGAGGGTCCCAAGCTTCAGGGCTTCGCCGGTTACAAGGCCGGAATGACCCACGCGTTCATAGTGGACTACAGGAAGTCCAGCCTCACCAAGGGGCAGGAGATCCAGATCCCGGTCACCGTACTGGAGGTGCCTCCCATGAAGGTAGCCGCGGTACGTGTGTATGAGACCTCCCGATACGGTCTGCGCACCGTGGGAGAGGTCTGGGCCAGCGGGGTCGAGCATAACCTTGCCCGGAGACTTCCCATCCCCAAGAACCAGGATGCCGACAAGGCCTGGAGCGAACTGAACAAGAAGGACATCGAGGATGTCCGCATACTGACCTACACTCAGCCCAAGATGATCACCGGTGTTCCCAAGAAGGTCCCTGATCTGATGGAGACCCGGGTCGGCGGAGGGACCGTCGAGCAGCGGCTGGAGTATGCGAAGGGATTGCTGGGAAAGGAGATCAGCGTCACTGAGTTCGCCAAGGACGGCGCCATCATCGACGTGTCCGCGGTCACCAAGGGCAAGGGGTTCCAGGGAGCGGTCAAGCGGTGGGGCGTCAAGCTGCTGTCCCACAAGAACTCCAAGCACCGCAGGATGGTCGGCACGCTGGGCCCCAAGAGGCCCGGCTTCGTCCGCCCGCAGGTCCCCCAGGCCGGTCAGATGGGTTACCACCAGAGGACCGAGTTCAACAAGAGGGTCCTCAAGATCGGGGAGAAGGGGGAAGAGGTGACGCCCAAGGGCGGGTTCATCCACTACGGCAATGTCCGGAGCAACTACGTTCTGATCCACGGATCCGTCCCCGGGCCCACCAAGAGGCTCATCCGCCTCAGGGACCCAGTCAGACCGGCCGGTACCGTGCTCAAGGAGGCGCCCAACATGGTCTACGTCTCCACTGAATCCAAGCAGGGGGCCTGAAGGAAATGGCCAGGAACAATGTCAATATCTACTCAGTAAAGGGCGACATCGTGAAGAGCGTGGAGCTCCCCTCCGCCTTCGCCACCGAGTACCGGCCGGACATCATCCACCGGGCCTCCGTGGCCGAGCAGGCCAACAAGCGCCAGCCCTACGGGCCCAGCCCCGGGGCGGGCATGAGGCATGCTGTTTCCCAGTGGGGAAAGGGCAGGGGCACGTCGCGTGTCCAGAGGCTCACCCAGGGCAGCAAGGCCGCTGAGTCCCCCAACAACGTGGGCGGACGCCGGGCCTTCCCCCCCAAGCCGGAGAAGGACTACTCCAAGAAGGTCAACCGGAAGGAGAAGTTCAAGGCCAAGCTGTCCGCGCTCGCCGCCATGTCCGACCCTGAGATGGTCAGGCAGAGGGGGCACCGCTTCGAGGACGGCCTCACCATGCCCGTGATCGTGGAGGACGACTTCGAGAAGCTCGCCACCACCAGCGCCGTGGTGACCGCCCTGGAGAGCCTAGGCGTGTCCGCGGACCTGGAGAGGGCCAAGGACGGCAAGAAGATCCGGGCCGGCCGCGGCAAGATGAGGGGCAGGAAGTACAAGACCCCCCGGAGCATACTTGTGGTCGTTTCGGCCCAGGAGGCCCCGGTGTTCATGGGGGCCAACAACCTGCCCGGCGTTGAGATCGTATCGACCGATGGGCTGAGCGCGGGAGTGCTGGCCCCAGGCGGAATGGCAGGAAGGCTCGCGGTCTTCTCCGAGTCCGCCCTCAAGAAGATAGGAGAGTGGTAGGCATGGCCAGCACAGACATACTGTTCCACCCCTATGTCACTGAAAAGACAATGAACCACATGACCGGGACCCCCACCCAGGACTTCAAGGACGGTAACCGCATCGAGTTCGTCGTCCTTAAGCAGGCGACCAAGAAGGAGATCAAGGAGGCCTTCGAGCAGCATTTCGATGTGAAGGTCGTCAAGGTGTGGACCAAGAAGACCAAGGAAGGAAAGCGCGCCACCATCCAACTCGCCGAGGGCTACTCGGCCGAGGACATCGGGATGAGGATCGGAGTGTTCTGAGGGGATAATATGGGAAAACAACTCAGACAGCAGAGACGCGGCAAGGGCAGCGCAGTATACCGCAACCCCGGCCACAGGCAGATCGGCTGCATTCGGTATCCCAACGTCGATGCCGGAGCCGGCAAGATAGTCGACCTCATACACGCCCCCGGACGCAGCGGTCCGCTGGCCAAGGTGGAGTTCGGCGGAGAGAGGGTATTCATGATCGCCGCGGAGGGCATGATGGTCGGGAACGAGGTCAACTACGAGACCGGTTCCGCGGACCTCAGCCCCGGCAACGTGGTGCCCCTGAGCTCCGTTCCTGAGGGAAGCTTCGTGTACAACGTAGAGGGACAGCCCGGTGACGGCGGCAAGTTCGTCCGCGTTGCCGGAGCGTCCGCGACCGTGGTGAGCAGGGGAGGCAAGGTCGTTCTCCTCATGCCCTCCGGTTCGTTCAAGTCCTTCGACCCCCGCTGCCGCGCCTCCCTAGGCGTGGTCGCCGGAGGCGGTCAGAGGGAGAAGCCATTCGGAAAGGCGGGTAACAAGTACCACGCCTACCGCAGCAAGGCCAAGGCTAATTTCAAGGTCAAGGGAGTGGCCATGAACCCCGTGAACCACCCCCACGGAGGCGGTGGCCACCCCCATGTGGGCAAACCCAGCACCGTCGGCCGGAACGCGCCGCCTGGACGTAAGGTCGGCCGCCTGTCACCCAAGCGGAGGAAGTGATCTAGATGGCAAAGGAGAAGATTGGCGGCCAGAAAGCCGCGCGAAGAAAGCAGCGCAAGAAGAAGGGCGGCATCACCGCCAAGCGCAGAAAGGAGTTCACCTACCGTGGCTTCACTATGGAGGAGCTGCTGGAGATGCCCTTCGATGAGATGGTCACTTTGCTCCCGTCCCGTGCCCGGAGAACCCTGGGCCGCGGAATGAACGATGAGCAGAGGATCGCCTTCGAGGTGCTGAGGTCCGGGGAACGCGAGGTTACCAGGACCCACCGCAGGGACGTACCCATCGTCCCCCAGTTCGTGGGGAAGAGGGTCGCCGTCCACAACGGCAAGGAGTTCTTCGAGTTCGAGATAAAGCCCGAGATGATCGGGCACTTCACTGGCGAGTTCGCCATGACCAGGCACGAAGTGAAGCACTCTGGACCGGGCGTAGGTGCCACCAGGGGTTCCAAGTTCCTGCCGCTTAAGTGAGGTGGAAACATGGCTGGATACACTCAACACACAGATCCGGACAAGACCGCGAAGGCCATTGGCAAGGAGAAACCCATCTCCCCCAAGGACTCCCGTGAAATCTGCCGCATGATAAGAGGCAAGAACGTAACCGTGGCGATAAGGATGCTGGAAGAGGTCATCGACCTCAAGAGGCCAGTCCACTTCGCCCGGTACAACACCGGCGTAGCCCACAAGAACGGAATCGGCCCCGGCCGCTTCCCCAAGAAGTCGGCCACGGCCATACTGAACGTGATCAACAGCGCCAAGCACAACGCCGAGTACAAGGGCCTGGACGCGGACAACATGAAAGTAAAGGTCATAACCACGAACCTCGGACGGACCATTCCCGGACACATGCCCCGCGCCTACGGCAGGAGCACCCACTGGAACCAGCAGACCGTCAACATCGAGGTCATCCTGGAGGAGGCACAGTAATTATGGCAAACGAAAGGAAGTTCATAGCCGAGAACGTCCGCAGGGTCCTCCTCAAGGAATACTTGATGAAGGAGGTAACCAGGGCGGGATTCGGAGGGCTAGACGTACAGAGGACCCCCATGGGGACCAGGGTAACGCTCATCACCGAGCGCCCCGGCATCGTGATCGGCCGCCGCGGCGCGGCCATCAAGAACCTGACCCGGGCCATCGAGGAGGACTTCAAGTTCGACAACCCCCAGGTCGAGGTCAAGGAAGTCGCCAACCCCAACCTCAACGCCCAGATCATGGCCGAGAAGCTGGCCTTCGCCCTCGAGAGGGGCTGGCACTTCAGGCGGGCCGGGCACAGCACCATCCGCCGGGTCATGGACTCCGGAGCCAGGGGCTGCCACATCATCATCGCCGGCAAGCTGACCGGCCAGAGGCACCGCACCGAGAAGTTCAAGGAAGGCTACATCAAGTTCTGCGGCGAGCCGAAACTGACCAACGTCGAGAGAGGTTACGCGGTAGCGAAGCTCAAGCCCGGCGTCATCGGCGTCACCGTGGAGATCATGCGCCCGGACACCAAGCTGCCGGATGAGATCGATGTCATCGAGCCGGCCGTGGCGAGCGAGAAGTTCCCCGAACTGGCACCGTTGATGGTAAAGAAGGAGGAACCCTCCGTGATCGTACCGAACGCGGAGAGGGACGAGGAGCCCGCCCCCGAAGGTGAGGGCGTCGACGACACCATGGAGAGTGAGCAGTAATGGCTCTCCTCCGGACGTCGGAGATCAAGGACATGAACGCCGAGGAGCGCGTCAAGAAGTTGCGCGAGCTCCGCGACGAGCTCATGCACGAGCGTGGAACCGCCGCTATGGGCGGAGCGCCCACCAACCCCGGAAGGATACGGGCCCTCAGGACCAACATTGCTAGGATCGAGACCATCCAGAAGGAGGAGGAGAAGCACTAATGGCCGAAATCTGCCCGGTATGTGGACTGCCCAAAGAGCTGTGCATGTGCGAGGAGATCGCGCGTGAGCAGCAGACCGTTAGAATAAGCACCGACAGCAGGCGCTACGGCAAGATCGTCACCGTCGTCGAAGGCATCGACGAGAACGATATCGACATGGACGATCTGGCCAAGAAGCTTAAGAGCAAGTGCGCCGCAGGCGGTACGGCCAAAGAAGGCCGCATTGAGCTTCAGGGCGACCACAAGAAGAAGGTCAAAGAGGTCCTCGAACAGATGGGCTTCAAGACGGATCTGAGATGAAAGTGAGCAAGAGGGATCTCATGAGGTTTGAACTGATCGGATTGGAGGTGGAGGTCATGCCCAACCCCGGCTGCGGGAACATCCACGGCCTAGTGGTGGACGAGACCAAGAACACCTTTCTCGTGCGCAAGGGCGACCGCGAGGTCACCGTGCCCAAGTCGACCAATGAGTTCCTGTTCACATACCAGGGAGATAAGGTCCAGATTCACGGTTCGGAGATCCAGCACCGACCTGAGGATCGTATCAAGAAGATTAGGTGATCCCAATGGCTAATGAAGTCAAGGATATAGGAATCGATGTCAAGGCGCCTGAGTCCGCCTGTACCGACAAGAACTGCCCGTTCCACGGACAGCTTGCGGTCAAGGGCCAGACCATCGAAGGGGTTGTCATTTCCACAAAAATGGACAAGACCGCGGTGGTAGAGCGCAACTACCTGAAATACCAAGAGAAGTACGAGCGTTACGAGAAGAGAACGAGCCACTACTCAGTGCACAACCCCCCCTGCCTGGGAATAAAGGCCGGCGACCAGGTCAAGATCATGGAATGCCGCCCGCTGAGCAAGACCGTCTCCTTCGTGATCATCGAGAAGAGGTGAACGTGATGAAGGGAGTCGCAGGTAAACAGTCACGCGGTGTCCAGACCGGAACCGTGCTCAACGTTATCGACAACACGGGCGCCAAGACGATCGCGATCATCACCGTCCCGGGATACCACGGCACAGCCCGCAGGTACCCCAAGGCCGGTGTAGGAGACATAGTCATCGCCTCCGTCAAGAAGGGAAGCCCGGAGATGAGAAGGCAGGTAGTCCATGCCATCATCGTCCGCCAGCGCCGGCCGTTCCGCCGGGCGGACGGGCTCATGATCTCCTTCGAGGACAATGCCGCGGTCATCACCACCGAAGAGGGTGAGACCAAGGGATCGGACATCAAGGGACCTGTGGCTAGGGAGGCCGCGGAGAGATGGCCCCGCATAGCGGCGACCGCCTCTACGATCATCTGAAGGTGATAGAATGGTAGACAGCAAGAAGGCAAGGAAGCAAAGGAAGTCATTCTACAACGCTCCCAACCACATCCGGAGGAAGAACATCTCCTCCCACCTTAGCGACGAGCTCCGGAAGGAGTACAAGCTCCGGGCGCTGCAGGTGATCAAGGGAGATACGGTAAGGGTAATGCGCGGCGACGAGGACATCGTCGGCATCGAGGGAACGGTCGCATCGGTGATCACCAAGACCGGTAGGGTCACCGTCGAGGGCCTCACCATCGCCAAGGCCGATGGGACTCAGACCGCAAGGCCGGTCCATGCGTCCAAGGTCATGATAACCAAGCTTGACCTCTCCGACCCCCGGAGGAAGGATAAGCTTACCCGGGCCAAGGAGGTTTCACAATGAGCAACGAAATGAAGAGATTGACCGCCCCCCGCAGCTGGCCGGTCAAGAGGAAGACCGACCATTGGATAACCAAGCCCTCCCCTGGCGCCCATGCCCTGGAGGGAAGCATCCCGGTGAACGTGGTCCTCCGTGACATGCTGAAGGTGTGCAACACCGCGGCCGAGGTCAGGGCGGTCATGTTCGACAAGGGCCTGAAGGTCGACGGCAAGATCATCAACAACCACAAGCACGGCGTCGGCCTCATGGACGTGGTCTCACTTCCCAAGGCCAAGTCCGACTACCGCATGGTGATGGACCGCCGCGGCAAGCTGCAGCTGGTGAAGATCCCCGAGGCCAAGGCCTCCTGGAAACTGTGCCGCATAGACGACAAGTCCATCGTGCCCGGCGGGAAGACCCAGCTGAACCTGCACGACGGAAGGAACATCCTGGTGGAGAAGGATTCCTACAAGACCGGGGACGTCCTCAAGATCGAGGTTCCCAGCCAGAAGATCCTGGACCACTATAAGCTGGAGAAGGGCAGCGTAGCCCTGCTGACGTCCGGTTCCCACGTCGGTGAGATCGCGGTGGTCGATGAGTACGTCATCACCAGGCTCGCCGCCGATAACCTCGTTAAGTTCAAGGACGGCACCTCCACCGTGAAGAGCAACGTGTTCGTCATCGGGTCCAGGGGACCTGAGATCGAGCTGCCCGAGGAGGCCGCGCTATGAGCGACGTCATGAGGCAGCCCCGTATCGAGAAGATCGTTGTCAACATCGGCGTCGGCGAGGCCGGCGAGCGCCTCAACAAGGCCCAGAAGGTCCTTAACATGGTCACCAAGCAGAAGCCCGTGATCACCACCGCCAAGGTCACCAACCGTGACCTGGGGGTGAGGCATGGCATGCCCATCGGCTGCAAGGTCACCATCAGGGGCGAGAACGCCAACGACTTCCTGAAGAAGGCCCTGGTCATCAGGGACAACAGGGTGGCCAACTACTCCTTCGATAAGGAGGGCAACCTGTCCTTCGGGATACCCGACTACACCGACTTCGAGGGAATGAAGTACGATCCCGAGATCGGCATTTTCGGAATGGACGTCAACGTGGTCTTCATGAGGCCGGGCTTCCGGGTGGCCAAGAGGCGCATCATGCCCAGAAAGCTGCCCAAGGAGCACCGCATGACCCGGGACGAGGCCATCAGCTTCATGAAGGAACGGTTCAAAGTCGAGGTGGTCGAGTGAAGACTAAGAAGGAATTTGGTAGGAAGAAGGGATGCCTGCGCTGCGGAAGGAAGCGGGGCATCGTGCGCCGCTACGGTATGCACGTCTGCCGGCAGTGCTTCCGCGAGATCGCCCCGGAGATCGGGTTCAAGAAGTATAGCTGAGGTGATGACATGCAGAGCGACCCACTAAACGACGCCATGTCGACCATAAAGAACGCGGCCTCAGTCGGGAAGAGCGAATGCACCATCCGCCCCTCCTCGAAGCTGATCGGAAGGGTACTCAAGGTCATGCAGGAGCACGGCTACATCAACCAGTTCGAGTTCGTCGAGGACGGAAAGGCCGGCGTGTTCAAGGTAAAGATACAGGGAAAGATAAACGACTGCGGCGTGATAAAGCCGAGATATTCGGTTCAGAAGAACGATCTAGAAAAGTTCGAATCCAGATACCTACCCGCTCAGGACTTTGGAGTGCTCATCATGACGACCACCGCGGGCGTCGTGAGCCACGCCAGGGCCAAGGAGCTTGGGGTGGGCGGAAAGCTTCTGGCCTACGTGTACTGAGGGGACTTCGATGACACTTAGCGGAATAATTGAGGAGATCGTTGCCATCCCCAAGGGAGTGACGGTCACCGTTAAAGGATCGGTCGTAGAGGTCAAGGGCCCCAAGGGAAAGCTGACCAGGGACTTTGCTAACCCCAAGACCAAGATCAAGGTGGACGGGACCAACCTGGTGGTCGTGTGCGAACTGCCCCGGGTAAAGGACAAGGCCATGGTAGGCACCTTCGCCTCCCACCTCACCAACATGGTCGAGGGGGTCACCATCGGGTTCGAGTACCACATGAAGATCGTGTACTCTCACTTCCCGATGAAGACCGTGGTGAAGGGTGACAAGTTCATCATCGAGAACTTCCTCGGCGAGCGGGCGCCCCGCCAGGCCAAGATCCTGGGCGATACCAAGATCGTGGTCAAGGGCGCCGACGTGGTGCTCACCGGCACCGATGTCGAGGCCGTTGGACAGACCGCGGCCAACATCGAGTATGCCACCAAGATCTGGGGCTACGACCCCAGGGTGTTCCAGGATGGCATCTACATCACTGAGAAGGCCAAGAAGGTGAGCTCATGAGCAAGGAGAAGAAGATAGAGATCAACGAGCTGTCCGACCTCCCTCATTACAAGGAGGAGTACGACGCGCAGCTCTCGGACATGGGCGTGGAGTCCGTGTCCGACCTCAGGACCGCCCTCGGTGACGCGGGCAAGAGCAAGAAGATAATGGACGAGCTCATCGGGGTCGGCCCCAAGACCATCAAGTCATGGAGAACTCTCCTCGACGTCAAGGTCGAGAAGAAGGCCCGGAAGGAGAAGGCCATCGTCCCGGCGTCCCAGACCAAGCCCGCCAAGAAGGGCGAGGAGGACGTGGAGATCGTCGAGGCCCAGAGGTCCGAGGTCGTGGACAAGGACGCCTACGTCCCCAAGAAGAAGCCGGTCCTGGACGCCGAGACCAAGAAGCTCCTGGAACTGCGCTATGACATGAGCCATGACCGCATTGCCTTCCTGAGGCAGGAGTGGTTCCGCTTCCCCCGCCTGGGTGAGAAGTGGAGGCGGCCGCGGGGCATGCACAGCAAGATGCGCCGGCACATCAACTACCGTCCCAACGTGGTCAGCATCGGATACCGCGGACCGGCCAAGGTTCGCGGCCTGCACCCCTCCGGATTCCAGGAGGTCATGGTGTGGAACCCCGACCAGCTCGCCAAGGTGGACCCCAAGGTCCAGGCGGTAAGGGTCGGCGGGAGCGTCGGATTCAAGAAGAGGCAGGCCATCGAGCAGAAGGCCGATGAGCTGGGCATTCGTGTCCTCAACAGGACGGGATGAATATGGATCTTAAGAACCAGAGGCGCATGGCCGCCGAGATCCTGGACTGCGGCGCGAACCGGGTCTGGATCGACCCCAACCGGGCCGAGGACCTCGCCGATGCCATCACCAGGGCGGACATCCGCACAGCGATCGAGTCCGGGACCATCAAGGCGCTGCCGAAGGCCGGCATCTCCAAGGGCCGGACCAGGCACAACCTCGCCCAGCGAAGGAAGGGCCGCCAGCGCGGCCCCGGCAGCAGGAAGGGCCGGTCGGGAGCCCGTACCCCTACCAAGAGGGACTGGATCCAGACCATCAGGCCGATCCGCGCCGAGCTGCGCGACCTCAGGGACACCGGGAAGATCACCAAGCAGGTCTACCGGGTGTTCTACATGAAGGCCAAGGGAGGGGTGTTCAAGAGCCGTGCTCACCTGCTCACCCACCTCAAGACCGAGGGCCACCTGCAGGAGGCGAAGTAAATGGCACAAGGACCGAGATACAGAGTACACTTCCGCAGGCGCAGGGAGGGAAGGACCGATTACAGGCAGAGGCAGAGGCTCCTGAGGGGCAGGGTCCCCCGGGCGGTCGTGCGCCTCTCTCACAGGAACGCGATCGTCCAGTTCATCTCCTACGACGAGAAGGGAGACCGGGTGATGGCCACCGCCACCTCCAAGGAGCTGAACAAGCTCGGGTGGAACGGCTCCACCGGGAACATCCCCGCGGCTTACCTCACCGGCTATCTGGCCGGGCTGAGGGCGGCCGCGAACGGAGTAGAGGGTGCCGTTCTGGACATCGGCCTCAAGGGGCCGGCGAGGGGCTCAGGCGTCTTCGCTGCTCTCAAGGGCATGCTCGATGCAGGCATCGCGATCCCTCACGGCGAGGAGGTCATCCCCGCCCAGGAGCGGATCAACGGTGCTCACATCGACGAGAACATGGGTAAGATGATCGAAGAGGTCAAGAGCCGGATGGAGGCGAAGTAAGATGGCAGAATGGAACCCCAAGACAAGACTGGGCAAGATGGTCCTGAGCGGTGAGATAACCACCATGAGCCAGGCGCTTGCCACCAAGCTCCCCCTGAGGGAGCCGGAGATCGTCGACATCCTGCTGCCGGAGATGAAGGACGAGGTCATCGACCTCAACATGGTCCAGAGGATGACCGACTCCGGCCGCAGGGTCCGGTTCGCGGTCACCAGCTGCGTCGGGAACGGCGACGGGTTCGTCGGCATTGGCCGCGCCAAGGGCAAGGAGGTCGGTCCGACCATCCGCAAGGCCATCGACAACGCCAAGCTGAACATCATCGAGATCAAGAGGGGCTGCGGCTCCTGGGAGTGCGGATGCGGTACCGCGCACTCGATCCCCCTTGTCGTCGTCGGGAAGTCGGGATCGGTCGAGGTCACCCTGAAGTCCGCGCCTCGCGGTATCGGTCTGGCCGTCGGCGACGTGGCCAAGACCATCCTCGGCCTGGCCGGGGTCAAGGACGCCTGGGGCTTCGCCCGCGGGCACACCAAGACCACCGTAAACTACGCACTGGCGACCTTCGATGCCCTGAAGAGGACCTCTGAGATCAGGGTCTCCGAAGAGCAGGAGAGGCGCTTGAAGATCATCAGCGGACCCACCAGGGTCCACGTGGCCGGCGCGCCCGTCGAGGGCGATGCCGACGCGCTCAAGGAAGCGTGATTGAAATGGCATTCGCGGTCATCAGAGTTCGCGGACACATAAAGATAAACAAGGACATCGAGGACACGATGTGCATGCTCCGCCTTACCCGCGTCAACCACTGCGTCATCATCCCGGAGAACGATGTCATGAAGGGGATGCTGCAGAAGACCAAGGACTTCATCACCTGGGGCGAGGTCTCCGAAGAGACCCTGACCAAGATGATCCAGTCCCGCGGTCGGCTCGTGGGGGACAAGCCCATCGACGACGCGTACGTTGGAGGTAACTCCCCGTTCGGGTCGATCGGCGAGTTCGCCAAGAGCGTGGTGAAGGACGAGACCAAGTACTCCGAGCTGAAGGATGTCAAGCCCCTATTCAGGCTGCATCCTCCCCTCCAGGGGTACGAGGGCGTGAAGAAGGACCTCAAGACCCACGGGTCCCTGGGGTACCGGGGCGACAAGATCAACGCCCTCATCGAGAAGATGCTGTGAGGGGTAAGACATGGTAAGCAGGACCAACAAGTTCAGAGGTTCCCGTACCCACGGACGCGGCAAGAAGAGCGGCAGGGGGGCGGGAAAGAGGGGAGGCACCGGTAACGCCGGTCTCCACAAGCACAAGACCATCAGCGTGTTGAAGTACGACCCGTTGCACTTCGGCCGGCACGGATTCAAGCGCCCGCAGAAGGTCGTTTCCGCCAAGATCACCCTCAACGTGGGTGACCTGGAGGAGCGTCTCGAGGACATAACGAAGCAGGGCTTCGCCGTGAATGAGGACGGCAAAGTAAAAATCAACCTTGCCAATATGGGCGTGGACAAGCTCCTGGGCTTCGGGAAGGTCTCAAACCCCTTTGACGTCGTGGTTGCCGAGTTCTCGGCCAGAGCTAAGGAGAAGCTCGAGGCTGCCGGGGGCTCGGTCGCCCAACCCTAGTTCAGCATTCAGTGATCAATATGGCCGAGCAACAGAACAGCCGACTGTACAAGTTGAAACCACTGACGGACAGGCTACCAGCGGTCAAACGTCCGGAAGGGCACGTGCACTTCCGGACCAAGATCATGTGGGTCGTCCTCATGCTGGTCTTCTACTTCATAATGACCAACGTGTTCCTGTACGGTCTGGACCAAGAGAACATCATCGATATCTTCGGTCCATACCGGGCGATCCTGGCCGGTGCCCAGGGCTCCCTCATGCATCTGGGCATAGGGCCGATAGTCACCGCGTCGATCATCATGCAGCTGTTCGTCGGCGCCAAGATCATCAAGCTGGACCTCACCAACGACGAGGATAAGGCGGTATACCAGGGCGCCCAGAAGTTCCTGGTCATCGTCATGATCCTGGTGGAATCGATCCCCCAGGTGTTCGGCTACCTGGTGCCCTCCGCTACCCTCGTGACCGGCCTGGACAGCGTCACCGGGGCCGAGGGACTGTTCA
The DNA here is from genome assembly GCA_016109435.1 of Methanomassiliicoccus sp. Lineage (GTDB taxonomy): Archaea > Thermoplasmatota > Thermoplasmata > Methanomassiliicoccales > Methanomassiliicoccaceae > UBA6. Next base: position 47,685 of record JAEILR010000011.1, read on the forward strand.
GCGGCGAGAATCTGGCCAGGATCATTCTGATAGCGCAGCTGTTCCTAGGCTCATACTTAGTGTTCCTGATGGACGAGATAGTGTCCAAATGGGGCATCGGGAGCGGCATATCGCTGTTCATCGCCGCGGGCGTAGCGCAAGCGATATTCACCGGTACGTTCAACTGGAACCCCATAGACGGGTCCGCGGCGCTGAGCACCGTCAACCCGCCGGCAGGTACCATACCCAAGACCATCTACCTGCTCACCAACATGTCGGCCAGCCAGCTCAGCTCGGGAGGGTACGAGCAGATATTGCTGCAAAATCCAAATCCAGTGGTAGCGCTGGTGGGAACGATAATCATCTTCCTGTTCGTGTCCTATGTTGAGTCGGCAAGGATCGAACTGCCGCTGGCCCACGGGACCGCGAGGGGGGCCAGAGGCCGCTACCCCATCAAGCTGCTGTACGCATCCAACATCCCGGTCATCCTGATGGCCGCGGTGCTGGCCAACATCAGCATGTTCGCCTTCCTGTTCTACACCAACGACTTCCTGTCGCAGATCCCGCTGCTGGGACACAATGCCTGGTTGGGATACTTCACCGAACAATCGGGATCGACACCGGCCGGAGGTCTGGCCTGGTACCTCTCCACGCCGAGAGGGCTGGCGGACTGGCTGCTGCCGCTGCTCAATCCTGAAGCGTATGCCGACGTGGTGTTCGGCCACAACTCGCTGCAGATACTGACCAGAGTGGTGGTGTACTTCGGCGTGATGGTCGGCGGTTCGATCGTCTTCGCCAAGTTCTGGATCATGACCACCAACATGGGCCCGGAGGCAGTGGCGAGACAGATCGAGAACTCCGGCCTCCAGATCCCCGGCTTCCGCCGGGACCCTAGGGTGCTCAAGAGGGTCCTCGAAAGGTATATACCGGTGGTCACCGTCATATCCGGTGCCCTGGTCGGCGCGCTGGCGGCGGGAGCGGACCTCATCGGTACGGTGGGTAACGCTTCCGGTACCGGTGTGCTGCTGGCCGTCGGCATCCTGATCCAGTTCTACGAGGCACTGGGAAGGGAACAGATGATGGAGATGCACCCGATGCTGAGAGGATTCTTCGGAGGTGAGTGATAGATGGAAGCTCCCGCTCCGGTAGCGCGCCCGCCACCCGATCCCAAGAAGCAGATGAGCCAGTTCGTCACCATCTTCATGTTCGTGCTGGCCATGTTCGTGCTGTTCGATCAGGGCCTGAGGACCTGGCTGGGCACCATCGTCGGCTACGTGCTGGAGCCCCTGATCGGGCTCAACGGCACCATGCCGGTGGTCACCCTGTTCCTGGCAGGCATGATCATGACCGCCCTTTCGGTGGTCATGAGGCACCTGTTCACCGACTACATCGAGCAGACCAGGAGCCAGAAGATCGTCAGCGCGTTCAACAAGGAACTGCAGAAGGCCAGGGTGGAGAACAATAAGTACAAGATCAAGAAGCTGACCGAGGAGCAGCCCAAGATCCTCAAGAAGTCCATGGACATGTCCACCGGTCAGATGAAGCTGATGCCCATCACCATGCTGGCCATCATCCCCATCTTTGCCTGGCTGAGCGTGTGGATCGGTGGTCTGGGCGCCGACGCGGTGGTCAACGTCCCCTGGGCGTCCAACGTGTCCCTCCTCGCCACCAACGTGCTTCCCAACTGGATCCTGCTGTACTCGCTGGTCAGCATACCGTCCGGGCAGATCATCGCCCGGGCCCTCCGATACTTGAGCTTCCGCAAGAGGCTCAGACAGATCGAGGCCCAGGCGGCATGAGGCTCACCATCAGCGGCCCGCCGGGGTCGGGGAAGACCACGGTCTGCAAGCTGGTGGCCGAACGGCTGCACCTCGAGGTCATCATCTCCGGCAACATCTTCCGACAGCTGGCCAAGGAGGCCTCGATGTCCCTTTCCGACTTCGGAACGGCATGCGAGATGGACCCCGAGGTCGATCGCAAGCTCGACGCGCGCATGGTGGAGATAGCTTCCTCCCGGGACGATGTGCTTCTGGAGGGCCGCCTCACCGCCCACATGCTCACCCGTCACGGCATCCCCGCTTTCCGGGTGTACATGGACGCCGACCTCGACGTCCGGGCCGCCCGGGTGGCAGAGAGGGAGGGAGGCATTAAGGCGCGGAGGAAGAGGGAGATCGTAGAGCGAGAGGAATGCGAGCGCCACCGGTACCTTGCCTATTACGGCATCGACGTTCTCGACCGCAACATCTACGACCTTATCATTGACACTACATATCTGACACCCAAGCAGGTGGCGGACAGGATATGCGAGGCGGTGACGTTACATGAGTGACATGCTGGTCCGGGACAAGAGCCCCCTGGGAGTAGGCGCGGGGAAGAAGCCCTCGGAGAGGAGCATAGAGGAGCTTCTGGAAGCCGGGGTCATCATCATGGACAAGCCCATGGGACCGACCTCGCACCAGGCCACCGCCTGGGTCAGGGACATTCTGGAGGTGGAGAAGATCGGCCACGGAGGGACCCTTGACCCCAAGGTGTCAGGCGTCCTGCCGGTGGCGACCGGCCGGGCGGTACGGGCCCTAAACCTGGTCCTCCGCTCCGACAAGGAGTATGTCTGCCTCATGCGGCTGCACCGCGACCGCAAGGAGGAGGATGTCCGCAGGGTGGTGAGCACCTTCACCGGGCGGATCTATCAGACCCCGCCGGTGCGCTCGGCGGTCAAGCGGCAGATGCGCATCCGGACGATCCATTCCCTGAATATCCTGGAGATCCGGGGGCGGGACGTGCTGTTCCGGGTCAAGTGCGACGCCGGGACATACATACGGACGCTGTGCGTGGACATCGGCGACGCTCTCGGCGTGGGGGCGAGCATGGAAGACCTGCGGCGGACGCGGTCGGGCAACATGACCGAGGACCAGTCCGTCACATTGCAGGACATCAAGGACGCCTACGTCGACTGGAAGAACGGGGACGAGAAGTGGCTGCGCTCCATCCTGTCGCCGTTCGAGGTGCTGTTCGATCCCCTTCCCAAAGTGATCATCAAGGACAGCGCCGTGGACGCGGTCTGCCACGGGGCGGACCTGGCCGCGGTAGGCGTGGTCAGGGTGGACGACTCCATCGCCAAGGACGCCATAGTGGCAATGTTCACTTCCAAGGGCGAGGCGGTGGCGGTGGGGACGGCCAAGATGCCGGCCGAGGAGATGGTGCGAGCCAAGGAGGGCGTGGCCGTCTCCACTGACCGGGTGTACATGCCCGCCGGGACCTATCCCAAGATGTGGTGACCGCTGCGGTCGTTCATATCGCGCGTCGTCCCGGGCCGTTCTTCCGGACCACTGTCCCCTTGCCATTGAGGATATTGTTAGAAATATACAACAATCCTTAAATACCAATGTTATCTATATCGAACATAAAGTTAGAAAAAGATAACATGGTGAGCAAATGAAAAGGAAAGACACGATAGAGCTGACCAGGGTGGCGTTCGTGGGGGCGGCGATAGTCGTGTTCCTCATCGGCCTTCTTCTCGTGATCGAGACCGGATTCGACGGCGAGCTCTCCCTCCTCGCCCTTAAGGCAGTGGAAGGACTCGTGCACCTCGACATCACCGGCCAGCTGATGCTGGGGGTCGGGCTTATGGTCATGATCGCCTCGATGGCGCTCCTCAGCGAGGTTGCGGTCAGCCGCGGGGAGGCGACGCTATGAGCGTCAGCATGATCAAGGCCCGTACGATCAGCATGGTGCTAGGCGGGGGGCTTCTGGTCGCCTGCGGTATCCTCATGGTCCTGGAGGACACCATCGACGGCATCCTGTGGCTGGAGGTGCTGCTGGGCCTCGGCCTGTTCGGCGGGGGTCTGTTCGAGTATCTCGGATTGCGGCAACCGCTCAAGGACGAGAGGGTGGCCCGCATCGGGACCCGGGCGGCGACCTATTCCTGGTATTCCATCCTGGTGATGGTCGGATTCCTGGGAATGGTGTACGGCATGGGGGGCGGTCACAAGATTTCCATGTCCCAGGCCACCGGGGTCGTCCTCATAACCATGGTGGTGTCGATCATGCTGTTCAACTGGTACCTTGGCCGCAAGGGAGACGTCGAATGAAGACCACCATCAAGGAGAACCGGGCCCGCGTGGGTATGACCCAGGAGCAGTTGGCCGACAAGGTGGGGGTGCGGCGGGAGACCATCGTGTTCCTGGAGAAGGGAAAGTACAACCCCTCCCTCCGCCTCGCGCACGACGTGGCCAAGGCCCTGGGGGTCAGGATCGACGACCTGTTCTCCTTCGATGACGAGGCCGGACCGTCCGGTCGCGAGTGAGGGTGAGCTTCATCTAGACCGTCGATATATCGAGGGCATGGCCAAGAGGGCTGAGGGACTAAGCATCGTCCGGGTCGACCGGAGCAACGCGGACCAGTACGTGGCGCTGATCAGGGCGCTGGCCGAGTTCGAGGCTCTCGACCCCCCGGATGCGGAGGGCCACGCCCGCCTGGTCCGGGACGTCACATCCGACCCGCCGATGTTCCACGCCTACCTGGCAATGCTGGACGGGGCTCCCACGGGCTACCTGGCATTCTACTTCACCTACTCCACCTTCCTGGCCCGGCCCTCTCTGTTCCTGGAGGACATCTTCATCCTTGAGGAGCACCGCAAGAAGGGCATCGGCAGGGAGCTGTTCCGGTTCTGCGTCCGGGAGGCGGAACGCCGAGGGTGCGGCCGAATGGAGTGGACCGCCCTGGACTGGAACACCCCGGCGCACGAGTTCTACGAGGGCATGGGGGCGAAGAAACTGGACTGGCTCCTCTTCCGCCTCAACGCCGCGGACTTCGGCGCCGCCCTGGACCGGTGAGACCGGGGCCGGTCTTGAGGACCGAGGACATCAGGACCGATCGTACTTCGATTCCTCGACGCGACGGCGGAGCATTTCCTCCTCGTCGACGACAACCTCCTCCTTCGCCATGGCCTCGGCGTGCACGTCGGGGCCGTCACCCCAGATATAGAGAGGAGTGAGCTTTCCGCATACGTTGCAGCGCCGTATCCTGACCACGAACAGATTTAAGCCGAAGAGACCGGGAACGAACAGCTCACCGCACCTCCTGCATCTCCTTATGCCGACCATAGGCATGGATGCGCGATTTGAGATATAACCCTGACCCGGCCGGCGGCGGCCGGACACTGGACGAAGCTTCCCACGAGTTTCCGAGGTCAGAACTCCAGCAGCGACCTCTGGCCGCGAATGAGCGGCCGGGCCTCGATCCCCAGCCGGGCTTTGATCTCGTAGGCCAGGGAGTCGGAGAAGCCGTGATGAGTGATGACCATCTCCGGATCGCAGGCCTTGACGAAGGCGATGAGGTCATTGAAGTCAGCGTGGTCGGAGAACGGGAAGGCCTCGTGGACCCCCGCCTTCACCTTGTAGCCGCTGTCGATGGCCCACCCGGACACCGCCAGCCGCTTGACGTCCCTGCGGCGCAGCGCCTCGGCCTGCTTGGTCCGGTTCAGCCAGGGGGAACAGATGACGACGAACGGGCCGTCGGGGTCGTCCCCGTCCCACAATTGGCATTCCAAAGGGTCCTCCTCGCTGCGCACCAGGGCGGTAGCGTTGAACACCGACTGGTCGGCGAAGGGGGAGAACTCGCGAAGCACACGAAGCATGTCCTGGGACTTGCCGAACGGATACGCGTACAGCGATACCGGACGCCCCTGAGAGAAGTTGTCCTCCACCTCGTCCCGGACAAGCGAGGCGATGAGGTCGCTGGGCGGGAACACGTACCTCGGCTTACCGTAGGTGGACTCGATGATGAGCACGTCGGTCTTCACCGGCCTGGCCCCCTGGTTCCCGCAGCGGTCCCGGGTGCACAGGTCCCCGGTGTACAGCACCCTGCGACCGTTGACCTCCACTTGGAACATCCGGGAACCGGACATGTGCCCGGCGTCGAAGGTCTCGATGTCCGGGCGGTGGGCCTGGGTCAGCTGCTTCTTGCTGCGACCGTTGAGGCAGCGCAGCGTGGTGTCGGAACAGACCACGCTAGTTCCTACCACCCTCTTGGGCAGGTGGTCCGAGTGAGCGTGGGAAATGCAGAAAGTTCCGGTCGGCTCGATGACATCGGCATCGAAGCGGAACTCCTCCTTGCCGAGGACCTCCACCCCGTTCCCCAGCCTGATCGTGAACGCTCTCCCCGGCATCCCCGTTTCGATACTGGATAGAGTAGTTAAAGGTATCTGCCGAGGCGCCTGTAGACGCGAAAGGTCCATGCCGAGGAGCGGCCTTATACTCATACAGCGTTCCATTGGAAGGAGCCGATGAAGGTCAAATACACGATCATGGTCATCGCAGCCGCCGTCGTCCTGGTGGCCGCGGCCATACTGGTAGTGACCATGCCCGCCCCCGATGACCGCACCGTATCGGAGAGACTGATCCTGACGGCGTCCGACCTGACAGGGATGAACGCCACGCAACACTCGGAGCCGTTCCCGAGCCCTTATCACCCGGCCCTCCACCTAGGCGGTTCCGAGGCCGCCGAGTCCGGTTTCTCGCTGACGGTCGACGGCTGGTTTCTGGACGTAGCCTGTGTTCTTGTTGTATACAACTCATCGTCCCTGGCGAGCCAGGCAGTCTTGGATATGGGTCTAGACGAAAACTACTCCGAGATGAATGTGGGCGACAAGTGCTTGGCGGGAGGATACTATAATGAAACCTATGGCACCCCGTACGTGATCCGCTCGAACATCAGTGCGGTCCTGCTGGAGAACGACACCATCACCTACTTCATCTTCAGGACATACCCGGTGAACGGGTCAGGAGAGGTCTTGTCGGCAGACCCAGGGACCTTCTCGCTGCAGAACATAGAGGGGATCCTGAAGGCCCAGTCGGACAAAGTGAAGCTCGGCGCATGATCCGCATGTGCGGGGATGAAAAACGGGGACGCTGCCAGGCAGATAGAAGATATTATCGTCCGGAGGCAAGAGGCCGTACCTCCGGCGCTCCGGTCACCTGGCCCGGAACGGCGGTCCCTGCAAGCGGGGAGCTTCGATCCCGTGGACGCCTATCCCTGCAGCCTCATCGGACTGCCGCAGCAGTCGAAGGAGCACTCCTGGACGCATCCGCATGACTGGGATGACTGTTCCGTCCCGCACTCGGTGCACTCCTTGACGACCTTCAGTTCCAGACCGCACTCGCCGCAGACGTATACCTGATCCATCTTCATGTCGCTACAACCGGGCATTTCAGTACCTCCGTGTGACTACGTCAGCGGGGTGTAATTAAAGATGAGGGTAGCCAGGCGGTTGGTCGGGGGGCCGTTCGGCGGCCGGCCCGCCCGCCCGTCGCCGGCCTAGCCACTTTCGGGACGTTTTTGCCGCCCCATCCCACCGGAAGCGGAGGGCCGTTTTCGGCCACCTCCCCCCTGGTGCGGATTAATATTCAGGAACCGGAAGGGAAGTGCGGGAGAGAATGGACCTATCGACCAGGGAAGCGGGCGCGCTGAGCGTCGGGCCGCACAGAGAGGGGATGGGCCACCAAGAGGCGGTCCGCACCTCGATACCCACCCTGGACGCCTTCTTCGGAGGGCTGCGGCCGGGGACCCTCACTCTCATCGACTCCTCCGACCGCATGCTCTTCGACCTCACCCACATCCTGTGCGTGAACGGCGTCAGCACTCTGGGCCGGGACGTGGTGTGGGTGGACGGAGGGAACTCAGTGAACCCCTACGAGCTGGGCCGCATCTGCCGGCGCTTCGGTCTGGACCGTTCGGAGATACTCGACAGCATCAACGTGGCCAGGGCGTTCACCGCCTACCAGCTGGTGTCCCTCATCGACGAGCGGCTGGAGGACGAGGTCCGACGCACCGGCGCGGGCATGGTCATCGTCTCCTGCCTCCCGGACATGTTCCAGGACCAGGAGATGCGGTGGTCCGAATCGTACCGGCTGATCCAGCGGTGCGTGGAGAGGCTGCGGGACATCACTCGGGAGAGCGGGACGGCCACCCTCATCACCAACTACGGCCTGATGAAGCTCCTGCAGCGGAAGAGGCTGAAGGACCTGATCTACGGCACGGTCGACGACATCGTGCGCATCGAGAACGCCTCCCGTTGCGTGCGCATCTCCCTGCCCAACCGCCAGGAATCGATGCTGTACCACGCCGTGCCGCACAACCAAACCACTCTCGAGGAGTTCACGGAGCGATGACATGGGACGAACGGTGCCGACCTACCGCATGACGCTGGAATCGATCATACAGAGCTGGAGCGACTTCCGCCGGGCGCTGCCCCGGGAGGACCGGGAGGTCTTCGACCAGATGGTCAACCGGGCGAGGATGCATTCCTCCGCCTCCACCTACGCGGCCTTCTCCGACCCGGTGGAGGGCGCGCTGCTCTCCATCCTCCTGGAGCAGGAGAAGGAGATACGCCGGCTGAGGGAGAAGAGATGATCGGCTGGGTCCTGGACTGCTACGCCGACATGGCCGAGAATCGCATGGTCACCTGGGTCAGGACCGGGCAGGGCGCGGTGAGGGTGATCGGCGACGTGGTGCCCCGCATCTACGTGCGCGCCTCCAAGGACCGCCTGGAGAAGCTCATCGGGGACCTGGCCCTCATCGGGGTCAGGGACGTTTCCCTGGTACGTCGCCGCACCGGGCTGGGGGAGCGGGAGCGGGAGGTGCTGTCGGTGGCGGTGCGCGACTATGCCTCGATACAGCCGCTGGCGATGACCATCGACGCGTGGGGCGACCACCATGACCATCTGCTCTACAATGTCGACCTGCGCATGGACCAGCGCTACTTCCTGGAGAAGGGCGTGTTCTCCATGGGGATGGTGGAGCTGCCGTCGATGACCTCCCGGGACTCCAGGCTGCGGATCGACTACCAGGTCCCGCCGCTCAGCTCCGTCGACCTCCGCGTCAAGACGAAGGGGGTGGGAATACCGACCTTCGACGACCCCATCGCCTCGGTGGCGGTCAACGATGTAGTGCTGGACGGGCCGGAGGGTTCGGTGCTGGAGCAGCTGCAGGCGCTGATCAGAGAGGAGGACCCCGACATCATCTACACCGACAAGGGGGACAGCTTCTACCTTCCCTACCTACAGAGGAGGGCCGCGGAGCAGGGCGTGAGCCTGGAACTGGGGCGGGACAGGGGGGAGAGGACCTCCCGGGGCAAGAGCTTCTTCACCTACGGCCGGATAGTGTACAAGCCGCCAGGCCACAAGCTGAGGGGCAGGGTGCACATCGATCGCGAGTCGTCCTTCACCTTCCGGGAGAGCGGACTGAACGGCCTCATCGAGCTGTCCCGGCTGTCCATGATCCCCCTGCAGGACCTCTCGCGCCTTTCCCCGGGCAGCGCCATCAGCGCTATGCAGGTGAACGAGGCGGTGCGCACCGGGCACGTGATCCTGTGGAAGAAGAACCGGCCCGAGGACTTCAAGACCGCCGGAGCGCTCATCGCCTGCGACCGCGGGGGGTTCATCTACGAGCCCCGAGTAGGGGTGCATGACGGCGTCTGGGAGGTGGACTTCTTTTCCCTGTACCCCAGCATCATGGTGGTGCACAACATCTCTCCGGAGACGGTCATGTGCCCATGCTGCCCCCGCTCCTCCCTGACCGTCCCGGAGCTGGGCTACCATATCTGCGAGAAGGGGCAGGGGCTGGTGCCCCGGGTCCTGGTCCCCATCCTCGACCGGCGCCGGGTGTACAAGGAGCTGAGGAAGCAGGGCGGCCAGAGGGGGGAGATGTACGACCAGCGGACCAAGGCCCTGAAGTGGGTGCTGGTCACCTGCTTCGGCTACACCGGATACCGCAACGCGAGGTTCGGGAGGATAGAGTGCCACGAGTCCATCACCGCCTTCGGGAGGGACATCCTTGTCCGCTCGGCGGAGCTGGCCGAGCGGCGGGGCTTCGACGTGCTGCACGGGATCGTGGACTCCCTGTGGCTAAGGGGGGAGGGTAGCATCGCCTCGTACTGCGAGGAGGTGAGCCGGGAGACGGAGATACCACTCAACCTGGAGGGGCGGTACTCATGGATCGTGTTCCTTCCCAGCATCTCCACCGGGGTGGGGGCGCTGAACCGCTACTACGGCCGGTTCGAGGACGGCACGCTCAAGCTGCGGGGCATCGCCGTCCGCCGGAGGGACACCCCCGCGCTGGTGGAGGACCTCCAGCAGGACATGCTCGCGCACCTCTCGGGGGCCGGGGACACGCCCTCGTTCCTCGAGCTGGTGCCCTCCTCCCTGGAGGTGATGGACCGGTACGTGGAGGAGGTGCGCTCGGGGACCGTGGACAGGGGACGCCTGGTTCTCAGGAAGAGCATCTCCCGAAAGCTGGAAGAGTACGTGCAGTTCAACGACTCGGTGGCCGCCCTCCGCCAGCTGCACGACCGGGGCTTCGAGCTGCAGCCCGGGCAGTCGGTGGAATACCTCATCACCGATTCCACCAGCGGCAGTTCCTGGCAGAGGGTTCGGGCCGCGCCCTTCCTGGAGGGGGACGAGAGGTACGACGCGGAAAAGTACGTGGACCTCGTGCTGCGCGGCGCGGCGGAGCTGCTGTCGCCGTTCGGCCGGGGCATCCACGAGCTCCGGGCCAGGGACCGGGAGAGGGGATCAAAGCACCGACAGGAGCGATACGTCTAGGCCGGTGAAATTGAGGAGCGAGGGGAGTATCAGGCAGCCGGTCAGGTGCACCCGGCCGATGGCCAGTCTGGGGGGGAGCGTCCCCATCAGCGTGGACACCGCCAGAACGATCAGCCCGGGAAGCCCGCAGAACACCGCCGCCAGGGCGACCAGGAGGACGATGATGGCCCGGTTGAGGGTACGCAGGTCCGTTCCCGCCGCCGATCGGGCCAGCCTCGCTCCCAGGACGACGGCCGTGCGGTAGGAGACCGCCGCGGAGACGAGGACCGCGAGCAGCAGCAGGGGGAACCACGGTGAGGGCGGGCAGATCGCCGCGGCGCCGTCAGCGCCCAGCACCTCCTTGGCCGCCAGCATGGCCCCCGAACGACCCTTGAAGGCGAGGGCGAGAGCGAGGAGGCCGAGCACGGTGGAAGAGGTGCCCACCGCCGACACCATGGTCAGGTAGCTCCGCCCGGCGTCCTCCAGGCCCCCCTTCCCTCGCCCCAGCGAGGAGGCCAGGATGACCCCGGTGGTCGAGGAGATGCCGGGGAACCATCCCACCAAAGCGCCGGAGAGCGTGCCCCGGAGGCCCGACCTCAGGTCGTCGGCCCCCTCCGCCGCGACCTCCTGCGGCGGTATGGACGCGCGTCCCAGGGAGGAGATGAGCGACGGCAGGCCGAACAGGCCGGTGAGCAGGGGGAACATGATGCTGTGCCCCAGGCCCTCGAACGCGCCGGAGAGCGGCAGTCTGGCCTCCGTGCAGGTGAGGCCGAGGGCTCCCGACAGCAGCAGGAACAGGATGGCCAGGCCGCGCTCCCTCCGCGCGGACCGGCGGACCCGCCACCGCCCCTCGACCCTCACCGTGCCCCGGGGGACCCTCGCCCCGACCAGTCTCCACCTCCCAGTCCCCGTCCGCAGCCACGCTTCTCCCGCCGGCCCCCGCTCCACCGTCCCCGAGAGCACCGCGTCCTGGCCGTCCACGGGGACGGGGCGCGACAGGCTGATCACCTCCGCCGTGCGCACGGCCCGTCGGACGACCACCTTTGCGGTCACCTCCCTGCCGCGTTCGGACAGTATCAGGGCGACGAGGGCGGCGGCGATGAGGAAGGGCGTGGCCAGGTCCAGCAGGGGGAAGAGGTTCAGGGGCGGCCCCAGCACCAGGGAGAGGGGCAGGCACATGACCACCGCCAGGGCGGCGCCCACCAGGCCCCCGTACGCGGAGCACCGCACCGCCTCCAGCCCCCGCCCCTCCAGGAGCATGCGGTGGCCGGGGAGGATGCTCATCACGGTGTCCTCCTCCGGGGCCCCCAGGAACAGCGAGGGGAGGAAGTCCAGGATGGAGTGGGCCACCGCCGCGGAGGCGATGATAGCGACCATGAACAGGGGCGCGGCCTCCCGTTCCGCTCCCAGGAGCACCGCGGCATCCCCCAGCGCCGGGAGCAGGACCGGCCCGGACGCCACCAGGACGAGGGCGAGGGTGTTGACATGGAGCCCTGGAGCGAGGCCGGTGAGCGTCCCCAGCCCGGCTCCCAGCAACGCCATGTACAGCACTACCAGTAGCAGGGAGAGGTCCACGCCACCTCTTCGCCCACCCGGGTAGAAGTGGAACGCCGCTACGCTTAGTGTTCGCTCACTTATTAACCAGTAGCTGGATTACGGTGTTCGCATGAAAGTGGTGTCCGCCCGGAAGCTTACCAAAAAGTACGACAAGCTGGTCGCGGTCGATGGGATAGATTTCGATATCGAGGAAGGCGAGATCTTCGGGTTCCTGGGGCCTAACGGCGCGGGTAAGAGCACCACCATTCGGATGGTCCAGGGGGTCTCCCCCATCACCTCCGGCAGCCTGGAGGTCCTGGGCATGGACGTGCGGAAGCAGAGCAAGGAGATCAAGGGGCTCATCGGCGTCGCCCCCCAGGAGAGCAACCTGGACCCCGATTTCCCGGTCATTCGCAACCTCACCACCTACGCCCGGTACTTCGGCATCCCTCCGGCCGAGGCAGAGAAGCGTTCCCGGAAGCTGCTGGAGTTCATGCAGCTGAGCGACAAAGCGGACGCCAAGATCGAGGAGCTGTCCGGGGGGATGAAGCGCCGTCTGATCGTCGCCCGGGCGCTGATCAATGAGCCGAAGCTCCTCATACTGGACGAGCCGACCACCGGACTGGACCCTCAGGCCCGGCACCTCATCTGGGAGAGGATCAGGGAGCTGAAGAAGGGCGGCACCACCATCATCCTATCCACCCACTACATGGACGAGGCGGAGCAGCTGTGCGACCGATTGGTCATCATGGAGAACGGCCGGTTCCTGGTGGAGGGGCAGCCCCGTGACCTCATACGGGACGTGGTCGGACCCTGCGTCATGGAGGTCATCGATCCGGACGGGAAGGAGATCGAGGACTACCTGTCAACGAAGGGGGACCAGGTGGAGCGCTCGGCGGACCGCATCTACGTATACTCGAAACAGTGCGAGATCGTGCAGTCGGACTTCCGCAAGCGGTTCCCGGAGGTGTACTCCAGGGTCCGCCCGGCCACGCTGGAGGACGTCTTCCTCAAGCTCACCGGCAGGAGGCTGAAGGAATGAGCATGCTGTCCAGTATCGATTCCGGCGCATGGCTGGTGTGGCGGCGCAACGCTGACGTGTTCTTCAAGACCTGGAAGACCAACTTCCTGCCCTCCATCCTGGAGCCCCTCCTGTACCTGGTGGCCATGGGGGCGGGGCTCGGCGGCCTCATCGTCGGCCTCAAGTACGCCGGCCAGGACATCAGCTACGTCCGGTTCCTGGCCCCCGGCCTGGTGGCCATCTCCATCATGTACGGCGGGTTCTTCGAGTGCACCTACGGCTCGTTCGTCCGGATGCACTACCAGAAGACGTTCGACGCCATCGTGGCCACGCCGGTTAGCATCGAGGACGTGATCGCCGGGGAGATACTGTGGGGGGCGACCAAGAGCTTCGTCAATTCCACCATCGTGCTCCTGGTGGTGATGGTCCTGGGAGCGACATTCTTCCCCGAAGTGCTGTTCACCGCCCCCACCGTGCTGGTGGTGCCCATCGTGGCCTTCCTCGGCGGCCTGATGTTCTCGTCCATCGCCATGATCTTCACCGGGATCGTTCCCAACATCGACTCGTTCAACTACCCCTTTTTCCTGCTGGTCACCCCCATGTTCCTGCTGGGAGGGACCTTCTTTCCCATCTCCCAGCTCGGCCCGGCGGAGCCCATCGCCTACGTACTGCCGCTGACCCACGTGAGCATACTGGTCCGGGACCTCTCGCTGGGGCTCTTCAGCTGGATCGACCTGGCCGCGTTCCTGTACATCGTCATCGCCACGGTGATAACCTTCGTTCCGGCGGTGTATGTGATGAGAAAGCGCCTGGTCAAGTGATCCGGTCGGCGACGATAACGCGGCCCTCCCGCACCTCGACCCGGACCAGGGACCTGATGCGGACGCCCAGCTCCTTCTCCATACGGATGCGGGCGTCGCCCTTCTCCACCATCACGACGATGTCCACCACCTTTGCCCCCGCCTCCCGAAGGGCGAGGACCAGCGGCTTCAGCGTTCCCCCGGTGGACAGCACGTCGTCCACGATGACCACCCGGTCGCCGGCCCGGACGTCGTTCACGTACAGCCTGCCCTTGGAATACCCGGTGGACTGATCGACCGCTATCTCCCCTGTCAGGCCGTAGGGACGCTTCCGCACCACCGCGTATGGTATCCCGGCCCGCAGGGACAGCCCCACCGCCAGGGGGATCCCCAGGGCCTCGGGGGTGACGATGACGTCGCAATCCAGGTCGGCGAGGGCGAACATCGCGTCCACGACCTCGGAGAGAAGCAGGGGGTCCGCCCTGGGTATGCCGTCGGTGAGGGGGTGGACGAAGTAATCGTACTCCCCCACCCGGATGACCAGGGCTGCCTCCAGGCTCTGTTTCAGGCGGGGCAGCGGGTGATCGCTCATCGGTCCTCGCCCGGACTATGGGCCTACCACGCGAGCCCACCGGTCGGCGGTCTTCTTGACCTTTCCCGTCTCCTTCAGCTCCTTCAGCGTGGACTTGACCAGCGGCAGGGGAACGTCGATCTTGAACTGGGACTTGAAGGCTCGGCGGATCTCGGTCTCGCTCTTGGCCTCGCCCAGGGTCTTCGGCAGCAGCGTCCGCAGGTCCTCGTGAAGGTTCCAGGGGAAGATGAACCACGTCCACCGGTCCTCGGGCACCCTCACCGAGAAGAAGTCCGGTTCCATCTTGGAATGGGCGATGTGCAGGAGAGTGGAGGTCTTGATCTCCCGGGGATGTTTCCTGAACAGGTGGGCCAGGGCCAGGGTGAGCGATTCCCCGGTATCGGTGATGTCATCCACGATGAGCACCGACTCGCCCTCCACGTCGGAGCTGAGCTCCTGGGTCAGCAGGGCCTTGCCGTCGGGGTTGGCGGTGACGCCCCAGTGCTCGGTCTTCACCGCGTACAGCTTCTTCACGTTGAGCTGATCGCACAGCAGCCTCGCGGGCACCCACCCTCCCCGGGTGAGGCCGACGACCACCGTCGGCCGGTACCCGTCGGCCTGAACCTGCCTGGCAATTTCCCTGGTCCATCTCGATATCTCGTCATAGGTGACGATCTTGCACCTGAAGCTCTCCACGTCTGCCATGTCCACACCCTTGCCGGACGGATCGTGACCGCTCTGGCCAGAACGGGGACGACCCATTACGGTGATGATGCGAAGGCAAGGGCATGGGAGAAAAAAAGCTTTCGTCCCGGTTCAGGGAACGGATATCCTGGGCCTGGGCGCGGACGTCACCACCCTGCCCCCCAGGACATCCACTCGGAGAAGGGTCTTTATGCACATCCCCAGCTCCCTCTCCAGCGCGGCCCGCCCGTCGCCCTTCTCCAGCACCACCACGGTGTCCACGACCTCGACCCCCATGGACCGGAGGGCGGTGACGATGCTCCTGAGGGTCCCTCCGGTGGAAAGGATATCGTCCACCAGTACCACCCGGTCCCCCTCCCGGAGGCCGTTGATGTACATCTGGCAGGTGGAATAGCCGGTCACCTGGCACACGCTGACCTCTCCCGGCAGCCCGTAGGAGCGCTTCCTCACCACCACGTATGGTATCCCGGTGTGCAGGGACAGGGGCACCACCAGAGGTATGCCCATGGCCTCCGGGGCGACCAGGCGGTCGCAGTCCAGGTCGGCGATCTCCACCATCCGGTCGATCACCTCTTCCAGCACCTCGGCCTCCATGAACGGTATGCCGTCGGTCAGCGGACTGACGATATAGCTGTAGCCGCCCCGGGGCACCACCACGGCGCCCTCCATGGACCGCTTCAGCCCTTCCAGGGGCGCGTCAGGGGCTGGCATCCATGATCATCTCCGGCCTCCCCTCCCCTATGACCGGACTGACCGGCGTCATCCTCCGGGTATCGTACAGCCCCCGGTCCCCCAGCTTCAGCTCCGGCAGCACCAGCAACGACTGGAAGGAAAGGGTCATGAACGGGGAGGGCAGAGGGCAGCCCATGGACCGGAGGAAGGCGGTCATCTCCTTGTCCCTGGCGGCGACCTCTCCGGCGGGGAGGGTGCTCATGAGACCGGCCACGGGAAGCTCCAGGCCCTTGCCGTCCCGCCCGTCGGTGGCGAAGTACCCGCCTCCCTGGGCGATCACCCGGTCGATGGCCTCGACCACCAGGCGGGGGCTGGTGCCCACGGCGATGATGTTGTGCGAGTCGTGAGCCACCGACGAGGCCATGGCTCCGGAGAACAGACCGAAGCCCCGGACGAACGCCACCGCCGGGGGTGCCTGACGATATCGGTTCACCACCGCCAGGAACAGGACGTCAATGTCGGGATTGGGGAGCACCGCTCCGCCCCCCACCTCCAGTTCCGCGGTGCCGGACCCGCTGATGGCCTGGTCGGGGACGGCCTCGATCACCCTGACCATCGCCCGGGGGCGCCGGGACGCGATCCTGATATCCTCCTCCCTCACCCTGACCGGAGCGATGGCCGGGGGAACGCTCGACGGCTCCCCGGCGAACAGGGGGGCGCCTTCACTGGCCACCAGCTCCCCGCCGATCCAGGTCTCGAGGACCCTGAAGCTGTCCAGATCGTCCACTACCGTAAGGTCGGCGATCCCGTCCGCATACAGGGACCCGCCCGGGAGGCCATAATGCTTCGCCGGCCACAGGGTCGCCGCGCGGACCGCGTGAACGGGGTCCATTCCCCCAGCCACGGCCTTGCGCAGTATGGCATCCATGTGCCCCTCCAGAAGGTCGGCGGCCCCCAGGTCGTCGGTGACCAGGAAGTGCTTGTTGCTCTTCGCCAGGGGCAGCAGGGCGGTCAGGTTCCTGGCCGCACTGCCCTCCCGGACCATTATGGTCATGCCCTTGCGGTGCTTCTCCTCCGCCTCCTCCAGGGTGACGCACTCATGCTCGGTGGATATCCCGGCCATGACGTAGCGGTCCAGGTCGAACCCTTTCAGCCCCGGACAGTGACCGTCCACCGGCTTGCCCATCTGGGTGGCCACCTCGATCTTGGACATGATCCCGGCGTCATCGCCCAGCACCCCGGGGACGTCCATCACCTCCCCCAGGGCCACGAAGTCCTTTGAGGCCAGCATCTCCCGGACGTCCTTCCATTCGATCCTCGCCCCGTTGGTCTCCAGCCCGGTGGAGGGGACGCAGGAGGGAGCGGTCCAGAAGAATCTCAGCGGGGTGCGCCGGCCGTCCTCCACCATGAACCTCACTCCCTCCATGCCCATCACGTTGGCGATCTCGTGGGGATTGGCCACCACCGCGGTGGTGCCGTGGGCCACCGCGCCCTGGGCATAGCGGAAGGGGGTCAGGAGGGAGGACTCTACGTGCACGTGGGCGTCGATGAGGCCCGGGAGGATATACCGCTGGGGGGCGGCGATCTTGCGTTCGATCCGTATGACCCGTCCCTCGTGGAAGTTGACGCAGGCCGGATAAATGTCACCGCTGATGACGTCAACGAACTGTCCGTCGACGTGCTTCACGGTCATCGAGCCAAGGACCTGATCGTATGCGTGAGAGGCCATGATTGTTACTAGGCAGGGGAAGCTAGAAATCACTTTCTGACCGTATAGAACGGTATGACGTTCCCCCGGGAGGTGCTCAACCGGCTCCGGTGGAAGGAGGGCGAGGGCCTCGAGGACGTCGTCGTCACCTATCTCCACCGCGGGGCGCCGGGGGACGTCGCGACCGTCAGGGGACAGGACATCGTCGAACTGGAGCGGTCGTTCTTCGTCACCGCGGACAGTAAGATACCATACCACCGGATACGGGTCATCGAGAGGCGGGGCGAAGTGCTGTATAGGGACAGGTCGGAAAAATAGAGAAGTGAAGGGGTTTGACGCCTATCTCGGCGCGCCGCAGTTGGGGCAGTTGCGCATGAACGCGGGATACTGCACTCCGCAGTTCTTGCACTTGATCATCTCCGAGCGCTGCTGCTGGGGAGCCTCGGCGGGAGCGGCGGCAGGGGCCTGGTACTGCTGCTGAGGCGCCTGGTACTGCTGCTGGGCCGGGGGAGCGGCGGCCGCCGGCTGCTGGGAGTACTGCTGGGGCTGCTGGTAGTACTGGGTGGGGTACTGCTGGTACTGGGGCTGGAACACTTCCTGCAGGCGGACGTACGACAGGAGCAGGAATATGCCCGGCAGGGTCAGGAACACCAGGCCCAGGATGCCCCATATGAGCAGCTTGTCGCTGGCCTCACGGAACTTCCCCTGGTCGATGGGGGTGAAGACCGTCTGGTTCATCATGTAGAACAGGAACGCGAGGACCACGAGAGCGACGATGAAGTAGGCCGCGGAGCCCCAGGACCCTGTGACCAGGCTGACGATGGCCATGACCGCGGCAACAACGAACATCACCATCATGATCAACTGTCCCCAGTACGCGAACTGCCGGGCGTCCTTGGCCGCGGCCGGGAGCCACGCAGGCCCGGTGCTGCTTGCCAGGAATGGTATGTTAGGCATATTGTTTGGCATGTTTGACACCTCTTCCTCCATGAATGTCTGGATAACCGATACTGTGACTCGAATACCCCTCGGAAATAAATAACCTATCCATACCGTGCCGCCAGGACGTAATTCCCCTCGTCCCGGCGGACGAACGCGACCGCCGTTCCTGTTAACGATATATTTAATACATGGCAGGGTTTACGAAATCCATCAACCTAGATAGGTCGCAGTTGTTATGAAATATGAAGAGTTCAAGGCCCTCTATGACCGGCTGAGCACCCATGATGATGTGAAGGCCCTGTCGGAGAAGACCGGCCTTGATGAGGAGCTTCTCAACGTCATCTATACCCAGAGAACGGTACGCGATGCAACGAAACGTTATCACGTGGTGAAGCGCAACGCCCCCCGGTTGTTGAAGGAATGGAAGTCGGGCACCAGCCTCCTGGAGATCGCCAGGAAATGGGAATACCCGCCCATTCTCACCGCCCTGCTCATCTTCCAGGAGAACGGGTTCTCCAAGAAGCAGTTCTGGAAGTATGTCCGGGAACCGGAGTGCATAACCAACCCCCGCACCCAGAAGGAGATCATCGAGATCACCGAGGCGGACACCATCTACTCCCCCTGGGGCAACGAGGTCCAGTACAAGAGAGGGACCTGGGGGGAGGAGAAGCTGCAGGAATGGCTCAATTCCCACAACATCACCTACCGCACGGAGAAGGACCTCCGGGGCAAGTTCGCCAAGACCCCGGACTGCCTTCTCGACGAGCCGTTGAAGGTCAACGGATGGACGATCAACTGGATCGAGTCCAAGGCGTCCTTCGGGGACCGCACCGAGTTCAACCGGAACATCCGGGGGCAGCTCGGCCAGTACGTGGACCTGTTCGGCCACGGCCTGGTGGTATACTGGTTCGGGCATGTCGACGAGGTGGACTGCCCTCCGGGGATCGAGATCATCGACGCTGACCTGTGCAAGATGCGCTGCCAGAAGGCGTCCGAGGATGGTTTCTGCCCCGAGGAGATCGTGGACGAGGACCGGACCTAGGGTCAGTTCCGATCCTCGCGACCCAGTCAGGTAACCTAAGATATAGTGAGCCTGATGTCCGGGGGATGTCGAGCATCTCCGCGGGCGATCTGGAAAAATTCTGTTATTGTCCGTTGAGCTGGAAGCTCCGCGACGCCGAAGGGGGGGGAGCGGCCCTGGTCGAGGGGTCGGTCCTCCACCAGCGCATGGCCGGAGAACTTGAGGAGATCGTTAAGGGGGAGCGCAGGGCCTCGGTGTACGAGACCTGGGTCATCGCCTTCTCGGTCCTGGCCACGGCGATGGCCCTCATAGGGGTGTTCGTGTTCGCCTCCTCCGACCTCGAACTCCGGGGGCGGGTGCTGAGCATACTGGCCCTGGTGTGGACCCTGCTGGCGGTGCTGGTCATGTACGCCACGGCGAGGGCCCGGCCGCCCCGGGACCGGGAGCGGGGGGAGGTGGTGGTGGGCGTCGCGGCCATCATGGCCATGGTGCTGGCCCTCAACGCCGTGCCCATCTTCGGGATCAGCACGGACCATGGCCTGATGGTCCAGGCCATCGCCCTGGTGCTGCTGATGGGGGCCTCGGCGGCCCTGGTGATGTCCCAGAGGCAGAGGGACCGGACGAAGAGGGCCAGGCAGAACACCAAGGTCCAGGGCAGGATCGCCTACATCGGAGAGGGCGGCTCGCCCCGGCTGCTGATATCGGAGCGGCACGGGCTGACCGGCCGTCCCGACTATATAGTGGAGATCGACGGGGACCTGGTCCCAGTGGAGGTGAAGACCGGCAGGGTGCCCCGGGGCCCCCTATTCTCCCACGTCATCCAGCTGGCGGCATACTGTCTGCTGTTGGAGGAGCAGGAGGGGAGGGTGAGCTATGGCATACTCCGGTACGGGGACGTGGAGCATATCGTGGCCTTCGACGAGAACCTTCGCTCCCTGCTGCTGAAGAAGGTGGCCGAGATGCGCGAGGCCGTGGCCTCGGGAGAGGCCCACCGCGATCACGACCGGCCAGGGAAGTGCCGCTCATGCTCCCGGCGGTCGGCGTGCCCGGAACGGCTGGACTAATCGACGGTGACGCTCTTCGCCAGGTTCCTGGGCTTATCGATGGGGCATCCCCGCTTCCTGGCGGTGTAATAGGCGATGAGCTGCACCATGACCGTCAGGGGCACCGGCGATAGTATCGGGTTGACCTTGGGCACGCTGACCGTGGAGTCGGCCACCGCGGCCAGGTCGGCGTCCCCTTCCAGGCCGATGGCCAGGATCGGGCTGTCCCTGGCCGCGACCTCCGAGATGTTGGCCAACATCTTCTCGTAGGTGTGGTCCTTGACACAAGCCGCGACCACCGGGGTGGACGCGTCCAGCAAGGCCAGGGGCCCGTGCTTCAGCTCCCCCGCGGCGTACCCCTCGGCGTGGATGTAGGATATCTCCTTGAGCTTAAGGGCACCCTCCAGCATCGTCGGGTAGTTGATGTTGCGCCCCAGGAAGAACACGTCACGGGCGGGGACCAGCATGTCCGTGGCCGCTTCCACCTCGTGGGCCCGGTCCAGCACCTTTCCTATGTACCGGGGCATTCCCCTGAGCTCCGAGGTCAGCTCCCTGATCTCGTCCCTGCCCATGGCCCGCCTCATCTGGGCCAGCCGCATGCCCAGGAGGTACATCGCCATCAGCTGGGTGGTATAGGTCTTGGTCGCGGCGACCCCGATCTCGGGGCCGGCCTTGGTGTAGAACACCCGGTCGACCTCCCGGGCGATGGTGCTCCCGACCACGTTGGTCACCGCAAGGGTGGGACAGCCCCGCCGGCGGGCCTCCCTGGCCGCGGCCAGGGTGTCGGCGGTCTCTCCGGACTGGGTGAGCAGCACGGTCAAGGGGCCCTCCCCCGTGCCCGGCGAGTAGCGGTACTCGGACGCCAGCTCCACGGTGGTGGGGATCTTGGCCAGCGCCTCGATGATGTACTTGCCCACCATAGACGCGTGGTAGGAAGTGCCGCAGGCCACCAGCTTGATCGACGGGGCGTCATGATCGATCATCAGCGTTCCCGACTCCAGTTCGTCCAGGCTCTCCAGCAGGGAATTGTGGATGGCGGTGGGCTGCTCGAATATCTCCTTGAGCATGTAGTGTTCGAAGCCGCCCTTCTTGGCATCCTCTACCGTCCAGGTGATGATCGACGGGTCCCGGTGGACGGTGCGGCCGTCCACATCGTAGATCGTCACCTTGCTCGGGCCAAGCACGACCGTCTCCCCGTCCATGATGTACAGCGCCTTGTTGGTGTAGTTCAGCATGGCGGTGACGTCCGAGGCCACGATGTTCTCTCCCACCCCCAGGCCTATCACCAGGGGGTTCTCCTTGCGGGCGGCGACCAGCTCGCGCCCGTCGGTGCGGATGGCGACGACGGCATAGGTCCCCTTCACTTCCTTCAGGGCCTCTCTCAGGGCGGCGTGGAGGTCACCCTTGTAGTGCTTCTCCAGCAGGTGCACCAGCACCTCGGTGTCGGTCTCCGACGTGAACACGTGCCCTTCGTCGATCAGCTTCTTCCTCAGTGCCAGGTGGTTCTCGATGATGCCGTTGTGCACCACCGCCATCTGGCCGGTGCAGTCGAGGAAGGGGTGGGCGTTCTGCTGGGACGGCTTCCCGCAGGTCGCCCATCTGGTGTGACCGACCCCCAGGTGGCCGCGGAGCTGGGGCATGGAGGAGGACAGCTTAGATATCTCTCCCTTGTCCTTGAACACCTTGAGGGAGCTGCCCACGATGGCCAGCCCGGCCGAATCATAGCCCCGGTACTCCAGCCTCCTCAGGCCGTCCAGGAGCACCTCCTGCGCCTCCCGGGGCCCCGCATAACCGATGATGCCGCACATGTCAGACCACTACGCTCTGGTTCTCAAGGTTCACGTTCACCTTCACGCCATCCTCGATGCGGCACCCTGCGCCGATCACCGAACCTGAGGAGATCACCACTCTGCTGCCGACCAGGGTGTCCTGGCCGATCAACGCTCCCACGTCGGAGAGCCTGAACAGCTCCCGGTCCACCCGGGCATAGGTGCAGCCGGAGGTGGCGAGCATGCCTGCCTTGGCCTTCACCCCGTCGTCCAACACCGAATGGGAGACATGGGAGTGGGAGCCGATGCGCACGCTGCTCATGATCAGGCAGTTGTCGATGTAGGTGTACGGATCGATTATCACTCCGTTCCCGATGCTGGTGGACGGCAGGATGGTCACGTTCGGACCGATGTCGCAGCCCTCCCCTATGGCCACCGGGCCCTCGATGTAGCATCCCGAGCGTATCCTGGTCCCCTTGCCGATGGACACCGCCCCCCTGAGGGTCACTCCGTTCTCCACCGTGCCGTTGATGTCCTGCCCATGCAGCTCCAGGGCCGAGGAGTTGATCCTTACCAGGTCCCAGGGATAGACCGCGTCGATCCACTTGCCCTTGGTCTTGACCGCGGTGAAGTTCAAATGAGGGATCAGGGGGGAGAGGGTCTGGGTGATCCCCCGCTCCATGTCGAAGACCTGCTCGTTGAAGTACCTCAGGATGTCGCTCTCGAAGTAGTACACCCCGGTATTGATGATGTTGCCCACTCGGGCCTCCGGCTTCTCCACGATGTCATGGATCCGCCCTTCCTTGATCTGCACCACGCCGTACTTGGATGGCATCTCCGAATCGGTGACCACGATCGAGGACCCGTTGCGGTTCGCCATGAGGTCGGCGATGAGCCGGGCGTCGATGAGGTTGTCGCCGGCCACGGTCAGGAAGCCGTCCTCGTCCAGGCATCGGGACGCCACTGAGAGCGCGTGAGCGGTCCCCAGCTGCTTGTCCTGGGCCACATACTCGATGCGCGCCCCGAACCGCCTGCCGTCCCCGAAGTGGGACAGGATGGTGTCTTTCCGGTACCCGACCACCATGATGATGTCCTTGATCCCGTTCCGGACCAGGGCGTCCACGATGTACTCGAGGATCGGCCGGTTGCCCACCGGTATCATTCCCTTGGGCCTAGACATGGTGAAGGGGCGCAATCTGGTCCCCTCCCCCGCAGCCAGCACTACCGCTTTCAAACCTCTGCCTCCCTATGTCGATTCAGCTATTCGTTGATAAACCTTTTTGGACGGGTGGCTGCGGACGCCACGACCGAAGCTCGATTTCGATGTTATCACAATTTATAATATGCCGCAAAGATTTAAACCGCTGTCCAGGACTTTTATTTTACCAGCGCTCTGATCGGGGGCCATGACATCGACGCACCGCCTAAGCTCAAGATACCCATAGAGGTTTACCAGTTCTTCACCAATCCTGGCGGTCATTCTCTGATCGTGAGGGGCACGGCCGGTGCGGGTAAGACCACCTTCGCGCTGCAGACCATCGAGGAGCTGTCCGCGGTGGAGAGGTCGTTCTACCATTCCACCCGGGTATCGGACATGAGCCTGATGTCCCAGTTCAGCTGGCTGAAGGACAAGACCGACCGCTTTGAGCGCTCCGACAGCTCGGCTTCCGATCGCCACGGTGATGAAACCGCGGTCAAGAGGACCGGCCTCAGCGACCTCAAGGGGGTCAAGAACCCACCGATGGAGATCGCCAAGGTGGGAGGTCTGGCCATAACCATAGGCAAGGACCTGGGGGAGCTCGAGGTCCTCTACCGGGGGATCGAGAAGAACCTCCCGGAGAAGAGCCTGGTGGTCATCGATTCCATCGATGCCCTGGCCGAGAAGTACAACTTCACCTGCAGCAAGCTGCTGACCACGATCCAACGGGACATCGTGGAGGGCTACGGTTCCAACGTCCTGTTCGTCCTGGAGACCAGCTCGGTCGACCTGGATTACCTGGGCGACGGGGTCATCAACTTCACCCGGACCGAGCACAACCGCCGGCGGCTGAGGGAGCTGGAGATCCTGAAGCTGAGGGGATGCGAGATCCAGCAGCCCAAGTACATATTCACCCTCGACGGGGGACGCATCCACACCTTCGGTTACCAGCGGGCCTCGTGGACCCGGGCGGCTCCCCTCCAGTGGCGCCCGATTGCCGATGACAACGAGCGGGTCTCCTGCGGCCTCAGGGACCTCGACCGCACCCTCAACGGCGGCCTGGAGAAGGGGTCCATAACCCTGATCGAGCTGGGCCAGGGGATACCCACCACCATCAGCAGCGAGGTGGAGAGCGCGCTGGTCAGCAACTTCGTGTCCCTGGGACGGGGAGTGTTGTGGGTACCGCTGAGGAAAGCATCGGCGGATAGCGCCCGGACCAAGATCGTCCGCCACGTCCCGGGGGGCGAGTTCGACCGGCTGGTCCGTATACCGGAGAAGGCCGACCAGATGACGACCATCGGGGGTCCGCACGTCATGCCCATCGAAGGCGCCAACGCGTTCTCGGACTTCAAGTGGCAGAACATCGAGTTCTCCCTTAACACCTCCAAGCACCCCCTGCTCACCCTGATGGGGTTCGATACCATGCAGTCCATGTACGGCACCGATGTCAGCGACCAGCTCATGGACTTCCTGGCCCTGGTGCGCAGGAACCACGGGATCTTCGTGGCCATGACCCCCCCGTCGTCCTCGTCCACCGGCCGGATCGCCGACCTGGCGACCACCCACCTCAAGCTGGAGCGCGTGGGGGGGACCGTCCTGCTGTACGGCGAGGAACCGTTCACTGAATGTTATACCATGAACTTCGAAGAGAAGGAGGTCGGAGGAGATGTGTCCCTCACCCCCATCCTCTGAGGTGCGTTCATGATCCGGGCGACCTTCCCCGAGCACTCGGCGATGCTGATGATCGGCAGTCCGGGGATCGGCATGCTGGAGTTCGCGGTCAGCATCACCAAGGATTGGATGGAGCAGGACAACCTGGTCATCTTCGTGACCGTGGACCTCCTCCCCACCGACCTGCTGGACATCATGACCTCGTTCGGAGTGTCCAAGGAAGTGCTGGGGAAGAACATGTACATCATCGACTACCACTCCTCCCTCCTGGGCTCCCTCACCGCGTCCACCAACTGCAACGGTACGGAGATACGTAAGGTCTCCGACCTCGAGGGGATCATGTTCAACATCTCCACCATCGCGGAGAGCACCGGGCGGCCGGTGAAGATCGTCATCCACTCATTGTCCACCCTGTTCCTGTACAACCAGGCCAACGTGGTGCTCAAGTTCTTCCAGATATCGTCCTCACGCATCCGCAACGAGTTCGGCACCGCCTTCTTCACCATCCACGAGGGCGTCCATGACGAGAGGACGGTGAACCACCTGATGGCCATCGCCGACGGTGTCCTGGAGCTGAAGTTCGACGAGGAGCTGAACCGCCGCATGAGGGTCCGCAACATGAAGGGGTGCGTGACGTCCTCCCAGTGGATACCGTTCGAGATACGGCAGGCCAACAACGGCAACTCCAGGTCGTTGTTGGAATGGCGGTAGACGTCAGAGAAAAATCTAAAAGAAAGGGAGCGGGGGGTCAGCGGGTGATGGCCTGCCCGGCGATCACTCGAACTCCCCGGCCGCTATGGTCCCATAGATGGACGCGTTGTAGCTCTCCCGGTTCTGCGCGGTCGCCTTAACATAGACCTCACAGTGGGATTTGGGCCTAACTACCAGCCTCTTCTTCTGGCAGTATATCAGCCCCTCATTGACCCCCGCCTCGGGCCTCTTGTCGGAGAAAAGGCAGGAGTAGCACAGATACTGGTCTTTGTTCACTGCCGTTGCACAGGGGGTGTAGGTATTTATTTATTCTCCCCTACTTCCAGTCTGCGGGCCAGGAACACCATCAGGTCCTCCACCGCCATTCCTCCGGCCCGCCGAAGGTTGATCACGCAGAAGGGGCAGGGGGCCAGCAGAACGTCCGCGCCGGCGCTCCGGGCCGACCTTATCTTGCCCCGGGCCATGCGTTCGGCGACCTCCGGCCGGGAGGAAGCCACCCCTCCGCCACCTCCGCAGCAGCCGTCCTGCTCATCATACTCGGTCACGGTCACTCCGGGAACGGACCCCAGCAGGTCCCTGGCCATTTCCATCGTGTGCGGCCCCACCACCCGGGCGAGGTGACAGGGGCGGTGCAGCGCGACGGTAACCAGCGGAGCGTCGCGCAGGTACCGCCGGGCGGGTATCCCTCCCCTGGAATGAAGGTGCTCGATGACGTGCAGCGCCTCCATTCCGTAGGCGTTCCTGAGCTGGACGGTGCATCCCGGGCACGCCGTGACCGCCTTGCCCCGGAGGATCGGGGCGTTGGCGGCCCGGACCGACGACAGGTGCCAGGACGCCCCCACCTTCTCCAAGGGGGAGCCGCAGCAGGCCCACCCCGAGGGGACATAAGGCCTCTCCCCCGCGGCCTTCAGCAGGGCGAGGGACGCGCCGACCACCTCCGGCAGGCGCCCCTCGGCGATGCACCCGGGGAAGAACATGATGTCCCCTTCTGACGGCGCCGGCGGGGAAGGGCGGTCGGGGGCGACCGCGCGGCCGGTCCGCGATACGCTGTCCAGCATCCTTGCCTGGCCCTCCGGCCGGTCCGTCCCCCAATCGATGGACGCCTTCATCCGGACCATGGCATCGGTCAGAGGAAGACGGGAGGGACATGCCTCCTCGCAGCGGGCGCAGGTGGTGCACAGGGCGAGGGGGGGCCTCAGTGATGCCAGGGGGACGTTGAAGCGGGGAGCCTCCACCACCAGGCGGCGGGGGCCGGGGAACTCCTCCTTCCCTTCCTGCGCTAGAACAGGGCAGGCCCTCAGGCAGGCCCCGCATTTGATGCAGCCGTCCGCCGCCCTCGCGTTCATAGGACCTCCCGGACCAGCTCGGCCGCCTCCAGCGCGGAGGACATCACGTGGCCCAGGCCCCTCCCGAGAGGAAAGGACATGCCCGGACGCGCCGAGCCGGCCACGAACACGTTCCCCGCCCTCGTGCCGTCCAGCAGCACCGCCCGGTCATCGCGTTCGGCAATCCCGGTCTCCAGCGCGGCGGTAAGCTCGGGCGACGACAGGCCCCGCCCCGATGATCTGGCCATGGAGAACAGGCCGAGGGGGTCCACGACCTCGCACCCGCGGACCGCCAGGCCCCCGCCCACCAGCCCCCCGGGGGCCAGCACCACGGCCCTGAAGCTCATGCTCGCCTCCCGCATGCCCGATGCCAGCGCCGCGGAGACCGCCTGACCGCCGTTGAACCGGAGGCTCCTCACCTCCCGCCCCGCCAGCATGCGGCAGCCTGCCCGGGCGGCGCCCTCCTCCAGGCACTCCTGGAGCCTTCGCCCGGGAGCGGAAAGAGGGGTGTTCGGCTCCCGAACCTTCCTCCCGCTAGACCGCTCCAGTTCGGAAAGGGCATGGTCGGAGAGGAGGCCGTGGAACAGGGGGGGCAGGACCACTAGGTCCTCGGGGACGTCGGACAGCAGGCCGGCGAGGGCGTCGATCGCGGCCCGGGCATCTTCCGAGAGCGTACGGCGGCCGGCGTTGACGGACGCCGGCACGCCGGGATCGGCCCACAGGGGGCGGCATGCCAGGGACGGAAGGCGATGGGATAGCGAACGGCAGGCCAGATCAGGGTCCAGGTCGGGGTTCCCCCTCAGGCCGACCACTGCCGTCCTGACCTCCGTAATGGCAAGCCAGTCATGTGCCGAGGTAAGGTCCTGATAGGCGATCGAACCCCGGTCGGTCAGCGCGGTCGCCCTTCCCTCACCGGATGCGAACAGGCCGTGGTCCCGGCCCATCGCCCTCAGCCGATCGGCGACCTGCCGGCGGCGCTCCACCCCCTCGAGGGATATCCTCCCGCCGGATAACGCCGTGGCCGGGGTCCCCCTGCCCACCACCGTGACGTCCAGTCCCCGTCCGGCAAGCTCGGCCCCGGCCATGCAGCCGGCGGCCCCGTGGCCTATCACCAGCACGTCGCACCCCGGGGACGTGGTCATGGCCGACCCCCGGTATGATCGATGCCGTATGACCGGAAGAGGTTGGCCTTGAACGCCTCCTGGCGGAGCTGATCGCCGACCAGCACGGGACCGATGCCCTTCCACCTCTCGGCCATGAACCCCTCCGCCGCGGCCAGGGGATCGCCCTCGTCCACCGCCGCGGCCAGCTGGAAGACGCAAAGGCCGCCCTGGCAGAACCCCATGCCCGCTCTCGTGCGGCGCATGAGGTCGGAACAGGAACGGACGTCGGGGGAGGACGAGAAGTGCTCCAGTTCGCCCCGCAGCACGCCCTCGCACGAGCATGCCTCGTCCAGGCCCAGGGGCGAGGAGCGACAGTCGGCGGATATAGCCCCGGCGAGCCCGCCGTACCTACCGGCGATGAACGCCGGGAGGTTCAGGGCCCCGTCCGGTGGCAGCATCTCTTCCACCATGGTCCGGCAGGCGCCCTTCCGCCCCAGCATGGACATCACCTCGTCGGCGGCCTTCTCGGCCATGAGGCGGTAGGTGGTGAGCTTGCCCCCGATCACGCTGAGGAAATTGTCCACCCCTTCCTCCCGGTGGTCAACGATGCGGAAGCCCCGGGAGGCCTCCCGGCCCTTCTCGCTCCCCCCGGCCAGGGGACGCACGCCAGCGTACGCCCGGACCATGCGCGCCGATGTGATCTCCGGCATCACCACGCGCGCTTCGGCCAGCAGCCTCCGCACCTCGCCGGCGGTCGCCCTCACGTCGTCCAGGCCGCCGGCTCCCGAGGTGGTCCCCAGGATGGTGGCCGAGCGATGGGGCACCAGTATGTCCCCGTCCGCAGGGGGCCGCAGCCGGTTCACCAGGCCGTTGACCAGCCTCCCGTTGAACACCACCATGGTCCCCTTGTCCAGCTGCGCTTCCGTTCTCAGGCCGGCCATCTCCGAGGTCCAGCCGCTCCACGCCCCGGTGGCGTTGATCACGATCTCCGGACGGACGACCGTGCGTTCGCTCCCCCGTCCCACGACCGCCCCGGTGATCGTTCCGTCGCTCACCTCCAGGGATGTCAGGGGGCAGTGGTTGCGCACATCCGCCCCGGCCTCGCGGGCCGACTCCACGTTACCCCATACCAGGAAGAAGGGGTCGATGGCGGCATCAGCCACCCTGACCGCGGAGCGCAGTTCCCCGGTAAGGTTCGGCTCCTCCCTCCTGACCTCCTCCGGTGATATCTCCTCGGTCCATACGCCGGCGGCGCGGCAGGAGTCGAGGAAGCGGGGAGGATAGTCCGGGTCGTCCCCAGCGACGGAGACGAAGGTGCCCCCGCAGTCATCGATGCAGAAGCGGGCGATGCGCTTCAGTATCCTGCCCTCCGACGCGCACTCCCTGGCCGCCTGGGGGTCCTTCACCGCGTAGCGGCCGCCGGAGTGGAGCATTCCGTGGTTGCCTCCCGAAGCTCCCGCGGAGAAGTCCCCGGCCTCGACCAGCAGCACTTCCGCTCCGCGCATGGCCAAGTCCCTGGTGATGCCCGCGCCGGTGGCGCCGCCGCCAATGACCAGGACCTCGGGCCGGGGGGCTTGGGAGCGCTTCATCCTACACTGTGAGGAGGTAGGTGCCATATAGCATTTTCAGGCCGGGTCCCGGTGCCGGCGGCCCCGCTTCGCGGAGCGCGATGGTCGTGCGCTCAGGGGACCTGGGGCTTTTGAGACGCCAGCTCCAGTTCCTCCTCCCGGCGGAGGTCGGCGGTCTCCTTGGACAGCAGGAAGGTCAGGACGGTCCTGATGACCACGATGCCCCCCAGGACGATGACCTCGTTGATGTCGGGGGTCAGGATGGTCTTGACGATGTCCGAGGCGATCAGAAAGTCCAGGCCGAAGATGATCTTCCTGGCGAAATCCCCCCGGACGTGGGTGAAGGATCTGTGGCTTGACCGCTTCAGGCCCCTCAGCACCATCCCGTACAGGGCGACGATGCCCCCGTACGCGATTATCACTACACCGGAGTAGGCGAGGAAGTTGGAGATGATGGTGACGAGGTCTTGAGCGTCCACGATCATCGAGATGCGTTCCGGAAGATAAAATAGATGATAAGAAAGTAGCGGGGGGTCGATTTGAACGACCGGTCTCCGGGTTATGAGCCCGACGGGATGTCCTGGCTACCCCACCCCGCTATAGGACCCGCTATTGCGGGACCACATATAAAGCTTTGTGATGTCCGAGGGGCCAGCCCTCGGTCCGGCCTCAGAACAGGTGCCTCAACCGCAGCATGTCATCGATGTTGCCCTTGATGCGCACCTTGCGGAGGGCGAACGCTTTCATCGGCTTGATCTCGCCGTTGATGATCCCGCTTATGGTCTCTGGGTCCGAGGTAATGGTCAGGTCCGGGTCTGAGATCTCCCCTACCACGAGCTCATCGATCTTCTGATCGTGCAGATGGAAGTTATATTTCTCACTGTCCAGATCGATCATCACCTTCTTGTTCATCTCCCCGATCTCGGTCTTGAGCTTGGGGTCGTTCTCTACCTTGTCGTTGAACTTCCTGATGAGTTCCTGTAATTGGGGCTCTACGCTCATGATCTATCCGTCCAATGGGTCAAGTTCGTTACCTTGCTGACCGAATATAAGTCCTTGGCCGTTTTCCAGGCGGTGCGCACGTGGGGCGGCAGGGTCCCGTTCTCCTCCAGCCATTGCCGTATGAAGCCGATGGTGACGGCGTCATGGGCATAACCGGAGCCGATCGGGCGGCCGATGCTCTCCCCGATCTTGTCCATCTCCCGGTCCCGGACCACCTTGGCGACGATGGAGGCGGCGGAGACGACCGGAAAGTCCACGTCCGCCCGGTGCCGGCACACCATCTCTGGACGGCACGTCAGCCGCTCCTGGATGTTCCTCCCGAACCGTTCCTCGACCACATCCGCGGCGTCGATGAACACGCTGGCCGGCCGCAGGTGCTCGATGAGGCGGGCGAAGAGATGGACCTCCAGGTGATTGAGGTTCTCCTTCCGCAGGAAATCGTCGATCTCCGCCGCGGCCATCATGGTCACCTCCACCGTGGAGATCTCCCTGATGCGGATATCCAGCTCCTCCCTCTTGGCACGGGTGAGCAGCTTGGAGTCCTTCACTTTGAGCTTGCGAAGGGAGCGGTCGTCCTCGACCATGACCGCCGCCACCACCAGCGGCCCCATCACCGGGCCGCGGCCAGCTTCGTCCACCCCGCAGATCACGTGACCGCCCAATTTTCTTGCCGTATATAGCGATATCGCAGTGGTCCCATGATGGGTTCGGGCAATATTAATCAAGTAAGGGAGAACATTCCGTCGTGACATGTCCGACGTATACTTCGCTGACCTGAGGGCCGACCGGGCGTCCAAGAACGTTCCCAACAAGATCCAGAAGCTCTTCCGCAGGGCCGGTCTGGGCAGCACCTTCTCCAAGGGCGACCTGGTGGCGGTGAAGACCCACTTCGGGGAAGAGGGCAATACCGCCTACCTCCGGCCGGAGCTGGTATCGAACGTGGTGGACCTCGTGTCTAGAGGCGGGGGGAAGCCGTTCCTGACCGACTGCAGCACCCTGTACAAGGGGATGCGCACCAACGCCGTGGACCACCTGCTGGTGGCCGCCCGCCACGGCTTCACCTATCCGGTGGTGAACGCGCCCATCGTGATGGCCGACGGACTGAAGGGGACCGATGATGTGGAGATCCCGGTCGATCTCAAGCACTGCCGCACGGTCAAGATAGGCGCGGCCGCGGCGCATGCCGATTCCCTGATGGTGGTATCGCACTTCAAGGGTCACGGCCTCACCGGTTTCGGCGGGGCGCTGAAGAACCTGGGCATGGGCCTGGGTTCGAGACGGGGCAAGATGGAGATGCACGCGCTGGTCCGGGCCAAGGTGGTCGAGGAGAGATGCAAGGGCTGCGGCAGATGCGTGGAGCAGTGCCCCGCGGACGCCATCGAGATGATCGAGCGCAAGGCCATGGTGGACCCCGAGAAATGCATCGGATGCGGGGAGTGCAACATCATCTGCCAGAACCAGGGCATCGACCTCGGCGATTGGAACAATTACATCGCGGTGCAGGAGCGCATCGTGGAGTACTGCTACGGCATACTCAAGGACAAGAAGGACCGCGCGGGGTACATGACCTTCGTACTGGACGTAACGCCTCTGTGCGACTGCTACGATTTCAACGATGCGCCCATCGTGCCGAACATCGGCATCCTGGCGTCGAGGGACATCGTGGCCATCGACCAGGCCGCGGCGGACCTGGTGAACGCCGCCCCGGGCCTTCACGGTTCCGCGCTCAAGAACGGACTGGCCCCCGGGGACGACAAGCTGCGGCAGATCGTCGACGCCGACTGGACCGCTCAGCTGAGGTACGCGGAGGAGCTTGGCCTGGGGGAGAGGAGCTACGATCTGATCCGGGTGCGGTGACCCTACGCCCTTTCCTGTAGCTACAAAATCTATATTGACCAACATTCAATAGATGATATCATAAAAAAAGGGTGATCATATCACAACTGACGTTCAGAACCTGAAGCTGGCCAACGGCTATCGGCTGACCCGGGTAGGGGTCACCGGGGTCAAGAAGCCGGTACGCATAACCCGGGCCGGCAGGACCACCATTCTGTTCTGCTACATCGACGTATACGTCGACCTTCCCTCCACCCAGAAGGGCTCACATCTGTCCAGGAACCTGGAGGCCATCAACGAGGTGGTGAACCGGAGTATGGTCGACCAGATACCGGGGATCGAGGCCATCGCCGCCGAGATCTGCCGCTTGTTGAGGGAGAAGCATGAGTACTCGACCTATGCCGAGGTCCAAATGGTCGCCGATTATTTCATGGAGCGGCCGGGCCCCAGCGGGAAGAGGAACCTAGAGGCGTTCAAGATCATGGCCAACGCCCTCAGCCGCAATACCGACGGGCTGAAGAAGATGATAGGGG
Organism: Methanomassiliicoccus sp.; assembly: GCA_016109435.1. Taxonomy (GTDB): domain Archaea; phylum Thermoplasmatota; class Thermoplasmata; order Methanomassiliicoccales; family Methanomassiliicoccaceae; genus UBA6. The sequence continues at coordinate 80,976 of JAEILR010000011.1, forward strand.
TAGAGGTCATCGGGATGACCGCCTGCCCCTGCGCCATGGAGACCGTCCGCGAGCAGTACTGCAACAATGTGACGTTCGAGAACGACCTCCCGGTGATCAGCCACAACCAGCGCAACATCGCCACCATGCTGGTGGAGGTCCCCGAGGAATACGATGTCGAGGCCAACGACCTGATCGATCTGGTGGAGGCGTCGTTCTCCTCGGCCACCTACGAGGTGCTCAAGCGGTCGGACGAGGCCCAGGTGGTACTGCAGGCCCACCAGCAGCCCAAGTTCGTCGAGGACGTGGTGCGCACCATGCTGGTCAAGCTCCTGGACCATTTTCCGGCCCTCCCTGACGAGGTGGTGGTCACCGTCCGCAGCGAAAGCGAGGAGTCCATCCATAAGCACAACGCCTTCGCCGAGCGGGTCGCCTCCCTCGGCGAGCTGAGGGAGCGGGACTAGGCCATCGGCCTCGGATCGTTGCTCACCGCCGGCAGAAGCACCACGAACCTCGATCCCTGGGAGGGATCTCCGGCCATCCGGTCCTCCACCCACACACGGCCGTTGAGGTCCTCCACCAGCTTCCTGACGAGGTACAGGCCGAGCCCGCTGCCGGTGGCCTTGGTCTTCCCCCGCTGCTTCCGCTGGAACAGCTTCCGTTTCAGGTCGTCGGGGATGCCCGGGCCGTCGTCCTCGATGGTGACCTTGTAGTGCTCCCGGCCGCCCTCGAACACCTTGTTCAGCACGATCGATATCTCCACCGGGCCGGTGGAGTGCTTGATGGAATTGCTCACCAGGTTGGTGAACACGTCCCTCAGCAGGTCCCCGGCCATGACGAACTTCTTGATGGCCGTCTTGTAGTTGATCTTGACCTCCCGCCCGGGATAGTGCTCGTAGTCGGCGCGGATGTCCTCCAGCAGCCACCCCAGGTCCACCATCCCGTACTTGGAATCATGGCTCTCCACCCTCTGGATCTTACGGACGGTCTCGATAAGCTCGTTGCTATTCTCCAGGATCTCCTGCGACTTGGTGAAGTACTTCATGTTCTGCTGCTCGATGTCCACCTTCTCCACCGCGGCCTGCAGATAGCTGGACACCGCCGCGTTCATGTTACTGATATCATGGGACAGCAGGTCGATGTACAGCTCGGCATGCTCCTTGGCCTCGATGGCATCGTGCTCCAGCTTCCTCTGCCTGGTGATGTCCTGGACGACGCTCACCCCGCCGATGATCTTCCCGCTGGCATCCCGGATGGGGGAAGCCGAGGACAATATTGTCCCCCGGGTCCCGTCCAGCCTCTGGATATCGATCACCTCTCCCACCGGGACCTCCCCCTTGCGGATGGCCCGGATTATGGGCCAGTCGTCCGGCCGGACGGTCATGCCGTTATCGGCCCACCACCCCTTGAGGATGCGGTAATCGCTAAGGCTGGTGATGGAGGGGACCTTGCCCCCCCAAATGGAGTCCACCAGGTCGTTGGACAGCATCGTCCTCCCGTCCTGGTCGGCGACGACCACCCCCACCGGCAGGCTCTCCAGGATGGTGTTCACCCTCCTGCGCTCCGTATCCGCCCAGATCACCATCTCCTCGATCCGGTGGCGGGCGCTCACCTGCTCAGTGATGTCCATTAGCATTACCAGCGCTCCCCTCTCCCCACCCTTCATGGGTATGGGGACGATGGAGATGTAGAGGAAGGCGGCCTTCCCGTCGGCGAGGGTTGTCTCCACCTCCGCCTCGATTATGGCCACGTTCTTCCGCTGTGCCTCCTTGATCCGATCATTGAGCCCGAAGAAGCCTCCTGAGAGCTGGGTGAGCGGCTTGCCCCCTGACAGCTCCGACCACACCGACCTGCCGCTCATCCTGGCGATGGCCTGATTGGCCCACTTCACCTCGAGGTCCGGCCCGGACACGGCCAGGATGCCGGCTGGAGCGTTCTCGATGACCGTCTGCAACAGTCCCTTCTGCTCCTCGACCTCCTCGCTCAGCCGGGCCCTCTCCTCCTCGGCCCTTTTGCGGGCGGTGATGTCGTGGATGATCGAGTACAGATAGGTCTTCTTCTTGATGTGTATCGGCCCTGAGATCACTTCGACCTCGCGGTGCTGACCGTCCGCCAGTCGGTGGGTGAATAAAAAGTGGCCCTGGGTCCTGGAAGCGGCGTTCTTCAGGCAATCCTCCAGCTCCTCCATCGTCAGGGTGTTGATGTCCTCAATGCTGAGACCGATGAACTGGTCCCGGGAATAGCCGTAGAAATCCAGCGCCGACTGGTTGACGTCCACCACCCTGGCAGTGACCGGGTCGATGAGGAACATGATGGCGTTATTGTCCTGGAACAGGCTGACGTAACGGTCGTTGCTCTCCCGAAGCTCCTCCAGGATCTTCTTCCTCTGGATGGCATAATGGATCGCCCGCTCCAGATTGGTGCTGTCCACCTCGCCCTTGACCAGATAGTCCTGCGCCCCCATGGTCATCGCCTTGAGGCCCAGCTCGATGTCGGTGAGACCAGTGAGCACGATGATGGGCGTCCGGGTCATCTTGCTGATCAAACGCTCCAGTGTAGCCAGCCCCGACGAGTCGGGCAGGCCGAGGTCCAGAAGCACGACGTCCGGCGATTCGTCCTCGATTATCTGGATGGCGGCCTTGAGACGGTTGGCGAGGGTCATTACGAACCGGCTGGAGCGGGCATCTCCTAGCATCTCCTTCATGAGGCTGACGTCTCCCGGATTGTCCTCTACCAGCAGAACCCTGACCGCATTGCTGGATTGTTCGGATTCCCTCGTCCCGTTCGTGGATTGTTCGGTCTCCTTCAAGTCCATCGTATCACTGACCGTCCTGCCCGCCGATCCCCATCATCGGCGGCGCCACTCCCACCTCGACCGCTGCACGGTCCGGCCCATGGTGGACGGAGATGCTTCCGAGCCGGCAGGATCTTCATCTAAGAACCGACCTTGGATTATAAAGCCTGTTCGACCGACCGCCGGCGCAGCGCTCCCACGCTTACCTGGAACGTAAGATAACGCTTTATGCCGACCACGCGTTGGCCGGGGAAGTGATGGAATGGGCGTCCGGGCGGTAGTGGTGGACATTGACGGCACTTTGACCGACATGAACAAGGTCATGTACACCTCGGCGATCGAAGCGTTGAGGAAGGTTCAGGAACGGGGGGTGCCGGTAAGCCTGGCCTCCGGCAACGTGCTCCCGGTGGCCTACGGGCTGTCGATCTATATGGGCCTCCGGGGGCCCATCGTGGCCGAGAACGGGGGGGTGGTGTGCCATCAGGAGAGGATCTACCAATTGGCCGAGGGGGTGCTGCCCGAGAGGGCGTACGAGCATCTGCGGTCCAGGATGCCCGTGGAACGGCTGTTCACTGATAATTGGAGACGGACCGAGGTGGCCATCAGGCGGACCGCCGACCTGGACAGTATAAAGAAAGAACTGGAGGGATGGAACGTTACGGTCGAGGCGACCGGGTTCGCCATCCACATCATGGACCCTGGCCACGGCAAACTGGCCGGGGTGCGTAAGATGGCCGAGATCATCGGCATCGACCTCTCCCAGATCGCCGCGTTCGGTGACTCCGACAACGACGTCGGCATGCTCAGAGAGTGCGGGGAGAGCGTGGCCGTGGCCAACGCCTCCGGTGCCGCCAAGGGCGCGGCCAAGTACGTCAGTCCATACCCCCATGCCGAGGGGGTCATCGACGGGCTGAAGCGCCTGGCCCTTCTGTGACCGGATATCTTACTTGCGCTGCAGCAGTTCCAGCGCGCCGGCCTCGTCCAGACCGATGGACAGCAGGAGGTACTTCAGCGCCTTCTTGATGACGATCTCCTCGGTCTTGTCGTCCATGTAGGCCTCCATGACCACCGGGGCGCGCTTGTAGTACTCCACCCCGAACTCGGAGTAGTAGTAGGGGGCATTGTCGGGGTCCAGCTCGGCGGCCTTCTTGTACGCGCCTTCGGCATCATTGAACAGCCCGGCCTCGACGCAGAACGAACCCATGGAGCTGTGGTACAGGGGGTTCTTGGGGTCCAGCTCGGCGGCCTTCTTGTACGCGGCGAGGACGTCCTCGATCTTCACTTTGGGCACCAGGACCGCGGCCTCGGCCTTGCCGAACCATCCCTCAGCGTTCTCAGGGTCGGTCTTGGTCACCTTCTCGAACTTGGATAACGCCTTCTGATAATCGCCCTCTCCGAGCAATTGGTAAGCCTGCTTCATGAGCTTCTCAGATGAATCCTCTGCCATCAAAGCACCTTTTTTGCATGTAAGCCCATGCAATTGATAAAACTTCTTGCACCGGGGGTGGCTGGCGCGACGATGCTGCCGCCGTTACCGACAAATAATATATGCCCAGGGTTTTATGGTGGAGAGCGTTCCTAGGCCAGGGAAACCGTCATGATGGATATGGATACCGTTCGCAGGGTGGCCAAGGTGGCCAGGCTCAGACTTACCGAAACGGAGATGGAGCAGTACGCCAAGGACCTGGAGGAGATCCTGTCGGCGTTCTCGGTCCTCGACGAGGCCCCCTCGGTCGAGGGGTTCGACCTCGGCCCAGTGAAGGTTGAGGACAAGCTGCGCGAGGACGTGGTCCATAGCGACTGCGACGCCGCCGAGCTGCGGAAGGTCATGAAGACCAGGGACGACTGGGTCAGGGGGCCGAGGTTGTCATGACCTCCTTCCCCACGATGGACCGGCTGCAGGCCCTGGACGAGCGGCACCTCATCTTCTGCGACCGGCTGGAGGACCCTCTGGCGCTGGAGCAGGGCAGCTTCCATTTCTCAGCCAAGGACAACCTGTGCTCCCGGGACTTCCAGACCCGGTCGGGGAGCAGGATACTGAACGGATACCGGCCCCCGTTCGACGCCACCCCCATCAAGAGGTTGAGGGAGATGGGCGGACTGCTCCTGGGCAAGACCAACATGGACGAGTTCGGTTTCGGCTCCTTCAGCACCAACTCCGGTTATGGGGTCCCCCGCAACCCCTTCGATACGCAGAGGTGCTGCGGCGGGTCCTCCGGCGGCGCGGCCGCCGCGGCCGCCCTCATCCCCGAGCATCTGGCCCTGGGTGTCAGCACCGGGGGTTCCATATCCTGCCCGGCCTCGTTCTGCGGGGTGGTCGGTCTCACCCCCACCTACGGGAGGGTGTCGCGCTGGGGCCTCATCGACTACGGCAACTCGCTGGACAAGGTCGGCCTGCTGACACGCACCGCCCATGACCTGGAGAGATACCTTCCGGCGATCTCCGGCCCGGACCCCAAGGACCCCACGTCCCTGGTGCAGCCCCCGCTCGATCTCCGCGGAGATGTGGGAACGATCGGCGTTCCCGCCGAGGCCCGGGCGGGGCTTTCCCCCGAGGTCGCGGCCACGTTCGATGAGGCCCTCAAGGAGCTGTCGAGGAACGGCGTGAAGGTCCGGGAGGTCCGCATGCCCTCCCTGAGGTTCTCCATCCCCGCATATTACGTCCTGGCGACCTCTGAGGCGTCCACCAACCTCGCCAGGTACTGCGGCATGAGGTACGGGGAGATGAACGAGGAGTTCGACCAGGGCTTCAACGACTTCTTCACCGATGCCCGCTCCGAGCACTTCGGCCCGGAGGCCAAGCGCAGGATCCTGCTGGGGACCTACTCCCGGATGGTGGGCTTCCGCGACCGCTATTACGTGAAGGCGCTGCAGGTGCGCCAGCTCATCATCGATGAGTATCGCCGTACCTTCGAGGACTGCGATGCCGTCCTCACCCCCACCATGCCCTTCGTGGCCCCGCGGTTCGACGAGATAGGCCGCATGAGCACCCTGGAGATGTACCAGGCCGACTTCCTCACCTCGCCTCCCAACCTGGCGGGGATGCCCCATCTTTCGGTCCCCTGCGGCTACAGCGGGGGGATGCCCGTCGGCATGCAGCTCGTCGCTCCTCAATGGAACGAGGGGCGCCTGATCTCCTTCGCCCGCTTCTGGGAAGGTTCCTTCCACTACCGGTTCCCGGAGGTGACGGCATGAGGATCGGCTTGGAGATACATGTCCAGCTGCCTACCCGTTCCAAGCTGTTCTGCGGGTGCTCCACCGCGGGGGAGGCGCCCAACAGTTCGGTGTGCCCGATCTGCCTGGGCTTCCCCGGTTCCCGACCCTTCCTGAACCGGCGGGCCCTGGAGATGGGGGTGCTGATCGCCAAGTTCCTCAACTGCAGGGTTGCGGACACCGTCAGCTTCGCCCGCAAGACGTACTTCTATCCCGACCTGGCCAAGAACTTCCAGATCACCCAGTATGATACTCCGGTGGGCTCCGACGGCCACTTCATGATCGGAGAGAAGAGGGTGGGCATCTGGAGGGCCCATATCGAGGAGGACCCCGGGCGGATAAAGCGGGTCGGCCGGGCGGGGGAGGAGCTGGGACTGGTGGACTACAACCGTTCAGGCATACCTCTGGTGGAGATCGTCACCGCTCCCGACCTTTCGTCCCCGGCCGAGGCCAGGGACTTCCTCACCGACCTGGTGATCGAGCTGCGGCACCTCATCGGGGTGACCGGCGAGGATCAGAACATGCGGGTCGATGCCAACATCTCGGTGGGCGAAGAAAGAGTGGAGATCAAGAACATCACCGGCCTGCGCAACGTGGAGAAGGGGCTCAGGGCAGAAGCGACCCGCCAAACCAAGATGCTGGCCGCGGGGAAGCGCATCGTTCGCGAGACCAGGCACTTCGACGAGTCGAGGGGGGTCACCCTCCCCGGCCGGGAAAAGGAGTTCGAGGAGGACTATGGCTACATCGGCGAGCCGGACCTGGGCACCTACCGCATCGGCCCCCTGGCCGCCTCCATGGCGGTCCCCGAGACCCCACTGGTCCGCGCCGCGCGGCTTCAGCGGGAGCACGGCATCGGCGCCCCCGCCGCGCGCCAGATCGTCCTCACCGACTGGGAGCTGGCGGACCTCTTCGAGGTCCTTGCCGCCCAGGTGGGCGGTGACGCCGCCATGAGCTGGACGATGGGGGCGATCGGCTCCAACTGGAAGGGGCTGCGGGAGAGGGCGGGAGAGCACCGGAAGGACATCATCGGCATCGTCGCCGCGGTGACCGCGGGAGAGATGACCGACAGCGAGGGCCGCATGCGCCTTGCCGCCCTGTCCACGGGAGAGGAGGTCGGCGCCGCCGAGGAGGGCGGGGACCTCGATGTGCTGATCGCCGGACTGGTGGACCAGCATCCTGAGGTGGTCAAGGACTACCGCAGCAACGAGCGGGCGGCCAACTTCCTCATAGGCCAGGTGATGAAGGCGACCAAGGGCCAGTACTCCTCCAAGATCGTGGCCGAAAGGATGAGAAAAGAACTGGAAAAGAGGTTTTAGTCCCCGTCCTCTTCGTCCCCCGCCAGGCACAGGAGCTGGAGCTCGGAGAGCTTGCCCTCCTCCACCTTGGCCGGGCAGCCGTCCATGAGGGACTGGAACTTCTTGTTCTTGGGGAAGGCGATGACCTCGCGGATGGTGTCGCAGCCCAGCAGGATCGCGGTGAGGCGGTCCAGGCCGAGGGCGATCCCGCCGTGGGGCGGAGCGCCGTAGCCGAGGGCGTCCAGGAAGAAGCCGAAATCATTGTCGATCTTCTCATCGGACATCCCCAGCAGCCGGAACACCTTCCTCTGGACCTCGGGGTCATGGCACCGGACCGAGCCGGAACCGATCTCCGAGCCGTCCAGGACCAGGTCGTAGCTGAGTCCCCCGACGCAAATGGGGTCCTCGCCCTCCACCTCGCCCTTCTCCGGACAGACGAAGGGGTGATGGAACGGCTCCAGCTGCCCGGACTCGCTGTCCTTCTGGAACAGGGGGCAGCCGACCAGCCATACGAACTGGTGGTCCTTGCCCTCGGTTAAGCGGAGGTCCCTGGCCAGCTTGCGCCGGAGCTCCCCGCCGGCCTTGAGCGCGGCGATCTCGGAACCGGCCAGGAAGAGCAGCAGGTCGCCCTCCCGGGCGCCCATCTCCGTCTGCAGGGCGGCGGTGACCTCCGTGGGGAAGTACTTCACGATGTTGCTCTGCAGGCCGTCCGCGGTCATGCGCATCCACGTGAGTCCGCCCATCCCCTGAGCCTTGGCCCACTCGATGAGACGGTCCACCTCGTTGCGGCCGACCGCTCCTTCTTCGCCTCCGGCGCCGTTCATGAGATCGGCCTGGACGTTCATGCACACCACCCTCCCGCCCTTGCCCAGGATCCTCTGGAAGATCTCGTAGCGGGCGTTCTTCACGATGTCGGTGACATCATGCAGGCGCAGGCCGTAACGTATGTCCGGCGCATCGGTCCCGTAGCTGTGCATCGCCTCGTGGAAGGTGACGCGGGGGAACGGGGCCTTCAGCTCCCGGCCGTAGATGGAGCGCCACATGGACGAGAGCACTCCCTCCACCACGGTCTGGACGTCCCGGTCGTCCACGAACGACATCTCCAGGTCCAGCTGGGTGAACTCCGGCTGGCGGTCGGAGCGGGAGTCCTCGTCGCGGAAGCATCTCGCCACCTGGTAATATCGGTCCATGCCCCCTACCATGAGCATCTGCTTGTAGAGCTGGGGGGACTGGGGTAGGGCGTAGAAGGTTCCTGGCGCGATCCTCGAGGGGACGATGAAGTCCCTGGCCCCTTCCGGGGTCTGGCGGCACAACATGGGAGTTTCCACCTCCACGAAGTCCCGGTCGTCGAGAGCCCTCCTCAATGCTGCCACCACCCGGTGGCGGAACCTGAGGTTGTTGGCCATCTGGGTGCGCCGGAGGTCGAGGAACCGGTACTTCAGCCGGAGGTCCTCGGACGGCAGCAGCGATCCCTTCTGGTCGGCCACTTCGAAGGGCAGGGAGCGGGAGGAGTTGAGCAGGCAGGCGTCCTCGATGAGGACCTCCAATTGACCGGTGGGGTTCCTGGGGTCCTCGGTGCCGGGCACACGATTCCTGACCACTCCGGCGACCGAGATTACAGACTCCCGGCCGAAGGACTTGAGCATCCTCTCCAAGCTCTCGCGGACGTCCTTCCTCGACATGGCCTCCGGATCGAACACCGCCTGGGTCGTACCATAGGTGTCGGCCAGATCGAAGAAAAGAACTCCGCCGTGGTCTCTGGAGAACCGGATCCAGCCGGCCAGCTGTACCTCTTGGCCCAGCTGATCGGCCCGCAGTTCCCCGCACGTGTGTGTTCTCATCATTTCCAGACCTCTCTAGAAGTCGCTTTCGTCCCAATATGTGGCCCCATCATAAACCATTCGGTCCGAGGCCATCAATTGACGTCGCCGTTATTCGAAAAAAGGAGCGATCTCATCGATAACGGCGAAGGACCCATCTCAATCCGTCCTCAGGTCCCCGGCGATGTTGAGGTCGGGGATGAACTGGTAGGGGTCCTTGATCATGTTCAGCACCACGTAGGTGTTGGTCTTCTTTATCCCGTGGATGGTCAGCATGCGCTTGATCAGTTCAGAGAACTGATCCCGGTTCTTGCACGCCACCCAGGCGATGGAATCGCATTCCCCGGTCACGTCGAAGATGGCCAGCACGTTGTCCATGGCCTTGATCTTGGCCTGCACGTCAAGGATGTCACCCTCGGTGTAGATGTGGACGAGGGCCATGAACTCGTATCCCAGCTTGAGGTAGTCCACATTGGCCCGGTACCCCCTGAAGATGCCTTGCTCCTCCAGGTTCTTGATCCTTTGGATCAAGGTGGTGGGGTGCACCCCCAGTCTCTTGGCTATCTGACGGTAGGACCCCTGGCTGGATATGCAAAGTTCCTCGATGATGCGCTTGTCAAGTTCATCAAGCATGGAGATTCCCTGGCTGGACAAATGTCTAATGAGGAACGCACTATAAGTAATTAATATTGAGGGGTCGGGGCCGATCGGCCGTCCTGGAACGACCCACCCAGCCGGTTCAGACGGCTTCCCGGTTCGCCCCCGCGGCGGCCTCCCGCACCCGGGAGATCAGTTCGGAGCGCATCATTGGGTTTGTTGATATCTGCCCAGCCGCCACCTCCGGCTCTGCCGAGCATCTTCCCGCCTGGCTGCGGCTCTCGATGTATCCGTGGAGAACATCGTCGATGCGGTCCCGGTTCTCCGGCGTAATTTTCACCCCGGCCTCCTCGAGGATGCTGTTGAACCATATCCAGCATGACATGCTGTTATGTTGCCGAGGCGGCGTACAAAATACTTGCCCTCCCCGGCATGACCACGAGTTACCGGCACACCAAAAATCGTTAGTAGCGGTTAGGAGGTTAGCTGCCTCCATGACCGTCCGCCTTTACCTTGCCGATCCCTACTGCCGCGAGTTCGACGCCGCCGTCGTCGAGGCCAGGGGAGACTGGGTGGTCCTGGACCGCACCGCCTTCTACCCCGGTGGAGGAGGCCAGGACCCTGACGTGGGGACATTGTCAGGGATGCCGGTGGTCGAGGTCAAGCAGGCTGACGGCTCGGTGCTGCACAAGGTACCCGGCCACCGCCTGGCCGCGGGCGACAGGGTCCGGGGGGAGATCGACTGGGCCAGGCGGTACGATCTGATGAAAGGGCACACCGGCGAGCACCTGCTCTTCTCCTGCCTCTCGCGGGCGTGCCCGGAGCTGCAGCTGGTCAAGATCGCGATCACTCCCTGCAAGAAGAGCGTCATCGTGAACGGCGGCCTGGATTGGGACGCGGTCTCGCAGGCGGTCCGGCAGGCCGGGGAGGCCATCGGTTCGGAGCTGGAGATCACCGAGAGGACGGTGTCCCGTGACGATCCCTGCCTGGCCGAGGCCAGGGTCAAGCTGGAGCGCATCCACGGTGATGCCGTGAGGGTCGTGGAGATCGGCGACGTGGACCGGGCGGCCTGCGCCGGGATACACGTCCGCAACACCCGGGAGCTGGGCATGGTGCTGGTTACCGGGTTGACCTCGGCCAGACCGGTAGGGGACCTAGAGGTGGAGTTCGAGGTCGGGGACCGGGCCAGGAGGATGGCGTCGGACCTCTCCCTGTCCTCCCTGAGGGCCGCTGAGGCGTTGGGCGCATCCCCCAAGGACCTCCTCAGCGCGCTGGGCAACCGGCTGAGGGAGGAGGAGCGGACCGCCGCGGCCCTCCGCCGGTACGGGGCCAAGGCCCTGACTGACCTCGTTCCATCGAACATCGGAGGGATTAGGCTGTACTCCGGCATCTTCGAGGGGATGGACAAGAAGACGGTCACCGACGCCGCCACCCGGATCATCAGTGAAAGGGCGGCATGCGTACTGGGTACGGTGGGGGAGAGATTCATGCTGATCGTGGCCTGCAACCCCGGCATCAAGGTCGACTGCGTGGCGGTGCTGAACCGGGCGCTGGATAAGGTCGGAGGGAGGGGGGGCGGTAAGGCCAACTTCGCCACCGGAGGGGGACCCGGCAGCGAGAGGGCGGAGGAGGCCATGGTCGCGGCCATCGCTGCCCTGAGCGACACCATCATGTCCATGAACGGATAAAGCCAGCATTTGGTAGACAAATGTCGGTCAAGTTCACGAACGGTTGTCCTTTAAGAAAAACTCTTAATCGACCTCCATCTATGCCCCCTTATGCCTGCCGCGAATGATTTCTCGAAAGAGGACATCATAAGGACCGTCAAGGAACGGGACGTCAAGTTCATAGAAATGCAATTCTCCGACATACTGGGCGCGGTCAAGACGGTCGCCCTGCCGACATCCAACCTCGAGAAAGCCCTGGACGAGGGCATGTACATTGACGGGTCATCGATCCTGGGGTACGCGACAATCGAGGAATCGGACATGAGGGCGCAGCCCATCCTATCCTCCTTCCAGGTGTATCCGTGGACCTGCAACGGCCGCATCCGGACCGCCCGGCTGTTCTGCCAGATCTACGACCACTCCGGCAACCGGTTCAAGGGCGACCCCCGCTGGGTCCTGGAGAAGATGGTCGCCAAGGCCAGGGACAAGGGATTCACCGTTAACCTGGGGCCGGAGTTCGAGTTCTTCCTCTTTAACCTGGACGAAAGGGGGAACCCGGTGGCTGCCCCCTCCGACTCGGCGGGATACTTCGACCTCATGGCTCTGGACAAGGGTGAGGAGGTCCGCAAGGACATCATGCTCAACCTCGACGAGATGGGCTTCGACTGCGAGGCCTCGCATCATGAGGTCGCTCCCGGGCAGCACGAGGTGGACATGCGGTACAACGACGCCATCACAGTCGCCGACCGCCTCATGACCTTCAAGTTGGCGGTCAAGACCATCGCCCTGCAGCACGGGCTGTATGCCAGCTTCATGCCCAAGCCGATGTTTGGCATGGCCGGTTCCGGCATGCACGTCCACCAGAGCATGGCGTTCGCCAACGGCAAGAACGCCTTCGACGACCCGGACGGCAAGTTCGGCCTCAGCGATACGGCCCTAAAGTACCTCGGCGGCCTCCTGTCCCACTCCCGGGAGACCTGCGCCATCCTCAACTCCCACGTCAACTCGTTCAAGCGCCTGGTGCCTGGGTACGAAGCTCCGTGCTACATCTCCTGGGCCAACCGGAACCGCTCCGCCCTCATAAGGGTCCCCGCCGGCAGGGGGAGCAGGACCCGGATAGAGATGCGCAACCCCGACCCCGCGGGCAACCCCTACCTGCAGTTCGCGGTGATGATCGCGTCCGGCCTGGACGGCATCGAGAAAGGGACCTATCCTCCGGAGACCATCGAGAAGGACATCTACCGCATGAGCAAGGAGGAACGTGCCAAGAACGGCATCGATTCCCTGCCTGAGAACCTCGGTCACGCTCTATCGGTGATGTCGGAGAGCGAGCTGGTCAGGAAGACGCTGGGCGACCACGTCTTCAGCCACTACCTCAAGATCAAGGGGGACGAGTGGGACGAGTACCGGACCTACGTCACAGACTGGGAGGTCCAGAAGTACCTGAAGACCCTCTGAAACTCCTTCTCAGTCACATCCTTCGACCCGGTCCCGCGGCGGGCCGGTCGAGCCTTTTTCTTATCCGCCGCTCGCCAGTTTTTCTTCCTACAGCAGGACGTTGATAAACTTTTTATATCCTAAAATATTGGATACCGAAAGCGGTATCCATGAACAGGTCCATCAAAGAGGTTCAAGAGTTCATCAAGACCAACAACATCGAGATGATCGATTTCAAGATGATCGATCTGGACGGCAGATGGCGTCACTTGACGATCCCCGCGGCCAATTTCAAGGAATCGGTCTTCGAGTTCGGGATCGGCTTTGATGGGTCCAACTATGGCTATGCTCCGACAGAGAACAGCGACATGGTCTTCATCCCGGACATAGACACGATGACCGTCGATCCGTTCGCCGGGATCCCCACTGTGGGGATGATCGGTGACGTCATGATCATCGGCAAGGAGAACAAGCCGTTCGACCAGTATCCGAGGAATATCGCCAAGAGCGCCGAGAGGTACATGAAGGAACAGGGGATCGCCGATGAGATGGTCATCGGGCCCGAGTTCGAGTTCCACGTCTTCGACACCGTCTCCTACGAGGTGGAATCGAACAGGGTGTTCTATCATCTGGACACCGAAGAGGCGGAGTGGAACACGGGAAGGACGACCTCCCGCAACAACGGCTACAATGTGAGCCAGAAAGGCGGTTACCACATCGATGTCCCGAAGGACATCACGTATGACCTGCGCAGCAGGATGTGCATGCTCCTGAACAAATGCGGCGTGCCGGTGAAATACCACCACCGGGAGGTGGGGGGATCTGGACAGCTGGAGATCGAGGTGGAGCTCGGCGGGATGTGCGCGATGGCCGATAACACCATGATCGTGAAGTACATCGTCAAGAACTGCGCTGCCGCGGAAGGAAAGACGGCCACCTTCATGCCCAAGCCCATCCACCGGGAGGCCGGGAACGGCATGCACGTCCATATGCTGCTGATGAAGGACGGCAAGCCGCTGTTCTATGATGAGGACGGCTATGCCGGGCTCAGCAAGACCGCCCACTATTTCATCGGCGGTCTGTTGAAGCACATAGCCTCCCTCTGCGCCCTCACCAATCCATCCACCAATTCGTACAAGAGGCTGATACCCGGATTCGAGGCCCCGGTCACCATCGGCTATGCCACCGCCAACCGCAGCGCGGTCATCAGGATCCCGGCCTATGCCAAATCACCTGAGACCAAGCGTTTCGAGCTGAGGAACCCCGACGCGACCTGCAATCCGTACTTCGCCTATGCCGCCATCCTTATGGCCGGTATCGACGGCATCGAGAACAAGATCGATCCGGCCGATCACTACTGGGGCCCCTTCGACTTCAACCTGTACAAGTTGAGCGAAGAGGAGCAGGTGAAGATCGAGTCGCTTCCCCGGACCCTCGATGAGGCCCTCGACGCTCTGGAAAAGGACCATGACTACCTCACTAAGGGAGGGGTGTTCCCCGAGAGGCTGCTGAAGATCTGGGTCCAGAAGAAGCGGATGGAGGCAAACGAGATCAACCAGGTCCCCCACCCCGCCGAGTACAAAAAGTACTACGATCTTTGAGAATGCGCGGTTCAAGACCGTTCCGAACGCTCCCTCTGGACGTGGCGCCGGAGCAACGGAACGGTCACCTTCCTGTTTTCACGCCCGGAGGCGCGGAACCTTTCCGTCCCGCCATGCCCTGTTCCAAAAACATTTAACTACCTCTGGGCAATCACAAGGGTGTTGCCATGATGCCAGGTATGAGAGGGGTGAACCCTCGCCAGATGAAGCAGGCGATGAAGCGCATGGGTATCACCACCGACGAGATCGAAGGGGTGGAAGAGGTCATCATCCGGACTCGGAACAAGGAGTACGTGATCAAGGACGCCGCGGTGACCGTCATGGACATGCAGGGCCAGAGGACCTTTCAGGTGATCGGGGAAGCGGTCGTATCGGACCGCGCGTCCACGCCGTCGGCCAAGGCCTCGGAGCCCCAGCTGCCGGAAGAGGACATCGAACTGGTCATGGGACAGACGGGCAGCACGCGGGAGCAGGCGGTCAAGGCCCTCAAGGAGAGCGCCGGTCAGCCTGCCGAGGCGATACTGAAGATCATGTCAGCGTGAGGGAACATGTGCTTAGCGGTTCCAGGTCAGGTAGTATCGGTGGAAGGCAACCAGGCGAACGTCGACTTCGGCGGGGTCCTCAGGAAGGTCAACGTATCCTTGGTCGATGCCAAGGAAGGCGAGTGGGTCGTGGTGCATGCCGGCTTCGCCATCGAGAAGATGGACGAGGAGGAGGCCAGGGAGACCCTCCGGCTGTGGTCCGAGATGCTGGACCTGGAAGAAGAGCTGGACCGATAAAAAAAAGAAGGGGGGGAACCCCCTCAGTATTTTTTCAATATCTCGGCGAAGAACCCGGAGTACAGAGGGGCGATGGGATTGTTGCCGGTCATGCGGTCCTTCACCGAGAGAGTGGTGACATAGGCCTTGGAGTTCTTGGTGAACAGCATATCGTGGCCGACGCACAGTCCCAGCACGATGTTCAGCTGGGTGCCCGCCTGGTTGAGAAGCTCGGCCTGGTAGACCGGATTGCACACCGATTCCGCCTCGCTCTTAATGCAGTCCTCCTTGGGAATGTCGAACTCACCCTTCTTCATCGAGAAGTTGCGGCATATGACCGAGCACACCTCGAAGCCCCGGGCCTCCAGGACCTTGGTCAGCTTAATGCCCTCGTCCCTGGCCGCCAGGCAGAAGGCCACCCCGATCTTCTTCCATCCCATCTGGTCGGCGAAGGCCATGATCTCGGAGATGCGCGGCCGTATGGGCGTCAGTACGCCGTTCACCGGCTGCAACGTTCCCCGCTCGATCTTGGCGGAGACCTGTATCAACTTCAGGGTCTCCGGCTCGTGATAACGCTCGATGATCTCATCGCGGGTCACCTCAGATATGTTGGTGGGGCAATCCCGGAACTTGCCTGGCTCGCCGACCTTGCAGCCGACGTCAGCGCACCTGTCGCACCTTGGAAAATCCACTAGCTCACCGCTATCTAATCTTAAGGGGCGCTAATATAGTCATTCCCCAAATCTGGCTTAACGATTGACGGGAAAAAACAGGGATGGGAAGGGGTTTACTGCTTGGAGAGCCGGACGATCTGGTCCCATTTGCGGTCCACGTTGTCCTGGATATCCTTCACCACTGAGGACCACTGGGGGTCCAGGAGGTGCTTGAACCGACCCTGGGACTTCAGCCAGTCCATGATCGGCCGCCTCTCCTTCTTGCCCTCGGCGATGCGCTTGGTCTCCCCGGTGAGCACCCACTTGCCGTTGTCGTACTCGTACAGCGGCCACAGGCAGGTCTCCACCGCCAGCTGGGACATCTCGATGGTCTTCGCAGATTCGTACCTCCAGCCGCGGGGGCAGGGGGAGATCACGTTCAGGAAGGCCGGGCCGCCGGCCTCGAACCCCTTGGACGCCTTATCGATCAGGTCCTTCCAGTTGTGGGGGGAGGCCTGAGCGGCGTACGGAAGCTCATGGGCGGCGATGATCTTGGTGATGTCCTTAGGGAGTTCCCTCTTGCCGGGGATACAGGTCCCCGACGGGCAGGTGGTGGTCGACGCTCCCAGGCTGGTCGCGCCCGACCTCTGGATCCCGGTGTTCATGTACGCTTCGTTGTTCATGCACACGAACAGGAACTGATGGCCCCTCTCGATCGCTCCGGAGAGCGCCTGGAACCCTATATCATAGGTGGCACCGTCGCCGGCGAAGCAGACGAACCGCATATCGTCCTTGATCTTGCCCTTGCGCTTGAGGACCCTGTAGGCCGACTCCACGCCGGAAATCGTCGCGGCGGCGTTCTCGAACGCGCTGTGGATCCATGGCACGTTCCAGGACGAGTAAGGGTAGCCGGAGGTGGACACCTCAAAGCAACCCGTGGCGTTGGACACGACCACCGGCTTGTCGGTGGCCAGCAGCACCTGCTTGGCGACCACGGGCTCGGCGCAGCCGGCGCACAGGCGGTGGCCCTCGGTGAGCTTGACCGGCTTGTCGGCCATCTCCTTGATCGATATCATTGCTTCACCCCCAGGTAGTTTATGGTCTTGGCGGTCCCTGACTCCAGCTCCCTGAACACGACCTTGAGGTCCTCGACGCCCACATCCCTTCCTCCCAGCCCGTACACGTAGTTGACGGTCCGGGGATGGCTGCGGTTGTCGAACTCGGCCGAGCGCACGTCCGCGAACAGGGGACCGGCGGCCCCGAAGCTGATGGCCCGGTCCATGACCGCGACCGCCTTCTTGCCCTCCAGGGCCTTGGCGACCTCCGCGTACGGGAACGGCCGGAAGACCCTCAGCTTGATGCAGCCGACCTTGTGGCCGTCCTTCCTGAGCTCGTCCACGACCGCCTTCAGGGTTCCGGCGGTGGACCCTATGGCGATGGCCACATAGTCCGCGTCGTCGACCATGTACTTCTCGATGAAACCGTACTTGCGGCCGGTGAGCTTCTCGAACTCGGCCGAAACCTCCTTGATCACCGACAGGACGTTGTTCATCGCCATGGCCTGCTGGTACTTGTGCTCGTAATAGTACTCCGGCATGTCGAAGGGACCGAAGGAGTGGGGGTTCTTGTGGTCCAGCAGCGGGGAGACGGGCTTGTACTCCCCGACGAACTTCTTGACCTGCTCGTCCTCCATGGGGGTCATCGATTCGATGGCATGGGTCACGATGAAGCCGTCCAGGCAGTTCATGACCGGCAGGTAGACGTCCGGATGCTCGGCGATGCGGAAGGACATCAGGGAGTTGTCGTAAGCCTCCTGAACGTTCTCCGCGAATATCTGCACCCAGCCACTGTCACGAGCGCCCATGGCGTCGGAGTGGTCGCAGTGGATGTTGATCGGCCCGGAGAGGGCGCGGTTGGCCACGGTCATGACGATGGGCATGCGCATCGATGCGGCGATGTACAGCATCTCCCACATGAACGCCAGGCCCGCCGAGGCGGTAGCGGTGACGGACCGCGCACCGGCAGCGGCCGCGCCGACGCAGATGCTCATGGAGCTGTGCTCCGACTCGCTGCACACGTACTCGGTATCGACCTCGCCGTTGGCGACGTAGTCGGAGAAAGCCTCCACGATGATCGTCTGCGGGGTGATGGGGTACGACGCGCAGACGTCCGGGTTGATCTGCTTCCAGGAAAGTGCGACCGCCTGGTCACCGTTCATTGCCAGCCTCTTCACTGCTCTCCCTCCTCGACCATGATTATAGCGTCCTTGGGACACTGGTTGGCACAGATGCCGCAGCCCTTGCAGTGCGACAATTTGATGCCCTTCATCTCTCCCTTCTCCACCAGGATGGAATTGTCAGGACAGTACATCCAGCACACCAGGCAGTTGATGCACTTCTCTTTGTCCACGACCGGACGCTTGGACCTCCAGGAGCCGGTCTTGTACTCCACCGCGGTGCCCGGCTCCATTATGACTGAGATCTTAGCGGACATCACTCCACCTCCTCATAGGCCCTCTGGACACTGAGGACGTTCTTCTCCACGACCTTCTCCGGGAGCTTGCCGCCGAGCTTGGAACGCAGCTCCTTCATCACGCTGTCCAGTTCCAGCATCCCGGACACCTTGACCAGGGCGCCCAGCATGGCGGTGTTGGCCAGGGGCTTGCCGACGGTCTCCAGGGCGATCTTGGTGGCGTTCACCGCATGAACGTCCAGATCGGTCCCCAGGGCCCTCCTGAGGCTTTCCTTTCCGTCCGGATAGTTGGCCACCAGCGAGCCTTCCTTCCTCAACCCCTCCAGCACATTGACGTTTCCGATGAGGGTAGGGTCCAAAACGATGACATAATCGGGAAAGTACACCTGGCTGTGTACCTTTATGGGTTCCTCGGAGATCCGGGCGAAGGCACGGATCGGGGCGCCCATCCTTTCTGGACCGAACTCCGGAAAGGCCTTCATGTACTTTCCCTCTTCCAGCGCGGCCCCGGCAAGGATCTCGTTCGCGGTGACCACTCCCTGGCCGCCTCTGCCGTGCCATCTTATCTCAATCGTTCTCAACTTGGTCCCTCTCTGGGCTCGGTGTATTCTTGAGAATATTTAACCTTATCTTAAAAACCAGCTAATTCCGACCCATATTTTTTCGATAAAGCATAAGATGCATTATGGTATTCGGAAACGAATAGAGGATATCGGAACACGCTGACGTAAGAACATAGGTTCTACGAATTTCGTTTGATCTCTAACCGCTGGTCGATGGGAACATATCGGCGCCCTGGAGCGTCCCGGCTTCCGCGGCGGATGGATGGCCAGCTTTTCTTCCGCTCCGTACCGCGAACCCTTCCGTTGAGATTAGGTTTAAGACCATTGACTTTATGTTGGCGATGCTCCATCTGATGACGGAGCCCTACCGGGGATCGAACATGAAACGGATAATGAGCATCAAGAACCTTGGAGTGAACGATATTCCGATCGCAGGTGGCAAGGCCGCGAACCTTGGAGAGCTCACCTCCGCAGGTTTCGACGTCCCGCCCGGGTTCGTCCTGACCACGGAATCCTATGATTATTACCTGAAGCAAAATGACCTGAGCAAGGTCATCTCCAAGGCCTTGGCCACAGTGGACGTATCGTCAGACGCCTCCCTCCAGGAGGTGTCCGGGACCATCCGCAAGGCCTTCGAAGAAGGGGACATGCCCAAGGACCTGGAGGCCACGGTACTGGACGAATACAAGAAGCTGGGCAAGGGTCACTATCCTCTGGTGGCGGTGAGGTCGAGCGCGACCGCCGAGGACCTTCCCACCGCGTCCTTCGCCGGTCAGCAGGACACCTATCTCAACGTTTCCGAGCCCAAGTCCCTTCTCATCAGCATCAAGAAGTGCTGGGCGTCCTTGTTCACCCCCCGGGCCATCGCCTACCGCGTGTCCAAGGACTTCGACCACGAAAAGGTCAAGCTGGCCGTCGTGGTCCAGCGGATGATCAATTCCGATATCTCCGGCATCATGTTCACCATCGACCCCAATTCCGAGCTTCCGCACATCATCATCGAGGCCGGCTACGGGCTGGGCGAGGCGCTGGTCGGAGGGAAGGTGACCCCCGACACCTATGTCGTCGACAAGTTCCACCGCAAGCTGCTCAATCGGCGCATCTCCAACCAGACCTGGAAGCTTGTCCGGGGAGGCAGCGGGGAGTGCATGAGGGTCGACATACCCACGGACCTGGCCAAGAAGCAGAAGCTCGACGACGAGCAGATCCTGGACCTCGCCGAAGTGGGGAACCAGATCGAGATGCACTACGGACGCCCGATGGATATCGAGTGGGCCATGGAGGGCGGGGAGATGTTCATCGTCCAGGCCCGGCCGGTGACCACCCTCTCGAACGGTAAGGGGAACGGCAAGGAGGCCAAGGAAGAGGCCCTGGAGGCCTCCAGGACCGTCCTCATCAAGGGACTGGGGGCGAGCCCCGGAAAGGCCTGCGGCCAGGTGCGGATCTATGCCGAGGGGATGAGCCTGGACGTGGTCAAGCAGGGCGACGTGCTGGTCACCCAGATGACCACCCCGGACATGGTCCCGGCCATGACCAGGGCGGTCGCCATCGTCACCGACGAAGGCGGGATGACCTGCCACGCCGCGATCGTCGCCCGCGAGCTCGGGATCCCGTGCATCGTCGGCGCCACCAACGCCACCGAGGTCCTGAAGACCGGAATGGACGTCAGCGTCCACGGCCAGATGGGCGTGGTCTACGAAGGCCTGGAGAAGCAGGAGGAGAAGCCCTCGATGGTCGCCGCGGTCGCCACCGCCGTGGCCACGCCGGTTACCGCGACCAAGATCATGGTCAACGTCGGTGTGCCTCATAAGGCGGAAGAGTACGCCCAGCTGCCGGTTCAGGGCGTCGGCCTGATGCGCATCGAGTTCCTATTCACCTCCTACATCCAGGAACACCCCTGTTCCTTGATCGAGCAGGGCCGCGAGGAGGAGCTGGTGGACAAGCTGGCCCAGGGGATCAGCATGGTGGCCAAGGCCTTCTACCCCCGGCCGATCATCCTGCGCACCAGCGATTTCAAGACCAACGAGTACCGGGACATGAAGGGCGGCGCCAAATACGAACCGAAGGAGCAGAACCCCATGATCGGATGGAGGGGCTGTTCGAGGTACGTCTCCGACTCGTACCGCGATGCCTTCATCGCCGAACTGAAGGCGGTGAAGAAGGCCCGCGACGAGATGGGCCTAAAGAACGTGTGGGTCATGCTCCCGTTCGTCCGCACGGTGGAGGAGGTCCAGAGGATAGAGAGGATGATGAACGACGTCGGCCTGTACCGGGGTAACGACTTCAAGCTGTACCTCATGGCCGAGGTCCCCGTGATCATCTTCATGGCCGAGGAGTTCGCCGAAGTGTGTGACGGATTCTCCATCGGGTCCAACGACCTTACCCAGCTCACCATGGGCGCGGACCGGGACTCGGACATCCTGGGCCGCATGGGCTACTTCGACGAGCGGTACCCGGCCATCAAGCGCGCGATCGCCCACCTCATCAAGCACGCCCACGAGAAGGGTGTCCCGGTGGGCATCTGCGGACAGGCACCGTCCGTGTACCCGGAGTTCTGCGAGTTCCTGGTGCGCTCGGGCATCGACTCCATCTCCCTGAACGCGGACACCGTGGTCAGCACCATCCGCCACGTGGCGGCGGCCGAGCAGAGGATGATCCTGGAATCGATAAGGAAGAAGTAAAAAAAGGAAGGCCGGCGGGCCTTATTTTTTATTGCCCGCCGGCGCCTCGTCCTTTAGCAGCCTGGTGTACACCTGCACCAGGGGGTGGTGGGAGCTCTGGATGATCTTCACATCGTCCAGGGTGCGCACGCCCATGGCGTCGGCCGATCTCTCCATCCCCAGGTCCACGTTCCGATCCGGCTCAAGGACGAACGCCTGGAACTGCCGAACCCCCATGTCCCTGGCCGCCAGCACCCGGTGGTGGCCGTCCACGAGCACATAGTGGTTGTTCTTCTGGATGACGATGAGCGGCTCGACCAGCCCCCTCCTGATCTCGTACTGCCGGCCGCGAAGCTCGTCGGCGAAGACCTCATGCTGGGTCGGTCGGATGGAATCGATGGAGATTATCCTCCGCTTGATGTTGATCCTGATGCCGTGCCTCTTCTCCAGGAAGGTCTTGAGCATGTTGATCTTGTTAGGGGTGGCCTTCTCGATGTGCGAGCGTATGATGTCGATGTTCGACAGCATGCCCACCGCCAGCCCGTCTGTGTCCACCACCGGGACGTTTCGCAGCCCGTAACGGAACAGGACCCTGGAAGCGTCGTCGATGTCCATGTCCGGGGAAACGGATATCGTGCCGATCTTGATGATGTCCCTCACCTTGTCATTGGGGCGGTCGATGGCCCTCAGCAGCTCCTTGGCGGTCACGAACCCGATGATGCGGCCGTCCTCGGATACTGGGAGCCCGTGGAACTCCGTCTCGATCAATTTCTTCCTGGCCTGTTCCACCGTGAAGTCCGGGGGTATAGACACGACCTCCCTGACCATGTAATCACTGACCTTCAGCTTCCCGTCCATGGGCTCCCTCGCCGGGCACGATATTCGAGGCCCCGCAGATAAAGATGATGCATCCCTGCGGGGGTCGATGCCCCGCGCGGAACGTTCCGAGGGGAGGGAATACCAGGGGATCACCGCCAGGGTCGCCTCATGGACCGGTGGTCCTCACAAACCCATATATATGACCTACATATTTGGGGCAAAAGCAAGCCCTGGTAGTGTAGCGGCCTATCATGAAGCCCTGTCGAGGCTTCGACTCGGGTTCAAATCCCGACCAGGGCGCCAATCGTTCCTTCTTCTCAAGCGAACCTGATAAGCTTCTCCACCATGGGGATGGCGGCCTCTTCCTGTCGGCGTATGACCCTGTCCACCTCCGTGGCCACCGCCTCGGGGGACATCAGCTGTTCCTGGTCATGCAACGCGGCGATGCGCCCATCGTCCTCCGCGGAACGGCCGGAGAGGCCCGCGAACATGATGGCCCACGAGCGGCTGGTGGCGTCGATGTTGTATCCTCCCCCGCCGACCACCATGTAGCGGCCGTCGCAGGTCTCGTGGGCGATGCCATGGGTTATCCTGGACAGCTCGGCGTAGCCTCGGGTGGTCAAGCCCAGGCCCACCAGGGGGTCCCGGTAGTGACCGTCCACCCCGAACTGGTGGATGATGATCTCCGGTTGGTATGCCCTCAGGGCAGGGACGGCGATAGCGCGGTAGGCCTGGAGGTACAGGTTGTCATCGGTCCCCGCCGGCAGAGGCAGGTTGATGTTGTACCCCCTTCCCTCATCCTCCCCCCGGTCCTCCATGCTCCCACTGCCCGGGAAGAAGCCCCGGCCGAAGCGATGGAGGGAGATGGTCAGAACGCTCTCGCGGTAGAATATGGATTCAGTTCCGTCCCCGTGGTGGCCGTCGGTGTCCACCACCGCTATGCGTTCCAGCCCGTGCTCCCGCTGGAGGTAGCGCACCGCCACCGCGATGTCGTTGAAGACGCAGAAGCCGGAAACGGAGGTGGGATGGGCGTGGTGGAGCCCCCCGGCGGGGTTGAACGCGTGCTCGAACTCCCCGGTCATGATCCCCTGGACGCCCCTGACGCTCGCCCCCACCGCCGAAAGCGCCCCGGTGAACAGGCCGGGGTTGCCCGGCGTATCTCCCTGGTCCAGCATGCCGCTCGCCAGGCAGGTCCGCTCCACGTCGGCCACGAACTCCCGGGGATGGACCGAGTACAGTTGCTCCATATCCACCGACGCGGGGACCACTACCTTTCCGGAGCTGCCGTCCAGCGACCCCAGTGACAGCAGGGCGTCCATGGCCATCTTCTCCCGCACCGGCTGGAAGGGATGCCTGGGGCCGAACTGATAGAGCATGAAGTCGTCATTGTAGAGGAACGCGGCAGCGCCGGTCATAACCACGAAATAATGACAGGGCGGCGGTCTTAATACTGTCCCCGGGAGGCGGGGCCGGGCTCAGAGGTCGTCCCTGACCGAGCGGATTATGGCCACGCTATGGGACCCGATCCTCTCGTCATAGTACACCGTGGCTTCGATCCCGAACACCCGGCGCAGGTTCACCGGCGTCAGGACCTCGGTGACCTCGCCGGCCGCCAGGACCTTTCCCTTCTGCATCAGGACCACCTGGTCGCAGTACCGCGCGGCCAGGGCCAGATCGTGGGTGACGATCATCACGATGAGCTTGTCGGCGCGGGCCAGGGAGGTGATCATGTCCAGGATGTCCAATTGATGGTTGACGTCCAGGTGCAGGGTCGGCTCGTCCAGCAGGAGGACCCTGGGTCGCTGGGCCAGCGCCCTGGCGATGATGACCCTCTGCCGCTCCCCTCCGCTGAGCTGGTCCATCGGCCGGTCGGCGAACTGCTGGGTGTTGGTGACGGCCATGGCGTCGCGGACGATCTGGAGGTCGTTCTCGGTCTCCGACTCGAACCGTTTCAGCTCGGGAAGGCGGCCCATCATCACGATGTCCAGGGCGGTGAACGGGAAATTGATGTTGGCGCTCTGGGGCACCGTCCCCATGCGGGTGGCGATCTCCCGGCGGGTCATGGTGCGGTAGTCCCGGTCGTCGATCAGTACCGTTCCCGTCCTCGGGGAAAGGGAGCGGTTGAGGCACTTGAGCAATGTGGTCTTCCCTGAACCGTTGGGGCCCAGGATGCCGATGATCTCCCCCTCCCCCGCCTCCAGGTCGACCTCGGACACCACGTCGGTGCTGCCGTAGCGGAAGCACAGCCCGTGGACCGATATCTTCACCCTACCACCCCATGGACTTCTTGCGGGACATCAGCAGGTAGATGAAGAACGGGGCCCCCAGCAGGGAGGTGATGATGCCCACCGGCAGCTCCGCCGGCGCGATGATCGTGCGGGCCAGGGTATCCGTCCAGATGAGGAAAAGAGCCCCCGAGATGATGGACGCGGGCAGGAGGATGCGGTGGTCCGGCCCCACCACGATGCGGATGATGTGCGGTATGATAAGGCCGACGAAGCCGATGGTCCCGGACACCGACACGGCGATGGCGGTGACCAGGGACGCCGACACCAGGAGTATCATCCTGGTCTGGTTCACGTTAATGCCCAGGTTCCCGGCCTGCTCCTCCCCCACCATGATGGCGTTCAGGTCCCTGGCCAGGATCATGATGAGGGAGCAGCCCAGGATCACCGGGGCGATGGATATGGCCACCTGGTCCCAGGTAGCGTTGTTGAGCCCGCCCATGAGCCAGAAGACCACGCCGGACAGCCTGTCCCCGGCAAAGTACTGCAGCGCGGACACCATGGCATTGAACAGGGAGCCGATAGCGATGCCTGCCAGAAGGAGGGTCTCCACCGGAACGTAGCCCCGGCGGTCGCGTGAGATGGCGTATACCAGGAACAGGGTCACGAACGAGAACACGAAAGCCATGGCCGGGATGGCAAAGGCCCCGCTGGCCCATGATACCCCCAGGACGATGGCCAGGGAGGCGCCGAACGCTGCTCCGGCGGATATGCCGATGATCGACGGCGAGGCCATGGGGTTGCGGAACAGCCCCTGCATGGTCGCCCCGGCGATGGCCAGGGAGGCGCCGACGATGGCCGCCAGGAGGACCCGGGGAAGCCTCAGGTTCCAGATGATCCAGCTGTCGCGCTCCGACCCTCCGCCGAACAGCACGGCGAGCACCTGGTCGAAGGGGATGCTGACCACGCCCACGCTCAGGCATGCTACGATGGTCAGGAACAGGGTCAAAACCAATATTACCAGTATGGTGGTCCAGCGGACGGCCCGGTTCCTTTGCAGTTCAGCGATGTCCTGTGTCGCCATCCGGTCCCCCATGCCTCTTAGGTAATATTAGTTCATGCGTCCGCGCCGGAAGATAACAATTGAGCGGTCACGAACCGCCGGATAGCGCCGGCCAGCATAGATCATGGGACCTGCCGCGGTGACAGTTGCGGCAGTAGTGGAGATCAATAAAAAGGGCCCGAGGGCCCTGGGGAAGTGGTTTGGACTAGGCGAACAGCTCGGGATGGAACCACTTGGCCATGTTCTCCAGGGCGTCGACCACGCGGGGGCTGGTGGTCAGGGTGGTCCCGTCGATGCGGTAGATCTTGTCCTCGGACACCGCGGTGACCGAGGGACCGAGCGTGGCCTTCAGGACATCGTTGGTCTTAGCAGACTGGTTCTCGATTATGATGATGTCCGGGTTCTTCTCCACGATGCTCTCCGTGGACGCCAGCCAGTTCTTGGTGCCGTTGGAGAAGATGTTGTAACCTCCGGCCATGTTGATCAGGTCGTTGGACATCGTCCCGTTGCCCACGGTCTGACCGCCCTTGCTCATCAGTTCCAGGTAGATCTTGGGCCTCTCCGACTCGCTCAGCCCGGAGGTCTTCTCCACCACCGCATCGATGCGGGCCTGCATGCTGGTGACCATCTCCTTGGCCTTGTCCTTCTCCCCGATGGCCTCACCGAGGACCTCGATGGTCGACAGGATGGTGGTGATGTTCTTAGGATAGAACGCCACGACCTTCATGCCGGAGCTCTCCATGTTGGTGATCAGAGGCGAGTACATGTCGAAGTTCCATATGACCACCAGGTCGGGGTCCTGATCGATCACCGATTCGACGCTTAGCTTGCTTACCTCGCGCATGTTGGTTATGTTGTCGGTCTGGTTGTTGACCATCCACATCGACGAACTGTCCACGGCCACGACCTTTCCCTTGGCGTCGAGGTCGAAGATGATCTCGGTGAAGGCGGAGCCGAGCGACACTATTCGCTGGGGGGCCTCGGTCAGGTTGACCGTCTTGCCCCGGTCGTCAATGATCGATATCGTTCCCTCGGTCCCCTTGTTGTCGGGGCCCTTGCCCAGATACATGACTGCCACCGCCGCGCTGGCCACTACCAGGACGGCGATCACCGCTATCACGATCAATGCTCTCTTGTTCATGTCGATCCCTTGTCACTGTCGCGGAGGACGGGCCTCCGGACGGGGGGAGATGCAGGTGGGCGATTAAAACGTTAGCCTGGGCATCGGTCCGGCCTGCCAGCTCCACAGGGGGGACGACAGGACCATGGGAAAGTTTCTTGAGCTAGGGGGACATGCTCGATATCATGCGCATCCTCCTTCGGGGAAAGATCCACCGTGCCGTGGTCACCGAGGCCGATCCCGATTACGTCGGGAGCATCATCATAGACCGTTCGCTGCTGGAGGACGCGGACATCTGGCCGGGGGAGAAGGTCCTCATCTCGGACGTCAATAACGGAGCGAGGTTCGAGACCTATGTCGTGGCCGGAGAGGCCGGCTCGGGGGTCATCTGCGTCAACGGGGCGGCGGCCAGGCTGGTCCGCGTGGGCGACCGCCTGATCATCATGGCCTTCGAGCTCGCCGACGCGCCCATCGAACCGCACATCGTGCTGGTGGACGAGCACAATCGCCGGACGAAAATACTCCGTTCGCCTGGAAAGGGATGAGAACATGAAGGTCAAGGTGTACACCGACGGCGGCTCGAGAGGCAACCCTGGACCCGCGGCGTTCGCGGTGGTCATAACTTCCGAGGACGGGAAGGTGGTCAAGGAGTACGGCCGCTACCTGGGGAAGATGACCAACAACGAGGCCGAGTACAGCGGGGCCATCGCCGGCCTGAAGGAGGCGCGGGCGATGGGGGCGGACGAAGTGGAGGTCATCAGCGACTCCGAGGTGCTGGTCAGGCAGGTGAACGGGGTGTACCGCTGCAAGGCCTCCAACCTGCAGCCGTTCCTGAAGGAGGTCCAGGACCTCGCCGCCGGATTCAGGAAGGCCACCTTCCGCAACGTACCGAGGGAGCACCCGATGGTCTCCCGGGCCGACCTCCTGCTCAACCAGGAACAGGATGTCATGATCTCCCTCCAGCCCCGGGGCAAGCCTAACCCGTGATGCGACCTGCCGACCGTCCGGCCCGTGCCTGCCCCGATGACCGAAAAGCGTTAATCGGCCAGGGTCTCCATATCATGACGGTGATGATGTGGTACAGAAGATCGTGGAGATCGTAGGGATATCCGGCCAGAGCTTCGAGGACGCCGCCCGTAACGCCGTGCAGGTGTGCGCCAAGACCGTCCGGGGGATCAAATGGGCCCGGGTGTCGGAGCAGGAATGCAGAGTTGTTGACGACAAGATCGTGGAGTATCGATCGCTCTTGCGCATCTACTTTGACGTCGAGGATTGAACCTCGGACATCGAAGGAACGCGTGTGGCGGGATGGTGGACGAACCATCGTAATCGTCTGCCGTCCATTGCATATCTTTATATAGAAGTGTACGGTTAGGAATTTTGGTGCCCGAGGTCGGTGGCTCAACTCTCCTCCTAAACGTATTTCCTCCGAATCCCCACCAAGCGCCGACCTTGGGCCCTTTTATTACTTCTTGAACGCCGAGAGTATATCCTCCCTGCGGACCAGTTCCTGCTCCCCGGTGGACATGTCCCTGACCGTCACCGACCCCTGGGCCAGCTCCTTCTCCCCGACGATGATCGCCCGGCGGGCGTTGATGGCCGCGGCGTGCTTGAAGTTCTTGGATATGTTGCGGCCCATGAGATCCACTTCGGTGGAGACACAGTTGCGGCGCAGCATCGCGGTGATGCTGAACGCCTCGTCCCTGACCGAGGCGCTGACCGGTATGACGAACGCCTCCACCTGATGCGCCGGGGATTGATATCCCTCCCTCTCCAGGGCCAGCAGGGTGCGGTCGAAGCCGATGCCGAAACCGGTGGAGAAGGACTTCTCTCCGCCGAACAGTTCGGTCAGGGAATACGAGCCTCCGCCGCATATCTGCTTCTCCGCCCCCAGCACCGGAGCGTCCATCTCGAAGACCATGCCCGTGTAGTAGTCCAGACCACGGACGACCCCCAGGTCGACCTCGACGTTGGTGAACCCGTAGTCGGACAGAATGCGGAAGACCGCCTCCAGATGGTCCCTGGCCTCTCCTTCGATCTTCCTGAGGACCTCGACCGGGCCGCTGGTCTGGGTGATCTCCACGATGTGCTCGATGTCCTCCGGGGACATGCCCGCCTCGGTCATACGGGCCCTCGCCTCCTCGTACTCCTTCTTGTCCAGCTTCTGGAGGATGGGGGGTGCCCGGACGCCATCGATCCCGGCCCGGGCCAGCAGGCCTCGTAGTACGCCGATGTGACCGATCCGGATGGTGTACTCCTTCAACCCGATCCGCCGCATGATCGATGCGGCCAGGGCGATCACCTCGGCGTCCGAGCCCGGTCCCGGGTTGCCGATCAGCTCGGCACCGAACTGATAGAACTCCCGGTAGCGGCCGGACTGCGGCCGCTCGTAGCGGAAACACTGCCCGAAATAGAACATCTTCAGCGGCCGGGGGGAGTTGCTGAGCTCGTTGACGAAGAACCGCATCACCGGGGCGGTCAGCTCCGGGCGGAGGGAGATCTCTCTTCCCCCCTTGTCCTGGAAGGAATAGATCTCCTCGACCACGTTGGGGCCTGACTTGAGGGTGAACAGCTCGGTATGCTCGAAGATGGGCGTGGACACCTCGCGGAAGCCGAACAGGTCGGCCTCCCGGCGCATGATGTTCTCCAGGAATCTCCTTCTCTCCATCTCCTCAGGACCGAAATCACGGGTCCCCCGGGGCCTTTGGATCATCGCCGCCATGATGGGATGGCGTTATTAAATCATTTCTTCCCCGCCGGACTGGACGGGAAGAGAAACGATATACCGGGTACGTTCCATACAGGGAGGAGATGAGCGTGATGATGGCCGGAGGAGCGGACGGCGAACGGGCGGGCGGCAGCATAGAGCTGGTGATGCCCCGGCCCGCGGGAGCGAGGGTCATACTGCTGGCCGAGTCGCCGTCATCCGGCCTGATGACCATCTATCAGGCCTGCCGCACCTTCGATGATCATACCGCCCGCCGGATGGTCTTCGCCGCGGGAGAGCCCGGCCGGCTTCTGGTGAGGGTGCAACACTTCCTCAGGGAGATGCACGACATCCACGAGGCCGAGAAGATGACCCAGCTGTACAAGCTGTTCCACCACGCGCATCTCATGTACCTCAATCCCTGCCCCGGCGATGACCGCATGGCCTCCCAGGCTCAAGAAGCGGCGAGGAAGGAGGTGGACGCCATGCTCGACGAGGGGGCCCAGTCCATCGTCGCCTTCGGCGACACGGCCAAGAACTGGGTGCGCACCAACTTCCCTCCCGAGGGCCTTATGATCGTCTTCCTGCCCCAGCCGTCGAACCACATCTCCAGCTGGTACCCGTCCTTCCTGGAGAGGGTCGGACGGGAGCGGGGGAGCGACGCCCTGGCCATCAGGGACGCCATGGCGGTGCAGATCGACAAACTGGTCCGCCTGTGCGCGGACCTGTGATCTCAAGCCGTCCGCAAAGCCTGGTCCAGGTCCTCCTTGAGGTCCTCGACGTCCTCAATGCCCACCGACAGCCGGAGCAGCGAATCCTTGATGCCCAGCCGGGCCCTCTCTTCCGGGGGGAGCGCGTGATGGGAAGAGTTCAAAGGCATGCTGACCAGGCTCTCCACCCCGCCCAGGCTGGTGGCCATCTTTATGAGTCGCATCGAGGACATGGTCCGCTCGGCCGCCGTCCTCCCTCCCTTAACCTCGAAGCTGAGCATGCCACCGTAGCCGGACATCAGCCTGGCCGCGAGCGTATGCTGGGGATGGCGGTCCAGCCCGGGGTAGTGCACTCTCTCCACCAGGGGGTGGTCCTCCAGATACTCGGCGATGGCCAAGGCGTTCTGGTTGTGGCACCTGACCCGCAGGGCCAGGGTCTTCATCCCCCTCTCCAAGAGGTATGCCGCCAGGGGGTCCATGGAGCCGCCCAGGACGATCCTCTTGCGCATGACCGGCTCCAGGTCCGTCCCGTTGGCCACGATGGCCCCGGCCAGCAGGTCGGAGTGGCCCCCGAAGTACTTCGTTCCGCTCTCCATCACCAGGTCCACGCCCCTCTCCAGCGGCCGCTGGTTGATGGGTGTGGCGAAGGTATTGTCGATGACCACCATGGCCCCCTGCTCGTGCGCGGCCTTGGTCACCTCCGGGTAATCGACAAGCTTCAGCAGGGGGTTGGTGGGAGACTCCAGCCATACCATATTCGTGCCCGGAGTGATGGCCTCGATGAGCGCTTCGGTGTCGGCGGTGGGGGCGAAGCGGACCTCGATCCCCAGGGGCGGCAGGTGGTACCTCATAAGGTTGTACGAACCGCCGTAGATGTCCTCCTGGGACACGATCCTGTCCCCCGCCTCAAGGAAGGTCAGCAGGGCGGTGGACGTCGCTGCCATCCCCGAGGCGAACAGAAGGGCCCTCTTGCCGGACTCCAGATCAGCTATCTTGCGTTCCACCGCGTCGACCGTGGGGTTGCCATATCGGGAGTAGATGTACGATCCGTCCGGCACCTCACCCTGCCAGGTCCGCGGATCAGCGGTGGGAAAGTAGAACGTCGATGATTGGTAGATGGGAGTGTTGACCGGACCGATGTCCTTGTCCCGACGCTCCCCGGCATGCACGGATCGTGTTGCTAGGCCATTGTGCTCGTCCATTGGTCTCGACCGGATGGATAAGGGAGATGGGGGCGTAAATCCTTGTCTGTCCGACCCGTCTCCGAGTTGGCCGGCGGTTCACTCCCCGCCGCGCTTGACCACCACGGTGACTATGTCCCCGTTCGTCAGCACATGGTCGCCACCCACGGTCTGTCCGGGGAACTTGGCCGATTTCCCCCACACCGTGGCGTAGCGGAAGTTGCGGCGGAAAGAGCGGTGGATGCGGTCGCACAGGTCGCCGACGGTCGAGCCGTTCATGATGACCACCGGTTCCTTCATGTCCGCGTCCTGGCCTTGTGGCTTGAGGAACACGTGGATGAAGTCTAGCTTCCGGTAGATCTCTTCCTTCAGCTCGTCCAGGGCGATGTCCTTGTTGGCGGCCACGTATATGGGGTCCCAAGGCGCCATCTTCTCCTTGATCCGCCGGAGGTGTTCCTCGTCCACCAGGTCGATCTTGTTCACCACCGCGGCCGAGCGGAGATACACCCGGTTGCCGGTGAGGACGTCGATGAGCTGTTCCTCATCGATGTCCTCGCGGATGATGACCTCGGCGTTGACGTACCCGTAGGCGGCGATCATGTCCGAGGCCATCTCCGAGGTGATCTTGGTCAGGGCGACCGTCGGCTTGACCTCGATGCCCCCCTTCTCGGTCTTGGTGATGACCACGTTCGGAGGGTGGGTGTTCAGGCGGATGCCGGTGTTGTAAAGCTCGTTGACCAGTACCTCGATGTTGGTATCGTAGACATCGATGACGAACAGGATCAGGTCGGAGGTGCGTACCACCGCCAGGACCTCCCTCCCCCGGCCCTTGCCCCGAGAGGCGTCTCGTATCAGGCCGGGCATGTCCAGGATCTGGATCTTGGCGAACTTGTGGTACATGATCCCGGGGATGACATCGAGCGTGGTGAAGGCGTACGCCGCCACCTCGCTCTTGGCCCCGGTGAGCTTGTTGAGCAGCGTGGACTTGCCCACCGAGGGGAAACCCACCAGCGCGACGGTGGCGTTGCCGGACTTCTTGACCGAATACCCCTGGCCGCCGCCCCCGGAAGCGGCTCTGCGCTTCTCCTGCTCCATCTTGAGCCGGGCGATCTTGGCCTTGAGGAGACCGATGTGACCCTCGGTCTTCTTGTTCTTCTGCGTCTTGAGGATCTCGTCCTCAATCGCCTTGATCTGCTCATCGATGGTAAGGGCCAATGGTTCACCGGTCTCGGATTTGGGTTCCCGCCTTACTCGACAATGCCGTATGTAAAAGTTCCGGTCGGGTAATGACCGCCCTCCGTCCCCCAGAGCGCACGAAGGCGATGCCCGCCTCCACCTTGGGGCCCATCGAGCCTGGCGGGAAGTGCCCCTCCTCGAGGTACCGCTCGGCCTCGTCCGCGGAAACACTCCCAAGCAGCCGCTCCCCGGGGGTACCGTGGTCCAGGTACGCACCGTCCACGTCGGTGAGCATGATCAGCTCCTCCACCCCCATGCACTTGGCCAGGCAGGCGGAGGCGAGGTCCTTGTCCACCACCGCTTCCACTCCCTCCATGCGGCCGTTCCTCCTCACCACTGGGATGCCCCCGCCGCCCCCCGCGATGACCAGATCGTCACCGCTATGCACCAGGCGGGATATGGAGGCGGCCTCGATGATGGCCACCGGCCGGGGGGAGGGGACCACCCTCCGCCACCCGCCCCTGGAGAGGTCCTCGCCCATGGCCCATCCTTTCTCCCCCATCAGCCTCCTGGCCTCCTCGGCCGAATAGTAGGGCCCGATCGGCTTGGTAGGAGAGGAGAACGCCGGATCGTGCTCCTCCACCAGCACCCGGGTCAGCACGCAGGGGACGATGCGCTCGCAGCACAGGGCCGCCAGCTCCTCGGTGAGGGCCTGTTGGAAGAGATATCCTACCAGCCCCTGGGACTCCGCCACGCATACGTCCAGGGGCATGGGCGGCACCTGGTCCCGGGCCGCCTCGTTCTGCAGCAGGATGTCCCCCACCTGAGGACCGTTCCCATGGCTAAGGGTGATGTCATATCCCGATGCCACCATGGCCGAGATGTACCGGCAGGTCTCCTTCAGGTTGCCGAGCTGGTTCTCCATGGTCGGCGTCTGCCCTTTTCTCAAGATGGCGTTGCCGCCTATCGCCACTACCGCGGTGGTCATGTGTCCTCCCCCGTCCCTTCGGAACGGCATTTCTATATGGCGGGCACAACTTTTAAGAGCGGGGGGTAGATGATGGGGTCGATGACGGCACTGGACGACCTGAAGGACAGGTTCAACAAGTTCCGAACCAAGAAGTACGCGATCTTCGTCGGACTGGCCCTGACCTTCGCGGTCTGCGTCCTGCTTCTGATATACGCCTCCAACCTGTTGTGCTTCGGACTATTGCTCGTGGCACTGGCCGGTTACTACATACCCTACCTTTTCGGCATGAGGTCCAAGAAGAAGCTGGCAGTGTGGGGCATCGTGCTGATCCTTCTTCTTGCCCTTCCGTACACCGTATCGGTGGTGGAGCAGGTCAAGGGGTACGATGGCCGGACCCTCAGCACCGCCTCCGGTTCCATGGTCAACGGTACGGTCACGCCCTTCCAGGGCGACGAGTCCACCGTCCACCAGTTCAGCGTCCTGGTGACCGACCCGGCGCTCTCCGATGTACGCGTCCTCGTCTTCGACGGGTGGACCAGCGTACAGGAGGTCAACGCCTCGATGAGCGCATCCTCCGCTCCCGGGGGTACCCTGTACACCTACGATACGACGCTGAACAACCGTACCGTGTACATCTATGGTTTCATCGCCTTCGATGGTGAGAGATACACCTCCACCAGCACCAGCAATTACGGTCCCATCCATGTCACCAACGGCGAGCTTTACACTCACTGGCTACCGGTGCTGACCCTGTACCTGTTCATCCAGGTCGGCATTCTCTACTTCCTGCTGCTCGCCCTGAGCTTCTGGATGGAGAGGTCCAAGGCCCGCGTGGCCGATGCCCGGAAGAAGCAGGGGGGCAACGTGGTCCTCCCGCCGGCCAAGAGTGGCAAGGAAGAGAAGTTCATCTGCTCCGAGTGCGGGGCAGAGGTGCCTTCCAGCTCGGATCGCTGCCCCCAGTGCGGGGAGCGGTTCGACGACCAGGAGGAGGCCAAGCCGTCGCCGGAGCGGAAGGACGAGTTCGTGTGCACCGAGTGCGGAGCGACCGTCGACGAGAACGCCAAGACCTGCTGGAAGTGCGGGAAGGAGTTCGAGAACTGATCTCACTTTCGGTGCTCCCGGTCAAACCTTCAAATACACCACGTCATTGAGGTAATGGGATGTCCTCTACTACAGCTCAGAAGCTGGCCAAGAGCCAGAAGGAGATCTCGGTGTCCGAGTTCTTCGAGAAGAACCGCCAGATCCTCGGTTTCGATTCACCGGTCAAATCCCTCATCATGGGGGTGAAGGAGGCGGTGGACAACGGTCTCGACGCCTGCGAGGAGGCGCAGATCCTCCCGGAGATCGTGGTCAAGATCGACCGGATCGACCAGAAGGAGTACCGGGTGATGGTCGAGGACAACGGCCCGGGCATCGTATCCACGTCCATGCCCAACGTGTTCGGCCGCCTGCTGTACGGCTCGCGATTCCACGCCGTCCGGCAGTCCCGGGGGCAGCAGGGCATCGGCATATCGGCCACCATCATGTATGGCCAGATAACCACCGGGAAGGCGGCCACGGCCCGTTCGAAGGTCGAGGGGGCGGAGGCGGCCAAGGAGATCGACCTCATCATCGACACGAAGAAGAACGCCCCCATCATTCTGAAGGAGGACTTCGTGCCGTGGAACGAGAAGGAGCATGGGACCAGGGTATCGTTCTACATGAACGGGCGGTACGTCACCGGACGACAGTCGGTGCTGGAGTATCTACGTCAGACGGCCATCGTCAACCCTCACGCCACCATCTCGTTCATCGACCCAGACGGCAAGCGCTACGATTTCGAGCGGGCCACCGAGCAGATGCCCCCCACCTCCAAGGAGATCAAACCCCACCCCGACGGCATCGAGCTGGGAACGCTGATGAACATGATCAAGGCGACCAAGGAGAAGAGCCTGATCAAGTTCCTTCCGAACGATTTCAACCGCATCTCGGAGCGGGTGGCTAGGGAGATCTGCACCGCCGCCGGCCTGCCGGAGACCACCAGACCGTCCAATCTGACCCTGGAGTCGTCCAAGCAGCTCCTGGAGGGCATCGGGAAGGTCAAGATCATGGCCCCCCAGGTGGACTGCCTATCCCCCATAGGGGGCAACCTCATCCGGAAGGGGCTCAAGCACGTCCTGATGGAAATCAAGCCGGAGTTCTACGCTCCCCCCGTGAGCAGGGAGCCTAAGGTCCACACCGGGAACCCCTTCCTGGTGGAGGTCGGCATCGTCTACGGCGGGGACATGCCCTGCGACCAGCCGGTGCAGATCTTGAGGTTCGCCAACCGCGTCCCCCTGCTGTACCAGCAGGGCGCCTGCGTGGTCACCAAGGCCATCGAAAACACCGACTGGCGGCGCTACGGGCTGGAGCAGAGGGGAGGCTCGGGCATCCCCTTCGGGCCGGCCATCATCCTGGTGCACGTCGCGTCCACTAAGATCCCTTTCACCTCTGAGGCCAAGGAGGCCATCGCCTCCGTCCCGGCCATTCAGGAGGAGATCTCCCTGGCCCTCAAAGCCTGCGGCCGGAGCCTGAAGACCCACCTGAACAAGAAGGAGCGGAAGTCCAAGACCCGCTCCAAGTTCGAGATCGTCCAGGTGATCATTCCCCTCATGGCGGAGAAGACCGCCCATATCGTGGGGAAGCCCATTCCAGACCTGAGGGGCACCCTGACCAAGATCATGAACGTGGTGTGGATCGATGACTCGGTCACGTTCGAGAAAAAGTGCCACAAGGTCAAGGTGCAGGTGTACAACTACACGCCCAAGCAGCAGCGCTTCCGCCTCCATACCGTCCTTCCCAAGGGAAGCCTGGACCTTGCCTCCTGCAACCTGAAGCCGGTCGAGTTCAAGGAGGATGAGAAGGTCACCTGGGAGCTACCGAAGATCGCCTCCACCGCCCAGTACGAGGTCTGCTTCGAGCTGAAGGGACTGGACCAGGAGGCATACACCGAGGCCGAGGTCTTCGTTTCCGGGATCAACCCGGTGGATGTCATGGGCGCGGACCCGCTCCCCGGCGACTGGGACCTGGAGGGAGTGAACTTCACCGAGACCACCGCTCCGGTGGTGGAGAAGGCCGAGGAGGCCGATGATGAGCCGGACTACGACGAGTCGGGAGAGGACCTAAATGATGAGCAATGAACGTAACACTGACGCCATAAAGCGCCTCTACTCCATCTCCGAATCGATATATGATCAGCTGGACAAGGGGCAGATCCCCAAGATGGTCCTTCCTCTTAGGACCAAGGCCAATATCAAGTTCGACACCCGGTCCAATGTATGGAAGTACGGGAACCTGAAGGGCGCCCGCAGCGCCAAGAAGGTCAAGGGAGCCATGATGCTCCTGCGCACCTCGTACATGCTGGAGCTGATCCAGAGCATGATCGAGACCAATAAGTCCTCCACGCTCAGAGAGGCGTACTACATCTCCGAGGGCTGGGGGAAGGCCAAGTTCCACTCCCAGGACGAGTCCAACATGCTGGCCGAGGACCTGGAGATCGTCACCCAATGCCTTCGCGAGGACTTCAAGCTCCGTCCCGAGGAGGACGGGGCCAGGGTGATGGGGGACCTCAACATCGTGGAAACCGACCGCAAGGGCAAAATGAAGGCCATGAACTGCCGCGATGATGTCGGCGACTCCGGTTACGGCATACCCTACAATGTGGAGAAGGAGAAGATCACCTTCAAGAGCACCTCCGCCAAGATGGTGGTGGCGGTGGAGACCGGCGGTATGTTCGACCGGTTGGTGGAGAACGGTTTCGATGAGGACTACAACGCCATCCTGGTCCATCTGAAGGGGCAGCCGGCGCGGTCCACGAGACGGTTCGTCAAGCGCCTCAACGAGGAGCTGAAGCTTCCGACCATCGTCTTCACCGACGGCGATCCCTGGTCTTTCCGCATCTACGCGTCGATAGCCTACGGGGCCATCAAGACCGCCCACCTGTCCGAGTACCTGGCCACTCCGACCGCGGAGTACATCGGGATCACCGCCTCGGACATCGAGAACTACGAGCTCCCGACCGACAAGCTGAGCGACATGGACGTCCGGGCGCTGAACGCCGAACTGAAGGACCCCCGGTTCGCCACCGAATTCTGGAAGGGAGAGATCGACCTCATGCTCAAGCTGGGGCGGAAGGCCGAACAGCAGGCCCTGGCCAAGTACGGCCTGGACTATGTCACCGATACCTACCTCCCGGATAAGCTGAACGAGATCGGGATGCTGAAGAAGTGAGCCCCTAATGGCTCATCTCCACTCCTTTTTTTATCTAATGAGGCTAAAAACCAAACCCATTGTCCTTTACCGTTATACTATTCTAAAATAGTTTTAAATCCTATTAAGGATAAGATTAACCTCGTTGGGTAAATATGAACCAAAGGACAACACTTGGCATGATCGGGTGTCTCGTCCTGGGGGACGAGATGGCGTTCGTCCTGGAGAACGATCCAGCGGTACAGAACATCCTCATCGTCGATACCGACGAGGGCAGGGTGTTCAGGGAGAAGCTGGACTCCAAAGCCTCCGGGCAGTACGTCAGGATGGTGAGCGAAGATGAGCTGGGGCGCCTGGAACTCTCCGGGCCGTCGGTAGTGGTCTGGATGAACGACGCGGGCCTGCATGATGATCCCAAGACCATGCTGGAGAAGCTGGCCTTGAATGTGCACTCTCTAGAGGGCCACTGCGGCTCGGTCCTCGTGTTCTACGGGCTGTGCCGGAACACCAGGTACGAGATGAACCGCTTCACCGACAGGTTCGATGTTCCAGTGACACTTCTGACCGACGAGGACGGGGCGGTGGTCGATGACTGTTTCGCCGCGGTCCTGGGAGGCAGGGAGCGCTATGCGAACATGCTCCGGGCGAGCGCCAGGGCCATACTGCTGACTCCAGGCTACGCCGAACACTGGGCCAGGAAGCTGGAGCGCCATGGGCTGGAGACCCTGATACGGCAGTACGAGAACTACCAGCAGCTGTTCGACACCCTTGGCTACAACAAGGTCATGGTGCTGGACAACGGGCTAGGGGACCGGGGGGCGTTGAGGGAGCGGGCAAGGCTGTTCGCCTCATTTTTTGACCTGATGGTCGATACAGCTCGGTGCGACACCAAGGTGTTCGAGCGGTCCTACCAAATGGCTTGGTCCAGGGTGCTCGTGCCGTCCCCGGTGGAGGGGCCTGAGAGAGAAGCGGCCCTCAGCAGGACGCTTCCTTGATCCGGCCGTTGCGGGCGTCCCGGTCCATCGCCCTCACCCCCTTCTCGGTGAGAGCGTAGGTCTCGGTCACCGGCCCACGGCCGGAGCAACCTCCCGATCCGGCGCCAACGCATCCCGGGCAGGCTCCGGCGCAGGTCACCTCCTTCAGCCTCATGATGTACCCGCTCTTCTCCAGCAGGTCGAGCCTTTGCCTCAGTACCCCGCGCCCGATGTTCAATCTATCCGCTAGGTCTTCCGGGGTCTGGCCGCCCGCCCGGAGCGCGCCCAGGGTTTCGATGATCATGCTTTAACCTCCTCTCCGAGAGCGCTCCGGAACGCCCGCAGGCCGTAACGGAGGAGAACCCCGGTCGGGAACATCATCACGATCGCCAGGGTGAGATCGTCCATGGGGACCCACCCCCCCAGGTCCTCGTTTCCCAGCAGGTGCTCGGCACCGTTTGCTCCCATCGTCAGCAGGGCCACTAGCCCGATGAACAGGCCCAGAAGACAGCCTACGATCAGATAGCCTTCCCCCTCCCTGCCGGCAGCGACCTCCTTGGCCCCGGTGAGGAACACCGCTCCGGCCAGCAGGAGCACCGCCCCCATCATGATATTACCAGTGGTCAGAACTACGAGCCACCCCTCGCTGATCCAGAAGGACGTTATCTCCGCCAGCCCAAGGGCCGCGTAGATCAGGCCGAAGACGATACATGGAACGGTCAGGTTGTTGTATGAACTCATCTCATCACCTCACAGGATCAGGGTGAACACCCTGAAGATCACGAACGACACCACGTATGCCAGCACCAGGCTGTAGGCCACCGAGAACGCGGTCCATCTCACCGACCGCGTTTCCTTCCAGATGGTGGCCAGAGCGGCCAGGCAGGGCGTGTACAGGAGCACGAAGGACATCAGACCGAGAGCGGCGGGGGCGGTCATGCTGTCCCCGATGGCCTCGGTGAGGGCGTCCTCATCCTCGGCCGCGAACAGGACACCGAGGGAGGCGACCACGACCTCCTTGGCCAGGAAGCCGAACACCAGCGCCACCGCGATCCTCCAGTCGAAGCCCAGCGGCGCGACGATGGGCTCCAGAATGTGGCCTAAGGCCCCGGCGTAACTGGCCTCGCTGCCGTACTCCACTCCCCACGGGAAGCTGGCGAGCGCCCATACGATGACCGCGCCGAGAAGGATGAACGTCCCCGCCTTCTTTAGGTACATGTAGCCGCGGTCCCACATCTGGCCGACGGTGTCCCTGAGCCTCGGAAGGCGGTAGGGGGGAAGCTCCATGATGAACGGGGAGCCCTCACCCTTCAGCACGGTCTTCCTGAAGAGCAGGGCCGACAGGATCGCGACCACGATGCCCAGGAGGTATATCCCGAACACCACGGTGCCGGCGTGGTGGGGGAAGAATATGCCGGCCAGTAGCACGTACACCGGCAGGCGAGCGCTGCATGAGATGTACGGAGCGGTCAGGATGGTGATCACTCGGCTCTTCTCGTCCTCGATGGTCCGCGCGGCCATGATGGCCGGCACGTTACAGCCGAGGCCGAGGAGCATGGGTATGAACGACTTGCCATGAAGCCCGATCCTGGACATCAGCTTGTCCATGATGAAGGCGGCCCGGGCGAGGTAGCCGCTGGCTTCAAGGAGCGCGATCAGGAAGAACATCACCAGGATGTTGGGCAGGAAGACCAGCACGAACCCTACGCCGCTTATGACCCCGTCGCCCAGGAGCGATGCCAGCCATTCCGGCTGAGCGCTGGTGGCCACGAACTGGGCCGCGGCGGCGAAGAAGGCGTCGATGATGGTGGCGAAGGGAGCGGCCACGGTGAAGGTGAGCTCGAACATGCCCCACACCAGCGCCAGGAAGATCGGTATCCCCAGATACTTGTTGGTGACCACCCGGTCGAGAGTGTCGGAGAGGGACCTCTTCTCCGAGCCACGGACGTAGACGCCGGAGAGCGCGGAGCCTATGGCCTCGTACCTCTTGTCCACGAAGGTCATCTCCATCTCCTCCCGGTCCACTCCCTCAAGCGCTGCCTCGATCCCCTTAAGGCTTCCCGGATCCTTTACCACGTCCCCGGGCTCGGCGATCCCCTCGATGAGCCTGAGACTGGCCCATCGGGGAGAATTTTGGTCCGGCCGGTCGGAGAGCAGGTGCGTCTGGATCTCCACGGCCAGGCCCTCGATCTCCTTCCCCATGTTGACGAGCGAGCGGGGCGCTCCTCCCCTGGAGTGCGTTCGCACTATGGTGTCCAGAAGGTCCTCGATGCCCTGCTTCTCGGTGGCCGAGACCCGGACCGCCGGCGCCCCCAGGGCTTCCGCCAGCTTCTTCGTGTCCAGGACGTCCCCCCGGGCGTCGGACATGTCCGACATGTTGAGGGCGAGAACGACCTTCCGGCCCATGTCCAGCAGCTGCGTGGTCAGGTACAGGTTCCTCTCCAGGTTGGTGGAGTCGACCACCTGCACGATCACGTCGACCTCGCCGGCGGTGATGAAGTCGTTGGCCACGGCCTCGTCCGGGGAGCGGGTGGCCAGGCTGTAGGTGCCCGGAAGATCGGTGATCTCGAGCACGTGCTCCTGGTGAGGGCGAGTTCCGGTCTTCTTCTCTATGGTCACCCCAGGCCAGTTGCCGACGTGCTGCCTCGAGCCCGTTAGCACGTTGAACAGGCTGGTCTTTCCGACGTTAGGGTTCCCTATCAATGCGACTCTGATCCGCTTTTCCATCCTATTCCCCCGATCAGTATAACATGACCCTGCTGGCGAGCCCCATGCTCAGGGCGAACCTGGTGCCGTTGACCCCAACGATGATCCCCCGGCCGTCGATCTTGAGGACCTTGATCCTCGCCCTTTCGACGAAACCCATCTCCCTCAGGCGGGTGGAGGCCCAGGTGCTTCCGACGACCTCCCTCACCATGCACTCATTGCCCTCCCCGGCCATGGCTAAGGACCGTCCTGCGGTCATGATCGGGCCCCCTCGGTCCGGACGACCACCGTCGATGCCTCGCTGTTGCGCAGGGAGATGAAATAGCCACGGACGGTGAACTCCACCGGATCGTTCATGGGGGCCCTTCGGACCATGGTGATGTCCGCCCCGGGACACAGTCCCATCTCCGCGATCCTCCTTCGCGCGGGTCCTCTCGCTTCCACTCTGACGATGATGGCGCGGTTTCCAGGCTCCAGCTTGTCCAGGGTCAACTCGTTCATGGCAACACCTTTCGGTAAACCGAAAAGTTATGTTCGGAAACCCTAAAAACGTGACCTGTATTTAAATTTAGCCAAACCTAAATCATCGTCTACGATGGACCGGTGCCTGAAAAGGGGATTAAAAAAAAGGACGGCCAGTGGTCCGGCCGGTGGTCATTGAAGAGTATCAGCGCTGTTCGGAAGCTTCCCTGATCCGGCCGAGGACGAAGTCCCGGTCGAGGGTCGAGAGGAAGAACCCGAGCCTGGGGCCCTGCCGCTGGTCGCAGAAGATGCGGTACAGGGCCTGGAAGCCGCCGCGGGTGCCGACAGCGGCTTTCTTGGCGCAGCCGTACATGGCGTCATGGATGTCCTCGCCCTTCCACTCCACTCCGTCGATAGCCACCAAGAGGTCCTGCAGGAAGGCCTTCTCCTGCTCGGTGAGCTCGCACGACGGCATGCGCTCGCACACCGCGAACTTGACCTCGTCGGGGGCGAAGGAGTCGAGCCAGTAGCGCACGCAGTCGACCCTCTGCTTCAGGATCCCCATGTCCTCAGGGGAGATAGAATCGTCCAGGGCGCCCATGCGCTTCAGCACTGCCAGCACTCCCTCGAAGCCGTCGGTGATCTGCACCAGCGACACGAGATGACGGTACGGTATCTGCAGGGGCATCTTGGATCGCGCCCCTTCCGGCTGCGAGAGCTCGTACGCCCGGAGCAGGTCCCTGTCCCGTTCCTCGCACTCCCCGCAGTAATACATGTTCTCCACGCGGTCGTACTCATCGACCATGTCCAGTATGCCCAGGCCGGCGTCGTAGTCGATGTGGCGGTTGGTGTTCACCCGCAGTACGATGTAGTTCATGACCGAAGCGGGGGTGATGTTAAGCGCGTCCACCCCGGTCACCGAGGAGCCGGTGGACTTGTGCATCTGTCCCTTGCCCTTCAGCTGAACGAACTCGTAGGGAACGGGATGAGGAGGGTCGATGCCGAAGACCTCCTTGGCCAGGCGGACGCCGGTGTCGTACGAGCCGCCGGCGGCGGCATGGTCCTTGCCGAACGGTTCGCAGGTGACGTTGAACACCTTCCACTTGGCGGCCCATTCGATCCTCCAGGGCATCTTCCCGTCGGCCTTGCGGATGTCCGCCTTTCCCGAGTGCCCGCAGGCGCACCGGTAGGAAACGAAGGGACGCTCGTACCCTTCCACCTTGGCGTGGGTGAGCCGGCCGCAGCTATCGCAGCGGGGGGAGTAGGGGAAGAAATCCTTGGGGACGTCCCTGCCGCTGACCTCCTTGAGGATCTGGGCGATGAGGTCCTTCTTCCCTATGGCGATGTCGATGACCTCGGCGAACTTGCCCTGCTCGTACTGCTCGTGGGTCCACAGCACGTCGCAGTGGATGCCCAACTCCTTGATCGAATCCAGGAACGGCTGGATATAGTGCTGGGCGTAATTCTTGTGCTTGCCGCAGGGACAGGGGATGTACGCGAGCGGTCGGCCCACCTCGGCCTCGTAGCTCTCCGGCAGGAAAGGGTACCGCTTGCGCAGGGGATCCCAGGAATCCACCAGATAGATCATGCGGACGTTGGCCTCCTGCTTGGCGACCGCCTTCCTGACCGCCTCGGCGGTTATGGCCTCCCTAAGCGTACCAACGTGCAGGGTGCCCGACGGGGTGATGCCGGTATTGATCAGATGCGTGTTGCCCCTAGAAAGCAGGCTGTTGGCCTCTACGTCCGCCCAGTGCATGAATATCGACCTATGGCGAAGTGGCAGCGTTCTAATAAAACTATCCCGGTCGGAGGGGCATGGCCGCCATCGTCCTCGACCGATGGTATAATGCAAAGATGCAATACCTACCTATGCCGTAACATTTGAGTTATGACCACCATACCTATGATCAGGTCCGTCGCAGTAAGACGGGCCAAGGAGCTTCAGGAAGATTGTCCCGAGGGAGAGGTCACACAGGAATTTTTGGAGGACCGGGCCATCGTATCGGTGTTGGTGAACAACCGTATTTTGGAGACCGACTTCATCGAGTCCGGAAAATCGATCCTTCTCCCGAGGAGGAACACTGAATACTACGACGTGCTGGGCCAGGGGATCAAGCTGGGAATCCTGGTCCCGGGAAAGAAGGTGGAGGAGGAGAGGGCGAGGCTGAAACGCATCAAGGGAAAGGACAGGTTCTTCGTTATTGGATATGATGAGGACCTGGGCTCAGGGGTCCAGGTCGGCTGAGACCGTCCCGAGGCCTATGCAGGGCCAAGCGGGCGTCGGCCACTGCTGGGTGTTGTCGACATTCTGATGAGGAAGACCCCCATCGTTCCCGGACCGCCGTCATCGGCAGGTTCGTTAGGATCGGCCCGTGCCGTTCCCCATCCCGTGTTCTGATGATCCGGCGATTTTCGTCACCCTGTGCTTGGCGGCGACCTATGGTCCCGGACACGACCCGACCGCACAAAATTTAAATTACAGAGGAAAGCTCAAGGTCTGATTCATATGCCCCCGAAGAGCAAGAAGAACACGGGATTCCAATCCGCAGCGGGCCTCATACGGTATTTCGATAACGAGTCCGCCAAGGGGCCGGTCTTCAAGCCCTGGTACGTAGTGGGCGCGATCATCGTCCTCGTTGTCGTCGTATCGCTGGCCAAGGTCATCTGGCCGG
Organism: Methanomassiliicoccus sp.; assembly: GCA_016109435.1. Lineage (GTDB taxonomy): Archaea > Thermoplasmatota > Thermoplasmata > Methanomassiliicoccales > Methanomassiliicoccaceae > UBA6. The sequence goes on from JAEILR010000011.1 coordinate 125,497, forward strand.
TCTGAAAATATCGAGACGGCAGCGAACCCCGCTCGTCATGCGTTTCCAGCCGACCGGCGCCCGGGGGCTATCTCAACCGGCCGAACCCGATGGGAAATTTTAAGTTCTGAGCGTATTGTGCAATGAAAGAGTGAGTAATAAATGTCAATGTGGAAAGAGCTGCCGGTGGGAAGGGACCCGCCAAACATCGTAAATGTGATCGTGGAGACCCCCAAGGGCAGCAAGAACAAGTACGAAGTGTCAAAGGACTACGATGCTATCGTTCTGGATCGAGTACTGCACTCCAGCGTGGTGTTCCCCCTGGAATATGGAATGGTCCCCAGAACGTTCTATGAGGACGGAGATGCCATCGATGCCATGGTGGTCATGTCCGAGCCTACCTTCACCGGTTGCATCGTGGAGGCGAGACCGATAGGCGTCCTTCGTATGCGGGATGAGAAGGGAGCGGACGACAAAGTCCTGTGCGCCGCCACCAGGGACCCCCGGAACCGCGAGTACCATGATCTCAGTGATCTGCCCACCCATTATTTGGAAGAGATCGCCGAGTTCTTCCGTACCTATAAGCGCCTCGAGGAGGGAAAGAACACCGAGGTCCTGGGGTGGGAAGGAAAGAAGTCGGGCCTGAACTGCATCCTTAATGGGATGGACCTGTTCAAGCGCAACTTCGAGTAAAAAAAGGTGGGGGTTTCCCCCCTCACCGGTTCTCCTCTGTGCGGACCTCCCGCTTGGTCCTCTGGACTTCTCCCGAGGGCACTTCACGGGACGGTGGGACCTCTCGTACCTCCTCATGCACACTCTGCGTGCGCTGGTACTCCTCGGGAGGAGCGGCTGTCCTTCTCTCCTCGTACTGGGCTCTTTGTTCGGGAGCGCTCTCCTCGTGCTCCCGCCCCAGGCCCTTCCTTAGTCCGGAGCCCATCTCCTTGGTCACCGCGACGGTCTTGCGGATCGCCTTCCCGATTATCAGACCAGCACGGTTCGCCATGTCCTCAGGGCTGCTCTTCTCAAGCTCCTTAGCCTTGCTGGTGACCTTGTGGGTCACGTCCTTGGTAGTGGACTTGATATCCCCTCCGACCCCTTTGGCCGTGGCAGTGGCCTTTCCGGCCATCGATGTCTCGGTCATACCGGTCGGAGGCTCTCTGGGCATCTCTCTCTCGGCCCCGGTTCCTGCAGGCTGAGCCTGCCTCCTCTCCCATGCCTCCTCTTCAGCGTATTTCATCCCGCCGGTGAACGATTCGCCGGTGGACGCCCGCTCTCTGGTGGCCATGTTAGGATCGCGGTACACGCTGCCGGTGCCGGCCGAGTAGGCTCCCCGCTCGGCCCCGCTGGGCCTCGGTCCGCCCTCGGTGAACTGGGCGCCTCCGGTGAAGGACTCGCCACTGGACGCCCTCTCCCGAGTGGTCATGTTAGGATCGCGGTACACGCTTCCGGTGCCGGCCGCATATCTCGGATACTCGGCCTCCTTCCTCCTAGCCTCTTCCTCAGACATTCTCGGTCCGCCGGTAAAGGACTCACCGCTGGACGCGCGTTCCCGGGTGGTCATCTTCGGGTCGTGATACACGCTTCCGGTGCCGGCAGGATAGCTTGCCTGGCCGGTCTCGATTCGCCTTACCTCTCCCCCGGTCAGGCTCGGCCCGCCGGTGAACGATTCGCCGCTGGACGCGCTCTCCCGAGTGGTCATCTTCGGGTCGTGATACACGCTCCCGGTGCCGGCAGGATATTGGCGTCTCTCCTGGCCCATCGCCCGCTGTTCCTCCTCAGTTGGAGGACGCTGGCTGCCTTCCTTGCCCCACATGGCCATCTGGGCCTTCTGTGTCTCCCCGAGGCCTCGGTAGGGGTCCTCCCTCTGCATGGCGCGGCGGCGCTCCTCCTCCTGAGGGTTGAGGCCCGATATATCTGCGCCCTCGCCCTTGGAGCGTTGAGCCTCTTCCATGGCGAGCTGCGCCCTCATGTCCTCACCTCCCTCCTTCATTCTCCGGATCCGTGCCTCTTCCTCTAGTGTCTGGTCCACTACTCTTTTTCGCTCTTCGTTCATCATGGCTGATCATCTCCTGGCCTCGTCTTCGCCCTTCCCGGCGCCTTCCTGCCCCTGGCCGGATACACTAAGGTCAGACGATCATCGACCCATATGCCTTCCACGACGTTCCTTCTGGGCACACACAATATAAACAATTTGCTGTTATTGAAAAAGATAATAATTCATCCAGATATCAAAAGATAATGAAATATATAATATTATTAAATATAATTATAATAAAATCTTTTCCTCCCGATGCGTGGACCCGGGAGGGTCGCGCTCACGGAGCCTGCGGGCTCAGAACATCTCCAGGGTGCCCCGGCGGCGGGCGAGATGCTCGAACAGGAGCATCATGAGGTAGCCGATGAAGATGGCAACCGCCATGACCAGAACCTCCGCCCCCAGCAGGCCCCCGACCTGTTCCAGGCTGGCGCCGTCCACCGCCATCCTGGCGGCGTCGGTGGCATATGTCACCGGAAGGGCGTAGGATATGGGCTGGAGGTATTCAGGCAGCATGGTGACGGGGAAGTTAACTCCGCAGAACAGCAGACCCATGAACAGGAACACATTGGCCACCACCATCGAGGTACGGAGGTAGAAGCCTAAGGAAGACAGCATGAGGCCGAAGCCGACGGTGGCGAAGGCGGTGACCACGATCACCACGGCCAGGGTCAGCCAGTCGGCATGGGAGAAGTCCACGCCAAAGATCACCGCGGCATAGAACAGGGCGATGGCCACCGTGGCTATGCTGTTCAGGACCTGGAACATCGCCCTGCCCACGAAGATGGCGAAACGGTTGGCCGGGGTCGCCAGGATGCCCGGCAGGGTACCTGCCTCCTTTTCCTCGGTGGTGACATTGGTCACGGCGAAGATGGCGACATAGGCGATGCTCTGGATCGCGTTGCCGACGGCGACATAGGCCACGGTGGCCTGGGGATTGCCGACGTACTCGGCGATGAATACGAAGAAGGCGATCTGGAACAGGGACATGGTGAACAGCTGCATGAGCCACAGGCCGGGGCTCAGCCAATGGAACAGCGCCTTCTTGGCCATCACTGACGAGGACCAGAACACCCTGACCGACTGGTAGACGTTCATGTCACACCCTCCCCAGGCTGCCGTCGGACCTAGCCCGGCGATCGACCACCTTGAACAGATAGAACGCCATGGCGACGTAGGCCAGCCCCATGAGGACCACCACGCCGATGTCGATCAGATACGACCAGACGGGGTCCAGATAGCCGAGGTAGCCGTCCCACAGCCCCTGCGGATTGTATCCTGCAGCGATGCGGATGGCGTCGATGCCCCAGGAGGGGGCCAGGGATAGGGACAGGGGGGCGCTCCACAGCGGCAGTATGGCGATAGGGAACATGCAGCCGGTGGCCACGTAGATGGGGAACTCCAGGCCATTGGTGAGCACGCCCGCTTGACGAGTGAGAACGAACGCGGAGCTGAACACCAGCCCCAGGGCCGCCAGGGAAAGCAGGGTGAGCAGGAATGCCAGGAGGAACAGCGGGAGGTTGTCCACGGTGATCGGCGCCTTCAGCACGAAGACCGCGATCACCAGGATGGCCAACCCATTAATGATGCCGATCAGGGCGTTCCACAGCGTTCGCCCGGCTATGATCCATATGAGGGGGGCGGGCACCGACAGGGTAGACTCCAGGGTCCCCCACCACCTCTCCGACTGGATGGAGAAACCGGAAGCGTACAGGGTGTTGCCCCACATCCCCATCATGCCCCCGCCCAGGACCGCATACATGACCACAGGGCCTTCCCTGCTGCCGTACAGCAGCAAGGCCACCAGAGTGATGACGAACGGCGCGATGATGTTCGGTATGATCCACCCCGGATCGGCCAGGAAGTGACGGGCCTGATGCTCGAAGGCCGCCTTCATCGCCCGGAGCCTAGGCATGGCCTTCCACCAACCACAGGTAGGCGTCCTCGAGGGTCGGCTCCTTCACCCGGACGTCGAGGACCTTGCAGTCCAATACCCTGGTGACCGGGGAGAGCATCTCCCCCGCGTCGCAGACCTGCACTCGCATGACCTGCTTGGACTCGTTCATCGTCGCCGACACCGTGCGCACCCCTTCCAGTCCTCGGACCTTGTTCATGACCGAGTCGTCGATGCCGAAGCCCTCGACCTCGATGACCGCGGTATCCTTGACAAAGCCCTTGAGGCCGTGGGGAGTGTCCATGGCCACGATCCTCCCGTTGTTGATGACCGCGATGCGGCGGCACAGCTCATCGGCCTCGAACATGTAGTGGGTCGTCAGCAGGATGGTCTTGCCATGGTCGATGAGGCTCTGGGTAAGCTTCCTCGTTTCCCTCGATGCCTGAGGGTCCAACCCGATGGTCGGCTCGTCCATGAACAGGACCTCGGGGTCATGGACGATGCCCTTGGCGATGTGCAGCTTCTGCTTCATCCCCCGGGAGTAGTCCTCCACCTTGGAGTCCGCCTTGTCCGCCAGCCCGACCATGTCCAGGACCTCCTGGATCCGGCGATCACGAGTCTGAAGGGAAACGCCGTAGAGATCGGCGAAGTACTTGAGGTTCTGCCGGCCGGTGACCCGATAGTAGAGACCGCGCTCACCCCCGAGGATTAGCCCGATACGCTTCCGAACCTCCACGGGGTCCTTCACGACATCGAAGCCCATGACCGTGGCCGAGCCCTTTGTAGGTGTGAGGAGCGTGGTGAGCATCTTGATGGTGGTGGTCTTCCCCGCCCCGTTGGGGCCTAGAACGCCGAACAGTTCCCCCCGGTCCACCGAGAACGAGACCTTGTTGACCGCCAGCGTCTCCTTTTTCTTCTTACGCAGCAGCCCGGTGGAAGAGCGATAGATCCTCACCAGGTCCTTGGCCTCGATGACCTTGTCGGACATGCTCATCGGGCCAAGATGTGTGCCTATTAAATTATATCGAGGGGATGGCCGAAGACCGTGTTCCAGCAGGTCGGCGTCGGGGGCCGATATATCGAAAAATGAGGACTTCCGGAGGGTGGACAGATAGGTCGGTCATCCGCCGGCATCGAGGATTTCCTCCATTTCTGCCATTTTTTTTATATATCTTCAGATGGGATTCTTATGCATATGGCAGACATTCTGGGCACGGCAATAGGTTTCCTGATCGCACTGTTGGTCAGCACCATCATCATCTGGCTGGTCGCAAAGTTGACCGGCGAGAAGGAGGGCATCGGGACCGCGTTCCTGGTCGCGATCATTGGTACTATCATCTATACCATCGTATACTATCTCCTGGGCAACGGCATCCTGGCGGCGGTGATCGCAGGAGTATTCTGGCTGCTGGCGCTGAAGGCACTGTACAAAATAGGTTGGCTGAAGGCTCTGCTGATCGCCATTCTCATCTGGGTCGTAACGGCGATCGTGGGCTGGTTCCTACCTACGCTCACTGGGCCGCTGTAGACCCTTCGAAACGAAAGATGATCGTCCTGTGCCGGGAGCCGGTCGTCGTGACCGGCCGTGACCGGGCCGCTCCCTTCCTCAAGGTCTCCCCCGTGCTGGGGATCGACCGTGAATGGGGGATCGGCAAGTGTTCATTTCCTCCTTTTGAAATTTTGGTCTTAGTTTGTTAATATCGGCCTGGACTTGGTTCGGACGCAGTCAGGCCAGATTGCTACAGGAGATATGCTATGACAAAGATGACGGGAATCAAGGGCATCAAGCCCGAGTGCATCGACCGCCTCTCCAAGGCGGGCATAGAGACCCTGGAGAAGTACCTGGAGGTCGCCGGACCGACCAAGGGAAGGGACGAGCTGGCCAAGAAGACCGGCATCAAGAAGGAGTGGCTACTGGAGTGGGCTAACCACGCCGACCTGTTCAGGATCAAGGGCGTGGCGTCGGAGTACGCCGACCTCCTGGAGGCCGCCGGAGTGGACAGCTGCGCCGAGCTGGCCCAGAGGAAGGCCCCCAACCTCACCAAGAAGATCGAGGAACTCAACGGCCAGATGAAGCTGGTAAAGCGCACTCCGACCGAGGCGATGGTCGAGGACTGGATCGCCCAGGCCAAGAAACAGCCGAAGGTCGTCAC
>JAEILR010000012.1 GCA_016109435.1 Methanomassiliicoccus sp.
GGAGGATCTGCGCACCAGGGCGCAGGCGGAGATCGACCTAGAACTTAGGAACCAGAAAGTGATCGACATGCACCCCCACCAGGCCAGAAGGTTCCTCCCGGTCCTGTTCGTTATACTGGCGATCAATATCGTTCTCGCCATCACCACGGACAAATACACGTTGGTCTGGATCGTTTCCAGCTTCTGGTTATACATGTACTTCTTCATTGTGATTATGCTTCCCACCACCCGGAGGGTCAGGTCCCCGTCGGAAGGCGCCCAGGGGAAGAAGAAGGCGCCCTACAGGTTCGCCGGCATTCGGGACGTGCTCAGGAAGGGAAAGAAAGCGGTGATCATCACCTTCTGGAACAGCTTCTTCGTCGGCACCCAGACCATGGCACGGGGGATCTGGGTGATGCTGGTCATCAGCTTCGTGTTCGCTATCTTCGGATGGTTGGTCTTCAATGCGATCCCCGGCGCGGCTGTCGCCATCGTTCTGGCCCAGGGGGCGGCGATCATCGGCTACTACCTGTTCATCATGCGGTACCGCCCCTATTCTAAGGAGTTCATAAGCAACCTGTCCAACGTTCGGAGGGAACGGAAGGTGCGCTGGGACACCTACCTGAAGGGAGCTGTCGCAGTCATTCTCCTGGTGACGGTCTTCTCCATACTGATAGTCACAGCCATGTTCTTACCCAAGACGTCGCTGGACGCGGTGATCGCCTACCTGGAGTCCAGCGGTTTCCAGATCGACCTCCTCGACCTGATCGTGATCTTCACGTCCCAGTTCATCCTGGTACGCTATATCCAGGGGTTCGACAGCGCCAAGTTCGCCTCCGCGTTCATCAGGGACAAGATCGAGTTCCTGCGTAACGATATCCTGGCCGGACTGGACTCGCTCAATGGTCTGGCCGATGACGAAAGAACCACTAGATTCCAGTCCATAAAGGACAGGTTCTTCGCTTCCAAAATTTACATGATCGCCTACAAGAACTTCTTCGGGTACCTCCCCAGTTATCCCCTGATCGTGGACTTTCGCTCCGTCCTCGAGGAGGATGTCATCGAAGCTATGGGGGAGGACATCCCGCTGGACATAACCGTTTAGGCCGCAGTCGAGAGCCGGGGTATTTGGGCTTCGAGGTTTGCCCGTGGCCCGTCCGCCTGCCCCATCGCCATGGGGCGGGATCCCATCTCCGGACCTGATACAAATCATTATCTCCGCAAGGTCCGATTTCACTATTGTAACGCCATGGAATCCTCAGACCTCATCATTGGGAGAGAGGAGGAGCTCGAATTCCTGATGGGCCAGATGGCCGGAGCCCTCTCCGGCGAGGGAGGTTTGGTCCTGATCGGAGGCGAGGCAGGCTCGGGCAAGACCACCCTCTGCGAGACCTTTGAGAAACTGGCGGCCCAGAGCGATTGCCTCGTCCTCGTTGGACGGTGCATCCCCGGTCCCCAGACCCCCTATCTGCCGTTCATCGAGATGTTCTACGGCCATTCGCCCGATCCCTTCAGTGCTGACGGGATCGTCAACAGGGAGGGGGGCGGGCTCTTCCTCTCCGTCCTGGAGGGTTTCGATCAGCTATCGAAGGACAAAGGCCTGATAATACGGCTGGAGGACCTCCACTGGGCGGACTCGGCCAGCATCACCCTGATGCACTTCCTGGCCCGGAACGTCCGGGGACGGAGGATCCTGCTTGTCGGTACCTACCGGCCGGAGGACGTCCATGCGACCCCCGCCGGCGAGCCCCATCCGCTGAAGGGAACGCTACGCATCATCCGGCGGGAAGGGCTCTGCCATGAGGTGGACCTCAGGCTTCTGGGCCCGGAGGAGACGGGGAAGATGGTCCCCCTCATGCTTGGAGGAACGGCGGAGGCTCGGTTGCAGGACCTGGTGGCCAGCGAGAGCAAAGGGAACCCGCTGTTCGCGGTGGAGATCATCAACTACTTGGTGGACAGCGAACAGGTCTATTCCGACGGCGGAGTATGGAGACTGCGCCTGAAGCGCGAGATGCAGATCCCTTCGACCATCCGCGAGGTCGTCCTAGCGAGGATCGACGCGCTCCCGCGGGGGACCAGGGACGTCCTGGAGTCGGCGGCCGTGGTCGGGGAGGTGTTCGAACCGGACCTGCTGGATGATGGCGAGGGAAGAGGGCACATGGAGCTGCTGGGGGAACTGGAGGTCCTGGAGAAGGAGTATCGACTGCTCCATGAGGACGGGGGCCACTACATCTTCTCCCACGAGAAGATCAGACAAGTGATCTACGAGGACATCTCCGCCGGGAGGAGAAAAGAGCTGCACCGATCCGCCGGCCTGATGATGGAGAGGCGGCTTCCCAACGATGAGTACCTCAGCCAGCTCTCCTGGCATTTCCTCGAGGCGGGCGACAACGATCGGTGCATAAGATACTCCCTGGCGGCGGGGAAGCTCTGTCAGCGACGGAAGGCCGTCAGGGAGGCGAAGTCGTTCCTCACATTGGTCCTGCAGCGGACGGAGAACGACCCCTGGTTCGCCGTCGATCGCCTCATCGCGTTGGAATCCCTGGGGGACCTGAAGAACGACGCGTCCGGTCCGCGAGAATGGTATTCCTATTATGAACAGTACCTGGAGGCGAACCAGGACCGGGAGGCGAGGGCACGGGTCCTCGCCAAGGCCGCGGAGTGCTGGGACCAGGTGGGGCTCGGAGATGCCGGTAAAGCCAACGAACTGCTTGACGAGGCCGAGGCCATCGCGGACGGAGACCCCCGGACCCTGGCCGAGGTGGCTTATCGAAGGGCGGACCTGAGCAGCAATGACGGGAGAGCGGAGGAAGCGCTGCCCCAGATCGTCCGGGCGAGGCATCACTTCGAGCGACTGGACGATCCGGTGGGCACCCTGAAATGCCGGGAACTGGAGATCGTCATCCTGCGCCAGGCCTATCGGCTCAAGGAGGCGAGGGAGCTGGCAGAAGAGCAGATGCGCATCGCCAGGGACCTGGAGGATCCCGAGCCTCTGCTGATGGTGGAGATGCTGGCCGGGTTCATCTGCGCCATGATGGGGGACGTCGAGCCGGCTAAGAGGTTCACTTCCGAGGTGATCGATTTGGCGACCAAGCTGGGCATGATGTGGACCTTGCGGCTGGCGCTGGTCTATCGCGCCGTGGCCCTGGAACTGGAGGGGGACCTCGAAGGGGCCAGGGCGGACGTGTCCAGGGCCCTGGACAACGCCAGGGAGTACGAGAACGTGTTCCATATCGCCATGTGCGAGAGCGACCTCGGCATGTACGAATCGAGCCTTGGCCGACTTGAAAACGCGGAAGGCCATTATGAGGAGGCGCTTAGAGCCGCATCGGCCTTCGACTCTTATCTCCGATCGCTCCTCGAGACGGACCTCTCCATCCTCCGGGCCGAGCTGCTCATGCGGCGAGGGGGGTTCCGGGAGAGCGACGTGCTATACAAGAGAATGATCGGGCAGGCCCAGGATTCAGGGCAGCCTTACGATACAATGAACTGCTGCGCCAGATACGCGATGTCCCTGGCCCGGAGGGAAATGGAGGTCGAGGCCCGCCAGCATTTTGGGGAAGCCATGGAGGTGGCAGAGAGATTGGGATGCGAACGGAGGGTGCGTACCCTCGCCCTACGGGTAGGATTCGCCATCTAGAGAAATCATTAATACTATCAACGCGCAATTAATAATGTTCCAATATTGTAGAATGGTTTAGGAGGAGAGCATGAACGAAAATGAACTGGACAGGATAAGCAGCCTCTTTCAGAGGATGGCGGACGAACCAACATTGGTAGAGGAGTATAAAACCAACCCCCGGGCGGTCTTGTCACGGGAGGATATCAGTCCTGAAGCGATCGACGCGATTGTGACGGGCGATATCTCCCGAATACGAGAGATGTTCAGCACCGCGGGCAGGTCAGTACCCATATTCTGGATCATCGTCCGATGAGGGCGTAATTGCGTTTCGGAGTTCCCGATGAACGGCTTGCGGAAGGGGTCGTTGGTCACCGTAGGGACCGGCATACAGCTGATCAACCACATAACCCATGAGGCCGTCCAGAGCATCCGGAACGCCCAGAAGGTGGTCCACGTCGTTAACGACTACCCGACCCAGAGGTACATCCAGAGCCTGAACCCCGACACGGAATCCCTGAACCACCTGTACGGTCCCGGAAAGCCCCGCTCGGAGACCTATCGGCAGATGGTCGATGTGATCATGGGACATGTACGCAGCGGCCTCAACGTCTGCGCGGTGTTCTACGGCCACCCCGGGGTGTTCGTCAATCCCTCGCATGCGGCCATCGAGATGGCGAGGAACGAGGGGTATGAGGCCCGCATGCTTCCGGGCATCTCAGCCGAGGACTGCCTGTTCGCTGACCTGGGATTGGACCCTGGCAGCAACGGCTGTCAGAGCTTCGAAGCCACTGATTTCCTTGTGCACCACGGAGGGTTCGATCCAACCTGCAGCCTGATCCTATGGCAGGTCGGGATCATCGGAGTGGGCGACTACATCGCCGACGGCCGACCGAGCGGTCATATTGGGATCCTGGTCGAGGTCCTCAGGGAACACTATGGGAGCGATCATGAGGTCGTGGTCTACGAGGCCTCGCCATTTCCCTACCCCATAGCCGGTCCGATGGTCCAAAGGACGACCGTAGGCAGGCTGTCCGAAGCAACGATGACCACCATGACGACCCTGTATGTCCCTCCTCTGGCAACGAAGGCCGACCGGGACATGCTTGGACGGCTGGGTCTGGGCGCTCCCCAACGCTCCTGATCGTCCCCGGCATGGTACCAAAGAACGCAATGTATCCAGGGAGCGGGCGACCGCGATGCGCGGACGGGCAGGAATTGTATCTATAAACATGAATCACAATACTGTTCTAGGTAAATAGAAAGGAAGGGGCGATGGACAAATACCAAGGGACAGAGGTCCAGAAGCAAATTCTGAGGAGCCTCAGGGAGTTCTATCCCATAAAGGTCGACGAGATCGTCCTGGTGGCGGCGGTCCAGAAGCTGATGAAGGACCAGCCGGGGGGCCAGATCTCCCGGGACCTGAGGGAGCTGCGGGACAAGGGCCTGATCGAGGAATCAGTCGTCCGTGCGCCGTTCGGTGAGACCGAGACCTATCGCTTCAAGATCTCGGCCACCGGCATCGAGTATCTGCAGTCCCTGGAGGAGAGAGGAGTCATCACTCCGGAGATCTCAGCCAAGGAGATCGAGACCCGGCTGGTGGAGACCTACGACCGCATCAAGGCGGACATGGAGGCGATGCGCCAGGACCTGGAGAGGTCCCAGAGGGCGATGGAGGGAGACATGACCAACATGCGTTCCAGCATCGCCGACCATGACCAGGTCATCAGGACCTACTTCGTGCGGGTCATCGAGACCTTCGGGGTCTTCGTCGGCATATTCGCCGTCGTCGTCGTGGCCATGCTGGGCTCTATAAACACGGCCATGGAGATACCGAACATCGGCATCGAGACCGCGCTCGTCATCCTCCTGGCCATACCGTTGATCCTGGCGACCGTGATCATCGTCCTACTGTACGCCATCAGGGAACTGGTGCTGAAAATGCCTCGTGCCCCCCGGAACTAAGGCCGATGATGTCCTGGCCGGCCCATGCCCGTGATCGGGAGGGTTTTGCGATAAGGAGGTCAGGATCACGGCCTCTTCCCATTGAGCCGTCCCTTGGCCAGAGAGTACGTGTGCTCGAATACCTCCGGTCCGCAGGGCCTGGAGACCACCTGCAGGTCGAAGATCTTGGAGAACGCGTCCACCCTGCTTACGAACTTGTCCCTGTCCCCCAGACCGTTCTCCAACCTCATCACTGTGGAATAGCCCATGCGCTCGAACACGAAACGCATGTTCTCCACCTGCTCGATGATCTTTTCCAGGGACTTCTCGTTCTGCCTCCTCTGCCAGTTCTCGGCATAACCCGGGGAAACGAAAATGGTGCCCCGATTGCTCACTATGGCCTCGAGATATTCCTGCTTGCCGCCAATGTTGGCCCCAAAGCAGTCATCCACGTCCCGGCCCCGGATATCGGTCAATATCATCATCGGCACTCCCACCTCGTCGCCCATCTGACCGATCCTCCACAGGGAGTTGCGGCAGAGACCATAGAAGCAGAGGCAGAGGTCGACCCATTTGCTCATCCCCTCGGCTGCGGCCCTCACCACCCCCCTCAGCTCGGCCTGGTCGTCATGAGGTCCGGCGGGGTTCATCCAGATCAGGACCGAGTACCGGTCCCTGGACCTGACCCGGTCCAGATCGTTGGGCGATACCATCACCGCCTCCATCTGGGACTTCGCCATCTTATCCCTGAGGATACGGCCGGCATCGTTATCAATCACGAAGACCCTGGACAGCCCCTGGTCGCGGGACAGTACATAGGTTAGTTCATCGGCCAGAACGACGCAACCGATTATCCCCAGGACCTTGCCGGCGGCCACGTAGATGTATATGCTGCCCGGTCAATAATACCTTTCCATATCCGTATAAATCTCATTTGATATCCCCGACGGCCCCCCCTTGACCGGCGGGATCAGAAAAGCTTCAGTTGCTTCGTCCCGGTCGGAGCCGCGTCGTCCGGATGCGTGATGGGAATGGCCCCCAGCGCCTTGAGCTGCACGAACGAGGTTCCGTGGTCCTGATCAGTGAACTTGCCGTGATCGACCGCGTAGACCCTCCGGCCCTGCCTGATCGCTACCTCCACCTGACGGTGGATGCCGCTGCCTCTCGCCGATTCGATGACCACCACGCTTCCAGACATCCCGGTGATTATCCTGCTCCTCTGGACGAAACGTCCGGGGCTCATGTGCGCTTCCTCGGTTATCTCGCTGACCAACGAGCCGCTCACTTCGATCCCGGCGGCCAGTTCCTTGTTCTCCTCCGGAAAGATCTCGGTGACCGGTGTGCCCATGACCGCGATGGTGTTCCCCCCAGCCCCCAGCGCGCCCTCGTGGACCTGAGCGTCAATGCCCCTGCCCAATCCGCTCACGATGGTGTGCCCCCTGCTCGCCAGCCTGGCTGCGAACTCGTAGGCCAGTTCAAGCCCCTTCGGCGAGGGGTGCCTGGTCCCGATCAGCGCCACCGGAGCGCTTCCGGGAAAGACCGTCCCTTTGACGTACAGCAGGAGGGGAGGGTCTTGGATGAGCCTCAGGTTTCCCGGATATCCGGGTTCCCAGTAGGTCACGGCCCTGATCCCATTCTTCAGGTAATGACCGATCCGGTCGGTCGTGCGGTCAAGGACGTCCCTCGCCACCGGCCGCTCGTTCAATCGCTTCAATGCCTGGTTCCCCTCTTCCCCTTCCGTCACCTGTCGGCCGTCCAGGTATGCCTCAAGAACGTGGTCGGCGAGGTCCGGGGACAGCCCCTGCAGGTTCCCAACGATAGCGGCCGCGGTATTATCGTTCAGGCAGGCGATCAGACCGAGCTTCTTCAGATCGAACAAAGTATTCTCCCATGGCTTTCATAATTGGTCCGGTATCAGACGGCCTCGGCGATCCTGCGACCGATGAGCGGAGCGGCGCTATCAGGGCGGACGTCGAAGCCGGGTCGACGTATCGTCTACCATCGATATATCAATGACGAGCCGGCGGAGGACGGCCGGCCCTCGCCTGAGCACGGCCCTTTCGCCGCTCTCCTGGATCAGCGTAGGGGGGCCCATCCCCCTGATCAGCTCCCGGTCCGGCGGGGGGTCATACGCATTATTCCGGGAGATGCTCGTCCCGAAGACCCCTGTTCTCGGCATAACGTACCGTCTCCCTGAACAAGGCATACGTGAACGGGTTCCTCTCGCCCTCCCATATAATAGGCTGCCCCGCTCGGCTCCCATCATGCAACGATAACATCGTGTTCTCATCCCCATCCATGGTTCCATTGCTCATGCCATCACCCGGGGAAGATCGTCCCCGGAGATGGATCGTTGCCGAAGCGCTAAATTCGACCTAAGGAGAATATACAATAGACGTGGTGAAAATACGTGTAAGGACAGGATGTTTCCCGGCAAGCCTTAACTTCGTCACCCCAGGCCCATTCGATCGGGACCAATGGCCGGATCGAGGCGACTATTTTTTTTCGAGATAACATTTAAATGGATTGAATTGAAATTCTTTGGGCATGGCGATAACTGCCGGTTCGATTACTCCTTTAGTGCTGATCATAGGAGCATTGGCTGCTTTAGCGATAGCCATCATTGGTCGAAAGGGAAAGCTGGAGTTCAAGACGGACACCGAGTTCAACAAGAGACTGAGGATCGTTAGCGGCATTATCGGAATCGTGATGATCGCTTGGGCCTTCCTCATGGTCTACGAGGCCACGTGGACCGAGTTCCTGATGCTGCTGATGTTCATCATCCTAGGGCTAGGCCTCGTTCTTCCCATCCTGCCGAAGACCAACCTGGGATCGATCGTCGCGCTGATCATCGCCGCGATCGTGGGTATCATCATTTATCAAAACACCAGCATCAACATTTGGTTGGTCATCATCTCGGTGCTGATCGTCTTCTTCGCGTTCTTCCTGATATTCAGGGTGGTGGCCGCGTCCACCAAGTTGGTCGGCACGACCATCGGGTCCAGGTGGGTGCTCCTGGTCCTGGGCTCCGTCGCCCTGATCATAGGGATCTGGAAGTTCTGATGGAGCCTGGATGAAACCCTTTCCCCTTCCCCCACCCATTTTTAACCCATGAGAGCCCCCGGCCTCGCCGGGCGGCAACGGTCCATCACCGATGCCCAAGACCCCCGAGAGTAACGGTTCTCGCCGACAGCGCGGGTACGGGACATGAAGCCAGAAGCGTCAATAATGGTGGATAAGACCGACCGGGGGAGACCGAGGTAGTGACCGAAGTCGATGGACCCTCAGGTTAGCTCCCCGGTAGGTCGAGGGCGGGAGCGGATCGGTGGTCATTCATCACGAACCTAGAGGAAGTTCTCCCGCTGCCTCGCCATATTATTCCATCCACCTGTTTATAATAATTTCCACCACCATATAATGTTGGGCCAGCACCGGAAGGCCGCTATCACGTTCCCGGACCCCGGCCTAGTCCCGGCCGCCGGAAGGCTATGGCCAGACATCGGTTCGGACCGCGGGTGGCAGAAGCATAGCGTCATCGTTCCTTGCCCGGACGGAAGAAGTAGTACATCACCGCGGCGATCCCGGCCAGAGCCGCGCCGCTCAGCCCCAGGAACAACAAGGCGTTCCCCTGGCCGGCGGACGGGTCATAGTTGATGTGGACCGGAAATCCGGATCGACGGCCTAGCGAGTCGACGGTTTCGACGAAGATGGTGTTCTTCCCCCGCTCCAGAGGTACGAACACCGAGAAGTGGCCCCACTGGTCGGCGGTGGTACCCTTGTCCCCGACTGTCACGAACGAGTACGGCTCCACCGTACCGGCGATCTCGATATACGGCGTGGAAACGGTGCCGTTGATCCCATACGAATCAATGGTCAGCAACGCTCCCCCCCTGACCGTCCCGAGGTACTGGTCCACCCACATTCTGGACTCCCCAGTGTTGCCGATATCGGTCCGCGAGAACAGCAGCATATAGTCGGCCCTGGACGAGGCGAGTCCGATATACGGCAGGGGAGAGCCTCCTCCCACGGGGGCGATCTCCTCCGCGTCCGTCCAGTTGCCCCCGACCTCCTTCAAGGTATGGAACAGGCGGAAGGGGCCGGTGGAATCCGAGGGGGGCGCCTGGTAGACGATCATGATGTCACCGAGGGCGCTGGTGGCCAGTTCGAAGGTGCTGATCGAGCCTGCCGCTCCGGTGACCGGCGTCTTGAGCGCCCATCCCGTTCCGTTCTTCTCCGCCACCATCAGATGCTCTACCGCCCCTTCCTGCACCAGCACAGCGGTGGTGAAGTTGCCCGAGGCGCTCATGGCCGCCTGGGCCTGCAGGACCCGGCCGGTGTGGTTGACTATCTCCCTCGCCTCTGGCCACCAGCCACGGTCGGGAGACCTGGTCTCGATGATGACCCTCTCTGGATCCAAGCGCTCGTAGACCACCGTCAGCCTCCCGGCGGCATCCACCCCGATCAGAGGGTCGGTGGTTCCCGGACCGGCGATGGATATCGGCGCGGGGGACCAGTTAGCACCGGAATAATGCACTCCTTTTATCAGGTACCCGGCCTCAGCGCTCTGGCACCATACCACCCAGACCTCCCCTCGGCCATTGGACGCCGCGGTCAGAGAGACGAGTCGGTCGGTCATGTTGAACAGGACCGACGGCTGCGGATCGAAGCCCGCGTTGCTCCGGTAGTTCGTCAGCAGCAAACTGGTATCGTTGCCCTCCCGGGCGGAACAGACCACGATGAACTGGGTGACATTTCGGACCACCGCCGTCGTACCGGTGATCTCGGCGTATGGACGGTCCGTCAGTGCGACAGGGGCGGTCCACGTGCCACCCGCCTTGCGAGCACAGCCAACCAGCTCCTGCTGACCGCCCACCGCACCAGTCCAAACGACCACCGCGTTGCCCTGGTCATCGATGGCCACCGAGGGCATGGAGATCGCCCCGTCGCGGTCCAGCACAACAGGCGCGGACCATCCGTCCTGCGGATCATAGTACGAGGCGCGAACATGGATCACGTTGTTGAACACCCAACCCCATGCGGCGATCCCCCGTCCGAAGCTGTTGAACTCAAGGGCAGGGTTGATGGAGTAGGTCCGGGCGGAGAACTCCTCCATGGGCTCGGCGCCCTGCCAGGCGTCATAGTTCTGCGCCGACGCGGACCCGGTGAACAGCGATGCGATGAACAGCCCGCACAGACCGATGGCGACCGCTCTTGATAGTATCCTCAACCTGGCTCACCACCCTTTCCCTGAACGATGCATGTTATGAGAACTGAACATTTGAAGATTGGGATGGCCGCCGGCATCACCGTCTCGAATGCGGGGAATCGCAGAATGGGCGGCGGCCAGGCTCGTTACCCGGCCCTTTTCCGTACGCTTCAATGAACAACCTAATCTACCTTTGGTCACGCTATGTATATGAGGAAAGGAATGGAACAGGCCAACCGATTGGAGCGTGATGGAGTCGACCAGCCGGACCTAATGACCGTTCTCTCCGGGACCACCAGTCACATCTACCTGGTGGACCGGAAAAGGCGAATTCGTTTTGCCAGTCCCAACGCCCTTAGGAGCATGGGCCTCACCGCCGTGGGCATCGAAGGCAAGAAGTTCCATGACCTGCCCCTTCCACCGGGGGCTGCGGAAGGGTACGAGGAGGCGGTCCTGAAGGCGTTCGAGAGCGAGAGCCCCCAGGAAGCCGTGTCCTCCTATCTGCTCCCCACCGGCCGCAAGTACTTCGTCTATGATGTGGTCCCGGTGCGGGACCAGAACGGCAATGTCGACGCGGTGGTCATCACCGCCAAGGACATCACCTCACAGAAGAACAACGAGATCCTGAGCGAGGTCCTGAACCGGGTGTACGCGGCCATCAATTCGACCATGAGCACGTCGGAGATCATGAAGCGGGTGATATCGGTGTCCTCATCGGTCATGGACAGCGAGGCCGTGGCGATCGTCAGGCGTGATGAGGAGGGATGGAAGCTGGAGTACGTCCATGGGGCCTTCTCCCCGGGCGCCGTCGGGGCCAGAATGACCGATGAGGAGATGCGGTCCAGTTTCTTCGAGCCGACGAGCTCGGTCACCTCGGTCCCCGACGTCCGGCAGGAAGCGGGGATAGACCAGGGGACGATGGACCGGTTGGGAGTGAGGTCGTTCATCAGCGTACCGCTCAAGGTCCGCTCCGAGATCATAGGGGTCCTGGCGTTCTCCTTCACTCGCCCTCGCAAGTTCTCCTCGGAGGAGATCGATTTCGCCGGAAAACTATCTAATGCGGTGTCGCTGGCCCTGGAGAACTCAGAGCTGTATCGCCAGGAACGCGAGCGCCGCTTCCTCATGCAGACCGTCCTGGACGATGTCCCGGCGGCCATCATCGAGATCGACGGACGCGACCTGAGCATCAGGTGGAGCAACCGGTTCGCGGACCATTACAAGGTCGGCCCGTTCAAGGACGTTCCCACCGTGGGAATGAAACTGGAGGCCATCATACCGAACATGGAGAAGACCGGGGTGGCCGAGATGTTCAGGAACGTGGTCACCAGCGGCCGACCGTACTATGACAGCGAGTTCATGCTCACCGGGCTGGGCCCTGATGTCATATACTGGCGAGGGTCGGTGATTCCCTTGAGGGTAGAGGGACAGAAGGTCCCCGACCTTCTCATAATGGCCGTGGAGGTCACCGAGCAGGTCAGGGCCCGAAAGCGCGCCGACGTTCTGGTCCACGAGGCCTCGGAGGAGAGGGAACGGCTCGATACGATACTGGAGACCCTGCCGGTGGGAGTGGCCTTGGTGGACCGCTCCGGCAGGATCGTGAGCATCAATACCGCGGGATCGAGGATCTGGGATCCCATCATTCCCTCGTTCCAGGCGCTTAAGGACCTGGAGAACGTCCAGGCCTGGTCCTTCGAAACCGGCAGCCCGATGAGGATGGACGACTGGGGCATGGTCAAGGCGGCCTATGGCGGCACCACTACCATCAACGAGATGGTCGTTCTGAAGCGCTATGACGGCCGGGAGATGGTGATGATGATGTCCTCCTCCCCCATCCACGACAGCTCGAAAGGGGTGATCGGAGCGGTGGTCGTGGGCCAGGACCTGACCAACCACCTGCAGGTCCAGAGGGAGATGGTGGACTCCAAGGAACGCGCGGACATCTATATCGACCTGATGACCCACGACATCAACAACCTGATCGCCGCGGCGATGGGCTACCTCCAGCTGCTGCAGTCCATTAGCGAAATGGGAGACAAGGAGCGGGGATGGACGCGAGGGTCCCTGGGGGCCCTGGAGGAGTGCTCCCGGCTCATCGAGAACGTCCGCAGCCTGCAGGTCCTCGAATCGGGGGAGGAAACGCTCTCGATCATCGATCTGGACGACGTGCTGCGCAAGGTGATCGCCGACCACGTCCCTCATCCCAGCCGGGACATCAGGATCGAGATGTCGTCCCGGGGCAGACACTGCATCCTGGCCGGCTCCCTGGTGAAGGAGGTGTTCTCAAATCTGGTGGATAACGCCATCACCCACTCCGAGGGCCAGCTGACCATCGGCATCACGGTGGTCTCGGTGTTCGAGACCGGGAAGGAGTACTATCGCATCGACATCGAGGACGATGGACCGGGCATCCTCGATAAGGCCAAGGAGAACATATTCACCCGGGCATGGCGGGGCCGGGCCAAGGCGGTAGGCAAGGGTCTGGGCCTGTTCCTGGTTCGCAGGCTGGTGGGGGACCTCGAGGGCCAGGTGTGGGTCGAGGACCGCGTACCAGGGTATCCGGAGAGGGGGGCCAGGTTCGTGGTGCTCCTTCCCGCGGTCAGCTGCAGGGAGGGGTGACCGGCCCTACAGCCTTCCCTGCTCCACCGCGACCTTCGCCTTCTCCAGGGTCTCCACCAGCTTCTCCACCGTGGGTACACCCCCGAAGAGGGTGAGGCTGCTGTTGATGAACAGCGCGGGGGTAACCCCCTGACCATACTTGGCGATCAGCGGCTTGATCGCCCCCAGGAACGCGTAGCGGGGGGACATCTGGGCCTCGGTGGCATGGACCAGGTCGATGTCCGCCTCGATGGCGGTCGCCGCCAGCGCCTCCTTGAGCCGCTCGGCGTACTGCTGATCGTACGGCGCGAGCTTGGGATTGCAGCATGCGAACGACAGGATGGTAAGGCGTAGCTTGTCCATGTTGAGACCTCCAGGCGACGTCATGGGGACGTCTTGGCATCACCTAACGAGGTGGTCCGACTAATAGGTTTCCCATCGCCCCGGCCAGCTTCATCGCGCTAGGGCGACTGCGCGGTCCCGCCGGGATCATCCGTACAGGACCTTGCCCACCTTGCGAAGGCTGTCCACCCCGTAGATGTCCGTATCGAACAGCGGGACCTCCCGGCGGATCATTTCCGAGAACTTCTCCTCGATGATCGCCAGGTACTTGTCCTGGGTGGCCCGCCGCCGCTCCAGGAACCAGTTGCCCTGGAGCACTTCCCGGGGGATGACCTCATTGATGATGATCGAAGGGACCTTGATGCCGAAGGTTCCTAGGTCCTCGACCGCCCGCTCGGTCTCGTCCACCGGGAGCTTCTCCGGCAGCAGCACCAGGCTGAACGCCGAGGTTGTCTGGTCGGAAAGGGCCCGCACCGCCTGGTCGTACCTCTCCTTCTCCGCCCGGAGATCGTTGATCATGTTCTCGTCGTAGATGAAGCCGAGGACCTCCGACAGTTCCTTGCGGCTCTCGATCTGGTTCGAGATGTAACCGGACCAGTCGAAGGGCATGCTCAGCTCCCTGAGGGTATGGCCGGTGGGAGCGGTGTCGAACACCACCTTGTCATGCTCGGTATCTCCCATATAGGACACGAACTGGTCGAAGGCGGCGATCTCCTCGGTGCACGGGGTGGACAGAAGCTCGGAGCCGAACAGCGTCGAGAATCCTTCCATCATGTCGTTCATGCGGCCCTGGAAGACCCCCATGGCCTTCTTGGGGTTGATGTTGACGCCGCAAAGGTTCTCCTGCCTATTGATGACGGTGAGGTCCGTTTCTCCGATGTCCTGCTCATAGATCGCCGACAGGGACACCGTTGGATCCGTCGCGACGATGAGCGTTCTGTATCCCTGGTCCGCTAGCCAGGAGGCGGTCGCCGATGCCATGGTGGTCTTTCCCACCCCTCCCTTGCCGCCGAAGAACAGGAACTTCTTGCTCTCTACCAGACCTCTCATGGTGGACGGTTTCATCATGTATCCTCGTCCTTCGAATGACTCCGACCACTAATAGCCTTTCTACCGAGCGGAGGGGCGGAGGGCGGCCTGAGGTCGACAACACTATCTATTATCATTCCACTCAAGGATAATGGCCAGATATGGAGATGGATCATGGTCGGTTCGATTATATTTTTATATGATTGTGCTTTTAGCGATATCACGTATCCGGGCCGTTTTATCGGTTAGGCCACGACCGGGTCTGTTTGGGCTGCGGGGACGGGGGCTTCTACCCCGCCCATGGGCAGCGTTGAAGGCCATGGATGGTCACCATGATGGTGCGTCCCGGGCCTGCGCCTCTCACCGTGAGCACTAGGAACGATCGACATGAGCTTTGATATCACCAGGAGAAATCGGATCAACGATGGCTGAAGAAACCCGAGTAGTGATCGACCTCGCCCTGCTACTTCTGATATCGGGCGGCCTGTCCCTCGTCTTCGCCAAGATCAAGATGCCCCCCATCATCGGCTATCTCGCCGCGGGCATCATCCTCGGACCTACGATGCTGCCGGCATTGTGGGTGGAGGGCAACACCGTCGAGATCCTCTCCAGCATTGGCATAGTGCTGCTCATGTTCTATATCGGCCTGGAGACCGACGTCCGCAAGCTGAGGGTCACCGGCTCGAAGCTGATGTTCATCGTCTGCCTGCAGATGCCCCTGGTGGTGGCCGCCGGTTACCTGGTAGGCGTGCTATTGGGCATGAACCCGATCCAGGCCATCTTCCTGGGGGCCATCATCTCCGGCACCAGCACGGCGGTGGTGGTGGGGGTTCTCAAGGAGACCAAGCACATCGACAGGGACATGGCCAAGTCCATAGTCACAATCACCATCTTCGAGGACGTGGGCCAGGTGCTGATCCTGACGATGGCCGCACCCCTGCTGGCCGGGGACTCCCCGGCCCTCGGGTCGACGGTGAACATGGTCCTCGGTCTGATACTGTTCATCGGCCTGGCCATCGCCTTCGGCATGGTCCTGGTGCCCCGCATGCTGGATTACATCGGGAAGAGGTATTCCACGGAGATCCTTCTCATCGTGGCCGTGGGCCTGTGCTTCGCCCTCGCCGCCATCTCCCAGGAGATGGGCCTGTCCATCGCCATCGGGGCGTTCATCATGGGCATGATGATCTCCCTTTCCCGGTTCAGCCACAAGCTGACCCTGAGCGTGGAGCCGGTCAAGGACCTGTTCATGGCCGTGTTCTTCATCTCCATCGGGCTGCAGATCAGTCCCTTCCTCATCATCGACAACATCGTGCTGGCGGTGATCATCGCCGTCGTCTTCTTCATCAGCAAGATCACCACCATTTGGCTCGGCTGCTACATCGCCAACATGACCGCCAGGGACAGCTTCCTGATCGCCACCAGCCTCATCGCCATGGGCGAGTTCGCGTTCATCATCGCCAAGGCCGCGTTCGATGCCGGCGTGGTGGGCGAGGACTATTATTCCGCGGTCATCGGGGCGGCCCTGATCACCATGGTGGCGATGCCCATCATCACCAAGAAGCAGCCCCAGCTGTTCGATGGCCTCGTACGCCTGGTGCCCAACAAGATACGGTGCTCCCTGTCCCGCATCGACGACGTGCACTCCGCGGCGTCCGCCAACACCAAGCGCTCCCACCCGGCCAGGTCGGAGATCAAGCGGCGGGTGTCGCTGCTGTTCGTGGACGTCATGGTCATCGTGGTGGTGATGTTCATGTTCACCGTGTTCGTGGACCTCGCCGATCCCTTCGCCAACACCGCCCACGTGTTCAACCTGTTGCCCCAGGAACTGATGCTGATGTTCCTGATCGTCATCATGGCCCCCATCATCTACAACATGTGGTCCAACGTGAAGAGCATCTCCAAGAACCTGACCACGCTGGTCATGGACTCCCCCAAGGAGACCAGGATGAGCGAGCGGACCATCTACCTCATATTCGCCAACATCGGGACGGTGGCCCTGATCCTCTTCGTCCTCATCATCGTCGTCCCCTTCCTGCCCGAGGTCGTGTTCGGCACGGTGTGGACCATCGCCGTAGCGGGGGCCGCGATCATCATCATATACCTGTCGTGGGACACGGTGAAGCGTGGCTACGACAAGTTCTGCGAGATCATGACCGCGGACAAGGAGGAGGCGGAAGAGGATCTGGAGGAGGGGACGGACTGAGCCCTCCGTTCCCGGCCGGCCCTCGCCCCCCTGCGACGGTAACGCCGGCGGCGGTACGGCCCGGGGGCACTGGTCATATGTCCCCTTAACCCTTCTCAATTTAGATAGTTGACAATCTGGCGGTACTTATTATATTCTAATCCGTCAATGTGCCGCCATCACGGGAGGGGCGATAATGATCAGAGTGCTGTTCGTCGATGACGATCCGGTCGGGCTGGAGACCTGCGCCGACCTGCTGTCCGCGGAGGGGGACTTCACAGTAGATACCGCCCCCTCAGGGACAGCGGCCCTTGACAAGATCACCACCGGCAACTATGACGCGGTAGTGTCCGACTACATGGACGATCCCTCCATGAACGGCATCGACCTCCTGCGGAACGCGAGGGCCATGGGATATCTCAACACCTTCCTGCTGTTCTCCGAGAAGGTCGATGAGGACGTTGCCCTCGACGCCATCCTGAACGGGGCGGACCACTACCTGACCAAGACCGGGAAGGCCATCCAGGACGTGTCGATGGTCAGCTCCATCCTGCAGAAGCGGCAGAAGAGGATCAACGAGGAGCGGGAGCGGAGGGACGAGGCGGCGTACCATTCCCTGCTGATGCGCATGCACGAGGGTTTCGCCTATCACCGCATCATCTACGACGATGACGATCGGCCGGTAAGCTCCATGATCATCGATGTCAACGACGCGTTCGAACAGCTGTTCTCCAAGCCGGGAGAATCGGTCCTGGGAAGGGACGTTCGGCAGCTGATAACCGATATCGAGGGCTTCGAGCATGAGATGCTCAAGGCGTTCAACGACATCATCATCAACGGCAAGGAGGTCCGCTTCACCGAGCGGTCCAGGGTCCTGGACCGCTGGTTCTCGGTGGCCATATACGCGCCCGAGCCGGGGCACTTCGTCACCATCCTCTCCGACCTCACCGCCCAGAAGAAGCTGGAAGAGGAGCTGGAGCTGTCCAGGAAGAAGCTGTACCTTCTGGGCTCGATAACCAGGCATGATCTCCTCAACCAGCTGACCGCTCTGAACGGCTATCTGGGCCTGGCCCAGCTCAAGAAGGACGAGGACCTGGTGTATGATTACATCGCCAAGGCGGTCCAGTCCGGGGACAAGATGTGCAAGATCCTGGAGTTCTCCCGGGACTACGAGAGCATGGGGGAGCAGAGGCCGGAATGGTCCTCCGCCCAGGTGGTCGCGGAGATCGGCATCGGGGAGGCCCAGATGGGCGATGCCAACGTGATCATCGAACTGGAAGGCCTGGAGATCTTCACCGACCGCATGATCCAGAAGGCTTTCCACAATCTCGGCGACAATGCGGTGCGCCACGGCCAGGCGGAGAACGTGCGTTTCTTCTACGAGCGGTGCGGCGAGGACCTGAAGATCATCTGCCAGGACGACGGCTGCGGGGTGGCCCCCATCAAGCGCAGGGACATGTTCGATGACCGGTTCGGCCACGGCCTCTACCTGGTCAAGGAGGTCCTGAAGATGACCGGGATGACCATTCGGGAGACCAATCCCCGCTCCGGGGCCCGGTTCGAGATACTGGTGCCCAAGGGCGGGTTCCGGTTCAAGTGAGCCGGGATCACTCCTCGATCGGTTCGAACTCCGATTTAGGGGCTCCGCACATCGGGCAGACCCAATCATCGGGCAGGGACTCGAACGGCGTTCCCGGAGGGATGTTGCTCAAAGGGTCTCCCTGGGCAGGATCGTACTCGTAGCCGCACACAAGACAGCGCCATTTCCTCATCGCTTCTCAGCTCCTTCGACCACGGCAACGTACTTCTCATGTATCAGCTTTCTGTCGAACTCCCGGAACTCGCTGAGCATGACGTCGCTCTCCTCCTTGGTGAGGTACTTCATGGCCGCGGGGAAGAACTCCTTGTCCTCCCGCCGGATGTGGTCGGGGTAGATGCTCACCAGCCCGGCGATGGCTTCGGTGATGTCCCCGGTGGCCGACGCGTCGCCGCCCCGGGAACGCGCGTTGGACTCTCCCAGGCGGCGGACCAGGGCCCGCGAGCGTGCGTGATCGTCGATCAGGCGGTCCATGGCCATCACCATGTCCGGGGTCATGGGCTTGCTCTTCAGCGCCGTGAACAGCAGGTCCTCCTCCTTACCGTGATGACACCGGTCGGCATACGTCCTCAGGAAGTCCACGATGGCGTCCAGCAGCGCGTTGTCGGGCGAAGTTCCGTTCTCGATATCGTTCCTGTGCCTGTCCATCACCGCGATCATCCTCTCGATCAGGCGGTGCTCTATCATCAGTGGTCCGGCCGGCAACATCGTGGACACAATTGAACCGGCCGGTTATATTCCTTCGCTCAATCCCGGCGGAAGGTGGCCATGGCCTCTCCGTACTGCAGGACCTTGCCCACCATGGCTTTCTCCAGCTCGCTGCTCGTTGACCCAGGCCGCAGGGCGAGCTTCTCCCCAAGACCGTATACCTTGAGGTAGTAGCGGTGGGTATGGCCCCTGGGAGGGCAGGGAGGGACGTAGCCCAGCTCGCGATCGGTGTTCGATCCGTGGACCGCTCCCGGCACCTCCGGCGGGCTCGCTCCGGCGGAGATGTTCTCCGGTACCTTGTCCGTGGACGGGATGTTCCACATCACCCAGTGGATGAAAGTGCCACTGGGGGCATCGGGATCGTCAAGGATGATGGCCAGGTACGGCGAGGTCGATCCGGTGATGGTGATAGGCGGCGATACCCCCTCTCCCTTGCAGGTATATCGGTCCGGGTATGTTCGGAACCCCAGCTCAACTCCCAGGTCCTTGCTCCCCATTTCCCTCACCTCACGGCGCTCTCCCCAATATGTTGCCGGAGAGGGGGCGCTCGTAGACCATCAGCGCCTCCCCGAACTGAAGGATCCTTCCTTCCATGGCCTTCTCCAGGTCCCTTCCCCTGGTCCCTCCGGCCAGGTCCAGCTCCTCGCTGAGGCCGAAGACGCGGAACCGATAGGTCCTCTTCGCTCCCTGGGGAGGGCAGGGGGCCGAGTAGCCCAGGTCGCCGTACGAGTTACGGCCCTGGCGGCCGCGGATAGGGTGGTCGAACTCCGCCTGCTTGGGAAGGTTCCGGGGAACCGTCTCCGCCCGCTCCACGTTCCACAGCAGCCAGTGGACCTGACCAGGGCGGTCACGGTCCATCTCCTCCATGGTGACGGCCATGAACGGCGCCCTCAGGTTCCCCACCCCGATCTGGGGCGAGTACTTGGTCCCCTCGCACACCTCATCGTCGGTCAGGGATCCGGACTCCACCGTGACCTTCAGCCCCCGCTCTCCTGGCCTATGGGCCACTTGCTCCTCTATCATCTTCAATCTAGCACCTCGCGACCCTCGCTCCCGATTCTCTCACCAAGAGTATAAATCGATTTCCAGGGGACGAGGGTCTTGACGGGTTAACATAATGGAAAGAGGATGGTCCGGCCTCACTCCACCGCCGGTTCCAGCAGCCGCAGCCCCGGACCGTCGGGGTCCACCCGTACCCTGGCTCCCAGGGGCAGGACCATCTGCGGATCGGTGTGCCCGAAGTCCATGTTGGCCACGATGGGCATGTCGCCGCGGCCGAACTCCTCGGACACCACCGAGAGGACGGCCTTCTCGAACCTGGCCCGCTGTTCCGCGGTGTATCCCCTCGGTCGGCCGAGCAGCAGCGCGCTCATGCCGTCGAACGCTCCCATGATGCCGTAGTTGCGGAGCATCAGCGTCACCGCGGACGGCGTAGGGACCCGTTCCGAGGTCTCCAGGAACAGTACTTTCCCATCCCAGAACGAGTTGGGCGGCCAGAACCGGGTGCCCTTCATCATCTCCAGGACCTCGATGCACCCGCCGAACAGCTCCCCGGTGACAGGTCCGTCGCCCCGCAGGGCCTTCCATCGCGGGCTGCGCTTCCTTCTATTCACTTTGCCGATGGAAGCGTCGTCCGACCAGTCGGGATACCCTTCGCTGTACGAGGGCGAGGGGCGGTAGTCATACTGAGGCCTTGGCCGGAAGAGGATGTCCCTCAGGTGCTGCAGCTCCCTGGGACGTCCGCCCATTTGGGAGATCCCGGCCATCACCGAAGGGCCGTAGAAGGTGATCATCCCGCGGAGGGAGAGATGGGTGAGCAGGGTGGTGGTGTCGGAGAACCCCATGAGCACCTTGGGGTTCTTCATGAGCGCGTCGGTGTTGAGGAACGGCAGGGCCCGCACCGAATCGTCGCCGCCGATGGAGGCGATGATCCCGTCGATGTCAGGGTCCATGAACGCCTGATCGATGTCCGCGGCCCGGGCGTGCGGGTACCACCTCAGGTAGTACTGGGGCGATCGGGTATGGGGCATCTCCACCACTTCCAGCCCCAGCTCGTCCTGCAGCACTTGCTTCCCCCTCTCGTACACCTTGGGGAAGGCATGGGGGCCTCCCCAGGAGGGCGAGATGACCGCCACCCTGCTGCCCTTCCTCAACCGGCGAGGTCTGATATGCGCCACGGCTCAGGCCAGCTCATCCCTCTTCAGCAGCTGTCCGCCCTTGCCGAGGATGACCTTGATGGCGTCCTGGACCTGGTCGACCCTCAGGATCAGCACCGCCGCCGGCCGGCCGGAGTAGGCGTAGGCGTACTCGATGTTGATGCCCGCGTCGCCCAGCATCCTCGATATCTCCCGCAGCCCCCCCGGGCGGTCGTGCATCTTGACCCCGATGACCTCGGTGGTCGATACGACGTACCCCAGGTCGGTGAGCTTCCGGTACGCCTTCTCCGGATCGTCCACCAGCGCCCTGACCACGCCGAACCCGCTGGCCTCGGCGATGGAAAAGGCCATGATGTTGATGTTCTCGGCCTCCAGGACCTCAGCGATGGCCGCCAGCCGTCCCGGCTTGTTCTCAGCGAAGATCGATATCTGCTTGATGGTGTAGCTCATCATAGTTCCCTCCTGTCCACGACCCTCTTGGCCTTGCCCTCGAAACGGGCGAGGGTCCCTGGCGATACCAGTTCCACGTCCACGGCCACGTTGAGGTTGTTCCTCAGCAGGTGGGCGACCTTCTGCTTCAGCCGAAGCAAGTCGTCCAGCTTGTCGGAGAACAGCGCGGTCCTCAGCTCCACCCTCACCTGCATGGTGTCCAGGGAGCCCTTGCGCTCGACCACGATCTGGAAGTGCTCCCCCAGCTCGGGGATGGACATGAGGGTGTGCTCCACCTGGGACGGGAACACGTTTATCCCGCGGATGATGAGCATGTCGTCCACCCGGCCCTGGATGCGGGCGATGCGGACGTGGGAGCGGCCGCAGTCGCATTCCGAATCATCGTAAGAGGTGATGTCCCCGATGCGGTACCGGATCATGGGAAGCGCTTCCTTCTGCAGCATGGTCATGACCAGCTCCCCCTTCTCTCCGGGACCGAGCCTCTCCCCGGTCTCCGGGTCGATGACCTCCACGAGGGCGAGGTCCCCCCATACATGAATGCCGTTCTGCTCCGAGCACTCGGTGAACAGCGGACCGGACAGCTCCGAGGTCCCGTAGATGTCATAGGCCTTGATGCCGGTGCTCTCCTCGATGCGGGTCCTCATCCTCTCCGACCACGGCTCCGCCCCCAGGATAGCGGTGCGCAGTCTGGTATCGGAACGAATGTCCACTCCCATCTTCTCCGCGACTTCGGACATGTGCAGCATATAGGAGGGGGTGCAGGCGATAGCGGTCACCCGCAGGTCCTGTATCAGCTCGATCTGACGTTCAGTGTTCCCGACCGAAGCGGGAACGACCGTCGCCCCGACCTTCTCCGCCCCGTAGTGCAATCCGAGCCCTCCGGTGAACAGTCCGTAACCGTAGCTGACCTGCAGCACGTCCTTCCGGCCGATGCCCACCGAGTTCAGGGCCCTGGCGACGGAGGTGGACCAGTTATCGAGGTCCTTCTGGGTGTATCCGACCACGGTCGGCTTTCCGGTCGTTCCGGAGGACACATGGTAGCGGACCAGGTCGTCCTGGTCGCCGATGAACATCCCGTCGGGGTAGTTGTCCCGGAGGTCCTTCTTATACATGAACGGAAGCTTGACGATGTCATCCAGGGAGCGGATGTCATCAGGGTGGACGCTGGACTCCTTCATTCGTGCGCGGTAGAACGCGGAGAACGAGTACAGGCGGTATGCCAGGGTCTTCAGCAGTTTGAACTGCAGGGCCTGAATGTCGGCCCCGGACATCTCTTCCACTCGGGGGTCCCAATACTTCACGATATCACCTTGACGGTCCGTCCGACGGGGTTACCGTCCAGGCCCATCAGACGGGGGGCCTGACTTGCTACGGCATGTCATGCTTGATATTTCATCCTTCCCGCCCCATATAGGCCATGTTCAGGCAAAACCTTTTCTCCTCTTCGCGAACCCGGCATCATGCGACACCGAGAATTATCCATCCTACCGTCGAACACGATGACCAGGGTCACATTATAATCTCCCGAAGGGGTATGGGGGAACGTGCCGAAGCGCAGCGTCCTGATCGTCGAGAGCATCCCGCTGAAGGAGGGCCCCACCGAGGGGGACGTCCTCAGCAAGATCCTGGAGATGGCCAGTTACGACTACTTCGAGCTGCACACCGTCACCAACAAGAACGACCTCCTTAGCATGCTTGAGGACCGCCAGTTCATGAAGAGGTTCAGGATCGTCCACCTGTCCGGTCACGGGGACGAGGAGGAGCCAAACTTCCTCCTACCGCGCGGCTGCGTCCACGCCTCCGAGTTCCCGGAGGCCTGCTTCCGGAACAGGACGGTGTGCTTGTCCGCCTGCACCCTCGGCAGGAGCGCGTTCGTCCGCCCGTTCTTGGAAGCGACCGGAGCACGGTTCGTCATCGGCCCCCGCCGCGCGGTGTACCTGGCCGACGCGGCGCTGTTCTTCATGACGTTCTATTACTGGACCAACCGGCGCAGGCTGGGTATCGAGGCATCGTACAACCGGGCGGTGAAGAGCGCGGCCAGGGGCGACTTCCAGCTTTGGGTGCCCTGACGTCGGCGCTCACTTGATGGCGTAATGCTCCGCCACGTCGTACCTCTTCAGGTCCCCGAAGACCTTCAGCCCGTCCCGCTCCAGGGTGGAGACGGCACCATGACCTCCGCACACCAGGAGGCGGGAACCGTTCCCCTTCAGGACGCTGTCCAGGTCTCCGGTGATCTCCAGCAGCGCCTTCCTCTCCTTGCGCGCCCGCTCCGAGTCCACGTTCACGGTGGTCATCAGGTTCTTGGCCAGGGTGGAGAACTCCTCCATCTCCGGGGTCAGTGAATCGAAGTTTATTAGGCAGTCCCCGGTGAACAGAAGGCCCGCCTCGGGGCAGAGGTAGAACACGTGGCCATGCAGGTGGCCGCCCAGTGACTCCAGGACCTCGAACCGCAGCCCGCAGATCTCGATCTCGTCCAGCACCGGCAGCCCGTTCCTGGACCGGTCCCCGGCGGGGGGGAGGAGGCGGACGTTGCCAGGGGGATTGTACAGGGAGAACAAGTTGATCAGCTTGGTGTACACCTGCCCCAGGATGGAGCCCTGCATCTGTGACCCATAGGCGCGGTTGGCCTCGCGGATGATGTCCATCGAGCCGGGATGCATGAGGGATGGAGCATCGAAGAAAGCGCCACCTCCGGAATGGTCGGCGTCGGCGTGGGTGATGTACAGTCCCTCGATGTCCCGGACGTCCAGGCCGAAGTGGGCCAGCATCTCCACGATCTCGCGATGATAGATCCCGAACCCGGTGTCGAACATGGCGACGCGACCGTCGTTACGGAGAACGTACACCGAACCGCCGCAGGGCAGCTGGAAGCAGTACAGGACGCCCCCGTTGATGAGCGGCACCTCCTGATAGACGGAGTAGAACCCCATCCCGGCGGTCTGCCTGAGGGTCGACCCGGTCTGGAGGATGGAGCGGAACACCATGTGGGGGTCACGGCCCTGGGAGGTCAGTTCCTGAGCGATGTGATTGGCGTCGTGGAGCAGGCGGAACAGGAAGTCCTCGTCCTCGGTGCCGATGATCTCCCGCAGCTCCTGGGCGAAGCGAATGTAGAAGACCGTGTCATCCAGCTTCTTCCCGGTGGCATCGTATTCCAGGATCTCGATCCTGTACCGCAGCTTCAGCTGCTCCAGCAGCTTGTTGGCCACCACATCGTTGTCCAGGGTGAGGGAAACTGTCAGCCGGCCGGGGTACTTGCCCCGGTCATCGAAATCGAGGAACGCGATGTTGGCACCGGCGCCGGTGGTGTGACCGAGGAACTCGAACAGCATCCCTGGCTCGTCCGGAAGGTAGACCGAGAATTTGAGGAACCTAAGCGTCGCCAGGGACGTTTGGAGGTAGCCGATGGCCTGCAGGTCCTTGGTGATCTTCTCCGGAGCGTCCTCGTCCGCCTCCCCCTGGAAGAACACGATGTGGGGGTCGATCCGCCGATCATAGTCGACGCGGTGGATGTTGCCGCCGTGGCTCTTGATTATCTCCGCGGCGTGGTGAAGTGCGCCTGGATCGTCGGGCATGCGCGCGATGAAGGAGAAGGTCCTCACGGCCCTGGTACCTGCCTCGGTGGTTAAAACAATACCTAAACGGCGTTAGGACTTTCTGCGCGAAAAATGATAGTTCTACGGGTGAGGCGACAGAATAATATTGTTTTGAGCATTAGTATTCCAAACAATGAGAATACTAGGGGATGAGAGCGGGATCCTGCTAATTGGCGCTATCCTGATGGCGGCGATCTTCATTACCGACATTGAGCTGCCGATCGGCGTTGTCGGCAGCATGCTCTACTTCATCCCAGTGATCTTATGCCTGTGGTCGCCCAAGAGGCGGACGTTATTCATCGTGGCCGGGGTGGCGACGATCCTCACTATCGTCGCAGTGCCCCTGAAATCGCCAGGAGATCTTTTTTTTGTTCTCCTGAACCGGCCTCTGTCCATCGCTACTCTCTGGATCATCGTCATGCTGGGAGGTGAGAGATGGAAGACGGAGAAGCAGCTCTCAGAGCTCAAGATGGAAGCCGAGGACCGGGTGGTGGAGGTCGAGCGAAGCAGGATGGACCTCGAGGAGGAGCGCAACCTCCTTCAAACCGTCATGAACGGGGCCAAGAGGATCAATCTGGCGTTCATGGACCGGGATTTCAACTTCGTTCGGGTGAACGAGACCTTCGCCCGGACCTGCGGTTACAATGCGGATGAGATGATAGGACTGAACATGTTCGGCCTCTTTCCGAATGACGAGGTGAAAGCGATCTTCCAGAGGATATGGGACGCCGGCATGGCTGCCGAGGGCACCAACACCGTTTTCATCTTTCCCCAACGGCCGGGTGAGATCACCTATTGGGACTGGAACCTGGAGCCGGTCAGGGGACACGGCGGAGAGATCCACGGTCTCATCTTCTCTCTCGTGAACACCACCGAAAGGAGAAAGGCGGAGATAGATCTGGAGGAGAGCGAGAAAAAGTACAGGGGCCTGTTCGAGAGCATCCACGAGGCGGCGATCATCGGTGATCTGATTTACGATGAGAACGGGCGGATCATCGACGTCCGTATCCTGGAAGCGAACCCCATGGCCCGGGACATTTTGGGGCATATCGGTTCGAACGATATCACAGGGCAGATGATCACCTCCGTCCTCGACCCGGAACTCGTTACGAGGCTGGGAGCGATTCTCGAACTGCTCGTGGCGGAGGGCGGCCCCATATCGACCGAGAGCCGCTACAGTGCTGACCGCCAGATATACAAGAATTGGTACCATCTGCTCGAACCGGGGCGGATCTTCATCACCGCGACGGACGTGACCGACATCCGCATGGCCCAGAAAGAGGCGGAACAGTATGCGGAGAAGCTGAAAGTGAGCAATGATGAGCTGCAGCAGTTCGCCTACGTCGCCTCGCATGATCTGCAGGAGCCGCTGCGCATGGTCATCAATTATCTGTCACTGCTCGAAATTAGGTACAGTGATGCCCTGGACGCTCGGGGTAAGGAATACATCTCGTACGCGGTGGAGGGCGGGAGCAGGATGCGAGAGCTTATCGAGGACCTCCTTGCGTTCGCCAGGGTGGATAGCGTCATCACACCGTTCGTCCCGGTGGATATGAACCTGGTTATGGATAAGACCCTCGCTACGCTGAGAAAGCAGATCGCCGAGTCGGGGGCAGCGATCTATGCCGCGCCGCTCCCGACAGTGATAGGGGACGAATCCCAGATGCTGCGGGTCATGCAGAACCTCATCAGTAATGCAATAAAGTTCCGGGGGGAGGCCGCTCCCATGATCCATGTCGATTCCGAAGACAGGCCGGGGAAATGGCTCTTCTCCGTTCGTGACAACGGCATCGGCATCGACCCCAAGGGCCGTGACAAGCTGTTCAAGCTGTTCCAACGACTCCATAACCGGGACGAGTATCCGGGGACAGGCATAGGGCTGGCCATAACGAAAAAGATCATCGAACGTCACGGAGGCAATATTTGGTTCGAATCGAGCAAGGGAGAGGGGACCACCTTTTTCTTCACCATATCAAAATGAGGATTCGGGCTCGTGCACGTTGTCCATCTCAAGTGACGCCTATGGTGGATGTCGATAAGAGTCTAATTTCAGACATATTAGTATAGAAGTAAATTATTGTATGATGTATTGATATTAGCTATTATTGTTAATCATTCTACTAAACCAATACTTCTACACCCGTGTAAACGATTAATGATATGTATTTTGAGACCATCAGGCGGCTGTGGATGCCGAAGAAGGCAAATTGATACTGCTTGTGGCTATCGGCGGGGCGTTCGGCAGCGTGCTCCGCTATCTCCTTCAAGGATACTTGACCCGAGGGGATTTTCCATGGGGGACGTTCGCCGTCAATCTTCTCGGGAGCTTCCTGATAGCCTTATTGTTCTTCTATTGGTCACAGGGCCAAGATATCAGTTCTCCGGCCAGGGCGCTGCTGTTCATCGGCGTTTTCGGCGGATTCACCACCCTTTCCTCGTTCTCCCTGGAAACCGTCAATCTTGCCCAAGGGGGGCAATGGATATGGGCAATGGGGAACATACTCCTTAATGGCGGCGTGTGCGTCCTGGGAGCGTTCTTGGGGCGATTGGCGGGGCTGCTGCTGGGAGGGAGCTGAATGCAGATGGTGAAGGCTGTGCGGTTGAGGGCATTCGTGGGCGAGGCGGATCAGTTCAAAGGGATGCCAGCGTACAAGGCGGTGGTCCACTTGCTGAGGGAGGAGGGCTTCCGAGGTGCCACGGTCACCCGGGGCGTTTATGGCTATGGGAAACGCAGCCTACTCCATTCAACCTCCCCGCTACGTCTTTCCACTGACCTGCCAATGCTCATCGAGACCGTCGATTCCGAGGATAAGATCATGGCGGTGCTACCGAAGATCAGGGTCATGATCAAGGACGGCCTCATCGCCCTCGACGAGGTTACGGTGGTGAGCGATGCTGCCTCGAATCCCTGATCGAAAGGGCATTTTATTTTGTTTTATTCTTTCTTTATAATATATTATTTCTATCATATTTTATATGATGCGCCCGGAAATATTTTCACTCTTCATCGAATATCTTGTTCTCCGGCCCCTATTATTCTGTGAAAACCTAGTGGAAAAATGCGTTAATGTTCTACCTAAACAATGAAAGATGTTATCCTTACTAGATTAAATTTTATATGATGGCTCATAATGGCCCAAAATTGATAGAAAAAGTCAGGGAGTTTAGGGGAATTTTCCATCCTCCCCGGAAGCCCTTTCGTACGAATCGCAGAGCTCGTTTAGGAATTGATCGTACGTTCGCCGGAACTTCAGACGATACAGGCGGTCTCGGGTTCCGGGGGTGATCTGTATGCTCGTTCTTGCTTCGTTGTCTTTCTCTCCCTGCATAATGCTCATCCTTCACTGATCGGGGTTTGTGCCTCGCCCGACTATAGCAACTATGTACCATATTGATATAATAGTGTTCATGTAAATCTATAGCACCATTATTATCAATACAATCTATAGTAAGTTGTACCTAGAAGTTCATTATAGTCAACGACGGACTCCCGAATATCAAATTGATTTGGGCACTTTTTATCAAAATGTAAAAACCAGACCGCATTTACCACAGGTACGTAAGCTATTGACTCTTGATTATTAGAACTGAGAGAGTACATTGGAGCGATATAGGGAGGAAAATAACCTTTTTTGAACCCATTTCTACATCGTAAATCCCAGACTTTTTGTCGATGTTTTGGTTCAATTTTAGTGCCAGAACGCCTACTATTCTAGGAATATAGATAATAATTGAGTCCGGACGCGATTTCAGAACCGATTTTCGGAAGATCTTGAACTTGCATCACGACCGATCAAGACCTGCTTCTCAATCGTTAAATTATCAAAAGATGGTCGTCTTGAACATGGAAACGAGCGAGGGTCGCTCTGCAGCCTAAGGGATCCGATACGGTTACCGCATCAAGTTTGACGGCCTCAGTGAGGCCGTTCTCTTGGGGACGGTGCGAGAAAGAGGGAGATGTGAGAGATCGATCCTCGGACTTGCAGGCGTCATTTGAAGTAAAGATCTCCAAGGAATAAAGGAGGATGCATAGATCATCGGGGTGAAATTGTGAGCGATTTGATCGGTCAATTTGGACCGTTATCCTTTTATTAACCACTAGACAATTTAAATTTAATTTGTTCGGAAAAATCCGGATCTCAATAATGCGAGGCGGGTGCATTTTTTTTGAATATTCTATAGAATATATTAAAAATAATATTGTCACCGCTCCCTTTCTTGCAAACGCGGAACGATGCCGCAGAGGTCAGAGGATGAACGCGCTGTATCGAGGAAAGCATAGGAACATTAGGTTATGGGCCTCAGTTAGGATGAGACGATCCATGAAAAAAATGGTGCTTTTGAGCACGATGTGGGCTATCTTAGGGTAACCCTTCCAACCCATTTATCCATCGCGCGCCGCTATGAACGAAGGGGCGATAGGGCATTGATCCGCATTATCAGACCCGGTCTCGACCCCCCTGACCGATCCTGCTCCCGCTTAATCGTACCCTCTCCAAAACGTCCTCGAAGACTCGAAAAGCATTCTTGAGTGGTTGCCATCCAGCCTGTTATTAGGTCATTTTCCACACGTTCCGCCCGCCCCGCTTTATTAAACCGCAAAGGGGTCGGCCATCGTCCCGGATTAATCGCCAATGGCATTCATTACTCCCACAGGGGCCTCGCATAAAGGGACGCGGTCCCCTGTCCCGCCTGAACGAACCTTGACGCGCTGGCATTTCCAAGGACCGCTCTGAGCCCAAGACCGTTCAGAGGCCTGATGATCTAGCATCAATCTCGTGAAACGGTGCGCGTTACACGATCAAGGCAGAAATGGTAACGTAGAAGTAAAAGTTGGGAAAGGGTTTGTGATCATAGGCGCATGATGTCTGCTTAGCCCTTGATCAGCAACGGTATGACCTGCTTGCCCTTCATGACCAGCATGATGATGCCGGCAGCCATGTACAGCGAGAGCAGGGAGTAGATCATCCACAGCCAGCCAACAGCGTCCACCAGACCGGTCTCACCGTTGTACCACAGCGCGGTCACGAAGAACGCGATAGCGGCAATGATCAGCAGGATCGGCAGGATCTTCACCGGTTGGAAGAACGCCAGCAGCGCATCGATGAGTATGATGACACCGATCACGACGCACAGCATCGCGGCGTCCACGCCACCAACAGCGACGATGGTGAAGAAGAAGATCGCCAGAGGTCCAAAGATCGCAGTTCCAAGCAGGTTCTCGTTCAGGTATGCGAAGACCGCTACCAGAAGGACAGTTATCCCAACGAACGGTCCAATTACTACCACGAGGTCAATGCCATGGAAGTCCAGAGCGAACCCCGCGACCGCAAAGGTGAACATTGCGATCGCCAGAAGGCCCAAGACATCGGCCATTGCCACTTTCACGTGTACATTCGATTCTTCCGCCATTTGTATTTCCTCCTATTTTTCCCACTCAATGCGTGAAACGGTCGTATTGGATCGGAACATAGAACAGGATACTGTTCTGTGGTTCCGAGACCGTTCCATGGTTTCTCCTCCTCCATGACGGTTCCTTGTTTCCAAGGAATCCTGTCTCCTGTATGAGTTTGATATATTAAAGCAATTATTATCAATAAAGTCCGTTAATACAATATTCCGTAATATTGGACTTTATTTCATCGACTATATTTATGACATATTTCAACCAGGAATCAAGACACCTCCTCCTACGGTGCGTCCCCTAGGTGGTTTGAATAGTCGCTTTAGTCCAGACGGAAAATCGACTTGCCTTATAGAAAAAGGTATTCCACGGATGTATCAGGGCGCAGGGAGCCTTCCGAGCTCGTCCAATGTCCGTAGATAGGCCTTCCTGCGGGCCTCATAACCTTCTTTGTGCGGCCCGAAGGGGATGTACTCGGAAACCTTCCATCCTTCAGAGACCAGGGTCCCCTTTGTCCCGTCCGCGAGCCCCTTGAGGAAGCTGAACTCGAGGATCTCGTGGTCGCACACCCTGTTCTGAACCCATTCCAGCAGGTCCGGATCATGGGTGCCCACGCAGAACGGCACGTCCCTGGACAGGATCTGCTCCACCAGGTCCCTGAAGATCTCCGATATCATATCGAAGTCGCTGACGTCCCCAGTGTACGCCCCCTTCACCAAGCGGATCCTGACGCCTGCATCCAGCATCCTCTCGACGTCCTGCGGGGTGCGATGGAGGTACGCCTGGAGGGCGACGGTGGGCTTCATGCCCGAGCGAGCGCAATCCTCGGCCAGCTCCAGGGTCAGGTCGACCATGCGCTGTCCCTCCATGTCCATCTCGATGGCGACCCCCAGGGCGGCGCCCTTCTCACACAGTCCCCGCACCAGCTCCTGGGTCACATCACGGCCCATCGTCCCGCCCAGGGTCGAGGGCTTTATTGACAAGGCGGCGTTCAGTCGGTGGCGCTTGACCTGGCCCATAAGATCAAGGTAGGCATTGTAGGACTCCAGGGCCTGAGCCCTCTCCCGGTTATATCGGCCCAGGACATCAAGGATGCAGCGCATCCCCTGTTCGTTCCTCTTCGCGCACCAATTGAGAGCGGCATCCCGGTCCGGGAGGGCCCATCTTTCCGGCATATCCCTCCATATGATGTTGGCTATCAAATAGATTGGTCATCATCCGCGGCGAGGAGCCGCTTTCCACGTTTCCGCGGGTCCCTGGTGCGGCCGGCCGCCAGCTCCTGCACGGAGTTGAAGGTACCGAGGTCGACGATCGAGGCATGGCTGCTTTTCACCAGAACTCCGTCCCACCGGCGATATCCGGCGTAGGCGGGATTGTGCAGGATCTGACGCACCGAGTAAAGGGTCCACCGGCCCCCCCGGCGGGTGGGGACGCCCCGCTGGTTGAGGACCTGGGCGATCTCGTTCATCGACGCTCCAGTACGATAAAAGGAGAACATCTCCCGGACCACGGCCGCTTCTTCCTCCCTCACTTCCAGGTCGTTATCGGCGATGCCGTAACCATACGGGGGGTTGAAGCCCAGCAGACCTCCGGTCTCGGCCTTCTGGACCATGCCCATGTATGTGCGCTCGCCTATCTGCTCCGATTCCAGCTGGGCGATGCGCTGGATCATGTCCACGACGAAGCGGCCGATGGAGGTCGAGGTGTCCAGCTCCTCCTGCATGGAGGTGAACTTCTTGTCCCACCTTTCCAGGTCCTCCATCATGATCATGAAGTTCTTCGAGTTACGGTGGATACGGTCCATCTTCAGGACCAGGACGTTGTCCCACAGGGCCTTCTCGGCCATCATCCGCTTGTATTCCTCCCTGGCCTTGATGTTCCTCCCGGTGTGGCCCCTGTCCGCGTAGATACCCGCGACGTCCCATCCCTGGGCCTCGCAGTACGCCACCAACCGCTCCTGCTGCGCTTCCAGGGAGTAGCCTTCATCAGCCTGCTCCTCTGTGGATACGCGGATGTAGATGGCCGCTCTAACCATCGGCGGCCACCTCCAGCTGACGATGCCGGGCGCCCATGCCGTTCCTCCTCCGCTCCTCCATCAGGGTCTGCACCAGATTGAATGAGCCGGCGGATACCAGGGGCTGGTGGCCCAGGGGGACCAGGTTTCCGTCCCAGACGATGAACCCGCAGTACAGTGGATTGCGCAGGATGTTGCTGACCGCCTGCTTCTTCCATGGCCCTCCCTTCTTCGCCGGGACGCCCCTCTCGTTCAAGGCGAAGGCTATCTCCCCAAGGGACGAGCCGTTGATGTAGGAGTGGTAGATGAAGGGCACCACCCCCGCCTCCCGGTCGACCGCCTTGAGCATACCGTTTTCGATATGGTAACCATAAGGATGGGAGCTTCCGAGGTGGCCCGAGGCCTTCTTGGCCTTCTGGACCATGCCGATCTTGACCCTCTCCCCGATCTGCTCCGACTCCAGTTGGGCGATGCGCTGGATGATATCCATCACGAAGCGCCCCATCGCCGAGGTGGTGTCGAACTTCTCCTGCATGGAATTGAACTGCTTCTTCCATTTGTTCAGGTCGTCCATCATCTGGGTGAAGTTCTTCGAGTTACGGTGGATACGGTCCATCTTCAGGACCAGGACAACGTCCCATCGGTCCTTATCGTCCATCATGCGGCGGTAGTGGGGCCGGTTGATGTCCCTTCCGGAATAGCCGTCATCGACGTATTCCGAGCAGATCTCCCAGCCCTTGGCTTTGCAGTAGGCATTGAGGCGCTTGAGCTGGGCAGGTATGCTGTAACCTTCCTTGGCCTGATCGTCGGTGGATACCCTAGCATAGATCGCTGCGCGCAACCGATCGCTCCCAGCAGCCCACGGGCACAAACCCTGGGTGCATCCCGGCCTTTAATCGGCTATCTGGGATTAAGTTTTGCCGTTGGCCCGTGCACTGAATTTTGTGGTTTGAAGAGGACGTAAAATATTTTATCATGTATCTTTACTAACTATCCAATATTAGCTCCATGCATTCGCAACGATTTAATCTGTTAGGATTCATCGGTTCGATTAATGAGCGAAAGTCCGGAATCCAAGATGGCAAGGCTCCGGGAGGAGTTCGGGGGCCTTGTGGACGACGCCACGATCCGCCGCCTGGTTCTGGAAGAAGGAGGAATAAAAATGGCCACCAAGAAGATAGCTGATCTGCGGGACAGGGAAGAGGTCTCGGCGGTCGTGAGCGTCACCAAGATAAACGATGTCCGGAATTTCAACAAGAGGACGGGGGGCGAGGGCAAGGTAAGGAACCTGGAGATCGAGGACGATTCCGGGAATTGCCGCCTCACCCTTTGGGACGAAGATGTCGATCTTCCGGATAACCTTGAGGTCAAGGTCGGGACCCAGCTGACCCTTACCGACTGCTATGTGAAGCAGTCGGACTACGGTATGGACATCTCCAAGGGCAAGAAGGGGAAAATCGAGAAGCTTGTATAGTTAAGCTATACACTAAACTTCCTTTATTTTTATTATTACCCCTTCCGGCACCGAACTATTACCGTTTAGGGTCACACTCCATCTTTTTCGATCACTTCAGCGCAGCCGCGGGTTGAGGCGGTACGGGCGTGACCTTGTAGTGGGTCAGCAGGCCAAGGGGATCTGGAGGGCGGAGCATGAACGAGTTCAGCGCCGTCAAATTACTCTTCATCTCATGAAATAAAAAGAGGTAAGGGAGAGGCTTTCGCCTCTGTTGGTCGCTGTCCTTCAGAGCGTCCTGGGCTTCCTGGCCACGAACACGATGATGATCACCGATAGCGCAGCGATCGCCACGAAGAATATCCCCAGGAACGGAGCCTTGAAAAAGAAGTCGGCGATGCTCGAGCCCCCGGCGGCGCCGGTCATCTTGTTGGTGTAGGACTCGATGGATTCGATGTTCTTGCTCGCCGCCTCCACCGACATGGGCTCCATCTGGAACTTCTCGCCCATCAGACCGCTCAGGAAGCCAGCCTCCGCGGGCAGCTCCACCGGCATGTCCTCCATGTCCATATCCGCGTACATGCCGGCCATGAAGTTGAGGCCGGAGGAATATAGCATGTTCGGACCGTCGTTGACCTGGATTATCAGGTACTCACGCACCTCGCCGTCCACGGTGCGGGTCATGTTCCCGTCGAGGCACCGCATCTTGATGGAGGGCACGTCCCCGGTGTAGGGCCCGAACTGACCGTTGGTGATCTCACTGTCGGTGCTGTTCAGCTTCTCGAAACGAATCGGGAAGTCGGTGGCCCCGGTGGCGTTCTTGAGGTCCTCGGTGAAGATGTCCTTCTTCTGCTCAGCGGTCAGGCCGTGAGCGTCAAGGTACCCGTTCACGCTGCCGCTGGCGGTCACCTGGGTCTCATTGGTGTACCAGGTCTGCCCCTGTTCCACGGGCAGCTGGTAGAGGTCGAGGGCAGGCGAGAAGTCCATGAACAGGTCCACGCCGGCGACCAGGCTGAAGCCTAAATCATAGTTCTTGTAGGAGATGACCTGGCTCGTGCCGGTGGTGTTGATGTCCGGTATGTTTTTTCCGTCCACCTCAACGCTGAGGGCGCCCGAGAGGCTCCAGGTCATGTTGGTTATGGACATGGTGGACTTCTCGATGATGGCGGTGGAGGCGACCACGATCCCCAGCTTCTGGTCGATGTCCAGGCTGACGGTCTTCCTCTCCTTCTCCACCATGGACGCCGACGAGAACGGGTTCTGGTAGGTGCTGTAGGTCCCAGCCACCGGCAGTTCCCCGGTCACTTCGATGCTTGCCGCGGTGGCGAACTTGACGGCCATCTTGGCGGCGACGGTGTAAGTGGTGGTCGTTTCCCCGGTCACCTCGAACAGGACGTACGCGCCGACCTTGGAGTCGACGTTCAGCTCGTCGATGGTCATGTTGGTCGAGGCCTTCAGCATCTGATTGAGCTCGGTCAGGTTGGCGGTGATGTTGGTGCCGAGGTCAACTTCCTTGCCCATGGCCCATTTGTCACCGACGTTCCAGGTCGAGGAGCTATCCGCCGCAGCGTTCGCCGGAACTGCAAAAATACCGGCCAGGAACAACCCGGCGACCAACACCGCGACCGCGGATGTGATCTTGTTCATTAGTATCCCTTCCTTATAAATTCTGCTCGTATAGAAGGAGGTTGAATATTAGTAGGTAACGAGCCCGAAATCGTTATGTGAAAATGATGACCCAGACGAACCGGTGATAGAAAGAACAGAAAGAGGTTGATGGGAAAGGGTTTGGAAAGGAGGTCGGTCGGCGACCTTACATCATGCCGGGCATTCCGCCCATGCCGCCCATTCCGGGGGGCATGCCGCCAGGGGGACCGCCCGCGCCGGCGGGCATCTTCTTGGAGGCGATGACGTCGTCGATCCTGAGGATCATCGCGGCGACCTCGGTAGCGGACTCGATGGCCTGCTTCTTGACCCTGAGGGGCTCGATCACATTGAGTTCCATCATGTTGGCCGGCTCGCCGGTCTCCAGATTGATACCCATGTAAGCAGAGTTCTTCTTTCCCTCGTGAACGGTCTTCAGCTTGATGACCAGATCTATGGGGTCCAGTCCGGCGTTCTCAGCGAGGGCCCAGGGCACGATCTCCATGGCCTCGGCGAAGGCCTCGATGGCCAGCTGCTCGC
Organism: Methanomassiliicoccus sp.; assembly: GCA_016109435.1. Classification (GTDB taxonomy): domain Archaea; phylum Thermoplasmatota; class Thermoplasmata; order Methanomassiliicoccales; family Methanomassiliicoccaceae; genus UBA6. The sequence continues at coordinate 36,456 of JAEILR010000012.1, forward strand.
GTCCGCCGATGGTGGAGGCGTAGTCGGCGAGCCTCAGGGCGAGCTCGATCTCCGGAGCACCGCCGCCGGCAACGACCTTTCCGTCCTCGATGGCGACACCGACGACCCTGAGGGCGTCGTGCAGAGCGCGCTCGACCTCGTCGATGACGTGCTCGGTCCCACCGCGGATGATTATGCTGATGGCCTTGGGGTTCTTGCAGCCGGTGACGAAGGTCATCTCCTCCTCACCGATCTTCTTGGCCTCGACCATCTCAGCGCAGCCCAGGTCGGCCTTGGTGATGGAGTCAAGGTTCCCCACGACATTGCCGCCGGTGGCCTTGGACAGCTTCTCCATGTCCGATTCCTTGAGCCTCCTGCAGGCGTAGATGTTGGCCTTGGCGAGGTAGTGCTGGACGAGGTCGTCCATACCCTTCTGGCAGAACACGACGTTGGCGCCGACGGCCTTGATCTTGTCTACCATTCCCTTCAGCTGGGTCTCCTCCTCATCGAGGAAGCGCTGCATTGCGGCAGGGTCCCTGATCTGGATCTTGGCCTCGACCTCGGTCTTCTTGATCTCGAGGGCTGAGGAGAGGATGGCGATCTTGGCGTTCTTCACGACCTTGGGCATCCGGGGGTGCACCTTCTCCTTGTCGACCACCAGTCCGTTGATGAGCTCGGTGTCGGCAACGGTCAGACCGGTCTTCTTCTCGACCTTGATGTTGTCGATGTCGACCTTGCACTTGCCCTCGGTCTTCTCGGCCACGGACTTGACGGCCTTCACCGCGAGGTCGGAGAGGAACTCGTTCTGCCCGCCCACGGACTTTCCGGTCATGGCGGTGGTGGCGACCTTCTTCAAGATGTCATCGCCCTTGGCGCTCACAGCGATCTTCTCAAGGATCCTGACGGCCTCGGCAGCGGCGAGCTTGTAGCCGTTGGCGATGATGGTGGGGTGAACGTTGTGGTCGATGAGCCGCTCGGCCTGCTTCAGCAGCTCGCCGGCGATGACCACGGAAGTGGTGGTCCCGTCACCGCACTCGGAGTCCTGGGTCTTAGCGACCTCCACGACCATCTTGGCCGCGGGGTGCTGGACATCGATCTCCTTGAGGATGGTCACACCGTCGTTGGTGATGACGACATCACCGAGGGAGTCGACGAGCATCTTGTCCATGCCCTTCGGTCCCAAGGTGGTCCGTACCGCGTCCGCGATGGCGCGGGCCGCAGCGATGTTGTTGCTCTGAGCTTCCTTGTTCTTGGTGCGTTCGGTTCCTTCCCTTAGCACTATGATAGGCTGGCTTTGTCCTAGAGAATATGCCATAAATTATCCTCCTTTCGTGGGGGGCGATATTTTATCGCTTCTATATAAGACTTACTGTTTTGCGCCCTTCCCGGCGGCAATGTGGATGGTTCGAGGACCGTTCATGCCGGCCGGTATGGACGTTAATCCGCCCCCGGGAGACGCGATAGTCAGAACGCGTCCTGGCAGGTGATGCCCTGCTCCCGGCAGCGGGCCCGGACCGCCGAGATGGCGTTCCCGTAGAAGTCCGGGGATCCAACATCGTAACGGAACGCCAGAAGGAGGTCTGGCGCCCTCTGCTCGAGGACGGCCTCCATGCGCGCCCTCATTCCCGGGCGGAGATTGAGGCGGTCGACCATGATCCTCCGGACCCCGGTGGTGGCGATAGCATTGACCAGCGTTCCGACGTCCTCATCGGTGATCGACGGTATGATAGGACCTAGGAACACGTAGGTCCGGACGCCCGACGCGACCAGCGCCGAGAGGGCGGCTAGCCGGCGGGAGGGCGGAGGGGCGCAGGCTTCGAACACCGCGGCCGCCCGGTCGGAAGTGGTGTTGACGGTGATGCCCACCTCGGCGTCCTCGATCCTCAACAGCAGGTCGATGTCCCTGACCACCAGGTCCGACTTGGTGAGCACGGAGACCTTGGTGGGCACCTTGACCATCTCCTCAAGGCAACGCCTCGTTAGTCGGAGCTCCCTCTCCACCGGCTGGTATGGATCGGTGACCGTCCCCAGCCCTATGACTCCTTTCTTCCTCGGAAGCTCCTTGGCCAGCACCTTGGGGATGTTGACCTTGGCCTGAACCTTTCCGCCCCACTCCGAGGGGGATACCCGCATGATGTACGGCGCGTAACAGTAGGTGCAGTCGTGGCCGCACCGGGTATAGGGGTTGAGGGCGAGATCGAGGCCTGGAAGCCGGGAAGGGGACAGGGCGGTGGAGCATTCCTTGCGGACGACCCCGCGGGAGCAGGCGTCGTCCTCCAGGAACGCGTCCAGGTCAGACATAGTCGTCGATCCTCCGCTGGGTCATCATGTCCGTGAGGACCCCCGACGAGCGGATCCACCGCTCCAGGGGAATGTCCATCCTGGACACCACATGCTGCAGGGCCTGGGGCAGGCTCTCGAAACTATGGGGCCGGGTCTTGAGCGCGGCCCGGACGTTCTCCCTGACGTTCCATACTCCCACCGGCATGACGTAGCCGGGGTGGGCCTCCCGGAAGATGACCGCGCCGGCCTGACGCCGCTCCGCGGTCAGCAGCTCGTTCACCGCCAGCCGGGCGGCGTAGTAGCATCCGCCGATCTCGGCGTACTCCTTCCGTCCCTCGTAGAACTCGTGCGAGCTGATGATCTCGATGTCCCTCCCCATGGGGTTCCAGGTGGTGTTGGGATACCACGCCTCGATCAGCTCGTACCTCCAGGTGGTGGGCATCAGCAGGATGCTCCAGCGGTTGTCCAGCATCTCCCAATCGTAAACCCGCCAGTCCTCGATGGTGGGGTTGCGCTTGGTCGTCCTCAGCAGGTCCTTGCCCAGGATATCGTCCACCGCGGTGATGGACCACCGGGTAGGAACGAACTTCCGGTTCTTGTCGACGCCGAACGCGCCGACCGAGAAGGCCTTCTGGATCTTGGATATGAGCACCCCGTCGCGGTACAGCGTCTTGACCGCCTCGACCGCCTTGAGGTCGGTGTCGTAGAACGCCTTCTCCACGTGCTGCTCGTATCGCGGGTTTCCTATGGAGAGGTCCCTGAGGCGGGCCGACGGACCGAACGGCTGGACCTCATCGTCGAGCACCAGTCTGCCGGTGGGCTTCTTCTGGAACCTGGCCTCCACCTCCAGGGGGTTGATGGACAGGGCGAGGTCGCGGGTATGGTCCACGATGCGGCCGTACTTGCGGAAGTCGGTGGCGTCGATGCGGTGCTTCCCCCGCACCAGGGTGAAGCGGAAGTCCACGATCTCGTCGATCGATTTACCCACCCACCGCTCCGGAGTGTCCATGAGCGAGGTGTCGCCCATGACCGGGGGCACCAGCGGCCCGACGTCGACCTTGGGATAGCCGTATCTGCCGACGAACACTCCCGGGGGCGACATCCCGGCGAGGTCCAGGGTGTCGATGAGGGTCTTGGTCCTTGAGCGGGAGTAGAACTTGATCATCAGGGGGCAGCGCTGCTTGCCGCACATGTTGCGGGAGCCCTTGCAGATGACGCACGGGGAGCCTGCCGGCACTTCCAGGACACCTGCCGTGGTCAGCGTTTGCATGTGATCGTCAAAGGTCCCCGAACCTCCTCTGAACATCGTTCTGTCCAGTCCCATGGGGCTATTTATCCTTTATCACCGGCTCCCCGGAACCCTAATAGCATGCGCCCGCTCCCATTTGGAATGAACGATCGTCCAGGGTCCAAATCTCTTCGGGCCCACCAGGGTTACTGGACAGTCTCGTCTTGCAGACGGGTTTTGTCTTTCTGCTCTCCCCCCGGGGAGGGGCGTTTCGCCCTTCTCTCGGAGGGGAGATTCC
>JAEILR010000013.1 GCA_016109435.1 Methanomassiliicoccus sp.
GATGGCGAACACCAAGGAGAAGTACATACGCCCCAAGGCGTCCCGGTGGGAGCTGGGTCTTGGAGAGATATGGGAGTACCGGGAGCTGCTGTACTTCCTCACCCTCAAGCAGGTCAAGACCAAGTACAAGCAGACCGCCATAGGGATCGGTTGGGCGGTTCTCCAGCCGCTGCTCACTACGATCGTTTTCGCGGTCATCTTCTACAACGTGGCCGGGCTGAGCACCGGAGGCGTGGCCCCCATCCCCTTCCTCTACGCCGGCCTGATGCTGTGGACCTTCTTCGCCACCACCCTGAACGGGGCATCGATGAGCCTGGTCAGCAATGCCCCCATGGTCACCAAGGTGTACTTCCCACGCATCCTGCTGCCCCTCAGCCTGGTCATCGCCGGGCTGCTGGACTATGTCGTGGCGTGGGGGCTGTTCATCGTCATCGTCCTGCTCAGCGGCGAGTCGCTGTCGGTGTACATACCGCTGGTGATCATCCCCCTGGTCCTGACCTTCCTCCTGTCCACCGGCCTGTCCTTCTGGATGTCGGCCCTGGCCGCCAAGTACCGCGATGTGCAGTACATCGTGCCGTTCTTCATCACCATCCTGATGTTCGCCTCCCCGGTGCTGTACCCCTCGTCCTGGGTGCAGAACGAGAGCCTCCGGTGGCTGCTGCCCCTCAACCCCTTCGCCGGCATCATGTCCGCCCAGCGCGCCTTCATCTTCGGCTCCGATCTCGATGCCGCCCTGCTGGCCATAGCGGTCCTCATCACCGTGGCGGTGTTCTTCTTCGGATTGCTCTACTTCAAAGCGTACGAGCGAAAACTGGCGGATGTAATCTGAGGGGACCTCACCACCGCCTGTGGCGTTCGCCGGAGGCCGCTGCCGACTCTCGAAGATAAAATATTGATGCATGGATTATAAATGGAACCTAGTGCAATTATGGGCGGCCAGGAGCGATTTCGTGGCGGGGGATGTTGAGGCCGGTCGGGAGGAAGGTACCGTTCAGAGGTACCACTTGGTGCTTGCAGCGTTCTCCTTCCTGCTCCTGACCGCGGCCGTCATCACCGTCTATGACCACCCCATGACCGGTTACGAGCTGTCGGTGTACCAGAGCACCCCTCTCCTGTTCTGGATCGCGATCATCTTCTGCCAGCTTACCGGCATCCTGCTGTTCTACAAGTACTACGGGACCGGTACGCGGCTATGGGGCTTGGGCCTGTTCGAGATACTGCTGTCGAACTTCGTCCTGCTGACCCTGTACCTCTACAAGGGGTTCATCTACATCGAGAGGACGGATTCGATGTCATACGTCGGTTACGCTAAGGACATCGTCCTCGGCGGCCACTTCCATGGCTCCAATTTCTACCCCATCGCCTCCATCCTCATGGCGGAGACCGGGAATATCACCGGCCAGGGAATGATCATGATGTCCCAGATCTTTCCGGCCATATTCTTCTCGGCATATACCATCGGCATCCTGTGCTGGTCCAAGGCCATCTCCCCGCAGCCCCGGTTCATCACCTCCATGATGCTGGCATCGATGCCCATCTTCTTCGCCTGGTTCATCCCCACGCTCTTCAACCAGACCCTATGCGTCCTGATGCTCCCGCTGTTCTTCTACATCCTGTGGAGGGGCGGGACCGGCAGTCCCCGGTTCAAGCTCCTGGCGGCCTTGATGATCGTGTTCTTCATCGTCGGCCACCCCATGGTGGCGATGGCCGTGCTGCTCTTCCTTGGAGTGATGGCGGTGAGCGAGCGGATGACCGGGAAGGTGCCGCGGACCATATCCGTATACATCGTCCTGTTCGGCTTCGTCCTGCTGTTCGGCTGGATCGTCTACCACGCCCTCCTAGTGTCTGACCTTAGAATGATCATAGAGCAGCTACTGGGACTGACCGAGGGGGTGAGCACCTTCGGGAACGCCGCCGGGCAGATGTCCCAGATGGGCATTCTGTCCACGGTGCAGTCGGTCCTGGTGTGCATTATCGACGACCTGATCTTCGCCCTCCTGGCATTCTTCGGGGGGTTCTACATACTGAGGAGATGGCGGGTCCACCCCATGACCACCATCTACGCGATGTTCATCATCGGGGGGGCGGCCCTCATCGCCATCGTCTTCTTCACCTACGCCCACAACCCCTTCCGGCTGATCAACCTCAACTACGTCATGATCTTGACCATACCATTGGTCGGATACATGTTGTACTTCGCCCGGTACCAGGGTAAGAAGCTGAAGGCCCGCGTCATAGCAGCCCTCATCGTGTTCTGCCTGGTGTCCACGGTCTACACCGTCTATCAGGACCCCAACTCGCTGTTCCCCAACGGCTCGGTCACCCGGGCGGAGATCGCGGGGACCGACTTCCTGGTGCACGAGAGGGCGGATGATATGAGCATCTTTACCATCCAGACCAAGCCCTGGAGGTATACCGACCTGATGTACGGGGCGGTGTACAAGCGCGAGAACCCCGATATCAATTATAATGAGAGGCCTACCACCGCGCACTTCAATTCCTTCCTGACCACCAATAATACCATGGGCACTGCCTACCTCGTCATCTCCGACTACGAATATGTGGCCTATACTCAGACCTGGTCCGCGGTCGGCAAGTTCACCGCCGAGGACTTCACCGCCCTAGCATACTCCGGCACCGCCGGCCATATCTACACTAATAACGAGATGAACCTGTTCGCACGAGAGTGATCCACTGCCCGGCGCAACTAGGGACGGCGAGAAGGGCAGGGTCCTTATGATCGGTCCTCTCCCCCCTCCCCGCGGGGGGGTGGCCACCTTCTTGGAGAGCATGAGGAGGGAGCTTCCGGCCTCAGGGTACGACGTGGAGATCTTCCGCACCGGGCAGCACGGGGACTCGCCGTCGGCGGCCAAACAGGTGGCCTTCGACCTCCGCTGTGTGCTGAGATTCGTATCCACGTCCAGGAGGTTCCAGGCCGACATCGTTCACGTCCATACCTCCTCGTACTACAGCTTCCTGCGCAACGTGCCCTACCTGCTATGGACGAGGCGCTTCTCCGGGGCCCGCCAGCTCGCCCACGTTCATGGTGGCATGTTCCGGGAGTTCTACGACCATGCCCCCCGCCCGGTAAGGTGGCTGGTCCGGGGGACCCTCCGCGCGGCGGACGTGGTGATCGTCACCTCCCCATCATGGATCGAGATCATCAGGGACATCGTGGGGCCGGGTCCGGAGATCGTACCGCTGCCCAACGGCTTCGATTCCGGTACCTTCCGGCCCATGGAGCGGGTCGCGGCCCGGGCGAAGCTGGGCCTGCCGGTCGAGGGTCGTATGCTGGTGACCGTAGGATATCTGGAGAGCATCAAGGGGCACGTCCATCTCATCGACGCCTTGGCGCTGATGAACAGGGACGATGTCCGTCTGTACATCATCGGGGACGGTTCGCTGCGCGACGAGCTTGCCAAACAGGTCAGCGAGCGGGGGCTGGACGGCAGGGTCATCTTCGTCCATGAGGCCCGTCCGCCGGAGGAGATCGCTAAGTGGATCGGCGCTTCGGACGCCTTCGTGCTCCCGAGCCTGGGGGAGGGGAACCCCACGGTGATGTTCGAGGCCCTGGGGAGCGGGAGGCCGTTCGTGGGCACGAGGGTCGGGGGCATCCCCGACGTGATCGTCTCCGATGATCTGGGCGTGCTGTGTGACCCCGGCGACCCCCAGGGGCTGGCCGATGCTCTCGCCGCCGTCCTCGGTCGGGAGTGGGACGCGGGAGCGATATCCGGTCACGCCCAGCGATACTCGTGGACGAACATCGCCGCACGGTTATCGAGGGTGTACGATCAGCTGCTGTCCCGCTGACCGGAACGCTCAGGAATGAACTTCGGCCTCGAGATGTAGGTATCCACGACCGTCAGGCCGTGAACGTGACTGAAAGTGTGGACCCTGCTGGCGCCGGGGAACATCCCCGGCTCCAAGTAAGCGGTCTGGACCTCCTTGTACCGCGACTCGTCCATCTCCACGATGCGGTTGATGTTGACCGCATGGCCGTAGCATTTGGAACAGTCCTGCGACGGGCGGTAGAGTATGCCGTCCTGCTCGAAGATCCTCCCCGCGGGCCGGGCGTTGCGGGCGTCGGTCACGATGGGGTTGAGGGGATGCGGCTCCCAGTGGTCCCCAAGAAGGTCGTCGGAATGGAAGAGGAACAGCTCGTCGTTGATGGGCGCCCCCTCGCTCTCCTTCATGTTGCAGAACAGCCACCACCGGCCGTTCCGCCGGACGATGGTGGTGTCCACCGCGAACACATCGCTCATAAGGTTCTTGACCGGCCGCCAGTGGTAGGGGAAGTCCACGGCCTCGAACAGCTCGATGGTGCGGGCGGCGGAGGATTCCGGCACCATGTAGTGGACGCCCTTCCACTCGAAGACGAAGGGGTACGAAAGGTGATACGTCCTTTCCAGCACCCTCACCGGAGGTTCATGGGTCCCATCGGCATTCACCTTGATGACCGAGATGTGGCCGTGGTTCCTGCTGCGCGGAAGTTCCAGCTCCTCCACGAAGATGTAGAAGTCATTGTCGTGCTGGGCGGCCTGGGGATCGCCCCACCAGGTGCGGGGCGGAGGCACCAGCAGGGTGGTGTTATCGTACGTCGTGGGGATCCTCTTTCCCAGCTCGTAGCGCAGCGCCCATCTCTCCTCGAACAGCGTCCTCTTGGTCAGGTAAGCGGCGTTCCAAGGGAGGCGCTTGAAGAAGAACGCCAGCATGTCCAGGTTCCCCGGGCCGGGGCGGGGGGTGGGACCCCAGGCAGCGAGCCCGCCGCCCTCCACCGGGATGATGGCCTCCTCGCCCCGGAGGTACAGGGCCTCGAGCAGGCGGGGAATGAAGGATATGCCCTTGAGATACAGCTGCCGGCGGTTCCTTACCTCGGAGAAGCGCACGGTGTGGGAGTGCGAGCGGTAGATCATCGAGGTCGCGCCACCGGCGATCCTGCGAACGTGGGAGCCGGTGACCGGAACGCCGTCATAGATCTCCCAGAACCCCGGCGGACGTCCATCGTACTCCTCCCCATCTCCAGGGGAGAACGACCATACTCCGTACCGGCAGCAGCGGGAGATCTCTCCCAGGGGGGTCACCTTTCCGATGTCGATGAGCACGTCCAGGTCCATGTCCTCGATGCGCTTGACGGCCTCCGGGGACAGGGTCCTGCCCGGATCCCTGGTACGCTTGAGATAGACCCGTCCGACCTTCTCCAGCCCGGCGGGGAGGTCCTCGATTACGAGGGGGTCGGGCGAGCCATGGTTCCTCCTTCGGTCCAGCCAGATGTAGGTGTCGTAGAGGAACGACTCGGTGGCGTGCACGGGATCGAGGTCCTTCTCCATCCCCCCGTCGATCACCAGGAGGACGATCTCAGAATGGTCCGAGCGGATGATCCGTTCGATCATGCGGGAGGCCCAATAGGGCGAGCTGGCACCCTCGAGCAACAGTCCGATCCTGAGCTTTGGTCTCATCCTTCACCGCACCGGACTTAATGCTATCATTAAGGATAATGATGCATCAAGGTCAGGAGGTGATGTAGCTGGGCAATATAATTGGATTTGTTCAATCCTGTGCAAGGAGAAATGTCACCGTCTCCGGCGTAGGACGGAAACCGCGTTGGGGCTCAACGGCATTATATAACGACCGTGGTAATTGAATCTAGATGTCGCGGCCCCTCATCGACGGCAAATCTGACGGGGCGCTTTCAAGGGCCATAGTATAAAAGCCAATACCATATTGGTCAGACGATAAATCAACGGAGGATAGAGATGGCGTACAAGGACCTGGCGAAGGATGCGATCATCATTGGGTTCACTCAGGTGATGGTGAACCTGGGCAATTTCCTCCTCCTGCCCATCATCACCAAGACCCTAGGATCGAACGACTACGGACTATGGATACAGGTCCTTGTCACCATCTCCCTGCTGTCCTCGGTGGCCATCCTGGGCCAGAACACGACCTTGCTGAGGTTCCTAAAGGCCGGCGATGACAAGAAACGCCTAAGTGTTGAGTACTTCACCGTGTTGTATATCGTGTCGCTGGCCGGAGTGGTACTGGCGGTGGCGATGCTGGCTTTCTCAGTGCCCTTGGCGGAGTTGATCTTCTCCGACAAAGAGCATTCCTTGCTGCTAGTGGCGGCGGCGATGATCGTCCCCTTCACCGCGTTCACCGGGATCACCAGCGCGTACTTCCGGGGGACCGGTCAGATCAAGACCTACGCGGCGATCAATATCTTCCACGCCTTCGGCGAGGCCGCCCTTATACTGCTGTTCGTCATCGGGGGCATGGGCATCCTGGGCGCGGTGGTGGGGGCCCTAATAGCGTCCTTTGTTTCGTTCATCATCGGCTTCATCATCGTCGTCAGGCAGGTCGGGGTTTCCCGGCCGGATAGGGCCGTCGTCGGCCGCAACATGAAGTTCGGCTTTCCCCTGGCGCCCAATAACATCATCCAGTGGGTGATCACTTCCAGCGACCGGTACCTCATCGCCGTCATACTGGGTCTGAGCTTGGCCGGAATTTACTCGGCGGCGTACGGCATCGGCGCGGTGATCTTCCTGTTCGTCGCCCCCATCCAGATGATCCTGTATCCAACGCTGGCGAGGTTCTACGACGAGGGGCGGGTGGACATGGTCAAGGAGTACACGCGGCGGTCCTTCCGCTACTATATGATCATCACCATGCCCGCGGTGGTAGGGATCTCGGCCCTCTCCGCCCCGATCCTCGTCGCCATGACCACTCCGGAGTTCGCGCCGGGGGCCTTGGTCATACCCCTGGTGGCGGTCGCCGGCCTGTTCTCCGGGATGTTCAGGTTCGTGGAGAACGTACCGCATCTGGTAAGGAAGACCCACCTCAACCTCATAACCTTCGGGGTGCCGGCGGCCGCCGATGTCATCCTGGTCATCACCCTGACCCCGTTCATGGGCATCGTGGGCGCCGCCCTCGCTACCACCATCTCCTACGCCCTGATGCTGGCGATCGGGGTTGTGATCTCCAGACAGTTCATGAAGTTCACTATAGATCTGCCTTCGGCGATAAAGAGCGTCGCGGCATCCCTGCTGATGGCGGTCATCATATTGCTCCTCGACCCGGTCGGCCTGCTGAGCATCGTGGCGACCATCGTCGTGGCCATCCTCGCCTACTTCTTGGTCCTGTACATAATGAAGGGGTTCGACCGCCAGGAGCTGGATATCCTGAGATACTACATTCAAAAGGTACGCAAGAAGGTGGACGAGTCCGGGGCATCCGCCGGGGGAGGGAGGAGGCTAGGTTGACCGTTCTCATCGACGGTCAGACCAACGGCTCGTCCTACCGTTACCGGAGGGCGGGAGAATGAGCCTCATCCCCTACAGCTCCGGGCTGAAGATCTATGAGCGCATGCCCCCGAAGATGAGGCGGACGGTCGGCTCCCTGATGAGGCCGGTGCCGCGCCGAATGCTATTGGGGAACGGTTTCCAGGAGCAGCTGAAGGATCTGCGGGCATCGGAATACTGGACCCGGGAGGAGCTGGAGCGTTACCAGGTGAAGCGCCTGCGAGCCCTCTTGGCCCACGCCGAGCGCTCGGTGCCCTATTACCACGATCTCTTCAGGGCAGCGAAGCTGGACTCGGCGACGGCCGATCTCCGGTCGCTGAAAGAGCTTCCGGTGCTCACCAAGGACATCATCAGGAGCGAGCACGACCGGCTGAGAGCGGTGAACTCCCCGGAGTTCCATCCGGGAGAGGCCAACACCACCGGGTCCACCGGGCGGCCACTGCGATTCCTCGTCGACCAGCAGACCCGGGAGGTCGAGCATGCCGCAGTGTGGCGCCACTATCTCGGCAGCGGGATATCCGGACTCGATGGCCGCATCGCCTCCTTCAGGGGAGACTTCGTCTCCGAGAGGTCCGGCGGCCCGCTCTGGAGGTGGGACGGCCGAGTGAAGGAACTCACATTCAACACCTATGTTTTGGATCAGGACAACGTCCGAAAGATGGTGGACGAGCTAGATCGGTTCCACCCCGAGGCCATGCGAGGATACCCGCACTCTCTTTTCATACTGAGCACGAAGATGGAGGCCTCCGGGCTGAGGCTTGGGTTCGTGCCCAGATTTGTGCACACCAGCTCGGAACAGCTCCCCAGGCACATGCGCGAAACCATCGAGCGGGTCCTTGGCTGCCCGGTCCGGGACTGGTACAGCCAATCCGAGTATGTGATCTCCGCGGGGGAGTGTTCTGAAGGTACCTACCATCAGACCATGGAAACAGGGATCGTGCGGATCCAGGAGGATGCCTGGGGGATGGAGCGTCTGATCGGCACCGGGCTGTGGAACATGTCTATGCCGTTCATAAATTACGAGATCGGGGACCACGTGGCCATCGGCGAGGAGGACTGCCCCTGCGGCCGGAAGCACCTGGTCCTGGGCTCGATCGAGGGGCGGGTCAATGACGTCATCGTCACCGCGGATGGGAACGCCCTCTCCGGGGTGGGGATCGACAACTTCTACGAAAAGGAGGTGATCCCAGCACTGGCAGGGGCCCCCGAATACATGAAGCTGGTGCAGGACGGGATCGCCAGCTACACCGTCGAGGCCTTCCGCTCGGCCGGTTTGGCCGAAAGCGACGAGCAAAGCATCAAGAAGGCCTTCAGGGCCCTCCTTGGTCAGGAAGCGGATATTACCGTTAAAACACTGGACAAGATGCCGGACCAGAAGAAGTGGAAGAACGTGGAGTCAAGACTGTCCCCGGAGGACATCGCTCGACTTCTGCGGGAACGGAGCGGGTGAGATATTTATTAGTACGGCCTGATATGATAATTGCCGATACAACAGATGTTGTGAGGGTGCTCTAACGATCGCCAATGACTACCGTAAAGACTCGATCGCTTATGTTCTCGATGGGGATGTCAGTGGCCTGGGAGTCATCAGGAGTCTGGGCCGAGAGGGCATCCCGCTGAAAGTGATCGACCATGTTCCGTCCCCTGGACTCTCCACCCGGTTCGGGAAAGGGATCAGGGTCCCCAGCCCCAAGAACGAGCCTGAGAAGGCCCTGAACGCGCTATTAAAGGCCGCAGGCGAAGGACCTAAAGGCATCCTGTTCCCCTCGTCCGATTTCTGGGTCCAGTTCGCGTCCCAGCACCGCCGGGAGCTTGGAGAGAGGTACGAGATCATCCTCCCGAGCGAGGAGGTATCCCGGGGACTTACCAACAAGAGGTTCCAGCAGGATGAGGCCGAGCGGCTGGGGATCCCCCTCGCCAAGACCTTCTACCCTAAACACCCTGCGGACATCGAAGAACTGAGGGATGACCTGCAATACCCAGTGTTCATAAAGCCCTACAGCGGCCATCTGTGGCGAATGCATTTTCCCAACAAGGGCTTCCGCGCTGACGGGCCCGAAGAGCTTTCGTCCATCTTTGGTAAGATCTTCCCCCTCGACCTGGAGGCAATGGTGCAGGAGATCGTCGTCGGGCCGAACACCAACCACTTCGAGGTCAGCATATATATCGATCACCTGGGGACCATGAGGGGCGTCTTCACGGCCCAGAAGATCCGGCAGTATCCTGTTGACTTCGGTATGGGGACGTTGCTCATGAGCGTTCACAACCCGGAGGCGGAGGAACTTGCCTCCAAGCTGCTCAATGGGATGGGACACCGGGGCATCGCTGACGTGGAGTTCAAGCTCGACGAGCGGGACGGCAGGTACAAGATGCTCGACATCAACTCGCGGTTCTGGTTCCAGACCATCCAGGCCACCTGTGCGGGGATCAATTTTCCACTGATCCAATACCTTGACCTGACCGGTCAAAAGATGCCCGAGGCCCCTCAGCAGCGCGACGGGGTGTACTGGATCAACCCGATGTCCGATGTGCTCTCAATTATCAGCCGGCCCCGGCGTAAGGGCGATCTACGGAGGGCGATCACCCCCTACTTCGAGGCCGAGGGATTCTCGTACTTCGCGAAGGACGATCTGATGCCGGCGATCAAGAAGCTCACCTCCAGGGACACCCTCTCCAACCTGCTGTTCAAGATCGACGGATAGGGATTGAAGCCAGGCCCAGGAGCCGGCGCAGTGATCGAACGGGGAGTGTCGGTACCCCGAAAGGCGGGGAGCACGATCGCTCGAAGACCTCCACCGATCAGTTGGACACTCCTAGGCGCCGGTCGAGATGCTTGCCTATCGGGGTGTTCCTCAGGCGGCTGAAGAACGCGGCCCCGCCGCGGGTCGCCCGTATTCCGATGAGTGGCGATTCCTCGCCTTTCATCTCGGACTTGTATTTCTCCCCGCCAACACCCATTACGCAACTCTCCATCCCCCGGTCCCGCAGGTCGTCCAACGCATGGGTCTGGACAAGCCAGCCTGGCGAATAACGCATGAAACGATTGTTCATCCCGGTCTTGTCCCCATAGGCTATTGTTCCATCGACCATGTAGAAGTCCTGCGCGGCCACCTCTCCGTCGATCAACATCTCATAGACGTGACCCCTTCCCGCGTGGTGGGAAAGGGTTGAGCACACCTTCATGAACCTCACGTTATCCAGGTCCTGGAAGTAGCTGCCTCCCTTGTCCTCCCAGCGTTCGATGTGCTGCCTGGCGTAGGTCTCCACGGCGGCATCGATCCCATCGGAGGGGACCCTACGATACATCACATCGTGGCCCTCCCGCTCCAGCAACCTCTCCCGATATTCCAGGTTCTTTCTGGTCTTCTTGTCGAAGGTGTCAGCGATGCTCCCCGATCCCGGGAGGCTTACCGTCATCTTCTTGGCGACGGGATACTCCTCGGTGCGCCACACCGATCGCACCGCGTCGACATACCTCTGGTTGGCATTGTTGCTGTCTAGGTTGATCGTCGTGAGCAAACCCCAATCCATGCTTTTGATCTTGTCGATCATCATCGAGAGGGAGTCGCTGCAGTCCGGACGATACATCGGGGAGGTCGTGGACAGCCTCAGCCGACCCTTCATCTCCCCCGCCAGGGCCAGGACCTTGATGGGCAGTCCGGCGATCCGGTAGCCGTAAGATGTCAGGGGAGCTATTCCCACGAGCTCATGGTTACGCTCGACCACGACCACCTTGGGGGTCGCGATGCGGGCGTAGACCTGGAACCATGCCCGAGTGAGGTAGTTGGAGGCGAAAAGGGTGCCCCCGCACTCCCGCCTCAGCGCTTCCCATCGCTCCTCAAGCTCGACTAACTCTTCGACCGAAGTGACGATGGTGGCCCTCATTCAATCTCCCCTGTTAATTTTCCTTCAGTTTATATGAACTCTCCTACAGTCCTCATCCGCGAGTACGTAGGGGCCACCCTTCAATGCTACCTCTGGGGAGTGACCTTCGACGGCCGGGACCCTCGGGACCTAATGGCTCATCGATTGCGCCGAACACTGATCAGAACCGGCGCTCCCATTCATTGTTCCCGGGAGGGATCCCAATCCCCGATTGTCAGAGCCAAGGGCGATACGGGCGGCGAACGAAGCCAGGCCCCTGGTCGCGCCTATCCCCACCAGCTGCGTTTCCCGGCCGCCCATCTCGTACTTGTACCGCTCCCTACCCCACCCCATGTCGCACCCCTCGGCCCCCTGGTCCCGCAGCAGGGTCAGGAAGCGGTTGCAGATCAGCCACCCGGGGGAGTAGCGGGCGAAGCGGTCGTCCATTCCCAGACGCTTGGCGTAGGCCCGCTTCCCCTCGATGTAGCCGAAGACCTGCGCCGCCACCTCGCCGTTGATCCGCATCTGGTAGACGAACCCGTTTTGCCGATCATAACCCCCCTTGGTGGAGAGCTTCATGAAGGCCACGTTATCGGGATCGCGGAAGTAGCTGCCGCCCCTGGACTCCCAACGCTCGATGTGCTGCCTGGCGTATTCGTCCACGGCGCGGTCGATGCCCTCCGCCTCGACCCTCTCCAACCGGGCCTCCACCCCCTCCCGCTCCAGGCGGTTGACGATCTTACGGAAATTGCGTCTGGCGTTGCTGTCGTAAGTGTCACATAGGTCCCCGGTCGGAGCCAGGGGGATCTCCAGGCCCTTGTTGACATCACAGTCTACGACGTTCCAGGTGGATCTGACCCTCTCCAAATAATGGTCCACGGCGGCCGACCGCTCCATGTTGATGGTCCACAGGACGCTCCAGTTAAGCCTCTTGATCTCCCTGAGGATCCGCTCCAATACGTCCGCCCGCCGATAATCGTAGAGGACCGAATTGGTGGTGAGCCTGATCTTTCCGCTCATGTCGCCGGCCAACGTTATCACCCTGATCGGGAGCCCCTTCACCTTATAGCGGTAGCTGCACAGGGGCGCGATGCCGACAAGGTCGCCGTCGTCCTCGACCAGGATGACCCGCGGAGAGGCGGAGGCCGAGCATGCCTCGAACCACGAACGGATCATGAAGTTTGACGAGTATACCGTTCCGCCGCACTGCTGTCTCAGGGCCTCCCAGCGGTCCTCCTGTTCTGAAAGCTCCTCGATAGATGTGACAACATGTGCTCTCAATAAAGCACCGGAGAGGTATACGGCCTCACCAATTATATCTTACTTGTGTTTTTAAAAAATGTCATCGATTTAAATCTTTGCTCCCTCGCCCCTACACTCCGGTGTCCTCCTTCAGCCCGGTCAGCCTGTCCACGGAGAGCATGGGCAGGCGCGCCAAAAGAGCCACCGCCCCCCTGATCGCGCCTATCCCCACCAGTATCGTCTCCTGGCCCCCCATGGCGTACTTGTATTGTTCCGTGCCGGGTCCGACGTGCAGGTGGTGGACCCTCCGGGAGCGAAGTTCGCCCATCACGTGGTACATGATGAGCCAGCCTGGAGAGCGGTCCGCGTGGCGCTGGGACATCCCTATCCTTTCCCCGTAGGCCTGGCCGCCCTCTATGTAGATGAAGTACTGGGCGGCCACATCGCCGTTGATCAGCAGCTCGGCGGCGTAGCCCTGTCCTCGGTCGTAGGCCTCCCTGGTGGCCAACTTGAGGAACCTGACGTTCTCGGGGTTTCGGAAGTAGCTCCCGCCCCTGGACTCCCAGCGCTCGATATGCTGCCTGGCGTACTCGTCCACGGCGCGGTCGATCTGCTCACGCCTGATCTCCGCCAGCTCTACCCTGACCCCTTCCCGCTCCAGCTTGTTCATGATCCTGCGGAGGTTCTTCCGGGCGCCCCGGTCGAACCCGTCGGCCACATCCCCCTCGGCGGGCAGCGGTACGGTCACCATGGCTTGCCCTGTCCTCTCGATGGGGAGCCACGTTTCCCTCACCCGTTCCACGTAGGCCTCGGTCTGCGGGGACCATCCCATGTTAATGGTCCACAGGATGCTCCAGTTCAGCTTCTTGATCTCCCTCAGCATCGCTTCAAGAACGTCCGGCCGTCCGGGGCTGACCAGTATCGAGTTGGTCGAGAGCCTTAGCCGGCCCCGCAGGTCCCCCGCCAGGGAGAGCACCTTGATGGGTACCCCTTTGACGCTGTATCGGTATGAGCACAACGGAGCGAGGCCCACGATGCTCCCTTTCTCCTCGACGACCACGATCCTTGGACGGGCCGACCCCTCGAAGGCTTGAAGCCACGCCCGGTTGAGATAATAGGAGGAATGGACCGTCCCGTCGCACTGACGTCTGAGAGCCTCCCAGCTCCTTTCATGATCGGGCATCTCGTCCAGTGATCTCAATACGAAAGAACGCAAATCGGTCATAATTATATTTTATATATTTATATTTTAATCTTGCTGCTCTCTTCTCCGACGGTGCGCTCGTCGCCGGTCGATGCTCACTTCGATCCCGGTGCTGAGGTCCGAGGATTATGACCTTCGCCCTTGGCCGGAGGAAGGCGGTCCACCGCCTCGTCGATTTTTCACGCCGCTCCCAGGCCGCCATCCTGTGCCGCGGCCGGGCACCGTTCATCCATCATGACCCTGGCCGACCTGGCGATCGGTCCCCGGAACTTCCCCCTCGTTTATGACCACCAGGCGGCGCTTCCCTCCCTTGGTCAGATGAATCTCCGGCACCTTCACCAGGGTGATGGGGTCGAACCAGCCGGATAGCCTCTTCTTCTGGGCCTCGATGATCCTCTGCTCCACCTCTGGCGTCAGGTTGCCCTTCGGGCAGATATGCAGTTCGATGGCCCCCGGTTGGTTCTGGACGAACTGGAAGGTGCTGGCGTAATCCCAGATGAACTTGTCCACCACGATGGACAGGCCGGGGAACCTGGTCCCCTGCTTGGTGGTCAGGTAGTTCTGCATCCTGCCGTCCAGCTGCTCTACTGTCCTCATCGTCCTTCCGCAGACGGCACACCGCGTCAGGCCATCGACGATGCGGCCATAGTCCTGGGTGCGGTAGCGGATCAGGGGCATGGCCTCGTTCCACAGGCCGGTACCGACCAGCTCGTGGCCATATTCATCCTCCAGGTTCTCGGCGAACCCGTACATGGGGTTCAGATGGTAGGTGATCCTTGACCCGTCACAGCATCCATAGCCCAGCAGGGCATGCTCACACGCCCCGTAGAAGAAGCAGATTGGCGCCTGGAACACGTCCTTGAAGAACTCCAGCTGCTCCAGCTTGACCTCCTCGGACGCCAGGAAGATGCCCTTGACCTCTAGGCTCCTTCCGCTGGCCTTCAAGTGGCTGGCCAATACCTCCAGGCAGGAAGGGTAGGTATGAATGAACTGCGGTCCAAAGTCCTCGGCCTTATCAACGATGTGGTCCAGCCACTCCTCGTTAAGATGCCTGGGGGACACGAGCAGCCGGCGGTCCTCCCGATGGCATGGCGGCTTGTCCGGCGGCAGGATCCCGTCCGCCCCGATGCGCAGGATCTTGGAGCTCCGATTCCAGCCGTACGTGGTCCACATGTCCTCGATGAACGCCTGCTCGACCTGATACTCATCGTAGCTCTTCCACAGCACGATCCCCCGCCCGGTGGACCCCCCGCTGGTGGTGTAGATCAGGGAGCGCTTGCTGTACTTGTCGGAGATGAAATCCTCAGGCCGGGCGGAGATCTCCTGCTTGTCGATCAGGGGGAACTTGCGGAGGGACTCCACGGCATTGGCCGGCACGATGCTCTCAGGGTCCAAGCTCACCCTTTCCCGGTAGTATGACACGTGCTGAAGCGCGTTACGCAGGGTCCTGGCCAGGAGGACAGCTTGGGCCGTCTGGAGGGGGGCCGACGATTCATCCTCCGCGTCCTCGAGACCGAGGTATTCCTTGACCTCGAAGTACTTCCTCGACATGATGAGCGACTCTGGGAGGACCCTGCAGGCGCGGGAGTACATGCCCTTAAGGTGCGGCTGCACCTTGTTCTGCACCTTGATGTACATATCTTTTCTGACCGCCATGTTCCGAACCCCCCTATTACGCTCCGACCGCCATTGGTTTTCTCTGCACCTGATCTGGCCTTCGAACGTCAGAAATCGATGCGCTCCCTGCCCGTCAGATGTCTGCGTTCCTCTGACACGACCATTTCCCCCTCTAATTGGAAGATCGTCAGCTCCAGGTTCCCAACGTGGAAGCCCAGCGCCTCGATCCAATCCTGTCCCCTCAGGAGCCCGTGGAACTGCTGAAGGAACACCCCGTGGGATACAATAAGCACCCTGCGCCCCAGATAATTATCCAGCAGGTGCCGGTGGAACCTCACGGCCCGGTTCCGCAGCGCCGGGAATGTCTCCCCCTCAGGTATGTCTACGGAGTGGTAATCGCTCCCTACCTTGATGAAGTGGATGGGCGGACGCACACTCTCGACGTCCGCGATGGTGCGTCCCTGAAGGACGCCGAAGTGGCGTTCCCGAGCATGATCGCAGGGGATCACGTCCAATTTACCGGCGGTGAGCACTTGGGCTGTTTCGACCGCCCTCTTGAAGGGCGATGATAAGCATAGTTCGAAATTCATCCCCTCTATCTGTCCGCACGCCTGCCTGGCATCCTCCCTGCCGGCATCGTTGAGGGGCACGTCGATCGTTCCCGCGTAGCGGTTCTGTTTGTTGAAATCCGTCTCGCCGTGGCGTATGGTGGCGAGATACCACCGATCAGCCAATGTTCACCCCCGTGAGCCTAATAAGCTCGTTCAGGCGGAGCACGGACGAATAGTCGGTGTACAAGGGCCCGATCTTCATGTATCTCACCCCTCCGAGGACGGTAAGGGGAGAGAGGAAGGTCGATTCGGTGCTTATGGACCGATGTGAGGTGATGGCGATCTGCCCCCAGCCCTTTGCCACCTCCACCGCGTGCATGACCTCGGTGACCGTACCGGCCTGGTTCGGCTTGATTATCTCGCCGTGAGTGAGGCCGTCACGGGCGCCACTCACGATCCTGGCGGGATCCGTCGAGTACAGATTGTCACCGATGATCTTGCACCTGGCCTGCCTGCCGGCGAGCGATTTCCACGCCGGACGGTCCACCTCCCGGAAGGGGTCCTCGAGGAACCCCAGGCCGGTATCGTTGATGGTGTCCATCCAGTAGCCTACGAGCTCGTCCGCGGACCGCACCGTTCCGTCGGTGATCGAGAACCTGTAGCTCCCCTCGGACCACAGGTCTCCCGCCGAAGCATCGACCCAAATGTCGTAATCGCCCTCGAGGCCCAGATGGTCGAGGACCCCCTGGAGGAACATGATGCATTCCCCGTTGGCGGTCGTATCGAAGCAGTGCACGGGGTTGCCGTTGACAATCTGTCGGCGGCATGACGCCAGACGGCGCCGGATGTCGTTCTGCATGGCCGCGTGGTCCTGTATCACCCGGCGCACGTCATCGAAGCGGGGAACGAAGAGGTATTCGGGGAAGTCGCTGAGGACCGGGTTGGTGTAGGCGTGGTTGCCGCCGTTGATCACATTGAGGCACAGGCGGGGGAATTTGAGCGCGCCCCCCTCCGTCTCCCACAGCCTGGATGGCGGGAACTGGGACGCGTTGAAGAAAGCGAGGGACAAAGCCCAGCAGTTGTTGCGCCCGAATCGCTTCATCCTCTCTCCCAGATAGCCGTCCAGCTCCGCCTGGGTCACTGGACGGTCCAGCGAACGGTCCGCCTTCATCTCTTCGACGATGCCCCCGGCGTCGGACCGAGTGGTGCGGTCCTCGAAAATGCTGATGGTCTCCCCCTGAGGGGAGGCCCCGAAGCCCACATTTCCGTTGTCCAGCACGATGACGAACTCGGTGGTGGGATCGAGGTGCGAGTTGAGTATCCTTCTCCATGCGATATTCTTAATCTTCTGGGGAGATTCGTCTAATTGCATATCGTTTGACTTATATTCATCTATGACTATGTATAACTTGTCGGTACTGTAAAGGCTGCGAACATCGGGGCCCGAAGCGAGTGCCGACGTCACCGGAGCGCGGACAAGGTTGGGCCGCGATCATGGCGTGTGGCCGCGGCACATCCACTTAATACTTGGAGGTCAATCGGTCATCAAATGGCCTGGAGCAACGATGCGGCCAGGGAGGTGCTTCCTTGGAACCCATGATCGAGATCCGGAACGTGTCCAAGCAGTACGTCATCAGCTCCAGCAAGGGCTACTATCACGGCGCGGGGTCCCGGCTGGGGGATAAGCTGGCCGCTTCGGTTCGGCATCCTCTCAGCACGATCAGGCACGTCCGCTCCCCCAAGGAGAGCTTCTGGGCCCTAAAGGACATCCGCTGCAACGTGGAGAAGGGAGAGAGCATCGGCATCATCGGCCGCAACGGCGCGGGGAAGAGCACCCTTCTGAAGATCCTTTCCCAGATCACCTATCCCTCGGAGGGCGAGGTCCTGCTCCGAGGCACGGTAGGCAGCCTGCTGGAGGTGGGCACCGGCTTCCATCCCGACCTCACCGGCCGGGAGAACGTCTTCCTCAACGGGGCCATTCTGGGGATGACCAGGAAGCAGATCGACGCCCGGTTCGACGACATCGTCCGGTTCGCCGAGGTGGAGAAGTTCCTGGACACTCCGATCAAGAGGTATTCGTCGGGAATGTATCTTCGCCTGGCGTTCGCCGTCGCCGCTCACCTGGAGCCGGACGTGCTCATCGCCGACGAGGTGCTGGCGGTCGGGGACCAGCAATTCCAGGCCAAGTGCCTGGGGAAGATGAAGGAGGTGTCCCACGAGGGCCGCACGGTGATATTTGTTTCGCACAACATGCACGCCGTCCGGACGCTGTGCCAGACCGCCCTCCTTCTCCGGGCCGGCAGGATGGTCTCTCACGGTCCGGCGGATGACGTCATCGGCGAGTACTCCCGCTCGCTGGAGGTGGAGGACGGCCTGTTCCCGGTCACCGGTAAGGGGATCATTATCGACGCTATGGAGGTGGTCCAACGTGGGAAGGACACCATGCTGGTCGACGGGGCGCACGAGTTCGAGATCGTGGTGCGCTTCAACCTGACCGAGCGGGCCGAGAAGCTGCGCATGGGGGTGTTCATCAACAACTCCATGGGCGACGAGCTGATACGCTCCTACTTCACGGACTGGGACCTGATGTACGACAGCCTCGGCCCGGGAAGCTACGAGGCTCGGCTGACATTTCCCCGCCGGTTGCTGGCCGCAGGCAACTACACCGTCTCCCTGGGCGCCCACCGGCAGGGAGGCTTCGACATGCTGACCGGGCACCACATCGACCGGGGCATCAACGTTTCTTTGCCATCGGACTTCATCCACGGAGGGATGGCCGACCCCCTGCACGCCCAGATCATCCTGGACCGGCGGTGGGAGGTTAGCAAGCGGTAGTCGGACAAGATTAAATCCGTCCATCAGGATGACCGTCCGGTGACGAGTTGTCCAAGAAAGCGTTGATCACCGGTATTACCGGACAGGACGGTTCCTACCTCGCCGAATACCTGCTGTCCAAGGGTTACGAGGTACACGGCATCGTGCGCAGGGCGAGCACCTTCAACACCGCCCGCATCGACCAGATATACATAGATCCGCACGAGGAGAGGGCCCGCCTCCGCCTTCACTACGGCGACCTATCCGAATCGGAGACCATCAACAACATCGTGTACAATATCTGCCCGGACGAGGTCTACAACCTCGGCGCGCAGAGCCACGTGCGGGTCTCCTTCGAGATCCCGGAGTACACCACCAACGTCGTCGCCACCGGGGCGACCAGGATGCTGGAGTCCATCCGGCGGTCGTGCAAGCCCATCCGTTTCTACCAGGCCTCGTCCTCGGAGATGTTCGGCTCCGCTGCTCCGCCGCAGTCCGAGACCACGCCGTTCCAGCCCCGCTCCCCGTACGCGTGCTCCAAGCTGTACGCTTACTGGCTGACCCGAAACTACCGCGAGGGCTACGGCATCTTCGCCTGCAACGGCATCCTTTTCAACCACGAGTCACCGCGCCGCGGGGAGACCTTCGTCACCAGGAAGATCACCCGGGCCATCGCCGCCATCAAAGCGGGGAAGCAGGACGCCCTGTACCTCGGCAATCTCAATGCCCGCCGGGACTGGGGGTACGCGCCAGAGTACGTCGAGGCGATGCACAGGATGCTGCAGATGGACCAGGCGGACGACCTGGTCATCGGGACGGGAGAGACGCACACGGTGGAGGAGTTCGTCCGGGAGGCGTTCGATTACGCCGGACTGGACCAAGACAAGTACGTGAAGATAGACCCCAAGTACTTCCGGCCGACGGAAGTCGAAGCACTGATCGCCGATGCGTCGAAGGCCAAGAAGGTGCTGAAGTTCGAGCCGAAGATCAAGTTCCGCGAGCTCATGAAGATCATGGTTGACGCGGACATGCGCGCCGCCGGCCTGGAGCCGATCGGCGAGGGCGATGAGATATTAAGGAAGAGGTTTCCCCAGCGCTGGTGGGCGGTGGACTGATGTCGTTCTGGAGCGGCAAGAGGGTACTGGTCACCGGCGGGGCGGGGTTCTTGGGCTCGTTCCTGGTCGAGGAGTTGATCAGGGCGGGAGCGTCCCGGTCGGACATCACCGTGCCGCGATCGAGGGAAACGGACCTCCGAACGTGGGAGAACTGCGTCAGGTCGGTCCGCGACAAGGACCTC
This sequence comes from Methanomassiliicoccus sp., assembly GCA_016109435.1. Classification (GTDB taxonomy): domain Archaea; phylum Thermoplasmatota; class Thermoplasmata; order Methanomassiliicoccales; family Methanomassiliicoccaceae; genus UBA6. The sequence continues at coordinate 19,885 of JAEILR010000013.1, forward strand.
GTCATCCACCTCGCCGCTTCGGTCGGGGGCATCGGCTTCAATCAGGAGAACCCTGCCACCCTGTTCTACGACAACGCTATCATGGGCATCCAGCTCATGGAGGCGGCCAGGCGCGGGGGGGTGGCCAAGTTCGTGCAGCTGGGGACGATCTGCGCGTACCCCAAGCATACTCCTGTCCCGTTCAGGGAGGAGGACCTGTGGAACGGATATCCCGAGGAGACCAACGCGCCTTACGGGCTGGCCAAGAAGATGCTGCTGGTGCAGGCGCAGGCATACCGGCAGCAGTACGGGTTCAACGCCATCTATCTCCTTCCGGTGAACCTCTACGGCCCGAGGGACAATTTCGATCCCCGCTCGTCGCACGTCATACCCGCGCTCATCAAGAAGTTCGTGGAGGCCAGGGAGAGCGGCGCGGCAGAGGTGACCCTGTGGGGGACCGGCCGGGCCACGCGCGAGTTCCTCTACGTTGAGGACGCCGCCCGAGGCATAATGCTGGCGGCGGAGAGGTACGACGGCCCGGAGCCGGTCAACCTGGGAGCGGGGTTCGAGATCTCCATCATGGACCTCGCCCTGCTGATCAGGGATCTGACCGGGTTCGAGGGTGAGATCCTCTGGGACACCTCCAAGCCTGACGGGCAGCCCCGGAGGATGCTGGACACCTCCCGGGCAAGAGATTTCGGGTTCGTTGCGGGGACCGAGTTCCGAGAGGGACTGAGAAAGACAATAGACTGGTATATGGAGAACCGATGATCTCCGGACCGACGGTCTCCACGCTCACCTCCTGCTACCGCGGGGAGAGGTATCTTCCGCTGTTCCTGGAGCGGATGACCGAGCAGACCGCCTTTGAACGGCTGGAGGTGGTCATCGATCTCAACGAGCCGAGCGCCGAGGAACTGCGCCTGGTGAAGGATTTCCAGGAACGGCATCCCGGGCACCTGCGGTACACCGTGCAGGAGAAGGTGGTGACCTACTCGGCGTCCTGGAACAACTGCATACGTAACTCCACCGGGCAATATCACGCGGTGTGGAACATCGACGACCTCAGGACCCCGGACTCCATAGCGAAGCAGGCCGCCGTGCTGGACTCCCGTCCGGACGTCGGGATCGTGCACGGCAAGTACCTCGTGGTACCGGAGTTCGGTTCGACCGAGGGGTTCTACAAGAACCATGAGGCGGTGGAGCATGACGAGGCCTTCGACCGCTTCATCTTCGGCCCGTTCTATATGTTCCGCTCCTCGCTCCTGGAGAGGTCCGGTCCAGTGGACGAGCAGTTCCGCTCCTCTGCCGATTTCGATCATTCCGTCCGGCTGGCGATGCACGGCCGGTCGGCGGTGGTGGACGGGAACCTGGGCTACTATCTCATGGCCAGCACCGGTCTTTCCAATAATCCGGACTCCCGGATCGACATCGAGAACTTCGTCATCCGCATGCGCTACGGCATCTACGACCGCCTATGGTATCACTACCTGGCAGCCTCCTCCGACTACGATACCTACAAGATCCTGAACGGGGGCGCTTGGACGCCGATATCGAACTACGTCCCGGAATACAAGAAGCTACTCGAGGAGCGCTACCGCCGGCGGTTCGACCTCGGGTACCTGCGCCACCTCGCGTTCAAGCTCAAGAAGGAGAACGTGACCGGGATCAGGGGCGTGCTGGCCGGCCTTCGGGACAAGGTCTAAGCCCGTCCCCACCCACTGGACAATCGCGTCGAGTTCTCATCAAGTCGGTGTTCGCTAACGATCCGCTCGAACATCGGTCCCGCAGCGCTGGACGTCAGTGGCCGAGGATAAATAAAAAAAATAAGGTTTGAGAAGGGGTTTCCCGGCGATCAGGCTACGGTGTTTCCGGTCACAACGTTGTTCGAGCCCCTGTTGGAGAGGCCAGGGTAGCCCTGGGAACCACAGTTGCGGATGGTGTTGCCGGTGATGGTGTTGCCCGATCCGGTGATGGAGAGGCCTGCCTCGCCGGTGCCGGAGATGGTGTTCCCGGTGCACTGGCCGTTGTCCACGCCGAACTCGATGCCCGCTCCCGACAGTCCTGCAGGGCAGGAGATGACGTTGTTGCGGATTATCGTGCCTTGGCCGCGGACCGAGAACCCGGTGTTGATGGCGGGGTGGTCTCCGTCGGTACCGCAGTCGATGAGGGTGTTGCCCTCGATGAGGCCACCGACGACCCTGTCCTCGGCACCCCTTGGGCTAAGGCTGAGACCAGAGGTCAGGGTGCGCTCGACCAAGTTGTTGCGCATGATGTTGTTGTTGATGGTCTGAGCGATCCCGTCGTCCTCGCAGTAGAAGTAGCAGCCGCCCTGGGCGATGTCGTAGATGTGGCAGTTCTCCACTACACAGTTGTTGCAGAACGCCATCATGAACGAGTCCCAGTTGGACCGGTAGCTCTCCACGCCCCTTATGGTCACGCGCTCGCTGTACAGGAACTCGATGTTGTCATACGGGCCGTCGTGGACCTTGAGGTTCGAGATGACGACGTCGTTGCACCTCATGAAGTTCATCGGGTTGCTGCTGGAGGTCGTGGACCTGATGCCCTTGTTGCCGTCCCACTCCCCGCCCTTGACCTCAAAGTTGTTCTTGTCGGTCGCGGTCAGCATGTAGCCGACGGAACTGGTTCCCCAGGTGACCTTTCCGTCGAGTTCGAGGATGGTGTAGCTGGGGATGCTTATCGCCTTGCTGATGACGAACGAGCCCTGCAGCAGGACCGCTTCCTTGGCCGTCCTTCCGGAGGTCAGGGCGTTGAGGGCGCTCTGGATCACCGTCGCCGCGTTCGTACCGGAGGAGATGGTCGCTCCAGTGGCGGCGTTCTTGGCGTAATAGGTGCTGCCCTCAACGGTCACGATGTACTTGTACGAGCCTACCGGCGCCGGGTTCGAGGGGGGCTGGGCCGGGTCCCTCGCGGCCGGGGATGCGGTCATCTCCGAGCCGCTGTATTGGCTGTTCCCGGCGTAGGTCGCCGTGAACTTGTATGTGCCGACCTTGGTCGGAACATAGTCTATGGAGAACTTGCCCGTGCTGTCGGTGGTGACCGCGGAACCCTGGGTGGGGTTCACGGTGCTGCCGTCAGGAAGGGTCACCTTCAGAGCCACGGTGGCCCCGGCGATGCCTGCTGAGCCGGTCAGAACACCGTTGGCGTGCATGTTGCTCCCTACCTCAACGCTCGAGGAGGTGAGGGTCAGTGCCATAGAGGTCGCGGTCTTGGAGGGAACCGTCGGCGGCGTAGGCGTCGTTGGTTCGGTCGGTGTTATCACCGGATCCGCGGCACTGATGGTCACGGCCTTGTTGGCTACCACGTTCTGATTGTAGTTGCTGTAAGTCGCAGTGAACTTGTGCACACCGACCATGGTGGGTACATAGTCGATGCTGAACATACCGCTTCTGTCTGCATAGGTCCTGGGACCCTGGACGGGATAAGCAGTACTACCATCAGGCTGGGTCACCGAGAGGGAAATCTTAGCGGTCACCCGACCGCTTACTCCCAGTAAGGCTCCAGATAAGTGAATCTTTTCTCCGACCTGGTGGTCGGAAGAATCGACCGTTAGGGTGATTGATACATTCCTCCTCATCATCACGTAGCCAGTATTGTTACTGCCATCCGTGGTGATGGGGGCCAAGATCGCCACCGCCACCATGAGGGTGACGATCGGGACCGCCATTAGCGCATATTTTAGATTCCTTGGAATAGGTCTCGAGTGTTTTCTCATAACCCACCGTCCTATCTAGCCGTTCGGACGGGCCGTTCCCGATCCGTCCTCTTTATCGACCAAATTTTATATTTTCCTACAATTCTCTTAGGTACGATACCTCTTGTGGCCGATTGGAAACCGGAAGAGTGAGATTAAAAAGTACTTACCTGAATATCACAGATAGTTATCTGGATTGATTATATATGTGTCATTTAATTATTTACTATTATATGTCATCATAATATTGTCATTTAATTAAATAAGATGCATTAGATTGAAGGGGTGGCCCTCGTCCTGATTCTAGAACGGCATATATTAACATCTTTATCGGAATCTAAATGTACAAATCCTATCATCCTTATTAACCATTGTTAATATAATTATGCAGCGCCATATGGCATTAATCTCGCTGCCTCGACATCACATGGGCGGCCTAGCCTGGTGTTGGCGACGTGCCAGTCATGAAAAAAAGGTGAGCAGCATCGACCGGTTCGTCAGCTCTTTAGCCTCTCCCCGAGCCCTTTCCGGCGGCTTTTTGTCTGACGGCCCACGCTCCTCCCCCCCCTAATGGTAAAAACGAAGAGGTTTGAAATAGAATTGCAGGGCATCAGGCCGCTGGCTTCTTCCACATGATGGCCATCAGGCCGCCGATGATGCACAGTATCGAACCGATGATGTACCCCCGCCGAAGAGCAGGGCCACGATGCCGAAGGCCACGATGGTCCCTCCCTCGGCGTTGTGGAAGCCAGGGCGGAGAGCCAGCCCTGCGGTTGAACCGCTGATTAAGGCCGCGATCATGACCAGCAGGATGCCCAGGAAGACGACCGATATCCCCACCCAGAGGCCCACAGCGATCGCCCAGATGATCGACCGGAAAAAGATGGCGAAGAGGCCCTCGATAAGTATCATCATCGCCCCGAAGGACGACATCATGAACGCCGTCCGCGGGAAGTCCTTGTTGGTCATGTGCATTATGTCTACATGAGCTTGTTACGTCCCCTAACATCCTCCTACACCACCCACACAGGCAGTTTCCGCCGGCTGAATTGTTGGTTACCGACATATTGCTCTCCCCTGAATGAAAACGGTAAGAGCGGTCTTCGGCCCTTGTTCCACATTTATAGTCGAAGCGGTTATCGAAATCCGCCGGCCAAGCGCAAATTATGTTTATCGCCTGTTTGATGCATTGGGCATGGTCCGTGTGTTCGGCTTCGGCGAGGATGCTCTCACCTATCACGTGCTCGCCCATCGACTGGAGGAACTATTGGACCATCTGGGCGATGCGAGCGATCCATCGAGCTGCGTTCTGCTGTTCAGACCCAGCCTCGGGAGCGGAGGTCGCGGCCGTTATCACCCAGGGGAATGCGATGCGGCCCTTATCACTCCCCGGTTCACTTACCTCATCGAATCCCGGTGGGGCGGTTCGAAGGAGCTTGATGAGGATGAGCTCGCTCCTTCCCAGGAGAGGAGGCATAGGATGATCGAGTGGGTGGCAGAGAGGTGGAACGGCGAACAGAGCTCTTATGATTTCTACCAGGACCACAATGCAGCGTTCAGGACGGAGTTCAAGGACCGGGAGCTGGTCCCGGCGGGCAGCGACGTGTCCAACCGGTTGTTCTGGATGCTTCGAAAGGCCCGGAGCATCTCCGAAGACAGGGTCATCCGTATCAAGAACGTCTTCCTTGTCATCATGGAGAAGGGATCGAACATCAGGCCGATCAGCGTTCCTAAAGGCTTTGTCCTCTTGAAGATGTTCTATGAGCCGTTGGACGAGGCCAGGTTCTTCCCCATGGACGGCCGGCCTTAAGCAAGCGTATGGCATCGGCGTCCCTGACCTTAAGGGCGCCCGGATGGTCGCCGATGCTTCCGGCCCCATCCTTTTGCCGTTCCGATGTCCTGTCCCAATGATCCAACACTGGTTAAATCAAAATCATTTTAAACTTAGCGCTCAGACAATTATCTGTTTGGATATTACTCAGCAGGAACCTGGTCTGGTCGTGCAGATGATGCGGCCAGGCGGAACCGTCATGATCGGATGCGTGCCGTGGAACACGTTCGCCTTAGCGGGCGAGCTGGTCCGCGGGGAGCTGCCGTTCACTAGATCCCCGGCTGGCGTCAGGGTGGAAGAGCGACATGATCATAGCGGGTTACGTAACTTCGTATATAGCCTCCTGTCTCTCGATACATTTCTCATTTGCATTGCTCTTGGGCTAGCTGGAGTACTAACTGACCTGAACCACCTGTTCAACGGTCCAGGAACGACGGTCCACCTGCCGATCACCATTCTGGGCGGGTGTGTTCTTTGTCTTGCTGTCGCATTAGATTATCGATACGTACGCCAACATCGCCTGAGGTGGGGACATGAAGGGTCCGAGGACACGAAGGGGGTTCACGAGCGCGTTGAACAGTCGGAGATGTCGCCTGAACCGACCAGATGATCACAGATGCTGAAGCATGGCCGCGGCGTCGTCGATGCTCATCTCCCAGAACCGGCCGCCGGGGTACTGATGAATCGAGCGATTCGATCGATGGCCCCAACCAATCCCCTCCGGGCCATGATGCCCAGGAGCGGGGTTTCCTTCCCTCCCATCCGGTACTTGTAATCCTCATCACCCACGCCCAAGGAGCATTGTCGTATGCCCCGGTCCCGAAGGTCGGAGAAGGTCAGATACTGGAGCATCCATCCGGGCGAGTACTTCATGAACGCATCGTTCATGCCGAACCGGTACGGCAGCGCAGTATCGCCCTCGTAGAACCCCATGCTCTGGGCCGCCACCTCCCCGCCGACCATAAGGTCGTACGCGAAGCCGTAGTCGCCCTCGATGCCTCTCCTCACCACCTCCTTCAGGAATCTGACGTTGTCAGAGAACATGAACAAGCTTCCTCCCTTCGGGGTCCATCGTTCCACATGTTGTCGCGCGTACTCGTCGACCGATGCGCTGATCATGCCTGGGGTAAGTTTTCTAAGCTCGATGCTCCCCCTCTCCCGTTCCAGCTTGTTCATCCGGTTCCTTAGGTTCTCCCGAGCCTTCCGTTCGAAGATACTGGCGATATCTCCCTTCTCCGGAAAGGTCAGGATGATATTCACCTCCGGTCGGTAGTCCCTAGTACTCCAGGTCGAACCCGCGATGCGAAGACACTCCCGGACCGCCATGGTGCCCGGCAGGTGGAATGCGGTCAGGGTGTTCCAGTCCAGACGGTCCATTTCCTTGATGATCCGGGCAAGGACATCGTTCCGCCCGGGTTTGAACATGATGGAGGTCGTAGGGAGCCACAACCTATAGGGCACCTCGCCGGCCAAGGCCAGAACCTTGATCGGAAGGCCTTTCGAGCTGTAGCTATGGTAGGACATGGGTGCGATGCCTGCCAGCTCGCCGTCCTTCTCGATCAGGATGACCCGCGGGGAGGTGTTCCCTCGGAAGCACTCCAACCAGGTTCGGGTCAGGGCGTAGGACGCGAAAACAGTCCCTCCGCTCTCCCGCCTGAGCATCTCCCACTTGTCCTCATGATCGGCAAGCTCCTCAACGGAGGTGACGACGGTCGACCTCATGGCGCCGTTGAATAGTGAGGCCGTGGTACAATAGTCTATGGGCATTTATTAAAATCACGAATATGAATGGGAAGCCGCCCGTGCTTCCTTTTGAATTATGCGGAATCGCCCAAGCAATGAGCTTGATGTCTATCACCAATAAGTGGAGCCGCCGTTAGGGGGCGTTCGCTCCATCAATGATCCCGGAGTGCAGAGCAAAGAGCTGATGGTAGATGCCGTTCACCCTGACCAGCTCCTCGTGGGAACCGATCTCCGCGATCCGACCGTCGTCCATCACCACGATGCGGTTGGCATTCCTTATTGTCGACAGTCGGTGGGCGATGATAAAGGTGGTGCGGCCGGCCTTGAGACGTTCCAACGATACCAACAGCTCGGACTCGGTCTTGGCATCGAGGGCCGAGGTCGGCTCGTCCATGATCAGCACCGGCGCGTCCCGAAGGAACGCCCTGGCGATGGCCAGACGTTGCTTCTGTCCGCCCGACAGGGTCGCACCTCGTTCCCCGATGACCGTATCGTATCCCTGCGGCATCCTGCGGATGAACTCATCCGCTCCCCCAGCCACCGCAGCGGCCACGATCTCCTCGCGGCTGGCCTCGGGCCGGCCGAAGGCGATGTTCTCGGCTACCGACAGCGGCAGGAGATAAGGGTCCTGAAGCACGCTGGAGACCTGAGACCGCAGGTCGGACAGGGTCACCTTCCGGACGTCCGTCCCGTCGAACAGGACGCGTCCCTCCCAGGGATCATAGAATCTTGGGATGAGGGCGATGAGAGTGCTCTTCCCCGCCCCGGTCCGCCCGACGACGGCGATGGTCTCCCCTGCGCGCACGTCCAGGCTGACGTTCCGTAGGACCGGCCTCTCCGGTTCGTAGCCGAAGGTCACGTTCTCTATTGTGACCCTCATCCCCTCTCCGGACGGATGGGGCGCTAACGGCCTGGCATCCGGTGCGTCGGAGACATCGCTCTTCACGTCCATGATCTCCAGGACCCGTTCCGCTCCCGCTCCCGCGGTGGCGAAGGAGACCGAGACGTTGGCCAGAATCTCGAGGGGTGCGTAAAGCGCGGCGAGGTATGATAGGAAGACAAGAAGACCGCCCACGGTGAGGCTGCCTTCGATGACGTGCATACCGCCCAGGATCATGATGATGGCCGTTCCGGCAGCGGTGACGGTGCTTACGCCGAGGTTGAACTTGACCCTGGAGGCCATCGCGCTGAGGTACGCTCCGTAGGTCCTCTTGGCCAGTTCGCTGAACCGTCCGCTCTCTATCGCTTCCCGCCCGTACGCCTGCACCACCGGCATCGCCGTCAACGTCTGCTCAGCCTGCGATGTCATCTCGCTCTCCAGCTGCCTTTGCCTGTAGGTGCGCTCCTTCATCGGCCTGGACATCAGGCGGACCAACAGGACCAGGAGGGGGGAAAGAAGGATGGCGAACAGCGACAGGGTCGGGTCCAGGCCCCACATGACCGTGAACATGAGGGCCAGGGTGAACACGGAACTGAAGATCGGCAGGAGGACGCTGAGGACCAGGTCCCGTGCGCAGGTAGTATCGGCAGTAACCCGTTGCACGAGGTCCCCCGTCCGCTGGGTGCTGTGGAAGCTGAGCGATAGCCTCTGCAGGTGATCGAACAGGTTCCCGGCAAGGATGTACACCATGCGCTTGCCGACCCCTGTTTCAGAATAGGTCCGGGATACCGAGATGACCTGGCCGGCGATGAATATCAGGACCGTCGCCGCGGCCATCCACGCCAGCAGGCCTTCCGCAGACCCCGCGCCGGGAAGATCGACCAGCCACTTGAGGCCTTCCGGAAGCGGCTGCCCGGACAGGACGTTGTCGATCACCACCTTGAGAGGCCAGGGCCTTATCACCGTCAGGACCGCATCGAGGACTACAGCCGCCATAATCACCATGAGACCGCGGTCCCGCAGGTTGACATGCGACATCAGGCGAAGCCACCATCGCTTCATCGTTCCCCTCCGTCGCGCCCCGCGAACTGCAGATCGTGAAGACGGGCATACAACCCGCCGGCGGCCAGGAGGTCCTCATGCCTTCCGATCTCTGCCACCCTGCCGTCGTCCATCACCACGATGCGGTCGGCGTTACGTATGGTCGACAGCCGGTGAGCGATGATGAAGGTGGTGCGGCCGGCCTTGAGACGTTCCAGCGCCGTCAGCAGCTCGGCCTCGGTCTGGGCGTCCAGAGCTGACGTGGGCTCATCGAGGATCAGGACCGGGGAGTCCCGCAGGAACGCCCTGGCGATGGCGAGTCGTTGCCTCTGGCCGCCGGAAAGGGTGGTCCCCCGCTCCCCGATGATGGTATCGTACCCTTTCGGCAATCCCTGTATGAACTCGTCCGCGCCCGCGGCCCGGGCGGCATCGACCACTTCCTCCCTGGTGGCTTGCGGACGGCCATAGGATATGTTCTGTTCAACCGTCATCGGCAGGAGATAGGGGTCCTGGAGCACGCTGGAGACCTGCGATCGCAGGCCGGCCAGTTCTATGGAACGTGCGTCGATGCCGTCGAACAGCACCCGGCCTTCCCAGGGATCATAGAAGCGGGGGACCATGGACACCAGCGTGGTCTTCCCCGCCCCGGTCTGCCCGACGATGGCTATCGTCTCCCCCGGCCGGACGTCCAGGCTGACGTTCCGCAGGACCGGCCTCTCCGGTTCGTAGCCGAAGGTGAGGTTTTCCAGAGTGATGCGCGCACCCCTTCCGGCATGGCGAGGTGGCGGCGGCACCGCGTCCGGACGGTCGATGATGATCTCATCCGATTCCAGGAGTTCCAGCACCCGGTCCATGCTAGCCTCGGTGGTCTTGAACTTACCATAGGTGTTCAGCAGGCCGCGGAAGGCGCCGAACAGGGAGCCCAGGTAGGCCAGGAAGACGATGATGCTGCCGACCGACAGCGTTCCCTCCAGCACCCTCTGGGCGGCCATGAACAGAACCACGGCCGTCCCCAGGGTCACCGCCAGACCTATCGCGAAAGCGTAAACGCTCCGGATCAGGGTATTGCGCAGCGAGACCTGCACCACCCCCGATGCCAGGTCCTGGAACTGCCTCTGATTATGATCTTCCAGGCCGAACGCCTGCACCAGAGGGATCGCGGTCAGGGTCTGGTGGACGAAGCTCATCAGGAGGGTCTCCGCCTGCCGGGTCCGCCTGTTCACCTGCCTCAGCCGCGGGCCGAAGAACACCGCGAACGCTCCCATTGCCAGGGCTACCAGGAAGGTCAGGAGGGTCAGGAAGGGGTCCATGCTCCAGGCCACCGCGCCCACCATGACGATGGTGAGCACTTGCTGCCAGGGGGTGGCGATCAGGTCGATCATCGAATATACGCTGTAGGAATCGACCGATAAGCGTCCGAGGGAGTCCCCCACCCGGTTGCGATTATGGTATAGGAGCGATAGCCTCTCCAGGCGGTCGAACAGGTCCGTCTGCAGATCGTACACCGCCTTCTGGCCGGTGGAGGCCCAGATCCAGTTCAGGGATACCGAGAGGAAGCTGCCCAAGGCGAAGAGGGCCAGGCTGGCAAGGCCGGCCAGGAGAACGAGGGTCGCGGGGTCCGGGGCCAGACCAAGGAGCGTCAGCGAGGATGACAGCCAAGTGGGCAGCTCGGTCGTACCGAGGGCATAGTCCACCAGGATCTTCAGTGGCCAGGGTTGGAGCACCGCGGCCAGGGAGATAAGGGCGGTCAGGGCGAGAATGAGGACCAGCCGGGGCCAGTGTTGGAGAGGGTAGCGGACCAATCGCCGGTAGGTGTCGAGCAGCCCCTCGCCGTCGCCTCCTTTCCTGGCCTTAGGGGCGTCAGCGGCGATCCTGATCGAACGATGGTCCCGCCCATCGGACATGCCGCCGGACCAGCCCCGGCCGCCTCCACCCCTGACCGCCATCCTTCATCCCACGTTCCAGTTCGTTATCCCGTTCCAACCTCGTGCGTTCACCGGCGCACGGCGGCGGGGCCGCATGCTCGTCTCCCAGGCCGCCACCGGGTCTGGTGAGTATAGCGCCTTCAGGAACATATTAGATGGCCTCGAATCGGGCGATCGGGTCCGATCTTGCGTGCGCGATCATCGCGGAGCTTCAGCGGTCCAGCTTCGTCCCGCAGCCCGCGCAGAACGCGAATTGTGGCGATATCCTTTCCCCGCACTGCGCGCACGCCTCCCGGAGGTCCGCCTCGCAGCCGGCGCAGATGCAATGGTCCTCCTCCATCACCGCGCCGCAGAAGGGGCAGCTCCTCGCTCCCCCGACCTCGGCGGAACGCTTCAAAGCCATGGCCAGCAACGAAGCGAGGCGGGGGGTGGCGTCCTCGGCGGCGCGGCGCATGAGGTCCGCGCATCTGCGCTTCTCGTCCCCTTGTTCCGGCAGGGGGATCCCGCCCAGCACCGCGGCCGCCTCCAGAACCGCGATCTTCCTCCTCCGCTCGGGGAAATCCCCGCCCCCGTCAATGGCTGCCAGCAGCATGCCATGGACGTCCACGTCCGCCCGGGACGTAGCGAACCATGTCGAGAGCGTCCCGGAGGCGTAGCTGGATATGTCCAGGAGGTCGTCCACGTCGAGGTGGCCGAGCATGCGGTTCAGCCGGTTCAACGAACGCAGCGAGGCAACGATGGGCTGCTCGGACGCGGCCATGGTGTTTGCGAGGAGATAAGCCTCCCATCCCACGTACCGATCGTAGAACTCGATCCCTTTCCCTTCGACCCGGACGATGCCGTACGCTTCCATCGCCCCGAGGTACCGGTCGGTCCCCAGTGACCGCTGTATGTCATAAGCGTCCAGGAGCCAGTCGATCACGTTCCTGGACACGATGGTACTGCCGTCCGAGGGCAGCACCCCAATTCGGGCCATCGCAAGCAGGGGCTGCACCGCCGGGAGGTTCTTTATGCTGATGTCCTCCCCGTACCTTATCCCCAGCTGGTTCAGCGCATCGCCCAGCTGGCGGTCCAGGAACGATGCGTCCGGCTCGACCGACCCAACCCCCTGGGAGAACAGGCCCGGCAGGTTCTTGATGTTCCTGACCAAGTAGTACAGCCGGATGCGGCCGCTGCAATGGTCGTAGAGATCGACCATCGCCTTCTGTACCTTGTTCCGGGGAAGGTCCCCGATGTCCTCGACGTTCTCGACGATGAACGCTGAGGACTCGCGCACGAACTCGTCCCTGGAAGGCATGGATATCGGCCAGCGGATCACTCTCTCACCGTATCCGTCGAAGACCGGGGCGGGGTTCGGCTCCATGACCATGATGATGTGGAAGCCGTCCTTCTCCGACAGCTTCTCCAGTATCATGCGCACGGCCTGCCTCTTCACGTCCAGCGTCCATCCCGGCACTCCGCGTTCGATGTGGTCGATGCCCACGTACCATCTCCAGAAGGTCAGTTCCCCCGGCACCAGCCGGTCGAGGTTGGCGTTCTCCAAGAACTCTTGCAGCTCGTCCTCGAACTCCCGGAGGGAGAGCCTCTTCTCCGGCCCGTCGTCCGTGCGGAGGAAGGAGGAGATGGAGAGGTACACTTCCCGGTTGTGCTCCTCGATGATGGTGCCGATCGCTTCCTCCAGGTAGTTAAGGACGATGCCGTGTTCTCTTTCCCCTTCGCCGATGCCGCCCAGGAACGTGCCCCTGAGCGCGCCGGCCAGCCGGCGAGGGACCGCGCCCCTCTTTACATCGACCGGCGCGTCCCTCTCGTTGCCCGGATCGGCCCTGGCATCCTCGATCGCGCTGCCCAGGGTCTCCGAGAAACGGTCCAGGGCGGGACGGAACAGCTTACCGACCTCCTCGCTGTCGAACTTCGGGCCTATGACCGCCTCAACCTGGACCTGGACGACCAGGCGATCGGTCTGGAACATGGTCGAAGAACCGCCTAAAGAGATGCTCCGTGCGCTCCCCAGCTCCATCACCTCCCTTCCATCGAGACCGACCGTGCGCTCCTTCCTCTCCCCACCCTCGTCCCATTTGACCGTGACCGCCGCCCGGATCAGCGTCACCGGCCGTTTCCTCACCCCCAGGAACCGGACGAACGCCTCCAGGTCCTCGAAGTAGAACGAATGCCCGGAGTCCGAGAGGTCCGCTCCGCCCGCCCCGCCGAGGTCGCGGAGGGCATGGAGCATCAGGGTGGTCTTGCCCATTCCTCCCGATCCATGTATGAGAACGCCGCGGCCGTCGCTCATCAGCTGCTTGCAGAGGCTTTTCTTCTCGGTCCTTCGCCCGAAGAGGTGTTCATGCCTCGCCAGCCCGGCGTCCAGGTCCCTAAGCGACCGCATCTCCCTCCATCTCCCCGCTCAGGAATGTCCTCAGGCTCCGGAGGAGCGCCCGAGCCGACGGCTCCGCGTTCGAACCGGACGACAGGTAGCGATCGATCCAGTTCACCGTGGCGCGGAAGTAGGCCTCCTGGCCGCCATCGGCGTTCAGGTCGTACACCTCCCGCTTGAACCGACCGGCCTCCTCCGGTGGAAGCAGGCCGGCGATGATCCCCTGGTTGATGCCCGCGCGGACGGTGACGAACGCGTTCTTCCAGTCCCGGTCGGAGAGGCCGAAGACCGAGGCCAGGAACCGATCGGATATCTCCTTGCTGTCGTCGTTCAGGGTGGATGCGAAGCCGAGGCTCTCCCCCGACAGCCCCTCGTGCCGTTCCAGGACCGCCCGGAACCTTCGCTCATGCTCTACAGAGAACCGCTCGGTCGTTCCATCCCTCGCTGCGATGTCCGATTTGTTGAGCAGCAGGAACACCTTGTTCGGCCGCTCCAGATCGAAGTAGGCGAGGTCCTCGACCTCGTCCAGGAACCGGGAGAGGACATCCTCAAAGGCCTGGGGGTCCCTAGACGCATCGTACCCCGGCCCGTAGGACCATACGAACAGGAGGTTGTAGTCCACCGGGCGGTCGATGAACGTCTTGCGCTTCAGCTCGCGGACGGACACCGTGAGCTGCTGGCCCAGGAGCCGGTAGTTCTCCGAGCCCGCGGTGTCCATCCAGCACAACGTGAGCTTCTTCCTCCCGCCGAACAGGGGGATGGTGATGTCCCGGAAGATGTGGCCGACGACGAAAGCGGTGCTCTTGGGGTCGATGTCCTCGTTCAGGGAGCGATTGTCCGGATCGTCCCGGAGGAGATCATAACATCGGCGCAGGAAGGTGGTCTTGCCCGATCCGCCCATCCCCACCACCACCAGGGCGGCGAGGTCCAGGTCCCGAGCCCGGTCGAACCTGGCGGCCAAGGCCCGGTAGTCGGAGAAGGAGGGGAGGAAGGAGAGGATGAAGTCGCCTCTCAGCTTCAGCTGGACGTTGTTCTTCCCCTTGATCGGCTCCAGTTCCACGGCATCGATGACGGAGCGGATGCAACACGCGCGCCGAACGATATTACGGTGGATCTCCTTCATCCGGCCGTCCATGCCCTCCTCCCATCCCTTTAACGCCCTGGCTGCCTTCAGCTCGGAAGTGCCCATTTCGACCTCCAGAGCCGCCGTTCCCATTAGCAGATCGATGAGCCAGGTCAGGGGCACGATGCGCTTCTCCAGGAAGGGGTCACGGGGCAGGGGGCCGTTCCTCGACCGCCACACCGCCTCCGGGAGATCGGCCATCGTCGGAGAGATACGGAGGCAGGCCCACTCGACCTCCGCACGGCCGTCCAGTCCGGAGGGGCGCCAGTTGTCCAAGAGCTTCTCGACCCTGCCTCCCGAGGCGCGCTCGTAGATATGGCGCTTGAGGATGTTGGTCATCTGCCCGAACTCGGTGCTCTCCATGAGGACGGCCCTGGCCACTTCGTATAGGTACTTGTCACGGTCGAACCGTTCGATCGCATCCAGCTCTCGATCGATCCTCGTGATCTCCCTGGCGGCGTCCGAACCGCCGCTCTTCGCACCATCGATGCCGGGGGCCCTACCTCGCTCCCATCCTCTCCGAGCGGTTCGCAAGCCCTCCTCGGCCAAGGAGAGGGCGAGATCGGCATATGCGGAGAGGAGGTCCGCTCCCAGGAGGAGCTTGGCCCTCTGCTTCCCGACGGCGTAGGTCAGCGCCCCATCGGAGTTCCAGGAGAGAGCCCCGTCCCTCACGCTGGCCGTCTGGATGGAAGTCTCCGTCACCCCACTCACCCCTGAAACTTATATGATGCGAAGATAAAATAGATCCGTATCGCTGACGGCCGGCCGCGCCTTTGGGGGTTGATGAACAGGTTCGGTCGAATTGATGACGGCCCTTCTGTCGTTTCGGGACGATACTACCGGTCGAAGGGGCCACCCTGCGAGCTGGACATGACCGTCGGACCAGGACCGCCGCTGGCTGGGGCTTGGCGGCGGCCATGAATGCCGGGGAACATTTATTTCATGAGGCGGCATATTCTATTGAACGGTGAGGGCGTGGCTCTGGAAGACGACCTGTTGGTTCCGTTGATCCTGATCGGCCTAGCCCTGCTCATCGTGGCCGCCACCGCCGCCTACGCGATCTGGGATGCTAGGAAGAACCGCCCCCGGGCGGAACGGGGGATGGCTCACCTCTCCAACAGCCTGAAGCTACTGCCCTACTTCGCAAGGGGTGAGTTCTCCGTCCTGCTGGACGAATCCGGCGACCTGTTCAGGAAGAAAAGGTACCGCGATTGCATCGCGCTTACCGCCAAGGCCGCCGACGATCTCGATCAGTTGTTGACGGTCGTCCGAGATGGGCGGGCGGAGCTGGACTCCATCGAGTCGAAGATCGAGGCGGCCCGGGCCCGCGGGCTGACCATCGACCGGGAGGCCATCGGCCTCGACGGCGCCAAGAAGTTCTGGGGGGTGGGGGAGTGAGCTCCTCCATCACGCTCGCCCGGGAGCTGCTGGCCCGGACCAGGAACATCAGCGCCAGCCTCGACGCCATCGTGGAGCCGCATCTACGTATCATCAAGCTAAAGAACGATCTGTCATTGGAGCCGTTCACCGGCCTTGCCCTGTCCAGGAAGAGACTCATGTTCGAACTGGACTGGATCGAGAGCCTCCTCTCCCAGGGGATGGCGGCCGAGGCCTGGAGCGCGATCAACGCCTACGAGGGCAGGCTGGCGCTGCTGGCCCCCTCGCTTCAGCGCCTGGTCAACGCCCGCGACCGCATGACCCTGGAAACCCAGATGGATATCGAAGAAAGGATCATGGGCAATGATCTCACCAGGGCGGAGTGCGCTCTCAGGGCCCTCGAGAGCGATAGGGGGGCGAAGGCGGCCGTTCCAGCGGTCCCTGCGCCCGTCGCTGAGGACCTTCGTTCCTGCGGACTGTGCGGCCGGAGCGTAAGGACTGACGCCCGATTATGCCCTTACTGCGGGTGGGATCCTGAAGCGCGATCGGCCGATTGCCCCTACTGCGGCAGCACGGTCCTGATGTCGTTCCGCTCCTGCCCGTCCTGCGGGAAGAAAGTGTTCCCTGCGGCCGGCGAGGGTCGGCTGGTCACCTCGCTCATCTGCTAGAAGCGCAGAAGGCGAGGACGGCTTCTATTTTCCTTATGCCCCCCGGACCCCTACTGTCAATGGGCTTAGACACCAGCGCGAAGGGCCGGCACGACGGAGGGTAACGACCTATCCGCCGTCGGCCTTCGCTCTGTTAACGAATCGATACGGGGGAAACCAGAATGAACGGAAAGACGATGATAATGGCGATGGGGGTCGCCGCGGTGCTACTGTTCGCCGGCCTGGCGGCCGCGTTCGGCAGCACAACGATCCAAGACCTCTTAAACACCAATGACGGAGAGAGAACACTTGATAATGCTGATGATTCAAGCGATGAAACAGGTCCATCGGCCAACACTAATGATGAGGACACGAACACCGAGCCTGTCGTGAATGACCTCACTGAACCAGTACGGACGCCCAATCTCTTACCGACGCCGGCGCCCATACCGACGCCTACTCCAACGCCGACGCCAGCGCCGGTGGTGGAGGGTGAGCCTCGCCTGTGGATGGAATACACCACCAACTGGGGCGGGGACGCGATCCAGTATGGGATGCCTTCCCCCTACTCGAACCGGTTCACCATCGAGACCAACGAGTACGGTCGGGACCAGCCCAGTGGTTCCTACGATATCACTCACTTCATCCATATCAGTGATGTGAAGCCCCGCAGCGGCAACATAGGGGACCCTGAGGGCACTGTGGAGATCAGGACCCATAACCCGAACTCCCAGGTTTCCAGACTGGTGAACCTGTACGACGATGGCCAGGGAGGCTGCTACGGCATCCTGGTGGACACCTTCGCCACCTGGGACTACACCTGGACCTATGAGAACGGAAAGACCGCTATGTTCACCCAGACGTTCTCCATCAACATCACCAAACTGGGCACCCATACCATAGATGTGTATGCCATCCACGACCATGGCGACGGCACATACAAGGAGGTCAGCAACCACCTGACCAGGACGTTCACCACCAACGGGAACAGTGTGATGGACCCGAAAATAACCGACCGCCTGGGCAATTACCCTTCCACGAGCTATATCAGGAACTCGCCGGTGGACTTCAGGGTCACGGTGCAGCGGGGGACATATGAGTCGAACATCCACGGTCAGCTGCCGTACGCCTATTCCCACAATGTGAAGGCGCAACTGTTCATCGAGGGGACCAGCGGGTACTCCCTGAGCATGAACGGAAACGTGCTCAGCGGAGTTAGCACGACACAGATGATCTGGGGCACGACCTATGTCGGGACGATGTTCGAGCTCGGGGATCTGAACGCAGGCACCCTTAGCAGCGCGATCTACGACCTGACGATCACGCTGACCGACGGCAACAGCCACCAAGTTATCGTGGTGGTGACCGATGTTCCGAGCGGACAGATGGTGGGGTCTGAATCGGTCGGTTTCTACCTCAGGAGATGATGGCCCCAGCCGGCAGTTGAGATTGAAGGGGTCCCAGTGTGGGGGGCGGGGCCCTTCAATCCTTTTTTTTTCTACTTCTCAAAGAAATTATTCTAGATCCCATGTGGGCTGGCAGTTTTGAGCCACATGCATGCTCTCTACTTTTCACGGTCCCGGGCGAACCCCCAGAAGTACAGATAGATGAACATGCAGGCGGCGCTGAGCACGAAGCTGAACGCTCCCAGCTCCCCGAACGATATAGTGGGGAAGGCCCAGATGAACGGATCGAACACGATGTGATCGTTGGTCACTATCCTCGCCGCGACGTACAACCAGACCAGTAGGCTGTACGCCCATGTCGTCAGGACCGCAGCCCTGAGGAATCGTGACTCCCGGATCAACCGCTCACCCGGAGGTCGAACGGCCGATCGAGATATAAATGTGACATTATGGGGCGTCCGCACGCGGGAATGGTCAAGGGCCGCCTACCTCCTTCTCCACCAGATCAGAAGGACGGCGGAGATGATAGCCACCGCCGGTATGATGAGGAATAGGGGGTCCGTGCTCACCGGGCCCCCATCGGCGGAGCCATCAGGTTCCGGGGGGGCGGAGGTATCGACGGTGAACGACACCAGGACCTCCCGTGAGTTACCGGCAAGGTCGTGAACGGAAAGCCGCACCATGTGGGCTCCGTCGGCAAGGCCTTCGAAGGTGTAACCGGTCGCTGTCAAAAGCAGCTCGATCGATCGTCCGTCGTCGATGCTGATCACATATCCCGCGACGCCCTGGGCACTGCTCTCCCAGGTCAACACCACTCTATCGTCCCTGACGGAGGAACCGTCGGCCGGAGAGGTGATCAGAAGGGGAGGGGCGATGCTGTCCAGGATCACCGTAAGCTCGTCAACAGCCACGTTCCCGACCCGGTCGGTCAGGGTGAACATGACGATGTTCTCGCCCAGTTCCAAGGGGATTGTGGCGGTCCAGGCATCGAAACCCGAACAGACACCGGACGCATCGGTAGCTTGATTGTGCCACGATAAGGTCGATATCCCCCGGGGTCCGGCGGCCATTCCCGAGACCGTCGCATGCCAGCCACCGAAATATCCAAGGGACGAGGATATCGCTTCCACATCGATGGCGATGGGGCGAAGGTCCCGGACGCCGTCTACGTTATTGCTGCCGACGAGGTACGACTCGTCCACCACACCGTCCTTGTCACTGTCGGGTCCAGCCCAGTCCGCCCAGTAGTTGCCCCGGGTAGAGTTCCACCAATTGCCATTGTGGTCGAAGGCCTGCGCATCCAGTGAACGGATGGACGTCGTGCCGGAGTTACCGATGAACACGTTGCCGGAGAAGGTGTTCCGGTCCGAGTAGTACATGAACATCCCCTGCCGGCCATTATTCTCGAAGAGATTATCGAAGAATAGGTTGTCGTCCGCATCCCAGGTCTCGATGCCCGCCCCCATATTGAAGCTGCAAACGTTGTCCCTCAGGATGCTGAAAGCCGATTCGCCCATATTGATGCCGTCCTCACCATTGCCGCTGCAGTCGTTTCCCGCTACGATACCGTTGTGTGCGCTGCCCAGGTTGATGCCGTATCCGCCGTTATGGCTGCAGTCATTGTTCTCCAGGGTGGTGAAGGTCGAGCGGAAAACTGAGATCCCGGAATTATTGCTCCCGGTGCAATTATTGCCGATGAAGGAGTTGTGATGGGAATCGACCTGATATGCTCCATTCTGCTCGTTCGCGCCGAGCTGGTTGGCCAGCATGGTGCAGTTGCTCGATCTTTCCACGTTGATACCGTAGATGTTGCCTGTGCAAGTGTTCTCTTCCATCGTGTTGCGGTCAGCGATCAGCAGGGCGATCCCGGCGAAACCGTCACTGAGGACGTTCTCCCGAATCATGTTTCCGGCCGAGTTAACCAGGCGGATGCCGTCACCGAAGCTCCGGCATTCGTTCCTCAGCATCGTATTATTGTCGCTACCCTGCAGAGAGATGCTGTCTCGACCGGAAACACATTCGTTGCCGGAGATGACGTTGAACGAGCTGGAGATCAGGCCGACGGCATATTCGTTGTCGATGAGATCGTTGTTCGACACGAAGATGCCGTACGAGGACAGAACATAGATGCCGAAGAGGTTCTCCGAGCAGGTGTTGTTCTCGATGATGACATTAGGTGCGTTGACCAGGACTATGCCGGCGCCAGGGTCGCGCCTCTCGTCGATCCTGCTGGCACCGTAAAACCAGCAGTCCCGGATCACCAGGTGGGCCGTGGTGTTGGCCACGAACACAGCGTAGCCGTGACCGGTGGCGTTGATCCTATAGCTCTCGATGACGTACGGATCGGCCGCGGTGCCGGAGCCAGACACGTCACCAGCTGGCCTCAGGGCGGCAAGCTCATCATCGCTCTCCACGCGGATGATGTCGTGAACGGTCAGGGAGGCCTCCTCGTTCGGACCGCCCCCCTGCACCGGCCCCGGGGTCAGGGCCAGCATCATAGTGACGATCAGAAGCGCGATCAGGTGCCGGGGCACCTTGATGCGGAGAGCCTTCACGGACATGAGCCCAGTATGGGGGTCGGCCTAATTAATATTTGAGCTTATTGTATTTATATCGCTGGGCACGACCGACCTTTCGCTCAGACGGGAAGCATCGTCCTGTTTCCTGAAGAGTCTGACGGTCCTAGTCCTCATCGACGGCGCCCGCGGTCGAGGTCGCCGCCGGCAGATGGACGATGAACTTGGCGCCCTGGGACGGATCGCCGGGAACGCGGTCCTCGACCCAGATCATACCCCCATGTTCATCGATCAGCCGCTTGGCTAGATATAGGCCGAGACCTCTACCCGGGGACCTGGTCCTTCCACGGTACTGGCGCATGAACACCTTGGGCTTGACATCGTCGGGTATCCCCGGGCCGTTGTCCTCGACGATGAACTTGTGGTACTCCTTGCCGCCGTCGTAGATGCGGTTCTGACGTATGCATATGCGGATCTGCCCCTCGGAATGCTTGATGGCGTTGGCCAGGATGTTCCAGAACGCCTCACGCAGCAGGGGGGAGGCCATCACGAAGCACTTCTGCGGGGATATCCTCTCGATCAGTGCCTCCTCCCCGCCGAGCGGCCTTATGCTCGCGATGACGTCGTCCAGCATCGAGGATATTTCGACGATGTTGTGCGACATGTCGTTCAACTCCACGAGCTGGAGCTTGCGCATGTTGTCGATCAGTTCGGTGCTCAAGGCGATCGACTCCAGGGCCTTCTGCAGATCGTCCTTCCGCTTGCCCGCCTTGTCCTTCTCCATTGCCAGTTGGATGTATCCGGCGATGGCCGCGTTATGTCCCTGGATGTCGTGGGTCAATAGATCAAGGTACATCTCCGCCCGTTCCTTCGCCTCCACCGCCTCCATCTCCAGCTCCCGCTGATCGGTGAGGTCCTGAAGGATGGCGATGGCACCGATACGCTTTCCCTTGCCATCATGGATAGGAGCGGCGGATACGAGCTCGGTGCAGTGCCTTCCATCCCGCACCACGTCGAACATCTCCCCTTTTACGACCTCCCCGTACTTGATCGCCCTGGTGATCGGCATCCCGTCCTTGGTCATCGGGATGCCGTCGTTGGAACGCTTGACCCGCAGCGCGCGGGAGGCGGATGCCGACCGCATGTTCTTGCCGGCCCACGCGTCGGCACGGGGGTCGTTCGATTCGATGACCTGGCCATCATGGTCGACCAGTATGATGCCCACGGGCAGGTTGTCGACGATCGTGCGCAGGCGGGCCCGCTCCGCCTCGACCTTCGCGGCGTATTCCTCGACCTGTTTCTTGGCGTCCATCACCTCGGAGGTGTCCACGCCCACCATCAGGAAGGATGGCGGATTCTCGCTTATCGGCGTGATCATCAGCTGCGCCGGGTACGTCCTTTCCTTGGCCATGTGCACATGGTCCTGGCGCACCTGGGTCCGCCCGGTCATGAACGCCCTCTCCACCATCTTCGCCGCCACCGCGATCTCCTCCGGGGAGGCCAGCTCCTCGAAGCGCTTCCCTTCGAGCGGACCGGGCAGGGAGGACAGGGTACGTTGGCGGAAAAGCTCATTGCACAATGTCAGTCGGGGGCCCTTGCCGTCGCTCTCGAACAGGCCTATGGATATCGGCGTCGCCTCGAGGATACTGGTCAGCTTCTCGCTCTCATGGGCGATGCTGGTGAGAAGACATTCCCTCTCCTCGTCCGCCAACTTAAGCTCCTGCAGCATGAGCTGGTCGTTGATGGCCACGGCGATGGAGGTCGCGATCTTGTTGGCCAGGGATAGCTCGTAGGAGTTGAACGGCCGCATCTTGAAGCGCGCGAAGATCAGCACGGCGTTGGTGCCCTCCCTAATCTTCACCGGGAGCACGAGCATGGGCCCGATCCCGTATCTCGAAGCGACCTCCCGAGTGACGCGGTCATCCTCCGAGGCGTTCCTGATGACCAGGGGCTGCATGCTGTCGATAGCTAAGCCGGCCAGCCGGAGCGCTTCCGTCCCTACTTCCATCTCCTCCTCGCCGGTGAGGTCCATCGAATGATCGGCCGACCATTGGCCCCCTCGGTTCACCACCAGGGCGAAGCCGTCCTCGTCCAGAGCGCCGGTCACGGCGCTCACCGTGCTGTTGACCAGTTCCTGAGGATCGGCCGAGGACCGCAGGAGGCCGTTAATGCGGCCGATGGCCTCCAGGGCCTTGTGTTCCATCACCTGCTCCGTCCGGTCATGGACCAAGAACAGAACGGACAACGGCTCGCTTCCTTCTTTGAGGATCGGCGTTGCGTCGTACACTAGAAGCTGCGAGCCATGGACATAGGTCCCGCTGACCGTCCGGCCTTCCTTGAGGACCGTGTACATCAGCTCCCTGAACTCGTCGCACAAGGGCCCCGGGACCCCCAGCTCTTCCACCTTCCTGCCCAGTATCTCCCCCGGTTCCCGGCCGAGGAGCCTGGCTGCGGGGGGGCTGACGTACCGGAAGCGGAGGTCCCGTCCGATCAGGAACAGAAGCCTCCCGGTGCGTTCCAGGCCTTCCTCTACCTGCATCTGGATCGCGTTGACCATCTCGTTCGAGGCGGCGAGCCTCCTGCCGTCGTCGATGAACGACTCTACCACTTCTTTCCCCTGACCTCCCTAACATCTTTCAAGAGAACAATACTTTCTATGGCCTAGGGGACAGGCTGCAGATCATAGCGCGGTTCGCCCGTCATCGTACCATCGCACCTCCGGTAACCCGTCCCAGAGATCAGGGCTTCCTGAGGTCCATGCCGCAGTGCTCGCAAACGTGGTTGCCGGACACGGGCTTCCAGCATCTAGGGCAGGTCCTCTGCTCCGCGCCGGCGGTCTTGAGGTCGGCGGCGATCGACGGCTTCGTCCGTTCGACGGCGGGACCATCCCTTTTCTTCCTGATCATCACCACCATGAGAAGGCCGATCAACGAGATGGTGATCAACACCCCCAGGAGAACGCTCATGGCCCCAGTGCCATACTGGGGGGTGGCATATGCGGTCGTGGAGGCTTGCCCCTTTCCTCCCGGTCCATGCGCGGCAACCGTGTACTCGTAGCTCCTGCCATTGATCAGACCGCTTATGACTATCGAGGTGCCGGCGGTGTGGGCGATGTCCACGCCGTTCTGGTAAACGATGTAGTAGTCCACGGTCGGATCGCCATCAGCGGGTTTCGACCAGGATAGGGTCACCACTCCATCGCCGGTCACCACCACCAGGCCGATGGGGGCGCCGGGAACGGCAGCCGAGCCGGAGGGTACGGCCTCCATCTCCACGGACCGGGGACCATCGCCAACATGATTATGGGCGGCCACGGAGAACATGTACTCCTGGCCGTTGACGAGGCCGTCGATGACGATGGAAGCTTCATTGGAACGGGCGACCTCCACCCCGTCCTGGTAGATGATGTAGTATTCGATCACCGCTCCGCCATCGTTGCCTGGGGGCGCCCAGGTGAGGAACACCTGGTCCTTCCAGATCATCGCGTTGAGAGCGGATGGCGCGCCCGGGAGGGTAACGCTGGTGCTGGGCGTCGCCGTCACGGTGGGGGACGGGGGGCTGGTCCCCGCCGAATTGTGCGCGGCCACGGCGATGACGTATGTTTGCCCATTGAGGAGGCCGGTGAGGTTCGCCGAGGTCGAGGAGGCATGAAGGACGTCCACGCCGTCCAGGAACACGACGTAGTGATCTATGCCCGCCCCTCCGTTGTTGCTCGGAGCGGTCCACACGAGCGCGATATGGCCGTTGCCAGGAGTAGCGGTGAGGGCGGTAGGCGCCCCAGGTATCGTGACGGTGGGGCTCGGGGTCGCCTGCACCGCTGAGGATTGGAGCCCGGTCCCCACCGCGTTATGGGCCGCCACCGTGAAGTTGTACGACGTTCCGTCGGTGAGCCCGGTGATGGTCAGAGAGGTTGACGTCGGGTGGCCTACGTCCGCCCCGTCCCGGAAGACGATGTAGTGATCGATCGCCGCTCCGCCGTCGCTGGTCGGAGGGCTCCAGGTCAGCGTCACCTGGCCTGCTCCGGGCGTGGATTGGAGGTTGACAGGGACGCCTGGAACGTTCATCGGGAGCTGGGGGGTGGCGGCGGCCGCCGTGGATTGCGGGCCCTCTCCCGCAACATTGTGCGCGGAAACGGTGAAGCTGTAGCTCTGGCCGTTCACGAGCCCGGTGACCGTAGCAGAGGCCGATGTCACCTGCTGCACGGCCAACCCGTTCTGGTAGACGACATAATGGTCTATGGGGGCTCCGCCGTCGGAGGGCGCGGCCCATGCAAG
>JAEILR010000014.1 GCA_016109435.1 Methanomassiliicoccus sp.
ACCACCTACACGGTGACGGTCACCGGCCGCACATTGACCGGCACCGCGGGAAGCGCGACCTGGTCGTTCACCACGGTGGTGGGCGAGGGGAACATCTCAGGAACGGTCAGGGATCTGGAGGGGGGAGTGATGGCCAACGCTATGGTCTCCCTCAACAACGGGGCGTCGACCTCGACCGATGCCCACGGGCATTTTAGTTTCGTAGACCTGCCCCCAGGCAAATACATCCTGACCATAACCAAGGAAGGATACCAAACGATGACCCGAGAAGTGGTGGTCACCCCCGATCAGACCGGGGACCTAGGTACCCTCAGCGCTCGTGCTACCGTCCCTGCCGCCGACAACAGCTTATTGATCATCACCGTCCTGGTCATCACATCCGTTGCCGGACTGGGTGCCATCCTGTTACTTGGCCGGAGGCAGTCACGGTAAAGCGCGGCGATCAAGCCCCCTCCGGCCGTTCCGAAACTAACGGCCGGACCCTCCCTATCCTCCGGTTGAGATTAAATAGCACGGTTCGCTTCTCGTTCATTGAGGGCGGGCATTGGACGATGGTCCCATGAAGGCTCCCCGGGTCCTGCTGTTCGGCTACAACGGAGCGAACAACACCGGGGCGGAGGCGAAGCTCCTGGCGACCATAGCGGACATGCGCTCCCTCCTGGGACCGGACGCCCTGCTGACCGTGCCCAGCCTGGACGTGAGCAAGCTCCGCCGCTACCTCAAGGAGGAGGACAGGCTTAGGATCGTGAGGATACCGACCACCTACCGGAGGACCGTGCGACGGCTGGTCAGGGAGCACGACCTCATCGTCCTGGTCGAGGGCAGCTGCTACATCGAAACGTTCACCAAGGCGCTCCTCGACGCCTACCTTCTGGCGACCAGGTACGCTCACGAGTTCGGGAAGCCGTGCATCGCCTATGCCGTCGACTCCGGCCAGGTCTCCACAGCCAGCGAGGAGAAGATACGGGCCCAGGCCAGCAAGACCGATCTCATCATCATGCGCACCTACGCCGGCGCCGAACGTATGAGGAAGTGGGGGGTGACCGCGCCTATCGAGGTGGCCGCCGACACCGCCTTCCTGTACAGGACCGACCCGTCCGACGCCGACCTGCTCCGGCGGGAGCTTCCGTCGGGAGGAGCGGTGGGCATCGCCGCGGTGGACTTCAACCTCTTCCCGGTGGTCCCCCGCCTGTGGGGCCGGCGGTCCAGGTGCTACAAGTGGCCGTTCTACTTCTCCTGGAGCGAGGAGAGGAGGGAGGCCGCGGCCAGACTGGCCCAGGACCATGCCGAGCTGGCGGACTGGGCGGTGGAGAGGCACGGCCGGTCCATCGCCCTCATGTGCATGGAGTCGGTGGACGACGCCCTGGCCGGCGACATCCTCGCCCGGATGAAACACCCCGACCGGGCGAAGATATTCTCCGCCACCAGGTACAACGCCTCCCAGATGGCCTCGGTGCTGCGGTCGCTGGACCTGCTGATCACGTCCCGCTACCACGCCGGGGCGCTGTCCTTGGAGGGACACGTCCCCCAGATCGCCATCGCCCACGACGTGCGGCTGGCCGACCTTTATGACGATATTGGGATGAGGGAGGAGTTCTTCTTCGACCGCGACGCTCCGGAGCTGTTCGCCAAGGTAAGGGAGCGGGCCGACCGGCTGCTCAACGACCCCGGCGATATCAGGGAACGGCTGGCCGCAGCCCACCGCGAGCATTATGCCCGGGCTCAGTGCTCCCGCCAGCTGGCCGGCGAGTTCCTGAGGTCCAGGGGATGGGATGTAAGGACGTGAACGCGCTCTTTCTGACCGGAGGGACGGGGTTCGTGGGCACTTATGTGGCCAGGTGGCTGGTGGGCAACACCGACCGGCGGATCATCGTCCTGGTCCGGGGGGCCGACGACCTCTTGGCGAGGCGGCGGCTCGAGCGGGCGTGGTGGGACTTCCCCGACCTCATCGGCGAGGTGGGTTCCAGGATCGAGGTCCTGAGCGGCGACTTATGTAGTGAACGCTTCGGCCTCGACGAGCAGCGGTACGGGGAGCTGGTCAGAAAGGTGGACATCATCGTCCATTCTGCCGCCGACATCCGGCTCAACGCCCCCCTGGACGAGCTGCGGAGAACGAACGTGGACGGTGTAAGGAACGTCATCGGGTTCGCCGAGGCCGTGGACCGGGACCACGGCCTGCAGCGGCTGTCGCACGTCTCCACCGCCTACGTGGCCGGCGGGCGCCAGGGTCGGGTCCCCGAGGAGGACCTGACCGACCGGTACGGCTTCCTGAGCAACTACGAGCGCAGCAAGTACGAGGGGGAGACGCTGGTCCGGGAAGCGAAGCATCTGAGGACAACGGTGCTGCGCCCGGGGATGGTGGTCGGAAGCTCGGAGGACGGTCACGTCAGGACGTTCAACACGCTGTACTACCCTCTGCGCCTGTACCTCGCCGGCAGGCTGAGGATCGTTCCCCTGTCCGGGTCCCAGAAGGTCAACCTCATCCCGGTGGACCAGGTCGCCGAGGGCATCGGCCGGCTTACTCTGGACCCCCGGGCGGAGGGACGCACCTTCCATTTGGTGGGGGCGTACGACAAAATTCCCACGGTCAAGGAGATGGTCGACCTCACCAGGACGTGGGCCAAGGAGGAGATGAACGTCGACCTCCCCCGGCCAGTGTACGTTCCTGGGGCGATGAGCCTCGCCGGGCGGGGGGTGGAGAACCTGGCGGCCATCGCCCCGTACCTCCGGGAGCGCCGGGAGTTCACTAGGGACGGCGCGGACGAGCTTCTCGGCCCCTATCCCATCGATTGGCGCGAACTTCTCCCCCGCCTCCTGGAGTTCGGCACCTATCACGGCTTCCTGCACCGCAGCGAACGGACGGTGCACGAGCAGGTGCTGTTCCGCCTGGACAGCGAGCGGAGGCCGGTCCGGCTTCACGACGTCGTCGACGGGGAGGTGATCGCCCGCCCGGCCGGGGAGGTCCGAGGGGACATGCTTCGGGCGGCGGCCGCGCTGAGGTCCTCGGGCATCGCCCCCGGGGACAGGGTGGCCATCGTGGGCGCGAACAGCGTACGGTATCTCGTCCTGGACGTGGCCATCGGGCTGGTCGGCGCGGTGAGCGTTCCGCTGTACTACACCAGTCCGCCCCGGGAGCTGGACGAGCTGATCGAGGCCAGCGGGGCGAAGCTGGTGCTCATTGGTGCGGAAGGCGTGCTGAGGAGGGTCGGAGAGATGAGGACGTCCGTGCCCATCGTTTCGTTCTCGAGGTCCATCCCCGGCGATACCGGAAGGACGATCCCCTGGGAGGAGTTCATGGCCCGGGGAGGGAAGGAGGGCATCTCGTCCCCGGCGGGCTTAGGGGACCTGGCCACCCTGAGGTACACGTCCAGCACCACCGGGAGAGCGAAGGGCGTGCTGTTCCGGCATGAGCACCTGCGGAACATGGCCGAATCCACAGCGTCCCTGCCCCCCTGGGAGGTCCGCATCTCCGAGATCTTCTACCTCTCCTTCCTGCCCATGAACCATGTGGTGGAGGGCATCCTGGCCACCTACGCCCCGTTCTACGCCCCGGCGGCGGTGAACCTTTACTTCCTGGAGGATTTCCGGGGACTTCAGAACGCCCTGGTAAAGGTCCGCCCAACGGTGTTCTTCTCCGTTCCCCGGTTCTATGAGAAGATGAGGGACCGGCTGGTCGCGAACGGCTTGGCCAGAAGGTACATGGAAGGGCTAGGGATAGGAAGCCAGGTCATGGCCCCCCTGATCGGGAGGAGGGCCCTCCGCGCCGCAGGCCTGGACCGCTGCGCCTACATGATCTCCGGCTCCAGCCCCATGAGCCCTGACATCCTCGCCGCCTTCAGAAGGCTGGGGATCGAGGTGCACAACGCTTATGGGCTCACCGAGGCGCCGCTGATCACCATCAACTATTCGGGCCGCAACCGCATCGGCACGGTGGGAGAGCCGCTCCCGGACACCGAGGTTCGCATCGCCGGGGGCGGCGAGGTGCTGGTCCGGGGGCCGCAGGTTACCTGCGGGTACTTCGACGGGGAGCGGCCGTTCACCGATGGCATGCTGCGCACCGGGGACCTCGGCCACCTGACCGCCGAGGGGAGCCTGGTCCTGGACGGCCGCAAGAAGGAGCTGATCAAGACCGCTTACGGCAAGTTCGTGAACCCCCTGAAGGTGGAGACCATGCTGCGCGATCTCCCGGGAGCGTTCGAGGCCATGGTGGTGGGGGAGGGGCGCCCGTACTGCACCGCCCTGGTGTGGTCCGACCGCGAGGACGGCATCGACGGCCTGGTGGAGGAGATTAACTCGCGCCTGTCCCGTCCAGAGAAGGTCAGGGCCTGGGCGGTGCTGCCCAACGACCTGTCGGTGGAGGGCGGCGAGCTGACGGCCAACATGAAGCTGCGCCGACCGCGGGTGCTGGAACGGTACGCTCCGGTGATCGAGGCCATGTACTCCGGGGCAGCGACCCCCGCCGGAGTGCTGCACATTGGCAGGGCGAGGAGGGAGGAATGAGCGCGCGGCTGCGGCTGGCGTCGCTGTGGATGCCCCGGTTCATGATGGCGCGAGAGCTGGACAGGATCCGGTCGGCCACCGACGCGACCTTGGACGCTCTGCTGGCGGAGCACGCTCCCGAGGCCATAGTGGACAAGGAGGCTCGCGGCCGCGGGCTGGAGGAGCGCCGGGCGGCCATGGCCCGGGGGCACCGGAGGAAGGTGGAGGCGCTCATCGAGGCCGTGGGGAGGGAGCGCGCCATCGGCCTGGGACGGGAGGCGTTGTTCCTCACCGGTCTGGCCCTGGGCCTCGAGGCCCGGCAGCGCCTGGGGGTCGGGGACGGAAGGGACGATCTGCTGCGCGCGGCGGGGATCATGTACCGCATCCTGGGCATCGAGTTCACCGTCGGCCCGGAGGGCTTAGAGGTTACGTGCTGCGCCCTCTCCCGGCACTATTCGGGCGATGTGTGCAGGGTCCTGAGCGCGGTGGACGAGGGGGCGGTCAGCGGCCTGAGCCCGCGAGCGTCGATGAGGTTCGACTCGCGCATGACCGACCCAGGCCCGGTCTGTGTTGCCAGCATCGAATTTTCGGAGGGGACATGAGAGCGATCGTGGTCGGTTCGGGAGCGGGCGGGGCGACCGCCGCGCGGGAGCTGGCGACAAGGGGCGCGGAGGTCGTGGTGCTGGACGCGGGGGCGCGGTTCGTTCCGTTCACCCGCCGGGTCGGGGCCACCGAGCCGCTCCGCCGCGCCGGGCTGCTGGGGAGCGAGCGCAACGTATCGAGATTCATTCCCGCCTACCGCACCGCACGATCGAGCGAGGACCTGGTGCTCGTCCGCTCGATCGCGGTGGGCGGGTGCACGGTGGTCTCCTGCGGCAACATGGTCCGGGCGGTCGAGGGGTTGGGGGACATAGGCCTGGACCTCACCCCGGAGTTCGACGAGCTGGAGGCCCGCATCGGCATCCGCGCCGTTCCCCGGGAACGATGGCGGCCTCTGACCGCGGGAATGTTCAACGCGGCACGGGAGATGGGGCTGGACCCCCGGCCGACGCCTAAGGCGGTGGACATGGAACGGTGCACGTCCTGCGGGCTGTGCGAGGTCGGATGCCCGAACGGGGCGAGGTGGGATTCCCGCCGGTTCCTGGGGGAGGCGGTGCGCGCGGGCTGCGCCGTCCGCCCGGAGGCCGAGGTCAAGAGGGTCGTCCTGGACGGCGGAAGGGCCGTGGGGGTGCAGGTGCTGTCAGGAGGCCGATTGGAGATGGTCAGAGGAGATGCGATCGTCCTCGCCGCCGGGGGCATCGGCACGGCCCAGGTCCTGAGGGCCTCGGGCATCGCCCCCAGTGATACCCTGTGGGCTGATCTGGTGCTCACGATCGGCGGGCGGTCAAAGGGTGCGAGGCAGCTGGAGGAGCCGCCCATGGTGTGGTTCTCCCAGCGGGACGGGTACATCATCTCCCCGTACCTGGACGTGCTGTCGCACTGGTTCCACCGCCCCTGGAGGAGCGTGGGGGTCAAGGACCGGGTGGGAGTGATGGTCAAGCTGGCCGAGGCGGCCAACGGCCGGGTGCTGGAGGACGGCACGGTGGTGAAGCCGGTGGACGAGGAGGACCGGGAGAGGCTCCGGAGAGCGAGCGATGAGGTCAGGGAGATGATGTCGGCGGCCGGGGTCCAGGGGCCGTTCGTCGACGGCCTGCTGCACGGGGGCCATCTGGGAGGCACCGTGCCGCTACGCAGGGAGGACGTGGACGGCATGCGCCCGTCCATCCTGCCCCCGGGGCTGTGGGTGGCCGATCTTTCCCTGCTTCCTCGCTCCCAGGGCCTGCCCACCATGCTGACCGCGGCAGCCCTAGCCATGAGGGTCTCGCGGCGGATCATCTAGCCTCTGGAGAGGGACGTGATCGTTCAAAATAGCACGTTCGAAGGATTATAATGATCTGTTGGGAAAGGGTTTGGAAGCGTCGTTCCGGTACGGAACGCTGTTCACATCCTGGTCGATTCCGAGCTCTGGCTCTCCCGGGCCCGGCGGACCTGGTCCCTGAGCTCGTCCCGGCTGTTGACCGGCCACTCGATGTTGTCAAGGTACCGGTTGGCCTGCTCACGATCTATGTCGAGACCCTGGATCCTCTCTTCCGCCATCTGCCGGTCCATCGGGAAGGTCGCGTTGGACAACCTATCGTCAACATCCCTCATCGAGATTCCCTTCTCCTTCTGCATCGATCCACTTCTTTCCATATTTCTCACTCCTTTTCCGACCGGCGTTGGAGGCATCAGCGCCCGGTCCTCTTCCCGCTCGGCCGCCCACATTACAAAAAAGTTGCCTGACGCGATGCCGAGAATGTTGGAGTATGCTGAGGATGCGGCGGGGCCCGGGGGGAAGGCCAGCCCCCATCGTGTTCCCTATCCGAAAGTTCTGGACATGGCTCCCCTGGACCGCGGGCGTCCTGACGCCCCCGGAACGTCCATCCGCCCCTGGCGGCCGGTGAGCGGCAAGCTATTAACCTGCCCCCTCAACTTCTCATCCTCATGAGGTCCGTCAACCCCTATCTCAATTTCAACGGCACAACGGAGGAGGCCTTCGCCTTCTATCGGTCGATCTTCGGAGGCGAGTATTCCGGCATCATGCGGTACAAGGAGATGCCGGACGCGGAGAGGATACCTGAGGGCGAGAGGGAGAAGATAGCTCATATCTCCCTTCCCATCGGTAAGTTCAACCTCATGGGCAGCGACGTCCTGGGATCGATGGGGCAGAAGGTGGAGCAAGGCAACGGCATGTACATCATGCTCGTTCCGGACAGCGAGGAGGAGGCCCACCGCCTGTTCGATCAGCTCTCGTACGGAGGAGGAATGGTGGAGATGGAGCTGCAGAAGATGTTCTGGGGGGACCTGTACGGTTCCTTGGTGGACAAGTTCGGGGTGCGGTGGATGATCGACCACGACTACAAGCGGCAGGAATAGGCACTCCTGACATCGTCCGTTCATCCAGACAATGGCCGTGGGGCATCATTCGCCGTCATCGGGCCTGGACCCCTCCGGCTTCCTCTTGGGCAGGGAGATGTAGAACGTCGTGCCGGTGCGGCCATCGGAGATGAACCATATCCGCCCGCCATGGCGCTCCACGATCTTCTTGCTGATCGCCAGACCTATGCCGGTGCCGGGGTACTGGTCCTGCGTGTGGAGCCGCTGGAACATCTTGAACAGGCGGTCCTGGTACTTCGAGTCGATGCCGATGCCGTTGTCCTCGATCATGCACGTCCAGTCGTGCCTTCCCTCGGAACATGATATTCGAATCTCCGGCGGCTCATCGCCATGGAACTTGATGGCGTTGCTGACCAGGTTTTGGAACACCTGGCCTAGCTGCTGCTCGTCGCCCCATACCGTCGGCAGCTTCTCGATGTTCACCGAGGCGTTGCTCTCCGCGACCGACAGGCGCAGCCCAGCCATCACATCCTCCACCACCTGGTTCATGTCCACGTTCTTGAACTCCTTTCCCTGGGAATCGATCCGGGAGTATTGCAGGAGGTCGTCGACCAGCTGTCGCATGCGCTCGGCTCCCGAGTTCACATAGGCCATGTACTCCTTGGCTAGGTCATCAAGACCCTCGCCATACTTCCGGTTCAGAAGGGAGATGTAGTTGATCACCACCCTGAGCGGTTCCTGCAGATCGTGCGAGGCGACGTAGGCGAACTGCTGGAGCTCGGCGTTGGAGCGGGCGAGCCTCTCGGCGTTCAACGTCTGTTCGGTGACGTCGATGTTCACGCCGCCCCAGCCCGTGATCCTGCCGCTCTCGTCCCTGAACGGCACCCCCCTGGCCAGCACGTAGTGGTACTGTCCGTCCTTGCCCAGAACGCGATGTATGCGATCCCATAGGGTGCCCGAACGGACCGACCTCTGCCACCCCCTGACCGTCTCTTCCACCGTCGCCGGGTCCAGGGAGTCCAGCCATCCAAATTCCAGGATCTCCTCCTGGCTCCTTCCGACGAGATCGCCGAAGGATTGGCTGATGTAGGTCGCTCTCCCCTCGGCATCCGCGGTCCACACCCCGAAGGGGATCAGCTCACCGATGGAGCGGTACTTCCTCTCGCTCTTGATAAGGTCCTCTTCCGCCTTCTTCCGTTCGGTGATGTCCTGCACCACCCACACCGTTCCGGTGAGGGTCGTCCCATTGAAGATGGGTATGGCCGAAACGACGATGGCGCCCCTGGTGCCGTCGAACTTCTCGATGTCGAAGGTGGCGGTGGACGCCTCCCCTTCCAGCGCCCGGGCGGAAGGCCACTCCGACGCCTCAACCATTCTTCCGGAGTCCGGCCACCAGGCCCTGCGAACCTCGAGGTCGTTCATCTTGTTCAGGGCCAGATCGCCTGACCAGATCTTCGGCAGGACGCCGTTGTCCAGGATGATCCCGCCCCGGTCATCGGTTATGCCGACCGCGAGGGGGATGTTGACGAGGATGGTCCGCAGGCGGGCACGCTCCTCGTCCAGGACCCTCGTGCGCTCCTCCACCTTCCGCTCCAGTTCGACGTTCAGCTCCTTCAGCGCGTTCTCCGCTCTCTTGGTCTCGGTGACATCGTTGAGCATCGCCACGAAGTAGCCCCGTTCCGGGCTATAGGTGGTGACGTAGTACCACCTGCCGTTGGCCTGCCGGAATTTCTCGAAAGAGGTGGCCTCCCCTTTGAGCGCGACCTGGCCGAACGTTCCTATCCAGTCGGACGGATCGTCCTTCAATCCGCGGATCACCTCGGTCGCCCTCCTCCCGATCGCACGCTCCCTGCTGACCCCATTGGCATTCTCAAAGGCCTTGTTAACATCGATGAAAACGTAATCCACCGGCT
This sequence comes from Methanomassiliicoccus sp., assembly GCA_016109435.1. Taxonomy (GTDB): domain Archaea; phylum Thermoplasmatota; class Thermoplasmata; order Methanomassiliicoccales; family Methanomassiliicoccaceae; genus UBA6. The sequence goes on from JAEILR010000014.1 coordinate 9,309, forward strand.
TCCCGTTTTTATCGGCCAGTACCTTGCAGTACTCCACGACCTCCACCATGTTGGCGAAGAACGCGTCGACCTGGCGGCGGCTGGACATGAACGCGGCCCCCCATCGTTCGGTAATCCCCCCCCTGGCGTCGGACGCGGACTTCACGCTCAGCAGGGCCACCAGCAGATACAGTCCGGCCATGTAACCACAGATCCTGGAGATCCAGGTTATCGGTTCGGTCAAGGTGATGGCGATCGCCGACCCGATCACGCCCAGGCCGACCAACGCCAGGGCGAGGGAGAACCACTGGAGCACCGGTGACCTGGTGTGGATGTACTCCATGGCGAAGCCCGCGCTCGCTACGAAGATGAGGGTGATGGAGATGGCGATGGTCACCCCATGCAGGTCGGTGAAGCCAGTGCTGTCCAGGAACGATGGTAGTTTGCCCATGTAGCCCAGCAATATCAGGATAGCGACGGCCAGGAGCACGGATAGATAGGCAGCTACGGTAACGACCGTCCTCGTTCCCGCACGGTCCGTCCTTGCCGCGCTGGAGGTGGCCAGGGCGCCGGTGAGGTAGAGGAGGGAGGCCATCAGCGTACCGATATGGCCGATCGCCAGTGCCTCATTGGGGCTGAATGTGAGGGGCAGCTCCGACGTCAACACCCAAATGGCCGCGGTCTGGCTTACCCCCTGGACCAGGATGGCGGAGCCGATGAGGATGAGATTGACGGACCCCAGCCGATGATATGAGACGGCCGATATGATGGCCACCAGAACGGAGACGCCCAGGAGGAAGATGAACTGGAGGATCAGAGCGATGAGGGGATCGAACACCGGCTGCTCGATGTTCAAACCCGCAAGGAGGACGATCACCGCGGCGACCACGATGACCAGGAGTAGACCTATCCATTTGAGCGCCCACTCCCTGTCAACGATCGCCGCCGATCCCCTCCGCCATGGTTTCCGGACGATATCACCTCACCGTCCAGGTTGACTGGACCTATCGGTCCTCCTACTGAAGGATGCCCCAATTAGCTTCTACATCAATAGGGCCCTAGCCCTAGATAAAACAAGCCGTCAGCGGTCTGGCCGAGATCGTGACGGTCAGTATAGAGCTCTCGCGGTGATGGAGCGGGTGCTCGGCGTCGGTGGCCCCATCACACCTCCGGGGCCGGGTCGCCGCCCGAGCCGACGGAAGGTGTTCAGGTCAGAAAAACACTCTTCCCGTGAATCCCTCAGATCTTTTTCTTGGTCACCGTCTTCTCGACCTTCTTGGTGCCGGAAAGGATGCCTTCCGATTCCTTCTCGACCTCGTGTTTCACTTCCTTCCCTCCAAGGAGCTTGTCCTTGACGGTCACCTTCTCTTCGACCTTGGCCTTCTTTGCCATTTTCGTCCCTCCAGCCAAGCGGGGCTTGGCCGACCTTAGTCCCCAGGGTCCAGTATTATTCATTATTTCGCTGGCACATTGGTCAGGGTTCGGGGAGGGCGTCGCGGGGGTGCTCACTCCGTGCTACCGAAAGGCGCCCCAGTGCCTGCCCGCCGCAAGTCGCGAGCTGGCGAGGCCGGTCGCGGACGAGACGCTATCTCCTGCCACCATATACCGCGAAGTTGAAGTACTTCCAGACGACGTCCGCGCCCCTGAAGCCGGCCTCGTTCAGCCACAGGAGGTGGTCGACGAGGCGGGCAGGGCTGTCCTCCCGGCGGTAGCGGGGGACCTGCTGGTGGTCGATCTCTTCCTTCGGGAAGCTCAGGTACATGAACTCCTTCCACCGCGTCATGTACATCTCCTGCATCTCCTCATCGGAACCGAGGACGATGTCCGCGTTGAAGAACTGCCCCCCGGGCCTAAGGGCATCATGGATCTTCCTGTACACCTCCCTCTTGTCATGATCGGTGACCAAGTGATGGAGGGCGAGCGAGGACATGACCACGTCGTAGGGCCCCTCGAACTCGAAATCATAGAGGTCGGCCAGAACGAACCTCGCATCGCGATGATGACCCAGCCTCTCCCGGGCGATGTCAAGCATGTTCTCGGTCATGTCCAGGCAGGTCAGCTCCGCGTCCGGATGCGCTCGGAGCAAGGCCATCGACAGGGCCCCCGTGCCGCAGCCGATGTCGATGACCCTGAGCCTGCGCCCCTCCGGCGGGACGATGCACGAGACCAGGACGCCCAGCATCTCGGTGTACCGGGGTATGATCTTGGTGATGCGTTCGTCGTACTCCCTGGCCTTACCTGAAAAATTCGACCTCACTTGGTCCATTCGTCCATCCTTGTCCAATGCGGCGACCTCCCTTGGCCTTCGACCGTCTCAGCGGCTTCGTTCCCTTAAATATGCTCCCCGTCGAACATCCATCTTTCCCAAGCGGCCCCCCGGTCGCGCTCACAGCCCCAGCTGACCGGCGGCCTTGCGCATCCCATCGAGGGCCAGGGTCAGGAACTCGTCCCTGGACATGCCCAGTTCCTCGCACCGCATGATCCGATCCCTGCTCACGCCCTTGGCGAAGTCCTTGTTCCCGAACTTCTTGATGACCGAGCCGGCCTGGACGTCGGCGAGCTTCCTGGACGGCATGACCAGGGCGCAGGCGGTGACCAGGCCGGAGGCGGCATCCGCAACGATGAGGGCGACCTTGAACCTACTGTCCACCGCCACCCCGGTGGCCTCGTGGTTGTGGGCCATGATCACCTCCACCAGCTCCTCGTCCGCCCTGCCGCCGAGCAGCTCCCTGGCCTTCAGAGTGTGGTCCTCCATCCCCGAGCATATCTCCAGATCGATGTCATGCAGAATGCCGGCCAGCTCCCACCGGTCGGCATCCTCTCCGGCGCGAGAGGCCATCTCGCGCATTATCGCCCCGACGGAGATCATGTGCTTGACGTTGTTCTCCTTCCGGACGTGCATCCGGACCAGGTCCAGGGCGTCGGCTCTTGACAGCATTCTACCGTTCCCGATATGACGGCCAGGGGATTTAGCATGATTCCCAGGCGGTCAGGGCGCCAGTCACCAACACCTGCTGCCCGGGCGCCCCGCTTGGGGGTCGCATCGTGGTTGCAATTAGAACGAGAAGAAGGGGTTTTCCGGGCCGTGAACGGCCCGGAGGACCGAACGCTCACTTCAGCTCGATCACCACGAACTCCACTACCGTATCGCCAACGTTGGTGAACTCGTGCGATTCGGCCCCAACGAAAATCGCTTTTCCCACCTCCAGCTCCCTTTCGTCCGCGCTCCCCGAAGGAAAGGTCATCCTGACCTTACCTCCCTTCGTGACATACAGGACATGATCGGGATGGGAATGCATGGCTGCCTTATCGCCGGGCTTCAGTGATCCGGATAGGACCCGCACCCGGTCGTTCTCCATGAGGAGCCCGGCCACGTTGCTCGCCACCTTCAAGGGGTCCCTCATCAGCTGCTCTTCTTGTGACGATCTCATATCACCATCCTCCAAGCAGGGCTGTCGCAGCCCATGGTATTCCTTGGACCGGTCGATATTAACAACATTCGCGATGCAGCGTTGAAGGTCAGGGGGTCGAACTGACATCCCAGGATACCGCATCTCAGAAAGGACCGCCGGGACCTTCAGCATCATGTTCGAAAAAGAAATAACATACCCCAACGGGGGTCCCTAAGGGGGGGTTTGAAGGCGACCAAAAGCCCATCAGGGATATGTTGGAAACGTCATTAGACCTTTTCATATATACCCTAATGTCTGGCTAAGGGCGAGGTCCCACCTCAGGTGTCCTCACCGCCGGAGGGGTTCCTTCCCCCATAACGGCGGAGGACGTAGTAGGCGCCCAGGAGGACCGCGACCGAGAGGACCAGGACCATATCATACTGATCGATGATGCCGATGGCCCCCTCCCATGACGGCCCGGAGGCCAGGCCCACCCAGGCCAGGGCGAGGCAGAAAGGGATCGAGCCAAGGAAGGACAGGAGCGCGAACCGCCCGATGTTCATCTTCACCAGGCCGGCAGGGAACGGTATGAGATCGCGCAGCACCGGAAGCAGCTGGGCCAGGAACACGGCTCGGTCCCCGTGCCGGTCGAACCATCGTTCGGTGGACCTCAGACGGTCGCCCTTCAGCCCCAGCATCGACCCGTATCGGTCAAGGAGCGGCCGGCCCCCGTACGCGGCGATGAGGTACATCAAGAGGGAGCCCATCGTGCTGCCGATCGCGCCGACCAGCGTCACCACGACGATGTCGAACCGCCCTTCGTGGCAAAGGAACCCGGCGAAGCCCATGACCGCCGCGCTGGGCACCGGAAGGATCGTCGCGTCCAGGGCCATGAGGAGGGCGAGCCCGGGATAGCCCCCGGCGGCGATCAGGTCCTTGATGAGGTAGACGGTCGGCTCGAAGAACGACAACGCTCACCGGCCTCCGCACGAGGACGCGTTCCCGTCGCCGGACGGCATGATGCGGTACACCCTTCCCGAGGTCCCGGACGGGCCTTCGGTATCGGACGACAGCACGTATAGCTCGTTATCCTCGTCCTGGCCCAGGGCGAGGAGGTACTCGTGCAGCTTCCTCCTTTTCTCGATGATCAGCTCGTCCATGGTCCACATTCCGGGGTCCTTGGTCGGCGACCCGACGTAGAGCCGCCCGTCGGCCTTCCCGTGGCGGCCGCTGAGATCGCCGAAAATATAGCGACCCTCCAGGGAGGGGATGCCGCGTCCGCGGTAGACGTATCCGCCGATGATCACCGAACCGCTGCCCCCGGTCATGTTGGAGAGGTTGCGGTACTCCATTATAGGATCGATCAGCTCCTCTCCTCGGAAGCCTGCATCATGGCAGCCCAGGCGATCGGTGGTGTTGTCCTCCGGATCGAAATTATGGGACCCCTCCTTGAGGTTCCATCCGTAGTTACCTCCAGGAACGATGATGTTAACCTCCTCCCACCGGACCTGGCCGGCGTCGGCGGCGAACAGCGCCCGGTCGCCCCCGGCGTCGAAGGCGATGTGGTAGGGGTTCCGCAGTCCGTAGGCGAAGATCTCCGGGCGCCCGCTGCCGGCGAACGGATTGTCGGCCGGGATGCCATACTCCCTGCCCTCCGTCCGGGAGTCCACGTCGATGCGGAGGATCTTGCCCAATAGGACCTCGAGGTCCTGGGCGTTCCCGATGCCGGGAGTGTGTCCCTCGTCCCTGTCGTTCTCCCCGCCGCCATCGCCCAGGGGCACGTACAGGTATCCGTCCGGGCCGAAGGTGATGTGACCCCCGTTATGGTTCATCTGGGGCTTGTCGACGGAAAGAAGGACACGCTTGGAGCTCATGTCGGCCCGGTCCCGGTCGTCCTCCGACGCCCGAAGCTCGATCAGGTGGTTGGTGCAGTTCCATCCTCTCGGTCCTCCTGCCCGCAGCGGGCCGCTGAGGAAGAGGTAGAAGAGCCCGTTATCACTGAACCGGGGATGGAACGCCAGCCCCAGCAGGCCCCGCTCGTCATAATTCGGTTCCAGGCGGACCAGCTCGTGGGATACGTCCACGAACGGCTCCTCCCTCTTTCTGCCATCCTTGATGATGTACACCCTGCCGATCTGGTCGGCGATGAACAGACGGCCGCTGCCGTCCGGCGGGCAGCCCATGGCCACCGGGTTGGCGAAGCCGTCGGCCACCAGCTTCAGGCCGACCTTGGCCTCAACGAGCCCTCCCCGCACCTGCTCCACGGACCTCTGGACCGGCCTGGCCACTGATCTCTGGTCTTGCATTAGGATGCGCCTC
>JAEILR010000015.1 GCA_016109435.1 Methanomassiliicoccus sp.
AACGGGAACGTCTCGAAGTTCGTGTACGTGAACTCCAGACTCGAGATGAGGATTGAGGGTGCGAACAGCTACGCGTACATCTCGGACGCTCTCGGCTCATCGAGATTCGTGCTGAGGAATGGCGTTCACGATGTCGCGAACATAACATACTTCGCGCTGACCTACGAGCCGTTCGGAAAGGCTGTGGGATCGGAGGGGTTCGACCGCATCACCTTCGCCTCGGAGGTCAGAGACAGCACCGGCCTGGTGTACCTCGGGGCGAGGTACTACGATCCCATACTCGGACGGTTCATGGCACTGGACCCGCTGATCGGTGAGTTTTCCGCCCCCCAGACCTTGGACAGGTACGTGTATTGCGCAAATAGCCCGCTTATACATACAGACCCGACAGGGAAGGCATTGAACTTTTTAGCAGCAGCAGTTGGGGCAGTAGCAGGAGGTATCATCGGAGGTGCGATTGCATATGTCACTACTGGTGGGGATATGCAAGCAACTGGAGCAGCTATGTTGGGCGGCATGGTGGCTGGCGGTATAGCAGGGTTGACAATGGGGGCATCCCTCCTACCAGCAGCCGGCGTCACAACTAAAGCAATGATATTTGGATTTGCGTCCGGTGCTGCTGGCGGGGCCGTGGAAAATGGTTTAAAGGCTGGCGCCAAATCGAAATGGAATGCTAAAAAAATGATTGAAGAGGCAAATGTGGGAGCAATTGTCGGTGGAGCAACTGGCTTTGTCAGCGGGGGGCTATCTACAAAACTCCTACATATTACAAAGCTTGTGCCTAAGGGAGAGGGGGTTTATGGATCATTCCAAACCAAGGTGATGAACTTCTTCACTAAGCCAACAGCTAGTTATGCTACATCTGAGGGGATTGTTGATGGCGTAGCAAAGGGTACAGCAAAATATGGAGAAGATCTAGCTATCGCGACCGTAGCCGCCATTTTGACCGGCTATGGAAAAGCTTTCAGCTGGCCAATATCGCAAGGTGTTAAACCAGTTGTAAATCATTACTCGGCAACATTCGAGCGGCTAACCCGCGGTGCTGGATTGCCAATGGGGTGATAAAAACATGGCCGATCCATCTAGTCATAAAGGCACGATGCTCTATTGGAAAACCATCCACGTGTTCAGGCCCGAGTGGCATCTCTATCATGAAGGCCGCTTGGTCGCATCCATACGGACCAAGGGGTTCCTGCGTTCCATGTACTATGTGGCCAGGTACGATCCGCACGACCTTGATGTAGCGTACGAACGGCGGGAGAACCAAGCGATCTTCAGGACAGACAACGCGGAGGAAGTGATCGGCACATTAACGAACGTCGATGATCTAGCGTGGAAGAGGGACGGAATATTCCACCATATGGAAGATGGGAAGGACGAGGCATTCGTCATCAGGGACCTCGGCCGAGGCCGCTTTCAGTTTTTAGATGGCACGGGAAGAACCCTGGCGGAGGCGGAGCACAGCTCGGAAAGAACCCCATCGACGTTCGGGTTCTCCTGGCTCGTTGATGATAGCAACTCGATCAGCCCATGGCTCGTAGCTATCGTGTGCCATTACTTCTCGATGGTGAGGAACCCTGGCACGTAGTTGTACCCCATTTTCTTCCTTGTGTTTCTTCATCCTCTCCGCCTTGCATAAAATCGACGTTTTTGCGGCTCCCCCGTTCTCTCTTTTTAATTTATTACATTCTCGTGGTGGTTTTAAGGGAATACAGACGAAAAATGCTAGGTAGTGTCATGACCGAAGAATCAAAGAAAATCCGAATGTTGTATTATTTATCTATCTAGACCAATATGCCCCCTTCTTCGGATGGGAGGCAACGTATGGATATCAAGGCATTGGTTTTTTTTATCATTCCTTTTCATTGCGGCGCTGGGCATAATCCCAATCGTCTACGCATACTATCTTCCCCCGAAGATGGACGAGCGGTGCCTCCGCTCGGTGGAGGCGATCGAGCAGCAACGCGCCGGTCGAGCGAAGCGGTACATCATCCATTATGGTAAATGGAGGTGGACCGATCAGATCAACACCTACGGCTTCGTCGGGATGGGTTTGGTCCTCGTTGCCTCTCCCATACTGGTTGGTCTCTTCGACAAGTGGGAGGCCGTAGATCTGAACTTTGTTGGGGTCGCGGCATTCGGCGGAATGATTTTCGTCTTGGCGTTCCCACTAGCATGGACCATTGCCACGTTCGTCAACACCGCCAATATTGAGGTGGTCACCGACCAGGGGATCGAGGTATGGCGGATCAGGCGTGGAGGGGTGCGGCACGAGTACACCGCTGAATGGCGAGAGATCAAAAAGGTGTGGGTGAGCCCCAGTTATAGATCGTTCAGCGGTGAGCTGATGACCATTTTCACATTAAGAGGCGAGTTCGATCTGCTCACAAAGTGGCCCAACATGTTGGCGTTCCTCAAGGACCTCCATGTTTTTGCTCCTGAAAAAATCCTGAAGGCAGATGATTTTACTCAGGCAAGGATCAAGTATCAGATCAACGACCCGGACAGTTCGGCGAGAAAGGGCGCTTTGAGATAGCTCCAGGAGTGTCACTCGTTCTGCAATGACGCAATATCAACGACGCTCCCTGGTCGGATCGGTCCTTTCACTCTTGACACTCCCTGATAGGCCACAATTCAAACTACTTGTGTTGTGAGGACTTTGGAACGATCTTCCCTACTGTACCATTCAAGACAGCAGTTCGGCGCATAACCTCCGAGAATCCGAAAAAACCGCCTAGGTTCCGATTTTGTTCTACGAATATAGTGGAGAATGGGCCTCCATCGAACGGGAACACATCATGATGTGGTCGGACCAACCGAACAGTTTAATAATAAAACCGGGGATTTCGACCCAGGCCGGGCCATGCTAGGGAGTATCAAACCCGGAGGAGCGTACATATCATGACGATGGACAAGAAGACCGAGGAAGCATTGTTGAAGAAGGCGTACGAGCCGGCCAGGCTGGCCATGAAGTACCATCCCTTCTATGAGGGGAAGATCGAGATCACCGCCAAGTGCCCGGTCAGGAACTTCCAGGACTTCGCCATCTGGTACACTCCCGGGGTGGCGGAGCCGTGCAAGGACATCAAGAACAACCCCGAGAAGGTGTACGAGCACACCAGCAAGGGCAACATGGTCGCGGTCGTTTCCGACGGGACGAGAGTTCTAGGTCTCGGCGACATCGGCCCGGAGGCCGGCCTGCCGGTCATGGAAGGAAAGGCGCTATTGTTCAAGTACCTGGGCGGCGTCGATGCTGTCCCCATCTGCCTGGCCACCAAGGACCCCGAGGAGATCATCAAGACGGTGAAGTACCTCGCCCCGTCCTTTGGGGGCATTAACTTGGAAGATATCGAGAACCCCAAGTGCTTCGAGATCCTCGACCGCCTCCGGGCGGAGATGGACATCCCGGTATGGCACGACGACCAGCAGGGCACCGCGACCATCGTCACCGCCGGCGCCATCAACGCCCACAAGGTTGTGGGCAAGAAGATATCCCAGTCGAAGGTCGCGATGGTCGGCGCGGGCGCGGCCAACATCGCCATCTCCAGGGTGATGGTCGCCGCGGGCTTCAACATCAAGAACATCGTCATGTGCGACAGCAAAGGCACGCTGCACAAGGGCCGCGAGGACATCAAGCGGTCGCACGCCGAGAAGTGGTTCATGTGCGAGAACTCCAACGCCGAGAACGTGGTCGGGGGCATCAAGGAGGCCATGGCCGGAGCGGACATATTGGTCGCCGCCTCCAAGCCCGGCCCCGGGGTCATCCACAAGGACTGGGTCAAGGGCATGGCCAGTGACGCCATCGTGTTCGCCACCGCCAACCCCATACCGGAGATCTGGCCCTGGGAGGCCAAGGAGGGCGGAGCGCGCATCGTCGCCACCGGACGCTCGGACTTCCCCAACCAGGTCAACAATTCGCTGGGCTTCCCGGGCATCTTCCGGGGCGCGCTGGACGTGAGGGCGCGGACCATCACCGACGAGATGTGCATCGCCGCGGCCCTGGAGATTGCCAAGACCGCAGAGGACAAGGGGCTGTCGGAGGAGTACATCGTCCCCACCATGGACGACTGGGAAGTGTTTCCCCGTGAGGCCGTGGCGGTGGGCATGAAGGCCATCGAAACCGGAGTGGCCAGGGTTAAACTCAGCCGGGAGGAGCTGCGGCAGCGCGCCGAGAGCGTCATCAAGCGGGCCAGGGGCGAGACCCAGCTGCTCATGGACAAGGGCTACATCCGCGCTCCGCCAGAGTAAACCCCTTATCCCTTTCTTTTTATTAGGTGAGAGCATGAAATACTCCGAGGCCGCCCCGGGCAGGGTCTTCGTCATCAGACTGGAGCAGGGTGAGGTAGTGCACGAGGCCCTGGAGCGGTTCGCCTCGGAGCACGGCGTGCATTCAGCGTCGGTAATCATGGTAGGCGCGGCGGACAGCGGCAGCACCATCGTGTGCGGCCCCCGCGACGGCGACGCGCGTCCGGTCGTTCCTCTTCGGCACTCTCTGCCGGACGTCCACGAGATGACCGGAACAGGTACGATATTCCCGGACGAGGACGGCCGGCCGACGCTACACGTCCACGCCGCCTTTGGTCGCGAGGGCACCGCATCAGCAGGGTGCGTGCGCAGCGGGGTGGTGGTGTGGCAGATCCTCGAAGTGATCATGATGGAACTTCTCGGCACCGACGCCAAGAGGGTCAGGGACCCGTCAACAGGCTTCGAGCTCCTGGAACCATGAACGCGGTCCGGCCGTAGGGCCGTTGCACAGAATATAAAAAACGAGGTTCGGCGCCGCGGCGCCTAAAGTTTTTCAGATCAGGGTGACCATGGTGTTCTCGACGCTCTGGACATTGGGGATGGACCTGAGCGCCTCCTCCAGCTTCTCGATGATCCCCGCAGCATCGTCCATGATGCAGGTGACCTCGATGATCTTGAGGCCGAAGGCGAACGGCTTGATCACGACATTGTTGACCCCCACGCCATCGGGAAGGACCGAAGGGATGGCCTTCACGATGTCCTCGGGGTTGATCTCCGGGCTCTCCGGGACCATGTTGTATACGGCGGCGACCTTTCCCATGTCAACACCTAGGGTCCCGAGAACCCGCACTTGGTGCAGGTGTAGGTGACGCTCTGGTCCCTGCAATTGGGGCAGCGGCCGATCTCCACTACACCGCACTCGGGGCACTTGAAGAACGTCATGCCGTCGTTCTTGCCCAGCCTCACGCCGCATGAACTGCAAATCTTCTCTGATTCCATGATGCTCACCGAAATTTGAGGCTTAGAGTTTTGTCTTGGTATATAACTCCTTGCCGCTCGGTCAATACCACCCTCGGCGCCTGAACAGCCACACCATGGCCAGGGCTATGAACAGCATGCTGATCAGGACCATCGGGTAGCCCAGGGGATGTCCCAGCTCGGGCATGGCCTGAAAGTTCATCCCGTACAGGCCGACGATGAAGGTGAGGGGGGCGAAGATCACCGAGATTAGGGTCAGCACCTTGACGATCTTGTTCAGCTGGTTGCTGACGTTGGTCTGGTAGATGTCCAGCATCTCTGAGAGCATGTCGCGGTGCGTATCTACGGTATCCATGAGCTCGATGGTGTGGTCGTAGGCGTCCCGGTAGTACGGCGCGGTGTAGTCGTCCACCAGGTCCGACTGCCCCTTGACCAGCACGTTGATGGCCTCCCGCATCGGCCAGATCGCCTTCCGCACCTTCATCAGGACCCGACGGAGCCGCTGGATCTCGGTCAGCGCCTCCGATCCCCCGTTGTTCAGCACCCTGTCCTGGGCGTCCTCGATCAGCTCTCCAAGCTCCTCGGATATGGAAAAATAATCGTCGATGACCGTGTCGATGATATCGTATAGCAGGTAATCGGCGCCCAAGCTCCGGACCTGGTTGTGCTCATTGCCCAGGGCGTCCATGGTCCGGGGGAAGCGGTGCCCGGCGGGTACCACGGTGAACAGGAAATCCTTCCCCAGAAGGTTGATGGTCTGCCCCTCCGCTACTTCCTGCCCCTCCAGCCGTAGCAGGCGCCAGGTGATGAAGATGTAGTCCTGGAAATCGACCAGTTTGGGGCGGACGGGCAGGTGCTCGGCGATCTCGTCCACCACCACCGGGTGCAGGTCCAGGCGTTCCCTCAACGCATCCAGGCCCTTCTCGTCCACCGGACCCCGGACCACGATCCAGGTGACCTCCCGCAGGCCGATGCGGTCCAGGGCCTCGGCCATCGTGGCGACCTCCTCCCGGACCACCGCTGACTTGTCGTACCCCATCACCGTTATGGCGGTCCGATCGTCGGCGCGATCATCGGGCATCGGCGATGGTATGGGCGAGGGGGGTTTCAATGGTTTCTAAGCCGGGTCCTGAGGACCACCGACTCCTCGAGGTCGTCGGTCTTGATCTCCCGCACCGTGAGATCGCGGTCCTCGATCTCCAGGATGCTCATGGATGGCCGGGAGCGGCCCTTGAGCCGCCTGGTGGTGGAGGTGGCCGCGGTGATGAAGAAGCACCCGTCCAGGTCCCATACCCACGCCAGATGCTTGTGTCCCGAGAGCACGATGTCCACCCCCGCCTCCTTGCATATGCCCAGCAGGTCGCCCGCGTCGGTGGGGATCTGCCTCTCCCGCCCCGTGCCGGGGATGGGGATTAGGTGGTGGTGCAACGCCAGCACGCGCACCCCCGGGCCGGAGAAGGTGTTCCTGATGGAGTCGTAATGCTCCCTCCCCACGTGCCCGTCATCCACGTCTGGTTCCGTCGAGTCCAGGCCCATGACGGTGATGCCCTTCCCCCGGTAGCAGGGGAACCGGGGGCCGATGAGCTCCTCGAAAACGGTGTATCCGAGGTTGCGGGCGTCATGGTTGCCCGGAACGATCAGCTTCTCTTTGACCCCTAGGCCGTCGAGGAACCGCCGGGCGGCCTCGAACTCGGTGACGTAGCCATCGGTGGTCAGGTCCCCGGTCACCACCACCAGGTCCGGTGCCTCCCTGGCGATGACCGCCGCCACGTTGTCCGCCAGGCGGGGGTCGAACAGGGAGCTGGCGAAGTGCAGGTCGGAGATGTGGGCGATCTTGGTCCTCATGCCCCGGTCAATGGGATGCGGCGATAAACCGTTGCCGGAGGCATTATGCCCCGGCAGGCCATGGAGGGGGCGTGAACGACCCGGACGGCGCCCTCGCCGCCCTCATGGAAGAGCTGAGGAGCAGGGAGGACCCCGCCGCCCGCGCGGGGATGGCCCGCTACGGCATCGGCACGGGGACCGCCCTGGGCGGCACGTCCATACCTGTGCTCAGGGCCATGGCCAAGCGGGCCGGTAAGGACCACGCCCTGGCCGGGGCGCTGTGGGCCACCGGGGTGCATGAGGCCCGGCTGCTCGCCACCATGGTGGACGACCCGAAACAGGTGACCGAGGCCCAGATGGAAGCGTGGGCCGGTGACTTCCATTCCTGGGACATCTGCGACCAGTGCTGCTCCAACCTCTTCGCGGCGACCCCCTTCGCCTGGCCCAAGGCGGAGGAGTGGGCATGCCGGGAGGAGGAGTTCGTCAAGCGCGCCGGCTTCGCCCTCATGGCCGTACTGGCGGTGCATGACAAGAAGGCCGGGAACGAGCGGTTCATCGCGCTCCTCCCGCTGATCGAGGAGGCGTCGGACGATGACCGCAACTTCGTGCGCAAGGCCGTCAACTGGGCCCTGCGGCAGATCGGGAAGCGAAACCTCGAGCTGAACCGGGCGGCCATCGAGCGCGGGGAGAGCATCGGCGGCAGGGGTGGCAGGGCGGCGAAGTGGATCGCCGCCGACGCCCTTAGGGAGCTGCGGAGCGAGGCGGTGCAGGCCCGCCTGCGGTCTAAGCAGGGGAAAACGAAGGCTGGCCTGCCGCACTGAGCAAGCTTTAAATAATTAGAGTCTTTACATGGGGTTCTGCAATGCGTATTAGCTTGCAATGGGCCCGTAGCTCAGCTAGGTTGGACGGTGGGGAGCAACCTCATCGCCGTCCCTAGAAAGAGCATCTGGCTTTTAACCAGGTGGTCCGGGGTTCGAAAGGCGCGCGGCCTTCCCGTGCGCTCCGAAAATCCCCGCGGGCCCGCCCTGGGACCAAGGAGTGGAACGATGGAAGGCGGAACGTTCAGTAACCCAGAGAGGCGGTCTTTTATTTCTATGATTCTTAGAACAAAACCATTTCAGCGTTCAGTAACGGGCGAGGTGAACTAGGTGGTAGAGTCGGACTTACACGTTTTAGAGCACGATCTCGTGCCAGAGCATTCCCTGCTCTCGGAGCAGGAGGCCGAGAAGGTCTTGGCCAATTTGAGGATAACCAGGGATCAGCTCCCCAAGATCAGGAGGGACGATGCCTGCATCCGGTTGCTGGAGAAGATCGAGGGCCCCATCGCCCCCGGCAGGATCATCCAGATACGGAGGAGCAGCGACACTGCCGAGGAGTTCATAATCTACCGGCTTGTGATCAGCAAGGAACACAAGGGGTGAGAACGAATTGCGTGACCTTATAGAACTATATTTCAAGGACCGGTCCATCGTCAACCATCATATCTCCAGCTTCAACGACTTCCTGTCCACGATGGACAACCCCAACAGCAGGATGCAGAAGATCGTGGACAGCCTCAGGGTGTCCGCGGACGACGCCAGCAGAGGGGTCATCAAGCTGGAAGAGGACCGCACCGACGGACGCAAGGTCGAGATCCGGGTCGGGAGGAGAAGGGACGAGAAGACCGGGAACATCGATCCCCAGTACAGCCGGCCGACCATCCGGATCCTTAACCCGGTGGTGCGGGAGGCGAACGGAGCTACTCACAAGCTCACTCCCATGGAGGCCAGGCTGCGTAACCTCAACTACCTGGCGCCCATCGAGCTGGAGTTCACCATCATCGAGGACGGCATCGAGAAGGAGCCGGAGAAGGTGCACATCGGGGACCTTCCCATCATGCTCCGCTCCAAGCGCTGCAACTTATACAAGGAGACGATGGAGGAGGAGCGGGAGCTCACCGAGAGCGAGTACCGCGACAAGCTCATCGAGTACAGCGAGGACCCCGCCGACCCCGGCGGGTACTTCATCATCGGCGGCACCGAGAGGGTGCTGATCTCGCTGGAGGACCTCGCCCCCAACCGGGTCATGGTCGAGTACAACGAGCGCTACGGCACCCAGCTCGAGGTGGCCAAGGTGTTCTCCCAGAAGGAGGGTTACCGCGCCCTGACCCTGGTGGAGAAGAAGAAGGACGGGATCCTCATGGTCACCGTCCCGGCCGCCTCCGGGCAGATCCCCCTGGTCATCCTGATGAAGGCCCTGGGGATGGAGAACGACAAGGAGATCTACGACGCCATCGTGAGCGTCCCCGACATGGCCAACATCGTGTACGCCAACATCGAGGAGTGCCACGATAAGAAGCTGTATCCTCCAAACGGCGTGTTCACCACCGAGGACGCCCTAAACTTCCTGGAGCGCAAGTTCGCCACCGGGCAGGCCAGGGAATACCGGGAGAAGAAGGTCGAATCGATCATCGACCGCTCCCTGCTTCCCCACCTTGGGGACACCAAGGAGGACCGCATCAAGAAGGCCTACTTCCTGGGCAGGATCGCCCGCTCGGTGCTGGAGCTCAGCATCGGGATGAGGAAGGAGGACGACAAGGACCACTACGCCAACAAGAGGCTGAAGCTCTCCGGGGACCTCATGGAGGACCTCTTCCGGGTCGCCTTCACCAACCTGATGAAGGACCTGAAATACCAGCTGGAGCGGTCCTTCGCCCGCAAGAAGGACCTGCGGATCAGCTCGGCCATCCGGCCGGACCTGCTGACCCACCGCCTGCTCCACGCCCTGGCCACCGGTAACTGGGTCGGCGGACGAGCCGGCGTGTCCCAGCTGCTGGACCGCACTTCGAATATGAGCACACTGTCCCACCTGCGGAGGGTCACATCCTCGCTCACTCGGTCCCAGCCTCACTTCGAGGCCCGTGACCTGCACCCCACCCAATGGGGACGGTTGTGTCCCAACGAGACCCCTGAAGGTCAGAACTGCGGGCTGGTCAAGAACGCCGCGCTGATCATCGACGTGTCTGAAGGGTTCCGCGAGGATGACGTGAAGTGGCTGCTCCGCGACCGCGGCGTGGTCGAGGTGAAGGCCGGCGAGGCCGTCATCGGAGCGAAGGTGTACGTCAACGGCGACCTCGTAGGGTACATCGAGAACCCCCGGGTCCTGGTGTCGGAGGTCCGCGCCGGGCGCCGCCAGGGTCTGCTGTCCAACGAGATCAACATCCGCTTCGATGAGGAGATGGACGAGGTCATCATCAACTGCGACGAGGGCCGCCTCAGGCGGCCGCTGCTGGTCGTCCAGGAAGGACGCACCGTCCTCACCCGCAAGCACCTCGAGGACATCCGCGAGGGCAAGATAAAGTGGGCCGACCTGCTCCGCGAGGGCATCATGGAATGGATCGATGCCGAGGAGGAGGAGGACTCCCTCGTCGCCGTCGAGCCGTTCGATCCGCCAGAGCGGTGCTCCAACTGCGGTCGGGCGCTGTCGCCCACCGACGTGGACTGGATGAACCCGGGCACCGAGAGCCGGGACGCAGTGGTCAGGTGCAAGCACTGCGGCGGGGACATGAAGGCCCCCCTGCTGATCACCACCGAGAACACCCACATGGAGGTGGACCCCATGGTCATCCTGGGCGTCGCCGCCGGCGTGGTTCCGTACCCCGAGCACGACTCGTCCCCCCGTGTCACCATGGGATCGGGCATGGCCAAGCAGTCGCTGGGCCTCAGCTGCACCAACTACCGCAAGCGTCCCGACACCCGGGGCCACATCCTGCACTACCCGCAGAAGCCGATGGTGCAGACCAAGCCCATGGACTTCGTGGCGTTCAACGACCGCCCGGCGGGGCAGAACTTCGTGGTGGCGGTAATCTCCTTCCACGGCTACAACATGGAGGACGCGCTCATCCTGAACCGCGCCTCCATCGAGAGGGGCCTGGGCCGCTCGTCGTTCCTGAGGACCTACCGGGCCGAGGAACGCCGCTACCCTGGAGGGCAGGAGGACCACTTCGAGATCCCGTCCCCCGACGTCCGGGGAGCGCGTACCGACATGTCCTACGCCAACCTGGGCGAGGACGGCCTGATATCGCCGGAGACCCTGGTCACCGGCGGCGACGTGCTGGTAGGGAAGACCTCCCCGCCGAGGTTCCTGGAAGAGGAGACCGACTTCCTCACCCCCCAGAAGAGGAGGGAGACCTCCATCACCATCCGCCCGGGAGAGAGCGGCTGGATCGACTCGGTCATGCTCACCGAGTCGGAGAACGGTTCCCGCCTGGTCAAGGTCAAGGTGAGGGACGAGCGCGTGCCGGAACTGGGCGACAAGTTCGCCTCCCGGCACGGACAGAAGGGGGTCATCGGCCTCATCGTGCCGCAGGAGGACATGCCGTTCACCTGCGACGGCGTGACGCCGGACCTGGTCATCAACCCGCACGCCATCCCTTCGCGTATGACCGTCGCCCACGTCCTGGAGATGATTGGCGGCAAGGTCGGAGCGATGGAGGCGAGGTCCATCGACGGCACCTCGTTCTCCGGCGAGAAGGAGCAGGCCCTGCGCGAGGCGCTGGGCCGGGCCGGGTTCAACACCACCGGTAAGGAGGTCATGTACGACGGCCAGACCGGGAAGAAGATCGAGGCCGAGATCTTCACCGGGGTGATTTACTACCAGAAGCTGCACCATATGGTGTCGGGGAAGATGCACGTGCGTTCCCGCGGCCCGGTGCAGATCCTTACAAGGCAGCCGACCGAGGGCCGTTCCCGGCAGGGCGGTCTCCGGTTCGGTGAGATGGAGAGGGACTGCCTCATCGGGCACGGGGCGGCCATGGTCATCAAGGACCGGTTGCTGGACGAATCGGACGGCACCTTCCTCTACGTGTGCGGCAACCCCGACTGCGGTCACATCGCCATGATGGACCGCCGCGGGGCCATTCGCTGCCCGGTATGCGGAAACAACACCAACGTGCACCTCGTGCAGACCAGCTACGCGTTCAAGCTGCTGCTCGACGAGCTGCTGTCACTTGGGGTCGTTATGCGCCTTCAGCTGGAGGACCTAAGATGATGCGAGGCGTTTCAAAGAGGATCGGTTCGATCAATTTCTCGGCACTATCGCCCGATGAGGTCAGGAGGATGTCCGCCACCAAGGTCATCACCGCGGACACCTACGACGATGACGGCTTCCCCATAGACATGGGTCTCATGGACCCTCATCTGGGGGTCATCGAGCCGGGCCTGAGGTGCAAGACCTGCGGCAACAAGGTGGACGAGTGCCCCGGGCACTTCGGGCATATCGACCTGGCCATGCCGGTCATCCACGTCGGCCTGGTCAAGGAGATCAAGAAGCTTTTGCAGTCCACCTGCAAGACCTGCGGCCACCTGCTCATGACCAAGGAGGAGGCCCAGCGCAAGGCCCAGGAATGGGAGCTGATGGACGACCTGGGTGGCGACGCCATCGACTACCGCCTGCTGGCCAAGGGAACGGCCAAGGACGCTTCCAAGAACACCGTCTGCCCATACTGCAGCCAGGAGCAGGGCAAGATCGCCCTGGACAAGCCGACCACCTTCCGCGAGGACGGGCACAAGCTAACGCCCAAGGAGGTGAGGGAGCGCCTGGAACGTATCCCCGACGAGGACCTGCCCCCCCTGGGCATCGATCCCCACTCCTGCCGCCCGGAATGGATGGTGCTCACCGCGCTCGCCGTTCCGCCCGTCACCGTCCGTCCCTCCATCACCCTGGAGTCCGGCGACCGGTCCGAGGACGATCTCACCCACAAGCTGGTCGACGTCCTTAGGATCAACCAGCGTCTGCGGGAGAACCGTGACGCCGGCGCGCCTCAGCTGATCGTGGAGGACCTGTGGGAGCTTTTGCAGTACCACGTCACCACCTACTTCGACAACCAGACCTCCGGCATACCGCCGGCCAGACACCGTTCCGGCCGCCCGCTGAAGACCCTGGTGCAGAGGCTGAAGGGCAAGGAGGGACGGTTCCGTTCCAACCTGTCCGGTAAGCGTGTGAACTTCTCGGCGCGTACCGTGATATCGCCCGATCCCTCGCTGTCGATCAACGAGGTCGGCGTGCCGTACGAGGCGGCCCGCGAGCTGACCGTCCCGGTGCACGCCACCAAGGCCAACCTGGAAGTGCTCAGGGCCATGGTCAAGGGAGGCTCCAACCCTCCCCTGGTGGACGGCAAGTTCGTTCCCGGGGTCAACTACGTCATCCGCTCTGACGGCCGCAGGATGAAGGTCACCGAGCGCAACGCCGAGTCCATCGCCGAGGGCTTGGAGGCCGGCTACATCGTGGAGCGGCACCTGATGGACAAGGACGTGGTGCTCTTCAACCGGCAGCCGTCCCTGCACCGCATGTCGATGATGGCCCACACGGTGAGGGTGATGCCCTGGAAGACCTTCCGGTTCAACCTGTGCGTCTGCCCGCCGTACAACGCCGACTTCGACGGCGACGAGATGAACCTTCACGTGCTGCAGAGCGATGAGGCCCGGGCGGAGGCCATGATCCTGATGAGGGTGCAGGAGCACATCCTGTCCCCGAGGTTCGGAGGCCCGGTCATCGGCGCCATCCACGACCACATCACCGGAACGTTCCTCCTGACCCATCAGGACCCCAGGTTCGACAAGCAGGAAACGATCAGCATCCTCACCAAGGTGAAGCAGGACGACCTGCCGACGCCGATCGTGGAGAACGGAAAGGAGTACTGGACCGGACATCAGCTCTTCTCCCTCATCCTTCCCCCGGACTTCCACATAACCTTCAAGGCGTCCATCTGCCGCAACTGCGCGATGTGCAAGAAGGAGGACTGCGACCTCGACGCCTACGTCAAGATACGCAAGGGGAAGCTGCTGACCGGCACCATCGACGAGAAGGCCATCGGCTCGTTCAAGGGTAAGATCCTGGACAAGATCACCCGGGACTACGGGGCGGACGCGGCCAGGGAGTTCCTGGACGACGTGACCAAGCTGGCCATCGGTGCCATCATGGTACGCGGGTTCACCACCGGCATCGACGACGAGGACATTCCCGAGGAGGCGACCAGGCAGATCGAGGAGGTGCTCAGCGACGCGGTGCGCAAGGTGTCCGAGTACGTGCAGGCGTATCGCGAGGGAATTCTGGAACAGCTCCCCGGCCGTTCGCTGGACGAGACCCTGGAGGTCGAGGTCATGAAGGTGCTGGGACGAGCAAGGGACGAGGCCGGTCAGATCGCCGGCCGTCACCTGGGGATGGAGAACTCCGCGGTCATCATGGCCCGTTCCGGAGCCCGTGGGTCCATGCTCAACCTGTCGCAGATGGCCGGCTGCATCGGGCAGCAGGCCGTCCGTGGCGAGCGCCTGTCCAGGGGTTACTGGAACCGGACCCTGCCGCACTTCAAGAAGGGCGACCTGGGCGCCGAGGCCAAGGGGTTCGTGCAGAACTCCTACAAGAGCGGACTGACGCCGACGGAGTTCTTCTTCCACTCCATGGGTGGTCGTGAGGGTCTGGTCGATACCGCCGTCCGTACTTCAAGGTCGGGTTACATGCAGCGCAGGCTCGTCAGCGCGCTGGAGGACCTCAAGCTGAAGCAGGACGGCACCGTGCGGAACACCGCCGACATCATCGTCCAGCTACGCTACGGCGAGGACGGCGTGGACCCCTGCCGCAGCGTGCAGGGCGACGCGGTGGACGTGGACGACATACTGTCCGAGGTCCTGGGCGACGACGCCGAGGCCCTTGCCCGCATCCAAGAGAAGAAGCTGGCCGGATATGCCACCATGGAGAAGGACCTCATGGAGACCATGGAGGAAGAGGAGCCGGAAGAGCTTGAGTACGACGCCGGCGGCGGAGGTGAGGACTGATGGCCCGTAAGGACACGTTCAACGCCCTGCAGAGAAGGGGCATCGAGGCGGCGGTCGCCGACAAGATCCTGGAAGGATACACCAGCATTACCGACGTGGCCGCGGCCAGCGCGGCCGATCTCACCGCTCTGGGCCTGACCGATGAGCAGACCGCAGAGGTCCTGAAGAAGGTCGGCAAGACCAAGAAGGAGGCCGGAAAGAAGGCGGTCAAGAAGGAAACGGTCGCCGAGCCGGCCAAGAAGATAGACTTCCAGAGAGTGGTCAAGATCAAGGAGGTCTCCAAGATGGAGAAGAAGCTCACCTCCATGCTCGACGACCTCGGTCTGGAACTCCCCCGCCGGGTCGTGGTCACCCTGGCCGATCGTCTGGAGGGCGCGGACATACCCCAGGCCAAGATCGTCGAGGTCCTCAAGAAGGCCTCCGAGAAGTTCGAGCTCCACAAGATGGACGCCAACGAGTCGGCGGGCATCCTGGCCGCGCAGTCCATAGGCGAGCCGGGTACCCAGATGACCATGCGTACCTTCCACTACGCCGGTGTGGCCGAGATCAACGTTACGTTAGGGCTGCCGCGCCTCATCGAGATCGTGGACGCCCGCAGGGTGCCCTCCACCCCGATGATGACCGTGTACATCCAGCCGGAGTACCGGGAGAAGGTCGAGGACGTCCGCCGGGTCGCCTCGCGCATCGAGAAGACCACCCTGCTGGACATTGCCGACATCGAGACCGACATCGTCAACATGAAGGTCATCGTGCACCCCGACATGCCCAAGCTGGAACAGAAGGGCATCACCCCGGAGCAGATCGTGGAGCGGCTGAACAAGGATCGCCGGCTCAGGGGACAGGTCGAGCTGGTGGAGGACGAGGAGGACCCTGAGCACAGGACCGTGGTCGTAGCCTCGGAAGAGGCCAGTTTCAAGAAGCTCCAGGGCATCGTGCAGGCCACCAGGGATTCGGTCATCCAGGGTCTGGACGGCATCGAGAGGGCTATCCTGAGGAAGCAGCCCAACGGCGAGTACGTCATATACACCGCCGGATCGAACCTCAGGGACGTGCTGGCCGAGGACAAGGTGGACCGCAAGCGCACCACCACTAACTCGATCCAGGAGATATACGACGTGCTGGGGGTGGAGGCGGCCCGGAACTCCATCATCAACGAGGCGACGAGGACCCTCGAGGAACAGGGTCTTACCGTCGACATCCGGCACATCATGCTCGTGGCCGACCTGATGACCAATGACGGCGACGTCAAGGCCATCGGCCGGCATGGGATCTCCGGCAGGAAATCGAGCGTGCTCGCGAGAGCCGCGTTCGAGATCACTGCCACCCACCTGCTCCACGCCGCTCTGACCGGAGAGTCGGACGACCTGGACGGAGTGGCGGAGAACATCATAGTGGGGCAACCAGTCACCCTGGGGACAGGTGCTGTCAACCTGGTGTACGAGCCCAAGAAAAGGCCTAAGGAGGCAAGCGAATGATAGATTTGGGAAGAGCGATCAAGGCCGCTGCGGCCACCGGCAAGGTGGTCTACGGCGTGCAGCAGGCAGAGAAGGCGGTGAACAGCGGGGCGGCGAAGATGGTCATCTGCGCTGATAACTGCCCGAGTGATTTCCTCAGATCTGGAAACCACAGCATCAAGGTTGTCAAGTTTGAGGGTACCAACATGGAGCTAGGGGCTCTGTGCGGGAAGCCGTTCTCGGTGTCCGCTCTCGCGGTCATAGATAAGGGCGCCTCGAACATCCTTTCGTTGTGATCCTATGCCAGCTGAGATAACATTCACCGAGGACACCCTGAGGTACATCAACCTCTTCGAGGCGGTTACCAAGACCAGGGTGAAAGACTGCATGGAGACCGAGGACAAGCTCGTGTTCGTCGTGGAGCCAGGCCAGGCCAACAGGGCCGTGGGCAAGGCCGGGGAGAACGTGATCCGCCTCAAGAACCAGACCGGAAAGAACATCCAGGTCATCGAATATTCCGATGAGCCGGAGAAGTTCATCCGGAACGTGTTCTACAACTACAACGTGCAGAACGTGGTGATCGAGAACCGGGGCACCGTCGTTCACGCGACGGTGACCGTGGACCCCAAGGTCAAGGGGCGCGCTATCGGCAAGAACGGGCGCAACCTCAAGATCGCAAGGGACATCGTGAACCGTCACCACAACGTACAGAGCATCAGCGTGGCCTGAGCGGTTCCCGCTCCACTTCCAGCCGGTCGGCGGTGGGGTACTCCTCCACCAGGAAGGACTCGTAGGGAAGCTCGGAGATGATCTCTTCGAGCACCCACGGGGCCACCTCAACCCTTTTCTTTTCCTCATCCTTTCTGAACAGCTCCGCGGGCACGCCCATCTCTCGAAGTACGGCCATGATCTCGTCCGCCGGGCCTTCGACCACTCCTTTGAGCAGGGTCCCCTCCTCGGTGATGATGTCCGACGGGAGAGCGGTCCGGGCGGCCCGGCGCTTGATCCTTTCCCGCAGCTGCACCGAGTCCTTGAAGCTCGACGAGCAATAGTGAACGGGGACGCCCTTCGCCGACGACACCACGGCCATGGCCGTCTCCTCGCTCCCCCGCACCGCGCTGGAGATCTCATCCTTCACGCCCAGGCCGCGCTGCTCCAGCCGCTCCCAGTTGCCCTCGGAGAACTCCAGTTCATTGAGGTTGATGAAGTCCAGGCCGGTCTCCCCGGCGTAGGCGACGAGCGCAAGCAACCGCTCCTCCTCTCCCGGAAGGGCGGGAACCTCGAGACCGATCCTCATCCCGGAGCCGCTCTTGAACGAGGCCAGCGCGGTCCCGTGCATCGAGGTCCACATCTCCGCGGAGGGATGCACCCGGAGCTCGTCCAGTCCCGCCTCCTCCAGGGCGCGGTACACCTCCGGGTCGAGGGAGGAAGTATAGAGATGGATGTGGTGCTCCGGTCCGAACCTCTCCTTGAGCAGCTTGATGAGATGCACGGTGCGGTCCAGGCAGGCCGCGGGGTCGCCTCCGGTGATGCCGGTCCCCCGCGCCCCGATCATCTTGGCCTCATCGATGATCTCCTCGTCGGAGGACACCCTCCGCTCGTTGGCGAACAGCACGTCCTTCCCCCTCTTCTCCAGCGACAGGGGGCAGTAGAAGCAGCCGGTGGCGCACTTCCCGGACACCAACAGCACCATCTTGGTGCCTCTCCGGCACAGCACGCATCCGCGGGGCAGGCGGCCGGTGTGCGCCGAGCCGGCTTCCATGGGTCGGACCTTCATCGTCCATCGGAGGAGGGGAGGGCTATTAAACCTTGCTCCGGCCGGGCGGTACGATGCATCGGCTGTCGTGTGGTGACCAACCGTTATATACCAGCGGCTCAAATTTTGTACCGGAGGAAGTTATGTCCATCAGAGTGGTCGAACCAGAGACAATCTTTTCCATGGAGGGGAACGACCGCTCCCTGAACGGAGCGGAACGTCCGATCGTCCGCCCGGCCAGAGAGATGATCATAGGTCCCGGGGACCTGCCCACCCGGTGGGCCGAACTGCCGTCGCGGGCATCGGAGCAGCCCCGGCTGGGCCAGAGGGACTATGCCGCGGCGAAGTATGTCCTGATGGATGACCGGAAGGAGAAG
The DNA here is from genome assembly GCA_016109435.1 of Methanomassiliicoccus sp. Lineage (GTDB taxonomy): Archaea > Thermoplasmatota > Thermoplasmata > Methanomassiliicoccales > Methanomassiliicoccaceae > UBA6. The sequence continues at coordinate 18,446 of JAEILR010000015.1, forward strand.
GGGCAGATATCGTTCGAGACCATCGTGTACAAGGACCACAAGATGGCCGTCGACGTGCTGGTGGGCATGGTGAGCAAGATGGCCACCCTCAAACTGTCCCGCCTGGACCTGGGCGACGCGGGAGTGATGATCGAGGCGGAGGGCAAGGTCGGCCGCAAGATGAAGGCCGTGGCGTTCATCGAGCGCAACGTCTACGGGCTAATCATGCTGTCCGCCGACTCGGCCAGCAACATCTCCGACCCCTGGCTGATCAGCATGGCCAGGATCATGGCCTCCCGGATGCGCTGAACATCTCTATTATATGGGACGGCCTTCCCGTCCCCGGTGCACATCCTATGAGGACGAGAACCCGCATGGTCCTGGCCCTGGACGAGACCGATGAGAGCAGGGCGATGAAGGTGGCCGAGGACGTCCATGACCTGGTGGACGCCATCAAGATCAACTGGCCCCTGGTACTGTCGACCTCCCCGGAAATGATCACCCGGCTGTCCCGCCTGGCCCCGGTGATCTGCGATTTTAAGGTCGCCGATATCCCTAACACCGACCGCCTGATTGTCGAACAGGTCCGGAAGAGAGGGGCGTCCGGGGTCATCGTGCACGCCTTCACCGGCGCGGACTCGCTGAAGGCGGCGGTGGACGCCGCGGAGGGAATGGACGTGTTCGTGGTCACCGAGATGTCCCACCCCGGGGGGCAGGAGTTCACCGCCCCCCTGGCCGAGCGCTTCGCCCACATGGCCGTGGAGGCCGGCGCTGCCGGGGTCATCGCCCCGGCCACCCGCCCGGAGAGGATCGCCAAGGTCCGTTCCATCGTCGGGGACCTCCTCATCCTGTCGCCCGGCGTCGGCGCCCAGGGGGGCAGCGCCTCCGACGCAGTTTCCATGGGGGCGGACCACGTCATCGTGGGCCGCTCCATCTACGGCGCGCCGTCGCCGCGCGAGGCCGCTGAGCGGATCGTGGCCGATATCCGGTCGGTGAAGGGCTAGTCCGCCACCGGCCGTCCGTCCAGCCATCTCGCCCCGGTGAGCCGGCAGAGGTCCCGGTCGACGCCGACCAGGTCGTCCCTGCCCAGGTCCGCCAGTCTTCTCTTCCCGGCGATCCTGGCCAGGCCGGCCATCTCTTCGGTGCGCACCCGGATGAACGAGGCCAGTTTCCTCCCTCCCTTCTCCGGGTCGACCTTCGCCACCAGCGCGGGTAGTTGGGTGGTCACCCCGGTGGGGCACTTGTTGCTGTAGCATACCCGGTACTGCTGGCAGTTGATGGCGATGAGCGCCGCGGTGCCGATGTACACCGCGTCGGCGCCCAGCGCGAGGCACTTCACGAAATGGCCGGCGGTACGCAGGCCGCCCGAGGCGATGAGCGACACCCGCTCCCTCTCCCCCCGCTCCTCCAGCCGCCGCACCGCGCGGGGGAGGGCGGCCACTATGGGTATGCCGCAGTTCTCCCGGGCGTAACCCTCGGTGGCCCCGGTCCCCCCACCGAAGCCGTCCAGGGCGATGAAGTCCACCCCCGCGTCCATCAGCGCGTCCACGTCCCTCTCCACGTCCCCGCATCCGATCTTCGCCCCCACCGGGCCGCGGGCGACCGAACGGAGGTACGCCACCCTGGCCTCCAGTTCTTTCTGGGTGGCGATGTCGGGATGGCGGGCTGGAGATCTCGAGGCCTTCCCCTCGACGGCTCCCCTGATCTCGGCCACCTCCTCCGTCACCTTGTTCCCCGGCAGCACGCTGCCCTTCCCCGGGTACGCGCCCTGGCCGAAGCGGGCCTCCACCGCCGCGGCCCTGGCCAGCCGGTCCTCGGGAACGCCGAACCTCCCGGTGGCGTACTGGGCGATCATGGTGTCCGCGGCCATGTCCAGTTCTTCCGGAAGGACCCCGCCCTCGCCGGAGCAGAATCCGAAGCCTCCCTCCCCGGCCCCCGCGGCGATGGACCGGCGCACGTTCCTGGACACCGCTCCGAAGCTCATGCCGCTGACCAGTATGGGGGTGGGAAGGCGGAGAGGACGGGAGGTCCGCGGGCCGATGGTCACCGAGGTGTCCACGCCCTCGTCCTCGTTGAGAGGGAACCGGTGCACCTGGGCGGGGACCAGGAACAGGTCGTCCAGGGAAAGGGGGAGCGCGCGGAGGGAGCCCATGGCCACCGGGAGGGCCCTCCCCAGGTTGGCCACGTCCTTGATGCCCACCACCATCTCCCGGAAGCCCGGAGGCTCCTCCGGTGCGCCCTTCCTCTGCACCTCCCAGCTCGTTCCGGCGGGGAGGCGGTCGCAGAAGTAGTTGCCCACCAGCCCGTAGCGCTCGTACACCGGGCAGCGGGGGCATAAGCAGCCCAGGGCGTGGACCGTGCAGCGGCTGGCGCCCCGGGCGCAGTACAGTTCCTCGTTCTGGCAGCCCTGCGGATAGCTCGGGCAGGTGGGGCAAAGGCACATCTGGGCGTTCTCCTGTAGGTCCTCGGCCTTGAGAAAATCCTGCTCGGTCATCGTCCTCCGTCCTTCCATTCCAACCCCGACGTCATAATGCTGTCGTCGCGGACGGACGTGCGAGCGGACCGTCTGGTTGTGCCAGGGGGGCTAATGCCATGAGTAAGACTTTTTATACCGGACCGTTAATCAGAGAGAGATTCCGCCTAGGAGATTCTAACGATGGAAGCGAACGCAGGGCGGCCGGAGGGCCGATCCCAGAAGGAACGGAAGCCAGCGAAGGACGGTCTCCGGTCCCGGTTCAAGGGCAGTGACACTTGGCTGGGAAGGAACTGGAGCACCGTGCTCATCCTGGTGGCTGTGATATTCATCGCGCTGTTCGTGCGCAGCTACTATGGATACTCCACCGCCGTGGACAACGGCTTCCTCGTCGCCGGAGGTTCTGACTCATACTATCACCAGCGTGTGATCGGCTATGTCGTGGATAACGGCGACCACCTGGTCAACGACCCCCTCCTGAACTACCCCATGGGCATCAGGAACATGAGGCCTCCGCTGTACGATTGGTCGGTGGCGGTCACCAGCATGGTGATGTCCGGCGTATCGGGCATGTCCATCAATGATAGCGCAGGCTTCACCCTGCTGTTCTCCACCCCCTTCTGGGGCGCGTTGACCATAATCCCCCTGTATCTCATCACCCGGGCCGCCTTCGGCAACCGGGCGGGTCTGCTGGCATCCCTTCTCTTCGCCCTCATGCCGGGTCACATCACCAGGAGCGTCCTCGGCTACGCCGACCATGATGCCATGGTGCTGTTCTTCGTGGTGTTCGCGCTATACTTCCTTCTCCGGGCGCTGATGTCCATCAAAGGGACCAAATGGGTGCCCGACTGGAAGGATAGGAAAGGCATACGTCCGGGCATACGAGCGTACCTGGACACCAACCGCCGATCGCTGATATTCGCGATGTTGGGCGGTATATGCGTGGCCACCGTAGGCATGATATGGACCGGTTACACCTATCTCCTGGTCATCGTCCTGGTCTACTTCCTAGTGCAGGTACTGATAAATCGCTTCCGCAACGCCGATTCGATGGGCGAGTTCTTCATTGTCGGAACGATGATGCTGACCGCCTTCGCGGTCATGGCCCCCCTGTACTGGCAGATGAACTACTGGGGCCAGTGGTTCGACGTGCCGTTCTACCTGTTCCTGGGCTCCATGGTCATCGGCGGGATATTCATGGTCACCCGTGACTACCCCTGGACCCTGGTTATACCGGCGACGGTCGGCATCATCGCCATAGGCCTGGTGGCAATATTCTTCATATCTCCCAACATCTTCGAGGCCATCGTCTCCGGGCAGGGCTACCTTGTCAAGAGCAAGCTGTACTCTACCATCCAGGAGGCGTCGGCCCCCAACTTCTCGAACCTGGCCATGTCCTTTGGGCCGGTGACCTTCTGGCTCGCCATCATCGGCGTGGCCTGGGCCGCTGTCAAGATCCCCAAGAACCAGTCCCCCCACTACGTGTTCATCGTAGTGTGGATGGGCGTCAGCATGTACATGGCCGCCTCGGCCGCGAGGTTCATGTTCAACGCCTCGCCCGCCTTCGCCATGGCCGCCGGATGGATCCTGGCGCTGCTGATCGGACTGCTGAAGTTCGAGGACCTGTCCCGGGCTTTCAGCGGCTTCCGGTCCAACCCCTGGACCACCATCAAGAAGGGGGTCAAGCTCCGCCACGTGGCCGGGGTCCTCTTCCTGGCGGTGCTGATCATACTGCCCAACGTCTGGGTCTCCCTGGACGCGGGCATACCGTCGGAAACGAAGAAGGACTATGACCGGCAGATATTCAACGCGCTGCCGAACGCCCTGCACCCACCAAGCTATGATGTGCAGAACGGAACGTACTGGTACCTCGGAGCGTTCAGCTACTCGCTGCCGCTGCCCACGACCTACTATCCGGCGGCGTGGTCATGGTTCAGTCAACAGGACGCTGACCAGGACATAGCCGACCGGCCCGCCTACCTATCGTGGTGGGACTACGGGTTCGAGGCCGTGCAGAAGGGTCAGCATCCTACCGTCGCCGACAACTTCCAGAATGGCTACCAGTTCGCCGGCTCCTTCCTGATGGCGGAGAACGAGAGCGACGGCGTGGCCCTGTTCATGGTCAGGCTGTTGGAGAAGGTCGGTGTCAACCAGACCACCGCTGACATCCTGACCGCTCACGGGGCCGACGCTTCCGCGGTCAAGGACATCATGGAGCACCCCGAGAACTATGTCCAGACGGTGAAGGACAACCCCGAGGTCTACGGCAACTTCACCGATGACCTCTCCGTCACCAACGCCAAGTACGCCGCGGCCCGGGTCGAGCTGAGCAAGGCCGGCCTGGACAACATGGTGGCGATGTACCACGACCTCCGGGGGTCGACCGGTTACGACATCGGTTATGTGGCGGTGGACAGCAGGCTGTTCCCCTTCAGCGCCACCAGCAGCAACATCTTCTATGCCCCGGCCAAGCTGAACGACCGGGCCATCGATCCGACCTCCAACTCGCCCACCGACTATTACACCATAAAGGCGATACTGAGCGACTACTCGGTGGTCGATCTGAGCGAGGTCACCTCCAGCGACCAGGTCCTGGGCTACCAGATCTACTATACTGATCTGTTCTACAAGACCATGCTCTACCGGACCTTCATGGGTCTCAGCCCCGACGACGTGGGAGCGACCAGCCAGGGCATCCCCGGAATCTCCGGTTCGATGACCAGCTACGACGCCATGCCCGGATACAACCTCACCCACTTCAGGCAGGTCTACCGGACGGCGTACTTCAACCCCTACGGACCGGCCGATGTGGCCAACCACTCCGCCGACTGGAAGGCCATCTCCTTCGAGGAGGCCCAATACCTGCAGTCCCAGATCGATGCCGGCCTGATGACCGGCACGGTGGACAAGACCGCCTACAGCCTGCAGTCCGGGGTCGTGTTCATCCAGTACTATGACGGCGCGGTGCTCAGGGGGGTGGCGACCTCCAACGACGGTTCGCCTCTCGCCAACATCCACGTCACCGTGGTCGACGAGATGGGCATACCACATCAGGTAGTTGAGACCGCCAGCGACGGCTCCTACGAGGTCCTCCTGCCGTTCGGCAACACCAGCGTGGTGTTCTCGGTCGGCGACCTTAAGGGAGATACCCTCATCGGCGCCGAACTGGACCGCCTTGTTTACAACGTGTCCTACGCCCAGTCCATGAGGCTGGAGGAGTTCAACGAGGTCGGGAACGCAGTGCTTCCGACCTCCGTGGTCTCCGGCGCGGTGTTCTGGGACGTCAACGGCGACGGCCGCTTCGGGACCGGCGACGAGTACATCTCCGGAGCGAACGTAACGCTGACCAACAACGCCACCGGCTTCTCCTCCACCGTGGAGAGCGGCACCAACGGCTCGTTCAGCATCGTGGGCGTGGCCGGCGATTCCAACGATCTCTACGCCACCTTCAACGGCCACACCTTCGGCCAGCAGACGCTGAAGACGGTCAAGTACGGAACGGCGAGCCGCAACATCGCCATACAGCCGGCGACGGTCACCGGCACCCTGTCCTTCCTCACCGGAGGAACGGCCGACGGCGTCGCCGTCAGCATAACCGACGGCGCCTCGGGCAAGGTGACCAACACCACCACCGGAGCGGGAGGGGCGTTCACCTTCGGCCGCCTGCTGCCGGGCAACTACACCGTGTCCACCGCTGACAAGAACATCAGCGCCGGCTCGGTGTCGGTGTCCGTCGGCGCCGGTGATTCCAAGGCCGTCAGCCTGAGCATGCAGGCGGCGACCCAGGTCACCGGGGCGGTCACCCTGGAGGGCCAGGCGCAGGCCGGCGTGCCGGTCGGGTTCATTTCCGCCAACCGGGAGATGTTCACCACCACCGACTCGTCCGGCAACTACGCCATCACCCTCCCCCAGGACACCTATACCGTATACGCGCTCACCAGCGTCGGCGGGACCGACCAGGTGGCCATGGTGCCTCTGGACGCATCGGCCAACACCGCGACCGTGGACCTAGCGCTCTCGCCCGGATCGGTCATCACCGGAACGGTCAAGGACGGGGACAACCCGGTCGGTTCGGCTCGGGTCACCTATACCCGGCTGTCGGACGGGGCGTTCCTCACTGGAACGGCCAACACCACCGGCGCTTACCGCCTAGTGCTTCCGTCCGGGGACTACTTCGTCTACGCCAAGGGCTCGTCGAAGGCCTTCTGGGGCAACCTGGGCATCACCGGCAGCGGGACCCAGGACATCGTCCTGCAGGACTCCGTGAGCATCTCCGGGAAGACCTGGTACGATCTGAACGCCAATGGGGAGATGGACACCAGCGAGGGCGTCCCCGGGACGGTCCTCAGCGTCATGTCCACCACCAACGCCGCCCAGACGGTGTCCTTCCTATCCGATGCGTCGGGCAATTACAACCTTACTCTGCCCAAGGGCAACGGCTATCAGCTCAGCGCCTCGCTGGACGGGTACGCCTCCTGGCAGAAGACCTATGACCCGCTCGATGCCTCGGTCACCGAGAACATCGAGATGGTGGCCAACGACCGCACCGTCACCGGCACGGTTACCTCCGGAGGCACCGCGCTTGGCGGCGTCACCGTGACGTTCAACCCCAACGGTGGCGGTGCGCAGGCCGCGACCGCCACCACCGACGGTTCCGGAGCGTTCAGTGTCAACCTCCGCCCCGGAACGTACACCATGGTCGTGGACCAGAACGTGACCGCCGGGGACGATACCAGGAAGTACCAGTTCTCCGGTGCCCTGACCGTCGAGGTGGGCAAGAACCCCGCCGCACAGGCGATCGCGGTGACCGAGCGGGTGAAGGTCTCGGCGAACGTGGCCATGGGCTCATCGGCCAGCGGCTCGGTCCGCTTCATCGGCCCCCAGAACATAACGGTGAGCGCTTCCTCGGCCATCTCCGAGTACCTCCTTCCGGGAACGTACACCGTGTACACGGACATCGCGGAGAACGGTCAGCACTTCGCTGATCTCCGGTCGGAGACCTTCTCCACCGGCAGCTCCATCAGCATATCGCCGCAGCCAGCTCATGCCCTCACCGGGCAGCTGCAGTTCGACGGCAGCGACCTGAGCGTGCCGGCGACGATCACCATAGGCTCCGGGGCAGCGACCCTGCCCATCAACGCCAACAGCAGGGGCGCGTTCACCACCTACCTAGTGAACGGCACCTATAGTGTGGGCGCGGAATACGACGCCCGGGGCACCGTGGACGGCAACCAGAGGTACATCAGCTATGTCGCCTCGCAGAACGTCACCATGAACGGGGAGCTTACCACCGACATCGCCCTCACCAGGGAGCTGAACAACGCCACCATCAGTGGTTCGCTGAGCGGAGCGTCGTCGTCGGTCACCTGGTCCTTCGTGGCCCTGTCGGACACGGCCATCGATGCCACCGCGACCTCCGACGCCGGCTCATACTCGGTGTCGCTGGCCCCTGGCACCTACAGCGCCTACGGTCGGGACGGCTCCAACAATGTGTTCCTCGGGGTCATCACCGTCAACGCCAACTCGGCCAACACCGCCAACCTGACCTTCGAGACCGGCATACTCGTGTCCGGTGTCGTGAGGTCCAACGGGGCCGGGGTCAGCGGGGCGACGGTGACCTTCTCGGACAACGCCCAGGCCACCGCCACCACCGACGGCAGCGGCAATTACGTCATATACCTGCCCAGCGGGACCTACAACGGGGCGGCCACCTGGATCAACGAGGAGGTCGCCGGGGTCAACGTGACCCATTCCGCCAACTTCGACCTCTCGGTCACCTCGGCCACCACCAGGGATGTCGACCTGGTCCGGCAGCTGAACGGGGCGGTGGAAGTGAGCTGGGACTCCGGAACGATCCAAACCGTGAACGCCGGCCAGACCGTCACCTACACCGTCACGGTGAACAACCGCGGCAACGTGGACGACACCTACCGGCTGAGCACCGATTCGAAGTGGAACGTCACGTTCTCGGAGAACGACCTGGTCATGCCCTGGGGCGCAGGAAGCTCCAGGACCGTCCAGGTCACCATCGTCGTCCCCGAGGACGCCAAGGTCAACCACTCGCCGATCAAGATCACGGCGACCTCCATCAACCGCACCGGTGCGGTGGGCAGCGAGAACCTGGACGTCAACGTGAACCCGACCTACAAGGTATCGGTCACCCAGGCCCCGCAGGCGGTCGACGCTTCGGCGGTCACCCTTCCCTTCGTCATCAGGAACGAGGGCAACGCCCAGGACTCCTATAACTTCACCATCGCCAACCTCGATGAGCTGGCGATCGATGGCTGGTCCGCCAGGATCGCGGGGACCTCCGCTGACTACCGCCTGGTCACCGTGTCCGCCGGCAGCAGCCAGACCGTCAATGTGATCCTGACCAAGGCGAACGACTCGCCGGACCTCAACGCGTCGGTCAGGGTAGGGGTCGCCGGGAACAACGTCACCGCTTCGTCGGAGCAGACGATCCAGCGGACCTCGGTGTCCCTGCCCGACGGCGGCCTGAACGTCAGCGGCAACGACATCACCAACGGAGCGCCGCAAATGCCGGCGAGCTCCTGGTTCCTCGTGGCCCTGATCGTGCTGCTGCTGGTCGTGTTCGTGGTCCTGAGGGTCAACAAGGGGGTGTTCGGACGCCGAAGAAAGAGATGATCGGGGTCGCAGCGGCGATATCGCTGCTGCTGATGACCTGCCTCGCCGCCCCGGCGATGGCGGTGGAGACAGACAACTACCAGGTGAACTTCGACGGCAGCGTGCAGTACCTCGCGCCCAAGGAGGTCGGCACGGTGGTGGTCCACGTGGCCACCGACCGGCCCGGCGGAAACTACACTTGGAACGCCTCGGTCAGCTCCGGAACGGTGATGCCGAACAAGGGCACCGGCGACGCGGAGAGCTTCAACCTCACCGTGACCGCCGGCACCACCACCGGGGACCTCGTGCTGACCATCGGTCTGACCAACGGGACGGTCTCGGACACCGCCAAGTACACCATCCACGTGGTCGAACCGGTGGTCATCACCGCCCAGGTCAAGAACTCCGGCAGCGTCACGCTGACCAACGTCCCGGTGCAGTTCAAGGCCGACGGGGCGGTGCTCAACACCACTACCGTCACCATACCGGCGAACTCCACCAAGACGCTGACCTACAACTGGACCGCCGGGGGGTTGAGCAACGGCCAGCATACCGTGGAGATCGTCCTGGACCCCAACAACCAGTTCGTGAGGTTCCTGGACGGCAGCACGACGTTCTCCTCTACCTTCCAGGTCGGGGGAACGATATTCGGCTGGCTCAACATCGTCCTCGGCCTCATCGTGGTCCTGCTTCTGGTCCTGATCTTCCTCTCCTACATGGGCCGGGGGAAGAAGAGAAAGAAGTGAAACCCCTTCCATCCATTTCCCTTTTCTTTTCAACGGTCTGATCTCGGGACCTTGGCTCGTCCTTTGTCGGGAATATCGTCATATAGTCCCTGGTCGATAAAACGGGACGATACACATGGCAGAGAACGTTCTGGAGATCGATGAGGGATCCTTTGACGCTACCCTGAGCGCGAACCCCAAGCTCGTCGTGGACTGTTGGGCGGAGTGGTGCGGCCCCTGCCGGATGATGGGGCCGATAATCGATAAGCTAGCCAAGGACCATGCCGGCAAGGTCACCTTCGCCAAGCTCAACGTGGACGAGAGCCCCAAGGTCGCTCAGTCCCATCGCATCATGGCCATCCCCACCCTGCTGTTCTTCAAGGACGGTAAGGTGGTCGATCAGATCGTCGGCCTGGTGCCAAAGGAAGAGATCGAAGAGGTGATCCGCAAGAAGCTGTGATCACAGCTTCCGGGACAGCTCGTCCAGCTTGCTCTGCAGGCGGGACGAGTACACCGCTACGGTGATGTCGCCGCGCGTCTTCTCGACCAGCGAGCGGGCGATGTCCTGCTTCCGGCGTATTGGTATGAGCGCGTCCGGGAAATCGAACCGCATGATGACCAGGAACATGTCCTCCATCATGTCCAGGTAGGCGGTGGCCCGCTCCACGTCCCCCTCCCTGAGCATCTCCAGGGCGAACCGGCGCAGTTCGCCGATGGCGTCGGCCATGCCCAGCAGGTAGGCGTTGCCGGTGATGCCCATGTCGTCGGGGTCCGGCAGATCTTCGTCACGGACCAGGGCCAGCAGGATGGCCGCTTCCGCCAGCTCCTGCAGCGCGCCCTCCACCAGGCCGGACTCCCAGATCTCCGGGTAGTCCTCCAGCAGGGAGCGCAGGCGGTGCGTTTCGTCGATGGCCTCGTGCATCATCGACTTGACGTCCTCGCCCTTGTGGATGAGATGGACGATGCTGCCCGACAGCCGGTTCACCGCCCTCGCCGACTTGATGGCGATCTCCCGCACCTGGTCCTTCTCCTCCAGTCTGGATTCGATTCGCTCGGCGATCTCTTCCAGGTTCTTCATGGTCATATCAACGCCTCCGTTCCTATTTTAGCTTCGCACCTGCCTCATGTGCTCGACCCGCATGCGGATGACGTCCGGGCGGCCGATGTCGTGGCGCACGAACAGCGCGTCCCCGGTTACATAGGTGAGCGCCCTCTCGCAGGCGCGCTCCGCCGCCTCGATGGTATCGTCGATGCCCACCACTCCCACGGCACGGGACGTTGTGGTGAGCACCCTCCCGTTCTCCTCGCTGACCATAGCGTAGTACGCTTTCGCTCCGACCTTGGCGATGGCCCTCTCGTCCACCCGGACCTCCTTTCCTACCGCAGGCTCGGTGCCGTAGCCCCTGGGGACGACGTACTTGCACACCGTGGCCTTGTCCATGAAGGAGACCTTGCTCGGAGAGAGGTTCCCGTCGGCGATCCCGGCGCAGACGTCGGTGAACGAGGAGGCGAGGATGGAGAGCACGTTCATGGCCTCGGGGTCTCCGAACCTGGCGTTGTACTCGATGACCCTCGGCCCGTCCCGGGTGTTCATGAACTGCCCGTACAGGATGCCGCGGTACTCGTGGCCTTCGGACCTCATCGCCTCGATGGTGCGGCGCATGATGTCCAGCGCCGCGTCCCTCTCCCGGGCGGTGACGAACGGAAGCAGATGATCCTCCTGGGAGTACGCTCCCATGCCCCCGGTGTTCGGTCCCACATCCCCCTCGTAGGCGCGCTTGTGGTCCTGGACCAGCGGCATGGGGACGACGCTCTTACCGTCGCAGAACGCCTGGAGGGTGAACTCCTCACCCACCAGCTTCTCTTCCAGCACCACCCCACCGCCGCCGATGCGGTGCTCGAAGATCTCCTCGAGATACCGCACGGTGTCCTGCTTGGTGAGCAGGTGCTCGCCCATGACCTTGACGCCCTTTCCCCCGGTGAGGCCGACCGGCTTCACGACCATGTCCCTGTCGTTGTCGAGCACGTACCTCTTCGCGCTCTCGATGTCATCGAACGCCGCGAAGTCGATGTTGCCCGGGACCTGATGGCGGCGCATGATCTCTCGAGTGAAGGACTTGGAGATTTCCAGCCTCGCCGCCTCCTTTCTCGGTCCCACGCACCCAATGCCCTTCGCTTCCAGCGCATCGGCCAGGCCGACCTCCAGAGGAGCTTCGGGTCCTATCACCGCCATCTCCACTGAACGGGACGCGGCGAACTCCGTCACCGCGGGGACATCGGTCTCCTTGATCAGCCGGTACTCCTTCGCCAGTCTCGCGATCCCGGGGTTGTGGTTCCTCATCACCGAATAGATGGTCGAACCGCTGGCGGCCAACGCGGCGGCGATGGCGTGCTCGCGGCCGCCCCCGCCCACTACTAGGACCTTCATGGACATGCCTCGCTACGGTAACGGACGGAGCTAATAATAACTGGTGGTATCACGCCTGGACGTTCAAGGCGCGGAACAGCTCGTCGAGGCCCTCGCCGGTCTTGGCGCTGGTACGGTAGAGCTTCGCGCCCTTCTTCACCCGGGCGTAATCGCGCTCGAGTAGCGAGGCGTCGATATCCATGAACGGTAGGAGGTCGATCTTGTTGAGCACCGCGATGTCCGATTCCACGAAGATCAGGGGCTGCTTGCGCACCATGTCGTCGCCCTCGGTGACGGAGATGACGACCATGCGCTGGTCGGTGCCCAGGGGGAAGTCGGCCGGACAGACGAGGTTGCCGACGTTCTCCACGAACAGGAAGTCCAGGTCGTCGAGGTCCAGCTTGTCGAGGGCGTGGTCCACGAGATGCGAATCGAGGTGGCACTCCTTGCCGGTGTTGACGTTCACGGCGGCGACGCCCGCTTTCTTGAAGCGGTCGAAGTCGTCCTGGCCGGTGACATCGCCGGCGAGCACGGCGACCTTCATGCCCTTCGCCATCATGCGCACCGCCATCTCCTGGATCAGGCGGGTCTTCCCCGAACCGATGGCCCCCATGACGTCCAGGGAGCGGATCCCGTGGCTCTTGAGCCGGTGGTGGTTCTCATGGCCCAGCTTCCGGTTCTCGGCCAGCACGTCCGCCTCGATGGAGATGTCAGATACCTTGTGCACGTGGCGCGAAGATGAGTAGGGAGTAATAACCGTTGCCCCGCCGGCAGCCGCCCGGGGCGAAGGAGCATCGATCGAGGGCTCAAGGCGCATGACCCCCACTGCGCTCATTCGTCGAGCGCATAGCCGGTCTATCTTCACCTTGGTCGCAGTCATCTGAGCGGATCGGCGGGCCGAAGACAGCGCTGACCAGAGGAATGCGGCCTTGAGCTCTCTCGGTCAGCTCGCGTACTTTTTCCGCAGGTAAAGGAGGAGTCCAACGATCAGCGGAAGAGCGATGACCAGACCAATTGATGCGCCGTTCCAGGGCACCTCCCCGGTAATCGGACCTTTCAGCATCGTGCCTCCAGAAAGGATAAGGAACATTATCAACAGGGGACTGTAATATTTGAAATCGATCCAGCGCTTGGAGGTACCAGATTCGATCTTCTCGTAGTCTTCGGAGAACGAGCTGACCTGCTTCTCCGCACCAATGGCGTATTCGGGCACCTTGGCCCTCAGGCAGGCCACGAGAAAGGGCAGTCCGCTGTGGAGCCTTGGATCGAACTCCAGACGGTATTTGCTGCTCAACACGGTAATGCCGTCTTCATCGCCGGGCGATATCCAGATCACCTCATCCCATCTGATCCGCTTTTTCGATAGAACGGAGCACTGGCGGATGCCGACCGAATCTACCAGGTATTGGGTGGTGAAGGTGGCCAAAGTGACCACTGCCCCCAGGATGAGAAAGAAAATGAAGGCGGCGAGCACCATGTAGGATAGTGGGTCAGAAACATAATTAAGCAGGATGTAGAGGGGCAGGCCAGCCAAAAAAATTGACATGAAGAGCGCGAGGACCTTGACCCACGCGTGATAAGCTATGCGGGCGACGTCCTCTGCCCCGATGTTCGTGACTTCTTCCGGCAATCGCTCCCTCATGAGGATTGACCTAATAATATTATAATCGTGTTGGCGAATTATATTCACGGAGCCGCTCAGTACCCGTTCTTCTTGCTAGGGTAAACTGTGAGGATCGGAAAGTTAGAGAACCGCATCTTAGCTTATGAGTACCCCTTCATTTCCACTGAAATCACGTCGGATAAATAAAATGCTGGCTTAGATTGAATAACATATTATCCATATTGATAGCACTAATCGATCACGCCAACTTGCCAGCCGTTCTCCGATCTTCTAGGAGGTCATAATTGAATTCCTTGACTCTCGGCCTGGAGAATGGGAGAAGGATATCTAATTTTCTTCTGACATAAATCATATAACTCTCACAGAGCGGTCCCCCTCCTAGGATTCAGGAGGAAAACGAATGGATCAGAACCAACCTATTGCACCGCCGCAGACCCCGGCGCCCCTGACGTGGGCGCCGCCGGTCCCGGAGAAGAAGTCAAACAAGAAAGTGATCATAATCGTGGTCGCCATCGTGGCCGTTCTCGTCGTCGCCGTGTTCGCGTTCACCATGATGAACACGGCTGCCAACGTCAAGAGCAAGTCCAGCGACATGACCTTGAAGGTCAGCGACCTCCCGTCGGGATGGCGCGTGGGTGGCGCTGCGCCCGAGACGATGGACGAGCCAGGGGTCGATTGGGCCTACTCCGTCTTCACTAACTCCGTCACCGGGGCGGCGATGGAGCCGAAGGCCGAGATCTCCTGCCAGATATTCAAGTACCCTACCGAGGCCAACGCCAAGGCTGATTTCGAGAATCTCCTCAAGGAGGGCACCATCGGTTCCATGACCAAGGTCACCGGGCACTTCGACCAATGCTGGCTTTATGATATCGATAATTCGATCGTCGAGGGCAAGATGTACGTCTTCCAGGAGAGGAACGTCGGAGGGATCATACTGTTCACTTCCTACTGGGGCTATGACGTGGACCAGGCATTGATCGACAAGGTGCTGACCGCCCAGGACAACAAGATCGCGTGATCATCGTTATCCTGATGTGAGTCTTCGTACAACGAGGTCTCCGGCCTCCCCCTATCTTTTCTCATTTAGGAATCTTCGCGCGCCGTCTCCCTTGCCGATATCGTCGATCCGGAAACCCGACCTGCCATTTCAAAACGTATGGCATGACGGCACCCATCCAATTTGGTGAGGACGAGCTCAAAACCACAAGTTGCCTTTTAGGGTGCAAGCGACGACCGATCGAGGTTCAACCGCACACCCCCCATCGACCCTTCTGGATTGGGATTATTAATATTAGCAGACTTTAAATTATGGCACAATAATATCTATTGCGGGGGCTTGATTTGAGTAGAGAATCTCTTTCCAAAACTAAGGTCATCATCGGGGCGTTGGCCCTTGTCGCCGTTGTGCTGGGGGCTATCGGAGCTGGCGTGGTCGATCTCGATCCAAGCGCTGCCTAGGACTCCGTCCGAGATGAGGATGGAGGCATGCGGGACCAATCCACAGGACAACCACACGGCGGCAATGAGAACGGTGCCCCATCAACGCCGTCGGAAGGAGGCCCTGGCGATGAGTCCTCGGCAGCGCCCCCCAGCAATGGGGGCCAACCCAGCGGAACCGGAAGCGGAGACGGCTCGTCAGGCAACGCCGATGGCGGAAGCGCGAGCGACGGCGGAGCGGATGGCGGCTCTGGAAGCCCCGACGACGATCGGTCGGATTGGTGTACCGGGGATGGATGCATACCCGATTCCCACCTGCCCGTCCTGGTCACCGAGTTCAGCCAAAAGAGTGACATCATCTACAACGTCCCGTCCCGCTGCGTGCTGCAGTGCGACGTCATCAACGATTGCACCGTCCCCGTGCGCATGCGCACCACCCTGAGCCTCTCGATCCCCGCATCGTCGGTGAGCGTGAGCGCGCTGAGGGGCGACGGAAAGGTCGTTCCCATGACCGCGACAAGCAGCAGCTGGCTGGGGTCTGACTATGTCCTCTCATCCGGCGAGTACGGCGACGACTGTACCTGGGTGTATGCTCCGAACCACAAGAGCGAGGCCTTCACCTTCTTCCTCAATTTCACCATCGAGCCAAGTAACGACGCGTACCTCACCTTCTTCTCATTCGACGCGGACACCGGCCGACAGATAGGGCAGATGGAGACCGCGCAACTGAAGGTGAGAGGAGGCATCGTGGTGCAGACCGCGGACAGCGGGTGGACCCAGTGGGTGTACCCCAACTATAATGTCAACCACGTTTCCGCTCATCAGACCATCGACTTCCACTGGCAGGAGAGCGCCATGGCGACCTACACCCAGATCGCCAGCACCCAGACCAAGTTCTGGATCTGGGGAGGGGCGGCGGAGGTGTACATCCTCAACGGCGGGACCTACCAGCTGCTGACGCCGATCGTCGAGTATGAGACAGAATGGTACTACTACCTGCCGGAGCATCACGGGGACGGCTGGACCCAGCAGTCGGTGACCCTGAGGATCGTGCTCTTGGAGCCAGGCGTCGAGTACCGCCTGGGGATCGACAGCATCGATCCCGACACCGGCTACTCGATATCGTCGTTCCCAGGCGCAGCTTGGATGTTCCAGACCTGAGGGGAAACCGGCGTCCCCTCACGGCCATCTATTATAAGCAAAAAGCTTCATCCTGGCCTCGGTGTCATCATATTGAGCTATTCTTCACGCGTTCACGATATCCTGCAGCGGGCCGGCGCGGCCGAGGGCGACACTCTCCTGGTCAGGAGCGAGGGCCGCGACAGCACCGGCGTCCTCATGCCCCATCACGATTTCAGCCATCCCGACGTCGTCGTCCTCAAGCTCAAGAGCGGCTACAACGTCGGGGTCATGGTCACCCCAACCTCGGAGGTTCGCGTTGTATCCAAGTCCGAGGTTCGGGAAAAGCGACCGAAGGCCGCGGTCAACGGCAAGGGAAAGAAGGAAGTCGCCGTACTGGGCACCGGGGGCACCATCGCCAGCTTCGTGGACTACCGCACCGGGGCCGTGCACCCGGCGCTGTCGGCCGGTGACCTCGTGGCCACGGTGCCGGAGATCGCCGACGTCTGCGACGTGCGGGCCGAGGTCCTCTTCTCCATATTCTCGGAGAACATGAACGTGGAGCACTGGCAGCGCATCGCCGAGGCCGCCGCGGACCGTATCAATAGCGGCATGGAGGGGTGCATCGTTCCCCACGGCACCGACACCATGGGCTATACCTCGGCAGCGCTGTCGTTCATGCTCGATAACCTGACGAGATCGGTCGTCCTGGTCGGAGCGCAGCGCTCTTCGGACCGCCCGTCCTCGGACGCGTACACCAACCTGCTCTCCGCGGCGCGGTTCGTGGTCGACACCGACGCCGCCGAAGTGGTCGTCCTGATGCACGAAACCTCCTCGGACACCGCCGCCGCGGTGCACCGAGGGACGAAGGTCAGGAAGATGCACACCTCCCGCCGCGACGCCTTCCACAGCATTAACGTCTCGCCGATCGCCCGGCTGGACTTCGAAGGATCGATCGAGTTCCTGTCATCGTATCGCAGGAGGTCGGAGGGCAAGGTCACCGCCCGCACCGAGATGGAGACCAACGTCGCGCTGCTGTACTTCTATCCGGGCATGAGCCCCGCGGCCTTCGAGCGCGTCCTCAACGACAGCCGCGGCGTGGTCTTCGCCGGCACCGGGCTCGGGCACGTATCCTCGGACATGGTGAAGGCGATAAGGAGGGCCGTGGACGGCGGCACGTCGGTGGTCATGACCTCTCAGTGCCTGAACGGCATGGTGGACCTGAACGTGTACGACAACGGGCGCGACCTGGTCACCGCCGGGGTCATGCCGGGCGGGGACATGTTGCCGGAGACCGCCTACGTCAAGCTGATGTGGGTGCTGGGGCAGACCAGCGATCCGAAGAAGGTGAGGGAGATGATGGCCACGGACCTTAGGGGCGAGCTGACTGGCAGGAGGGAGGTCGCATGAGCGAGCACGAGCTGACCTGCGGGCTGGAGATACATCAGCAGCTTGACACCAGGAAGCTGTTCTGTGACTGCCAGACCTTGCTGGTGGAGGACGAGGGCTGCGGCCTGGTGCGCCGCCTGCGGCCGACCCAGTCGGAGCTAGGGGAGATCGACCGCGCCGCTCTGGTCCAGGCGGAGAAGAGGCTGCGCTTCCGGTACCAGGCGCCGCGCGCGTCCTCCTGCCTGGTGGATGCCGATGAAGAGCCGCCGCACGCCGCCAACGCCGAGGCGCTGGACATCGTGCTCACTTTCGCCGCCATGCTCGACGCGAGGCCGGTGGACGAGGTCCACTTCATGCGCAAGCTGGTGATCGACGGATCGAACACCACCGGCTTCCAGCGCACCGCGATGATCGCCACCGACGGGACGCTGGAGGTGAACGGCAGGAAGATATCGGTGCCCACCTTCTGCCTGGAGGAGGACGCCGCTCGGAAGGTCGACACCAAGGCCGGCGAGGTCACCTACCGCCTCGATCGCCTGGGCATACCGCTCATCGAAGTGGCCACCGGACCGGAGCTGCACACTCCCGAGGAAGTGAAGGAGGCCGCGCAGCGCCTGGGCTCGATGATGCGCGCCACGCGAAAGGTCAAGCGCGGCATCGGCACCATCAGGGAGGACGTCAACATCTCCATCCCTGGCGGGGCCAGGGTGGAGATCAAGGGGGTGCAGGAGCTGCGCCTGCTGCCGCTGTACGTGGAGAAGGAGGTCGAGCGCCAGCGCTCCCTGCTGCGCATCCGCGACCTCCTGAAGGAGAGGAACGTTGCGCGGAAGGACCCCGAGGTCGCGGACCTCACCGCCCTGTTCGCCGCCTGTCCGTCCAAGGTCATCGCCGGCGCGCTCAAGAAGGGGGGCAAGGTCCTCGGAGCGCCGCTGCCAGGGTTCGCGGGCCTGCTGCGCTCGCCGGACGCCAAGCTGCGGCTGGGCGCGGAGATGGCCCAGTACGCCCGCACCAAGGGTGTGGCGGGCATCTTCCACGCCGACGAGCTTCCGGCCTATGGCATCGACCAGGGGCATGTGGGCAGGGTGCGCGAGGCCCTCGGTCTCGGAGAGGGCGACGCCTTCGTGCTGTGCGCGGACGAGCCCCGGAAGGCCGACGCCGCCCTACGCGCCGCCATCGCCAGGGCCTACGACGCGCTGAACGGCGTTCCAGAGGAAACCCGCGACCCCCTGCCGGACGGTGCCAGCGCGTACTCCCGTCCTCTGCCCGGGGCCGCCAGGATGTACCCCGAGACCGACGTGCCGCCGATCACCATCGAGGCGGCGCGCCTGCAGCGGATAAGGGCCGACCTGCCCGAGCTGACGGACGTGCGCGTCGCTCGCATCGCGTCCTCCTACGGCATCCACCAGCAGCAGGCCCGCCAGCTGGTGAACGACGGCTGGGACGACCTGTTCGAGGAGGTGGCGGCGAACAAGGACCTCGCCGCCACCGCGGCGAGGACGCTGCTGTCCACCCTGCCCGAGTTGGAGCGCCAGGGCGTGGACATGAGTAAGCTGGACGAAGTAGCGCTGCGCGAAGTGTTCGCTGCCCTCTCCGCCGGCCGCTTCGCCAAAGAGGCGATGCCGGACGTCCTGGCCCTCAAGGCCAAGGGGAAGAGCGTGGACCAGGCGGTGGAGGAGCTGGGCATCTCCATGATGTCGTCGGACGAGGCCATGAGCATCGTGTCCAAGGTGGTCCTCGATCGGGAGGCCTTCGTCCGGGAGAAGGGGAAGGGCGCCGTAGGGCCGCTCATGGGCGTGGTGATGGCCGAGCTGAAGGGCAAGCTGGACGGGAAGGCGGCGAGCGAGCTGCTGAGGAAGGAGATCGAGAAGCTGCTCTCCTCCTGAACTCCCTTTTCGTTCCTTCATCGGCCCTTTCCGGTTTATCCGCCAAAGTCCGGCCAAACGTTCTTGAACGGCACCCTGGACTATTCATCCTCGTCCGCCTGGCCTGATGGCCATGACGGACCGAAGGTGAGATGGATGACAAGAGATGTTGCGACACCTGGATATACGGCCGGGGCCACCTATTCGTCCTGGCCGTTCATACTATCCATGATCGGAGGCGTTCTCGTCCTGATCGAGGGGTTGATCATCGCCATATCTGGACCGCTGATATCGCTGGCCGTGGTGGGGGACCTAGGCCTGGGGGTGCTGCTGTACGGGATCCTGGTGATCATCCTCGGCCTGATCATGATGTGGCTGGCCTATGGCCTGAGGTCAAGGCCGGCGAGCCACGTGGCCTACGGAGCGGGTATTATCATCGTTTCGGTGATCGCCTTGGTGCTGGCCGGCGGCGGTTTCGTCATCGGCTCGATAATGGGGATCATCGGCGGCGCGTGGGCCATCATCAGGGGATGAGCTAAGGGACCGCCTGGGGACGGGGAGAGCGAAGCTCCTCCACCCACAGCTCCTCGAAGAAGTACCGTCGGGAGGCGAGGCGGCGCCGGGCGAAGGCGTCCAGCGCGAGGTCCAGCGCTCGGCGCTCCATCTCCGAGGACAGCAGGAGGACGATCCTGCCACCCGGTCTAAGCCTCGTCCGGGCCTCGCGGAGGAAGGGCGCCAGGACGTCCATCCCCTCCTCTCCTCCGGCCCAGGCCCTCTCCAGCGTGCCTTCCTCGTCCACCGCCAGATAGGGAGGGTTGAACACCATGAGGTCGAAGGTCCCGGCCACGTTGGAGAACAGGTCGCTCTCCACCACCTCTCCGGGAAGGTGGTTCCTGTCCAGATTGGCGCGGGTGCACGCCGCCGCCCTCGGGTTGATGTCCGCGGCGACCAGGACCCCGCCCCCCGCCGACAGGTGGCAGCTTATGAGCCCGGTCCCGCAGCCCATCTCCAGCACCCGCTCTCCGCGCGCCACGCTCAACGCGCCGAGGAGAAGGAAGGTATCCTCGCTGGGAGGGTAGACCAGCTCGCATTCCTCTATGTCTATGTCCTTCTGATACTCCATCCGCTGACCGAACACTGCAACGCGTCACCGAGGATATAGGTGTGGGAGGACGCTCTCAACCCGCGGGACGGCGACAGAAACGGTCTTAACCCCGATTAGTATAGGTCGTCCCGATGGAGCCCGCCTCCCTGCTGGTCGTCGCCATCATCGTCATCTCGCTGATCATAGCGGCGCTGAGGCGGTTCGAGCTCACCCCCCTGCTGGTGCTGGGTAACCTGGCCATCTTCTTCGTGACCCTGTTCGTGAACAAGTGGGAGGTGTTCGGGGACCTCGCCTTCCAGCCGGCCGACCTGGAGAACGGAACCGGCCTGTACACGCTGTTCACCAGCATGTTCATCCACTACAACTTCGCCCACGTCATCGGCAACATGCTCTTCCTGTTCTTCCTCGGCACTCCGCTGGAATCGCGCATTGGCAAGCGCAGATTCGCCCTGGTGTACTTCAGCGCCGGGATCGTCGGGTCGCTGTTCGCCGCCGCCTACTATTTCGCCCTGGGCCTCAACCTGGACGTCTATATGCTGGGCGCTTCCGGCGCCATCTCTGGGGCGGTCGGCACCCTTCTGGCGCTGTATCCCCGGGACGAGATCCCCATGTTCGTGGGGCCGATATTCCTGCCCCGGGTGCCGGTGTGGCTCGCAGCGCTGAGCTGGTTCCTGCTGTCGGTGCTCCTGGTCTTCCTAACCTCGTCCAACGTCTCCTGGCAGGCCCACCTGGGCGGCTTCATGGCCGGGTTGGCGATCGGCATGCTCATCGGGCAGGGAGTGGAGGTGGAGCGGAAGCGGGAAGAGGCTCCCCGGGACTACTCCAGGCTGGAAGCGATGGCCACCACTCCCCAGCTGAGGAACGCGCTGGAGCACATCCGCGACGAGAGACAGAAGGACGTGCGCAAGGTATGGCTGGAATACTTCGCTGAGCATGCCACCTGCCCAACATGCGGGGGAAAGATGAAGTACCGAAACGACCGCTTCCTGTGTCAGTGCGGAAATGAGGTAGAGATATGGCATTAACGGTAGAGGTGGTGTGCGAAGGATACCTGCGCCGGGATAACGGCGTCCTACTGGAAGCGCATTCCACGTCCTCCCTCATCGTCGGCGGCTCACGGAACATCCTGGTCGATACGTCCTCGCACCACCTCCGTAACCGCCTGCTCTCCGGCCTGCGCTCCCGCGGACTGGGGCCGCACGATATCGACGTCATGATCAACACCCACCTGCACCCCGACCACGTGGGCAACAATGACCTGTTCCCCAACGCCCTACGCATCGCCCGCCGGGAGGAGGACCCTGACCCCAGCTTCAGAAAGCTGGGCGAGGACATCGAGCTGATCCCCGGAGTCAAGATATTCCACACTCCCGGCCACACTCGCGGCTCTCTCAGCGTGGGGGTGGAGACCAGCGAGGGCAAGTACGTCATCGCCGGTGACGCGTTCCCCACCAAGGACAACTTCGACAAGTGGTGCACGCCGATGATCAACTACGACATGGGCATCGCGCTCAAGAGCATGAAGCGCATCTCCTATCTCGCTGATTTCATCGTCCCGGGGCACGGGGCGCCGTTCCCGGCGGATTTGAACGGCCGGCAGCGATAGTTATATTCTTTGGTACGGTACATGGTTCAGGTTGGATCAAGATGACCGTACCTAACGCGCTATACCTGGACTGCCCCAACTGCGGGGAGCATGCCGTCCACGAGGTCCTAAAGGGGAAGATAAGCAAGAAGCAGGACAGCATGGAAGCGACGGTGAAGTGCCAGGAATGCGGGCACACCTATTCCACGGTGGTCCGAGAGCCGGAGGTGATCAAGGTGCCCATCATCGTCTCCGAGCTGGGCAACTCCAAGAAGGAGGAGATCGAGCTGGAGGCCGGGGAGCTGCTCAGCCTCAACGACGAGCTGTACCTGGGGGAGACGCACCTGCTGGTCACCGGCCTGGAATGCGGCGGCCGGAGGGTGGAGAAGTGCGACACCAAGGAGGTGTCGACCATCTGGGCCAAGAAGTTCGACAAGGTGATCGTGAAGATCTCCATCAACAAGCACACCCGGACCATCCCGACGCAGATGGTGGCCCTGCCCGACGAGGAGTTCTACGTCGGGGACATGATGACCGTCGGAAAGGAGAAGGTGGTCATCCACAACATCAAGTCCAAGGAGGGCACGGTGCGCCGCGGCGGAGTGCCGGCCAGGGATATCGTGAGGATCTACACCAAGGCGGTGCGGACGACGACGTACTGAGGGAAGATGCGCGAAGCGGAGCGGAAGGAACTGGTCCGGAGGCTCAAGACCTACGGGTACGTGACCAGCGACAGGGTCCTGGCGGCGATGGAGAAGGTCCCCCGCCACGAGTTCCTTCCGGACAGCATGGCCGAGATCGCTTACGAGGACACCCCCCTGCCGATCGGCCAGGGGCAGACCATCTCCGCGCCGCACATGGTGGGGATGATGCTGGAGGCGCTGGACCTCAGGCCGGGGATGAAGGTCCTGGAGATCGGCACCGGCTCCGGCTACCATGCCGCGCTGGTGGCCGAGCTGGTGCGGCCGAACGGCAGGGTGTACACCGTGGAGAGGATCGAGTCGCTTGGCCTGCAGGCTAAGGGGAGGCTCAAGCGCCTGGGCTATGATGATGTGGAGGTGGTGATCGCCGACGGGACCAACGGACTTCCGGAGCATGCGCCGTACGACCGCATCTTCGCCGCCGCGGCCGGGCCCCAGGTGCCCGGGCCGCTGAAGGAGCAGCTGGCGGACGGCGGCACGCTCATGGTGCCGGTGGGCGGGCGCATGGTCCAGGACTTGGTGCTGATGACCAGGAACGGCGACAGGTTCACCGAGCGGTCCATCGGCTCGGTGGTGTTCGTACCCCTCATCGGGGAGCACGGCTACCGCGGCTGACCGTCCAAGATGGGCGGGAGCACCGCCCGCAGGTCCCGCGCCCGCAGCACCACGTCGGCGCTGCGCTCCACCATCTCGTCGATGGGGTTGAAGGCTATGGACAGCCCGGAGGCGGAGAACATGGAGACGTCGACGAAGCTGTTGCCGATGGCCACCGTCCGCTCGGCCGTAACGCCGTAACGCTGCTGGAACCGCTCCAGGGCCTTTCGCTTGTTGGTGAGCTCGACCCTCAGCACCCCCTCGCCGGTGAGGCGGCCGCTCTCGTCGCAAGCGAGGGAGTTAGCGATGTGGTCGTCGAAGCCGTTCTCCTCGGCGATGCGCCGGGCGGCCATGTCCAGGCCGCCGCTGACGATGACGCACCTCATGCCGCCGGCCCGCAGCGCGGAGATGGTCTCCCTGATCCCAGGGATGATGGGCACCGGCCTCAGGATCTCCTCGATATCACTAATGCAGAGGTCATCGCGGATGTTCAGCCACTTCTCGACGTCCCGGCGCATGAACTCCCGGTCGTCGATCCTCCCCTCGATGTACTCCACCAGGGAGGCCTCGTTGTCCACCTTGAAGTGCTCGTGCACCCAGGTCCAGGAACTGGAATGGTCGACGAGCACGCCGTCCATGTCGAACGCCACCAGCCCATAGCTCGGTCCCATGGCCGGAACACCATCAAAAGGTTATTAATGTCCTTCGGGCATGGTTTCGGCGTGATCGTCCTTCTGGGCGTGGGGCACGTCTTCGATATCGCCTCCCAGGTGGAGAGGATCATCGAGGAGGAGCGCCCCGACGCGGTGGGGGTGGAACTCGATCAGGCCCGCTACCACGCCCTTCTGAACCCCGGGCAGCCGTCCAACGCCCGCCTCACATATCGATTATTATCCAAGATGCAGAAGCGGCTGGCCCACCAGTACGGCGGGGAGGTCGGCGCCGAGATGCTGGCCGCCACCAAGACCGCCCAGGCCATCGGGGCGGAGGTGCTGTTCATCGACACCGACGCCAGCCAGATGTTCCGTCGCCTCAATTCGGAGATGCCGTTCCGGGAGAAGTTGAAGCTCGGGTTGTCGGCCCTCACCTCGCTGTTCGTCCGGCAGGAGACGGTGGAACGGGAGCTGGAGAACCTCCAGGAGAACGGGGACCGGTACATGGAGCAGATGGGGGAGCAGTTCCCCACGCTGAAGCGGGTGCTCCTGGACGAGAGGAACGCGTACATGGCCAGACGGATCGACGCCGCCGCCTCCCGCTACCCTACGGTCCTGGCGGTCATCGGGGACGGCCACGTCGAGGGCATCCTCCGCCTGCTGGACCGCGATGATGTCCGCGTGTATCGCCTGAAGGACATCCGCAACGCGGGCCGGCCGTCCACCGGCCGACAGGTGCAGTCCAACGCCCAGGTGAGCTTTCACTTCGATCTCATACTGCGATAGGATACTTTTTACCCCACTCGGCCATTGTGGTCCCGTGCGCGTCACCCTGCTCTCATACACCAAGGACGCCGAGAGGCTGTGCGCCTCGGCCGCCCATTCCTGCTACTCGGAAAAGGGAGCGAGCGAGCTAATGGAGGAGTGGGACGAGGCCAAGGGCAAGAGGTGGCTGGGCAGTCCATTGTCTTCCGGTCATCACTCGGTCATCGAGCACGCCTCGTACACCTTCTCCATCGAGGGCGTGTCCCGAAGTTTAACGCACCAGCTGGTCAGACATCGTCTGGCGTCTTTCAGTCAGCTCTCCCAACGGTACGTGAACATGAAGGACGCTGATTACGTCGTCCCGGCCTCGATCGCCGCCGATCCCGAGTTGGAGTCCCGCTACCGCGAGCTTATGGACAGGATTTGGGAGGAGTACCGCTATCTCTCCAAGAAGGTACCCGCAGAGGATGCCAGATATGTGCTGCCGAACGCCTGCACCACCAACATCACCGTGACCATGAACGCAAGGGAGCTATGGCACTTCTTCGAGCTTCGCAACTGTCGTCGCGCTCAGCAAGAGATCCGCGAGGTGGCCGACGAGATGCTCCGCCTGGCCCGCGAGGCGTCGCCGTTCATATTCCGCAACGCGGGGCCGCCGTGCATCTCCAAGGGGAAGTGCCCGGAGGGCAAGATGTCCTGCGGCAAGCCCCGCACCGAGCTGAAGCAGGCCTAACCCCTCTTCCTGTCCCGGCCCTCGACCGCCCTGGCCGAGGCCCATAGAACGACCGGCAGCACGGCGATGGAGATCACCGACGCCATGAGCAGCACCACGGTGTTCTCCGGAAGGTACGAGGGCGCGGTGCCGGTGAGCCACAGTCTTACGGTGCCGATCCATGGCACCTCTCCGACCACCCTGCCGATGATCCATTCCCACTTGATCGGCTCATCCACCAGGGTACCCTGGTCGATGACACCGTACCTCGCTCCGTCGATCTCGTTCCAGTTGTTGTCCCCCATGGTGATCAGGCCGCCGTGGGGATCGTTCATCGACCCGAGGATCTCATCGAGGTCGATGTGGACGGTCACGCTGGCGTGACCTACGTTCAGCAGGTCCACCCAGTCGCTCAGCCCCTGCCAGCCGCCATCGCCGGGCGTCGTCCACATCGAGGCCGGCACACCGGCCAGCTCGGGGATGTCGAACCCGCCGGCGCTGGAATTGTACACCAGTTCGCACAGCGCCCGATGGACGATCGGAACTTCCTCCCCGGGGGTTTGGCAGATCACCACATCACCATACTCCCCGAAGCTCCGATAGCCGTCGTTCAGTGAGCCCAGATAGGTCATGAGATCGCTGTCCTCCCGGGGCTCGCTCACCACCACCACGTCCCCGGTGTCGATGATCCCGATCGCGGAGCTGTTGTCATCGTGCTGCATGCTCCTCGACTCCACCACCATCAGCGGAGTCTGCGCTCCCAGCAGCACGGTGAGCGCCCCCATCGAAAGAAGGAACGCCAGGAGCACGCAGCCGAGCGCCAGCATCATGCGCCGCAGTCCGCAGGACAGTTCCTCCCGTTGGTCCATCCTCCGACCATTGGGAGCCCCGGGAAGTTAAAAACTGACCGATGACGCGGCGGCCGCTGGGC
>JAEILR010000016.1 GCA_016109435.1 Methanomassiliicoccus sp.
AAGTGGACAGAGCGGGATTTGAACCCGCGGCCTCGACATTGCGAATGTCGCGATCTTCCAGCTGATCTATCTGCCCGTGTTGCACCGAGGTAATGGTAGCATCCATATAATCTTTTTCTCACCAGACCGAGGGCCATCCGCTCAGTCAGCCATGCCCTGGCCCTATTGCAAAATTGGCGTTCCAGCAGGATGCCTCGATCTTAGTATTCACTTGGCTCCGCGATATCGTTCTCAACCTTCTTTCAGTACTGCTGATGAGAATTCAAGAGCCACCACCAAATACGGCGGACCCCTGCGCGCTCCGTGGCCGCTTCCAAGGTTTCCCTGGTCCGCTGCCAGGATTACGACCCCCCGACCGTTGAAACGGCGGTTAAAAGCGCCGTGCACCAGCTGGGCGGGGTTGAAAGATACGTGAAACCAGGTGAGCGCGTCCTCCTCAAACCGAACCTACTTCTGGACGCTCCGCCGGAGGATTGCGTTACCACTCATCCGACCGTTGTCCGGGCGGCCGCGCGGCTGTTCCTGCAGCATGGCTGTACCGTCACCATCGCCGACTCGCCAGGATCGTTCCTTCCATACACCCGTGAAACGCTGGCGAGGGTGTACAAGAGATGCGGAATGCTCGACATCGCCGAGGAACTGGGCGTCGAGCTGAACCTGAACGTCGGGTTCCGCGAGATCGCCAATGAGAGAGGGAAGGTCCTCAAGGAGTTCAAGGTGATCGATCCGCCCGCGGAAGCGGACGCCATCATCGTCATCTCCAAGCTGAAGACCCACCTGGCCACCGGCCTGACGGGAGGAGCCAAGAACCTCTATGGGATCGTCCCCGGACTGGAGAAGAAGGCTCTGCATGCCAGATACCGCACCCCCGGCCGGTTCGCCGATGTCATCGTGGACCTCAACGAGCGGATCAGGCCTCGCCTCCAGATAATGGACGCGGTGATGACCATGGAGGGGGACGGACCGAACACCGGCACGCCGAGAGCGATGAACGCCATCCTCGGCAGCGACAGCCCGTACGCCCTGGACGCCATCGCTGCCCGATTGGCAAACCTGGACCCGCTGAGAGTTACCACCGTCCGCGCGGCATCGAGGCGGCACCTGATCGATGTTGGCTCGATCGAAGTGGCAGGCGAACGCATCGAGAAGATGGCCGTTCCCGGGTTCGTGCTCCCGTCCACCTTCGCCGGCAGTAATGGCGGCACGTTCGCTTCACTGCTGTCCTCCCTCAGCCTGGACCGCGCCAGGCCGATGGTGTCGGGCCAATCGTGCCGGGGGTGTGGAGCATGCGCCAGAAGCTGTCCGGTTGATGCAATCAACGTGGTGGAGCGCAAGGCGTCCATCGACCGGAAGAAGTGCATCGAGTGCTACTGCTGCCATGAGATGTGCTCGTCCAAGGCCATCAAGCTGGAGAAGAGCATGGTCGGACGGACCATTGACCGCATTGTCGCCGGCCCGGGCAGCGGTCCCTGAGCGGCGAAGAACCGACCGTGACAGCCTCGCAGGCCGCGAACATCAGGTCATAACGAGGGCATGAGTTGCTGAGAAAGATCCGTTGACGAACGCCTGGACCGACGGCATCGCCTTAATATTCCAGAGATAATGTAACACCGAGACATTCGAGTTCGGGCGGTCGGCGATGAACATCATCATTGTGGCGGAGCTGGGAAGGGAGTTCACGATAGCGCTGGAGGCCAACCCCACGACCGGGTATTCCTGGAAGGCGGAGTACGATGACCAGCGCTTCGATCTCGTCGGCCAAGAATACGTCAGGAATTCCAACCATATGGGAGGAGGCGGCAGGACCGATCTTACCTTCAGACCGCTCAAGCGAGGAAAAGCCAACATCCGGCTGCGATACATGAGGCCGTGGGAGAAGGAGGCGGTCGAGATACGCGAGTACCGCATCAGGGTCCCCTGATACCTCTCCATGATGAGACCTCCACCATCTCCGGCGTCCTCACCGTCGTCCTAACCTCAAAAAAGAGCACGCGTATCGATCTCAACGTGTTTTCCGGGAGGGCGCTGGCAGGTTATTTATCCGTGGGGCTCGAAGCCAATATCATGTTCTACCGGGAAGAGAGCGTCGATCGCGGAGAGGGGGAGGAGGTCCCCCGGCTAAGGTCATCGCACATCGAGGCGCTGCATCGTGCCCTTTTCCGCCGAGTGGCGGTCCTTCAGAAAGAGCATCCCGGGGCCAGGGTGGAGCAGGAGGTCCAGGACAGTGAGCCCCGAGCGGTACTGTGGATCGTGGCCGCGGACGGAACGATCCTAGCCAAGGAGTTCCTGGAGACCTCGTTCTCCGCCGATATCCCCGATCGGGACGGAGAGTACATCGACGCCGCCCGGCGGTACGACCGCCTGGCGGTCCACTATCCCGGGCTTATCATGTCCCAGGAATATGTCATCAACCGCATCTCGGACCTGTGGGTCAAGATCAGGGACCGCGAGGTCCAGAGGAGGGTGACCATCCAAGGGTTCCTCTACGGGGACGACGGCAGCACCATCCTGACGATGTAGGCGTTGGGTCGCCGCCAGGTAGCAGGTCACTTCAGTTCCGCGGCGAACTTGCGGGCGAACTCCCGAGAGCGGTCCAGGCTGCCCGGGAGCAACGGCCCCTTCAGCCCGGTGACCTCCACCCTCAATACTTCGGGGTACGCCTGCATCCCCCGCTCCTCGACCAGCGCCTTGATCCTGGGGGCCGCGCCGTTCTCCGTCCACCGGACCATCCTATCCCTCTGTCGGGGGTCTTCGGGAAGATGCATCACCGTATCGAACGCCACGATGGGGCGGGCAGACCAGTGATCCGCGTCCAGCCGCTTGACGAAGCTCTTGGCCCTAGAGGTCATCTTCCCGTTCCTGGTCGGCGATCCGATGAACGCGAAATCAGCCTCCATGCCCCGGGGTACCTTCCTGCCCAGGTCGATCAGCTCGATCTCGTGGCCCTGGCCCCTAAGCTCATCAGCTATGGCCTCCGCCACCCTCATGGTGTTCCCGTAAACGCTGTCGAACGCTACGATACCTCTCATGACCTCACACATCCATCGTCGGCCCCTGCTGCGCCGGCGACTCCATATGCTGATGCGATGCGTGAACCAGTATAAGGATGCTGGTCAGCGGCCCGATAATGTGGCCAGTCGAACTGGTCAGATTATCGGACCGCATTTGGCGAACGTGGCCGGGGGGGAGACATGGGGCCGATCGCTGCCTCCGGCCATATGCTCGTAGGACCGCCAGTCCCATGGCTCCGCCGGTCTGGTCCATGAAGCGAAGGACGTCGCTACCGCGGGATAACGCCCATGCCGGCGAGCTCGTCCCCCCACAAAAGGATAAAAGAGGTTCCAGCATATCCACCCGGGATGCCCACCATCCACTCTATCAACCTGCCGTTCAAGGTTCCCCTCTCCCCGACCGTGTCCCTCGACCGTTCGGTCAACGTGTTCGTCGTCGAGGGGGAGGACCTCGCCCTCATAGACTCGGGAACCAAAGGCTCGGGGAAGACGATCCTCCGGCGCATTCGGGCCCTCGGCCGGCGGCCCAATGAGGTTTCCAAGCTGTTCCTTACGCACTCCCACCCTGACCACATCGGCGCGGCCGCGGAGATCGTGGCCGCCACCGGGTGCCAGGTGGTGGCCCATGCCGCGGAGCGGACGTGGATCGAGGACCCGTCGATACAGAAGGCGGAGCGCCCGGTCCCGGGGTTCGATTCCCTGGTCGGCGATGCGGTGACCGTCGGCCGGCGGGTCGGGGACGGGGACGTGGTGGCCATGGGGGGCTTCGACCTCAAGATCGTGCACACTCCCGGCCACTCGCCCGGATCGATCACCCTGTGGTCCCGGGCGGACCGCGCGGCCTTCACCGGCGACGCCGTCCCGGTGCCCGGCGACCTTCCCATCTACGATGACGCCTTCGCTACCCTAGGCTCGCTGCGCAAGCTCCGCAATCTCGGGGTGGAGACCATGCTATCGGCGTGGGCCGATCCGCTGGAAGGCCTCGGTATCAACCGGCGGCTGGACGAGGCCGTGCTGCTCATCCAGACCATCCACCGGTCGGTGGTCCGGCACTCCAATGGCACGGACGTCACACCGGAACTGGTCCAGGCGGTGATGGTCGATCTCGGTCTTCCGGGATCGTCCGCCAACCCCATGATGGCCCGCACGGTGCGGTCGCACCTGCAGTACATGCACAACGCGAAGTGATCTAGAGTATCTTGCGGCCCAGCTCCGCCTGGGCCTGCCAGATCGTCCGGTCGACCATCTCCGGGGCCTTGCCCACATAGTTGGTCGGCTCCATCACCGCGTCCAGCTCGACGGCGGACAGAAGCTTCATGACCGCATTGTTGGCCTTCAGCGCCTCTTTCAGCCCCTTGCCGTCGGCCTCCGCCTGCATGGCCACCTTGCGCACCAGCTCGTGTGCTTCCTGCCTCCCCAGGCCTTTGCTCGCCAGCGCCAGGAGCACGGCCTCGGCCATGATGAAGCCGTTGGCGGAGTCGATGTTGCGGCGCATGTTCCGCTCGTTGACGGAGAGGTGGGCGAACACGTCGTTCATCTTGGCCAGGATGTCGTCGGTGAGGACGGCGACGTGCGGCAGGATGAACCTCTCCGCCGACGAGTTGGACAGGTCCCTCTCGTGCCACAGCACCATGCACTCCATCTGCGGGTTCACGTAGGCGCGGACGACGCGGGCGAGACCGGAGATGTTCTCCGACAGCATGGGGTTCTTCTTCTGGGCCATGGTCGACGACCCGACCTGCTTCTTGGCATCGAAGGCCTCGGCGACCTCCGCGATCTCCGAGCGCTGCAGGTTCCTGATCTCGGTGGCGTACCTCTCGCAGGACGTGGAGATGAGCGAGAGGACGAACACCAGCTCGGCGTAGCGGTCCCGGCCGACCAGCTGGGTGGCGGCCTCCTCCACGCCCAGTCCGAGGTCGTTCATGACCAGTTCCTGGACCCGGAAGAAGCTGTTGCCGAACCCTGCCCCGGTGCCGATGGCCCCGGACATCTTGCCGACGCACGCCCGGGGGCGCAGTTCCTTGATCCGCTGGCGGTGGCGGAGCATCTCGGTGATGTACCCGGACACCTTGAACCCGAAGGTCGTGGGAATGGCGAACTGGCCGTGGGTCCTTCCCACCATGACCGTACCGCGGTGCCTGGCCGCCAGCGCGCACATGGTGATGACCAGCGTGTCGATGTCCCTCTGGACGATGTCCAGGGCGGCGCGGAACTCCAGCGCCGCGGCGGTGTCCACGATGTCGTTGGACGTGGCCCCCAGGTGCACGTACCTGCCGGCGTCGCCGCACTGCTCCGAGATCGCGTTCACCAGGGCCATGACGTCATGCTTGGTCTCCGCCTCGATCTCCTTGACCCGTTCCAGGCGCACGTGCTCGGGGGTGGCCATCGCGGTGATGACCTCCGCCGCTTCCTTGGGGATGTTGCCGACGGCGGCGTGAGCACGGGCCAGGGCGGCCTCGACCAGCAGCTGGGTGTTGAGGCGGTTCTCCTCCGAGAACACCGCCTTCATCTCCTTCCTGCCGTAGCGGTAATCTAGTGGACAGATGAGCATGATGACGCCATCGGGAAGGTCTGCTCGATTTATAACTATTTCATCGGCCGTGGTCTTCTTGCTGCGGATCCCGGTCCCCTACCACGGAACGCCTCCGTCCAGGGAGGATAGCTCGACGAGCTCAGCTATGGGCCCAGGACCGGAGGGTGCCGCCGGCGGCGCGGTCATCGAGGACCACGTCCCCGCCCTCCGTCCCGACCAGGCGGTCGACCCATGTTTCGAAGGTGAACGCCTTCAGAATGACGTCGGACATGACCGACACCACTCCCTTCCGTTCCCTGATCTCGTCGATGCGGGCGTAACCGTCGTTGATAGTGTCCACGGTGAGGTTCATCCATACCGTGTCCGGGGCGTTGGAGAACAGCATGACCTCCTCCCGGCAGCAGTAGGGCTCGTTGCTGAGGCCCCGAAGGAAACCGTCACGGTCGTCCGGGGACTGGAACCGGACGATCAGCCCGAAGTTGACGTCCGCGCCCTGGCCGTGCTCGATGCCCATGTCGAACTCGATGACCTTGCGGTCCAGGAGGTTGGCCAGCCTCCTCCTCACGGTCGGCTTGGAGAGGCCGGTGTCCGCGGCGATGTCGCATATCTGCTTCCTCCCGTCGTCCCACATCGACCTTATGATGCGCAGGTCCGCAGCCCGGATGTACTCCATCCTCGGTCCCGCCTCGTCGCCGGAGTACGTCCAGTCATCCCTCCACGGGGAGCTGCGCTCCTGCACTACCAGCACCTCCGGGCCGGCGATGGGGAACCTGTCGGCGAGGTAGCGCATCACTTCATCGATGCGCGATGGCTCCTTCAGGCAGGTGGAGAGGTAGACTCGGTCCCTGCAGCCGATGATCGCCCGGCTTATGGAGCCTTGGGCGGCCAGGGCCTGCCAGGCCTTGGCGTCTAATTTCCCTACGGCCTGGCCGTGGATCAGGGCGCACGTCCCTCCCACGGTCTCCGGCCGCAGCTTCGCCCTTATCGGCCCCAAGGTCCCGGTGGTCCGGAGCCTGTCGATCCGCCTGTGGACGTTGGGCGTGGATGTGCCCAACTGCTCCGATAGGTCCCGGTAGGTGATCCGGGGCTCTCTCCTCATAACGCCTAGAATCTTATGGTCAAGAAGGTCCAACCTACCCATGTCCGTTCACCCCATCACCATTATCCTCAAAGATAACAGTGTACTGAACAAGGATTTAATTACTTCCCTCGGTTGTAAATCGGAGCCTCGGAGGAGAGGGGAACGGGCGCTAACGTCGACGCATAGGTTCAATATGTTCGAACTGCCGTTCGATTATCGAATGGCATCATACCAGGTACCCACGCTGCGAAGGTCGTGTGCGACCCTCGTAGCGGGAGCGAAAGGCGTTAATAGTAATATGGTTAATATTGAGGCCAGCGTATAATGGAAGTGCTGAGAGATGGTAACCTCCCCCCCAACCGAGAGACAGAGGGGCAAGATCCCCCAGGTATTGCTTGACTTTATGCGAGCCCCGGGAGGACATTCTCTCATGCTCAAGGGCGACGCCGGTACCGGAAAGACCACCCTGGCCCTGCAGGTCATCGAGGAACTGGCCGACGAGCAGCCCGACTACTACCTGTCCACCCGCGTTTCCGACGAAGCGCTGTTCCGCCAGTTCCCGTGGGCCCGCGACCGGGCCAAGAGGGACAACATCCTCAAGGCGGGCAAAGCGTTCCTGCGCCGTAACAAGGACACCCCGTCGGTGACGGAGTCCCCCGCCGCCCAGCACCTCACCCTGCTGGCGGCGAAGGACCTCCTCAAGGTGCTGAACAAGGAAGAGGCATCGCCGTCGGTGGTCCGCTCCGAGCTGCAAAGGCTGGAGGGCCAGGTGGAGGCGGGCGAGGTCGGCGGTGACGGCGAGGAAGGTTTCACCGGCGAGATCACCCAGGACGAGATCACCCTGGACCTGGGAGTGATCCTCCCGGAGATGGAGGTGGCGTACGACCTCGCGGAGTCCAACCTGCCGCGGAAGACGCTCATCGTGGTCGATTCCATCAACGCGCTGTCGGAGAGGTACGGCATTCCCGCCGCCAGGATCATCAACACCCTGCAGAAGGACCTGGTGGAGAACTCTGGAACCAACATCATCTACACTCTCGAGGAATCGGGTAAGACCGACCTGGACTACCTCGGCGACGGGGTCATCCAGATGCAGTCGGAGGACCGCTCCGGGAGAAGGATCAGGCAGATGGTCATCGAGAAGCTGCGCGGCGTCCCGGTAGGACAGTGGAAGTACTACCTGACCCTGACCAGCGGCAGAATGTCGGTCTTCGAGCCCACCTGGGTGAGGATACCGGAGCGCATGGCCAAGCATGTTCCGGTGAAGGACCCGGCCGGGAGGAGCGTTTCCACCGGCAACTTCTATTTCGACCAGTACTTCGGCGGGGTGCCCAAAGGGTCCCTGGTGCTATGGGAGTTCGATCTGGACGTGCACCTGGACGTGGTCCGCTGCCTCGAGTTGGGCATCATGAGCGACTTCCTGTCCAAGGGCCGCGGGGTGGTCTGGCTGCCGACCTATGCTACCGACTACTCCATCGTCGACGAGCAGATGCGCATGCTGGTGGGACCGGAGCCGCTGTCCAAGAGCTTCCGCATCCTGGAAACCGATGCCGGGCAGGAACAGTCCTTCCCGTTCATCACCGCCATCGAGGGTGAGGACGCCTCTCAGGACCTGCGCATGTCCCAGCTGAAGTTCATGCTGGGCGATTCTGCGTCCCCGTACCTCAGCATCCTGGGCTATGACGCCATGGAAGGGGTGTACAGCGGCAACGTGTTCAAGCAGACCCTGGCCCACATCGACGCGATGCGCCGGGCCGGCCATGTGGTCGTGGCCATGGCCTCGACCATGTCCCAGTCCCTGCCGTCGCTGAGGGAGCAGGCCAGGATACACATCCGGTTCGAGAACATGGCCGGATGCACTATGGCCGCGGGCATGAAGCCCCACTCCCCGTACTACTATCTGGATTTCGCCGGTGCGGCCGACGCTCTGCCCTCGCCCAGACTGATCCCCATGATCTGATGGCGTTTTAAATATCACCGGTGATATTTTTATAACAATATCTTTAATAACTCCGACTTTTCATTGGTCCAATGGAAGGGAACGAGTCCCGAGATGAAGAACTTTCTCGGCTTATTTCCGACGAGTACGCCGGAAAGATACTCAGCGCAACGTACCGCCATCCGATGTCGGTGCAACAGATCAGTCGCGGTTGCGCTATCCCCATAGCCGTGGCCTACCGCAGGGTGGCCAAGCTTGAGGAGTACGGGTTGGTCAAGTGCGTCGGCTACGAGGAAGTATACCGCGGGAAGAAAGTGAACTATTACCAGTGCGCGGTGAACATGGCCAAGGTCATCTTCGCCGGCGGCAAGTTCGACGTGGAGGTCGATTTCCTTCCCGAATCGGAGATGGAGCATATCGGTCCGAACGAGGCTGAGGGCGAGAACGCCTGAGCCAGTTCGGCCGATCTATCACTTTTCTATTCATAATGCACAGGTTGCATAACCATTTTAACCGCTCATCTGTTCTCCTTCCCCAGAATTTAGGGATGGGGTTTGCTTGCTTAAGGAATGCCAACGACAATTTAATACGAGGTCCATATCCCCTATGATGGGAGATGACGGGGGTGTCGGCATCGATGTCCTGAGGGTATCACAGCTGCTGACCGACGAGTACTCTATCAAGATCCTCGTCGCCACGGTGCGCCAGCCCAAGTCCGCTCAGGACATCGCCAACAAGTTCGGCATTCCGATCGCCGCGACATATCGCCGCATCAAGGACCTGGAGGCCGCCGGCCTGATCGTATGCCAGGAACGCCGTCTTTCCCAGCAGGGGAAGCGCGTTTCCTACTATCTCTCGATGCTCAAGAACGCTTACGTCTTCTTCGAGGACGGCAGCCTGAGGGTGAAGTTCCAGCTCAAGACCGGCGGGGCCGACCGGTTCGGGGACGATTGGCACGAGGTCCAGCTCGATCCGTCCAAGGGTGATGACAAGGACCGAGAGGACAAGTAGCACCACTGTTAAAATCGGCTAACTGGCTACGGTCCGTCGACCGCGAGAAATAGCAAATATTATAAGCAAGTGTCAGTATGCCCATAACCGCCAAGCAATTTTATTCGCTTGCTGAGTGAGTGTGAACGTATGACTGAACTCTTGGAGGAGCTCGAACAGAAGCGCCAACTCCACAACGTCGAGGCCGAGAGGCATAGGAAGGCCCGCGACGAACTGAATGAAAAGACCCGGGAATGGGTCGAGAAGAGGGACACCCTGAACGCGAAGGTCAGGGAGCTTGTTGACCAGGCCGCGAAGCACCGCGAATCCCGTGACCAACTGAACGTCAAGGTCAGGGAATCGAAGGAGCAGAGGGACAAGTGGAACAAAGTGGTCAACGAGTTGAACGAGAAGGTCACCCAGATCAAGAAGGACAACCTTCCCAAGATGGGTCCCCCGGTATCCAAGCTCAAGAAGGAGCTCAAGAACCTAGAGTTCAAGCAGATGACCTCCGTGCTCTCCAAGGAGAAGGAGCAGGAGCTCATTGAGCAGATGGGACAGCTGCAGGCCCAGATCAAGGACAGGGAGAAGGCGTACGACCAGAACGAAGAGGTCAAGAACGCCATCAAGGAGCTTCGCGACGCCAAGGAGCAGGCCGAGTCTCACCACCGCTCCGTGTCCGAGTCCGCCGAGAAGGCCCAGTCCGAACACGATGCCATGATCGCCCTGTACGAGCAGGCCGACTCCCTCAGGAAGGAGGCCGATGGCGCCCAGGAATCGTTCATTGCCAACAAGGTCAACGCTGACGATGAGCACAAGAAGCACATCGAGAACATCCGCCAGGTGCATGATTATGACAAGATCATCGCCGGCATGAGGCAGAAGGCCCGCAAGGCCAAGAAGAAGGACGACGAAGCCTCGGCCAAGGAAGAGGCGGAGAAGATCTTCGACAAGCTCAAGGCCGGAGAGAAGCTCAGCACCGAGGACCTGATGGCCCTCCAGAAGTCCGGGTACCTCTGATCGAGCATCCAGTCACCGGAAGCACAAACCCCTTAAATTCCCCATATTTTCGATCCTCTATATTATTCGAAACTCTTGACACAAGCTATATATACACTAAAGATAATATTAGGAACGGGAAGCGTTGGGCTAGTTTACAGAGTGCATCCCATCCCTTCTGACAGAGCTAGCCCTTCCCACTTCCTTTATTTTCTCCAATATTTCTTTCATCATCCCTGCCGCCCATAGGGCGTCCAGTCCGTCAAGCTAGGGTCCCCGGAAGTCACAGGTCCTGTTGCATCGCGGCGGGACCGCGGAGGTGAAGGTCCTATCCTAGCCCCTGGAGGGACGCCGTCGCTGGACGATGGCCGCATGCGGACAACAACCTTTAAAACGCCCCTCCGCTCTCAGCTATCCAGGTGCTTTAATGGTCCTGGAAAACCTTGGACAGTCGCTCCGGAACGTTATGAAGAAGATCACCGGGGCCTCCCACATCGACGAAGCCCTGGTCAAAGAGATCACCAGGGACATCCAGAGGGCGCTGCTCCAGGCGGACGTCAACGTCAAGCTGGTGCTGGAGATGACCAAGGAGGTCGAGCGCCGGGCGCTCAACGAGCAGCCGCCGGCCGGGACCAGTCCCAAGGAGCATGTCGTCCGCATCATCTATGACGAGCTGATCAAGATCCTGGGCGTGCAGCGCCCATTGCCCGTCGCCAAGCAGACCATCATGATGGTCGGCCTGTACGGGCAGGGGAAGACCACCACCACCGGCAAACTGGCCCGGTTCTTCCACAAGAAGGGCCTCAAGGTCGGCCTCATCGCCGCGGACGTCCACCGGCCCGCCGCGTACGACCAGCTGAAGCAGATCGCGGACAAGGTCGGAGTGCAGATCTACGGGAAGCCCGGAGAGACCGACGCGGCCAAGATCGCCCGCGAGGGGATGGCCCACTATTCCAACATGGACGTGGTCATCGTCGACACCTCCGGGCGGCACGCCCTGGAGGACGACCTCATCGGCGAGCTGAAGCGGGTCGCGGACGTGGTGAGACCGAACGAGCGCATCCTGGTCCTGGATGCCTCGGTGGGGCAGCAGGCCGGGCCCCAGGCCAAGGCGTTCCACGACGCGGTGGGCGTGACCAGCGTCATCATCACCAAGATGGACGGCACCGCCAAGGGCGGCGGGGCGCTGAGCGCGGTGGCCCAGACCCAGGCCTCTATCGTGTTCATCGGGGTGGGCGAGCACCTCACCGACCTGGAGCCGTTCGATCCCACCCGGTTCATCTCCCGCCTGCTGGGCATGGGGGACATCCAGAGCCTGCTGGAGGCGGCCAAGGACAACATCTCCGAGGCCGAGGCGGAGGAGACGGTCAAGAGCATGATGTCCGGCCGGTTCACCCTCAAGGAGATGTACAAGCAGATGGAGATGCTCACCAACATGGGGCCGCTCAAGAAACTGGT
The DNA here is from genome assembly GCA_016109435.1 of Methanomassiliicoccus sp. Lineage (GTDB taxonomy): Archaea > Thermoplasmatota > Thermoplasmata > Methanomassiliicoccales > Methanomassiliicoccaceae > UBA6. The sequence goes on from JAEILR010000016.1 coordinate 12,012, forward strand.
GTCCATGCTCCCGGGGATGCCGGGAATGAGCGACAAGATCAACATGGAGGAGAGTCAGGAGAAGCTCCGCATCTTCAAGTACATCATGGACTCCATGACCGACGAAGAGATGGAGGACCCCAAGCTCATCAAGTCCACCCGCATCAACCGCATCGCCCGGGGGGCCGGGGTGGAAGGGAAGGACGTCCGGGAGCTGTTGAAGCAGTACAACATGTCCAAGAAGGCGGTCAAGGGCTTCATGGGCAACCGCAAGTTCCGCAAGCAGCTCATGAAGCAGTTCCAGTCCGGGGACATGGGGCAGCTGCAATGAAGCGGTTCGTGGTGGTCGGCCACCGGGCCGCCTCCTCCGGGGATTTCAAGCTGGACGACATGGCCGGGGGGGCCGGGCGGCTGGACATACTGCTGAGGTGCATAAACTCCACGTTCTTCCTGTCCCATGGCATCCGCCGGGACGCCGAGATCTACCTGGTCCTGCAGGGCGAGCCAAACCCGCCCCGCACCATCCGCATCAACGGCTCGGAGGTCCGCTACCTCAATCCCGACGAGCGCTCCACCGGGGCGCTGGTGCGCAACGCGCTGCTCAAGGACCTAGAGGGGGACGAGGTGCGGTCCTCCCCCGGGATCTACATCTCCAAGCGGTCGTTCTCCCAGGTGCTGGAGGACCTCTCCAAGGTGTCGCGCATCGTCTACCTCAAGGAGGATGGCCAGGACGTCAGAGGGCAGGACCTGGAGGGGGACATCACCTTCGTGATATCGGACCACCAGGACCTCCGGGAGGAAGAGGAAGCGCTCCTTCTCGCCCACCAGCCGCTGACCGTGACGCTAGGTCCATTGTCCTATCACGCCGATCACTGCATCACCATCATGCTCAACGAGCTGGACCGGCGGCAGTGAAGGCCAATGTACTTATCGGATATCGCCAATAGGTGCCTCAGGTCTGGGACATGAGAGCGATCTGCCCACGAGAGGATTGCGAGTATATCGCGTTCGGTGATGATGAAAAGGAAGTCAGGAAGGACCTGCGCTACCATATCATGAGCATCCACAACAGCGATGAGATGCCTAAGCGACTGAAGATCCTGGAAGAGCCGGACCGCAGATAATTTTTCATCGCAAAATTTAACAGGCCTTGGCCCCATTTCGTTAACGGGGTAACATTATGAGGCTGAAAGAGAAGGAGATCACCGACCGCAAGGAGATCGAGGAACTGTTGTTGAGCGAGAAGGTGTGCCGAATGGCCATGTGCGACGGCGACACCCCCTATGTCATTCCCACCACCTACGGTTACAGGGACGGGGCCATCTACATCCACTCCTCGAAGAAGGGGCGGAAGATCGACGTGCTCAGGGACAACAGCAGGGTGTGCTTCGTCATCGACACCGGGCATCAGCTGGTGCAGGGTCCGTTGGACACCTCCTGTAAGTCGACCATCAAGTTCAAGAGCGTGATCGGCTCCGGCCGGGCCAGGTTCCTGGAGGACCCTGAGGAGAAGAGGATGGCCATGACCATCATCATGGAACAGATGTTCGGCCGCCAGAAGTTCCAGTACTCCGAGGAGGGGGTCAGGGACATGGCCATCATCAAGGTGGAGCTGGAGTCGGTGACCGGGAAGAAGTCCGGATACTGAGCGCGACCGCACCCGCCGGCGCATCGCTGGCAGGAAACCTTTTAAAAGGCGCGGGCGATGAGGAGCGCATGGTCGAGAAGATCCCCCAGCACCGCCACTGTTCCAGGTGCGGCAAGGCGCATCTAGGGGAGGACCGATTCTGCTCCGATGACTGCCGGGCCACCTCCGGCGATTCGCTCAAGAAGAAGAAACGCCAGCTTCTAATTCTATACGCCATCACCGTCGCGGTGCTGATAATCGCCCTGTTCTTCCTCGGATGATGTCCATGAAGGTCGCCCTGGGCGGTACGTTCAACGTTCTGCATCGCGGCCACCGGGCCCTCCTGGACCGCGCCTTCGAGTGCGGCGACGAGGTTCTGGTGGGCATAACCTCCGACGCCATGGCCAGGCGCAGCAAGAGCGCGGTCCGGCCCCTGGAACAGCGCATCGAAGCCCTGGAGTCCTACCTCCGCACCAGGACCGGCCGCTGGTCGGTCATGGTCATCGATCGTCCGGACGAGCATGTAGACGTGCGGGAGGACCTCTCTGTGCTGGTGGTATCGCCGGAGACCCTGGCGACCGGCGGGTCGATCAACCGCGGACGCGAGGCCCGCGGTCTCCGGCCCCTGCGGCTGGAGCTGGTCCCCCACGTCCTGGCCGGCGACTTCCTTCCCATCTCCGCCCGGCGCATCGCTGCCGGGGAGATCGACGCGGAGGGCCGGCTGCTCCGCCCCCTCCGGGTCCGCGTAGGGTCTCTCAACCCGGTCAAGATCGAGGCGGTGAGGAGAGTGCTCTCGATGAGCTACGACCAGCTGGAGGTCACCGGGGTGGATGTATCATCGGGGGTGCCGGAACAGCCCCGGGGGGAGGAGACCAGGAAGGGAGCGATGGAACGAGCTAGCCGCGCCATAGGCGACGCCGACCTGGGCATCGGTCTGGAGGCCGGGGTCTTCGAGACCACGGACGGGCTGTACGACATGCAGTACTGCGCGGTGGTGGACCGCCGTGGCCTATACAGCATCGGCCACGGGATGGGGTTCCGCTACCCTCCCGCGGTCGCCGAGATGGTGAGGGACGGGAGCACCGTGGGGGCGGCGTTCAAGAAGCTGTATGGGAGCGAGAGGGACGGCCGCAAGGACGGTGCCATCGGCTTCCTGACCCGCGGCGCCCTGGACCGCACCGCGCTGGCCGAGCAGGCGGTGACCGCGGCGATGGTGCCCCGGACCAGAGCGGAATTGTATCCGGACTTGTGATCAGGCCCTGGCCTTCTCCCGCCCGACCCTGGCGTGGTCGTCCACGCTGCCGGTGCAGTTGGAGATGCCCACGCACCCGAAGCGCCGATACTTGGAGCAGTAGAACCCCTGCATGTAATGCTCGCACGGCGGGTCCTTCTCCGCCCGGCAGCTGGGACCGATGCACGCGAAGCCCTTGTAGCGCCCGTCGCAGCGGCCGTCCCGAAGCAAAAAGTAGCATCTCATCTAACGTCTCCACAGGACCAGGGGCGTTCCGAGGTCCAGCCGGCGGAGGTCCACCTCGAGCCTCAGGCCCCGGTGCGGCGTGTGCTCCCCGGCCACGGCACGGCAATGATATGACGGCGCCGACCGTTCCAGGCAGTTGCTGCTGCCCACGCACTCCCTGGCACCGATCATCCGGTGAGCGCAGTAATTACTGCCATAGTTATACCTGCACAAATCCCATCCCGCTAGCTATATGAAATTTTATTAATATATATTTTCGCGCAACAGAATGGAATAAAAATAACGAGCGGCCGTCCATCCGGCCGCCCGTGGTTCAGGGATGGAACTCCTTGACGACCTTGGCCATCTCCTCGAGGCGCTTCTGCACCATGGCGTTGATGGTTCCCTCCGGATAGGTGCCGTCCTTCGACCTCACCCCGGCCTCCACCCCGGTGAGCACCTCGATGCCCTCGTCGATGGTGCGCACCGGCCAGATATGGAACTTGCCGTCCTTTATGGCCTGTACGACCTCCTCCTTGAGCATGAGGTTGCGGACGTTGGACGCTGGGATCATGCTTCCCTGCTCGCCGGTGAGTCCGATGGCCTTGCACGCTTCGTAGTACCCCTCGATCTTCTGATTGACGCCCCCGATGGCCTGGACCTCCCCCTTCTGGTTCACCGATCCGGTCACCGAGATGTACTGCCGGATGGGGACGCCGGAAAGTTCCGAGAGCAGGGCGTACAGCTCGGTGCTGGACGCGCTGTCGCCGTCCACCCCGGAGTACGACTGCTCGAACACCAGGCGGGCGGAGAGCGACAGCGGGGCGTCGGAGGCGAAGCGGTCGTTCAGGAAACCGCTGATGATCAGAACGCCCTTGGTATGGGTCGCCCCGCCCATCTCGGCCATGCGCTCGATGTCGATGACCCCCTCCCTGCCCACGCCGACCGAGGCGGTGATCCGGGACGGCCGTCCGAAGGCGTAATCGCCGACCGACAGCACCGCCAGGCCGTTCACCTGGCCGGTCTTGGTCCCGGCCACGTCGATCAGGAAGGTCCCCTGGGCCAGAAGCTCCTCCAGCCTCTTCTGGATCAGGTTGGAGCGATACTCCTTCTCTTCCACCTGCTTGCGTATGTGTTCCCTGGTCACCTGGGTGGCGCCCTCCTCGCGGGCGTAGAACGAAGCCTCGCGGATCATGTCGGCGATGTTGGCGAACTCGGTGGACAGCTTCTCGCGGTCCTCGGCCATCCTGGACGACTGCTCGATGATCGCCCCCAGCGCGGAGGGGTCCAGGTGCAGGAGGCCTTCCCTCCGCACCAGGCCGCACACGAACATGGTGTACCGCTTGAGGTTCTCCGGGTTGCGCTCCATGGTGGTATCGAAATCGGCCTTGACCTTGAACAGGTCTTTGAAGTCGGGGTCCAGGGAGAACAGGATGTTGTACACCTGGGGGTTGCCGATCAGCACCACCTTGGCATCGAAGGGGATGGGCTCCGGACGCAGGGACTTGGTGACTATGTATCCCAGCCGGGACACCGGATCCTCCAGCTCCAGGTTGCCGCTGGACAGGGTCTGCTTCAGCCCCTCCCACACAAGGGGGTCCTGGAACATCCTCTCCACCGGTATCACCAGGAAGCCGCCGTTGGAGCGGTGGGCGCTGCCGGCCCGGATCATGGTATAGTCGGTGACCAGGGTGCCGAACCGCGCCTCCCGCTCGGAGTAGCCGAACAGCCGCTGGTAGGTCGGCCTCATCTCGATCTCCACCGGAGCCCCGGTGGCCTTGGAGTTGTCCACGATCAGGTTGACCCTGTAGTTGCGGGTGGGGTCAAGGATCGGGGTGCCCGGTCCTCCGGCCTGCGGGTTGAGGAAGATCGGCACGTTGTCCACGATGTCGTTCTCCACCTCCTTGAGGTACTCCAGCACCTCCCCGTTGTCCTTGAACTCTTCCTTCACCCCTCCGATGAACGGGGAGATGGCGAACTGCGCCACCTGACGGTTGAGGTCCAATAGATCCTTGTCCACCCTGCGGACGATCTCCTGCAGGGGACGGAAGGCCTCTCCGATGCGCTTGTTCAGCACCTCCCTCTCTTGCTGGATCTTCTTCTGCAGGGCGGCGGGCAGCTGCGCGAACTCGGCGTCGGTGAGCGGCCGGCCCTCGCTCAGGGGAGTGAGGGTCAACCCGATCTGGGATGGCTGTACCAAGAACCCCGCGTCCTTGGCCATGGCGTTGATCTCGGCGACGATATCGTTCCGCTCCTGGTTGATCTTGGCCATCGTCGCCTCGCGCCTCTTGGAGTAGTCCGCGCTCTCGAACGCCTCACGGAGGGCGGGGGCGAGCTGGGTCACCATCCTCTCCATCGCCTTGTAGAACTTGCCCCCCATCCCCGCGGGCATGGCGATGGCCCTCGGCCTCGAGGAGTCGACGAAGTTGTTGACGTAGCACCAGTCCGGAGGGACCGGCATCTCCGCCGCCTTGATGCCCACGAAATCATGGATGGCGGTCTTCCGCCCGGTGCCAGGAAGCCCGGAGACGAAGATGTTGAAGCCTTTGTCCGGGATCCGCAGCCCGAACCTCAGCGCCCTGACCGCGCGTTCCTGACCTACAATGGTCTCCAGAGGTACGGTGCTGGCGGTGCTGTCACAGTCGAAAGAATCCTTCTCGCAGACCCGGCGGGCCTCTTGATATGTCAGTTCTTGGACCATGGTCTCCTATATCAGAATATCTCCAATGGCTAATAAATGGCCCACGTATCAGGGGAGCGTTTTCCCCGGCCTTTTTCTCCGGGAGAAGGTGAACCGGCTGACGTAGATCAGCCAGGCGATGTCCACGGTCATGCACACCGCTGCCGGCACCGCCGCCGACGCTCCCAGCAGGGCGATGGCCAGCGCGGCGGCCATGCCGGTGTTCTTGTGGCTGGCGAACAGGACCTGGGGGACCCGCTGGGACCAATCCGTTCCTTTCCTCCGGCCGTACCGCTCCACCGCCAGGCCGATGCCGAAGGTCCTCACCGCCGCCACCGCGATAAGTCCGAGCAGAAGCACCGGCTCCCCGAAGAACACCCCCCGGTTGGAGCCGGCGACGGCGATGACCAGGACGGCGAAGGCGATATTGATGGCGATGCTGCGGACGTAGGGGTCGATGTTCACCGGACGCAGGACGCGGGAGACGGCCAGGGGGACGACGATGAGCATGCCGACGTACCACAGCAGGGTAGTGACGCTCACCGCCTGGCCGATGAAAACTAGGGTGAGCAGGGGGGTCAGCAGCAGGGCGATGACGTACAGAGCGGCGGAGGAGACCAGGGTGCCTTCCAGGTCCCCGCCCAGGATGAGGGTGAAGGGGATGACCGACACCGCCGAAGGAACCGCGGCCAAAAGGATCCAGCCATTGCGCAGGTCCCCAGTGAAGAGGTAGGCCAGGGCGATGGTCGTTCCGGTGGACAGGACGAACGACAGGAAGAACGCGTTGCGGACGGCCCGCTTGTGCGACCCGACCTTCAGCCCCCGGAGCTTCATGGCGCACAGGGAGAAGGACATCATGACCATCAGGGAGAGCATGGCCACGTCCTTGTTCATCCTGGGGTACGCCTCCGGGAAGCCCCCGAACAGCATGGCTATGATGAACGCGACGATCATCATCAGGGCGTTGTTCCCCAGGAGATCCCTCGGCCGCACAAGGCGGTCATCTCTCTCCAAGATTAGTAGATTTCCGGCCAAAGGCGATATAATGGCGAGCACATCCTCGCTACGATGTCGGATCACGCGTCCGGCCGCCGGCTGTTGGTGGTCCTCAACCCCCGGGCGGGGATAGGTTCGGCCCACTACCTGAGAGAGCGGATCCTGGACGAGCTGCGCGGTCTGGACGCGAGGCTGCACTACATCACCGAGGGGGAGGACCTCCGGAGGGTCATAGGCGAGGCCCTGGAGGCGGGTGTCACCGAGGTCGTGGCCGCGGGCGGTGACGGCACCGTGTCGAGCGTGGCCGGCGCCCTGGCCATGAAGGATGCGACGCTGGGCATCATCCCCACGGGTACGGCCAACATGCTGGCCAGAGAACTTGGCATCCCCCTATCGGTCACCCTGGCCGCCAGGACCATCAAGAAGCGGGAGCATATCGTGCGCCTGGACACCATGTCCGCGGGGGACCGCCACTTCGTCTACCAGGTGGTGGTGGGCGCCGGGGCGGAGTGGACCAGCGACATCACCAAGGCGGAGAAGGAACTCCTCGGCCGCTCGGTATACGCCCTCGCCAGGCTGCGCCTGCTGACCGATCACCGTCCTCTCAGGGTCACTCTGACCATCGACGGGCGGAGGGAGTGCATGTGGGTCAACCAGCTGTTCATCACCAACGCCGGGATCCTGGGGACTGACCCCCTGCGGCTGGGTAGGGGCATACGACCGGACGATGGCAAGATCGAGGTCATCGCCATGCGCGGGCGGACCCGCATGGAGTACATCGAGTCGGGGTTGGACATGATGCTGGGCAACTTCGGCGGTCCGGGGCTTCGGTACTTCGACGCCCGGAAGGAGATCGTGCTGACCACCGAGCCGGAAACGGTGATCAAGGCCGACGGGGAGTTCATCGGCAATACCCCGCTCAAGCTGAAGGTCCTGCCTGGAGCGGTCAGGGTCATCGCGCCGGGGAGACCGTGACGGTCGCGGCGCGATGATAAAAGAATAGGAGGCGCCGAGGGGGAGATTCGAACTCCCGTAGTGCGAAGCACCACCAGCTCTCAAGGCTGGCGCCGTGATCCGGGCTTGGCTACCTCGGCCTGTAGCGGCCACTCGCCTTCGTGCACATATTATTTTCGGTCAGGCCACCCTGTCCAGCTTGCCGGCGGTGACCGTCTCCAGGTCCAGCTCGAACGCCGCGATGGGGTATCCCAGCTGGAAATCGACGATGACCTGGGGGTGCACCTCCCCGAAGCTCCCGATGACCGAGCCGTCCACGACGATGTCCGCTCCCCGCCCGTCCAGGTAGGTGCCGGCGGCGGACGGCTGGATGGTGAAGCGGACGGAGAGGTCGCGCAGTACGCTCTCCACCAGGGACTTCACCTCAGTGAAGGACGCCCGGGCCGAGATGCTGACCCCTGCCAGGTGCTTCCTCCGCCTGATCCCCTGCATCACGTCCCCGACCTCGAACAGCCGCTGGGGGAGATCGCGGTGCTTGTTCCTCCTCAGCACCACCATGAGGCTGGGGAGCAGGGAGACCCTCAGGCAGGTGTGGTCCTCGCTTATGGGGTTCAGTATCTCCACCACCTCGCCCCGCGGCAGGCGCATGCGGTCGAACTGGTCCTCCTCCGAGGTGAGGGTCAGGGTGGTCGCCTCCAGGTATCCGTAGCCGACCATGAGCTGGCGGGCGACGTCCGCGGCCCGGTTCACCGTCAGCTCGGACCCGAAGGTCTGATTGGTCGGCAGGCAGTGGCCGAAGCGCTCGTAGCCGAACCCCTTGGCGATGTCCTCCATGATGTCCACCGGGTGGATGAGGTCCATCCTCCAGGACGGGGCCAGTACCGCCACCTTGCTGCCGGCGGGGGCGGCGTCGTAGCCCATCTTCCCCAGCGTGGCGGCCATGGTCGCCGCGTCCAGTCCCGTCCCCAGAAGGGAGTTGGCGGCGTTGACGTCCACGTCCCACCGCCGGGGCTCCAGGTCCGGGGTCACCGCCTCGTACGCGCCTTGCACCCTCACCGAGCGGATCTTGCCGCCGCGCTCGGCCATGGCCGTGGCCACGATGTTGAGCGCCCCGTTGATGGCATTGAGGTCGGTGCCGGTGACGTCCAGGAACGCGTTCCTCGTTGCTGTCGTCACCGTCGTCAGCGTGCCGTTGATGATCGGGGGGAAGGACAGCACCTCGCCGTTGCTGTCGACAAGCAGGGGGTAGCGGTCCTTATCCTTGAGGATGTAGGCGTAGTCCACGCCCTTCTCGTGCCGTTCCAGGATCTCCCTCAGGTTCATCCTCTCGGTCTTGCCCAGGGGGACGAACGACACCGAGGCGGGGTCCACCGCCTTGAAGGTGAAGGGCGGGGTGATCCTGTCGAGGTCATGGATTCCGATGGACACCTTCGATCTCTTCCTCCCCATGGTCAGGTGCAGCTTCTCCTGCAGCTCCATCAGCGAACGGATCAGGTCGTCGGTGACCTCGATGTCCTCGATGATCCCGGCCACCATGTACGGCCGCACGTCCCTGATGCTCTCGTCCAGGTTGAGGACGACGTCCGATGGCGTCACCTCGTAGCGCCGGATGCCGCTCTCGAACCCCAGGAAGGTCCGCAGGGAGCGGGCCGCGCCCTCCACGCTGTACAGGTCTGGCCGGTCGGGGAAGAACTCGATGCTCAGTTCATTGGTCTCGCGGTCGAAGGAATGGATGTCCGCGCCTATCTGGGGTATCCTGTCCATCAGAACATCCAACGGCACCTCTCGGCCGAGCAGGCCGATGAGGTCGTCATAGTCGAACGTGACCACTGGCATCGTCGATGCGATGGGGGAGAGACTATTTTTAAGTTGCGTGGGGGGTCGCTGGAGGGCACGGGAAGGCCGCTGGCGTTCAGCAAGACGGCCCGTCGAGGTCGCGGCCTAACGCCGCCATCTCATCACCGCGACGCTCTCCCCTTGCACATCCCCAGGCGCGGCCTCAATCCGGTCAATAGATGAACGGGATGAGCCGCTTGCTATGCCTCATGTACTCCAGATATTCCTCCCCGAACCTGGTGATGAGCATCCTCTCCTCCAACCTGATCCGGTACAACAGATAAATGACCAGAAGAAACATCGCCAGGAATCCGAGGATGCTGGAAACCATGACCGGGATGCCGAGGAACAGCAGGATGGCCCCCAGATAGGCCGGGTGGCGGACATACCGGTAGATCCCGGTCCTCACCAGGGTGTGATCTTCCCTGATCCTCAGCCGACCGGAGAAGTTCTTTCCCAATGTGACTATGGCGATGACCCTTATGACGATGCCGGACAGGACCATCGACGCTCCGGTTATGAGGAGGGCCTGTTCAACGGCGGTGAGCGATCGGTCGGTGATAGCAACGTGACCGTCGGCAGCGATACCCGTGGGGTCCAGGACCGTGACGATCAGTCCAAAGAAGATGAGGACGAACAGCAGCATGGTGAAGGTTGGCCGTTCGTATCGTACCCGCGCACCCGCCACGGTCGCGGAATGGAGTATTGACAGATAAAACCTGTTCAGGGAGAGCGAGCTTCCTGCCGCTCCCGGCCTGAAGGTCACTGGCGACGACGGTGGCGCCGGGCCGCTCGAACAGTCCCAACAGGCGGGCCTCAACGGCATTCATTGAACGGCCCCCTTACCCTCATGGCCTCGCGTCCATCACCAACCGCTCAGCCACACGGCGATGTCGGTGCCGCAGCGGGGGCAGCGGGGAGCGTCGATGGCCGCGGTCACACGGGCGAAGGTCGGGCAGAACCTGCTGATCTCCTGGCCCTTGACGCACACCTTGTCGGTGGACCTCACGCTCTTGCGCTCCACCGCCAGGAAGCCACAGGAAGGGCACAGGGTGTCCTGGCGCTCGCCTCCCGCCGCTCCGCCGAAGTAGACGTACCTCGCTCCCTCCCCTCGGGCGATGGTGTAGGCGCGCTCCATCACCTCCGTGGACTGCTCCGGCAGACCCGTAAGCTGGTGGGACGGGTGGAAGCGATAGAAGAACAGCGGCGTGTCCGGTCCCAGCGCATCCACCAGCCAGCGGCAGAGAGCGGTCACCTCGCCCTCGGAGTCATTGAGCCCGGGGACCAGTAGACAGGTGATCTCGACATGCACACCCTTGCTGCGAGCCAGAGCGCAAGTGTCCAGCACCTCCTGGAGGCTTCCGCCGCACACTTTGCGGTAATGGTCGTCGGTGAAGCCCTTGACATCGATATTGGCGACCTGCACGTGGTCCAGAAGCTCTCCGGCGGCACCCGGAAGGATGTATCCGTTGGTGTTGATCATCGTATAGATGCCCTTGGCCCGCGCCAGCCTCGCCGTGTCGATGATGAACTCGCTCCACATGATCGGTTCGTTGAACGTCCATGCCAGGCCCTGTACGCCTTCCCGCTCTGCCAGGTCCACAACCTCCTGCGGCCTCATGGCCTGATGCGGAAGCTCACGGCCTGAGGGTTGGGCCAGCACGGCGTTCTGGCAGAACCGGCACCCGAGATTGCAGCCGAAGGTGCCCAAGGAGAGAACCCTGGTTCCCGGCCGGTAATGGAAAATCGGCTTCTTCTCGATGGGGTCGACGTTCTTCACGTACACCTGTCCGTAAGTGAGGGAGATGAGCCGGCCGCCCTCGTTCTGCCTGGCGCCGCACCTGCCAACCTCGCCGTCGTCCATGGCGCAGCGGTGGGGGCAGAGGTCGCAACCGACCCTGTCGCCCTCGGTGTGCCACCACCTCGCTTCCGCGGGACCCATGCTCATGACGATGTCGGCCAGGGGCATTAATACTGCGGAACGATCACCGGCGCGATACGAAGGTCCTCATCGACCGAGCCGGCTGTGGGCCTGACCCAGGTGGCCCGCGGACTGAGCGCTGAGGGTGGAAAGCTCCCCGGCCAGCACCACCGCCCCGACGATCTCCGCCAGCTTGGACGCCTTTCCCTCGCCCAGGCATCCGATCATGCTCAGGGCCTCGGCCTGGCAGGGCAGGCGGGTCCCGCCCCCTACTGTCCCGACCTCCACGCACGGAAGCCGGACCGATATGTACAGATCGCCGTCGACGACCTCGCAGGTGGTGGTGGACATGGAGCCTTCCACCACCTGGGCGGGGTCCTGGCCGGTGGCGATGTACAGCGCGGCGAGCATGTTGGCGGCATGGGCGTTGGAACCGAGAGAAACGGCCAGGGAGGAGCCGATGCCGCACTTGCGGTAGCAGGTCTCCGCGACCGCCTCGGGGGTGGCGTGCATCTTCTCCTCGAGGACCGCTCTGGGCACGGTCACGTCGGCCAGCACGATCTTGCCACGTCCCAGGATGGAATTGATGGCCGCCGGCTTCTTGTCCACGCACAGGTTGCCGGACACCGATATGAGCACCGCGCCGGTCTCCTTCTCGATCAGCCTGGCCGCCGCCTCCGAGGCGATGGTGGCCATGTTCATCCCCATGGCGTCCCCGGTGGCGAACGAGAACCGTACAAAGAACGAGCGGCCGACGGCGAACGGATCGGCGCGAAGGAGCTTACCATGCCTGGTGGTCGCCTCCGCAGCCTCCCTCAGGCGGTCGATGTTATTTTCGATCCAGGAGGACGCTTCCACCGCATGCCGTAGGTCCCTGACCCTGAACACCGGCGCACGGGTCATCGAGTCCTTGACCACCAGCGCGTTCGCTCCGCCGGACGCGGTGATGACCGAGCAGCCCCGATTAACTGACGCCAGGAGCGCCCCCTCGGTCGTGGCCAGAGGGACTAGGAACTCACCGGAGGCGTGATCGCCGGTGATCCGCAGCGGTCCGACGAAACCCACCGGCACCGATACCGCCCCGATCATGTTCTCGATGTTCTTGCTCGCGGCCTCGGGGTCGAGGGGGACCGCACCGATGTTCCTCAGTTCGACCCCCGTGCTCTCCTCGATCGCCTTACGGCGTTCGTCGACATCCTCGCGGGTCTTCCCGCGGTTCTTCAGGCCCGCTCCCATCTTATCACCTTCGGTATGGTCTTGGCGTAATAAGGCTTCTGACCCCCCGGCAGGGCGGGGGAGGGGGCGCCGGTGCCGTGTCCCATGTTAGCATGATGCCAAAATGTTCGTCAAACGGCGTTAATCTTCTCCTTCTACGCGTAAGTGCGGACACAATTTCAAATATCAGGATTGTTTCACGAAAACTCAATCCCAATGGGATACTCGGTAAGGTGATAATAGGACATGTATAGCATGAGTCCGCGGACGGGCAAATGTTTGAGCGACGAGGAATGCGTAGAGAGATTCAAGAAGGGAGAGGAATGGGGTCTTCTGACATCCATCGACCTTCATGACTGCGACCCTCAGAAGATCGCGAGCAAAGAAGTCATCACGCAGTTCTCAATCGATCTCTGCGAATATATCGACATGAAGAGATTCGGGGAACCCATCGTCGTAAGGTTCGGCGCGGACCCCCGGGTGGCAGGCTATTCCCTAGCCCAGCTGATAGAGACGTCGCTGATCTCCGGCCACTTTGCCGAGGATACCGATCGGGCGTTCATCGACGTCTTCTCCTGCAAGGAATACCCTCCCCGGAAGACCGCAGAGTTCTGCAGGAAGTACTTCGGGGCCAAGTCCATGGAGTACTCGGTATCCTTCAGGACCTGAGCGGCAAACCACTTCGACCCTTTACCAAGGGACGAAAATCCTTTCTGTCTTTCTCATCACCTTGGGCCTACGGCCAGCGGCCGTGGCTACATCAATAAAGAGCTTTCTTGTGAAGGTGCTCGAACATGGGGTTCCAGTAATGGTCGAACCATCCCTGCTCGATATCGTCCTTCATCTCGGCCGGGATGCCGGTCTGCACCATCCTCAGGTCCGTGCCCTGGCCGATGGCCCTCATGGAGATCTCCAGTTGCGACGGGGGCACGCCCTCCGGCCAGGTCCGGGTGGACCACTCCTGGACGATCCTCGCGCCCCTTTCCAGTTCCAGGTTAAGGATGGTTATGTGGCCGTTGCCGGCGCTCATCCGCCCGCCAATCTCCGGGCTCCCCTCGGCGAGGAAACCGGTGAACTCGGTCTGGCGTTTGGGGTCCATGAGCATGTCGTACACCACCTCAGGAGGGGCGGGCAGCATGATCTTCATGTGTATCTCGTCGGCGGGAGGGGTCATCGGCACCCCAACACGGCCTTTGGATAAATCATATTCCCTTTCCAGAAGTACTGGTCCATCGTAGAGCGATCGTCGACCGTTGTTGCCTCTTCATCGCGGTCTGGCTCGGGACTGCCGGTCCCACGCTTCAGGCATCGGATTTGTACTAATCTATCGGATGCGATAGGGTTGCTTCTGAGCTACCGAGCACGCATCCGATTGTTCCTTGCGTTGTGCTCCACTTCAGCCAGGCCGAGATGCTCCAAGATCGGCGGAATGTAAGTGGCAAACCGCCCCCGCAGTCCTTTCTTGAGCCCATACCAACCACCGACTGGGTTTTCCGGGGAACGAGCCCATGCTTCGACCGTCCCCTCCTTAGCAGGTTTTTGCTCATCAGCATTACCTAGGGGCATCCAGTCCGCATGTGACTTCAGCATCGCCTGGAGGTCCTCGATGCTACGTAAATGGTACCTCACCTCGGTCTTGCCAACATGCACCACGATGGCTGGCGGTTCGGTACCCTCGTCACGATAGGCAGTGAACTCGGACTCTCCAGATGGTGTTCTTAGATCCCAAGGATCATCCTTCGTACCTTGACCACTCGTTTCATGTTTGGACATGAATATCTCTACGAATCGCCTTAGATATCAATTATTTCAATAATGAGGTGACAGAGATGATAGCCTCCAGTTATTTTTTTCCCCAGGGGCATTAAATGTCCACCACGGCTTTAGGGATAATGACATCGGCTTCGTGGACTTGTCAGCGAAGGAGATCGTACCATCGTTGATGTCGACCTCGTGTTGCGGGCGGCCTCTAGCCATGAAATCACTTCTATGCGGCCACCTATATCCGACCAGACCCCTCTCGGCGTCCTACCTCAGACCATCTCTTAGATCAAGGGGACGAGCTCCTCCAACGTTCTGATCCAACCCTCGATCGTCACCTTTCCCTCTTTTAATTTTTCACTGTCCTTCTCGTAGTCTTTCAGCATGGCCAGCATATGAGAGTACTGAGCGATCAGCATTTCGAAGGGCGGCCTTTGAGAGATGATCCTGGACGCGTCCTTTGTTTCGATCGCCACTTTTAGTTGCCGAAGAGCGTCCAGCCACATCTCGACCGGCATCCCAGCTCCTTTCTTAAAGTCCCGGAGGATCCACTGCCGTTTGAACACCACCATCCCCATCCAGCTCTTATACTGGCCCTCGAGGTCGGAGAGCGCCTTGTCGACCAGAGCTTGCACCCTGGTCCATTGGACCTCGTGAACCGTTTGTTCGCTTGTTCCACCATTGCCCACAGTTATGCCATAAGCGCTCAAGGCCGCGAAGGAACTGATCTCCTGCCCCCGGAAACGTTCCGCGGCAGCGACGGCCGCAGCGAAGCCGGCACCGGCCTCCTCGGCCGTAAGCATCACGTCCCTGCTCATGGCGAAGAACTCATCCACGCTCTTGTTATAGAGAGGGGCGAGGGCCGCGATGCCCTCATCGGACCCTGGAGTGTGGACCAGTCCGGGGCCGATGGTCAGGACGTGGACGTTCCGGCCTTCCATCTCCGCGTCGAGGACGCGGGCAAGCTCCACCTGTGCAGTCTTGAACACCTCGTAGGCGCCCATGTACGGGGCCGCACCGGAGGATGACACGCAAATGAAGCGGCCATGATCTCTTGCCACCATCTCCGGCAGGAAGGCCTGGGCCATCAGCACCGGTCCCCGCAGATTGACACCGTAGGCGAGATCCCATCCCTCGATGCTCACATCGGTCACCGCCCCCATCCTGAAGGCCGTGGCGTTGTTGAGGACGGCGCTGACATGACCGCAGGACCGCTTGATTTCAATGGCGAGCGAGCGGACGCTCTCAGAACTGGAAACGTCGGTGCGGATGAAAAGGGCGGACCGCTCACCGAACTCTTTCCGGAGCTGCGCCTCTGCGGCCGCTCCGGTCGCTGGATCGATCTCCGCGATCACGACCCTCGCACCCAGCCAAGCTAGTGAACGGGCCGCTTCCAGCCCGATCCCCCGGCCCGCCCCGGTGACGATGCAAACCTCTCCATTCAAGTATCCACGAGCCAATGTTCCGTTCGCTATGATCACTGCTGTTACCCCGTCCTAGGAACAGCGAGGTAGTAGTCAAACATTATTGGCAGATGTTCCAATGGAGTAGAATAGGCTCTTGAAAAGGGCCTGAAGGCCGTCCGTGTATGGAAAGTTTTAAAATAGACCGCACTATTCCCAGAAGCACAAGGGCCCGTAGCTTAGCCTGGCTGGAGCGCCCGGCTGATAACCGGGAGGTCAAGAGTCCAAATCTCTTCGGGCCCACCACGATTACCTGGCTAAACTCGTTCTGTGAACGGGCTTCGCCCTTCTTGCTCCCTCGCAAGGAGGAGCTTTCTCACCTTTTCATGAGGTTTTTATTTTTTCCTGCCATTCACCAAGTAGGATCTTCCGACACTGCTCACCGTCCTCGGCTAGCACCCTCCAGGTAAAAGGCGTGCATGGAGAGGTGACACCCATCAAGGTTCAGGCATGAGCATCGACATGGGGAACGTCTGTACTGACATTATCGTTCACAACGATTATGAACCATGGAGAAATTAGGTCCTTGACCGATCGAGGCGGCCTCGCGATAAACATCTTAGCCTCACCGCCAACGGGCGACGGCATCGAGGAGGTTTGATCGTTACGAGGAACTCGAAAGGAACGGCCTGCCTCGGGCGACCACACCCATGGTCGTCCTGGTCGCCGCGATAATGCCTAGGCTTCGACGGGAACAGCAACGAAGGCTCGGGGTGTACCTCGCACTGACAAGGGTGAGGAAACGCAGTCGCCACGGACCACGAGAACGAGGGATACATATGTGGGGTGCCAAGAAAGACAAGAAAGACAATAAGGATCGAGCGATGCGTTACTCATCCTATGTCACCCAGATGGTCGAGCAGTCCGGCGGGGTGGTCC
>JAEILR010000017.1 GCA_016109435.1 Methanomassiliicoccus sp.
GGACGTCAACGGCATGATCAGGGAGACACATTCGGTCGCCGCCGGGCTTGACTACCCCGGGGTGGGGCCGGAGCACTCCCTCCTCAAGGACATCGGGCGGGCGGAGTACGTGGGTGTAACCGACCAGGAGGCGCTGAACGCGTTCAGGACGCTGAGCGAGGTCGAGGGCATCATCCCCGCGCTGGAGTCATCGCACGCCGTCCACGCGGGCATGCAGCGCGCCAAGAAGATGGACAAGGACCAGGTGGTAGTGATAACCGTCTCCGGTCGGGGGGACAAGGACCTCGATACGGTGATCGGACTCATGGGGGTGCAGTGATGTCCCGCATCGGCAAGGCGCTGACCGGCGGGAGGAAGCTTGTGTGCTTCGTCACCGCCGGCTATCCGACCGCCGAGCTCTCGGTCGAGCACGCATTGGCCTGCGTGGAGGGGGGAGCGGACGTTATCGAGCTGGGAGTGCCGTTCTCCGACCCAGTGGCCGACGGCAAGGTAATACAGTTCACCTCACAGAAGGCTCTGGAGAACGGGACCACCCCCATGAAGGTGTTCGACCTGGCCCGTGAGATAAGGAAGAGGACGGAAGTGCCCATCGTCCTCATGGGGTATTACAACCCCATATTCCAGATCGGCGAGGACCGCTACGTCCAGCTCTCGGCCCGCAGCGGGGTCGACGGGTTAATCGTCCCGGACCTGCCGTGCGAGGAGTCCCTCACGCTCTCTGAACGGTGCCGGGCGAGGGGATTGGACCTCATCCAGCTGGTAGGGCCGACGACCCCTGCCAGCAGGATGAAGAGGATCGCCGCAGCCAGCTCCGGATTCCTGTATGTGGTCAGTTCGCTGGGGACGACAGGTGCCCGTGGATCGCTCTCTGGCAGCGTGTCCGAGGTCGTCCACAGGGCCAAGGACAGCGCCGGCGACCTGCCCATCGGGGTCGGATTCGGCATATCCCGGCACGAGCACGCCGAAGCGATGTACCGCGAGGGAGCGGACGCTGCCATAGTTGGGAGCGCGATACTCCAGGAAATGATCGATGGAGCGTCCCCTGAGGACACCAGGAGGTTCGTCAGCGGCCTCAAAAGGACCTAAACCCCCCATTTTTCCAATAGCAACCGACCCATCCCCGAAGCAAGCTCCGAACGTTCGGACCACTTGGTGTAAAGAGATTTATATGATGGGCTCGATGCCGTAGCACGAATAATAAATTCGTTACAAGGGGATCGTTATGCACATTGCGGACGGAGTGATGGCGCCCGAGGTATGGATCGCCGGATGGGTGATCGCGCTGATCGGGCTGGCGTTGATGTTCTGGAGAATGGGGAAGAAGCTCGATGAACGAACGATGCCGATGATGGCGATCCTGGCAGCAGGCATCTTCGTGGCCCAGATGCTGAACTTCCCGATCGGCGGGGGGACTACCGGCCACCTTATCGGCGCTGCACTGGCGACGATCTTGCTGGGGCCGTACGCGGCCATGCTGATCATCACTGCCATCCTGACCATTCAGTGTCTGGTTTTCGGCGACGGCGGAGTAACCGCTTTGGGCCTCAACATCCTGAACATGGCGATAGTCGCTCCCCTGGTCACCTATGGCATCATGATGCTCTTCGGTGCCAAGAACAGGACTGCGGCCACGCCCGTGGCGGCGTGGGCATCGGTCTTCCTCGCGGCCACGGTATGCGCGGCGGAGCTAGCAATCAGTTACTCCATATCTGGTGGCGCTTACGGTATCACCGGCGCCTTGGCGTTCCCGGCGATGATGGGGTACCATGCGCTGATCGGCATAGGGGAGGCGGCGGTCACGACCGGCGTGGTGCTCTTCCTGTCCAAGGTCTCTCCGGAGATGCTTAACCTGAACACCAAACCGGCGGAGGCGTGAGCATGGACCGCAAGTACCTGGTCGCCTGCATCGCCATCCTGCTGGCGTTCTCGGTCGGCCTCGTGGGATTCTTCCTGGTATCGGACGGTGTGCCGGACGGGCTGGACAAGACGCTCGAGGAACATGGGACCGGGGAGGAGAGCGAGCCCGTGTGGACCGCCCCCCTGGACTACGGCTCCAACTACTTCACCTCGCTGATGATGGGCATCGTTGGGTTCTTCATGACCCTGATCGCGGTATATGGGGTCGTCAGGCTAAGGAAGTCCATCAAGGCCGAGTGATCTGATCGAGCGTAGAGTACAAGAAACCCTTTCCATTCTCTTTTAAATTCCAGGCCGTTGTATCGGCATAGGTTGCGAGGAGCGAACCATGGAGACGATCGAGATAGACCAGTTCAGCCGGTCGAGCACTCTCTACGGCTTCGATCCCAGGGTGAAACTTGCCTCGACCATAGCACTCGTGGTGACGCTCTCGTTCATGCGGGACATCGTAGCTCTCACCGTCGCCCTAATCTTTGTCCTCGCCGTGCTGGCGGTCTCCCGGCTGCCGATCGGGCATTATCTGAGGGTCTTCTCCCTCTCCGTGCCGTTCATCGCCGTTGCATCGGCCGCTCTGCTGCTGACGTCCGGCAGCCAGCCGGCCATCGCCATGGCCCTGAGGGTCTCCGCATCGGTGATGGCTCTCCTGCTCATGGTGACCACCACCCCGTTCTTCGATATCCTGAGAGCGCTGAGGTGGTTCCGCGTGCCGTACCTGTTCTGCTCCCTCCTGTTGTTCACTTACCGTTACATCTTCGTGATCCTGGAGGAGCTGGAACTGATGAACATGGCAAGGAGGTCCAGGGGCTTCTCGCTGAGGGGGAACCTGTTATCGAAGGACATATTCCGGACCATCTCCTTCACCGCAGGAATGGTCCTGGTGCGATCGTATGAACGGTCCAAGAGAATATACGACGGTCTTCTTGCCCGGGGCTTCAGAGGAGAGATCCACACCCTGAGGCCGCCCAGGGCCAGGCCACGGGACCTAGCTTACGTGGCCGTCTTCGCATTTGTAATAGTGATCATTTCATCGATCCAATGGGGGGTGGTCCAGTGGACGCTCTGAGGCTCAATAAGGTTGGCTATGCATATTCGGACGGTACCCGGGCGCTCGAGAACGTAGCGCTCACGGTCAAGGAAGGAGAGCGTGTCTCGCTTGTCGGTCCCAACGGGGCCGGGAAGAGCACCTTGCTGCACATGATGGATGCTCTCTACATCCCGACCGAGGGGGAGCTGGAGGTCGCAGGCATCAAGGTGGACAAGAAGACCGCGCCACAGGCGACGATGAAGGCCGGGCTGCTCTTCCAGGACCCCGACGATCAGATCTTCATGCCCCGGGTTTGGGACGACGTGGCCTTCGGGCCCATCAACATGCAGCTGGGTGAGGAGGAAGTAAGCAGGAGGGTCGAGAGGAGCATGGCCCTCGCCGGGGTGTCGGAGTACGCCGAGCGGGTACCCCACCACCTGAGCTTTGGGGAGAAGAAGAGGGTGGCCATCGCCGGTCTGCTGGCAATGGACCCGGAGATCTACCTTCTCGATGAGCCGACTGCCAACCTGGACCCGGCGAGCCGAAGGGCGCTGGTCGACGTCCTGCGATCGTTGAACAAGAGCATCGTTCTCGCGACTCACGATCTGACGGTCGCCTTCGAGCTTACGAAGCGGGTCATCGTTCTGAAGAGGACGGTCCTCTACGACGGCGACATGCGCGGACTGATGGCCCGGCCGGACATCCTAGCCGAGGCGAACCTGGAACTTCCCTCGATCCCGAGGCTCATGAGCGAGTGGAAATCTCGCTGCGGCCTCGATTTCGAGGTGCCGACCACCATGGACGAGGCCCTCGAACTGCTGGAGCATAAGTTCGCTGGGGATAGATGAGCGAACCCTCATCAGCAAGTGTCAACCGGCGATGGGGCGGCCATATCATGTGGACGTCGTTTTGAACGATGCCCCATCATGTTCTCCCGGCTGCCGGGTGAATGGCGGACTTTTAATTCGTAAAAACGTTCGATTAATCCTATTCCCCGCCGTGAAAGGCGGCTTATCCGAAGAATATTATCCCTAAAACCCGTCCATCTGATCCGGCCGATGATACAGGCTCATTCAACCCCCGTCAAAATATTGATCCGAACATTGCCAGAGGTCCGTTCATAAGCAATGGCAGGACATCGCTTTACCTCCGACATCAGATCGACCAATGATGATCGAACTGGGACCTCCACTTCGTTAATAAAAAACAATACCGCTCGGTACCGACAAATTCTTTATATCTAATTTTGATACAGGTATTACGAAATAAAATTTCGTATTACGGTGTTGATATGTGGTTGATGACGACCTTGATCGCGGCTCTGGCAGTGACGGCAGTATGGTTCGTTGCTCCTAAGAAGTATCAACTTGGGATCCTGTCCTTGATGCTATGGGGATTGGGAGTGATGATCCTGGTGGATCACATATTGGGCTATGGGGGGAGCGGACCGTTCCTAGAGATGGAGACGGACGGCCTGATCGAGAACGGGATCGTTCTCGGGATTGCCATGCTGATCCCGATCTTCACCATATGGGAGATTTCATTGGCTATCTCCAAGATCAAGGGACATCTCGAACTACCCAATGAAATGGGAGAACCGAGTGTGAGGTGAAAAAATGGCATGCTTTCTAGTACCTATGGCTGCGGCCATAGCGGTATCGGGAGTTATTCTTGCGAACAAGGCTCCGGAAAAACTCCACCTGATGTGGTTGAATGTCCTCTTATGGGGCGGAGTGGTGGCGTTGGCCCTCGAACATGTTGCTCATGAGGAGATCGTTCCATACGCACCGTTCCTCTCCGCCATGAGCAGCCCTGCGGACACCGCAACGATGCTTGGGGAAATGGCGACGATCGGAACAGCCATGCTCCTTGCCTGCATAGCAGTGTGGGCCGCGATGGTCTTGGTATACAACCATTACGCGGGCACCGCCAAGCAGTCCGTGGCAACCCAGACAGCGTGAATCGATTAAAAATGGCACCGCCTTTTTTGGTGCCATTCCTCCTTTATCAGATTAAACGATTAGGTGGGAGAAGGTCCAAATAGCACTGGGTGAAATTTTGTGATGACCAATTCATTCTCCTTGGGCGTTTCGATCTCACCTTTAGGCCACCGAACTAAGACGGAATGTTCTGTTCGACGGCATTATTCAAGGCTGTGTGCTACGGCGGAAAAATGATCCGGATGCGATCATGAGGCTGCCACGGCACCGATCGATGCACCTCCCCGTTCGTTATGACCATGTAACTGATGCAGGTTCTTACCCGGAACGGTCAGCGAGGTTCAATAGAAGAAGTCCTTTTCGAACCACCGAAGGTGGCCGATCGGATTACTTCTACCGCCACTGACGAATAATTGCCATGGCTGACGACCAATGTGGGGGTGCAGTTGGATGCTATTTCCATCTTAAATATGAGTTGGATGATATGTCCAATTGATGAGATTCAAGGGCGGGCCGACCCAAGACGAGGTCATGGCCGTATCCATCCAGAAGTTGGGCATCAAGAAAGGAGATGTGGTCGCCGACATAGGCTGCGGTACTGGGAAGGTCGCCATGGCTATGGGCGAGATCGCTGACAAGGTCTATGCCGTCGACGTCAGGAAGGAAGCGGTGGAGGCCTCCATGGTGAACATCAAGGCATGGGGACGTACCAATGTTGAGGTACGGCAGCAGAACGGGCTTGATTTCCTGAGGGAGTGCGACGAGCTCGACGGGGCCTTCATCGGGGGCACGAAGCAGCTCCATGATATGCTGGTCTTGCTCAAGGACCGGGTCAAGGGGCGCATAGTGGTCAACACCGTTCTGCTCCGGTCCATGAACCAGGCGGTGGATACCATGGTCAAGCTGGACATGTTCAAGGAAGCTGTCCAGGTGCAGGTAAGCCGATCACAAAATCTTGCTGGCAGCATCATGTTTCGTCCCATCGACCCGATATTCATCATCGTCGGGGAGGTGGTCTGATGCTGATAGGCGTCGGCCTCGGGCCAGGCGATAAGGAGCTGCTCACGCTGAAAGCCGTGCGCCTGCTACGTTCGGCGGACAAGGTGTTCGTCCCCGGGAAGATGGCCTATGAACTTGTCAAGGAGCATTGTCGTCCTGTGACACTGGAATTCCCCATGGTCAACGATGAGGACGTTATTCGGCAAGCCTTGGAGAGGAACGCTGACCTCATCGCTCCGTCGGCGTTGAAGGGGACCGCTGTCCTGGGCATCCTAGGCGATCCGAACTTCTTCTCGACATTCTCACGGCAATGCGAGGTCCTGAGGGAAAGATACCCGGAGGTCAGGGTATCGGTGGAGCCAGGCATCAGCTCGATAACCGCCTTCGCCTCCCGGCTGAACGTACCGGTCAACTCCGGGTTCACGGTCACCGACGGAACGGAGGACGAGTGCTTGGTGATGTTGAAGGTGCGCTCGCCCCGGAAGGTCATGAAACGTCTCCGCTCCTCCGGCTACTCAAGGTTCCACCTTGTGGAGAGGATGTACCTGGAGAATGAGAGAGTGTACGGCCAGGAAGAGATGCCGGAGAAGTGCGATTACATGAGCGTCATGTTCGCCCGGAGGGAGTGACCTGAGCGCTCCGGTGGTTTGGTTCGTCGGCGCCGGTCCGGGAGACCCCGACCTCATCACCCTGAAAGGCAACGAGCTGCTGGTATTTGCGGACGTCCTGATCTATGCCGGCTCGCTGGTCAGCCCCGCTCTTGTCGAGCGGTCAGGGGCGGAAGTGAAGCTGGACAGCTGGGGCATGAACGTCGAGCAGATGGTCTCGATCATGGTCGAGGCGGCCACCGCCGGTAAGCGTGTGGTGCGGCTGCACAGCGGCGACCCTTCGCTCTATGGTTCCATCGTTGAGCAGATCGCCGAGCTGGAGCGGCACGGCGTGGAGGTCAGGATCGTGCCCGGCGTCAGCTCGCTGTTCGCCGCCTCCGCCGCGCTGAAGACCCAGTATACCTTGAAGGGAGTGACCGAGACCCTGATCGTGACCAGGCCGGCGGGCGAGACGCTGGACGAGGATGA
>JAEILR010000018.1 GCA_016109435.1 Methanomassiliicoccus sp.
CCGGGAGGCCTCGTTGTGCTTCCCGCCTCACACCAGGTCGTGGTAGCGGTAGGCCTCGGTGCCCTCGTTGAGGCAGTACTGTACCTTGGTGAAGTCCTTCTTCAGTTCCCAGACGTCCTTCTTCACCGACTCCGGGTTCTCCTTCTTCACCACCACCCGGTAGATCAGGCGGGCGACCTCCTCCATCTCCCCCTTCTCCATGCCCAGCCGGGTAAGCTCCTGGGTACCGATCCTTATGCCGGACGGCTTGACCGCGCTGGTGTCGCCGGGCAGCATGTTCTTGTTGACGATGATGTTGGCCTTCTCCAGGTCCAGGGCTGCCTGGGCGCCCCCGCCGTACTTGGCCACGCTGATGGCCAGGGTGTGAGACTCGGTGAAGCCCAGGTGCGGGCACATGACGTCGATCCCCATCTCATGCAGCGCGCTGCCCAGGGCCTTGGCGTTCTTGATGATCTGCCCGGCATACTTCTTGCCATAGATCTCGTACTCCGCCATGGTGACCGCCAGGGCGGCCATGGCATGGAGGTGGTGGGACGAGGTCACGCCGGGGAACGCGGCCTTCTGGAACTTCGCCTCCATGTCCTCGGTGAGCTTGTCCCCTATGAGAATGCCGTGGTTGGGACCGGGGAAGGTCTTATGGGTGCTCGCGGAGATGACGTGCACGCCCTCCCTGAGGGGGTCCTGGAACTTGCCGCCGGCGATGAGGCCGAGGACGTGGGCGGCATCATACCATACCGTGCAGCCAGCTTCCTGCAGGGCGTCCTGGATCTCCTTGATGGGAGTGGGGAACAGGAACACCGACAGACCGAACTGGGCGACCTTGGGCTTCTCCTTGATCAAGAACTTCCTGGTGGCATCGATGTCCAGGTTCCAGTTCTTGTAATCCCAGGGATAGTGTACGGCGTTCAGGCCACGAAGGCCGACCGCCCCGAAGGGCGCAGTGGAGATGTGGGCGCCGGAGGCGAGCTCGGGGGTGGATATCTTGTCGCCGGGCTGGGTCAGCGCGAACAGGACCGCGATGTTGGCCACGGTGCCGGAGGTGGGCCGGACATCGACGAACTTGGCCTTGAATATCCTCCGCGCCAGCTCGAGGCACTTCAGCTCCACCTTGTCGACATAGATGTTGCCCTGGTAGTACCGCTTGCCCGGAAGCCCCTCAGCGTACCGATCGTGGAAGTCCGAGATCATCATTTCCTTGGCCAGGGGGCTCATGAGGTTCTCGGAGGCGATCATGGGGAGGGATTCCTCGAACCACTTGGTGTGGGCCTTCACCTGTTCTTTAATCCAATAAGCATCTTCCTTCATGAGTGTTACCGGCCTGAGATGATTCATCTTGTAAAAAAAAGTGTTGTGCGTCGATATGAGGTGACATGTTCGATGCGTGCCCGCCTATCCTCGACGCTCACCCGCCGGCGCCCATGCCAGCGAACCGGCGGGACGGGCCAGTGGACCGTTATCGGCCCGCATGGTGCTTATCATAAGATGATAGAATGAACATATATATTATAATCATAAATAATAAATTTAAGGCATATGTCTCAGGTTTACTCGAGAACCATCAAGGCCATCGGTGATGTCGAAACGATATATGACCGCCTCATGCCCATTCTGGCGACCAAGGGCTTCAACGTTATAGCTCAGGAAAGGCCCAACCTCATCGTTGCCGACAGGGGAATGATCAGGCCGACCCTTAAGGTGAACAAGACCCCCCATAGCCTGGTCGTGGCGTTCCATTCCACCGACGGGTCCCCGCTGATCTCCTTCTCCTACGTCATGAGCGACATGTGGAACTATACCCCCGGCGATCAGAGCTACTTCAACTGGGAGATAAACTCAGTAGTGGCCGCCATGAACACCAACTCCGCCAACATCGATCTCAGGAGCACCCAGGACGTGGCCTCGCAGGCCTACATCGGGGAGCTCCAGGGACTGGCCAAGCTCCGCGACGAGGGTGTCATCTCCCGTGAGGAGTTCGACCGCAAGAAGCGGACCATCCTAGGTATCTAAAGCCCCGCGAGGGGCCTTCCTTTTTCATCCACCAGCCGCTCTCATCCCAGACGCTTCTTCAGCTCGCTGATCGATGATACCGGAGTAGGATCGACCCCCTTGAGCATGGCCAGATAGTAGCTGACGTGATCGCCCAGGATCATCCCCCGCATCACGTTCTCTAGTGGCGTGCGGCCCTTGAGGTCGACGATGACAGGCTCCAGCCCGAAGTCCTCAAATATGGAAATGGTCGCCCTGACGATGTCCGCGATCATGCCCCGGTCGGACGCCGCGCGCAGGAACACCGGGCGGGCGACCTTGCTGCGCTCCCCGTCGACCCATCCCACCACCTGGTTGTGGTCCGCTTCCGGCAGCTCGCCGTAGAGGCACAGCATCTTGGAGTTCTCGTTGATCTGGGTCTGCCACCGGCGGCCGGCGGGGCGGGTTTCCCGCGACGAGTAGATGAACGGCACCCGGTCATGAAGTTGGGTCGCCAGCTGCTTCGCCAGGTTGGTGGATTCGGGATTGCCGGGGGCGAGAGATGCGACCTCCTCCCTCAGGGCCGGCAGCATGTCCCGCAGGTCGTTCCCCACGGACGACATCCCTGCCGCGCCGACCACCGAGGCCGCCGCGCCCAGGAGGTGGCCGAGAGCGGCCCGGGGCTGGATGCCGGACGGCACCTTGACATGGGGATGCCGGTTCTCTTCGCTCAGCTTCAGCAATCGGCCGCCGGAGGTTATGGTGACGATGCGGGCGTCCCTCCTGCGAGCCTCATCGTACATCGCCAGGGTCTCCCGTGTATTGCCCGAGTAGGACATGAGCACGACAAGGGTGTCGGCGTCCACCCAGCCGGGGAGAGAGACGTCCCTGACCACTTCGGTCACGATCCCGGTGGTCCTCTGCATGTGGTCGGACAGGACATCGGCGCCCATGGCCGAGCCTCCGAGGCCGCAGAGGCACAGCCTGTTGGCCCCCGGCCCAACGATGATCTTGCTTGAGAGGGAGGATTCGAGCTGCGCGGGAAGATCGGTCATCTGGCGTAGCATGCCCGATACGTCTATCTCATCGAGGGCCTTCTCATCATCCAGCATGCCTGGCATACACCCTTGATACCATGTTAAGATATATTAGCTGATTGTTCCCGACCTACCCCCTCCGGACGACCTGGAGGCCATTCTATGGGGCGATTTGACCACAATATTGGTAGCTACCGGAGAGATAATATATGGTGGCCCATATGAGCCAGGAAGGTGCATTATGGACAATATTGGCGAGGCCCACGCCGCTTTGAGATCCGGTAAGTTCGTTCTGATATTCGATTCCGACAGCAGGGAGGCGGAGACCGACATGATGATCGCCTCCGATCATGTGACCTTCGAGAGCGTTCGCACGCTGAGAAAGGACGCCGGAGGGCTGATCTGCACGACCGTGCCCGCCGAGGTGTCGGGGAAACTGGACCTTCCGTTCCTGGCCGAACTGTTCGCCGAGTCGTATTCCAAGCATCCGGTCCTCAAGGGTCTGGCGCCGAACGACCTCCCTTATGATACCAAATCGGCGTTCTCCCTGACGATCAATCACCGTCGGACGTTCACCGGCATCCCCGATGCGGACCGTGCCCTGACCATCTCCGAGTTCGCCAAGCTGGGGAAGAGAGTGCTGGACCTCGACGCGGAAACCGCCAAGAAGGAGTTCGGCATGGCCTTCAGGGCCCCCGGCCACGTGTTCCTCCTCAACTCCCAGCCCGGAGTGCTCGACGATCGCAAGGGCCATACCGAGCTGGCCACGGGCCTCCTGAAGATGGCCGGCATGTTCCCCTCGGCCACCATATGCGAGATGATGGGCGATGACGGAAAGGCCCTGAGGAAGGAGAAGGCTCAAGAGTATGCCCGCAGATTCGGTATTCCATACCTCGAGGGCGCGGAGATCATCGAGGCTTGGAAGAAGTGGGTGCGGTCCAGATGACACGGGTGATGGCCAGCGGAGTGTTCGACATACTGCACACCGGACATGTGCACTACCTCAGCGAGGCCCGACAGCTGGGCGATGAGCTGGTGGTGGTGGTGGCCACTGACAAGACCGTCCGTAAGAACAAGCATGAGCCGATCACCCCGGAGAAGATGCGCCTGGAGCTGGTTTCCGCCCTCAAACCGGTGGACCGCGCCATGCTGGGCCATGAGGGGGACATGTTCGGGGTGGTGGCCGAGATACGGCCGGACATCATCGCCCTGGGCTATGATCAGCTGTTCGATGAGCAGGCCCTCAAGGACGAGCTCGTACGGAGGGGCATGAACATCAGGGTGGTCCGCCTGGGACGGTACGAGGACGATCTCAACGGCACGAGAAAGATCATCCGGAAGATCATCGAATGGCACACCGCCACCGCCTGCAAGGGGGAGAAGGAGTGAAGCTCATCGGCATCGCCGACACCACCTTCGCCAGGGTGGACATGGGCGGGGCCGCGGTGGACGAGCTGAAGACCACGGGGACGGGCTTCAAGATCGTGCGGTACACCGTCCCCGGGATAAAGGACCTCCCGGTGGCGTGCAAGAAGCTGATCGTCGAGCAGGGGTGCGATATCGTGATCGCCCTGGGCATGCCCGGGCCCAAGGACAAGGACAAGAACTGCGCGCACGAGGCCTCCACCGGCCTGATCCGGGCGCAGCTGATGACCGACCATCATATCATAGAGGTCTTCGTCCACGAGGACGAGGCCCCCGACGCCAAGACCCTCGACTGGCTGGCGAAGCAGAGGGCTAGGGAGCATGCCCGCAACGCCTACAACCTGCTGTTCCGTCCGGAGGTCCTCTCCAGGAACGCCGGGAAGGGGCTACGGCAGGGCTACGAGGACGCTGGACCGATTAGGGAGTGAGCACATGAAGAGGTACAACATTGGGATAGTGGTATCCGAGTTCAATTTCGACATCACCTCGATGATGTTGGAGCGGGCGAAGGCGCACGCCGCCTTCCTGGACGTGAACGTGGCCAAGGTCATATCGGTCCCCGGGGTCTACGACATGCCCCTGGCCATCAAGAAGCTGCTGGAGGATGGCGGCATCGATGGGGTGGCGACCCTCGGATGCGTGATAGAGGGCGAAACGGATCACGACCAGATCGTGATCCAGCACGCAGCCCGCAAGATCATCGACCTCAGCCTCCAGTACGACAAGCCGGTGTCCCTGGGCATCAGCGGGCCGGGCATGACCCGCCTGCAGGCCGAGGAGCGCATCGAGAAGGGGAGGGACGCGGTCGAAGCCGTGGTCAAACTCCTTAAGAACCTGGGCTGAGGCCCGCCCTTCCTTTTTCCATTATTTAATACCACGCGGGCTGGATGATCAGCGCCAACACAGGTTCATGAACAAAATGGCGGGCCGGCACGGGGAGAGAATAAGCCCCATGGAACGGCCACGCCGATACGTTCACCACTGCTTCGTGCCGCAATACTGGCAGAACTGGTCGGTCCCCTTCACGGTCTTCCCACAGCTGACGCACGGCTTGCTGCCGAACGGAACGGCATCGTTCGCGGAAGGAACGTTGTACGAGGAGGACATACCGGTCGGCCTTCCGCAATACGGGCAGACCTGGTAGTTCTGCTGGACGTTCGCTCCGCAATTAGCACACCTCATCATTGGGTAGGCCGGCACATCCTGCCACTTGATCAGCAGATATACCAGTCCAGCTGGCCAGCACAATAACAATAGGACGATAAGGATCGCAAGACTACCTTGGAATTCACCCATGGGCTCACCATAATATTATAAAGATATAAGGCCGACGTCGGTCGGCCGTTGGGGTTTGTGGCCGAACGATCAGGCCTGAGGAGGTACCTGCTCGGGCATGGTCGCCTTACCGCAGTGAGGACATACGTTGTAGTTCACAGGTATGTTGGCACCACAGCTCATGCAGGTCCTCATGGGAACAGAGGTAGTATCCTCCTCCCACTTTATCACAAGGTATATCAGCCCAGCTGGGAAACATATCAGCAGCAATATCACCAGTAGCAGTATGCTTCCCTGAAACGACTTCTTTCCACCAGCCATATTATAGCCTCCGGAGAATAAACAAATTATTATTATTTAATCATATTGCTCGCAATCAGTTGTGACCAGAGCGGTGAAACAGGCTGGATAGAGATGATGGTCCGGGCATTTCCTGCATCCGCTCATCATCCGGTGGCCACGGTAGGCCATGAACAGCAGGTACGTGACCACGACGAAAGGATAGTATGCCAGCCGGAGATCCGCGGGACAATTGAACATCGCCAGGGCGGTGGCGGACAGGCACAGGCCCAGGACGATGTTGAAGAATAGATTCGTCCTCCCCGAGCGGTGGATGATCAACCGGGGCAGATTCATGATGAAAAGAAACAGCGACAGCGCGAAGAGCACAGAGAAATCGCTGATGCCGATGGGGGCCAAGATCGCTATGCCGGCCGCGGCGGTGGGATAAACGGTCAGGCACCCCCGGCACACCTTTCTGCCCCTGATGGTAATGAAATGGTCTTCGAACCTGCCGCACAACGGGTGGTGAGCGAGGACGATCGGTTCGTTCCTGATCTCGCTCCTCAGCTTGTCGAACACGATGCCACATGATCGGATCGGAATATAACTATGCCTCGGTCCGTACCGATGGAGAGAGGGAGATTTCAGCGTTCACCAGGTTCGGACGGAGGCCCGGGCCGGACCGTTGGACCATGATCTGGATGCTGGCGTTAGCGGACCATGGGGTCGGTCGCCCCTCACATCCGCCCATCACCACATTTTTATAATCTCGATTGCCAGGTCATTCCGGTGGTCGAACTGAAGGACAAGATCGTCTTCGTCACCGGTGCCACCGGGCACCAGGGCAGTGCGGCAGTGCGACATCTTCTGGAAGCGGGCTTCCAGGTCCGGGGTCTGACCAGGGAGCCGGACAAGCCCGAGGCCAAGAGGCTGGAGGACCTGGGCGCCGAGCTGGTCAGGGGGGATCTGGACGATCCGGAGAGGATCCGAAAGGACATGTCCGGGGCCTACGGGGTCTTTGCCGTCCTCACCTGGAAGGAAGAGGGGGCGCAGGGCGAGGTAAGGCAGGGGAGGAATATCGCCGACGCGGCCAAGGCCGAGGGAGTGAAGCATTTCCTCTACAGCTCGGTGGGCGGTGCGGACCGCAGCACCGGCATACCCCACTTCGAGAGCAAGGCGACCAATGAGAGGTACATGAGGAGCATAGGACTGCCGCTCACCATCCTGAGACCGACCCATTTCATGGAGAACTTCAACGCGCCGTCGGTGCACCGGCTGATGGCCGACGGGAAGTTGATAATGGCCCTGGACCCCCGGAAGCGCCTGCAGATGATATCGGTCGAGGACATCGGGTTCATCGCCGCCATCATGCTCGACAATCCCGATGACTGGATGGGGAAGGCCGTAGAGATCGCGGGGGACTCCCTGACCATGCCCGAAGTGGCGGAGAAACTGTCGACGGCCACCGGGCGGAAGGTGGTGTTCCAGGAAAGACCGCTGCAGGAGCTGAAGAAGATCGACAACGAGCGGTTCCTGATGATGAAATGGCTGAACGAGCACGGATACGAGGCCGACATCCCGTCCCTACGGAAGATCCACCCCTCGCTCATGACTCTGGACCAGTGGCTGGACAGGGGATATATGAAAAAGGAGGAGGAGCTGACCGCCGCCCTGCGCTCCTCCTGATCAGGCCACCTTGTGCATGTATCTCTCGATGGAGTCGAAGGCGGTGGCCAGCGTGTCCACCGGGGGCAGGAACACCGCCCGGAAGTGCATCTTGCCGTAGATCTCGTCGAAACCGTGGCCGGGGACCAGGAGCACATGGCAGTTGTTCAGCACGTCCAGGACGAAATCCTGGTCGTTCTTCCAGTGCTTGGAGTCGATGCGGGGGAAGATGTAGAACGCGGCCTTGGGACTAGCGGTCGACAGCCCGGGAATGTCGTTGATCCGCTTGCAGGCGTAGTCCCTGCGCTCCTTGAGCTTGCGGTTCATGACCTCCAGGTGGTCCTTCGGCCCCTTCAGGGCCTCGATGACCGCCATCTGGCAGGGGTTGTTGGCGCTGATGCGAAGCCTCAGCTGGCGCATCACCCCCTCCTTTATCTCGTCCAGCTTCCCCTGCTCGTCACGGAAGACGGTGTAGCCCAGCCTCCAGCCAGGCAGCAGGTCCACCTTGGAGAAACCGTTGAACAGGATCACCGGCACGTCCTTGGAAAGGGCCGCCGGAGAATGATGGACCCCGTCGAAGGTCATCAGGTCGTAGATCTCATCAGAGACGACGAACAGGTCATGCTCCCCGGCCAGGTCGGTGATCTCCTTCAGCACCTTGTCTGAGTACAGTGAACCGGTGGGGTTGTTGGGGTTGATCACCACGATGTACTTGGTCTTGGGAGTGATCTTCTTCCTCATGTCGTCGATGTCCGGCTGCCAGCCGTTCTCCTCGTCAGCGCGGTAGGTCACCGGCACTCCGCCGAAGAACTTGGTGAACTCGATGTACGCCGGGTATCCCGGACCGGGCATGAGGACCTCGTCGCCGGGCTCCACCGCGGCGGCGGTCACCATCTGGATGGCCTCGGTCACGCCATTGGTGATGACGCAGTTGTCGATCCCTACGTCGATGTTGTTCTTCTGCTTCTCCTTCTCCAGAATGACCTCCCGAAGCTCGACATATCCCTCTGATTCGGCGTACCCGTTGTCGTTGACCTCGACAGCCCGGCACAGAGCGTCCCGCACGTGCTTGGGGGTCTCGAAATCGAACTTGTTAGGGTCTCCGATATGCAGCTTTATGATATCCGCGCCTCTCTTTTCCAGCTCCCTCGCCGGCAGCAGGATGTCGCGGATGGCGTATGACACGCCCATCGAGCGCTTGGTCGCTTTCATTCTGACCAACTCTATATTCTGGCCATGAATCGAGTACGGGTATAAACTTCCTTCCATTCTCCCTACCGGCCAGTCCAAATGGCGGAGGTTAGGGATCGAAGCCCACGCTGGCCAGGTAAGGGCTCGCCCCCGATAGCTTCTATGGCCACACCAATTTTTTAGCATATCGATCTTATAACAAGTATTCGGGACCACTAGATCGGCTCCCTCGCCATGGTTATTAGAATGAAAGTTGCTATTTGATCACATGAACGGGGACGGGCAAGAGCAATGGGCCCCAAGTGGGCCTGCCACTCTCTTCTTGCTTGGTGTTCTGCATCTGGGCCTGTTCGCCTTTGCAACCAGCGATGATCGCGTCCCCCTCACTCCGGTCATGGGCTTGTGGATCCTTGCTGTATCGGCTCCTCTGTTGATCCTTGGCGTCATCGAGATGAGGCGGGGGGAAGTGCTATTTGGCACCATGGGGATAGTGTTCGGCGGGTTGCTTGGCCTTGGTGCCGGACTCTCGTTCATAAGGGCATTGTTCCTTCCCGGCCCATCGGTCATGGACGGATACTGGTTCCTGGGAACGAGCATCATCTTTTTCCTCCTTATCCCGGCAATGCTCAAGGTGTCCAAGCTCGTAGCAGTGATGCTGTTGGACATCGGAGTGGCGTTGTTCATCTTAGGATTGAGCCTGGCGAACTTCCTGGGCACGGGCCAATTGCCGATGACCATAGCGGGATGGCTCGCCCTATTTTTTTCCATCTCCTGCTTCTATGTGGCAATGGCCCAGATGACGAACGCGGTCTATGGAAGGAGGATCATGCCGTTCTGACCGCCACTTGTGTCGATAATGGACCGTCCGCTAACGATCGATCGGAGCTTTTCATCGACGGCACAAGTATCACCTTTCACCCCGTTCCAACCGCGATAAGCAGCTCGGGATATAGACATGGGGAGGTCATCTCAAAGGTTGCCTGATCCTTGTACCATAATGCTCTTCCGATCAGCGACCTGAGCAATGATCACTTTCGACATTCATGGTGGGATACCATTGGCTCGTTTTTTCGAAAAAAGTTAATTAACCACCAAGCCTACACATCGGTCGTGTCCCAGGTACGGCTCGGGAAGATCCCCCTCAGATGGTGCGACGCATGCAACGTTCCGGTGCTGGATATCAAGCAGTGCGGCCGGTGCGGAGCGGAGACTCGCCAGATGGAGATCACTCCGCCCGGAGACGCCCGGCCGGCCTCCGCGCATGACGTCGCTCACGCCCGGACGGTCATCGACCGCCAGTTCGGTACTGGGTGCGGCAGCGCCGTTCTCAAGGACGGACACTTCGCCCTCATGAACAAGGCACCCGCGCTGGACCGGATGGACGAGATCATCGTCGACGGCAAGGTCGCCGGCACACTGCGCTACGACATCGGACCGGGGTGGACCTTCCTCGCCCGAATGTCCGCGGCCAAGGCCATGCAGGGCATCATCTCCAAGGGCATCGTGGTGGCCGACGATGGCGCCGTGAAACCAGTACTGGGAGGCTCCAATCTCCTGGCCCCGGGGGTGGTCTCGTGCAGTGAAGGGATAGGCATCGGCGATGAGGTCGTGGTCGTCGACCGCCAGGGCCGGGCGTTCGCCGCCGGGCTGGCCAGGATGTCCTCGGAGGATATGGTTCCCGGGGCCAAGGGCATGGCAGTGAAAGTGCGATGGCTCGGAGCCCCCGAGGACGCCGTCACGGGGAGGAAGGTCTCGGCCTGGCCGGAGGTTCTGGAGGCGAACCGGCCGGAGATGGAGAAGAAGATCGACGAGGCGGTCAGGTTCATGCACCGGGTGATGAGAGAGCACGACCTCCCCGCCGTCGTGTCGTTCTCCGGCGGGAAGGACTCCCTGGCCACGTTCCTCCTGGGCCTTCGCACCGGTGTCCGCATGCCGGTGTTCTACATCGACACCGGCCTGGAGTTCCCCGAGACCGTCCAGCACGTGAAGGAGTTGGCCGAACGTCACGGCTCCGACCTTATCGTGGAGGAGGCACCGAGGGAAGCGTTCGAGGAGGGTTTCAGGGTGTTCGGGCCTCCGGGACGGGACTACCGTTGGTGCTGCAAGACCAACAAGCTCGGTCCGACCGTCCGGGCCATCGGCAAGCATTTCCCCGCCGGGGTGCTCTCGTTCATCGGCCAGCGGCGCTATGAGTCGGAGTCCCGGGCCTCCAAGCCCAGGGTATGGAGCAACCCCTGGACGCCCGGACAGGTGGGTGCGTCCCCCATACAGAACTGGACCGCCCTGCACGTCTGGCTGCTGATAATGGAGGACGGCGAGCCGTACAACCCGTGGTACGATCGGGGGCTCGACCGCATCGGCTGCTTCCTCTGCCCGGCGTCCGACCTGGCGGAGCTGAAACTGGTGGAGGCCGGCTCGGAGGGCTACCGCCGCTGGAACGCCGCCCTGCTCGAATACGCGAAGTCCAGGGGCCTGCCCCCGGAGTGGGTCGAGAGCGGCATGTGGCGGTGGAGGGCGGTGCCACCGTCCATACGCCAGGAGCTGGAGAAGGCCGGCATATCGGTCCAGGCGGAGAAGAGGAAGGAGGACGCCCCCGCCGGCAACCTGAGGCTGTACCTCCAGTCGGGGGTCTCCCCGTGCACCATGGGCTACTCCATCGAGGGCGCCTTCGACCGCCCCCTCCATCTCGACCGGGCGGCCAACGTCCTGAACATGATCGGAGATGTGACCATCAACGAAGAGGAAGGATGGATCGCCGTCGACGGGGTCACCGTGTTCGAGGAGGGCGCGCTGATCGGCAAGGACCGGGATGCGGAAAAATTAAAGGAAAAGGTTGAAAGGGTGCGGCGATCGGTGGTCAAGGCCGAGGAGTGCGTCGGATGCGGCGTCTGCACCGGAAGATGCAACGAGGGTGCACTTAGACTTGAACTTGGCCGGATATGCATTGAGGTTTCCAAGTGCGTCCATTGCGGGCGCTGCATGGATCCCTGCCCGGCCATCACTTTCGGTGACAGCGCCTTCGATTTCTGACCTTCCGGACAAATAAATGAGGGAAGGGGTTTTCCGGCGTTCCTCGATAGCCCCCGCGCTCACCGCACGAAGTCTATCCCGTCGTCGTCGGCAGGAGCCTGCCTCTGCTGAGGCCTGTACTGCTGTTGCTGCTGCTGGGGCTGCGCGCCGAGCTTGGACCGGGGTATGTCGTTCTCCAGTGCCCCGAGCTTGCTGGTGGGCTGCCCGCCCTTGCCGTACATGTACTTCGACGATGCTCCGGTGACGATCAGGAGGATCTTGATGGTGCCTTCCAGCTCCGGGTCGACCGAGCAACCCCAGATGATCCTGGCACGATCGTTGACGCTGTTGGTGACGATCTCCGCCGCCCTCTGGGCCTCGCCCACGGACATGTCCGGACCGCCTACCACACGGATCAGGGCGCCCTTGGCGTCCTTGAGGTTGATCTCGCCCAGCAGCGGGGAGGTCAGCGCCTCATGCACCGCGGCCTTCACCCTGTCATCATCCTCGGTGTTGGCCTCTCCGATGCCTACGAAGGCCACTCCGCCCTCCTTCATAACGGTCTGGATATCAGCGTAGTCGAGGTTGACCAGTCCGGGCTTGGTGATGATCTCGGTGAGTCCCTTGATGGTCTGCATGAGAACCTCGTCAGCGACCTTGAAGGCGGCATCGACGGGGAGCTTGGGGACCAGTTCCAGGAGCTTGTCGTTGGGTACGACGATAGTAGTGTCGCACACCGACCTCAGCTTGTTCAGGCCGATCATGGCGTTCTCGGCACGAACGGTGCCCTCCGCCTTGAACGGGAAGGTGACCACACCGATGGTGAGAGCGCGGATCTGCTCCTTGGCGATCGAAGCCACGTAGTGGGCGGAACCGGTACCGGTGCCGCCGCCCATGCCAGCAGTGACGAACACGATGTTGGAGCCGTTAAGGAACTGACGTATGTCGTTGTCGTTCTCCCTGGCCGCCGCTTCCCCGTTCTCGGGAAGGGCCCCGGCGCCCATGCCCCGGGTGGTGGTCTTGCCTATCAGGATCTTCCGGGGGGCCCGGATGGTCAGCAGGTGCTTGGCGTCAGTGTTGATGGCGCAAACCTGAGCGCCGCTGATGCCGGCATCTACGCAACGGTTAATGGTGTTCGACCCACCTCCACCGCAGCCGATGATCTTGATGCAGACATCGAGCTGTTCGGCCATCTTCAGGATCTCGCGGTCCGTCTCCGACATCTCCTCTTCGCGAGGAGGGGCCGGAGCAGGGGCGGCGACGGGTTGAGCCATCACCTTCTCCTTATACTCACTACCTAGAGCGTTCTTTACCAATGAATTTGGCATAGTGCATCCCTCGTCTGACGGAACCGCCTCTCTTGAATATAAATTTTGCTAGTTCCATATGGACGATTTAAATTATCTAGGAAGATATCCAGACCCTGCCGTTGACCCAGTGTCAAAACCCGTCAAACGCGGATCATGTCGGACAAAAGGTCGGACGTCGGCTCAGTGCACGCCGGTCAGTTCCTCGGGCAGGACCACCGTGAATATGCTGACGGCCCCCTCCCTCGAACGGAACCCTTCCTGGTACACCGCCTCCGCGGAGACCGGCAGGACGTGGGATGCCAGCTTCACGCATGCCAGGCCCACCGCGTAAAGGGTGTAGCGGGCCGATCTATCGCCGGCGGCCACCCTGGCCTTCATCCCCGACATGTAGCCCAGGAGGAACCCTTCAACGTAGCCGTGAAGCATGATCAGCGCTTTCGAATGGTGCTCGTTGGCCACCAGCCCGTCGATCGATCGGACGAGGCCCCTCAATCCAGCCAGCTCGTCGCGGTCCTCGGCGGTCAGCTCGGAGGCCTCCATCAGCGGTCTTTCATCCATCACCGCCCCGATCTCATCGATCAGCACATGGAGATCGCGGCGGAGGCCGGCCTCGTTGCTCCGTTCCTCGATGATCTCCCGGGTATCGTCGAAGCTTCGGGTGCGCCCGGCCTTCATGGCCTTGCGCAGCGGCTCCTCGATCGACCCGCTGTACACTCCCATCCTGGAAAGGTCAGGGGCCATCTTGAGCAGTTCCGAAAGGTAGTCCTTTAGCTGCTCCGAGCTGCGGAAGCGGTGCCTCACGCTGTCCAGGCAGAAGCCGATGTCCCTCACCGACTCCATCACCTCCCCGTCCATGAACGTCCTCTTGGTCTGCTCGGCGAGGGCGGCTATGTCATCGACCGGGATGTCCTTGCGCCGGGACATCGCCACCTGCAGCATGGTCTGCTCGAACGACGAGGCATAGATCGTAGCGTGCGGTCCGATGAGGTCCCCCAGGAACCTCTGCACTCCCTTGCGGACGCTCCTGCTGGGATGCACCATGTCATCCAGGATGCAGGTCATCACCGACCGGTCCGGGGACATCTCAGTGAGGGTCGCGCGGATCGAGGTCCTGACCCTCTCATCTTCGTGCTGGTAGTTCTTCAGCATCAGGGTCACGGTCTCCAGCGGCTTGCTTCCCGCCCGCTTGACCAGCTTATCCCTGGCCCTGTCAGAATTCTCCTGTGAGGCGGAGCTGAAGGACTCAAGCATGTATGCCTCGAGCCGTTCTTCTTCGTACTTCCGTCCAAAGATGCCTATGAACGACATCGGCCTCACCGGTACTGGCTCCAATGGCCGAGGGCTACTAATAGATTGGCATCCAGACATTAACTTCTGTGACCCTAGATAATTATCGACGGCCGAGCTATGGCCGCGGGGCGGCGCGGCTTGACACTGGCTTGGCCAGTCTGGACAGGTGGCGACCCAGTGCTAAATATTTTTATCAAAACCTATATATGGCGGCTTCTCATTAGGCAAAATCGCCGAGAGAGTGGACAGATATGAGCGAGCTTTCACCCGTCAGAAGCGCATTGGACCAGATCAAGAGCCAGGATCATGTCCTCGATGCTTCGTTGGTTTCCCGGGGAGGCATGTACATCATGGGCGGTCCCCTGAAGGGGATCCACCGGGAAACGTTCGCTGCGATGTCCGCCATCATAATGGGCGCGGCGGAGACCACCTCTGCCGAGCTCAAGGACAAGCTTTCCACCGTTACCGTCGACCTCACCGAGCAGACGCTGCTCATCGTGTCGGTCGGCAACAAGTATCTGGTGACCGTTCTCATGGACCGTGGCGGTGACCGCGAGAAGATCGCCGAGCTGACCATGGAACTGATGACCAACGCGGAATCCATCCTTTAGGTTCGAACCCCTATCGTCCCATCATGTGTATTCTCAGAACGATGACCTGTTCGGACGACGTCCCGGTCGCCCCGCTCACATCCGCCTGAACCCGCGGCGGAACCACCGGAGCACGCTCCTGATGCCGGTGCCGGCGGTGCCCGAGGTCCCCTGCCCCGACCCGAAAGCTCTGCACCGCCGATCCATGATCGCTTTTATGACGTCCTCATGATCGCGGCAGCTGTCCGGCACCTCGGTGAACGCCCGTCCGATGGACTGGACGTTGTGCGCGTCGCTGCCCCCGGTTCCCGGCAGGCACATCCGCTTGGCCAGCCGCCGGGCCCTCAGGTTGCCTATCCTCTTCGAGCGTCCGTTGGAGATCTCCACGGCGTCGAAGTCATGGCCCATCACGTTCTGCTCCCCCAGGCCGGACCACGCCCGGTAGGGATGGGCGGCCACGGCGATGCCCCCGGCGGCGTGGACCAGCCCGATGGTCTCGCCCACCGGCAGGCCCCGTGCCACCGGCTCTCGGATCCCCAGGGCCAGGACGTGCCCGGCCTCGGTGGTGATCTCCATGGCCGGGACGATGATGATGCCCGAGCCCAGCGTATCCGCCTCCTTGTGCGCCTCCATGACGTTGTGGTCGGAGATGGCCACCGCCCCGATGCCCAGCTCCTTGCACCGGGCAAGGATCTCGGCCACCGTCTGCCGGCCGTCGTCGGAATAGGTGGAGTGCACGTGGAGGTCGGCCCTCATCGGATGTTGGCCCCGTCAGGCAGCCGTGCGTCGGCCGCTATCGGTGCTCCCTTCTCGGTGAAGAGGAGGAGACCTTCGCCCGCCTCCGGGGCAGGTAGGAACACCGCTACCCTCGACCCCGCCTCAACGTCAGGACACTGGCATCTGATCTCCCGGCCGACGCTGACCTGTTCCTTACTGAGCACTGTGCCCACCCTCAGAGTGAGCTTCTGGAAGTCCTTGAACTCGATCTGCTTCTCCCCGGGGGTCATCCCGCTGTTGACGGCCTGCCCCGGCTCGGCGTCGTCAGGTGGGGAGAGCAGGGCCACGACCTCCCCCCCCTCCGCGGCCAGCAGCATTCCCTGGGACTCGTAGCCGCGCAGCTTGGCCGGCCTGAGGTTGGAGACCACAACGACCTTCCTTCCCTTCAGCTCCTCCAGGGAATAATAGGCCTTGAGGCCGGCCACGATCTGGACCGGCCTCCCGATGTCCACCTGCATGAGCAGGAGGGAATCGGCATTGGGGTGGTCCCGCACGTCGGTGATCCTGCCGACCCTGAGGTTGAGGGCCTCGAAGCCCTTGAACACCGAGGCGGCACCCTCCTTCTCCACCGCGATCTTGGAGAACAGCGGCTTCGGCTCCTTGAGCTTCTGCCCGCCGGGGAGGGCAGCGTTGATGGCGTCCCACCCGGCCGAGGTGACGGTCCCCTCCTGGCCCAGGAGCATCCACGCCCCCTCCCCGGAACGGGGCAGGAAAGGATAGCTCATGACCGCCAGGGCCTTGACCAGTTCCAGGTTGAGGTTGAGGGCTGATCCGCACCTCTCACGGTCCTTCTTGATCAGCGCCCACGGGCCGACCGCGTCAAAGTAACGGTTGCCGAACTGGGCCAGGTCCATGATGGCCTTCAGGGCCCGCTTGAACTCGCAGGCCTCGATGTTGGACGACACCTCCCTCCGGGCGTGATCGATGGCGTCCGTCACCTCCCTGCGCTCGTCCTCGCTCCCCTTGAACGACGGTACCTCCCCGAAGTGCTTGTAGGTGAAGCTGAGCACCCGGTGGTAGAAGTTGCCCAGGGTGGCCACCAGCTCGTTGTTGACCTTGGTCTCGAAGTCGTCCCAGGAGAAGTCGGAGTCCTTGTTCTCGGGCATGTTGACCGCCAGGTAGTAGCGGATGGCGTCGACCTCGAACCGCTTCAGCATGGACGGGATGTCGATGCTGGTGCCCCTGCTCTTGGATAGCTTGTCACCCTTGAAGGTGAGGAACTCGTTGGCCGGGACGTCGAACGGGAGGTTGAGACCGCCGTAGCCCATCAGCATGGCCGGCCAGATGATAGTGTGGAACGGTATGTTATCCTTACCCAGGAAGTAATAGCTCCGAACTTCGGGATCCTGCCAATAAGCCTTCCACTCCTCCGGGCGGCCGATCATCTTGGCCCACTCCTTGGACGCGGAGAGGTATCCGATGACCGCCTCGAACCAGACGTAGATGACCTTCCCTTCCCAGCCGGGAAGAGGCACCGGGATGCCCCAGGCCATGTCCCGGGTGATCGGTCGGTCCTGCAGGCCGCCCTCCAGCCAGTTCTGGGTGAACAGCTTGACCGACGGGCGCCACTCCTCCTTGCCCGACACCCACTCGATCAGCGGCTCCTGGAAGGCCGAGAGCTTGAGGAAGTAATGCTCCGTTTCCCTCATCTCCGGAGCGGTGGCGCAATGCAGGCAGGTGGCGTCGAGCAGCTCCCCGCCCTCGAAGGTCTTCCCGCACTTCTCGCACTGATCGCCCCTCGCCTTCTCATTACCGCAGGAGGGACAGCGCCCCTCCACGTACCGGTCTGGAAGGAACTTCTCGCAGCGGGGACAGTAATACTGCTGAGTGCCCTTCTTGTAAAGGTGGTCCTTCTCCCGGAGGGTGAGGAACATGTCGTTGACCACCTCGAAGTGGTTGGCCGTATGGGTCTTGGTGAACAGGGAGAACTCGATGTCCAGGCCTTCGATGGCCTGCTTATTGATGGCGTGATACCGCTCGGCTATGGTCTCCGGGGTCACC
Source organism: Methanomassiliicoccus sp. (assembly GCA_016109435.1). Classification (GTDB taxonomy): domain Archaea; phylum Thermoplasmatota; class Thermoplasmata; order Methanomassiliicoccales; family Methanomassiliicoccaceae; genus UBA6. The sequence goes on from JAEILR010000018.1 coordinate 17,818, forward strand.
CCTTCCTTGTCCGCCTTCACAGTTATTGGCGTCCCGTGCTGGTCCGATCCGGACACCATCAGGACCTCGTTGCCGAGCAGGCGGTGATACTTGGAGAATATGTCGGGGGGCAGCAGGGAGCCGGCCACGTGCCCCAGGTGGATCGGGGCGTTCGCATAGGGCCATGCGACGCACACTAGAAGCTTGACCATTATATCGGCCAGTGGATTGTGGAAGAAGGATTTAACAATATGGCGATAGCGCCCCCAGACCCTGGGAGGACAGGGGACCGGGGGGTAACGACGACGCCGCTCCAGGAGCGGCGGGGAGGATGGAGGGCCGGGGGGTAACGACGACGCCGCTCCAGGAGCAGCGGGGAGGATGGAGGGCCGGGGGTCCGCTCCCCGCCGCACGCTCCCCAGCCATCACTGGGCACAATCACCTTTTTATCGGCGGGGCATATTGCGTTAAACATGCGCATCGCCATCCTGCTGCGTGACCACTGCCAACCGAAGAAGTGCAACGCCGAGTGCAGGAACTACTGCCCCAAGGTGCGCACCGGAGTGGAGGCGGTGGTCATCGGGGAGAGCGGCCGCCCGGTCATCTCCGAGGAGCTGTGCGCGGGCTGTGGCATCTGCGTGCACAAGTGTCCCTTCGAGGCCATCAAGATCATCGGCCTCCCCGCGGAGCTGAAGACCGAGCTGATGCACCAGTACGGCATGAACGGCTTCCGCATCTACCGCCTCCCGGTGCCCAAGAAGGGACTGGTGACCGGCATCCTGGGACCGAACGGGATCGGCAAGACCACCTCCATCCGTCTGCTGTCCGGCGAGGAGGTCCCCAACTTCGGCGAGTACGATAATCCTCCGAGCAAGGAGGAGGTTCTGCACCGGTTCTCCGGCACCGAGCTGGGGGACTACCTGACCAAGGTGTACGCGGGTAACGTCCGCACCGCCCTCAAGCCCCAGTACGTGGACAAGCTGCCCCGGGTGGTCAAGGGCGTGGTCCGGGAGCTGCTCAGCAAAGTGGCCGAGCGGATGACCGTGGACGAGGCGGTGGACCTGCTGGAACTGGGAGAGGTCATCGACCGCCCGCTGGACAAGCTGTCCGGGGGTGAGCTGCAGAGAGTAGCCATCGCCGCCTCGCTGATGAAGGACGCCGATACCTACTTCTTCGACGAGCCGTCCTCGTACCTGGACATCTATCAGCGCATCAAGGTCGCCAGGCTCATCCAGGACCTGGCGGCGGAAAAGCAGGTGGTGGTCATCGAGCATGACCTGGCCATCCTGGACTTCCTGGCCGACAATGCCTACCTGGTGTACGGCTCGGAGGGCGCCTACGGCATATTCGCCCAGCCCCGCCAGGTACGCATCGCCATCAACACCTACCTGGACGGGTACATGCGGGAGGAGAACATCCGTTTCCGGGACACCCAGATCCGCTTTGAGTCCCATCCCCCGCGCGACACCCAGGTCACCGCCCACCTTCTGGACTACGGCCATCTGGAATGCGACTACAAGCAGTTCAAGCTCACGGTGGAGCCGGGGGCCATCAAGATAGGGGAGTCCATCGGTGTGGTGGGCCCCAACGCCATCGGAAAGACCACCTTCGTCAAGATGCTGGCCGGGGTGCAGGAACCGACGGCGGGTAAGATCGACACCAGCGTGCGGGTGTCCTACAAGCCCCAGTACATCGCCCCGGACTTCGACGGCACGGTGAACGAGCTGTTCATGGTCACCAACCACGAGTTCTTCCGCTCCGGGTTCTTCGAGAGCGAGATCGCCCATCCGCTGATGCTGCAGCGGCTGTACGAGAAGAACGTCAACACGCTGTCGGGAGGGGAGCTGCAGAGGGTGGCCATCGCCATATGCTTGTCCCGGGAGGCGGACATGTACCTCCTGGACGAGCCGTCGGCGTACCTGGACTCCAACCAGAGGATGGAGGCGGCCAAGACCGTGCGCAGGGTCATGGAGAAGCGGGGGCGCAGCGCGCTCATCGTCGACCATGACATCTACTTCCTGGACATGGTGTCCGATTCGATGATGGTGTTCACCGGACACCCGGGAAAGGACGGACAGGCCAACGGACCCTTCGACATGCGGGCGGGCATGAACATGTTCCTCAAGGAGGTCGACGTCACCTTCCGCCGGGACAACGACACCAACCGCCCCAGGATCAACAAGCCCGAATCCCGCCTGGACCGGGAGCAGAAGGAGAGGGGAGAGTACTACTACTCCCACGCCTAGGGCCGGCAGACCGCTTTCTCCGTCCTGCGCCTCCATACGTAATAGGCCAACAGGGCCACGACGCCCACAGCCACGATGATCTCGATCGGCCGGTACAACGTCTCGATGCTCTGCCAGTTCGCTCCCAGGACCATGCCCATGTACGCCAGTCCCAGGCACCAGGGGAGGGACCCGATCGCCGAAAGGAGGACGAACCGCCGGAACGGCATCTCGGCGATCCCCGCGGGCACGGAGATGAACGTCCGGACCACCGGCAGCAGCCGGGAGCCCAGGACCGCCCAGTCGCCATATCGGCGGAACCAGCATTCCGCGGTGTCCACGTGCTTCTCGTTCATCCTCACGTACCGCCCGTATCGGCTGATGAACGGGCGGCCTCCCTCCATCCCGGCATAGTAGGCGACGATGGAGCCGACGGTACAGCCGACGGTCCCCGCGATGGCCACCAGGAAGGTGTCCCAGAACACATCGCCCACCAAGCCCAACTGGCCCATGGCCACCAGCGCGCCGGCGAAGGGGAGGACCACCTCGGAGGGTATGGGCAGGCACATGCTCTCCAGGGTCATGAGCGCCACGATGCCCGGATATCCGGTCGTCTGGATGAGAACGATGATCGACTGGACGACCCACGCGATGGTATCCTCTATGACGCCCACGATGGTACTGAGCCGTCCCCCCTATATATCTTCGTCATCGCCGGGACGTAAACGATTCATACGGAGAGTAGCGTTATCGACCCTGAGGTTGACATAATGGACGCTATCAGGGTCACCGACGGCATCTACTGGGTAGGCGCGATCGATTGGAACATACGCAGTTTCCACGGATATACCACCCCCCGGGGATCGACCTACAACGCCTTCTTGATCACCGGCGAGAAGAACATACTGATCGACACGGTGAAGAGGCCGTTCTACGAGGAGATGCTCAGCCGCATCAGCAGCATCATCGATCCGGCCAAGATCGACATCATCATATCCAACCACACCGAGATGGACCATTCCAGCAGCCTGCCCATGATCCAGGAGCTGACAGGGGCCACGGTGCTGGCGTCCAGGCTGGGGGTCGAAGGCCTCCGCCTGCACTACCCCGAGCTGAGGACGGAGATGGTCGCTGACGGACAGGAGATCCGGGCAGGCGGAAAGACGCTCAAGTTCATCGATACCCCCATGCTGCACTGGCCGGACTCCATGTTCACCTACGTGGAGGAGGACAAGGTCCTGTTCAGCATGGACGCGTTCGGGCAGCACTACGCAACCTCCAAGCGCTTCAACGATGAGGTCGACCAGGACGAGCTGTTCCAGGAGGCGGCGAAGTACTATGCCAACATCATCCTTCCGTTCAACGCGCGGGTCAGGCAGACCATCGAGAAGGCCAAGGAGATCGACATCCAGATCCTGGCAACCTCCCATGGCGTGATCTGGAGGAAGGACCTGGGCAAGATACTCCAGCTGTACTCTGAATGGGCGGCCTCCCGCACCGAGGAGAAGGCGGTGGTGGTGTATGACACGATGTGGAACAGCACCCGCATCATGGCCGAGGAGATCGCCGAGGGCATTACCTCCCGGGGCGTGGAGGTGGTGGTCCTCAAGCTCACCGACAACGACCGCAGCGAGGTCATGAAGGAGGTGCTGGACGCAAGGGCGGTCATCGTGGGCACGCCGACCCTCAACAACAACATGTACCCCTCGGTCGCGGACATGGTATACTACATGCGCGGGCTGCGCCCCACCGGGCGCTTCGGCGCGGTGTTCGGCTCCTACGGTTGGGCCGGGGGAGCGGCCAAGGCAGTGCACGAGCTGATGCAGAGCGGTGGCCTGGAGATGCCGTTCGAGCCGTACCAGATCAGATACGTGCCCCATGAGGAGGAGCGGCGTAAGTGCCGGGAGATGGGGCAGCGCATCGGTGACAGGATAAAAGAAATGTCGGCCGCCAAGGGCTGAGCGCCCCGGCGGCCTGACCCGGCCGGAAGGGGCCGGGGTTCGCTCAGTCCTCGCGGCCCCCGCGCTTCCTGCGCCCGAGGATTGGCAGCGCCGACAGCATGCCGGCGACGGCCACCAGGGCGACGACGATCAGGAGGACGGCGGGGCTGTCCTCCCCGGACAGTCCGGCGGCGGCACTCATGGACGACACCCCGCCGAGCACATCCCCGTGAAGCGCGGCGACGGCGTAGATCAGCTCGCTTCCAGGCGCCCCGGTGTCGGTGAAGCTCCTGGCGCTGGTGTCATTGACCACCGCGATAAGGACGAGGTCGCCGTCGGACGTTCCGCGGTAGACCGCGAAACCGGTGACCGGGGCGGTGGTCTCGTCCGTCGCCGGCATCGTCCAGGTGACCACCGCTCCATCGTCGCTCCTCACTGCCGAAAGGTCGGCCGGTGCGGGGGGAGGGAGCAGAGCGGTGACCGTGACCGTGATCATCTCCCCCTCACCGATGGAAGTGACCGCGGCAATGCCGTAGACGCAGCTCGCTCCGGGAGCGAGCCCGGTGTCCGCATAGCTGTTCCCCGCGACCAGGGCGATCCACGCCAAGGCCTCCGCGGACGGACCGCTGTAGACGTTGTAACCGGTGATGGCGGAGCCGCCATCATCTGCCGGCGGGTTCCAGCTCAGGTCCGCCTTCCCGTATCCGCCGGCGGCGGTGAGGCCGGCAGGGGCGTCCGGCATGGTGTATGGCGTCCCCTGGACCACGCCGCTCATAGCGCCCTCCCCGACCTCGCTGACGGCGGCGACGGCATAGCGGTAGGTCTGCCCCTTGGTCACCGCGGTGTCATGGAAGAACAACACCGGGCCCAGGAACTGGTACGGGGCCATCGTCCCGCTCCCGGCCGCCCGGTAGAGGACATAGCCGGTGATGGGCGCGTCGGAGCCCGGCACCGTCCACGAAACGAGCGTCCAGGTGCCATCGGCATGGACCGCGGCGACCGGGGCTGGGGGCGGAGCATTGGTGGCGTCCTGCCCCTCGCCAGCGGCCCCGTCACCGGCAATGTTGTACGCGGTCACCGTGGCGACGTAGATGGTGCCGTCGCTGAGGGGGTCGATCACGAGAAGGTACGAGAGGCCGACATCGAAGGTCATGGTGATCGTCCCGGCGAGGTCGGTCAAGTGGACCCGATAGCCCAGGATCGACGCCCCGCCATCGCTGGTCGGAGCAGCCCAGGAGACCGTAATGTTCCTCGTCCCGCCGGTCACGATCACGCTGCTGGGCGCGGACGGAACGGTGTACGGCATGGCCGACACCGATCCCGACGGCACGCTCGCGTACCCCGGGTTGAACGAGACCACGCTGTAGGTGTACATCGTTCCGTTGATCACGGCGGCATCCTCGAAGGACAGGACGTCGCCCAGCTCGGCCACCAGGACCTCCAGGCCGCTCGATGCGGAACGGTAGACCCGGTAGCCGATGAGGGAGTTGCCGTCAGTGTCCGGCCGCTCCCAGGTGAGCACAACGTGACCGACGCCGGCGGTCGCTTCGACGTTCTGGGCCGCTCCCGGTCGGAAGATGGTCGTGTTCGCGGCCTCACCGCTCTGCGGACCCTCCCCCGCCCAGTTGGACGCGGCGACGCGGTAACCGTACGTCGTCCCGACGACCACGTCCAGGTCGGCGTAATAGGTCGTATTGCCGATAGTGGCGATGAGGACCGCCTCGCCGCTTCCCTCGCTACGATAGATGAGGTAGTTCAGCACCCCGCCTCCCATGTCCGCCGGGGCGGTCCAGTTCAGGTGGATCGCCTCAAATCCGCCGTCCACGTCCAGATCGGCGGGCGCGCTCGGCGTTCGCGCCGGGGTCGATGATGCCTCGGCCGATGGGTCGCTCGCCCCCAGTGCGTTTATCGCCACGATGTGGTAAGAGTAGGAATGCCCGTTCACCGCCGTGGCATCGGTGAAGCTGGGGAGCATGGTGATGCCGACCGTGACGAACACCCCGGATTCGCCCCTATATACCTCGTATCTCTGAACGGTCCGCCCGCCGTCGTTGAACGGCGCGTCCCAGGTCAGGTCGACGTAGGAATCGCCGGCCGTGGCCACAGGGGTCCCCGGAGCTTGGGGGGCCCTTCCGGGCGAGACCCCGAGCGTGTCCGACAGCGGGCCGAAGAACTCGGCATTGTAGGCCTGGACCGCATAATAGTATATGTCCCCGTTGACCAGCCCGGTGTCGGTGTACGATTGAACAACGCCCACGACATAGAGCACCTGCATGTTCATCGGGGAGCTGCCGCGGTACACGGCGTAGCCGAGCAGTGTTGGTTCGCCCTGGAAGGATGGGGGCGACCAGCTCAGAGTGATGGCTCCGTCCCCGATCTCGGCGTTGAAGGACGACGGGACCGTAGGCGGCGCATAGGAGGTCGCCGAGGCCATGTTAGAATACCAGCTGGTGCCCATCTTGCCGGCGGCGTAGACCTTATAGTACCAGGTCTGGTTCTGGCCGACCAGGTCGTTATAGCTGGTAACGTCAGGGCCTACCTCGACCAATAAGGTGTAAGTGCCGTCGGAGGCCGAGGATCGGCATATAATATACCCGTAAAGGCCCCCGCCGGTGTATTCCGAGGGCTCCCAGTTAAGAGCGATCGCGCCGAGGCCACCGGTGGCGGTGAGGCCGGTCGGACTAGTAGGGGGAGATCCGCACTTCTCGCTGACCGATGCGGGCGCACCTTCACCGACGAGATTGCCGGCAGTGACCCGGTAATAGTAAGGCACCCCGTCCAGCAGCCCCTGGTCATGATAAATCTCCTGTTCCGCCGGTACGTTCGCCAGGAAGGTCACGGCATCGGGGTCCGTCCCGCGGTAGATGGTGTAACCGTTCACAGGCAGACCGCCGTCGTCCGCAGGGGGGTACCAGAATATGTTGATCTTCCCCGGCCCGTTGTTCCAGGTCCCTATGTTGACCACCGCTCCCGGTACTGCCGCTGTGGAAGCGATGGCCGGGGTGCCGGCCGCTCCGGTGCCCATGCTGCTCACGGCCGCGACCGTGAGGTAGTATGTCGTATCATCGTTCAGGCCTTCAAGCAGATAGGAATTGACGATCGGCAGCAGAAGATCGTCAGTGTACGCTCCGGGAGAGGTCCCCCAGTAGAGCTTGTAGCCGGTCACACCGGCGGAGGCGGGAGCGTCCCAGCTTACCAGGAGGCTGCCCTTCCCGTCGATCTCCGCTTCGATCCCCAGGGGCTCGGACGGCAGGACGTACGCGACCTCGAGCACATCGGAGAAGGGCCCCTCCGCGTAGTCCTCGTTCCAGGCCGATATCTTGTATTGGTAAGTGCAGCCGAGCTGTACGTAGGCATCGTTGTAGGAGGTGATGTTATCGGTGTAATCGTAGTACTCCCAACCGGAACCAGCGGTGACATTGTTGCGATAGATGTCATACCAGATGATGGGGGAGCCGCCATTGCCGGCGGGGGCCTGCCAGGTGAGCGATATGCGGCCGGGGCCGCCGGTCGCCTGGAGGCCCTGAGGAGCGCTGGGGGGAGCGACGTAGGTGATCGCCCCCTCGCTTCCCCGGGCGCTCTCGCCGATGGAGTTCATTGCCGTGACCTGATAGAAATACTGCTGTCCCGCCACGACGTCCGCATCAACAAAGGCGAGGGTGGTCGGGCCGGTGGCGCCGAACAGGCCCTCTTCCCCGGAAACGGTCGAGCGGTAGATCTGGTATCCGGTTATGGCCTCCCCTCCATCGGAGGACGGAGCGTTCCAGGATAGCGAGATGCTGTCGAGGCCGGAGGCGCACTGAAGGCCCTGTACGACCCCAGGCCTTCCCGGAGGCAGGGTCACGGAGGCCTCCACGGACCGGGCGCCGGTGTAGCCGTTGTAGGCCGCCACCGCGTAGTAGTAGGTCTGCCCGCCGGCCGCGGTGTCGTCGACATAGCTCAAGCCACTGGCCACCGAGGTGATCTGGTCCAGGGAACCGGAAGCGGACCCGCGGTAGACGCGGTATTCGCTGATGGCCCCTCCCCCGTTGGAGGCGGGAGCGTCCCAGCTCAGGGCGATGTTCTCCCCGGAGACCGTCGCCTCCAGGTTCTGGGGAGCACCCGGATAGTTGACCGTGGTGCAGGCCGCGGACCATCCGGAATAGGTGTAGGACGATCCATAATCGGCGCATATCTGGAAGTACAAAGTGTATCCAGGCGGGATGGGCGACTGGAAATCGGGAGCGCCTCCTGACATCACGCGGGCCGTGGTGCCTCCGGGCGTCGAAGGGTACCCACTGATCTGGACGGTCCCGGGGACCGTGCTCCAATACACATAATACTGTGTAGGCGAACCCGGCGCCGGTGTCCAGCTCACATCGATGTATCCTATCCCCGCCACGCAGACGGGGGTTCCGGGGGCATCAGCGCCCTGGACGTCCGTTACCCCGCATAGGAGAAAGGTCCCGGTCATTAACAAAGCACACGTCAGTAGAACGATCGCTATCCTTCCCATGGTATTGCCAGCCTGTGGTGGATCCCGCACGACTGCATGACCCGAAACATGGTCCAGCAGGGAAGATCCGACGTTCCAGATTATTTTTCATTTATTAATATACAGGAAGTTAAACAATTATCTCGATAATGAGAGAGGAACCTGGAGATCGGACCGATGCGGACCCGCGGCATCGATGGATGGCAGCGTCGGACCTGATGCGATGCGGGAAATGTTGATGCCTATGCTCGAAAAAAGGGAAAGAACGACGCCGCCGGCAGCGGCATCGTGGTCTTATGATCGTTCACTCTTCAGGCCGAGGCCTTGGCCCCGTTCCGGGCCTTGGTCTTGGCCTTGGCCTTCGAGGCCACCTTGACCCCGCTGGCCTTGATGAGCGCGTCGACCTTGTCGACCTTCTCCCAGGTGAACTCCGGCTCGTTCCGCCCGAAGTGCCCGTAGGCAGAGGTCTTCGCGTAGATCGGCCGGCGGAGGTTCAGCGTCTCCATTATGCCGTCGGGAGAGAGATCGAACACCTCGGTGACGGCCTTGGCGATCCTGTCCTCGTCGACGGTCCCGGTGCCCTTGGTGTCGACCAGGACCGATACCGGGTGGGCGACGCCGATGGCGTAGGCCACCTGCACCTCGACCTGCTTGGCAAGTCCCGCGGCCACGATGTTCTTGGCGATGTACCGGCACATGTACGCGGCGGAGCGGTCCACCTTGGTGGGGTCCTTGCCGGAGAAGGCGCCGCCGCCGTGACGGCCCATGCCCCCGTAGGTGTCCACGATGATCTTACGCCCGGTGAGGCCAGAGTCGCCGCACGGCCCCCCGATGACGAACCGCCCGGTGGGGTTGATGTGGAAATGGGTCTTGGAATCGATCCACTTTCCGCACACCGGTCTGATGACCTTCTCCTTCATGGCCTTCTCGATGATGGCGTGCACCTTCTCGTCGTCCGACTCCCCGTCGATGACCGGCGCGTGCTGCGTAGAGACCACCACGGTGTCTATCCTCTTGGGGACCCCGTCCACGTACTCCACGGTCACCTGGGTCTTGCCGTCCGGGCGGAGCCAGGGAAGGGTGCCGTCCTTCCTGACCTTGGCCAGCTGCATGGCCATCTTCTGGGCCATCAGTATGGGGAGGGGCATCATCTCCGGCGTCTCGTCGGTCGCGTAACCGAACATCAGGCCCTGGTCCCCGGCTCCGGTGGCCAGCTTCTTGCCCTTCTTCTGCCTGCACACTCCCATGTCGATGTCCGCGGACTGGTCGTGGAGCGACGAAAGCACGCAGATGTGCTCGGAGTCGAAGCCGTACTCCGGCCGGTCGTAACCGATGTCCTTTACCGCCTGGCGGATGACCTTGTCGGTGTCCACGTGCACATTCTTGCATGTATCGGTCTTCAGCTCCCCGGCCACCAGGACCATGCCGGTCGTCGCCATGGTCTCTATCGCCAAGTGGGCCTCGGGGTCCTGGGCGAGGTAAGCGTCAAGGATCGAGTCGGAGATCCGGTCGCAAAGCTTGTCTGGGTGACCTTCGGTCACAGATTCGGATGTGAAAAGATGAGTTACCATCATGACCACCTTTTTTGGGGCTAACGCACAAAAGAGTATATATATTTTAACGCATCATCTTGAACATAGAATTATAACTGTGGGTTATAGATGGAACTTTCGGAGATCAAGCGGATGCGGAAGAAGTCGGGCATGTCCCAGACCGAGCTGGCCAGGCGGGCCGGGGTATCTCAGGCCCATATCGCCAAGATCGAGAGCGGCAAGGTGGACCCCCGCTTCTCCACCGTGGACCGGATCATGCAGTGCCTGAAGGAGGAGAAGGACCCCTGTTCCAGGTACATGACCGACAACATCTTCGGGGTGCAGGACTCGGACACCGTGTCCCGGGCGGCCAGGCTCATGGGCGAGGAGGGAGTGTCCCAGCTGGTGGTGTTCAGGAAGGAGGCCATAGTGGGTCTGCTGACCGAGGACGACCTCCTGAGGTTCAAGGGAGACCCCCGGGCCACCCCGGCGGAGGACATCATGAACGATCCGCCCCCTACGGTCTCCAAGAACGCCAGCGCGGATACGGTCAGGGAGATGCTCCTGGAGTTCCCGGCGGTGGTGGTGGTGGACCGGGAGAGGGCCATCGGCATTCTGACCAAGTCCGACCTGATCAAGCTGGAATGATGAGGGCTGTTCCAGAGCGGGTGGGCGCACCGCAATAAGGTTAAATGCCGGTATCCCTCTAACATAGAACCGATGGGCAGAGCGGATACCCACGTTCATACCAAGTACTCCGGGCTCCACAAGATGGGAGTTCTCCGGTTCCCGGAGTCAGTGTCGAACCCCAAGGACGTCGTGCGGAGAGCTGCCTCCGCCGGCATGAACGTGGTCTGCATCACCGATCACAACAGCATCGCCGGGGCCATGAAGGCGAGGGAGGCCGCCCGGTCCATGGACGATATCGATGTGGTGGTGGGCGAGGAGGTCAGCACCGCCGACGGCGAGATCATCGGTTTGTTCATCGAGGAAGAGGTCCCCGCCGGACTGAGCGCTGTGGAGACCATCGACCGCATCAGGGCGCAGGACGGCCTGGTCATCGCCCCCCATCCGTTCAGTCTGCACTGTCCCTGCCTGGGGGAGTCCATCTTTGATCTGGACGTTGACGGGATAGAGGTGCTCAACGGAGGGCACATCGACGCCTACGCCAACCCCCGTGCCGTGAAGGCGGCCGCCGACGGGCGGTTCGCCCGCATGGGAGGGTCCGATTCCCATTACCTCAAGACCATCGGCCTGGCATATACCGAGTTCGTCGGCAGCAGTTCCGAGGACCTCCGCAAGGACATACTGGCCAAGCAGACCAAGGCCGGAGGAAAGGTCATACCCCTTGACAAGGCCATCGCCTGGAGCGTAGGGGTCGTCCTGGAATCGGACCGGCTGATAGTCCGCTCCATGTTCGGCCTGGACCGGGAAGAGACCGACGACCCCATCCAGAATCTGGTGCACAAGATGAGGCTGGGGCAGAAGCTCGGCGCCCTGGTCGGCTCGTTCGTGTACTTCCTTCCTCCGATCCCCTATATCGTGGGGATCGCCAGCAAGAAGCTTCTGCGCGAATGGGCCACCGAGGACAAGGTCAGCAACGGCAAGACCCAGGGACATCTGGGGCCGTGGAACTGATCAGTGAGTATGAACGTGCTCATGCTCCAGATGCTCGGGGTCGGACAGCCGCCCGAGGGCGGATATCAGCACCTCGCTCAGCGCTGGATGGATGACCTGGCTCCGTGCCATGGGCGTGTATGACATGTCGCCGGCGTTCATCAGGTACACTACCTGCTGGACCAGCAGGTCGGCCTCCTTGCCGGCGATGTGGGCGCCCAGGATGCGCCGGGTCCCCTTCTCCACCACCATCTTGACCAGGCCGGTATCGTCGGCCATGGCGTTGCCCTTGGCCACATTGGCATAGCGGCTGTACCCGGTGAGGTACTTGAAACCCCCGGCCTTGGCCTGCGCCTCGGTCATCCCCACGCTGCCCACCGTGGGATAGGTATAGATGGCGTGAGGGATGGCGTGCTCGTCGGTAGCGGCCTTTTCAGTGTTGGTCATGTTGTACCAGACCACCTGGCTCTCGTAGTTCGCGGTATGGCGGAACATGTGCAGCCCGGTGATGTCCCCCATCGCCCATATCCCCGGGGCCGTGGTCTCCAGGAACTCGTTGACCTTCACGTAGCCCATTGGGTCCGTTTCCACCCCGGTGGCGTTGACGTTGAGGAGATCGGCGTTGCTCTGCATCCCGGTGGCCACGAACAGCATTTCCGCCCGCTCGGTGAACGTGTTCTCGGTCTCCCGGTCCTCCCTCACCACCTCGATGCCCTCCTTCCCGTTCCTGACCTCCCTCACCGTCTGGCCGACGGAGATATCCACATGCTCCCCCAGCCGCTTCCTGACCACGAAGCTCATCTCCGGCTCCTCGTCAGGGACCAGCCGGATGTTACGCTGGATGATGGACACCTTCACCCCCATGGCCGAGAAGAAATGGGCGAACTCGCAGGACTTGTACCCGCCGCCGATCATGATGATGCTGCGCGGTAGGGCGGTGATGTCGAAGATGTCCTCCGAGGTGCGATACCTTACCCCGTCCAATCCGGGGATCGGAGGCACGTACGAACGCGCTCCGGCCGCCAGTACGATCTTGGGCGCGTGGATGACCGCATCCCCGACCTTCAGGGCGTGGTCGCCCACGAACCTTCCCTCGGCATGGTAGAACTTCAGGCGGGGGTCCACCTTGACCGCCTCCTCGATGTGCCCTCGGTCGCCCAGCACGACGTCCCAGGTGCGCCTCCGGATCAGGTCGAAATCGATCTTCTCCACCCGGGCGTGCACGCCCAACTTGGCGCCCTCCTCGATCTCCCGGACCACGTCGGCAGGATAGATCCACATCTTCGAGGGGATGCATCCCCGGTTGAGGCAGGTCCCCCCCAGCGGGCCGTTCTCCACCAAGGCTACCTCCAGCCCGCTGTTGAGGGCGGGATCGGCGATGTTCAGTCCCGCGCCCGATCCTATGATTATGACATCGAACTCTTCCACTCAGACCCCACCCGTGCAAGGCTGTTGAGAGCTTATATTGTATTTGCCTGTAGGTCGGCCATCCTCGGCGCGACCACATAGATATCAGGGATACAGGGAGCGCCCTGATGCCGTTGGTGATTCGTATTATACATTTATCTAATACAATCGTACATCATAGTGTTTTGTAGTGTTCCATAACCATTATCTATTAATTTGTCTATCCTCCGATTGCAGTTGTGAACAAATGTCGGGTGTATGAAACAAAAAGGCACCCGGCGTGGCCCGCTGCGACCCTCCGAGAACGGGAGGGAGATGAGGTGACTACGAAATGGCATACGACGCTGGATCGATCGCGTGGATACTGGTGTCCACGGCACTGGTCATGATTATGACCCCCGCGGTAGCTTTCTTCTACGGCGGCATGCTGAAGAAGAACAGCATGCTGTCCATGCTGGGGCAGAGCCTGATAATCATTGGTGTGGTGACCATCATATGGGTGGTGGCTGGGTTCTCCCTTGCCTTCGGTGAGGGTTCCGGACTGTTAGGTAACCTGGACTTCGCGTTCCTGAACGGCATCGGTGTGTGGTCAGCGCCGCCGGCCCTGGCATATTTCCCGACCACCATCCCACCGCTATTGTTCATGATGTTCCAAGGGATGTTCGCGATCATCACCGTCGCCCTGATCATCGGCGGCATCGCCGAGCGCATGAAGCTCGCCGCGGTCACGGTGTTCCTGGCGATATGGGTGTTCGTGATCTACGCCCCGGTGGCCCACTGGGTGTGGGGGGGCGGCTGGATATTCCAAATGGGGGCCCTTGACTTCGCCGGCGGCACGGTGGTGCACATAACCGCCGGGGCGACCGTCCTGGCGGCGTCCCTGGTGATCGGGAAGCGGCTGTCCCGTCAGCACAACGTGGAGGAACAGGCGCACAACATCCCCTTCGTCGTGCTCGGCGGCGCCCTGCTGTGGGTCGGCTGGTTCGGCTTCAACGGCGGCAGCGCCCTGGCGGCCAACGAGCTGGCGGTCAGCGCTCTGGTGGTCACCCAGGTCGCGGCAGCGACCGCCGGTGTGGTGTGGGGCCTGATCTCCTACCTGCACCTGGGCAGGACCAGTGTCCTGGGCATGATCACCGGGGCGGTGGTGGGCATGGTGGCCATAACCCCGGCCTCCGGGTTCGTCGATGTCAACGGTGCCCTGGCCATCGGCGTGGTTGCGCCGATCATCAGCTACGCGGCCATCCAGCTGCGCAAGAGGGCCGGCTTCGATGACGCCCTGGACGTGTGGGCCTGTCACGGCGTCGGGGGCACGGTCGGCGCCATCGCCACCGGCTTCCTGGCCACCTCCGCGGTGAACCCCGCGGTGGTCAACAACGGCCTGCTGTACGGCGGCGGCTTCGACCTGCTGATCAAGCAACTGATCGCCGTCGGGGCGGTTTGGGGCTTCGTCTTCGTGGTCGTCCTGGTCATGATAAAGGTGCTGACCATGGTGTGGCCCAACTGGCGCATGACCAAGGAAGAGGAGCGGATCGGCGCGGACATCGTCCAGCACGGCGAGAACGCATATGCCTGAGGAGGTCAAAGGATGAAGAAGATCGAAGCGGTGATACGGCCGGAGAAGTTGAATCAGGTGAAGGGGGCCCTGGAGGCCATCGACCTCCGGGGCATGACCATCCACGATGTCTACGGCCGGGGTGAGCAGAGGGGGCTGGAGTTCATTAACCGCGCCGGGAAGTACCGCGTGGACCTCCTTCCCAAGCGGCTGATCACCATCGTGGTCCCCGACAGCGAGGTCGATGCCGTCGTTTCCACCATAGTGGAGAGCGCTCGCACCGGCGAGATGGGCGACGGAAAGGTGTTCATCAGTGATGTGGAGCGGTGTATCCGGATACGGACCGGAGAGGAGGATGACAAGGCCCTACGCACCACCCAAACCCCTTAACCAACATTTTTTTTCTTTTTTCCCTGGCATCGTTGCCGTCTAGCCCCTGAACCTTATGCCGTCCTTCTTGCACATCGCCCTGACCGCCCTCCTCGCCGAGAGCGCGGCGGTGGGTATGCCGATGCCGGCCTCCGCCCACTGGCCGGCCATGTAGAAGTTGTCCAGACCGGGCAGGGTTCGGCTCATGCCCTTCCTGGCGATCCGGGTCTGATCGCGCTTGGACCCCCACGGCTGAAGGCCTCGGAAGCAGCCGGTGTACCGCTCGCAGGTGACCAGGGTGGTCATGTCGCTCACCTCGACCTGCTCCCTCAGTCCGGGGAACCTCGGCTCGAGCGTGGAGACGATCGTTTCCATCGTCCCCTTCTTCGCCTGGAGGTAGGCGTTCCCATCCGCCCTCAGCTCTTTCCACCTATCGTAGTTGCAGGGGAGGTTCACCTTGATCACCCCCTTGCCGTCCGGGACCAGGCCGGACCGGGCATCGAACAGTTCGAGGTCGAGGTGGTCGATGTCCCTGCCGTCAACGCTCAGCGGTTCCTTCAACAGCAGCGACAGGGCATGAGACTCATCGCTCAGATCCCGCTTGACGCCCAGGAACACCGAGGTCCCCATCTCCTGATCCTTGGGCCACCAGCCGCTCTGATAGTAGTCCACCATCAGCTGGTCCTTGAACCTGCCGCCCAGGAGGTCGAAGATGGTGCTTCGGCCATCGGCCGCGGAGATGACCGCGTCGGCACGGAGATCGGTGCCGTCCGCCAGCCTTACCCCGGTGGCGGCGGACCCTTCGACGATGACCTCGGTCACCCTGCTCCGATACCTCATCTTTCCACCCAGTGCCAGGAAGCGGGACTCCAGGTTCCGGGAGAACTTCAGCGACCCGCCCCTGACGAATCCCAGGTCGCCGCGGTCCAGCCCTCCCTGGAAGATGTAGTGGACGATCAGGGGCATGTTGGAGAAGCCATACTGCAGGGTCGGGAAGGCCCGCCGGAGGAAGGGGTCGGAGAACTCGGCGGCCTTGTCCTCCATCGTCTCCTTTCCCAGCCAGGATACCGTCCGAAGGTGAGGCATGATCCTGAGCATGCCCCTCATCCCCATGGCGGCGCCGAACAGGTCCAGTCGGGCGAACCGCCTGGCCATCCTCTCATGGCTGTCGATGACGTCAGCGTCATCGGGGGACACGCGCCGAAGTTCGGCCACGGTGCGATCGATGTCCGAGTACATGGTGAACGAGCGGCCATCCTGGTCCTCGACCCTGGCGAACTCCTCGTGGTCGATCACTTCCAGGCCGTCCAGCGCCCCCAGCTCTTCCCATAGCTTTCTCAGCCCGGCATCCTTCCCGCTCCCGGCCAGATTATGGATGGAGTAATCGAAGAGATAATCTCCCCGCTTCCAGGACGTGCACATCCCCCCGGGCTTGTCGTGCATCTCCAGGATCATCACGTCGTAGCCGTTCTTGCACGCGTATATGCCCGCGGAAAGCCCCGCGATCCCCGCCCCGATGATAAGAACAGACCTGCCGCCTTTCATATCCAAACGGTATCGCCATCTAGCTTATCATACGCTCTCCCGCCAGGGCTGTCACCCCGGCGGCGCTCCCGGCACGGAGGCGGCGCCGGTCCCTGAGGACCGGCCGGCCAGGCTCATCCGGACCTTCTTGACCGCCAGTAGAGGATCCCTCCGACCACCCCGGCCGCTCCGACGATGGCCAGCCCCGGCACGACCAGGCCGGAAAGACCGTCGCCGGACGTCCCCTCACCGACCGTCAGGGCAACCGTCCGGTAGCTCGAGTTGCCTCCGCCGTCCACCGCCCTGAGGATGACAGTATGGTCGCCCTCGGCCAGGGCGGTCAGGGTGAAGGACCCGGAACGCTCGTTGGTGGTAAGGAACAGTTGCCCATCCACGAGGACCTCATAGTGGTCGACCATGCCGGTCGGCCCCGAGGCGGTCCAGTTAAAGCATATTGGGTCCCCGGCGCGGTACGCCGCTCCGGGATCCTGAAGGTCAAGAGCCACCCTGCTCATGGGAACATCGTCAAGGTCCAGGGACCGGACGATCTCGTTGTTCCCCGCCCTGTCCACCGAGTAATACTCAATAGTTCCGTGACCGTCCAGGGTCGAAGGATCGAACGGGTAGTTCTTCCATTCTCCGCCGTCTAGGCGGTAGTGGGTCGCCACCGTACCGGACACCGCGTCCTCGGCCCCGAGGCTCAGCTCACCATAGGCATCGACTGCATACATGGTGATCGGCGCGGTCCTATCGATGAATATGGCCAGGCTGCCCTCCGGCCCCACGTTCCCGGCGTTGTCCACGGCCCGATAGGCGATGGACCGATCGCCGTCGTCAATGAATAGAAGCTCCTGTTCATAGGCCTCCCATTCACCGCCATCCTCCTTGTATTGGATGGCCTGCACTCCGCTGAGCTGGTCCTCGGCGGTGAGCCGGACGGTCACTGGACCGAGATGGTAGCCGCCTGTGCCCATGGTCCCCTCCACCGTGGCCTCGACCGTCGGATAGGTCCTGTCCACCGAGGTGGTGGCGTCCGGGACCGTGGGCGCCGGTTCGGTGATCCCGCCCCCGGACACGACGCTGTAGAATGAGTAGCTGCGCTCCCCCATGCCGGCCACGAACTCTATCGGCTCCCCGTATTCGAACGCCCCGTCCTGGTGGTCATCGTCACGATACAGCTGATACGAACCGCCGGGGTTCTGCTGATAATAAAGCTTGACGCTCTCTGGCAGACCCTGGGCCGTATTAGCGACCACCTCTATCCGAACCGTGCCGGGAGAGAACGCCGGCAGGGGCTTGATGTAGGACCAGGAGGGGTCGGCCACCTGGGTCACCAGGATGTTGTCGACGTACGCGCCCTCACCGGGGTCCCGACCAGCGGTGTTCGGTCCACTGATGAAATCGAAGCTGATCGTGCGCGTGGAAGCGGGGACGGTCACCGACGCCGACCTCCACGAGCCCTCGTCCGCCGCGGGCTGGGTCCAGATGGTGTCATATGTCCGGTTGTCCGCCGAAACGCTCACGCTGAAGTGGTCGAACCCGCCCGGCGCGCCGCTGGCCAGGGTCTTGGACCAGTAGATGAAGGTGAGGGTGGCGTCCCCCCCCAGGGGATCGGGGCTCAGGGAATGCCGCATGAACGCGGACATGTTGGCATCGTAGCGCATCAGCGCCGTGTTGGCCAGACTAGTGCCGTGCTTGGCCTGGTAGATGCTGTTGTTGCCGACGATCGCGCACCACGCGCTGTGGTGACCACCGGACGCGTCGACCTTGAAGGTGGAGAAGCACCAAGTATCCACCCCGGAGTCGCTGTTGCCGTCACCCCGCGCCCACATCTCCTTCCCGTCCTGGTCCCAGGGGGTGTCGCAGGTCCATCGGGGGTTCTCGAAGTTCTCCCTCAGTATCGTGACCGTCGATGGCGTTTCCGCCATTGTCGCCGACGGCACCAGGGCCAGGAGGAAGCACAGGACCAGCGATGCGGAGATGGCGGAAGCGGCCAACGGGCGAGCGGACGATCTTTGACGGGAGTTCATGGAACGGGCACCGTCCGGTAATTCATCGCTCCATGCTTATCAATTTCTCCACCGGAAAATTATTAGCACGGCGATAGAAAAGCCTCCGATAATATTCCTTTATTCCCGCTCTTCCTGTAAACTATCTGATACCTGTAGACAATCCCCCTGGCCAGGAGCATTGCTCCTCTCTCTGTTGATTCCTCCATAGGCATCGTGTGGAGGAGTTGGTGGTCCGTGACCTCCAATTTGGTCTCCAGGGCGTTCTTCGGGTAAAACGAGGTGTTGACAGTGGCCTTACAGCGCCTCATTTTGATATCTGCTGGATACCTGAATGCCCTGCAGATGTCGACCTCACGATACGGACATCCCCCCCCTAAAGATTGAAACCCTTTCCCCGAAGGAGACCCGAGCGGGAGCCGGGTCTACGAGGGGAGGGTATCACCTCGAAACCGTCCGCGGACCGCTCTCCACCGTCCCACGGCTCGCGGGGGGGGGGCGGCCCAACGCGGCCGCGCAGCGGCCCCGCTTCCGTGAGGGGTGAAGGGGAGGGGTCCGGGGAGGGGAGATAGGGGAGGATGGCTTCCGCTGCATGTATCCACAGAATGAGGGATGACAATGCACTAAGGGCATCGATCGAACGGCCGATCTGTCCTCAAGGCCTGATTTTGTAACTTTTCCAATGACAACGCCGGCTTTGAAACCGGTTTCGGGGGGAGGTGCCCGAAAGAGCACAATCGAAAAACCCATGCTGACCCCGAAGACCAAGCACCAAATTTATTATCAGCCATTAAAGCCTCATCAGATCCATGAGAGGCGGGGATCGGATAATCGACCAGTTGGTCCAGGAGATGGGGGCGTTCTCATTCGGCGTTTTCACCACAAAGGGATTTGAGATCCCCGATGGATATCATGATCTCTTTCTAAACGATCTAGAGGCGTGGTTGAGGGCCAAAGGTTACGGAACGGCCCGCGAAAAATCCGTTGTATACGCTCACAGGGACCGCAGGAGTGATGCGGTCTGCTCAATGAGGGGATTGATCGATCTTTACGCCAGGAACAAGGACCACAAGATCGCGGTTGAGTTCGATAACGGAAAGAGGCTGAAGTTCAAGAGCATAGAAAAAATGAACAACAGCGATGCGGACGTCCTCGTAGGAGTGATCGTCGGCGGTTCTGTCGATAAGGGAGTTAGTGACAATCTTCAGCGTTACAGCGAGGTATCCAACAATAATCCGTCAGTGAATAAAGACGTCTGGCTGATCATTCTATCGGAGAGCAGGATCGAGCGATTGAGATCACCAAGAAACGCGCCAATAGGCCCCAACCCTCTCATATCAGCTAAGGCAGACAGCGAAAGGAGCGTTCGGGCATTAACATGGGAAAAGGGGTATCAACAGCGGCTCATTGAAGAATATTAACCAGAATCTAGAGGCCGGTCTTCGATCACTCGTGCCGAGTGCTCCACCGGCTACGTTTTCCCCTTCCCAGACACTGGATTATGCCCGATATGATTGAGGAGGATTGCAAAGAACAGGTGAGCATCTAAGAAACGCCGCTTCTTTCCTCCAATAGTTGAGAATCTCATGGATGTTCTGAACGATCACAAGCTCGATAATGTCTTAATGAAGGGGCGCACACGTCGGGATTTGAACCCGGTGAATTCAGCCATCATTCCAAGCCTGTTTTCGAGAAACAGCGTAATAATCTGATTCAATCTCCAGTGACCTTTTTCAATATTATATATTTTATAGAAAACATTTAATTGTTTCACAACATCATCACTTGAGTCGAACGATTTAAAAGCCCACTTGGGGGGAAGAAGAATGGTGTTCTGTCGTAACTGTGGGAAGCAGCACTCGGGTGGGGCGCGGTTCTGTACAGCCTGTGGCTCTAGAATGCTCAAGGATCTTCATGAGCATGATGTGCTGAAGAGACCACAACCTAAAAGGAACAGAGTTGAGAACACATATGCGTCACCCTCCGATGCAATAGAATTAGAGAGCATTGCCGTAACTTCAAATAATGTACCGACAGCATGTCATCGTTGTGGCCTGTCATTGCCGGATAATCAGAGAGAGGTGAATGAACGCGCCCGAAAGGCCGATCTTTCCAATGTGAAGGCCGTCCTGGTGATGTTCTTGATACCTATGGTGGGTATGGGGATGGTGTTTTTCTCCATAGGCAAGTTGCAGCTCACATCAATGGTGTTTAGCCAGGCCATGTTCTACTTGTTCCTCATCGGGGTTTTTCTATCGGCATGCCCCTTTCTACTTTTAGCACTAAAGGGCAAACGCCTGTTCAAGAATACCGAAGGGACCAGCTACTATTGCTCCAGATGTCTGAAGATAATAAGAGAGGACCAACGGGACATATTGAACAATAGGGATCTCCCAGCCATCCTCGCACCAGGGCAATCGAAGCACTTCGAGAACGATGTAAAACAGAATCACAAAGGGACAGTTTTACTGATGATTGGCCTAATAATCCCAGGCCTGATCTTTGGCTGGCTCTATGGCGCATATGTGAAGGGATTCAGCTTTCAAGCGAACCTCGAGGCTACTCTGTTCTCCATGGCCTTCGTCGCGGGCATCCTCACCTTCGTTTTATCGAGGTTTGTTACCCCCAGGTCTATCGATATCGCGCCAAGCGGTGTCGTGGTGGAATCGAAGAGGGGACGCCGAAAAACCATCCATTTCGACAAGATAACTTGGCTCAATGTGATCATGGACATACAACAGCTCAAGGATCATCCAAATGACACGGGGACCATCTATGTCGGACGGAGGGGGATCATTCAGATGAGCTATCGCATAAAAAGGGAGATAGCCCTTGAGGTCAGGAATGCCTATCGAGCCTACCGTGGTGTCTACCCGCCCAATGGGTATGACGCGATATCTGGCCCCCAGGCACGAAGATGAAACGTGTTTTTGAAAAATAGCTCATAACGATCCTGCCAATCTGGCCTCGTTGGCAACTGTGAGTTAGTATTCAATGTGGGGATGGATTTCACCATTATGGTCAACGGGGACCTCAGCCGCCTGACCGCGATGGGCATGCAGCTTCGTCAGGCGAGCCCGGACACCATCAGGAAGTTCTACGCCGACATCGAACTCGCCAACGTCGGCAAGCAGCTCCGGCCGGCGTGGAGAGAGACGCCAGTCATCAGGCGCCCTTCGATCCGCGCCGATGCCCACAACGGTCTGGACGCAATAGCACACAGACCCCCCCTTATTGATTTTAAAAATGAAGCATCTGGGTGTGAAGGGAAGCGCACACGGAGGGATTCGAACCCTCGACTTGCAGCTTAGGAGGCTGCCGCCATATCCAAGCTAGGCCACGTGTGCATATTGATGGGGAAGAAGATTGGATAGAAAAGGTTTCTGTCAGGAAGGCCTTACTCTTCCTGGGGGATCTCTTCCGGAGCGATCTCCTCGGGGGCGGGCTCTTCCTTGGGGGCCTCGGCCGGCTTCACGTACTCTTCGACGAAGCGGACCTTATCGGCCTTCATGCCCTCCCGGAGGTCGGCGACCACGCGGTACTTGGCAAGGAGCCACTTCTGGTCGTACTTGCACACGTCCGGCAGCACGATGCACACGGAGGCGGGGCTGGGCACGTTGATGCGGAAGCCCTCGGCGGTCCCGTAGTCCATCTCCAGGACGGCCTTGACCTTCTCCTCATCGTCCTCGGCCCTGGACAGCACCTTGAAGTGGTATTTCAGGCTCTTCCCGGCCAGGCGGCGGTTGAAGTCCACGCGGACGCGGCCGGCGGTGATGGCGGTCACGATGCCCACGCGGTTCTTGATGTTGACCTCCATGCCGATGTGGGGCTCGATGTCCTGCTTCAGGAACTCCCTCAGGGCCATCATCTCGACCAGCTTGGGGTCGCGGAGCCCGGCGGCCTTCTCCGCGGGGATGACGATGTCGTACTCCTCACCGATCTCAGATCCCTCGAGGGCCTCCTCGAGGCCCTGGAAGACCCTTCCTCCGCCGACAAGAACGGGGATGGCGCTGTATTGGATCTTCTCGTTGTAGACGCCGGCGTCCTGAGCGGTCTGCGCGTTGGTGGTGTCGAACAGTTCGTTTGAGTCCTCGACCCAACCGTCGAAGTCGATGCGTACGATATCTCCCTTTGCAACTTTTGACATTAAATCACCTGAAACGATGGCTGAATATGAATTGGTGTCATTAATTCGTCATTTTTATACTTTTTGGTTTTCGGAAACCGCCGGAAATGCCTCCGGGAACGATGTGGAACGAACGTGTGGCTTGGCGACACGGAAGGCTTCAGGCGAGCCCGCGGGCCCGCTAGCAACCTATTTTTATAGGCGAGCAATATCCATGGCTCAAGCCACCATAGCCTAGCCCGGTAGAGCGGCTGACTTGTAATCAGCAGGTCGCGTGTTCGAATCACGCTGGTGGCTCCACATGTGGTCATATGTTCGACGATGAGATGGCGGTCAACAAGCGGTGGTGGGACGGCGCCACCCCCGTCCACGTTCGATCCAGGTCCTACAACGTGGACGGTTTCCGGACGGGCGTGTCCTCCCTGCTGCCGACCGAGCTTCGAGAGCTGGGCGATGTGAGGGGCAAGAGCCTTCTGCACCTGCAGTGCCATTTCGGGATGGACACGCTGTCGTGGGCCCGGGAGGGCGCTGTGGTTACCGGTGTGGACTTCTCTCCTGAGGCCATCGCCACCGCTCGATCACTGGCGGCCGATCTCTCCATCCCCGCCCGGTTCATCGAATCCAACGTGTACACGCTCCCCGAGGTCCTGGACGAGAAGTTCGACATCGTCTACACCGGCTACGGAGCGATATGCTGGCTGCCCGATCTGGAGAGATGGGCCAAGGTCATCGCCCGCTTCCTCCGCCCCGGCGGGACGTTCTACATCGTGGAAGCGCACCCGTTCACCGACCTTATCGACGAAAATGTCACCGACCGGGTTTCCTTAACGGGCAGATATTTCAGCAAAGGCCCCGTTCGGTACGAATCACCGAACACGTACACCGATTCGGTCGCTCCCCTCGATGAGCAGGTCACCTATTCGTGGTTGCATCCGCTGTCTGAAACGGTCAGCTCGCTCTGTTCCGCCGGTCTGCAGGTGGAGTGGCTGCACGAGTCCCCACTGGGCTTCTTCAATCTACATCCGCTGATGAAACGCAGAGAGGACGGCCATTGGCAATTTCCCGATGGGACCTGCGACATTCCCCTCACCTTCTCGCTCCGGGCCCGCCTGCCGGACTAGAGCCAGACCGTGTCGTCCTCGCGATGATCGATCTTCATCACCAAGAATCCGAAGTCCTCTTCCACCAGGGGCATGCCGTGGACCTCCCCGGGCTCGCACACGATCACGTCCCCCGCCTCCGCGTCCACCGCGACGCCATCGATGGTTATCGACCCCGGCGCCAGCACGAAGAAAATCTCCGTCTGGACACGATGATAGTGCATCGGCACGGTGGCGCCCTTCCTGAAGCGGACCTCCTGTAGGAAGTCGACCGGGCGAGGCAGGACGCCCTCGAGGAAGACCTTCCTCTTCCGGTACCCCTGCCCCTGCTCCCACTCGGTGTCCGATGCCCGGAAGTGTTTCATCCGGTCACTTTTCCAGTTCCTTGAACGCCGAGTCCAGGATGTCGATGGCCTCGTCGATGAACATCTCGTCCACTGTCAGAGGAGGGATGTACCTGATCGTCGATCGCCCTGCCGGCAGGAGTATCAGCCCCCGCTTGAAGCACATCTCGATCATCCTGTCCCGTTCCTTGACCGCGTACTCCTTGGTCCTGCGGTCCTTGACCAGCTCGGTCGCCTGCATGAGGCCGATGCCCCTGACGTCCCCGATGATCTCGTGATCCTCCATCAGCTCCCTAAGCCTCTTATTCAGGTGGTCGCCCATGCGGGCGGCGTTCTCCACCAGTCCGTCGGACTCCAGGATGTCGAAGGTGGCAAGGGAGGATGCGCAGGCCAGCAGGTTGCCCCCGAAGGTGTTGGAGTGCGCTCC
Source organism: Methanomassiliicoccus sp. (assembly GCA_016109435.1). Taxonomy (GTDB): domain Archaea; phylum Thermoplasmatota; class Thermoplasmata; order Methanomassiliicoccales; family Methanomassiliicoccaceae; genus UBA6. The sequence continues at coordinate 42,443 of JAEILR010000018.1, forward strand.
GGGCTCGAAGTCCATCTGCCGGGGGAAAACCGTCGCGCCTATGGGCACGCCGGAGCCCAGGGACTTGGAGGTGCACAGGATGTCGGGAACGACGCCATAGTGCTCGATGGCCCACATCTTCCCGGTCCTGCCCATGCCCGCCTGGACCTCGTCGTCGACCAGCAGGATGCCGTGGGCCTTGCAGATCTTGGCGATCTCCCTCACGAAGTCGGGCGGGGGGACGATGTAGCCGCCCTCGCCCTGAATCGGCTCGATGAACATCGCGGCCACCTCCTCTGGCGGCAGGACCGTCTGGAAGTACACCTCCTCGATGACCTTGGCGCAATGGGTGCCGCAAGAGGCTCTCTCATGCTTGTACGGACAGCGGTAGCAGTTGGCGAACGGGACGTGCTGGACCCCGGGAACGGTGGGAAAATGCCTCCGCCGCTGCACCGGTTTGCTGGAGGTCATGGACAGCGAGCCCATGGTCCGGCCGTGGAAGCACCCCAGGAAGGCTATCAGCTGCTTCCTCCGGGAATACCAGCGGGCAAGCTTCATGGCCGCCTCCACCGACTCGGTGCCGCTGTTGGAGAAGAACACCTTCTTCTCATGATCTCCCGGTGTGACCTCGTCCAGCTTCTTGGCCAGGTTCACCTGGGCGTCATAGTAGAAATCGGTGCCGGCGAAGTGGAAAAGCTTCTCCGCCTGGTCCTGTACCGCCTTGATGATGCGGGGGTCGCTGTAGCCGACGTTCATCACCGCGACACCGCTGGCGAAGTCAAGGAAGGTGTTGCCGTCGACGTCGGTGACCTGTCCCCCCTTGGCATGCGAGATCGCCACCGGCGAGGTCTTGGTGGAAGTTGCCACGTAGCGGTCATCGCCTTTCATGATCTCCCTGGCCTTGGGTCCAGGGGGTTCAACAAGTATCTTTGAAATCCTCCCCATCGGGTCGCTCTCCTGTTCATGTGGACATCAGATTAGGAGATATAAGTCGGTTCTCAGAAAAAAGTCCAACCTTCTCTTTTTGTAGGAAACAATTATTTATATCCGTATGTCCAAGGGGTGAGGGAAGGGAGATGACGAGCAAAAGCTCTGGAACACTGTGGATCTTCGCGATCGCATTAATCGCCATATTCACAGTAGCGACGGTGATCGCACCGGAACTGACCGGTCATGGAAAGAACAATTCAGGGAACAATTGGAACACCGACATGCCGTCCGGCGAACCTGTTTTCCAATCCCCCGTCACGACCCTGTCCGCTTCCACCCTCACGGTGAACGAGACCGTGGTCTTTACGCTCAACGCATCCCCGGTGGACGATACCACCGGAAAGGGCGGCAATTTTGCTTGGGTCTTCCAGCTTGAGGGCGGGAACGGCCAATCCAATATCGCCAACCTGGTGTACAGCAACGGCGAGAGCCAGGTAATATGGATGTCCGCATCGGAAGGATCGGTCCGCGGGGTAGGCCCGAAGTTCTACCAGGGGCCCGGTGCGGTGGCCATGGACGTGTCCACATCTCTTTCCATCACCTTCAACAAGGCCGGCGCTTATGTTCTGAAGTCGTGGATCGCCACCGCCTCGGACTCCACGTCCCTGGATCCTGCTAGCTTCACATCGGTCAGCCCGATGGTACGTTCCAACCTTGCGGTCAAGGATGAGGTGAAAGCGACCGTCAACATGCAGCAGGTGATGAGCGTGCCCTCCGGCACCACCACCAACGGGACCTGGGGCTCATACACCATATACCACACCGCACAGGCCACTGGAAAATGGAACAACCCGGTCGAGGTCCGCATCGCCATCGACAAGGCGGGCATCAATGTCTCGGACGTGTCCGTGCGCATCAGGAGCGGGAGCGGCTACACCTTCCCGACCCTGACCGATTCGGGGGACAAGCTCACCGCGGTGCTGTCGACCAATTCCCCGTTCAGCGGGACCTCGGACAGCGAATCAGCGGACTGGACCACCTCGTTCGAGGTGTCGTACCGTACCCCCGGCGACTATATGCTGACCAGCTGGAGCACTGACAAGACCACGGGAAAGGAGCTCAGCCTGATGACCTATAACGCCATCACTGTGACCTCTCCAGTGGTCCCCGAGCCGGAACCCCCGGTCGTGCCGCCAGTGGAGCCTGTCCCCAACGGCACCAATGGGACCAACGCCACCGACAGCCCTAGCGTCGTTCCGTTGAACAATACCTACACCCTGGCCGACGGCGTGGAACCGGCGACCACCCAGAGCGCCAGCGGCCGTTCCGAGGCGTGAACTCGGGGCCTCGGCCCCCATACATCTTTTTTAACGGCCGGCCCCTGTGCACGGACCCGTCCGCCGAAATGAGCTGATAGAAAGGAACTTTTCAGATAGGGGGAGCGGATGATCCAAGGCGAATGTGACGCTCATGCCAGTAACAGGTTGATCCCCAGCAGTACCACGATCAGGTTGCCGATGATGACCGTGGCCATCTTGGCCCGCACGCTCAGGCGTTTTTGGGCCAGTGCCCCTCCCGCGGCCAATAGGGTCTGCCAGGATAGGGACGCGAACGTCACCCCGGCGATGAACAATGCACTGTCGATCGGTGAAGATATCCAGCTTGTCCCTCCGCCCATTATGAGGGCGAGAAAATAGATGGCGGTGAATGGATTGAGGGCGGTTATCGCTATGAACTGAAAGAAGGTCCTCCAATCGCTGCATTCCTTGGCCGCGGCATGCGTATTTTCAGGCATCGCCGCTCTCCAGCTCTTCCTCGCACCGAAGATGCCCATGAGGATGAGGGCCGTACCCCCGAGCAACTGAAGGGGCGTCGCGAACGGTGATAGCAGGGAGGAGACCAGCACCCCGGCGAAGATGACCAGGGAGGCACATAAGGCATCGACGGTGGCCGTCCCGGCCCCCGCGGCGAACCCACTGCGGAACCCTTCATCGATCGACCTGTTGACGATCAGGACGGAGACCGCTCCGAGAGGGATGGCGATCCCGTATCCTGCGATCAGACCGTCGATTAGAGCGCTCATGCCACCGCCGGGGGGAGTTAACTACGCCCATTTATAGATCGTCTGGTCGAGAACCAGGTGTTCAACAGGATCTGTGACCGAATGGAAGAACGAGGCCGAGGAGGCCATGCCCCCTGGGCGTCCGCTTCGTGGTTCAATCCTCGACCTGCATCTTCTCCGCCGACTCGATGCATTTGGACAGGATGGAATAGGCCTGCATCATGTCGTCCTCGCTCACGATGAATATGGTGTCGGTGAACACGCTCACCGATTCGAGCACATTGATGCCCCCGTCGGCCAGGTTATTGGCCAGGAAGGCGAACACACCGCTGGTCTCGGCGATGCGCTCCGGCGAGCGTACCGATATCTCCACCAGGTCCATGCGTATCTTGAGCACGTTCTCCTGCCCCACGGCATTGACCACCTCGTTCTTGAGCTTCTCATCGGCGATGACGGTGATGGCGTGGGTGCCCTGGATGACCTGCATGATCGACTTATCATTGAACAGCTTCTTGAGCACCGACTCCAGCCGATGCAGTACCGTCCAGTCGTTCTTGGCGGTGATGATCGCGATCTTGGTCTTCAGTTCCAGACGGGAGTTGCGCAGGACCCTCAGGATCTCCTTCTCATGATCCTGGCGCCCCAGCTTCACCGCGTAACGGCGGCAGGCGATCATGACCGCCTCCTCGTTGGCGATGGAGAGGTCCTTCATGATCAGCCTGGCCAGGGAGGAATAGTTGATGAGGTCCTTGGAAATGCAATCCTTTATGCTGGGGTGGGCATCGATGTAGACACGGGTACGTTCCGCGATGCTCTCCTTCGGCATTTCCTTCTTCATTGAATCGAGCGAATAACGGGGTACACTATAATAATTGTGAGCGGACCCCCCGCTGGCATCGATATTGATCTCGGGGAGGTCCAGAGCTCGGTCCCGCCGCCCGGAGGAGGGCGAGAGGGTTAGCGATAGCGAGGGTCGCCGACCCCCCCGTGTCCGCCGTCCAGGCAAGAGGCCGAGCCCGGGGTGCCGCTCCCCCCATGTTATCAGGCCCCGTCATTCACCGACCCAAATATATCTATATAGAATGAATAATTCGGGGCCGTGAGCGTCAACAACATCCTGCTGGTGGAGGACGATGTCGCCTTCGCCCGCTTCCTCATCGGATGCTTCCGGGACGTGAGCCCGGGGCTGGAGATGTTCCATGTCAACAGCGGCCACGCCGCCATGTCGGTGATCCACAGCGGTTTCGTCCCCGACCTGATCATCTGCGAGGAGCGCATGCCCCGGATGGGGGGCGCCGAGCTTCTTTCCAACGTGAGGATGAGCCCCTCGCTGCAGTCCGCTCCGTTCTACCTGTTCAGCTCATCGTGGACCGATGACGCCCAGGCGGCCCAGAAGCACGCTCTGGAGGTGCGGGTCCCCCGGCCCCGGAACTACCGGGAGGGCCTCGCCCTGGCCGGCAGGGTCCTGTCATCACTGTCGCCGGAGACCCCGGTCATCGGGGCGGAGCAGGCGGTCACCATCTGATGGCCGTCACATCATGAAGGGAAGGGAGATCAAGCTGGACAGCAGCTCCTCGAACTGGCCTCCCAGCATGGGCAGCATGACGTAAAGGACCAGCAGAAGGTGGAGCGCCAGGAAGAGGTAGACCAGGAGGAACTTGGTCTTCCGGGTCTTGTGGCGGAACAGGCGCATTCCGGCCAGGGCCCCAAAAGGTGCCACCAGGGCCATCAGCAGCAGCGTCCTTTCCGGGATCCTGCTCCGCTTCATCCTCGCCGCGCGCTTGTCCACGAAGTATAGGACGAGGGCCGCGACGTTGAGCAGGAGAATTATACTCAGAAGCGCCAGGGTCTCCAAGGCCAGCGCCATGCTCCCTCAGGCCCCGAGGAAGCTGCGCAGAACGTCGTTCAGCTCCTTCACCGACGCCTCGCTGACGATGAGCGGGGGTACCATCCTGATGACATGACCGCCGCAGACGTTAACCAGGATGCTTGCCTTGAGCGCGGCCTCCTGGAACCGCTTGGCCTCCTCCCCCATCTCTAGTCCGATCATGAGGCCTTTCCCCCGCACGTCGGTGATCTTTCCACCGTGCATGGAGAGCGACCTCAGCTCCTGGGCCCATCGATCGCCCAGCTCCGCCGAGCGCTCCACCAGCTTCTCCCGCCTCATGGTCTCGATGACCGTCCTCGCCACCGTGCACGCCAGGGGGTTGCCGCCGAACGTGGTGCCGTGCATTCCCGGCTTGAAGGTCGCGGCGATGTCCCGGGAGGTCAGGCAGGCGCCGATGGGGAAGCCGTTCCCCAGGGCCTTGGCCAGGGTGACGATGTCCGGAACCACGTTGTAGTGCTGGAAGCCGAACCACCGCCCTGTCCGGCCCATCCCGGTCTGCACCTCGTCGACGATGAACAGCGCTCCCCGCTCGTCGCACAGGTCCCGGGCGGTGCGGAAGAACTCCTCCCCCGCGGCAATGATGCCCCCTTCGCCCTGGATCGGCTCGCAGATGATCGCCGCGGTGTCCCTGGTCACCGCCGCCTTGAGCTGCTCCACGCTCCCGTAGTCGATGAAGTCGAAGGCCCGGGGCAGCAGGGGCTCGAACCCCGACTGGTACTTGGGCTGCCCGGTCGCCGACAGGGTCATCGAAGTACGGCCGTGGAACGAGTTCCGGGTGGACACCACGCGGCCGCGACCGGTGGCCTTGACCGCCAGCTTGAGGGCGGCCTCGTTGGCCTCCGCCCCGCTGTTGCAGAACATCGACGCCTCCAGGGGAGGAGGGGCGATGCTGGCCAGGGCCTCCGCGGCCTCGGCCTGCTCCTTGATGAGATAGAGATTGGAAACGTGCATCAGCCGGCCGGCCTGCTCGCACACCGCCCTCACGATGGCCGGGTGGGAATAGCCCAGCGAGTTCACCGCGATACCGGCGACCAGGTCTAGGAATCTCCGTCCCGATAGGTCGTAGAGGAATTCCCTCTCGCCGTGATCGAAACAGATGTCCTGACGCCCATAGTTCTGGAATAGGAACCGGTGGTCCAGTTCCCTCACCTTGTCGATGTTCATGTTCATACCGCCGTGATCCGGGTGCCGATGTTCTCGCCCTTCAGGAGCTTCCTGACCAGGGAATGTTGTTCCTTGCCGTTAAGCATGTACACGATCTCCGCCCCGTTGAGCAGGGCGGTGCGGCAGGCCTCGACCTTGGGGACCATCCCTCCGGTGATCGTGCCGTCGGCTATTAGGCGGTCGATGTCGGCCAGACTGGCCGAACGGATCACCGACCCGCTCTTCAGGATGCCGGGCACGTCCGTCACCAGCGCCATCTCCTTAGCCCCCACCGCCCGGCCGACGTGCGCGGCCACGGTGTCGGCGTTGACGTTGTACTCTCTGCCCTGGCGGTCGGCGCAGATGGGATAGATGACCGGGACGGTGCCCGATGAGATCAGCGACTCCAGATGGCCGCCGTTGACGCCGGAGACCTCGCCGACCCTGTCAAGGTCCACCAGCACCTCGTTCCCATGATCGTCGACGGTCCGGACCGGGGCCATCCTATCGGCGATGACCGTGCCGCCCTCGCAGCCGGACATGCCTTGGGCGGTGACCCCCGCGCGGGCGAGAGCTTCGACGATCTGCCCGTTGATGCGCTCCAGTACCTCGGCGGCGACCTGCAGGGCGGCATCATCGGTCACCCTGAGCCCGGAGACCTTCTTGACCCGCAGCCCCCGCCTCTCCATCTCCTGGGATATCTCCGGTCCGCCGCCGTGCACGAGGACCGGCCGGATGCCGGAGGAGATGAGCGAGGCGATGTCCTCGGCGAACCGTCCGAGGTCGCCCTCTCCGCTGAGGGCGTTGCCGCCGAACTTGATCAGGATGCGCCGGCCGGCGCTGACATCGGCCATCATCATCCCTAGGTGGTGTACTCGGCGTTGATCTTCACGTACTCGTAGGTGAGATCGCAGCCCCATGCCTCGGCCTGGCCGTTCCCGACGCCGAGCTCGAGATGCATGGCGATGTTGTGATCGGACAGGAGCTTCCTGGCCCGGACCTCGGCCTCCGAACAGGGCTTCACCAGGGGCACGCCGCCCTCGAACAGGACGACCTCCTCGCCGTTGCTGCCGATGGTCAGCCGCAACTTGTTCAGATCGAACTCGCTGCCGGAGTTGCCCAGCGCCGCGAGCACCCTGCCGAAGTTGGGGTCCGCCCCGAATATCGCGGTCTTCACCAAACTGGAGGAGATGATCCACCTGCCGGCGGTCCTGGCCTCCCGGTCGGTCTTGGCCCCGGTGACCTTCAGCTCGATGAGCTTGGTGGCCCCCTCGCCGTCCAGCACCACCTGCTTGGCCAGGGACTGCAGCACGTACAGCACCCCGTTCCAGAAGTCGTGGTTGTCGTCCACCGGCCTGCCCCCCGCTGCGCCGTTGGCCATGAGCACCGAGATGTCGTTGGTGCTCTGATCGCCGTCGACGTTGATCATGTTGAAGCTCTTGTTGATGGTCTCCTGCCACTTCCATTCCGGGGGCTTGGTGAGCACGGCGTCGGTGGTGATGAAGCTGAGGGTGGTGGCGTGCTTGGTCTTCATGGACGGGGAGATCATCCCGGAGCCCTTGGCCATTCCGGCGATGGTGATAACGGTACCGTCCTTGAGGGTGACCTGGCAGGCCGCCTCCTTGATGGTCTTGTCGGTGGTGAGTATGGCCATGTTGGCGCGGTGGTCGTACTCCCGCCCCTGCCCCAGCTCGGTGGCGATCCTCTCGATCCCCGGAACGAGCTTGTCCATGGGAAGGAACCGGCCGATGACCCCGGTGGACGCCACGCCCACCAGCTCGGGCCGTACCCCCAACGCCTTGGCCGCGGTGTCGGACATGGTGATGGCGTCCTTCATCCCCTGGGGCCCGGTGATGGCGTTGGCGTTGCCGCTGTTGACGATGAAGCCCTGAAGCTTCTCGCTGTGGCGCTGGATCATGAGCTCGACGGGGGCCGCCCGCATCTTGTTCTGAGTATAGGCGCAGGCAGCTATCGCCGGCCTGTCCGAATATATCATCGCCAGGTCCAGCCTCTCCTTCTTTATGCCGCAGTGAACGCCCGTCGCCTTGAAGCCCTTGGGGGTGGTGACCCCGCCGTCTATGATGTTCATCTCCTACACTCCTAGTCCGGGGAAATCGAGACCTACGGTCTCATCGAGTTTGAACACGATGTTCGCGTTCTGTATCGCCTGACCTGCCGCGCCTTTGACCAGGTTGTCCAGTGCGCCCATGACCACGACGGTGCCCATGTCCGCGGTCTCGATGCCCACCTCGGCGAAGTTCGAGCCGACGGTGGAAGGTATCGACGGAACGGGGGTCAGCCGGACGAACCTGCGGCCGGCATAATATTCGTCGTAGAGCGCCTGCAACTCGTCCTTGTTCTTATCCTTTTTCAACACAACATAGCTGGTGGTGAGCATCCCCCGCACGATCGGCAGCAGATGAGGGGTGAACACCACTCCGACGTCGGTCCCGGAGACCGTCTCCAGGGCCATCCTGATCTCGGGAGTGTGGCGATGACCGACCACCTTGTAGGGGGTGATGGACGCGCCGCAGGTGGAGTGATGCGTGGCCCGAGTGGGCTCGATGCCCGCGCCGGAGGTGCCGCTCTTGGCATCGATGATGACCTTGCCGTCCACCAGGCCGCTGGCCATCAGCGGGGCGAGGGACAGCACCGAGCACGTGGGGTAGCATCCCGGATTGGCCACCAAGTCGGCCCCGGCGATGTCCTCCCGGAACAGCTCGGCCATTCCGTACACCGCCCTGGACAGCCCGTCGAGGTCCCGGTGCGGATGCCCGTACCACTTCTCGTACATGGCCGCGTCGCGCAGGCGGTAATCGCCGCTGAGGTCGACCACCTTGATGCCCCTGGACAGAAGCTCGGGAGCGAGGTCCATGGACGCCCCATGGGGGGTGGCCAGGAAGGCGAGGTCCACGTCGGTCTGCAGTTGCGCTTCGAAGGAGAGGTCGGTGAATCCCCTCAGGGCCGGCAGGACCTTGGACACCGGGGTCCCCGCGTTCTGCCTCGAGGTCATCGCCGCCAGCTCGATCTGGGGATGCCTGCACAGAATACGCGCCAGTTCGCCGCCGGTGTAACCGGAGCCGCCTATCACCGCTGCCCTGATCATTACAGATTTCCTCGTCTCCCGTTGGAGAGCTGTTGATAAAAAGGTGTCAATATTAAGGATGACGACCCAAATGGGACATTCGGTCCCCCGGCTGTTGCAGAAGGGACTATCTGGCATCGTGCATTTCCGGCATGTCCCGGAGCAGACGCGAGGGGGTCGGTTTGTCGGAGTTCGCTCATCAACCCTTTATATTTCGGTAATTGTGGACGGTCCCGATCCTAATGGTTACCAAGAAGAAAGATAGCGTTCCCAGGTCTGGCAGGAAGAAGGTGGTGCTGGCGTACTCCGGAGGTCTAGATACCTCGGTCGCTATCCGCTGGCTCCAGGACAACTATGACCTCGACGTGGTGGCCGTGTCCATCGACGTGGGGCAGCCCGGGGACATGGAGAAGAACATCGACCGGGCCAAGGGCATCGGGGCGATCGCCGCCTACGCCCTGGACGCCCGCGAGGAGTTCGCCGAGGAATATGTGTGGCCGTCCCTTAAGGCCAACGCCATGTACCAGGGGGCCTATCCTCTCTCCACCGCCATCGCCCGCCCGCTCATCGCCAAGCTGCTGGTCGACGTCGCCAAGAAGGAGGGCGCGGACTACATCGCCCACGGCTGCACCGCCAAGGGCAATGACCAGGTCCGCTTCGACGTCAGCATCGCGGCCCTCGCCCCCAACCTTGGGATCATCGCCCCCATGAGGGAATGGGTCATGACCCGGGAGGAGGAGATCGACTACGCCAAGAAGAACGATATCCCCATCCCGGTCAAGAAGTCCTGTCCCTACTCCACCGACGAGAACCTGTGGGGACGGAGCTGCGAGTGCGGGGTCATCGAGGACGCTTCCAAGGAACCGCCCGAGGACGCCCACGAGTGGACCGTCTCCCCGCTGAAGGCCCCGAACAAGCCCACCTACGTGGACATCGCCTTCGATAAGGGCGTGCCGGTGTCGGTCGACGGCCGCCGGCTCCCGCCGGTCGAGCTTATCATGAAGCTCAACAAGCTGGCCGGCGAGAACGGCGTCGGTCGGATCGACCACGTGGAGGACCGCCTGGTGGGCATCAAGTCCCGCGAGACCTACGAGTGCCCCGCCGCGGTCACCCTGATCAAGGCGCATCAGGCCATGGAGAGCATGGTCCTCACCCGGGACGTGCTGTCGTACAAGCGGGGAGTGGAGCAGCGCTTCTCCGAGCTGGCCTACGATGGCCTGTGGTTCTCCCCCCTGAGGGAGGCCCTGGACGCGTTCGTCGAGAGCACCCAGAAGTACGTGACCGGCATGGTGCGGGTCAAGCTGTACAAGGGGAACGTGGAGGTCGTCGGCCGGGAATCCCCGTACTCGCTGTACGACGAGGGACTGGCCACCTACGCCGCGGGCGACGAGTTCGACCACACCTCGGCCAAGGGCTTCATCTATGTCTGGGGTCTGCCCCTGAGGACGGTCGCCGCCGCCCACAAGGCCAAGATGAAGGTCGTGGACCAGGAGCCGGCCAAGGCCGCGCCGAAGAAGGCCCCCCGCAAGAAGGCCACCTGAGCCGCCCCAAACCCCTTCGGCAATCCCTTTTTTATCCTTTGACGTTTCTGGAAGTGAGCGATATGATGCACGCGGGTGAGCTTTGATGGACGGAGAGAGGAAGACGCTGTGGTCCGGACGGTTCAGCCAGGGCGCGGCGGACAGCACCCTGGCGTTCACCTCCTCGCTGGAGGTCGACCGCCGGCTGGCACGCTACGACGTGCTCGGCTCGCTGGCCCACGTGAAGATGCTGTCCCGCCAGGGCATCATCTCCCCGGGGGACGGGGAGAGCATCGAGAACGGCCTGCGGAGGATCATGTCCCAGATCGATGAGGGGACCTTCGCCGTTCAGGAACGCCTCGAGGACATCCATTCCAACATCGAGTTCGCCCTCACCGACATGATGAGGGATGCCGGCGCCCGCCTGCACACCGGGCGTTCGCGCAACGACCAGGTGGCCACCGACGTCAGGATGTGGCAGCGCGATGCCATCCTGGAGACCGCCGGGGCGATCATGGACCTGGAGCGGGCGCTGATGGCCCGGGCGTCGGAGAACGTGGACGTCATCCTTCCCGGGTTCACCCACGTGCAGCACGCTCAGCCCGTCACCCTGGGGCACCACCTCATGGCCCACTTCTTCCGGCTGCAGCGGGACGCCGAGAGGTTCGCCGACTGCTACCGCCGCACTAACGTTTCGCCCCTGGGCTCGGCCGCCATGGCCGGGACCACTTACAACATCGACCGCCTCTACACCGCCCAGCTGCTGGGGTTCGGGGCCCCGTGCGCCAACTCCATGGACGGGGTCAGCGACCGCGACTTCGTGGCCGAGCACCTCTTCGCCGCCGCGCTGACCGCGGTGCACCTGTCATCGCTGTGCGAGGAGCTGGTGTACTGGTCCTCCCCTGAGTTCGGATTCCTGGAAATGGACGACGCGTACTCCACCGGCTCCAGCATCATGCCCCAGAAGAAAAACCCCGACGTCGCCGAGCTGACCAGGGGACGGACCGGCGCGACCATCGGCGACCTCATGAACGTCCTGTGCACGCTGAAGTCGCTGCCCCTCACCTACAACCGTGATCTCCAGGAGGACAAGGCCGCCCTGTTCGCCGCTCACGACCGCACCGTTTCCTGCCTACGCCTGGCCGCGGCCATGATCTCGACCGCGAAGTTCAACCGCGCCCGGATGCTCGCCGCCACCCGGGACGGTTTCCTCAACGCCACCGATCTCGCCGATTACCTGGTGGTCAAGGGGCTTCCGTTCCGCCGGGCCCACGAGGCGGTGGGAGCGGCGGTGCGGTACTGCATCGAACGCGGCAAGCGGCTGGAGGAACTGTCCCTGGAGGAGCTGAGGCCGTTCAGCGATCTCATCGAGGCGGACGTGTTCGAGGTCCTGCCGATCGAGCAATGCGTGCGGCGCCGCACCTCGCTGGGCGGAACGTCACCGGAGATCATCCCGGTCCAGTTCGGCGAGGGGGAGACGGTCCTGCGGAAGCAAGGAGAGTTCATCGCCGGGGAGCGGGAACGCCTGGACCGGGCGTTCGAGCGATTGATGGAGTGACGTCGCGGGAACGGACCGGTCCGTCGGCTCCACGCCGCGTCCTCGGCCATCTCAGAACGATGTGGACAATCATGAGCCGGACGCCGGACCATAAGAGAGAACGCTCTCACTTCGCGTCGGAGCCGAGCGCGTTCCACTGAAGCGTATGCTTCACCCCGCCCTTGGTAAGAAGCTTGCTGACCTTCTCGCTCAGGCGGACGACCTCGCTCCCGGCGATGTTGGACTTGAGGTAGAACTGCTTGCTGCCGAGGGGGAACACCATCCTCATTCGTCCCTTCCGGTTGTAGCCTTCCGGCTTCTCGTTCTTCTGAAGGGCCTGCTGATTGATGAAGATGAACATCTGCAGAACGTCATCGTCATCAGGCATCTGGCTGGTTTCTTCCAAGAACATCTTGAGGATCTCAGGGAACGATTCAGTTAGGTCGCTGTACTGGAAATCCTCAGGGAAGATGAAATGCCCGCTGGTCGCCTTCATCGACCGTTTTGAAAGAAAGGTCAGTATATATATTTTGCCTACGTGGGGCTGAGTCGCCGAGCCCCACACCCAATCCGATCGACCCCCCGCATCATCCTGTTGTGCTTGCCTAATTTTCGTTCGTCGGTGTTCTCAACATCCCGAGGCCAGTTGTCCTTCAGCAATAGGTCTCTCCGCTCCAGCGGGCCCGGTCGGACATAGGAGTATATATCGGTCGATGGGGATTGTAGGGCGTGCTCGTTGCGCTGACCATAGCTGGCTCGGATTCGATAGGGGGGGCGGGTATCGAGGCCGACATCAAGGCCATGGCCTCCCAGGGGGTCCATGCGGCCGTGGCCATCACCGCGGTCACCGCCCAGAACACCACCCGGGTGGCGGGGATATTCCCCCTTCATCCACGGGAGGTAGTGGCCCAGATCGACGCGGTGCTGGAGGATGCCCGGGTGTCCGCGGTCAAGACCGGCATGCTGTACTCCGCCGACATCGCATCGGCCGTGGCCGGGCGGCTCTCCTCCGAGGACATCCCCCTGGTGGTCGATCCGGTCATGGTGGCGGGGGTGGGGGACGCGCTGAACCGCGACGATCTGGTCAGCGCCCTGCGGGACCGCCTGATCCCCCTGGCGACCATCGTCACGCCCAACGTCCCGGAGGCCGAGGCCCTGGTCGGATATCCGGTGTTCGATGAGGCCACCGTGCGGCATGCCTGCCGGGACCTCTCGGACCTGGGGGCAAAAGCGGTAATGCTCAAGGGCGGCCACCTCGATTCCGAGGTCTGCGTGGACACCATCTACTACGACGGCAAGTTCCTGCAGGTGGCGGTCCCCCGGGTCGATCTCCGGGGGCATGGCGGGGGCTGCATCCTCTCCTCGTACCTGACCTCCAACCTGGCCAAGGGAGCGGGGGTGTGGGAGAGCGCGCTGAAGGCCAAGGAGGCGATCGACGAGGCCATCGCCTCCCGCCATGAGGTCGGCCGCGGCGTCCCGGTGGTGGAACCCCTGGCCGCCCGGATGCGTGACGCTCTCCGGTACCAGGTGGCCTGCCGACTGCGGGCCGTCTCGCGCCAGATGGCCGAGGAGCTGCCGATGGAGTGGCGGCCGGACACCGGGCTCAGGATGGTCTTCGCCCTTCCAGAGGCCCGAAGTACGGACGACGTGTGCGGGCTGGAGCCCTTCCTGGACGGTCGGGAGCACCTCTCTCCCGGCTGCCCGGCGTTCGGTGCCGCCTCCGATCTCGGCGAGGCGGTCCTGTCGGTGATGCGGTCGGACGGAAGCCAGAGAGCGGCCGTCGATCTCCGCTTCACCGAGGAGAACGCCAGGGCGGTGAGGAGGGCGGGCCTGAGCATCGAGGTGATCAGGCGGAGGCGCGGGGTGTCGGACAAAAGGGCGACGTTGAAGGAAGATGCTATAATGCCCCTCGGATTTGTCCCTGATGCCATGTTCCACCGGGGCGCACCGGTGAAAGGGTCCCTGATAAGGTTGCTGGCGGCATCCCCGGAGGAGCTGCTGACCGATCTGAGAAGGATCCTGGGCTGAGGATGCACCATGCGAATAGCGATGTTCACCGACAGCTACCTACCAGCACGCGACGGGGTGGTCACTTCGATCCTCCTTACCAAGTCCCAGCTGGAGAAGCTGGGCCACGAGGTCCTGGTCTTCGCCCCCGCTCCGTGCAACGGGGAGCGGGAGAAGGGGGTCTACTACTTCCGCTCGGTGAGCTACAGCAAGTATCCCGGCTACAGCGTCGCTCCCTTCCCCACCAATAAGTGCGAGATCCTGAGGGACCTTAACGTGGACGTGATCCACACCCACGGGCTGCTGTTCATGGGCGTCCGCTCGATGTTCGCCGCCCGGACCCTGGAACTGCCGGTGGTGGTCTCCTTCCACACCATGGTGACCGACGCGGCCAAGTACTACGCTCCCGTGGCGATCCCCGAGTGGATCACCAACCGCCTGTTCTGGGTCTATCTCAAGCAGTTGCTGGAGAGGGCCGATTCGGTGATAGCCCCCACCGCGGCCATCAAGTCCGAGCTTCTGGCCTATGCCCCGGCGATGCATCGGGTGGAGGTCATACCCACGGGGGTGGACTGCCAGCGGTTCCGCCCGGACATCGACGGAACGGCCATCAGGCAGCAGTACGGCCTTGACGGTGAGAAGGTCCTATTGCACGTCGGACGGATAGCCTGGGAGAAGAACCTCGATCTGGTCATCAAGGGGTTCGGTGAGCTTTCCGCCTCGGACCCCCGGGCCCGCCTGATGATCGTCGGCGAGGGACCGGCCAAGATGCATTATCAGCAGATGGTCTCGGACGAGGGACTGGATGACAAGGTGATATTCACCGGGTTCATCTCGGACGACCTTCTCCCTCAGGTGTACGCGGCGTGCGATGCGTCGGTCATCGCCTCGAAATTCGAGACCCAGGGCCTGGTAGGACTGGAGGCCATGGCCTCGGGGAAGCCGGTGGCCGGCATCAACTATCGGGCGATCAGGGAGCTTATCCGCAAGGGGGAGAACGGTTACCTGTTCGAGGACGACCCCGCCTCCTGCGCCGAGGCCATGAGGAACGCCTTGGACCACTCCAACGAGATACGGTGGACGGCCAGAAGGCATGCCGTAGGCTATTCCGTTGAGACCAGCGTGCAGAAGCTCGTCGACCTGTATGGCTATGCCATCAGACGCAAGAAGATGGTGCTGAGCGGAAAACTATTCTAAGTAGGTTCTTGTTACTTGGCGTCATGGCCGATGTGGGAACGATGCTGTTCGATTTCTTCCTACCCCTGGGTCCCTGGGGCGGCCTGATTTTCATCTTCCTGCTGTTCTACATCGATGCCATCATCTTTCCTACCCTTCCGGAGCTGTTCGTGGTCCTGGTGTTCATCTCACAGGACACCGGATCCACCATGTTCCTGGTCGGCTACGCCGTGGCCATGCTCATCACCATCGCGGTGGCGGAGGTCGTGGGCGTGCTCACGCTCTACATGATCGTCAAGAAGGGCCTGCTGGGTAAGTTCCGGGAGAGGGTATCGAGGGGCGTGAACAAGTACTGCGACTTCCTGCTGGTCCCCGACGAGCGGATGATCCTGCTGAACAGGGTCGCTCCCATCCTTCCTTTCCTAGGCGCCTTCATCGCCCTGTCCAGATGGGACCTTCGCAAGTCGATGATATATGTCCTGGTGGGAGGGCTGGCGAAGTACGGGATCATCATCGCGCTAAGCGGGTTCTTCCTGGCGTACTTCTCCCAGGGGACCGCCCAGGTCGCCACCCTGGTCATGGTGATCGGGATCATCGCGGCCAGCTTCATCGTTTCCCTGGTGCGCAAGAGGAAATGCGATTATGCGAATCGTGCAGCTTAATCCGTACCACTATCCCTACATGGGAGGGATCGAGCACCGGCTCCACGAGACCGCCAGGGGGCTGTCGGGGAAGCATGAGATGATCGTCCTCACCTCCCAACTGCCAGGTGCCCCGGCGGAGGAGGAGAGGGACGGATACCGCATCGTCCGCCTGCCCTCCCGTTTCACCGAGATCTACAACCCGCCGTACGTGTCCACGCCCGGAGTGCTGGAAGCCCTCGAACGCCTCTCCCCGGACGTGGTCGACTTCCACTACCGATGGGCGCCGTCGTACACCAAGGCCATGCGCGAGTACGGCGGAAAATGGGTGTTCACCTTCCATAACACCTACGGCGAGGGTCAGGGAGCGGGCAGGGTTATGAGCCTGGCCAATGATGCCCTGTTCTGCCGCCACATACGGAAGAAGAGGGTGATCTGCATCACCGAGTTCATCCGCTGCGACCTGATGAAGAGAGGGTTCCCGCCGGAGAAGCTGGACGTCATCCCTCCAGGCATCGACCTGCCCGCGACCGCCGGGGCCGAGGGCGAGCACATCCTGTTCGTCGGCCGGCTGGTCGGCACCAAGGGATTGAAGTACCTCATACGGGCGATGGCCAACGTCGACGGCAAGCTGGTCATCGTCGGCGACGGACCGGAAAAGGGGCGCCTCGAAGGCCAGGCCAGATCGTCCGGGGTCGCGGACAAGGTGGAGTTCACCGGCCGGGTGAGCGAGGAGCGGAAGGTAGAGCTTCTCTCCACCTGCCGCCTGTTCACCATGCCCTCCCTGTTCGAGTCCTACGGCCTCGCCGCGGCCGAGGCGATGGCCTGGGGAAAGCCGGTGGTCGCGTCCAAGGTCGGCGGCCTGCCGGAGGTCGTGGGGAACGGCGGCCTGCTCGTCCCGCCCAAGGACAGCGCTGCGCTGGCTGGCGCGCTCAACGAGCTTCTGGCGGACGACGGTTCCCGCCACGCCTACGGCCGAGCGGCCAAAGAGCATATCCAGCGGTTCTCCTGGTCCAACGTGATGACGGCGCTCGATGACACCTACCGCAGGGTGGCCGAGGAGTAGGCGGCGATGGACGCCCTATCCTTGTCGATAGCTGCCCTGATGGTGCTGTCGGCCCTAGTCACCTCCATGCTGCTTATCGGCAGGGACCCCCTCCGATCCCTGGTCCGGGGGGTCAGGGAGAACGCCTGGGCGGTCGGCCTCCTTCTGGTCGTGGCGGTCGGGGAGAGAGCGATCGCCGCAATCATCGGAGGAGTTCGACCGCTGCTGACCGTGCCTGCCTCGGCGAGGGTCTCGGAGCCGTTCCTGATCGCACTTCAAAACGCGATCCCGCCCGGACCGGGGGTGCCCTTCTTCGCGGTCATCTATGTCCTTCTCTTTATCTTCCTGCTGGTCACGGTCCCCCTCCTCCTGCTGGCCTGGAATGGGGACCGGTTCCGGACGTACGCTCTCGCCCTCCTGTTCACCTACTCCATCGCCCTGGCCTCCCACGCCCTCATCGGCTCGGTGAGGCCGGGGCTCGACCCCCTCTCCGGCGTTGCTCCCCTTCTGTACTCCGACCCGTTCTGGGGACCGCTGTCCGGTGACCTCCACTCCCGGGGGAACGGCCTTCCCAGCGTCCATGTGGCGGTGGTCACGGTCATGTGCCTGTCGATGTGGGGCCTGAAGGGAGCGGGGCCGGTGCTCCTCGCCACCCTGGCCTCGACCGCGGCGGCGGTGCTGTACCTTGGGGTGCACTGGCCCCTCGATGTCATCGCCGGCCTGCTCACCGGCGCGGCCAGTCATATCGCGGCGGTATGGTCCCAAAAGAAGACCATGGGAAGGGGAGGCCGGGCGGCCCCGTTCTAACCTAGGGCTTTCATCCGATGGATACCACGGTGATGATGAACGTCAGGTCCTTGCCCACGACCTCAAGGTTCTTGTTCAGCACGGCCGTTCCCGCCGCCTCGTCAACGCTCTGCACGTACAACCTGGCGTTTCCCTGGTATCCCTTAACGGTCATCGCGCTGGACGCGTCCAGTTGATGGTGGACGATGATGTTGGTCATGTTCTGGTCGTACTCGGCGGCGATCTGCCACCCATAGCTGGCATCGCTGGACGAGGCATACGCGCGATAGGTCGCCCCCTCGGCGGGGATCTTGTTCTGCAGGATCACATTGGATGAGTCCAGGAACGTGACGTACACGTCCCAGCCGTAGGTGGGGTTGGTATAGGTATTGAACCTGACCGGGTTGGTGCCGTACACGCTCCTGAAAGCGTCCACCGTCAGGGTCTGCTGGAACGGTATGGTCTCGGTGAGGTTGAGGGTGACCAGCTTCGTGGGGTCCTCGTCCCCGTATCCATCCTCGGGCGGGATGACGATGGTCTTGGTCTCTCCGACCTTCATCCCCTGGACCCCGGTCTCGAAACCGTCGATCATGGCCCCGGCCCCCACGGTGAAGTTCAGGGTGGAGTACTTGGCCTCACTGCCGCGGTAGGTGAAGAACAGGGACTTGGGGTAGGTGTCGTTGTCCACGGCCACCGAGTGCATCGAGGTGTCGAACACCCTGCCGTCCGGAAGCTTGCCGATGTAGTCGACCCTGACCAGGTCGCCGGTCTTCACCGTCTTTCCCTGGTCGAGGAGAACGAAAGCACCGACCGAAGACGCGATCAGCACGATCACGAGGACCACCGCCAAAAGCATGGTCCTCTGCCGCTTCTGGGCTGGGCTGGAAGATCGGGAACTCATTGAAAACCAGGCCGTCATTCGGGTCGTGCGATTTATAAATTTGGGACGGGTCGTTCGTCCCCTCCAGGCAGTCATCACTGGCAGCCAGCACTATTCTCAGAACCCTAAAATACAGGACAAGTGTTACGACCGCCTGATGAAGACCCTTTACATTCATTCTGATTATCTGGAGTACACTGTCAAGAAGTCCACCCCCGTCGCCGAGCAGATCACCGAGGAGCAGAAGCAGGGGCGCTGGGAGGAGGTCCTGATCGATTTCATCAGCGTGGAGAAGCAGGACGAGGAGAACCCTGAGGCGGTGGCCCGGAAGGCCACCGACGACCTCCTGGACGTGGCCAAGAAGGTGAAGGCGGAGAGGATCGTGTTGTATCCATACGCTCACCTATCCTCTTCCCTGTCCTCCCCGGACGTGGGAAAGAAGATGCTCCGCACCATGGAGGCCATGCTCCAGGGGGCGGGGCTGGAGGTCCACCGGGCGCCTTTCGGATGGTACAAGGCGTTCAAGATGAGCTGCAAGGGGCATCCGCTTTCGGAACTGTCCCGAGAGATCAGGATAGCCGGTAAGAAGGCTGAGGTCGAGGACATCGATCCGGCCGCGCTGCTAAGGCAGATATCCAAGACCAGGCTGAGCAAGGGCGACCTGAAGGACAACGACCACCGCATCCTGGGGCAGAAGCTGGACCTGTTCAGCTTCTACGACGTCGCCCCGGGCATGGTGTTCTGGCACCCCAAGGGCATGGCCATAAGGAACGCTCTGATCGAGATGTCCCGGGAGGAGCATCGCCGTGCGGGGTATCGCGAGATCAGAACCCCCCAGGTCATGAGCGACATCCTGTGGAAGGTCTCCGGGCACTGGGGCCACTACAAGGATAACATCTTTCTCACCAACTACGACGACCGCCAGTTCGCGGTGAAGCCGATGAACTGCCCCGGCGGCATCCTGGTGTTCAAGAGCAGGGATCGCAGCTACCGTGAACTGCCCCTGAGGGTGCTGGAGTATGGCGACGTCCACCGCGTAGAGTTGTCCGGCGTCCTGTCCGGCCTGTTCAGGGTCATCCAGTTCACCCAGGACGACGCCCACATCTACTGCACCGAGGAATCCCTGGAATCGGAGATCGTGGGGGTGATGGCCCTGGTCGACCGCTTCTACAAGCTGTTCGGGTTCCAGTACCGCATGGAGCTGTCGACCAGGCCGGATAACGCCATGGGCGACCCGGCGCTGTGGGAGCGGGCGGAAGAGGCGCTGCGCAAGGCCCTCGATGAGCGGAAGGTAAAGTACGAGGTCAACGCCGGGGACGGCGCGTTCTACGGTCCCAAGATCGACTTCAAGATCAAGGACTCCTTAGGCCGGGAGTGGCAGACCGCTACCATCCAGCTGGACTTCCAGATGCCCGAGCGGTTCCAGCTGGAGTACGCCGGTGACGACGGGAAGATGCACCGGCCGATCATGCTGCACCGCACCGTATACGGCTCCCTGGAGCGGTTCATGGGCATCCTGCTGGAACACCTCAACGGCAACCTGCCGCTGTGGCTCGCTCCGGTCCAGCTGCGGGTGATCTCCTTCAAGGACGACAACGCCAAGACCGCCCAGGCGGTCCACGACCGGCTGTTCGACCTGGGCTACCGGGTGGAGCTGGACCTGAGCTACGGGACGGTGGAGGGGAAGATCAGGGACGCCGAGCTGCAGAAGATACCGTACATCATCGTGATCGGGGACAAGGAGGAGCAGAACGACACCCTGGCCATAAGGCGGCACGGGACCAAGGCTCCCCGGTACGGCGTCAAGTTCGACGACTTCGCCATACAGCTGGCCGAGGAGATCGAGCACAGGCGCTAGGCGGGGACGGGCCACCGGTCTTCCACACTGGCGGCCAGAAGGCCGCCAGTACTTTTATCGTTCAGGATTGGACAATGATTAGTCCGGTGTACTGACATGAGCGCCTACCAAGACACTCTGGACGATATCAAGGAGACCATGGGCATCGTACCCGGCTTCATGAAAGCTCTACCCGAGGACGTGCTGGTCAACGACTGGGGCCTGATGAAGAAGTACCAGTTCGGGGAGTCGGTCATCCCCGCCAAGTACCGGGAGATGATCGGGCTGGCCATCGCCGCCAACCTCAAGTGCCCGTACTGTCAGGCCATGCACCTGAACATGGCCAAGGGATACGGGGCCACGGAAGAGGAGCTTTCGGAACTGAGCTTCATGGCCAGCTTCACATCGAGATGGAGCGCCATGATCCATGCCCAGAACTACGACCTGGACAAGTTCACGGAGGAGAGCGGGAAGATAGGGGAGCACCTGGGAAAGAAGGAAAAGCTCGTCCAGACCCTGCTGTGAGGCCGCCGGGAGGGACGCGGCCGGGGGACCTCGGAGGACTACCTCGTCGAGCGCACCAGTTCGGCGATGGCGTCCCCGGCCTCCTTGGTGCTGAGGCTCCCTCCCATGTCCGCGGTGACCATGCGGTGCCTCATCGCCATCTTGACCGACCACTCGATCATCTTCCCGAGGTCCGGACGGCCAAGCTGATCGATCATCATCTTGCCCGCCAGGACCGCGGCGATGGGGTTCGCCTTTCCCTTTCCGGCGATGTCCGGGGCGGAGCCGTGCACCGGCTCGAACATGCTGACCCCGTTGGGGTTGATGTTCCCTGACGCCGCAACGCCCAGCCCCCCCATGATCTCCGCCCCCAGGTCGGTCAGGATGTCTCCGAACATGTTGGGGCAGGCCACGATGCCGAACCGCTCCGGCGCCCGCACCAGGGCCATGGCCATGGCATCCACGTACATGTACTCGACCGCGATGCCGTGATGCTTGGACCGCGCGTCGAACACCTCCCGCCACAGGCCGTAAAGGGAGGTGCAGACGTTGGCCTTGTCCACGGCGGTGATCTTGTCCTTCCCCATCCTCTTGGCAGTCTCGAAGCAGTAGTCGGCGAACCGCTCGATGCCCCGGCGGGACATCATGCCCACCTCGAACGCGTAATCGTCGTCGGCGGTGGAGGTGCCGGAAACCTTCAGGTCCATGGTGTACAGCTCCCTCCTCAGCCTCATGTCCACCGATGACGTCTTTCCGTGGAGAACGCCTCCGGCGCCCATGTACATGTCCTCGGTGTTCTCCCTGAGGAACAGGATGTCGAACTTCTTCTCCTCCTTGAGCGGAGTGTACGGATGCCAGGCCTTGGACGGTCGCATGTTGACGTACTGGTCGAAGGTGGTCCGCATGGCGATGAGGATGCCTTTCTCCAGCACGCCGGGGGCCACGCGCGGATCGCCGATCGCGCCGAAGTACACCGCCTGGTGCTTCCTGATGATCTCGACGTCCTCTTCGGTGAGCAGCTCCCCGGTCCGCAGATAGCGGTCGGAGCCCAGGTCCAGGTATTCCAGCTGCAGGTTCAGGCTCTCGATCTCGGCCACCGCCTCCAGCACCTTGATCCCTTCGGCGATGACCTCCTTGCCTATGCCGTCCCCGGGGGCCACGGCTATCTTGTACATCGCTTGGCCTCCTTGATGCGGGCCATCAGGCCGCCCGAGCTGATGAGGTCCTTGACGTACTGGGGATACTCCGGGAAGGTCCACTCCTTCCCGCTGCTCTCGTTCCTGACCGTTCCCCGGTCGACGTCCACCGACAGCACGTCCCCCTCCTCCGCCTCGACCTTGCACTCCACGAGCACCAGGCCGATGTTGATCGAGTTGCGGTAGAAGATGCGGGCGAAGCTCTCGGCGATGACGCAGTCCACGCCCGCCTGGCGTATGGAACGGGGAGCGTGCTCTCTGGAGGAGCCGCACCCGAAGTTCTTGCCCGCCACGATGATGTCACCCCTGCCGACGTTCTTGGTCATGTCCGGGCGGACCCTCTCGAACAGGAAATCCCCCAGGCAGTTGTTGTTCTGGCTGATCAGCCGGTCCGCCGGTATGATCTGGTCGGTGTCCACGTGATCGCCGAACCTCCATGCTTTTCCCCTGAACGTGTCCATGATATCACCTCACTCCGGCGCCACTATGCGCCCGGCGATCGCGCTGGCCGCCACCACCGCCGGTCCGGCCAGATACACCTCGGAATCCTTGTGCCCCATGCGGCCGATGAAGTTGCGGTTGGTGCTCGACACGCACCTCTCCCCCTTGGCCAGAACGCCCATGTGCCCGCCCAGGCAGGCCGCGCAGGTCGGCCCGGAGACGAACGCTCCGGCCTTCACGAACTCGGACAGCAGTCCTTCGTCCATGGCCTGCTGGTACACCTCGGTGGACGCGGGCACCACGATCATGCGCACGTCCCGGTGCACCTTCTTGCCCCGCAGTATCTTGACCGCCACCCGGAGGTCCTCGATGCGCCCGTTGGTGCACGAGCCCAGGAACGCCTGGTCGATGGGGACGCCGACCTCCGAGGCCGGCTTCCCGTTGCTCGGCAGGTGAGGGAGGGCGACCATATAGTCCAGCTCCCCCAGGTCGTACTCGAGCGACTTCCAGTACCGCGCTCCCCGATCGGCCGAAACCGGGGTGTAGCTGCCGCGCACCCTTCCTCTAAGGTACTCCTCAGTGCGGTGGTCACACGGGAATATGCCTGCCTTCCCCCCGGCCTCGATGGCCATGTTGCTGACGGTGAGGCGGTCGGAGACCGGAACGTTGGCGATGTCCCCGGAGAACTCGAAGGCCTTGTAGTTAGCTCCGTCCACCCCTATGTCGGTGATGATCTTGATGATGAGGTCCTTGCCGGAGACCATCCTGCGGAAGCTGCCATTCAGCTGGACGTTGATCGCTTCCGGCACCTTGAACCACAGGCGGCCCTCGGCGAAGCACGCCGCGGCCTCGGTGCTGCCGATGCCGGTGGAGAACGCGTTAATGCCCCCATAGGTGCAGGTGTGCGAGTCCGCGCCGACGATCAGCCGGCCGGGGGCGGCGAAGCCCTCATCGACCATGACCTGGTGGCATACTCCGCCTCGACCGACCTCGAAGTAATTGGGCAGGGAGTACTTCTGCACGAACCGGCGCATCTCCGCGGCCTGCTCGGCGGAGGCGACGTCCTTGTTGGGAACGAAGTGGTCCGGGATCAGCACGATCTTCTCCGCGACCGGAGGGCACTCCAGCGCTTCAAACTCCTGGAACGCCAGCGGCGCGGTGACGTCGTTGGCCATGACGTAATCGATCTCCGCTTCCACGATCTGGCCGGCCCGGGCGTCCGTGCCGGAATGGGCGGACATGATCTTCTCTGAGATGGTCTTCGCACCTGTCATCGTCATTGCTCCTTCTTGCGGCAGTACAGGCGGTCCAGCGCCTCCATGGTGGAGTCCACGCTGGTCTGCACGATGTCCGTTCCGACCGCCTTGCCAATGGACATCATCTTCTTCCCGCCGCACCTCGCCACCCTTACGGTTACTTCGCACAGCGAGTCGCTCCCGCCGGTGATGGCGCTGAGGCGATATTCCTCCAGGGATATGTCATTACCCATGACCGACTTGATAGCGTTGATGGCCGCGTCGACCGGCCCGATGCCGATGGAGGTCCCGGTCTTCTTCTCCCCGTTCACCTCGATGGACACCACCGCCGTCGGCGTCGTGTTGATGCCGGTGAACACCGCGAACTCCTTGAGGCGGACGTTCTTGGCCTCCCTCTGCCCGACGATGTGGGACGCGAGCGCTACCAGCTCGGCGTCATCGACGCCCTTGCCGCTGTCGGCGAGCTTCTTGACCTTGTCCACGATTTGGGCCACCTGCTCGTCGGTGAGGTCGATGCCGTACTCGCCGAGCTTCTCCTTCACCGAGTGCGCTCCGGTGTGCTTGCCGATGACGATGTTCCTCTGCACCCCCACCAGTTCGGGGCCGAAGGCCTCGTAGGTGGAGGGATCGCCGAGCACTCCGTGCACGTGGATGCCGGACTCGTGGGCGAAGGCGTTGGCGCCGACGATGGCCTTGTTGCCGGGGATGGGATAACCGGTCAGCCGGCTGACGAGCTTGGAGGCGGGGCCGATCTTACGGGTGTCCACCGACGTCTCCACGTCGAAGAAGGCCATGAGCGCGAGGATCGTCTCCTCCAGGGCGGCGTTGCCCGCCCTTTCGCCCAGCCCGTTGACCGTGACGTGCACCTGCTGCGCTCCCTGGCGGACCGCGGCGATGGAGTTGGCGACGGCGAGGCCAAAGTCGTCGTGGCAGTGGACCGAGATCGGCACCCGGGTCACGGTCATCAGCTCCTTTATGAGGTACTCCATGGCCGGCGGGGATATGGTGCCTACGGTGTCCGGCACGTTGATCTTATCCACCCCCGCGCCCTGGACGGCGACGTGCATCTCCTTGAGGAACTCAAGGTCCGTCCGGGTGGCGTCCTCGCAGGAGAACTCCACGGTGAGGCCGTGGGACTTGGCGTACTCGATGGAATCGATCGCTCTGGCCTTCACCTGGGAGCGGTCCATCTTCAGCTTGTGCTTGAGATGGATGTCAGAAGTGGCGATGAACGTGTGCACGTAGTCAAGACCGCAGTTTAGGAGCACGTCGATGTCCTTCCGGTTGCAGCGGGCCAGGCCGCATACTCGGGACCTCGATACGCTGGAGGCGATCTTGCGGACCGCTTCCTGCTCTCCCGACGACGCGGCCGGGAACCCCGCCTCGATGACGTCCACCCCCATGTCGTCCAGGGCCTGCGCTATGCGGACCTTGTCGTCGGCGGAGAGCGCCACCCCGGGGGTCTGCTCGCCGTCGCGAAGGGTGGTGTCGAGCACCATCACCCGTCCAGGGAGGGTTTCCGCCCTGACCATGGCGTTATACTGGCTGGTGTACACTCTCTTTCTGTCCAGGTGAGGACTTGTGGAGCTGGATCGCTCTGTAGCTCTTTGGTCGAACATGATGATCGCCTCAGGGAGCCGGGGATTAAGCGATGCGTCTAATGCTCACGCAAAAACAATGCCACTTTGATGGCAGAGACGCAACCTATCCCGGTCTTGTTCACGGCAGACACATAAAAAGCTGGGCGGTATTAAATCTTTTTTATCGAACGAGGACGCTCGGCAGGGAACGGTGATGGCCCGAGGCATCTCGCCGAGGACAGGGGGAGTGTTCGATGCCGGCGGAATATTGGTCCAGGATGCCGTCGCCAGCACTGCCATGGCGACGGCGAGGATCAGAACCAGCAGGCCCCTCTTTCCCATGGACGGGATGTATCGACCTCCGGCTTGATGCCGTACCCCGAGGAGGTCAGACCCCGCGCCGGTCGCCCCAGATGAGCTTGTGCATTTGCGGCATCACTCGCACCATCAGCTTGTCCGCCAGGACCCACTCCGCCAGCGGCCGGAGTTTCGTGCCGCCCATTGGGGTCATGACCACCGGGGCGTTGACCTCGTGCTCCCGCAGCACCTTCCTGGCGAACAGATAGTCCACCCGGTCGGCGATGACGAACTTCACCTGGTCCCGGGGAGAGAGGAACTCCAGGTTGTCGTACATGTTCCGGTCGGCCATGGCCGAGCTCGGGCATTTGATGTCCATCGAGATCATGATCTCCTCGGAGTTAGGTATCTGCTCCAGGGGGATGGAGCCGTTGGTCTCGATGGTGACGTGGTAGTTGTTCTCCAGCAGCAGGTCCAGCAGGCGGTAGATGTCCTCCTGGATGAGCGGTTCTCCGCCGGTCAGGCTGACGAACGGCGTCGGATGACGCTCGACGCGATCGAAGACCTCCTCCACGGACATCTCCTCACCGCCCTCCCGGGCATATTTCGTATCGCACCACGTGCAGTCGAGGTTACATCCCACGGTCCGTACGAAGGTGGTGGGGGTCCCCATGAGCACCCCCTCCCCCTGCAGGGAGAAGAAGATCTCGCTGATCCTCATGGTGATGCCTCGTACGGCACCGGATCGACGAGGCCGGCGTCATGGAAGCCCTTCAGTCTGAGCAGGCAGGAATCGCAGCGGCCGCATGCTTTCTCGCCACCCTGATAGCAGGACCAGGTGAGGTGGAGGGGCGCGTCCAGCTTCTTGGCCAGTGCCACGATCTCGGCCTTGCTCATGGATAGTATAGGCGCCTCCACGCGGATCGGTCGCCCTTCCACGCCGGCCTTCGTCCCGACCGCCAAGACATGTTGGAACGCTTTCAGGAACTCCGGTCGGCAATCCGGATAGCCGGAATAGTCGACCGCATTGGCACCGATGAAAATGGCCTCTCCGCCGACCGTTTCGCACAGCCCGGCCGCGATGCTCAGCATGATGATGTTGCGGGCCGGTACGTAGGTCACCGGGATTTCCTCAGAGATGTCGTCCAGAGAGCCGCGCTTGGGAACATCGACCTTGCTCGACGTGAGCGCGCTGGTGGTCAGGAAGCTCAGGTCCAGATCGGTCATGACGTGCTGCTTGATGCCGTAATGCTCGGCGACAGCCTTCGCGGAACGCAGCTCCCTCGCGTGCCTCTGGCCGTAGCTTATGGTGAGCGGGACGACCTCGTACCCCTTGGAGATGGCGTAGGCCAGCGTGGTCGTCGAGTCAAGTCCGCCGGAGAGCAGCACAACTGTCTTTTTCAATCCGCCACCTCTCGTTTAGCCCACGCGGTCTGTCCCCTTTCCTCGTCCAGTCCCACTTCCACGATGCGGACGTTGGGCGGGAAGTCCAGGATCTTGACGAGGCGGGCGAGGATCAGCTCGGACAGTTCCTCGGCGCTGGTCTGGGAGATGTTCAGTAGAAGGACATCATCGCTCGGGAAGACGTACCGCTTCCCTCCGACCATGACCTCCACCTCCGGTCCCTTCTTGATGATGACGTTCTTAGAACGCGTGGGAAGGAGGACGCGGTGATCGAACTCGTCCACTATCTTCTTCAGGGCCTTCTTGAGGTCGACGAAGTCCATGACCATTCCGTCCTCCGCCTTCTCCCCGTAGAGCACGAGATGAAGGGTGTAGCTGTGCCCATGGAGCCTGCCGCACTTGGCATGGCCAGGGATGAAGTGCGAAGCCGAGAACTTGATGCCCGAGTATTCACCGTCTATCTCGATCCTCATGATTATCGGACAGGTATTTGGCTATTAAGCATTTTACCCCTTCGCCTAATACTGGGGGG
>JAEILR010000019.1 GCA_016109435.1 Methanomassiliicoccus sp.
CAGACGTCATTCAGCTTAGCAGTGGATGGCGAGACGAAAGTCGGTTCTAGCGTACATTTGAGCCACCATGGTGTGTGCCAAAAATGAAAGAAAAGTTACCCCGGGGATAATTGAGTCGTTGCCGGCAAGAGTACATATCGACCCGGCAGCTTGCTACCTAGATGTCGGTTCTTTCCATCCTGGCCGTTCAGCAGCGGCCAAGGGTGAGGTTGTTCGCCTATTAAAGGAGATCGTGAGCTGGGTTTAGACCGTCGTGAGACAGGTTTGTTGCTTTTTGGTGGAAGTGTTTTGATGCCTGACGGGAAGGATCCTTTAGTACGAGAGGAACAGGGATTCGTCGCCTCTAGTCCATCAGTTGTCTGGCAAGGCACTGCTGAGCAGCCACGCGATAAGGGATAAGAGCTGAACGCATCTAAGCTCGAAACTCCCCCGGAAAAGAGGCATCTTTAGGACACTCATAAATGATGAGATTGATAGGATTGGGGTGTAAGCACCAAGGTTCGCCGAGGTGTTCAGCCCGCAATTACTAACGTTCGCGTCGTGAAAGTGTCGGCTTAACAGTCAATCGAATTGCATATGATCAATCTTCCAGAATTCTATATTTTCTATCAGATAGAGCGAGCTATCGCTCGGATCTGATCAATACTTATGGCATTATGTGGTGGACATTATGCCATCTGTTGTTCTACCCCTTTATCTGGCCCCCGGTCGCATTTGCGGCCAGGGAGCAGATGGAGGGGACCATGTACTGCCCCGACAGGGCAGGCCTTTGAGACCGAGGCCGGTCATTCTTATCGCCGGCCGTTCGATGGCAGCGCCAGCGCTGTACGGAGGACGATCAGGTGAGAAGGCGTGAGGGGGACGGACATAAGCCCCGTCCCGCGGCCTTTTGTCCATCGCTCATGGCGATGGACGGGAGAATAAGAACGAATACACTGGCCCGGACGATAAGAGAAAGGAGAAAAAGATGCTCACTCGGAGACGCCGTACCTTTCCTTCATGTGCCGGATCATGTTGTCCAGCTCATTGTAGTTCCGCCGACCGAGGTCAAGGACCTTGCCATTGGACAGCTGCAGCTTCAGGTTGGTCGGCATATCCTCCATCTTCCCGGCGATGTTGATGCTGATCCTCCTGACGATGAGCTTGGATATCCTCTCCCGGGGGATGAACGAAGGGAATCCGCGTACCTCCTCCAGGAAGGAGGTGTGCACCTCCAGGCCCTTGGACCATACCCTGATGGGGTAGCTCATACGGCGCCCCCGGGGGCTGATAACCTCGGTGACATAGACCATGAGCACTAGGGCCACGACCCCTATGGCGATGTTGACGACGTTCGCCTGCACCGACAGGTCGGTCGATGTCAGCAGGTAGATGATGTAGATCAAAAGCCCCGCCTCGGCCACCCGGCCGAGGTTCTCGAAGATGGACCACCGGCTGCCTGCGAGTATCTTCCGCGGCTGCAGCTTCTTCGGTATCGTCTCGGTGTACAGCAGCTCGCCCTTGGTGGCGTCCTCCTTTCTCTTGGCCATCATCACGGTGATGGAGAGGGGAATCAAGTATCTTTGCCCCGGTCCTCGGCACGGTCCGGGGGCACCAGGGCGCGCAGCCGCTGCACCGCCTCCAGCTTCTCCTTCTTCTTGATCTTCGCCCCCTCGACCCCCTGGGTCAGGAAGTCGATGGCCTGGTCCATGCCCCTGCGATCGACGGGATAGGGGACGCCGTCCTTGCCGCCGACGGCGAAGGAGAACTTGACCGGGTCCCGCCACGACGGCTCGGCG
The DNA here is from genome assembly GCA_016109435.1 of Methanomassiliicoccus sp. Lineage (GTDB taxonomy): Archaea > Thermoplasmatota > Thermoplasmata > Methanomassiliicoccales > Methanomassiliicoccaceae > UBA6. The sequence continues at coordinate 1,779 of JAEILR010000019.1, forward strand.
CCATAGATCAGCTCGCCGGTCAGCGCCAGCGCCCGGACCGCCGACGGCCCCACCCCCCTGATGGCCAGCAGCTCCTCGTAGTCCGTAGGCTGGAACTCGTACGCCTTCCGGAGCGCCTTCCAGTTCACCGTGGGAGGCATGTGCAGTTTCAGCGGGCGCTCCCCGCACCACTCGTCCAGGGTGCTCTGCCCCTTGGCCACCAGGCGGATGTCCTTCTCGATGTGCCGCACCCCGTCGCACACCAGGTCCACCGCGACCTTCCTCGATCCCTCCGATACATCGGCGGTCATGTCCAGCGCGTCGTCCACCCTGCTGCCGAGGATGGCGGTGTGCGGCTCCTCCACGAACGTGCGGACGCAGCCGGAGTTCCACTGGTACCGCCTGGCGTACCCGCTGAGGTCGGACATGCCCTGCTGCACCACCGTCCAGTTGCCCCGGTCGTCGAACGCCAGGGCATGGTGGTACAGGCGATGCCCGTCCTGTATCGCCGCGTTATCGATCTTGGCGCACATGCGGGACACGTACACCAGCCGCTCCTGGTGCTCCTCCGAGAGATCATTGAGGTCGGCGTGGAAGGCGATCTCCTCCGGGGTTCGAAGCGACACTTTCCCCTTGCCGCCGACCACCACCAGGTCCTTCCTCCCTTCCAGGGCCTTCTTCAGTGCCCCGCAGGTGACCGTGGTGGTGCCCGAGGAATGCCAATCGAAGCCCAGGACGCAGGAGAAGGCCTGGAACCAGAACGGGTCGGCCAGGCGGCGGAGGTACTCCTCGCTGCCGACCTCGATGAGCATCACCTCGGATATGGCCCGGGCCAGCTTGACCATCCGGTTGAACAGCCAGCGCGGGGCGGCGCCGTTGTGCAGAGGAAGGTCGGTGATGCCAGCATGGGCCATGGGACACACCACGTCCGGAGAGGACATGAAGCTTTGCGACAGCGGTCCGAAAGTGCCGAAGTTTCAGGGCGAGAACAGCGTGGTGGTCGCCGTCGGCAGCACCGTCCGCAACTGGACCATGTGGGGATGGAACAGCCGCATCTGGTCCTCCGCTTCCGGCTCCCGGCCGACGATCTTGGAGACCACCTTAACCTCCACCCGGCCCATGACCTTCCACGCCCCGGCCTCGTAACCGGTGTCGGTCATGATGATGATCGGCAGTTTTAGCTTGGGCCGGTCCCAGGTGTCGACGATGCCGGCGAGGTACTCCAGCTCGCCCCTCTTGATGCGGTAGCGGACACCATCCTTGCCCTGGTACTCCGCCTCCGGAGCATTTAGAAGCTCGGCCAGGGACGCCCGCTTGGACGGCACGTGGCGGTTCATCATCTCCAGGAGCTTGCGCATCTGCGTATCTTCCTGCATCCTCATGCACTAGGCCGACCGGAGGCATGAAACTTATGGCCCTGGGGGCGGTCGAAAGCGAAGATGTGCCCGAGAGTCGACCCTCGTCCCCGGTCATGATCTCTGGTCGCGGGCGGCATCCGTCCCGCTCGCCTCGGATGCTCGGGGTCCTCCTGCCTGGACATGGTGGTAGGGATCGAGCTTCGTCAGGCTGGCCGATCCGCAGTAGCGAATGGAACGTGCCAGACCGTTCGATGACCTCCCCGGTTCAGGGGCAGTGATTATTACCGTCGAGGTGCATGGTGAGGTCGAGTGAGATGACCGAAGAGATGAGACCGGACCTGAAGGCGATGCTGGAGACGCACCCCTGCTACAACGAGTGCGCCCACAGGAAGTTCGCCCGCATGCACCTCCCCATCGCTCCCAAGTGCAACATCCAGTGCAACTTCTGCGACCGGAGGTACGACTGCACCAATGAATCGCGTCCCGGCGTCACGTCCGAGGTCCTCACTCCGGAGCAGGCGGTGGAGAAGGTACGGTTCGTCAAGGAGAAGGTGCCGTACCTCTCGGTCCTGGGCATCGCCGGCCCCGGGGACCCGCTCGCCAACGAGGAAACCTTCCGCACCCTCGAGCTGGTGGGGAAGGAGTTCCCGGAGATGACCCTGTGCCTCAGCACCAACGGCCTCAACCTCCCGAAGAACGTCGAACGCCTGAAAGCGCTGAACGTCAAGTTCATCACCGTCACCATGAACGCCATCGATCCGGAGGTAGGGGCGAAGGTCTACGACTTCGTCCACTACGAAGGGAAGAACTACCGGGGGACCGAGGCGGCGGAGATCCTGCTGAGGAACCAGCAGGAGGGGATCCGGAAGGCGGCGGAGGCGGGCATGCTGGTCAAGGTGAACTCGGTGCTCATACCGGGGATCAACGCCGATCACCTCCCGGCGGTGGCGAAGAGGGCGAAGGAGCTGGGGGCGTACATCATCAACATCCTGCCGCTCATCCCCGTGCCGGGCACGAAGTTCGAGAACGTGCCGGCGCCGACAGCCAAGCAGCGCCGGGAGCTGCAGGACCTGTGCGAGGTGGACATCCGCCAGATGCGCCACTGCCGGCAGTGCCGGGCCGACGCCATCGGACTGCTGGGGGAGGACCGCTCGGCGGAGTTCGCGCACTACACCTGCCAGGCTCGCGATAAAGGGACGAAAGAGCCGGTGGGGCTGGAGCTGGAAGGCAGCACGAAGTACCGCATCGCAGTGGCCACCAGCGATGGCAAGAACGTCGATCAGCACTTCGGCCACGCCGAGGTCTTCCGCGTCTACGTGGTGGAGGCGGGGAGGATCTCGGAGGAGGAGAGCATCGACGTCCGGGAGCAGCAGGAGATCCCGCTGTTCGGTCCCGGCCACCGTACCAAGATCGAGAGCACCGCTGAGAAGCTCAAGGGCGTGGACGCGGTCATATCCACCAAGTACGGCGGTCCGGCGGTGGAGATCATCCGGGAGAACGGCATCATTCCGGTCGAGGACGGGGGCGAGGTGCACGCCGCGCTGCGGAGGGCCGCCGACTCCATCTACAAGGAGAGGGCGGCCACCTTCCAGTGAGGGATGCTGATGAAAGGATCCGACATTCTCGTCAAGTGCCTCGAACGGGAGGGCGTGGACCGTGTCTTCGGCATCCCCGGAGAGGAGAACCTCGACCTCATGGACTCGCTCATCGATTCCAGCATCGAGTTCGTTCTCACCCGCCACGAGAGCAGCGCGGCGTTCATGGCCGGGATGGTCGGCCGGCTGACGCAGCGTCCGGGGGCGTGTCTGACGACACTAGGCCCGGGCGCCTCGAACATGGTCATCGGAGTGGCCGAGGCCTATCTCGGATATTATCCCCTGGTGGCGATGAGCGGGCAGGTTCGCCAGGAGTGCCAGCGCGCTCCGAGGAAGCAGTACATCGACCAGGTGTCGATGTTCCGGCCGATCACCAAGGCGTCGATGTCCGTGACCTCCGCCGCCTCGGTCCCCGAGATGACGCGGAGGGCGTTCGACCTGGCCTCGGAGGAGAGGCCGGGGCCGGTGTTCCTGGAGCTGCCGGAGGAGGTGATGAAGCAGCGCGGCGACGCGGTGCCGCTGGCGGTGCGTCGGCTCGAGACCGCCGCGCCGGACCGGGCCGGTCTGGAGGAGCTGCGGGGACTTCTCGCATCATCGCAGCGCCCCATCGTCCTGGCCGGCCATGGCGTGGTCCGGGCCCGCGCGTCCGAGGAGCTTCGGCGCTTCGCCGAACGGTGGAACGTGCCGACGGCGATGACCTGGCTGGGGGCCGGCAGCGTACCGTTCGATCATGCTCTGAGCCTCGGGACGGTCGGCCT
>JAEILR010000002.1 GCA_016109435.1 Methanomassiliicoccus sp.
GCGTGGTCAACGTCCGGTCGTCCCGAGGGAGCGAACTCGGACATTAGGTGCCAAAGCTGCATGCCCATTGAAGTGCATCAGTACAATGGCTGAGTTCTCGATGCTTCCGAGCACTTATACATCTTTCGGGGGGCTGTCCGAAAGTGCCGAGCAATTCATCCCACGATTAAAATCGTGGGCTTTCTTGCTCCCGTTCGGTAAAAAGGGGGAGCCGAGCGACCTGGGGACCGCGCGCTATCACGAGCTGCTGAGGAACCTTGGCAGAAGCGACCCATCTGGATGAACGGCGGCCGTAAATGTCTTGGTATTTGTGCTATCCAGATCCTCAACAGCAGCTTGAGGTCACAGGACGGCCGATGAACGTTTCATAGCGGGCCGCGGCCCTCTTCATATCCCTGACGTCAGAGGAGCTCAGGCGGGAGAACGATCTCGCCTCGAGCTTGATCGCGTCCCTCTCCTTAATCACCCTCCATGTCCCCCGGACCTGGCCGTCGATCACCATGGCAGGATAGAAGAAGCCGTTGGAAGAGATCACTCCCTTGGTGCGATCCCGATCGAGCACCGCGCTCCGGTCCTGATAGCCGACGATGTACTCATCGAACGGGGGTAGGAGATGCAGGCGCACATCGTCATCCCCCCCGGGGCAGGGAGGGCCGGTCCAGTACGACACGCCATCACGCACCTCCTCCGCCAGCCCGGGACGGGCCATGTCGATGGCTTTCCTGGCGTCCGATGTCGTCAGGCCAGACCACCAGGCGAGGTCCTCAAGCTTGGCCGGCCCGTGACCCAGGAAGTAGCGCCTGGCCATTTCCTCCAGCGACCGCTCGCGGGACATCTCCTTCACCGGAGGTATCCACTCATCGAGCAGGACAAAGGTCGGCTCCTTGCCCGCCATGGGGCCGAAGCAGATGTGACCGGTCAGGGCGAGATGCCACAGGATGTGATAGCCGCGCTGCCCGGCGGTGGAGATGCCCGCTTTTTCAAGCACGCTCATCGTTTCGCTGCGGGCGAGCTGCTCTCCGTCTTCCAGAGCATCGGTGAGCACCTCCCTGCTGCGGTCAAAGGTGCCATCGTCCAGGCGGAGCTGTTCATTGCGATATCGGGCCCTGGAGATCAGCCGGGGAGCGACGAGGTCAAGCATCCAGCGCACGTCCTCGGCCGCGGTGAAATGAAGGGTTCCCCGCAACAGCCAGGTCCTGACGATCTTCCTCGACGCGACCGACCTTTCGATGTCCTCCTTCGTCATCCCGGGGACCCGCAGCCCTATGGCCCACGACGCGCCCGGGCGGTCCTGGGCCTGGACCGCTGCCAGCCTGGAGACCGCCTCCTCGGGCCGCTTGAAGGCGGAGCGGGATATGGTCTGGGAGCATAGCCGGCGGCAGGCCAGGTCGTTGAGGGCCATCGCACCAGAAGGCCACTAAGGACTATTTGCCGATCACGGTCGATCTTAGGTCCGAAGCGCCATTCGGGATACCCCCGCGGGTCCTGGCGAATTCGGCCATGGTCTCGGAGATCCTCCTCTTCAGCCACTTCTCATCGAAGTCCGAGCGGAAGAGGAACCGGACGTCGTTCTCCACCTCCCAATCATCCTCCCTGGAAAGGATCTCTACCCTGGAGTAGAGCGCCGAGCCGGGCAGAGGATACGGTACGTTGAACGATATCTCGTCCAGCGGCAGGGAGAGGGCCAGGGCGAAGGTGCTCTCCACCGACTCGATGCTCTCTCCCGGGTAACCGACCATGAAGAACGCTCCTACCTCGATGCCCGCGTCGTGGAAGAGCCGGACCGCTCGCGCTCCCTCGGCCACTGTCGCCCGCTTGTTCATCAGCTTCAGCGTGGCATCGCTGCCAGACTCCAGGCCCATGTAGACCTTGAAGCAGCCGGCCTCCGCCATCATTATCGCCGTCCGCTCGTCGATGGCGTCCACCCTGGACAGGCAGGTCCATCTCAGGCCGAGGCCCGAGGTGGTCATCGCCCCGCAGAAGGAGCGGACATGATCGAGGTCCAGCGTAAATGAATCGTCCCCTACCCATATGTGATCATACCCCAGCCTGACGAGGTCCCTTACCTCCTCCATGATCCTTTCGACGGAACGTTTCCGGAAGCGGTCCCCGAAGATCGGCTTGGAGCAGAAGTCACAGTCGTGCGGGCAACCCCGGGTCGTCATGAGGGTAGCCATCCTGCCGCCGATGCGTTTCATCCAGAAGTCCTGGTATGCTCGTTGGTCCACGCCGTTTCGGTCGGGGATGGGCAGGGCGTCGATCTCCTCCGAGGTCAGGTGCGGCGGGGGGACCTGTAACACATCACCGTTCCGTGCTCTGTACAGCCCCGGATATTTGGACAGCTCTAGGCCCCCCTCGACGCCCGGGCCGGGCGATGCGAGGCGATCTCGGCAGAACGAGGGGAACGACAGGTCGGCCTCTCCACGGAAAACCAGGTCGAAGCGCTTGGCGAAACGTTCCGGATACAGCGTGGGGAGGGGTCCGCCGGTAACGGTCAGAGCGTCAGGCAGCGCCTCCTTGATCCTGTCCAGCAGATCGAAGGCCGGGCGGCTCAGGGTGATCATGACGTAGATGCCGACGATCGCCGCTCCCTTCTCCGTGACATCATCGACCACGTCCTCAAGAGTTCTGAACGTGCAATCGTACTGATCGACGGCAAGGCCCAGGGACATCATCTGGCCGGCCAGGGTGGCGATCCCCAGTGGAGGGAAGAGCTGCTGCACGGGAGCGGCGGTCCTGAAGTAAGGATAGATGAGCGCCACCCTTCCGTTCACGTTTCCAGCCTCCCGAACCTAACCTCGTAGTCGAGGCTCATGGCAGGGCGGCCATCCAGGTTACTGAGCTCGATCTCGAAGCCCGCCCAGCACAGGTCCTCGCTCCTCTCCCGCCCCCAGTACAGGCGCGGCTCTGCCCCATCGCCGCATCTCACCCGCTCGAGGCGGAAGGTCGTTCCTCCTCGGACGTCCGCCAATGCCGGGGTGGGCATGGCCCAGGGTAGCTCGCACCATCCCGTGGGAGCGCTCCCGACCGTGCCGTTCACCATCGATGAATCGAAGTGGCCGGCACCCAGTTCGTTCATGATGAATACTTCCGGAAGTGGTCCGTTCGTTGAGCGGACGGTCACCCCCACGGCCACCGAACCATCGCCGGGGAGATAGGTGAAGATGGCGGTTGCCAGCGGTGCGGTCCTCCGGAACACCGGTCGAACCTCGAACTTGGAGAACAGCCTGGACCTCATTTCCAGCAATCTGTCCTGAAAGCGTGGCAGCGTCATGTAGACCCTCGTCCCCAGCCCGTAGAGGGACATCAGCCTCGACAGGGGAAGAATAGGTGATTCGAAGATCAGGGCAGAGTCCACCGGGAACTCCTTGATGATCAAGGGACCGTCCCGCCAGGTCGTCGAGGAGGTGGGAAAGTAGGTGACGCCCCCCTTCTTCAGGGCGATGGCCCCAAGTCCCAGACCCTCTTGGAGAAGGTCCTCGCCGTCCCTGTGGACCGATAGTCCACGGGAGATCTCACTGGACATCCCGGTCCCGGGCCGGGTGTCGTCGTTGATGAAGGTGAGTTGAGCGGTCATATCATGGCCGATGCTCCGGCCTATCAATAGTGGAGCCTCTAGGGTTTAGAATCGTAGGTCCGATGACGCCCCAGATCGTCCCCCGGACGTTTTGGGTCCCTTCAGCCCAGCCGTGCCCCGTTGGGGACCGGCCGCTCCGGTACGGGCAGGGCGGGAAGGATGCCGTCGGCATAGCCGATATCGAAGATCATGCCCTCCGAGACCTCCCCCATCATCTTCTTCGGTTCCAGGTTCACCACGAACAAGGTCTGCGTGCCGACGAGCTCCCGGCAGTCCTTCCGCTCCTTCTTCATGCCTGAGAAGATCGTCCGGGTGTGGTCGCCGAAGTTGACCCTCATCCTGATCAGCTTGTCCGATCCCTTCACATCCTGGACGTCCTCGATCGTACCCACCCTGATGTCGATCCGGTCGAGCACGTCAAAACCGATGGCCGGCTTCACCGGCGCGGGGCGCACCTCTTCCATGGGCGGGCCATGACCGTCGGCGTTAATAATCTCGGCGAATGCTCCCGGCTCGATCCGATCCGTCCGTTCCGGTGGCTTGGATATCTATTTGACGGACCGATATGCTACTTGCTCAGCGAACCGTCACCGTCCTGAGGGATGGCCCGGGCGGTTCGCGAACGCGTTTGGGGGAATGCAGTGAAGATCGAGGTCTACGTCATCGGCTGCGCCAAGTGCAAGAGACTGGAGCGAAACCTGGAGCAGGCACTGAGGGAACTGGGCCGCGAGGATGAGCTGATAAGGCTCGAGGACATCGAGGAGATCAAGAGGAGAGGGGTGATGAGGGCGCCGGTCCTGTTCATCGACGGCGAGGTCAAGAGCGTGGGGATCGTGCCCGGGGTGGATGAGCTAAAGGCCATACTGACGGGAGAATGAACGAACGGGGCGCACGCTACAGGGATCGCCCTATGCGCCTTCCGGTCGACAGGTCCGACCCGCTCGCCTACCGTAAAGGTCTCGGGCCTGTTCAGGCCATCTGGACCATGCCGGCCTCTAGTCTCACCCGGTTCGCGTCGATGATCTCGTTCCTCTCCAGGAGCGATATGGCGGCCATGCTCCCTAGCACCTCTACCGCGACGATCTTCTCAGGATGCCTCAGGTCCACCCTCCCCTTCTGTATCTGGTCGGTGAGGAGGAGCATCAGGTCCTCAGAGTGGCTGGGATGGTGCCTCTTGTGCACATGCATCATCCAGCTCTCGTTCTCACCGATGCCCTGGGCGATCTCGTTGACCGCCTCCATCATGGCCTTCTCGCTTGATTCCACCCATGTGTCGACCGGCACCCAGTGATAGGTCTGGGACAGAAGCTCAGGCGCCTCTCTAAGGTCTGACCTCAGCGCGGCCACCAGCTCCTTGGCGTCCCCGGTCACCTTGACGCAGAACACCCCGTTCACGCTCGATCGTTCGATATCCTCCACGGCCCCTCCGGCCTGCTCGACCCTATTCCTGACCTCCCGCTCCGCCAGCCCTGCCCGGTTGGGGTGGAAGGTCACCAACAGATTGTACCGTACCATCGTTTCCACCGACCGTTCTATGTCTGGAGAACGTTATTGATGCTTTTGCTCGATCCTTCGGGCGGCGTCTAATTATAATTAGCATGAAAGAGCTACGGTCCGACATGGCCAGCGACCGTCAGGAGGGTCGCCGGGAACGCGGTCCGGACGGTTCCGTCCGGACGGGGAAGTATCTCCCCCTGCACCGCAGGGATTATAATCTAGTAGGTAGAATAGAATAACGCCGGCAAGGGCTCGGGGCGGTGCTGACGGCAGAACGATAGGGGCGGGGACGAATTGAGCATACAGCAGCAGATGGACAACATCGGCTTCAGTGCCAGAACGATCTCGGTGGAGCACCTGAAGGACCTTCGGGAGGATATCGAGGGGCCGAGGAGGGAGGGAGAGATGGACGAGACCTTCTACCGTGAGGATCTGGCGTCCTTCCGTTTCGAGGTGCCGGCCGAGCTCCCGGATGCCAGAACGATCATCGTGGTGGCGAGGCCCCAGCCCGCGCTGATGGTGCTCGCCCATCACCAAGGAAGGGTCAGGCCTCTTACGGTCCCTCCGACCTACGCCGACTCCGCAGAAGTGACCGCCAAGGCCCTGGAGGCCCTGAACGACGCTGCCGGCCCGGGGTCATACCGCTTCGTTAGGGCCGTCCTCCCGCTGAAGACCCTGGCCGCAAGGAGCGGTCTGGCGATGTACGGGAAGAACAACATCGCCTACATCCCCAAGTTCGGCAGCTATCACCGCCTCACCGCGTTCTTCACCGACATGCCCTGCGAGGAGGACCAATGGCAGGACCGGGAGGTGCTGGCGGGATGCGATTCCTGCCAGGCCTGCGTCCGGGAATGCCCTACTGGGGCCATACCCCGCGAGCGTTTCCTCCTCCGCGCGGAGAAGTGCCTGACCTACCTTAATGAGAAGGAGGCCAGCATTCACTTCCCGGCCTGGCTCGATCCCTCGGCCCACAACGCCATGATAGGGTGCATGCGCTGTCAGAAGGTATGTCCGTACAACCGGAAGGTCCTGGACTGGACATCCCTGCGCGGAGAGCTTTCGGAGGAGGAGACCGCCCTGCTGCTCTCCGGGCGGTGGTCCGGCGAGGAGGCCAAGGCACTGGAGGAGAAGCTCAAGGGAATGGGGCTGGACCTGTCGGTGTTCCCGCGAAACCTCGTGGTGCTCCTGGAGGACAGGGAATGAGGACCGTACGTCCGTTGACGACGGTACTGGCCGTCGGAACGGGAATGCCATCCGCCAGCATTGCGGCGTACGACGATATGTCGTCGCCGGAACTACATCAATATTATCTAGTCGGGAACGGTTGAACGAGGAGGGGATGTCGTTGGGAAAGAAGATGCTGGCCGGGGTTCTGGCAGTCACGGCGATGCTGATCACGGTGGCGTTCGTGTCACCCTGGCTGACCGGGGGCGTGGACCTATCGCCCGCCCATGACGGTTCGGGCGACGACCTGGTCGCCGATACCGACAAGAAGGCGTCCAGCACCGGGACCATACGTCAGGAGATGTCCTTCCGGTCCGATCTGAGCGGCGACCGCATCAGGGTCAACGTGCCGTTCTTCCTCGATCTCAGAGAGACGGTGGCACCCGGATCGAGCGCGCCCATCAACGCCACCGGGCTGCTGGAGATAGTCGGTGCCCGTTCGTCGGAGGTCGACGTGAGGACCTACCAGGGCGACAGGCCGACAAGCAAGTGGACCCCCTTCGATGCCGACGGCGGCGTCAGAGGATATCTGCCCCATGACGGGAGCATCTATTTCGACATCACCAACACCACCGCCACCAGCACGCTCATAATGGTGGTCATCGCGACCCCCGGTAACTACTCCATCAGCGTCAACACCACCGATGCCCGGAGCGGACAGGGCCTGGCTCCCCCTGTGTCCATGGAGGTCGCGGTAGAGGCAACGGCCACACCCTATCTCTTCGGCGCTCCCAGAGTGGTCGATGAATACGGGAACGAGTGGATGATCCTGATGACCAACGGATCGTCCATGTTCTTCGAGCTGACCGCGCCGACCACCGGGATGTGGGCTCAGACGGACCAGCCGCACTACCGGACCTATTACAACTGGACGGTCACGGTGATAAATCCGGAGGGAATGTCATCGGACGATGATCTGGCCAGATACAACACCGGTGATCCGACCATCGATCAGTCCGGCCTGCTCAATACCTCGATCGATTCCGCGTGGTACGGCATGGGCAGCAGCTCCAACCACGTGGTATGGGACAGGACTATCGGGGTCCGGCTGAGCGGCAGCAACGCCTCGACCCCCACCGCCAAGGAGTTCGCGTACGGCGGAGCGACCTGGATGGAATGGAACGACGGTACCTGGCAGCCCCGGGGGAGCGGGGAAACGACCTTCCACCAGACCGGTCACTTCATCTTCCTCATCACCCTGACCAAGAACGGGCAGGCAGTGTCGGCGCCCCTGATCCTGGAGACCATCGTCACTTGAACCGCCGGTCGCCGGGGCGCGGGGATGACCCCCGAAACCGCCGAACTATAAACGATAGCTGAAAGCAGGCATCCATACGGCCAATTAGGGTTTCCGCCCCAGGCTTAAATTTCTATATGATAACGCAATTAAGTTTTCTAACTCGCAGCTAGGTATACCGATGGCGACAACAGCTAACAAGGGGCTAAGGGGGATCGATGCCGCCACCACTCACATCAGCATGGTCGATGGGTGCGCGGGAAAGCTCTATTATCGTGGTTATTGCATCGAGGAACTTGCCCGTGAATCCAATTTCGAGGAGGTGGCCTACCTCCTCATCCACGGCACCCTGCCCAACGCTGACCAGCTCGCCGAGTTCTCCGAGGACCTGAAGCGGCACCGGCGGCTGCCCAGCGCGTTCATCGCCCACTTGGACATGCTGCCCCTGGACACCCCTCCGATGGCCATCCTTCAGGCGGGGACCGCCCTTCTGTCCGGCTACGATCCGGACCTCTACGACGAATCGAAGGAGGCCAACCAGCGGAAGGCCATGAGGGCCATCAGCCTCATGCCCACCATGATCGCGGCATGGAAGAGGCTGAAGAACAACCAGGGCTCGGTGGAGCCGGACGACACGCTGCCCCATGCGGCCAACTTCCTGCACATGATCAAGGACCGGCACCCGGCGGAGGAAGCGGCCAGGTTCATGGACGTAGCCATGATCCTGCATGCCGAGCACTCCTTCAACGCGTCCACCTTCGCCGCCCGGGTGGTGGCATCGACCGGAGCGGACATGTACGCGTCGCTGGCCGCCGGCATCGGGGCGCTCTCCGGCCCCCTCCACGGGGGGGCCAACGCCCAGGTCATGCGCAACCTCCTGGACACCAAGGACCCCGAGCTTGTGGAAGCGTGGGTCGAGGACCAGTTCGTGAGGGGCAAGAGGGTTTCGGGGATGGGACACGCGGTCTACAAGACCATCGATCCCCGGGCCCGGATCCTCCAGAACATGGCCAGGAGCATCCTGACCGATCACCCCGAGTACCGGTGGTACGAGATGACCGAGCGCATGGCCTTGGCCACCCAGGACGTGCTGATGAAGAAGAAGGGGAAGAAGATCTATCCCAATGTCGACCTGTACAGCGCTTCCATCTATCACGCCATGGGCATCCATCACGACTTCTTCCCCGCGGTGTTCGCCATGGCCCGCTCTGCGGGATGGTGCGCCCACATCCTGGAGGAGAAGTTCCCGCATCCGCCGGTCAAGCCGGCGCTGTATCGCCCGGAGAGCACCTATGTCGGTCCGAGGAGGAAATCCTACGTGCCGATAGATGAACGGTGAGGATCAGCGGCTCGCAGGATGTACGAAAAGTTCAGAGGCCGGGCCATCACTGGCCCCACAGGCCGGTGCGGAAACGCTCCACCTGCCAGGCCAGCCACGCGTCGCCGCCTTCGGTGCCCTCCACCGTGGCCGCGATCTCGTCCAGCCCCTGCTCCCGGAGCCACCTCTTCACGTTCTGAGGGGTCATCAGGCGCTGTGTCTTGGGGAACATCTTGGTCCACTGGCGGACCTCCCGAGGCCCCCGGACCCCCTCGCTCGCGGCGTTCTCTGTCCACAGGCGGTACAGGTCCACGTTCCTGACGATGGCCTTGCGCAGGTTGCCGCACTTCGGTCCAGAGTACTTCTGGAGGTAGCTGCACATGATGCCCGAGACCACGCTCTCGCTGATGCCTGAAAAGATGCCCATCTTACCGACCTCCGGTCTTGGCGATCGGTGCGGCACCGTTGGTTACAACATCATCCCGTTGCCGGGGGATGGTGCGTGTGCTCATATGCCGCTCCATCCGCGGTTCGGTTCATAACCTCTTGGGGACCGGAATCATAAGCGATAACAGATTGGCCGGAAAGGGGCGGGCACGTCCCCAAGATGTTATCGAGCGTTAGGTGGATGCATCCGTCCAGGGCCCGATTATATTATCATCCCCCGCCATCCCCAGGGGTGAGGCAGAGCATGACGGAGATGACATGGGACCTGTCGGTGCTGGTCGAGAGCACCGAGCCGGAGTACATACGTGAAAAGCTGGCGGCGATGATCGCCGATCATGCCGGTTTCGCGGAAAGGTACCGCGGCAGGGTCGTTCAGCTTGACGAGGCGGGCCTGGCAGGCATGCTCGAGGACAAGGACGACCTCTACCTGAGGTTCGAAGGGGTGCTGACATACTGCTCACTGCTCTTCGCCGCAGATCAGGGAAACCCGTTGGCCAACGCTCTCAATGACGACAGCTCCCGGGCGGCCACCGAGGCCGACCAGCACATGGCGTTCCTGTGGATCGAGCTGGCCAAGCTGCTGGCCTCACGGCCGGAGATGGTGGAGGACCCGCTGCTCTTGGACCATCGTCACTACCTGGAGCGATGCCTCCGCATGGCCCCCCACCTCCTATCCGAGGCGGAGGAGCGTCTCATCGTGTCCAAGGACCGCACTGGCATCATGGCGTGGTCGAGGCTGCAGAGCAAGTGGCTCAGCTCCCGGCAGTTCCGTCCGATCATTAGGGGTGAGGAGAAGGTCCTGTCCATGGGCGAGGTCATTCCCTACATCTACGATCCGGACCGGGACACCCGCAAGGCGGTGTACCAGGCTATGGGCGCCACTCTGGCCCAGGACGGGTTGCTGTGGGCCGATGCCCTGAGCACCATCTGGAAGGACCACGAGCAGATGTGCCGCCTGCGGCGGTATCCCTCCCCTCTTACCTCCAGCCTCATCTCCAACGACGTGGAGGAGGGCGCCATCCTCGCCCTGATGAACGTGGTCAGGAAGAACGCTCCCCTCTGCCAGAGATACTTCGGGGTCAAGGCCCGCATGCTGGGGCTGGAAACCCTCGGAAGCTGGGACCTCCGGGCCCCCCTCCTCGGAACCGCGGACAAGGAGCGTACCTGGCAGGAGGCCCGCGATCTCCTGATATCGGTGTACTCCTCCTTCGATCTCCAGTACGGCCAGTGGGTCCGGGAGATGTTCGACCTGCGGCGCATGGACGGGGTGGTGCGCAAGGGCAAGCGCACCGGCGCGTTCTGTGACACCTGGGTCGGCGGGCGGTCGGCGTTCATCCTCTCCAGCTACAACCGCCAGCTCAATGACCTGTTCACCCTGGCCCACGAACTGGGCCACGGGGTGCATGCCTACCTGTACACCCGCGCCCAGAACCCCAGCAACTGCATGGTCAGCCTGTGCGTGGCCGAGTGCGGCAGCATGTTCGGGGAGCTACTTCTGACCGAGCGCCTGCTGAACGAGGCCGCCGCCGGGGAGGAGAGGAAGGCGGTGCTGGTGAAGGTGATGAACAGTTTCGTCCAGACGGTGTACCAGGAAGGCTTCCGATACTTCTTCGAGATGGACGTGGCGAGGGCGGTGGAGGAAGGCAGGTACCTCGACGGGGACGCTATCTCCGACCTGTGGATGGCCGCCCAGAGGTCCATCTATGGAGAGGGGATCGAATACCTGCCGGAGATGAGGTGGGACTGGGCGCGGTTCCCCCACCACTACTTCTCGGGCATCCGGTTCTACGAGTACCCGTACGTGTTCGCCCAGCTGTTCGTGTTCGCCCTGTACCGCCTCTATAAGGAACAGGGAAGTGAGTTCGTGCCGAGAATGAACACCCTGCTGGCCGCGGGGTCCAGCCGCTCCGCCGCCCAGCTGGCGGCGGACCTGGGGTTCGACATCGCCCAGGAGGATTTCTGGCAGAAGGGCATCGATCAGGCCCGCGAGTTCCTGGAGGAGCTGGAACGATTGGGGTGATCTTCCCGGGCGTGGCTCAAATATTTGAGTTTGAAATAAATAATTAATAATCAGACTCCGTTCGTCGGCCCCGGTAGTTACACATGCCGACGCTAAAGCAGAACCTCCTGGCCGAGTTCATTGGCTCAATGTTCCTGGTGGTCGTGGCCATCGCCTCCACGATCTTGCCGTTCAATATCCTCGGCGGGGACGTGGCCTTGTCGGTGCTCGTCAACGCATTTGCCGTGGCGCTCGTGTTGTTCGCCTTGATCGAGACCTTCGCTTCCATCTCCGGAGCCCATTTCAACCCGGCGGTGACGCTGTCGCTCGTAGTGTCCAGGGACATACGGCCCAGGGTCGCTGGTTACTACATCGCCGCCCAGTTCGCGGGCGGTTTCATAGGTCTGCTTGCCGCTCACCTGATGTTCTATGACGCCATGGGAACGCTCCTGGTGGTCTCGGACACGGTCAAGACCCCGGGAACCTTCTTCGCCGAGTTCATCGGCACGTTCATGCTCGTGGGGGTCATCATCGGCTGCGTGCGGGGCGGCTCCAACAAGACCTCTCTGGCCGTCGCGTTCCTGGTAGGCGGCCTGCTTGTCACCACCTCCAGTACCATGTTCGCCAACCCCATGGTCACCTTCAACCGCATGTTCACCTACGCCATCTGCGGCATCGCCCCAGGAAGCGCTGTGTTCTTCATCATCGCCGAAGTGCTGGGAGCCTTGGCAGCGACAGTGACGTTCTGTTATATCTTCCCCAGCCGGGTGAAGGACAAGTGCGATCCATACGACTGCAATAAGCCGTCCCTGATCCAGCTTCCTCCGACCAACGGGAGGATGTGAGTAGCATGAGGGCTCGAGCCATTGGTCCAGATGAGAACGCTATCGAGGGCAGCGTCATCTGAGGCGGCCCCTGCCCCGTTCGAACGCTTAAGGTGAGGCTGATCATGGGGTCGGGGCCAACCATAACGATGCTCACGAACTTATAATAATGTTACTAGGAACGCTAGTAGCATTGTAGTAACCTTCCGCGGCATAGTACTTCAACTGAACATCCGTGGACATGTAGGTCCCGCTCTGCGAAGGAGTCCCGGAGGCCGAGGACCAGTGCATTTCGAACCCGGTGAGCTGGGGCCCCACGTCCTGGACCGATGGAAGGGGCGATATAGGGGGGGTCATCAGGTAGCTGAGGATGTCCGCCCGGGCCTCCCCCATGCTCACCATCAGCAGGCTGGCCGCGAGGACCACTCCGATGGACAGGACCACACATGCCCGGGGCCCCGGTCCGGGAGCGGTCCTCCCATCGATGCTCCTCTTCCGGTCGGCCACCGCGGGATGGTCCGATATCAGGGAGCTCCTCTCCGTCAGCGAGAGCGTCATCCTCAGTCCCAGGCGGGAGGCCAATGTCGATCTGGGGGCGTCCTTGGTCCCCGCGCCGGTCACCTTCTCTATCGCCCGTATCAAGCTCTTCCTCTCCCCCAGGACGGAGCGTGCTGTCTCATCCGCCAGCTGCTCCCTCTCTCTTTGAGCGGCCCTGATCGACAGGTGGGCGGCAGGATTGAAGAAGAAGACCCATGCCAGAGCCCTGGACCCTGCCCTGAACCACAGGTCCCGGTTCCTGATGTGGGCCAGTTCGTGGGCCGCCACTGCTCTCAGCTCTCCCCGGTCCAGGAGGGAGAGGATCCCCAGGGAGAACACCACCGTGGAATTCTTCCCCCAGCCGAAGGTGAACGCGTTCGGCCGCAGGTCCTCCACCAGGCCCAGGCGGGGGGCGGGCATTCCCAGGCGGGCCGCGATCTTGGCCACGTCCTCGTGGAGGCCAGGATGGTCGGCGGGCTCGAGGTCGACAACTCGCAGCATCCTCCGGACGATGAGTTGGGAGAACAGAAGGGACAGGGCCAGGGACAACCCTCCCAGGGCGAGTCCGGCGATGATCAACAGGGGACCGATCTGCAGCACGCTTGTTGGGTCGTCCGCCCCGGGCGTCGATATCGCATCAGTTCCGTCCCATGCATGCCCATCCAGAGGGGGTAGGAGGTCGGTCGGGGGAACTGGGTTCGATGCGCCCGGAGCGAACAACGTTGGGGGGTATATCAGCAGCACGGCCAAGGCCAGCACCAAAGGGAGGACCATCATGACGCTCCTCCATCTCGGCCCCATGGTCCGGTTTATCCTTATCAGCAGTATGGAACTGGCCAGAGCGACGAACATGAGCACCGTGGCGTAGTAGAAGGTAGGTTGCATGAGTTGCAACACGATCTGCTCCGCCAGCCCCATCTTGTCACCTCACCATTATTCCTCTATCCTGCCGAGCTCGCGCTTGAGCTTGTCCAGCCCCTCCTTGTCCATCGCCACCCGCTCGACGAAGCAGTGGGTGACCTTCTCCCCGAACTTCTCTATCAGGCTGTCCAGCACCCCCTGTATGGCGGTGCGTTCGAAGGTCTCCTTCTCCATCCTCGGCCAATAGGTGTAATGGAGCCCTCCCTTGCCGCTCCTCACCTCCCGGTCGAGCAGGTTCTTCTCGAATAGGCGGTTCATGGTGGTCATGATGGTGGTGTAGGCCAGTTTGTCGGCTTCCATCATCCTGTGGACCTCCCTTACTGTCAGGGGCCTCTTCTCGGACGACCATATCGTATCCAGGACCCTGGATTCCAGTGGCCCCAGGAACGAATCGGTGCTCATGCCCTCCAGACTGTACTGGGGCAGCGCGCACTTCTCCTTCTCTTTCATCTTCGTCTTGTTATTATGGACGATAGTAGCTATTGAAGCTTTCGTTCGCTGAGCCCGCCGTTATCCGGCCCGTCAGCCCTTCTTGATCTCTTCCAGCACCCTCAGCGCTTCGGAGATGTGCTTCCTCGGCTGAATCTGGGAGGAGAACACCATCCTGATGATACCCTGGCGGTCGATGAGGTAGGTGACCCGGCCGGCGATCTTCCCCGCGCCCCATGCTCCGTACATGTCCCTCACCCGGCCGTCGGGATCGCTCAGCAGGGTGAACGGGAGTTGGTGTTCCTCGGCGAACTTCTTGTGAGATTCCACCGAGTCGGACGATATTCCGATCACCTCCGCGCCGTTCTTCAGGAACTCTTCGTGCATGTTCCTGAACTCGTGGGCCTGCATGGTGCATCCGGAGGTGAAATCCTTGGGATAGAAGTACACGACCAGGGCCTTCGTTCCCATCAGCGCGCCGACGTCGACCTCCTTCCCGTTCTGGTCCAGAAGGGCGAACTTCGGCGCAGCCGTCCCTACCTTTAGGTTCTTGGACATAGCGATCGCTGCACTATCCCATCCCCGCGGTCATATAGTTGTCACCGAAAGGCTGGTCACCCGCTCTTCACGAACGTCCCGGCCCGGATCTCGTCGAACGCCTGCCGCAGCTCGGCCTCGGTGTTCATGACCACCGGCCCCCTCCAGGCGATCGGCTCCCTGACCGGTTCACCGGACACGAGCAGGAACCGGACCCCCTGGTCCGAGGCGGTCACCTCGACGCCGGCCCCCACGCCGTATACCACGAGGTCTTCAGCTCCGGCCCTCTCTCCTCCCTTGCCGAAGGACCCCTGCCCCTCGAACACATAGGCGAAAGTGGCCCGGCCCTTAGGCACGTCGTGTCCGAACCTACCTCCCGGCCCGATCTTCACGTCCAGGTACTCGACCGGCACCACCAGGTCCTTCACCGGCCCCTCTGCCCCGAACGCTTTTCCGGCGATCACTCTGACCTCCACGTCCTCGGCCGGCTTGACCACCGGGATCATGTCCCGCTTGATGTCCTGGTACCGAGGGGCCATCATCTTGCTCGCCCGGGGAAGGTTGATCCATAGCTGGAACCCCTGCATTCCTTCATCTCCGTGGGGCATCTCCCCGTGAATTATCCCGCTCCCGGCGGTCATCCACTGCACATCGCCCGGGCCGATGGTCCCGCGATTGCCGATGCTATCCTTGTGGTCCGCCGATCCCTTGATCATGTAGGTGACGGTCTCCATCCCCCGGTGAGGATGGGATGGGAACCCGGCCTCATAATCGGCGGGATCATCGGAATGGAAATCATCGAGCATCAGGAAGGGGTCCAGGCCAGGCAGCTCCTGGGCGTGGAAGGCCCTCACCAGGTTGACCCCGGCGCCCTCGACCGTCGGCCGGGCCCGGCGCACCATCTCCACCGCTCTCAGGTTCTCGGTGACATCGCGCATGACCTGAAGAGGCCAGGAACGGGTATAAAAACGCTAAGGGAGTGCCATTCTGGCACTCGGCCGTCACTCGATCGGCCAGATCAGTCGGGTCATCAGCTTGTCCGCTGGTACCTCTTCTGGACTGTTAAGATACTCCTCCCACATGTAGTTAGCCGGCTTCTTGCCGTTGGCGTTCATCCATTCCAGGATCTCGTTGTAGGTGTCCATCAGCTTGTCGTACGGGCCGATGTGCATGGCCTCCGCCGCCTTGACCGCGGGGAGTTCGAACGGATGGATCCTCCCCTTGGTGATGCCCTCCCCAACGATGGGGAAGCCGACCTCCATGTCCGTGCCCTCATCGGACCAGGAATGATAGTACGCGAACGGGGGCCCGGCACAGCGCACCTCTCCCTGCAGCACCGGCATCAGTTCACCGAACATGTGTCCGAACGCCTGGGGGATCTCATTTGTCCTCACCTTCTCCCGGACGGCGATCGCCTTCTGGGACACCGTCGTTATGACCTTGATCTTGCTCATGATGATCAGTAATTGAATTCACGAGGTATAATGAAATCCTTTGGGAGAGGGGGGCGAAACACGAGAGCGGAGCCCTGCAGCTGGCCGCTGTCCACAGCATCGAATATGGTCAGTGGTGGACGGCTTAGCCCAGCCCGGAGCGTTGCAGGCATCATGGGCGGTTCCGTAGATGGGGGCAACGAGCCTAATGTGAGGATAAACTACGGACCGGTGGCGGGAACGGATGCTCGGAGCGGTGGGGCGATGGACCGGCTGCTTCAAGCACTGCTGATGGCAAGATCAGTGAGGCGGCCTATAACCGGAGCCTCGACGCAATGACTCGGACCGAAATTTCCCTAAACCAACAATGATTTATCCTAGAATTACCGCTGGCTGTCGGGCTGGCGGAAAATAGCACTGTGAAAAGTTATTTATTCTAAGCTACATTAAGCCGTTTACCTAAAAAAGGTGTTCAGATGGTAGAGTTCAAAGCTGTCATTAACGATGTAAAGACCGGGAAGTCCTACCAGGTCACGGTTGCCGGCCATCACGCTAACTCCCTTATCGGCAAGAAGATCGGGGACGTCGTGGACGGCATCTTCGTCAGCCTCCCGGGGTACAAGTTGGCCATCGCCGGAGGGAGCGACAAGGACGGGGTTCCCATGAGGTCCGACCTTCCAGGCATCAGGCGGAAGAACATTCTCCTTTCCAAGAGCATCGGCTTCACCTCCAGCGAGCAGGGCCTCAGGCGCCGCAAGCTGGTCAGGGGGAACACCGTTTCCCCGGAGACCACCCAGATCAACATGACCGTCACCACCGCCGGCTCCAAGTCGGTCGAAGACCTCCTGCCTAAGAAAGAGGAGAAGAAATGAAGGTGACTCAGCAGCCCGAGGTCAACATCGGGATGATCGGTCATGTCGACCATGGCAAGACGACCCTGACCAGGGCGTTGAGCGAGGAATGGACCGACCGTCACTCCGAGGAGATCAAGAGAGGCATCTCCATCCGACTGGGCTATGCTGACACCGCGTTCTACCGTTGCCCCAAGTGCAACAAGTATACCACTAAGACGACTTGCCCGGAATGCAACGAGGGGGCCGAGTTCTTGAGGGCCATATCCTTCGTCGACGCGCCGGGGCACGAGACCCTGATGGCCACCATGCTCTCCGGAGCGGCCATGATGCAGGGCGCCCTCCTGTTGGTGGCGGCGAACGAGCACTGCCCCCAGCCCCAGACCAAGGAGCACCTCATGGCCCTGTCCATCATCGGTGTGGACAAGATCATCATCGTGCAGAACAAGATCGACATCGTGACCAGGGAGGAGGCGCTGGAGAACTACCGCGAGATCAAGCGCTTCGTCAAGGGCACCATCGCCGAGGACGCTCCCATCATACCGGTCTCCGCGCATCACGACGTCAACATCGACAAGCTCATCGAGGCGATCGAGAAGTTCATTCCCACGCCTCCCTCCGACCGGGACAAGCCGCCCATGATGTTCGTGGCCCGGTCCTTCGACATAAACACTCCCGGTTCCTCCCCCGACTCGATCAAGGGCGGGGTCCTGGGAGGCTCCCTGATCCAAGGTACTCTAGAGGTAGGGGACGAGATCGAGGTGCTCCCTGGAAGGAAGGTGGAGATCGGGGGCAAGGTATCCTGGGAAAGGATCACTACCCACGTCCAGTCGCTCCACACCGGCAACACCACCCTGGAGAGCGCCAGGCCCGGCGGCCTCATCGCCATCGGGACCAAACTGGACCCCTCCCTGACCAAGTCCGACGGCCTCACCGGCCGCCTGCTGGGCAAGCCCGGGACCCTGCCCCCCGTCCTCCACAAGTTCGTCATGACCACCAATCTCCTGGAGAGGGTGGTCGGCGC
The DNA here is from genome assembly GCA_016109435.1 of Methanomassiliicoccus sp. Classification (GTDB taxonomy): domain Archaea; phylum Thermoplasmatota; class Thermoplasmata; order Methanomassiliicoccales; family Methanomassiliicoccaceae; genus UBA6. Next base: position 17,856 of record JAEILR010000002.1, read on the forward strand.
GGCCGAGGACCTGGTGGTGGAGAACATCAAGACCAACGAGCCCCTCATGCTCAGCATCGGGACCGCCACCACCGTAGGCATAGTCACCAGCGCCAGGGGGGACCAGTCCGAGGTCGCGCTCAAGATCCCGGTGTGCGCGCTCAAGGACCAGAGGGTCGCTATCTCCCGGCGCATATCCGGCAAGTGGCGTCTTATCGGTTACGGCATCATACAGTAGGTGTCCATGCCCCGGGTGGTCCTGGACACCAACGCCCTTCTTCTTCCGTTCGAGCGTTCTATCAACATCGACGCCCAGCTCCGTTCCCTTTTAGGCGAGTGCCAGGTGTTCGTTCCCGGCCCGATCGTGGGGGAGCTGAAGAGGTCCGGCAGCAAGCACGCTCCGGCCGCCCTCCGTCTGCTGTCGAGGTACACCATCGAAGACACCGTGACCTCCGGCGATCAGGCGGTCATTGAGCTGGCCGAGCGGCTCGGCGCCTACGTGGTCACCAATGACCGGCTTCTCATCGCCAAGCTCCGCCAGAAGCGGATCAGGGTCGTTCTCATGAGGGGAGGCAGCCACCTCGCCCTCGACGACGGCTAGATCAGCGGCCGGGGCGGCTCCTCGGGCGAGGTGACGTTGGGCTTCCCGATAATCTCCAGCCTGGTGCGGAGCAGCGTCTCTCCCCACAGCGAGGCCGCGTAGATGGGCACCTTGTTGCCTACCTGGAAAAGCGCCCTCTCCCTCGCCCTCTCCCTCACCGCGCTGGACGCACAGGCGGTGATGATGTCGCAGGTGTCGAAGAACGCCTCTGCGTCCGACAGGGTGCGGCCGGAGGTGTGAACGGCGAAGATCGCCACCCGCTGCCCGAACTCCTGGCGGATGCGCCGGGCATCGGCGGCGGTGGCCACGCTGACCCCTACCCTCTTGAACCCCTTGTCGAACGCAAGCTTCACGCCCTCGTACTGGTCGATCCTCGCGGAATCGGGGTCCAGCACCATGTCCCGGCCGATGGCGTCGATCACCTCATCGATGGGCGTGGTCTCCAGGATCCCCGACACCCTCCCGCCGATCCCCTGGATGAGCTGGGGGTCCGCTACCACCGCGGTCCCGGCGCCCTCGCATACGATGACCGCCGCGTCCAGCATGTCCTTCGACACTGCCATGCCCAGCAGCTCGGACACGCCGAAGGAGAGGAAGTCCCTCATGCGCATCTCCCGGTGAGAAGTGCACATGCCGAAGTCCCGGATGCGGAACTCGATGTTCTCCCTCACCAGCTCCGGGGTGATGACCTGTATGCCGCGGACCTTGGCGAACAGGGGGCAGTACTCCACCTCAGGGGTGCCGACCTCGACCACCTTGCCGTCCACGATCACCACTCTTGTCCTTCCCAGTGCCTCGATGACATGCCTGTCCATGATAGCCCTCCGCATACGCTGGCGTGGGATTGCGAGCGCATGAAAGTATAAATAGCCTGGTAGGGATGGAACGTATGCCGGTTCTTGGTAGCTACCAGGAACCTAGGTGATGTGAACCGTTATGAACGAGAAGTTCGCCATAGCTCTGAAGCAGATCGCCCTCCTGGGCGGCGTCAACGATCACGTCGCCATATCCTCCCGCGAGCTGGGCGACCGGCTGCGGATGAGCCAGCAGTCCGCGTCCAAGCGCATCCTGGAGCTGCTCGAAGAGGGATACATCCAGAGGGACCTGGGGGCCCGCAAGCAGCGCATCCGGATAACCAAGAAGGGGCTGGATGCCCTGCGCGCCGAGTATTCCGAGTACCAGAAGATATTCGAGCAGTGGGACCACCTGCTCATCCGCGGGGCGGTGACCACCGGCATGGGCGAGGGGCAGTACTACGTCAACCAGCCGGGGTACCAGGAACAGTTCCTGGCGAAGCTGAACTACATACCCTTTGAGGGCACGCTAAACCTCAAGATGAGCCCCGCCGACGTGGGCAAGCTGGAGGTGCTCAGGAAGAGCGAGGGGGTGGTGATCGAGGGCTTCCAGCGCAACGGCCGCACCTTCGGGGAGGTGAGGTGCTTCCCCGCCACCATCCAGAACATTGAGTGCGCGGTCATCCTTCCGTCCCGTTCCCACTACTCGGACATCATGGAGGTCCTGTGCAAGTACAACCTGAGGAGGACACTGGGCCTCTCCGACGGGGATGTGGTGGAGATCCGGATCAGGGTGGAGTGATCAGTACCTCTTGCTCACGTGGTCCAGCACCGAGCGGAACACCACCTGTCCGTCCCCCGCGCCGTCCGGCAGCCCGGCGGTCCGGGTCCAGTCGGGGTGCTGGTACCGGAACATGGCCCGCTCGGGGTGGGGCATCAGGCCCATGACGTTCCCCTCAGGGTTGCAGATGCCGGCGATATTGCTCACCGAGCCATTGGGGCACCATGGGTATCCGGCGTAGTCACCTTCCGGGTCGACGTACCGGAACACGATCTGGTCGTTATCCTCCAGTCTCTGGACGAACTCCTGCTCCTGTTCCGCGGGGAACCTCAGGTTGCCCTCGGCATGGGCGCAGGGAAACATCACCACCTCCGCCCGGGGGAGCAGGGACGTGAACGCGCACTTACCGTGGTTCTCGTGCTTCAGGAAGGTGGGCCGGCATTCGAACCTCCCCGAGACGTTGGTGTACAGGGCGGCTTGGGGCCCCTCGGTCATGATCTCGTCGAAGGACGGGAGCACGCCCAGCTCCACCAGGATCTGGAAGCCGTTGCACACCCCCAGGACCGGGCGGCCGGAGGCGATGAAGTTCTCCAGGTCCACGGCCAGGTGGCTCTTGATGCGGGCGGCGAAGATGGCACCGGCGCGCACGTAGTCGCCGGCGGAGAAGCCGCCCGGGAACATGAGCACCTGGAAGTCGTCCAGTTCCCGCCTCAGCTCGGCAGGGCCGCGTCCGATGAGCTGTTTGAGGTGCACCTTCTCCGGCGACGCCCCCAGGGTCTTGAAGGCGTCGTAGGCCTCCTGCTCGCAGTTCGTCCCCTCGATCCGGAGGACGCATACCTTGATCTCGTCGACATTCATCATATCACCCCAGGAGCCTCCACAGCGGCTCGGACCACGCCTTCCTCATGGCCGGGACCTTGAGGTCCGTGATGGAGCGGCGGCCGTCCCTGATGGTCATCCTGCCCCTGCCGACGATGCCTATCTGAACGGCATGGTCCCCGGCGAGGGTTTCGAACTCCCCGCGCCTGGCGTCGTCCACCTCGATGACGAAGCGGGAGGCGGTTTCCGAGAACAGCTTGGCCTCGATCGGCAGGTCGCCCAAACCCGAGAGGTCGCCTTCGAAGCCGAGGTCCCCGCCCAGGCACATCTCCGCGAGCGTGACCGTGAGCCCGCCGTCGGAGCAGTCATGGCAGCTGCGGACGAGACCCTTGGACATCGCGCCGAGGAGCATGTCCGAGCGGGCGGAGAGCGCGGCGCTGTCGACCACGGGGACGATGCCGCCCTTCCCCCCGTACCGGCGGTAGAGGGCGGAGCCCCCCATCTCGTCCCTGGTCTCCCCGACCAGGTAGACGGGGTTGCGCTCGTTCTTGAAGTCAGTGGTGACGCACTTGCGAATGTCCTCAACGATGCCCACGCCCAGCACCGTGGGGGTGGGCAGGGCGGGCCCATTAGCGGTCTCGTTGTAGAACGAGACATTGCCGGACGGGACGGCGAGGTTGAGATCCCGGGCCATCTCCCCGATGCCGCGGACCGCCTCCTTGAACTCGTACAGCCGCTCCGGCTTCTCCGGGTTGCCGAAATTCAGGCAGTCGGTGAGCGCGTGCGGTCTCCCGCCGGCGGCCACGATGTTGCGGCAGGCCTCGTCCACCGAGGCGCGGCCGCCATTGTAGGGATCGAGGGAAGTGAACCACGGGTTGACCCCGATGGCGATGGCCAGCCCGCGGTACGAGTCCGCACGGGGCTTGAGCACCGTGGCGTCGGCCGGTCCCCGGTATCCCGGGCGTCCCTGCAGCGGCTTGATCACCGTTGAGGCGCGCACCTCGTGGTCGTACTGGGCGACCATCCACTCCTTGCTGGCGATGTTGGGGTCGGCGAGCGTCGACAGCACGACCGAGTTCCATCCCTCCGGCAGCTGTGGCGGCCGGTGCTCCTCGCGGGGGCCGGTGGAGGTCGCGGTCGGCCGGCAGTACTCTGGTCCCTTGGTCAGGAACTCGAGGTCCAGGTCGAACACCTGCTCTCCCTGGAACATGAGCTTGACCCGCTTCTCCTTGACCACCTTCCCGATGACCGTTGCCGGCACGTCCCACAGGTCGAAGACCTCCAGGATCCTGGGCACGTTGGCCTCGGGGGCGGCGAGCATCATGCGCTCCTGCGACTCGGACACCCATATCTCCCAGGGCGCCAGTCCCGCCTCCTTGAGGGGGACCTTGTCCAGCTGGACCACCGCCCCGCAGCCGCCGGCCAGGGTTATCTCTCCGACGACGCAGGAAAGGCCGCCCCCGCCGAGGTCCTTGATGCCGCTGACCAGCCCTTTCTCGTTCACTTCGAGGCAGGCATGGATGGTCGGCTCCTTCATGATCGGATCGCCGAGCTGCACGGCCCCGCGGGACTCGTCCTCCGATCTCGAGCTCAGCTCAGCGGAAGCGAAGGTGACCCCGTGGATGCCGTCCCTGCCGGTGCGCCCTCCCACCAGAACGAGGACGTCCCCGGTGCCCTGGACAGCATTGTTGAGCAGCTTGTCCTTCCGGAGGAACCCGATGCATCCCACGTTCACCAGGCAGTTGCCGGTGTAGGACGGATCGAAGAACACCCCGCCGGCGACGGTCGGTATGCCGATCCTGTTGCCATAGTCGCGGATGCCTCCGACCACCCCGCCGACGAGGTACTTGGGCAGCTTGACCCCTGCCGGCACCTCGCGCAGGTCCAGCGGCCCGAAGAACAGGGGGTCGACCAGCGCGATGGGCTGCGCTCCCATGGCCAGCACGTCCCGCACGATCCCGCCGATGCCGGTGGCGGCGCCGCCGTACGGCTCGATGGCGGAGGGATGGTTGTGGCTCTCGATCCTCAGGGCGTAGGCGTGCTCCTCATCGAACGCCATCACTCCCGCATCGCCCTTCGAGAGAACATCCGGGTGCTTGATGCCGAAGATGTGCTCCCGGAGGAAGCACTTCGAGGACTTGTAGCAGCAGTGCTCGCTCCAGGCCTGGGCGATCGATTCCAGCTCCACGTCGGTGGGCAGGCGGCCCTCCTTCTTGAAGTACGCCTTCACCGCCTCCAGCTCGTCCAGGCTGAGGTTGAGGCCCATGGTCCGGGACATCTCCTTCAGCTGGTCGGGGGTGGCCGAGAACAGATCCACATCGTACAGGGGGAAGGGCACCGGCCGCTTCCGGGACAGCTCCTTGCCGGACATGCTCTCCCTCACTTCAGCTCGACGCTGTAGGTCTGGATGACAGGGTTGGCCAGGAGCTTGCGGCACATGTCCTCGCAGGCTCCTCGGGCCTCCTCGGCGCCCATGTTCAGCTCCATCTCGAAGACCTTGATCGTCTTGACGCTCTCCACGCCCTTGAACCCAAGAAGTTCCAAGGCCTTCCTGGTGTTCTCGCCCTCGGGGTCGGCGACCCCATGCTTGAGCCCTATCCTGATCTCGGCCTTCACCATGGTCAGCACCGGTTCTGAAATGGCCTCGCATACTTAACAGTTTATCTGGCGGGCCCACCGGACCCGCCGTAAGTTCTTTTAGTCCTCGGCGGTGATGACGAACTGCCAGTTCATTATGGCGATAACCGGCAGATCCTGGTCCGAGGCGCGGCAGGAGGCCGTAGGGTTCTGGAAAGCGGCGTATATGAGGAGCGGCATTTCCGGTTCCGGGTTCAGGGGCGCGTCCACATCGCTCTGTATGACGTACCTCATGTTGTCCATGTTGCCGAAGAAGTACGCCTTGTACGTGGCGATCTCTTCGGCGGTAGCCGCTCCGAGCGCTATCTCGTCCATGGCGTCCGCCGCGGTGACGTCCACCGGCACCCATCCGTAGTTGGGCAGGTAGAACTCGGCCCAGAAGTGAGATCCGGTGCCGCCAGCGAACATCTGGTACCCGCCGCAGGCGCGCGCCGGCACGCCCAGGGAACGCAGCAGCGCGGAGTAGTACATCGACTGCGCGCCGCAGTCGCCGAAACGGTTCTCGTGCACATACACCGACTCGGGAATGTCCCTGGATGACAGCGATACGTGGGGCATGAAGCTGTAGGTGATGTTGCCTATCACATAGTCGTAGAGGAGCTTGGCCTGCAGATATGGATTGGTCTCCTCGCCGACCACCTCCCTGGCCTTGGCGGCGATCTCCGGGGTGATGAGGGTGTTCTCGCTGGACTTGGTGTAGGCGGTGTAGTTGTGCGATGCGCGGTCGTAATCGCCGACCGCGTCCGGATCGATGGTGAAGTGCTTCTGGTAGGTCGTGAACGAGTACGAAACGTTGACCACGACGTCCTCGGTCAGGCTGTCCAGGACGACCTCAAGGTAGATCTGACCGATGTCACTGTCCGACGGCGACACCGTTCTCACCCACGCTTCCGGGGAGACGCTGACCACGGCCACGTCGCTTTGGCTGTCGGTCTCGATGGGAGCGGGGATCCAGATGCACAGGGTCCCGGCGGCCGGCAAAAGGCCCCGTTCGATGGTAAGGGACCCGTCGGCGGTGTAGTTCCGGGGGTTGAAGAACGTGCCGGTGCGGTTGGCGTCCGCGTCCAGTATGCCGACCATCATCGTCTTCAGCGGGTTGGTGCCCGCACGGTCCCTCCACTCGTGATACAGCGTCAGGTTACGGTAGGCGATGTTCTCGGCGATGCTCACGAAGTAGCGATCCTCTCCGTCGGTGTGGATCCTCTCGATGTCAGGGGCGTCGAGCCAGGCGCTGCGTTCATGCTCCGGTACCCATGGGAAGGTATCGGCCAGCAACTCCTCGGCCTCATGACGGTCGAGACTGTACTCCTGGAGGACCCGATCGGCACGGAGCTTCCAGTTCAGCGACTCCAGGGCGGCCGCCTCGTTGCCGGCGTCCAAGAACATGTGGCGGGAGCGGTTGAAATGCTCGGAGGCCGCGCCGAAGTTAGAGCTGTTGAACGCGTTCATTCCTTCAGAGAACTGGAGGTCGGGCGATGACTGCGACGTTTTGTCAAGTAGGATGAGCGAGGTCGGCGCCAGGATCATCGCCACCAGGGCGAAGCAGGCCACCGCCTGCCCGTTGGACAGTTTGGACACGGCTGGAAAAAAAAGTGATACAAGAATAAAGCTTCGGGCATAGATATCATTCTAAATATCGCCAAAGGAGGCGCCCGGTGCCCCGGCGATGTCCGCCGGAGGCAGGCTCAAGGCAGCAGCCCGTAGATGGGTATGGCCTGGGAGATCCCGGTGAGGATGAAGTTGACCGCCACCGCCGCCAGCAGCAGTCCCATGATCCGGGAGAAGGCCATGGCACCGGACCGCCCCATGAGGTTGAAGATACGCTCCGAGTGGACCAGGGTGATAAAGGAAATGATCACCGTCAGTATGATGGCCACGAAGATGGCCGCCAGGCGGAAAACGGCATCGGTGGCGGCCGAGGCGTCGGAGACCAGGATCATGACCGTGGTGATGGCCCCCGGCCCGGCGAACATGGGTATGCCCAGGGGAACGATGCCCACGGAGTCCTTCTGCAGCGCTTCTTCCTTCTCCTCGTCGGTCAGCTTGGTCTTGGACCTCAGCCCGTTGAGCATGGAGAAAGCGATGCTGAACAGCAGAATGCCGCCGGCGATCCTGAACGACGGTATGGTGATCCCGTACAGTCCGAAGATCCACTGCCCGAAAACGGCGAAGATGAACAGGACGACGGTGGTCACGATGCAGGTCTTGGCGGCCACTCTGCGCTTGTCCTCCTTGGCGTAACCATCTGTGACAGCGTAGAAGAACGGGATGTTGCCGAGCGGGTTGACGATGGCGAACACCGTGGCGAAGGCCGTCACCGCGAACTCCAGCTCCATGCCCGGCCCAGCGGAATGCGGATATTTAATGTCACTGCGGCGGTTTCACTCTCTGGCCGGTCTTCTTCCGAACACCAGGTACCCGGTGTGGGCAAGGTTGTCATACGACGGCCGCACTCCTCCCGGGTGCACATCGATGGAACGCTGGATGTTCTCGTACGCCCGAACCTCGAGGTAGCCGCGCTCGCGCAGTCCGTTCACAAGCCCCTCGACCTGGTTGGTGTTGGGCACGAAGCCGGCGAAGCGACCGCCCGGGCGAAGGAAACGATCGACGTTGTCCAGGGCGAGCCACGGATCGGGCATGTCCAGGGCCACGGCGTCCACCTCGGTGCCCAGTTCAATGGTCTTCACGTCCCCGACCCGCAGGTCCCAGTACGGCGCGAGGCCGGCCCGCTCGACGTTCCTGCGGGCCCGCTGGGCGAAATCCTCGCGGACCTCCACGGAGATCACCTTGCCCGACGGCATGACGGCGTTGAGAAGGGCCATGGTGAGGCCGGCCGAGCCCACGCCCGCCTCCAGCACCGTCTCCCCGGCCCTCAGGCCGAGCTGGAAAACGATGGTGGCAGCATCCTTGGGGGTGATGATCTGCGGACCGCGCTCGAGCGACTCCATGAGCTGGACCACCGTCGCGCGGAAGGCCCGGAAGTCCTTGCCCGCCAGCTTGATTAGCGAGCCGTCCGGCCGACCGACGATCTTGCTGCCGTCCACCACTCCCAGTCCCTGCACCTTCACCATTTCGCCGCGCAGCTGAAGCCAGGACCGCCGCTCCCGGTCGTCCAGCAAATATATGAATTCACCCTCGGAGAGCATGCCGCTACAACATGGGAGGTGGAGAAAAGGTTTGCCGTCGCTCCCGGACGGTCAGCAGCGATGCCGGTCCAGGCCAGTGAGGTCGGGCGTTCAGACGGATGCAAAAAGGATTTTATAGAGTTACACCGTTGGCCGCTCACATGGCCGAGGCAGACTTGCCCGAGAAGGCGTTGAAGGTCCTATCCATCCTCCTGATCATCGGAGGCGTGGCCATGTACATCGGGTGGGGTATCGCCTTCGGAAGCTGGAACTTTTTCGAGCCGCGGTTCATACCTGTGTACGGCATCGTCGTGGTCATGCTGCTCTTCGGCGGGCTGGGCCTTCTTCTCCTCAAGAACAAGGAATGAGCGGGAAACGATAACTAGCTGGCCGTCCATTCCCCGAGACCATGGAAGACCAGGAAGTGATGGGAAAGGCCTTGGCCTTCGAGAAGTTCTTAGACTACCGGTTCAACGAGCTGGAGCTCCTGACCGGGGCGCTGGTGAGCAGCGGGTATCCGAACGAGCACCCCACGTTCGTTCACAAGGTCCGCCATTCGGTCCTGTCCAATCTCGGTGACACGGTCATCGATCTGCTGGCCACCGAACATCTGGTCCGGCAGAAGAAGCTCGATGATGCCGGCAAGATCACGGTGCTGAGGAACCGGATGGTCAAGGGGGACAGCCTCAACGAGGTGGCCGGGCTGGTGGTCCAGTTCATGGTGATGACCGCCGGGGAGCGCAACGAGCTGGAGCACAGCTGCATACCCGAGGAGGGCCTCGAGGCCCTGGTGGGGGCGCTGTACCTGGACGGCGGGCTGGTCCAGGCCAGGCGGCTGCTGGAGAAACTGGGGTTCTTCGAAAAGGAATTCTAGTAAAGGGTTTTCACATCGCTCGGGCGGCGTACACCACGGTATCCGTATCCTTGCCGCAGCCTAGGCACTTGCCGTGGAACTCCTCGCGGATGTACGGCGTTCCCAGGATCTTCAGCTCGGTGCGCTCTTCGACCTTGCGGCCGCATTCCTGCTCCCCGCACCAGCCGAACCGCAGCCACTTCTCCGGGACCTCCTTGAAATCGAGGCTGTCCACGGTGATGATGGAACCGTCCATGAACTTCTGGGCTTTGGCCCGCATGTCCACGGCGATCTGGTCCAGGGTGGAGCGCACGCCGTCCACGACCATCGCGCGCTCGAAGCTCCCCTTCTTCCCGTCGTCCCGGCGGGCGAACGCCACCACCCCCTTCTCGATGTCCCTGGCCCCCAGCTCCAGGCGCAGGGGGACGCCCTTCAGTTCCCACTTGAAGAACTTGGCCCCCGGGCGCTCGTCGCTCTCGTCGATGGTCACCCTGATGCCGGCGTTCTTAAGTTCGTCCCTCAGCTCCCTGGCCTTCTGGGAGATCTCCTCCACGTTGCCCTTGGCGGGGATGGGCACGATGACCACCTGGAACGGGGCGATCGCCGGCGGGAGCACCAGGCCCTTGTCGTCGCCGTGGACGCCCACGACCGAGCCGAGAAGACGCTCGGACATCCCGTAGGTGGTCTGGTGAACGTACTTCAGGCTGCCGTCGACGTCCTCGTACTTGATGTCGAACGGCCGGGAGAAGTTCTCCCGGTAGTGGTGTATCGAGCCTAACTGGAGGCTCCGGCCCCGCATCATGGCGGTGTCGATGCCCACGGTGTAGTAGGCCCCGGGGAACTTGTCCCATTCCGTCCTCTTCAGCAGGGTGTACGGCAGGCACAGCTTCTGCATCAGGTTCTCCAGGATGACGAAGTCCTCCTCCACCTGGCGCTGGGCGTCCGCCTCGTCGACGTGGCAGGTGTGCGATTCGAAGAAGTGGATCTCCCGCACCCGGATGAACGCCCGGGTCTGCTTGGTCTCGTACCGGAAGGTGTTCACCAGCTGGTAGATCTTCAGCGGTAGGTCCCCGTGGGAACGGACCCATATGGAGAACATGGGGTACATCGCGGTCTCCGACGTCGGCCGCAGGAGGAGGGGGATGTCCAGCTCATTGAGGCCGGCATGGGTGACCCAGTACACCTCGGCGTCGAAGCCCTTGATGTGGTCCTTCTCCTTCTGGAACTCGGACTTGGGGATGAGCAGGGGGAAGCACACCTCGTCGTGGTCGGTCGCGTCAAGCTCCTGGCGGATGAACGTATCGATGTATTGCATGGTCTTCCAGCCGTAGGCCGGCCAGACGTTCATACCCTTGATGGGGTAGCGCTTGTCGGTCAGCCCGGCCTGGTCCACCAGGTCATTGTACCATTCGCTGAAGTTCTCTTCCTTCTTCATCTATCTCACACCCGTGCTGTCGGCACCGAATAAGGTTCCAGACTTAAATCTTTCAAGCTCCCCAGGACCTCGAACGAACGGTTCTCGGCCGGCGGTCATCTCCGCCATTTGGTCCATAGCCCCCGGAGAAGGTCCCCTCGACCGGGAGGCCTCGACCTCAGTCCGGCTATCTGGTCGATGAGCTCGTCCTTGGACAGGTCTGTTCGGAGGCCGTGGTCACCGCAGATCCTCTGCAGGCTGTCCTTGGGAACACAGTTCAGCAGGACCTTCCAGGGTATGCCGCCATGCCGCCGGAGGACCCTCATCATGAGCTCGTCCTTCGACCCGGAGGAGCTGTCGTTGTTGCACCGAAGTATCGCCTGCAGGTCCTCTCGGGTAAGGGATGCTAACAGTCCTTCAGTGTCCATTGGCCATCTCGTTCAAGGATAATCTGCTGCGGCGAGATAAGAATATCCGGACCGTACAGACACGCCTAGAAGCGAATTCCGACCTGGGGCGGGAGGTGAGCTTACCGCAGGGCCTTGGCGATCTGCGGGGCGACGGAGATGACCGACACCTCGTTCTCGATGGTGTTGGTGGAGTACACCGCGTTGCAGCATTTCCTCAGGCGGTCCAGCGCCCCCTTGGCGAACAGGCCGTGGGTACATACCGCGGTGACGCTCTTCGCGCCGAGGATCTTCAGCTGGTTGGCGGCCGCCTCGATCGTTCCGCCGGTGGAGATGATGTCGTCGACGATGAGCGCGTTCTTGTCCTTGGCGTCCACGTTCTTCGGCGCCATTCGTACGACCTCGCCCGACAGCCTGGTCTTCTCCAGGTAGTCCCACTCCACACCTATGGCCCTGGCCACCTCGCTGGCGCGCTGCAGGGCACCCTCGTCCGGGGCCAGCACCAGGTCCACCCCGTGGCCCTTGAAGAACTTCCCGATGCACGGGGCGGCGTGGACGTCATAGGCGTCCCCGCGGAACCAGTCCAGTACGATCGGCTTATGGATGTCCACGCTCACGAACTTGCTGGAGTTCATCTCCATCAGCCGCACCATGACCTTGGCGCTGAGGGCCTCGCCCTTCTTGAACCGCTCGTCCTGGCGGGCGTAGCCGAAGTAAGGCACCACGGTGCTGACCTTCCTCGCTCCCAGACCGATCGCCGCGTCCTGGATCAGCAAAAGCTCCACCAGGTTATGGTCCGGGTGGGAGCTCTGAACCACCACCACCTCATCATCGATGTCGTCCGCCTCAATGCGCACGTAGGTCTCCCCGTCAGGGAAGTGGGAAACGCTGGCCGGAAGGTATTTGCATCGCAGTTCATTGGCCAGGTCCTGGGCCAACATCTTGGAGGATGAGCCGCCGATGACGATCATTATCAGGGGCATTTGTTCCCCGCTTAAAAAACATTTCACGCCGTAGCTCGATATAATTCTATGCGGTTGGATATTAACAGTCGGCGACGCGGCCCGCCCCCGTGTGTCGTGCGGTCAACATGATGTGCCTGCTGGAGGCCGCTTTACGCACCGATCGGCGGTCATTTCTCGTTCGATGGAGCGAACTTATTTATCGACACCTCCCAATACCAGAACGGGATGCATATGGATACCGAGGCGGAAATACCGCCCCTGGCGGTCGATCAGCGAAGCGATAACGCTGACAACGTACCAGCCGAGGGAATACCGGCCATTGGGCCGGAGGTAGAGGCGCCGGCTCCAGTCGTCATCCCGGAGCCTGCGGCACAGGACCTCGCCAAGGCCCCGGGGGACCTGGACCCGGTGGGGATCATATACGGGGACGTAGGCACGTCCAGCTTCAATCTCGGAGTGACGGGGGACCTGGAGAAGATGGAGTACATCCAGGTCCAGCATGAGGCCGTGGGCTGGGTCCTGGGGCAGGTCATGGACATCCAGCGCAAGACTGACCTCTCCCTCGACCGCGCCAAGATGGTCTCCCTGGGGGAGGAGGTGCTCATTCACGAGAAGGTCACCGCCCAGGTCAACGTGGTCGGGTACCGCGACGAGCGGGGGCTGCTGCAGAGCCCCCGGACCCCGTTCAGGGCCGGACTGCCGGCGTACAAGGCACGGGACGAGATCATCAAGAAGGTCATCGGGCTGAAGGAGAACACCCCCACCGGCGCGTACGTGGGTCTGCTGTTCGGCCACGACATCAGGGTGGAGATGGACATCAACTCCATGGTCCAGAAGCACGTCAGCATCTTGGCGAAGACGGGCGGAGGCAAATCGTTCCTCTGCGGCGACCTGGTCGAGGAGCTGATGAAGCACAACGTCACCATCATGGTCCTCGATCCTCACGGCGAGTACGGCGCGATGCGGGACGTCGGCCACGTTTCCAAGGGCCACCGGGACTTCAAGGTCACCGCCCGAGGGTACGAGGACAAGATCATCGAGTTCGCCACCGACATCGACGTGAATCCCAAGGCTCAACCCCTGCGGTTCACCCTCGCCAACATCGAAGCGCACGACCTTCTGTCGCTCACCAGCATCAAGAACGGGAAGGCCTACCTCACCGCGATGCGGAAGGCCATCGAAGCGATCAAGAGCGTAAAGAAGGAGTACACCCTCAGGGACATCATCAGGGTCCTGGAAAGCGATGAGGAGGGCAACAACGCCGCCCTGGTCAATGAGCTGGTGTTCCTCGAGGACTGCAAGATATTCGCCCCCGCGGGTACGCGCATCGACGAGCTGGTAGTGAAGGGGAAGATGACCATCATCAACCTCAAGGGCACCGAGCCGGAGATCGCCGAGCTGATCGTCAACCGCATCTGCACCGCGCTGTTCGAGCTGCGCAAGCTGGGCAAGGTGCCGCCGATGATGCTCGTGGTCGAGGAAGCGCACAACTACTGCCCCCAACAGGGACTGGCGGCCTCGTCCAAGATCTTCCGCACCATCGCCGCCGAGGGCCGCAAGTTCGGGCTCGGGCTCACCATCATCAGCCAGAGGGCGGCTAAGATCGACAAGAACGTCCTCAGCCAGTGCAACACCCAGATGATCCTCAAGGTCACCAACCCCAACGACCTGAAGGCCATCACCGCGTCGGTCGAAGGCCTCACTGCGGGCATGGCCGACGAGATCCAGCGGCTGCCCATCGGGGTGGCGCTGTGCGTCGGCGGGAACATCCAGATGCCCCTCTTCGTCGAGGTTCGTCCGAGGGAGAGCCGTCATGGTGGGGAGAGCGTGGAGATCATTCCGACCGGGGACGACTGATGCAGGACACCATCACCGGGGAGAAGATCGACAAGTACCTCGACACCACCAAGCGGGCGCTGGCGAAGCTGAAGATCGCCGCCCCGCCCCGGTCCTTCGGCCGCAGGATGGCCGAGGATTTCCTCACCATGGCCACCGCCTACTACGACGACGCGGTGCACTTCCGCTCGGTCGGTGACCTCGTCAACGCCTTCGCCAGCGTTAATTACGCGCACGGCTGGCTGGACTGCGGGGCGAGGATAGGGCTGTTCGACGTGGGCGAGGACGACAAGCTGTTCACCCTCTACGAGTGACCGCCGCTCAGCACCCTCGGGCCTAGCACGTCCAGGGAGAGGCGGAAGGTCGGCCCCAGGGGTTTCCACTTCTTCTCTATGGCCTCGAGGTCCCCGGCCGCGAACACCGAGTTGCCGAGCATGATCATGGACGAGGCCCCAAGCCCCTCCGCCGCCCTGAGGGCGAGGGAGACCCGCTCTCCGGCGATGCCGCTCCGCTCGGTGAACTCCCGGCTGAGGCGGAAGAACGCCTCGGGCGTCGGCTCCGACTCCAGCCTCCGGCAGCACTCCATCCCCACCCGCTCGATCATGGCCCTCCGCGAGGGATCGCCGAGCACCTCAGAGGTGCGCATGCGGCCCCCGACCACCGCGGCGACGATGTCCATTCGGTCAGTTAGCCGGTCGATTAGGCCGTAGGGCGGAAGACCTTCCTTCCGGCGGAAGGTCATTCCTCCGCGGGTCAGGGCGGCCACGTCCCCCAGGCCAGTGTGGTTGGCCAGCTCGGCCAGGTGGGCGGCGGCGAAGGCGTCCTCGGGCGGCCGCCCCAGGATCTCGGCCAGGGCGAAGGCGGCGGACAGGGCCCCGGCCGCGCTGGTGCCGAACCCGGCGCTGGGAGGGAGGTCCATCTGCGATTCCACGGTGAGGTCCAGGCGTTCGTCCCCCAGCAGCCGGCGGGCCGCGGCCAGGGTGACCTCGGCGTACTGCCTCCGCCCGTCCACGATGGCCTCGATCCTACCGCTCCCCGGGCGGGAGGTGACCGTGGTGGTGACCCCCCGGTCCACGCACATCCCCGCTCCCCGGGACCCGGTGCGCAGGGGGTCCTGGTGCTCGCACGGCAGGAAGAATCCGGTTATGTGCCCGGGGCAGAACGCCGTGACCTTCATCCCAGTACCTTCGCCACTTCGTCCAGGATGAGGTTGGCCAGGTCCGCCTTGGTCCCCTCGAAGGCCTGCTTGGCCGAGGAGGTGACGAGAACCGCCCTGGTGCGGCCGGCGGACACGTCCCGCAGGTCATTGGCCACGATGAGGTCCAGGCCGTACTCCTCGAGCCGGGCCCGGGCCCGCCGGACCAGCTGGGGGGCGGAAACCCCGATCTCGGCCTTGAACCCTACCAGCGCCGTGGTCCTCGGCCGAAGCAGGGGAAGGACCTTGGGCAGGGGGCGGAGGGTAAGGGTCAGAGACCTCTTTCCGGACGCCAGCTTCCCCTCCGCCGGCTCGGGGGCGTAGTCGGAGAGCGAGGCCGGAACGATCACCGCATCATGATCGACGTCCCCGACCATGTCCACCAGTTCCTCCACGGTACTGAAGGTGCGCCCGTCCGTGCCCGACGGCACCGGGACGGACATGCGACCGGTCCACAGCTCCACCTTCGCTCCCCTCATGGCCGCGGCCCGGGCGAGCAGGATGGCGGTCTCCCCGGTCCCGGTGTTGGTGACGACCCTGACATCGTCGATCGGTTCCTCGGTCGAGCCGCCGATGATCAGCACCCGCTTACCCACCAGGTCGCGGACCACGAAGGTCGATAGCACCGCGTCGACGATCTCCTGGATGGTGGCCACCCGGGCCTTCTTCCCCCGTACCACCGGGCCGACGAAGCGCGCCCCCATCGACACCAGCCTGCCGACGTTGTCCTGCACCGCGGGGTTCTCGTACATCGCCAGATGCATGGCCGGGGCCACCAGCACCGGCGTCCGGGAACCGATCGCCACCGTGGCCATGGTCGTCACCGGCGTATCGTCGATCCCCAGTGCCATCTTGGAGATGGTGTTGGCGGTGCACGGCGCGACCAGTAGCATGTCCGCCCTTCCCGGATAGTCGCCGAACAGCTCCACGTGCTCCACCTCGCCGGTCAACGCGGTGATGACCTTGTTGCCGCTGGCGAACTCCATGGCGTAGGGAGTGACGAGCTTGACGGCCTCGGAGGTCATGACCACCCGGACATCGGCCCCGTGGCGCATCAATTCCCTGACCAGCTCGAACGTCTCCACCGCGGCGATGCTGCCGGTGATCCCCAGCACGATCCGCCTGCCCTCGAGCTCCCGTCCCTTGGTGCACTTGATGGCCTCGGAAGGATGCATGGGTCGGCAACCTGTACCTGACGATATAACAGTTGCGAGCCCAGGGCTCAGCGATGCGGGAAGCGCCTCCCGGCGGCTCATCGCTTCCCCATCGAGCCCCACACCCGTTCCAGGACCTCTTCGGGAGGAGCGGAGGCGTCGACCACGACGTAGGAGGGATCTTCCGTCGCCAGGCGGTCGTACATCGCCGCCACCTTCCTGAGGAACTCCACCTGCTCGAACTTCTCCCTCTCCGCCCTCCCCGACAGGCGACCTATGGCCACTTCCGGATCGATGCGCAGCAGGACGGTGACGTCCGGCCGGACGAGGACCGGCTCGTTGACCATCTTCAGCCATTCCAGTGCCCGGTAACCCAGGTGATGCCTGAGCGTAACGCTCTGGTATGCCAGGGTGCTCCCCACGTACCGGTCGCAGACCACCGAGCGGCCGTCCTTGAGCCACTCCGCGATCAGCGCGGAATGCTCGGCCCGGTCGGCGATGTACAGGAACGTTTCGGTGAAATCGCTGCGCGCTTCCCGATTGCCCCGGCGGACCTGCTCTCCCAGCCAGGTCGCGGTCGGCTCGGCGGTCCTCTCCACCCGCTGCCCAGTGGACGCCAGCCGGTCGGCGAAGGCCCGGGCTATCGTGCTCTTGCCCGAACCGTCGATGCCCTCGAAGACGTAGAAGCCCCCGGCCGGCACGGACGCGGTCATGGTGCCGCTCACGGTCATCGCTCCCTGCGCCGCTATCGTTCCCCGGGACTCGTCCATGCGATCACTTGTTCTCCAGTATGAGGGAACAGGACTCGCACTTCCGCCCCTCGGCGTTCGTCCTCAGGCCGGCCAGGTTGCCGGTCAGCTTCTTCTTCAGTCCGAGGTAGCTGAGGATCAGTTCCTTGGCCGCGTACACCTCGTCGATCCTACGCACCGAGGTGTTGCGCGGCGCTTCCCTCACCACCGCGGGGTCCTCCCCGGCGATGGCGATCATGATGTCGGCGAACCGGTCCAGGGTCTCCCTGGTCTCGGTCTCGGTGGGCTCGATCATCAGTGCCTCGTCCACCAGGGCGGGGAAGTACACGGTGGGGGCCATGGTCCCGTGGTCCAGCAGGCGCTTGGCGATGTCCAGGGCGCGGACCCCCTTCTCGTCCTTCAGCCGCTTGGCGGAGAGGACGAACTCGTGCTTGCGCAGTTCCTTGAACGGCATGTCATAGGTGGGCGTCAGCCTCCGGCGCAGGTAGTTGGCGTTCAGCACCGCCCGGTCGGAGACCTCCCGGAGGCCGTTGCCGCCCTGCCTGAGGATGTAGGCGTAGGCGCGGACCAGCACGGCGAAGTTGCCGTAGAAGGAACGCACCTTGCCGATGCTCCTCGGCCGGTCCCAGTCAAGGAAGAAGCGTTCTTCCTCGTACCCGATGCGGGGCACCGGGAGGAACGGCTCCAGGGCCCGCTTCACTCCCACCGGGCCAGCGCCCGGACCTCCTCCCCCGTGGGGGGTGGCGAAGGTCTTGTGGAGGTTGAAGTGCATGATGTCGAAGTCCATGGTTCCGGGGTCCGTCCGTCCCATGATGGCGTTGAGGTTCGCGCCGTCGTAATAGAGCAGCCCTCCGGCCCCGTGGACGGTAGCGGCGATGTCCTGGATCCCTTCCTCGAAGATGCCCAGGGTGTTGGGGTTGGTGATCATGAACGCCGCGGTGCGTTCGGACACCGCAGCTTTCAGGGCTTCGAGGTCCACCCCGCCGGTGGGGGCCGTCGGCACGACCACCACGTCGTAGCCGGCCATCGCCGCGGAGGCGGGATTGGTGCCGTGGGCGCTGTCTGGCACGATGACCTCATCACGGTCCTGGCCGTTGGCCTCGTGGAAAGCTCGCGCGATCAGCATGCCGGTGAACTCCCCGTGCGCTCCCGCCGCCGGCTGCAGGCTCACCGCGTCCATGCCGGAGATGGCGCACAGCGCCCTCTCCAGCTCGTGCAGCAGCCTCAGCGAGCCCTGCACCCCATCCTCGTCCTCGAAGGGATGGACGTCAGCGACCCCGGGGAGGGATGCCAGTAGGTCGGCGTATTTGGGATTGTACTTCATGGTGCAGCTGCCCAGGGGATAGAACCCGTTGTCCACCCCGAAGTTCATCTGGGACAGATTGGTGTAATGCTTCACCACCTCCCGCTCCGAAAGGTCCGGTATGTTCAGCTCCGTCCTGAGGAGCTCCTCGGGCACCTCCACCTTCCCTTTCAGCGGGGGCAGGGAGAGATCGCTCTCCCCCTTCATCTCGAATATCAGCCTCACGTCGTGCTCTGCCTGACGGTAGCTCATGCCACTTCCTCCAGCGCGGCGACGAGGCGCCCTATGTCCTCGTCCGTGGTCATCTCCGTGGCGGCCAACAACATGCAGTCGCCCATGCTCGGCACGTGCCTCGCCAGCGGCAGCCCCCCGATGATCCCCTTGCGCATCAGTACCTTGGACAGCTTCTCCGGCTTGATGGGGGTGCGGACGGTGAACTCGTTGAAGTGGTGGGAGCGGAGGGCCGGGCACTCGATCCCCTTGATCGAGCACAGCGCGTCCATGGTCGCCTTGGCCCGCTCCATGTTCATCATCGCCAGGGCCCTGAGCCCGGACCGTCCGACGATGGCCAGGTACACCGACGCGGCCACGGCCATGAGCGCCTCGTTGGTGCAGATGTTGGAGGTGGCCCTCTCCCTCCGGATGTGTTGCTCCCTGGTCTGGAGGGTCATGGAGAACGCCCTCCGTCCCGACAGGTCCCTGGTCATTCCGATGACCCGCCCGGGCATCTTGCGGACGTGCTCCTGGCGGCATCCGAAGAGACCGAGCAGCGGTCCCCCGAAGTTCATGGGCGAGCCGAGCGATTGGCCCTCCCCGATGACGATGTCCGCCCCGTAGTCCGCGGGGGCCTTCAGCACCCCTAGGGAGATGGGGTCCGCTCCCACCACCAGGGCCGGGTCGGGGAACTCCTTCTTCACCCTGGTGACCTGGCGATCGATGATCCCCAGGAAGTTCGGCACCTCCACATAGATGCCGGACACATCCCCGTCCACCTTGGCTCCGAGGTCCGCGAGGTCCATCTCTCCGGTCAGGGGGTCGAAGCCGTACTCGACCACCTGCATGCCCAACCCCCGGACGTAGTTATGAAGCACGCTGCGCTTGCCCGCGCCCATGGCCTCGGGCACCAGGAACTTGCTCTTCTCGTTGATGCGGGAGCACATCGAGGCCGCCTCCCCCAGGGCGGTGTACGAGTCATAATTGGAGGAGTTCACCGCCTCCATGCCGGTCAGCTCGGCGACGTAGCTCTGGTACTCGAACAGCGACTGCAGCATACCCTGACTTATCTCCGCCTGGTACGGGGTGTAGGAGGTCTGCAGCTCCGAGCGGGAGACGATGGCGGTGACCGCCGCGGGCACGAAGCGATGGTAGATGCCGGCCCCCAGGAAGCAGGGGTGATCGGTAGCCGCCACGTTCTGGGACAGCATCGAGCGGACCGTCCTGACGACCTCCATCTCCGACATCCCGTCGGGCAGCGCGATGCTTCCGGTGCGGACCGCCTCCGGAACGTCCGAGAACAGCTCGTCCACGCTCTGAACGCCCAGCTCCTTCAGCATCCTCTCGTCAACACCCATTTTGCTCAGACCATGAGATTCATGCTCGCTAATAATGATTAAGGTGGCATCTGGACGCGAATAGGCCGCCCGGGCGGTCCGCGCCTTCTCTCGGATGGCATGAAGGGCGGCGGACGGGCGAGGGCGCACGCCGGAGCAAAAGAGTAAAAGGCCCGGGACCCATGGGGCCGGCATCCATGGTGCGTGAACCATCGAGGAATGGTCAGGGTATGGCCGTAGAGGTCTGGACATGAGGAAGGCAGCGATCCTGGCGTTCGTCGTAATAGCGGCGGTCGCGGTCGTGGCCGTGATGGCCTGGTCGGTGCTGCAGCCGGGGGATAACCCGGGCGACGGCCCCTTGGCCGAAGGGAGCCGGCCGAACGCCCTTTCCCCGGCGGATGGAGTGGTGAGCTACGGTCAAGATCTTACTCTCAGATGGACCGCCGTCACCGGGGCGGACCGCTACGTACTTCTTATCACCGCTCCCGACGGGTCGATGGCACCGCTGAACCTGTCGTCCACCGGCCCCAGCTATGATCTGGCCGGTCTGCTCCGGGACGGAAGGTATTACTGGACCGTGCGGGCGGTGGACGATGGTGCCTACGGCCCGGCCAGCAATACGTCCTCGTTCACCATCAGGTCCTCCCTGGACGCGCCTGTCGCCCTGTCGCCGTCCGACGGGAGCGTGCACCGGAACAGCGTACCCCCGCTCAAGTGGAGCGCCGTCACCGGGGCCGAGGGCTATCGTCTCCGGATATCCGCCTCCTCCGACCTCTCCGATCCGATCGAGGACACCTCGGTGAACGCCACCTCCTACCAGCTCCGGTTCTCCATGACCGACGGTTCGACCTACTACTGGCAGGTGGCCTCCAACCATGGGGGGATATGGAGCCCGTGGAGCTCGGTCCACCACTTCACCTACGACCTCTTCCTGGCCGCTCCGGTGCCGGGGAACCCGACCGGCGGGGTGACGGTGATGGGCGGCGAGGTGAACCTGACCTGGTCGACGGTGGAGGACGCGGACCTGTACTGGGTCCAGATCAGCACCTCCAACACCTTCGCTGACCCGGTCGTCGACGCCGAGAGCGCCGACACCTGGTACGACCTCGATGGCGCCCTGGCCGACAACGCGACCTACTACTGGAGGGTCCAGGCCGAGAACGAGATGACGTCGAGCGACTGGAGTGCGCCCGCCGAGTTCATCGTCGGCACCGACAGTATCCCCTACTCCTTCACCTGGACCTATGACGGGAAGACATGGAGCCTTAGCGGTTCCGTGCCCGGCGCTGACTATTACGCCAAGCACGATCTCCCCCGGACCTATGACTACGCGTCCTACATGACCGACGGGGACCCTCTCGTGGTCAGGATCGCCGGCGAGCTGAAGGCGATGGCCCAGGCCCAGGGGTTCGATGCCCCCACCTTTATCCTCTCCTTCGTTCAGGGGATCGCCTACACTGACGACGAGGTCACCACCGGCCAGGGGGAGTATCCGCGCTACCCGGTGGAGACGATCGTGGACGGGGGAGGCGACTGTGAGGACAAGACGGTGCTGTACGCCTCGCTGATGCAGTCCTCGGCCATGAACGTGGACATGGTGCTCCTGGTGTACACCAGTCCGGGGGAGACCGGCCACATGGCCGCGGGAATGCTCAGGCCGGACGGGTACTCGGGCACCTACGACACCTACTACACGGACCCAGAAAGCGGGAAGAACTACCTCTACTGCGAGACCACATCTCCCAACTGGCGCATCGGGCAGGAGCCGTCGGAGCTTGACGGCTTCAGCGTCGAGGTCCTGCCGTGTTGACCGGGGTCAGCGCACCGCAGCGGCGCACTGCATGAGGTAGCCGATGAACGAGGGAAGGGACTCGATGTCCTTGATCTCCTTCTTCCCCAGCATCGACAGCCTGGCCCGGATGGTGTCGTCATAACGCACCCCGTTGGCCCGCAGGGCGTTGCGCAGCAGTTCGGCCAGATGCCCACCCTTGCGGTCCCAGTCGGTGAGCACGATGGCGTCCTGCCCCCGCTTGGCCAGGTCCTCGGCGACCCCGAAGATCCCCCGGGCATCCTGGACCTGCACGATCTCGCCCTCTATCCCTAGGCAGGCCAGGGCCAAGCGGTCCTTCCGGCCCTCCACCAGGATCACCGTCCCCTCCGGCCGTTCCTCGAGGGCGGTCAGCAACTCCTCGATCTCGTCGAGCGTTTCCTGGGGGTCCCTCATTCCCCCTCCAGTCGGGCTCTTACCTCTTCGAGGGGGAGGGGCACCACCACCGTCTTGTGGCGGTCGGTGTGGCCGCGGACGATCTCCACCTTCGCCCCGAAGACCTCGGACAGCAGGTCGACCACCGCCCGATTGGCCCGCCCTTCGGAGGGGAGCGGCTGCACCTTGATCACCAGGCGCTTCCTCCATCGGTCCACTTCCCCCACCTGGGCCTTCTTCGCGTTGGGGGTCACCATGATGTCCAGCTCCGTTCCTCCGCCGGCCGGCCGGAGGACCTCCGAGGCGTCCACGCTACCGCATGGAGCGTGGACGGTGATAAGGTTTCGCAGCGAAGAGCGGGGTATCGTCGCTCGGTCCTGCCCTCTTGTACCCGCCGTGCCTCGACGTCCGGAATGAGGTGGTTATAATCAAATATGGCCGATTGAATGAGCCTCCCTGATGACACCTCCTGCGGACAAGTTCACCTTTGAGGACCTGACCGAGGTATACCGCAGGGAGCAGAGGAACAAGACCATCTCCGAGGTGCGCCGGGACCTCTATCCGGCGATGAGGGAATGCCTGGAAGGCCTGAAGAGGGAGAGCGAGCGGGAGTATGCGGTCGACCAGTTCTCCACCCGGGCCAAGCTGGCCAGCAACCAGCTGATGAAGTTCCAGGAGAAGTCCGCGCAGGTCTTCGAGTTCCGCTTCGGAAAGATCCTGGACATGGCCCTCAGGGCGGCCCAGGGCAACAAGGTCGACACCGCCAAGCTCACCGTGGAGGAGCAGCAGATCTACGACCAGGTCTTCTCCCTGCTCAAGGAACGCAGGGCGGCCATCCTGGACGGGGGCAGGCCCCGGGCCGTGGAGAACGAGGAACCCTCCCTTCCCCCCTACACCGTCCCGGAGATGATCGCGGAATGCCGTCGGGAGGAGGAGCATGCCGAAACCGTCGCTGCGCAAGCGGCCGGGCCCCTGCCCGAAGCGCCCCCCACTCCCGAAGCGCCGACCCCGGTGGAGGTGGTGGCGCCGCCGAGCGTTCCCGTCGCGGTGCCGGACCCCCCGCTCCTGGCGACGGCCCTCCCCGACCTGGTGGTGCTGCGGGTGCTGGAGGACATACCGGCGTTCGCCGGGCCGGGACGCAACTATCGCCTGCAGAAGGAGGACATAGTGTCCCTGCCCCCCACCATCGCCCGGGCCCTCGTCGCCCGGAACAAGGCGGTCAACGTCCGGATGTCCCCCTGATCACACCACCATGGAACGGTGGTCGTCCGGGGCGAGGAGGCAGTCGATGCGCCCCTCATCGCATCCCAGGGTCCTGGACACGGTCCTGCGGGCCAGGATGGGGGTGTTGTTGTTCTTGCTGATGTGGGCCAGGAAGATCCTCCGTTCGTCGCTGTGGGTCGCCCACAGCGCCCGGGCGCAGTCGACGTTGGACAGGTGCCCCCGATCGGAACGGATCTCACTCTTCAGTTTCGGAGGGTAAGGGCCGTTGATGAGCATCTGCACGTCGTGGTTCGCCTCGATGATGGCCAGGTCCGATACTTTCATCGCCTCGAACACCTCCGGGGTCACCCGCCCCAGGTCGGTCGCCAGCAGCACGTTCCGGTCCTCGAACCGGAGGTGGAAGGCATTGGGCTCGGCGGCGTTGTGGAGAATGGGAAGCGGATGCACGCTGAGGCAGCCGAGGTCGAAGGCGGACAGCGTCTGGAAGATCTTGGCCTCATGCACCGCCCCGATGTTGGAGCATACCAGAGTGGAGCTGTTGCAGCACACCGGGACCTTGTACTTCCGGGACAGCACCCCTGCCCCGCTGACATGGTCGGAGTGCTCGTGCGTAAGGAGGATGGCATCGAGGTCCAGGGGGTCCAGGCCGACCTCCTCCATGAGCCGGGCTATCCGCTTCCCGGATATGCCCGCGTCGATCATTACTACGGTGTCCTCGACCGCGAGCACGGTGCAGTTCCCGTCACTGCCGCTGGCCAGAACGTGTACCTCGATCGAGCTCAGTCCGCATCCCAGGACCTTCAAACGTTCGACGGTTAAAAAAACTAGCGACCGGTCCGGCAGTAAGGCGACGAGCGGTCCCCGATCTCCCGGCACATCGCCACCATGATGTCCTGCCTGGCGACCATCCCCACCAATTTGCCGTCACTGACCACCGGCAGGCGGTTGAACCCCAGCCGGACCATGGTCTCCAGCGCCTTCTCCATGTCCTCGTCGGCCTCGATGGTCACCACCTCCTCGTTCATGGCGTCCTTTACCTTCGCTGCCCCCACGCTCTGGTACCGGTTGCACAGTTCCGCGTCCCGCACGATGCGGTCGTACGGGAGCGACACCATGGACAAGGTGCCCCCCAGCTCCAGACCGATCCCTTCCTTGCTGGCGGCGAACTCCAGGATGTCAGCCTCGCTCAGGATCCCCACGAGGTGGTCCTCGCCGTCCACCACCGGCGCCCCGGAGATGCCCTTCTTGGCCATCAGCGTGGTCGCCTGGCACAGGGTATCGTCCCTGTTCAGCCGGACCACCGTGGGGGTCATGACCTCGTTCACCCGGACCATGGCCACTACTCTTCACCCGGCGATATTTAGCGTTGTCCGTGGCGCCTACCATGCTCCATATGGAGAATGGAACCCGCCGGCTCAGAAAGACTTATGTACGACGACCATATTTCACGCCACAAGGGGGCCCGTAGCTCAGCTAGGTAGAGCAATCGGCTCTTAACCGATGGGCCGAGGGTTCGAATCCCTCCGGGCCCGCCTCCTTCTCTTCTTATCATCTCTTTCATTAATTCCGTTTTTGGTACCATGGTCGGTGTGATCACCTCCGCGAACGGAGACATGGCCCTCCTTTTAATGATCGAACGTCAGTAGGGGCTCCGGCCATCATGGTCCAGGTGGCAAGCGGTCACGATGCCCGTGAACGCCCACCATCGACATCCGACCGGTACAGCAAAGAATGCCCCGGTGCATAAGATAAGGGATGACCGGCTCGGAAGAGATGTTAGAGAGGGTATTGGTGGCGGTCGACGGCTCGGAGCGCAGCGATCGAGCGGTCAGGATGGCGGCGGCGATCGCTCGTGGCGTTGGAGCGGAGATGACGCTCATCCACGTGGTCGAACGTGAGTCCTCTCCGGTGTTGAGCGAAGATGAGGCCAACGAGATGGACAAGGCGGAGGGGCGAAGGATCCTTGCCGCGAGCGCCGAGGCCGCCCGAGCGACGGACATGGAGGTCAGGACAGAGCTGAAGATCGGGCATGCGCCGATCCAGATCCTCCGTTATGCCTCAGCATACCGACCGCAGCTGCTGTTCATCGGCGCTACAGGGCTGGGTAAGGTGGCCGAGTTCCTGATGGGGAGCGTTACCAAGGAGGTCATCAAAGATGCAAAGACCTCGGTAGTGGTCGTAAGGTGAAGGTGACATCGTCCCTGTGACGATAGGGGATATCTACACCCGTCCGGCACCTCGTTCATGCAAGCCGGTTGACAGGGGATAGGCGTCCTCTGAGAGCCCTATCTGTCCGTCGGCGAAGGAGCAGCGGCCGGTCCCGCCTGCTTGCGTCCGATTGGCCGGGGCCCCCTAGCGAGCCGATCAGACGGGGACGAGTAGGGCGACGCGGCGGGAACTCCTTTTTACCCCGACAGAATGTTACGGTTCCGAGGGGAAAATGAGGAAAGATCTGCTCTATTCAGGGATCGCGATGACCGCCCTCGGGATGATGGGATTGATCATCATATCCTTCTGGAGCGTGAACCAGATAAGCGATAGTACGAGATCGTGGCTCTCACTGCTCTTCCTGTCGCTAGTGCCCATCGGCATATCCGTGGGCATCTATGGGCTGGTCTACGAAACAAGGGAAGAGCATAGGGTCCGGATGGACGCCTACGAACGGGCGATGTACGGGGACGTTGCTCCAGCTTGCGGGCGGTATGTCCAGGAGGGAACGGCCCCTGGGAGCTCGGACGGCGGGAGGGACGACCTAGCGATCCTGAATAAGAGATATGCCCGCGGAGAGATCACCAGAGAACAGTATCTGGTCATGAAACAGGACCTGAAGCCTTAGCTCCCGGAAGCTGCGCGATGAGAGCGCCGCCATCCCCGAGCCGGTCAGGTAGACCTGCGGCTTCCCGTGGTCTCCTCGCTATTCGCTCCCTCGCTCCTCCAGCCCGGGGTGCCACTTTTTCATATGCTCTGCATGGGTCTCGAGGTACGCGCCGGGGCCGAACTTCTCATCATAGAAGCCCAGGTCCAGATGGTGGGCCTGGAGGTACATCTGGACCCAGATGGTGGGCACCGTGCCGGGGAACTTACCGAACGTGTCGAGGACGTACTGGGCCTGGAGAGCGACGCACTCCCGGAACTCTTCGGAATGCGTCTGCGCCCCGCCGCGGACCTCCCGGCTCTCTTTCCACGGTCCGGGAGTGTCCCGGTGGAAGGGGCCTCCGGGGCCGAACTTCCTCTCCACCACCCTGTCCACCGCTTCCCTCATGTCCTTGCAGTGAGGCGGACAGAAGCCTTCGAAATGCCCTTCCAGACCGGTGGGGTTGGGGAGCGCCCAACGTTCATCGGTGTCGTACCTGAACCCCAGACCCGGGACGTCGGGGTCGCCGGTGGCGCCCAGGACGCTGAAGGGGTTGATCCCGTCGAACATCCATCCGCCCAGGCCCATCGCCTGCAGCTGGAGCATTCCCGCGTAGCAGGAGGCGGATATCTCCACCGAGGCCTCGGTGCAGCTCAGCAGCTCCATGAACGACAGGGGATAGATGTTCTGGGCATCAAAGAGGTCCGAGTACCTGTCCAGTCCGGGGATGGGGGTCCGGTTCAGGTCGTCGTACAATGCCGCGCGGTTCTGCAGCAGGTAGCACAGCCCCAGAAGCATGTGCTGGGCGATGTCCGCGACCGGAATGATGAGCAGGCTTCCAGGCCGGTTGACGCACCAGCGATTATGAGCTTCCAGATGGGGGTCCCGGGGCGGAAGCTGCAGGCGGCCGTCGCGGAGCTTGACCGAGCGAGCTAGCATGTTCTCCGGCGGTCCCGCGGGCTCCTCCGGACCGGCGGCCGGCCGCGGGCCGTCCCTGGACGGCAGGTGGTACACGCCCTCGTCGTCGGTGAAGAACAGCTCGCTGGTGTGGAACCCCGCGGACGATGGAAAGGTCCTCCCCCACGCCGTCCCGGAGTAGTTCGGTAGGAACGGAGCGTAGGTGGGGTTGAACGGGATCATGTAGTGCCATCCGGTGGTGCCGGACGCCGCGGCGAGGACCATGCCCTTCTCCACCGGATCGAGGGGGAGCGGCGGGCGGGCGGAGGCGTATCTGAGCGCCCCCTCGGGGATGGCCGCACCGAGGGAGAACCGGCGGGCCCGCCGGCCGGAGAGGGCTTTCGACAGTGGGTAGGACATTGCATCATGATAGCCGGGGGGCCGTTCGACCATGGTCATAACATTGCACCGCCAAGGCATTATCAACTTGCTCCCACCCTGCTCCTACGGATGTTAGTTATTATCATCGAGCAGGGAGATGCGCTCTCACCCCATGGCCGACGCGTCGTTAGGACCTCTTGACCGGCTCCGTCCCCTGCTCCTGATCGTGGCGATCATCGCCGGCCTGTCGTTCGGCGCTTTCCTCCCTGGCCTCGTCCAGGGCTGGTTCGAAACGGTCGTGTACATCTTCCTCATCGTTCTGGTCTTCAGCCTGGTGCTGGGGGCCCAGTTCGGGGACGTTCTGAGATCTCTCCGCAACATCCGTTTCTTCGCTGTGGCCTGGTTCCTGAACTTTGTCGTCGTCCCGCTCACCGCCTTCGGCCTGGCCCTCATCTTCCTGGGACCATATCCGGCCATCTTCGTGGGTTTCATTCTCTATTCCATCGCCCCCTGTACCGACTGGTTCCTCATATTCACCTCGATGGCCAAGGGGGACGTGCCCCTGGGCCTCGCCGCCCTCCCGACGAACCTTGTCCTTCAGATCCTCCTCATCCCATTGTACCTCTTCCTTTTCGCAGGCCTCATCGTCCCCTTCTAGGTGTCCGCCTTGGTCGAGACCTTCGCTGTCTTCATCGTGCTGCCATTCATTCTCGCCGGCATCACCAGATGGGCGATGCGTAGGGCGAGGACGGAGGGATGGAGGAACGAGGTGCTGGGAAAGGTGCTGCCCAACCTCCAGGTCATGACCCTGGTGGTCATCATATTCTTCATGTTCGCCTACCAGGCGGACGTGATCATTGACAACCTGGGGCCGTTGTCGATCATCTTCATACCCACCGCCGTATTGTTCCTCATAGCGTTCGTCCTGTCCCAGCTGGTCAGCAGATGGATGAGGTTTCAGTACGGCGAGTGCGCGCTTCTAAGCTGCACGACCATCGCCAGGAACTCCCCCATCGGCCTGGCCATCGCCGTCGGCCTGTTTCCGGACCAGCCCCTCATCCAGGCGGCCATCATCATCCCCGAGGTGATCGAGCTCCCGGTCCTCCTGCTGGTGGTGAAGCTTCTCATGTCCATACGATACAGGTTCTACTGTCCCCCGGCAGATGAAGGCGCCGCCGGGACCCATTAACGCCTTCGGGTAAGGGCGCTGACCGTGGCCGCAGCACGCACGGCCGCGAGCCTCTCCTGCGGCCGAAGCAGGCAAACCTATTTTTCCCCGGGTCCCTTAGGTGCATTGTCTCACGGCATGGTCGCGGGGTCGTTCACATGAGGTACATCTATTTCATCGGCACAGCGGGGAGCGGCAAGAGCTCCCTGGTACAGGCGTACAGGGAGTGGCTCGAGGTACAGGGGATCGACTCGATCATCGTCAATCTCGACCCCGGGGCGGACTTCATCCCCTACCGGGCGGACGTGGACATCCGGGACTGGATCCACCTGGACGAGATCATGAGGGACCACTCTCTCGGACCGAACGGAGCCCAGATCGTGGCCTCCGACCTCATGGCGGTGCATGCCAAGGAATGGGTGCCGGTGGTCAAGAGCATGGAGACCGATATCTGCCTCATCGATATCCCCGGGCAGATGGAGCTGTTCACCTTCCGGCAATCCTCCACCGCCCTCATCGAGGAGCTGGGCCGAGAGGACGCCTTCCTGGTGTTCCTCTCTGATCCGGCTCTTTCCCGGACCCCCAACGGGTTCGTTTCCGACCTGATGCTGTGCGGCATCACCCAGTTCCGCTTCTCTCTCCCCATCATAAACGTTCTCTCGAAGTCGGACCTGCTCAAGGAGGAGGAGCTGGAGGAGGTCCTGGGGTGGTCCCGGGACGCCTATGGCCTGTACAATGCCCTGACCGGCCCGAACATGAGCAGCCAGGCGGTGATCAGCATCGAGTACCTCAAGGCCATGGAGAACGTGGGGTTGTACCGCGAGCTGACGCCGGTATCGGCGTTGGAGGGCACCGGCATGGAAGATATCTACAATACCATCCAGCAGTACTTCGAGGGCGGTGAGGACGCCGGTTCGAGGCCGTCGTCAGAGTAGGGCGGCGGTGTCCACGGTATAGTCCTTCTGACCGCAGCTCTCCAGCCGGAACCTTGCCTTCAGCTTGCCGCGCTCCATGAACACGTACGCGTCGTGGAGCATGGAACGGTAGATGGGCAGGACCCTGCCGTCGAGGGTGTAGGCGACTGAGGCCTTGGAGACCAGTCCTTTTCTCTCCAGTAACTTCAACCGGCAAAAGACGTTGGCGACCGGTATGCCTGTCGCCCTGCAGATGTCCAGGGCAGTTCTGGGCCGATAAAGTGCGGCCAGGAGTATCTTCGTAGAACGCTCGTCCACGAAGAGCTTGGAGGCCTGTAGTTGCTGCATCCTATCCTCTGACTAAAATGCATATTATATAACACGTTAGTCATGAATCTCAAGTATCGATTGTTCCTCGGACATTTAGATAAAAGAAGGGGAAAGGGAAGTGGTTTTCAGGCGAACATCACGCCGGACTCGACGATCTTGGTCGCCTCGTTGTCCAGGACCTTGATGATGGCCCGCTCGAAGTCGGCCATGGTGACCCGGTCGCGGTTGTCGCGGATGGCAAACATGCCCGCCTCGGTGCAGATCGCCTTGATGTCCGCGCCGGTACCGCCATCGGCCTTCATGGCCAGCTCGGTCAGGGCGATGCCCTCTTCCATCGCCATCCTCTTGGTGTGGATCTTGAAGATCTCCAGCCTGCCCTCGTAACCGGGGATGGGCACCTCGATGATGCGGTCGAACCTTCCCGGCCGCAGCAGCGCCTCGTCCAGGATGTCCGGGCGGTTGGTGGCGCCGATGATCTTGACCTCCCCGATGGGGTTGAACCCGTCAAGCTCGGACAGCAGCTGCATCAAGGTCCTCTGGACCTCACGGTCGCCGGAGGTGGCGACCTCCAGCCTCTTGGCCCCTATGGAGTCCAGTTCGTCGATGAACACGATGCTGGGGGCCTTCTCCTTGGCCAGTTCGAACAGCTCCCGGACCAGCCGGGCGCCTTCGCCGATGTACTTCTGGACCAGTTCGGAACCGACGAACCTGATGAATGTGGCGTTGGTTTGGTGCGCCACCGCCTTGGCCAGGAGGGTCTTCCCGGTCCCGGGGGGGCCGACCAGCAGCACGCCCTTGGGCGGCTCGATGCCCACCTTCTTGTACAGTTCCGGCCGAAGCAGGGGGTCCTCCACCGCTTCACGGACCTCCAGGATCTGCTCCTCCAGGCCGCCGATCTGTTCATAGGAGATATCCGGCTTGTCGATGATCTCCGCCCCGATGACGATGGGGTCCAGGGACGGGGGCAGCACGCCCATGACGGCGAGGGTCTGCTTGTTAAGGGCGACCCTCGCTCCCACGATCAGGTCCTCGATTGGAACGTATTCTGAAGTGGAAACTATGAAATCCGGTCCGGTGGAACTCTTGACGATGACCCTGCCGTCGGCAAGGACGTCCTTGATGGAGCCGATGATCAGCGGCGGGGACTTCAAACGCTCCATCTCCGCCCGCATCCTCTTCAGCTCCTTCTGCAGTCGGAAGAGCTCGCTCTCGACGTAACGCTTCTCCCCTTCGACCCTGCGTATCTCCTCTAGGAGCTCGCCGTTACGTCTTTCCAGGACCTCGATCTTGTCCCGCGTCTCGGCCAATAGCTCTTCCAGCTGGGGTTCTTTCATCTGTCCACCTCGGCAATTCTTAGATTAAGTGCTGAGCTATATGGATGTTTCGCCTGTACTATACAGCGGCCAGACAAGCTCATTCAATCGCTCGCACCAGGCGGGGCCGTGCCCCGCGGCTCTAAGGTTATTATAGTGTTACTTTGGATTTATAATATTATTCTTTGGATTCCCGACCCCTGTACATGACCCTTGGGGCGGCCGATCGGGTACCTCCGGAGATAACTGCGGTCGCCCCGTCGGGCTCGTACGTCCGGGCCCCCGGGCAATCGCAAGAGGTAAATCGGGGGTCACTCATAGTGAAGCGAACTGCAATGTTGTGCGAGATGTGCGGTAAGGATTCAGAGTTCACCAAGACGATCTTCGTCGAGGGCAGCAAGCTCAAGGTGTGCAAGGAGTGCTCCCGGTTCGGGGAGTCCTCGGAGGGCAAGACCGGCGGGGCCAAGAAGGGCGCCGCGGCAGCACCCTCCCGCACCGTCGTGGCCGAGAGGCTGGAGGCCCGGGAGAGGAGGATGAAGACCCGCTCGATATACGCCGATGAGGAGACCTCCGACCTGATCCCCGATTACTCCAGGGTCATACGCGAGGCGAGGATGGCCCGGGACTGGAAGCACGAGGACCTGGCGGCCAAGCTCAACGAGAGGGCCAGCGTCATTGCCAAGCTCGAGAACGGCACGATGAGGCCGAACGACTCCCTGCTGAAGAAATTGGAGCACGAGCTGGGGGTCAAGCTCACCGAGAAGGTGGCGGTGGTGAGGCCCGAGGGCGGGCATTCACAGGGAAAGGTGCTTACCCTGGGGGATATGATCAAGAAAAAGTGATCATCACCGTGCCAGGATCTCCTTCCTGACCGGCTCCAGGAACGGCCCGACATCCGCTCCGAGGTCCTTCGCCACGACCACGGCGGCCACTTCCACGTCCACTCCCAGGCGCTCCTGGGCGCGGTTGACCCGGGCCACTGCGTCCCTCTTCTTGAGCCCGCCCTTCTCCGAGATCAGCTGGATGAGCTGGGCGAACAGGGACATCTCTTCCCTGTCCCCGCTGAGGACGTCCTTGCTGGGGCGGAAGGACAGAGAGGCCTCGACGTCCTTGATGTCGAAGTTGGGTTTGAGGTACTCCTCGGTGCGGGTCAGCAGGCCGCGCCTGACCGCTACGTCCAGGAGCATCTGGGCCTCCTTGGGGGTGAACCACCGGTAATCGAACGAGACGGTGAGTATGAACTCGGTCTCGGTCATCACGTTCTTGCCCTTCCGTTTGAAGAGCACTCCCAGGCTGGTCTCCAGCTCGCCCATGTGCTTACCCTGATGCGCTACCGGGGCCATGAACCTCTCGGCCTATATCCAATTTGCCCCCGCCGTTCGCGGCGTTCCGCCATGAACGGGTCGGTGCCCTCAGGAAGGACATCCTCATGCCAGTCGGCGCCGTCAGCGGCCGGCGGGACCCGCCCGGCGAGGGGGTGGGCCGATCGCCTCTCCACGGCGAGAGTCCTCGGGCTCGGCCAGACAGATGCGGGGGTCGTCCCCCGGGACGCCCGGGGAGCGCCTCCCACACGGCATTTTTATATAGAAGAACAAACATTCAACGCAGGCTTAGCTAGAACATAGCTTCGTGTGTGAAAGATCATTGGAGGTAAAAATCATGGGAATGGGAAACACGCCTATACTCATCCTCAAGGAGGGTACCAAGAGGGACCGGGGCAAGGATGCCCAGTACAACAACATCATGGCCGCCAGGGCCATCGCCGATGCCGTTCGTAGCACCCTTGGACCCCGTGGGATGGACAAGATGCTCGTGGACAGCTTGGGTGACGTCGTCATCACCAACGACGGTGTGACGATCCTCAAGGAGATCGATGTAGATCACCCCGCGGCCAAGATGGTCGTGGAGGTCGCCAAGACCCAGGACGAAGAGGCCGGGGACGGGACCACCACCGCTGTGATCTTGTCGGGCGAGCTGCTCAAGAAGGCCATCGACCTGATCGATTCCAACATTCACCCCACCATCATCGCCGGCGGATACAGGCTTGCCGCCACCAAGGCCCAGGCCGTCCTGGACGACCTGGCCATGAACGTCGATGTGAAGGACAAGAAGACCCTGAAGCTGATCGCCGAGACCTCGATGATCTCCAAGTCGGTCAGCGGCTCCCGGGAGAACCTGGCCGACCTGTCGGTAAAGGCGGTCTCCGCGGTCGCCGAGCAGAACGGCAAGAAGTGGAACGTCGACCTGGACAACATCCAGATCGTGAAGAAGACCGGCGGCTCCATGGACGACACCGAGTTCATCCAGGGCATCATCATCGACAAGGAACCGGTCCACACTGGCATGCCCAAGAGGGTAGAGAAGGCCAAGATCGCCCTGCTCGATGTAGCGGTGGAGGTCCAGAAGACCGAGATCGACGCCAAGATCGAGATCACCGACCCGTCCCAGATGCAGGCCTTCCTCGCTGAGGAAGAGAACATGCTGCGCAAGATGGTCGCCAACATCAAGAAGGCCGGGGCCAACGCGGTGTTCTGCCAGAAGGGTATCGATGACCTTGCCCAGCACTTCCTGGCCAAGGAAAAGATCTTTGCCGTCAGGCGGGTCAAGAAGTCGGACATGGAGAAGCTGGCCAAGGCCACCGGGGCAACCGTGGTCACCAAGATCGAGGAGCTCTCCGCCGAGGAGCTCGGCAGCGCTGCGCTGATCGAGGTCCGCCAGATGGGCGACGACGGACTGTCCTTCGTCACCGGCTGCAAGAACCCCAAGGCCGTGTCCCTGCTGCTCAGGGGCGGCACCGAGCACGTCATCGATGAGGTCGAGCGCTCCCTGGACGACGCCATGAGCGTGGTCGCGGTCGCCATCGAGGACGGCAAGATCGTCACCGGAGGAGGCAGCACCGCGGTGGAGATCGCCATGAAGCTCCGCGAGTACGCCGCTTCCGTCGGCGGACGCGAGCAGATCGCCATCGACGCCTACGCCAGCGCCCTTGAGGTCGTCCCCACCGCGCTCGCTGAGAACGCCGGTCTGGACCCCATCGACATCCTCATCAACATGAGGAAGGCCCACAAGGACGGGAAGACCCACGCCGGCCTGAACGTCTACACCGGAAAGGTCGTGGACATGATGGACCAGAAGGTCATCGAGCCCATCCGCGTCAGCCGCCAGGCCCTCAACTCCGCCACCGACGCCGCGGTCCTCATCCTGAGGATCGACGATGTCATCGCCGCGAGGGGCATGGGCCCCGGAGCCGGCGCGCCAGGCGGCGCCCCCGACATGGGCGGCGACGAGGACTGAAACCCCATGGGGGCCCTGCCCCCGAACCAAACCCTTTAACATTTCTAATCACAACACTCACGATCCGAAGGTCGGTGAAGGCACATGGACAAGGCGGATGGCTCTGAGCAGGAGGACAACGGGGGAGCATGCTCCGAGGAACAGCTCGCAGCGCTGCAGGAACAGCTCCGGGTCGAGCGGGCGGAGAAGGACCGACAGGCGTCCCTGGCCGCCGACTATCTGGTAACGGCCAAACGTGTCCAGGCCGACTTCGAGAATTACAAGCGGAGGACCCTGCGGGAACGCGAGGACCTCGTGAGGACGGC
The DNA here is from genome assembly GCA_016109435.1 of Methanomassiliicoccus sp. Taxonomy (GTDB): domain Archaea; phylum Thermoplasmatota; class Thermoplasmata; order Methanomassiliicoccales; family Methanomassiliicoccaceae; genus UBA6. The sequence goes on from JAEILR010000002.1 coordinate 52,901, forward strand.
GAACCACCAGCTGCTGGGCGAACTGCTGCTGGTCTTCGACGACTTCGAACGCGCCCTGGCCGCGAGGTGCTCCGAGGAGGAGCTGCGGACGGGCATCACCAAGATCCACGATAACATGTCCGCCCTCCTCCGGGACCACGGCCTGAGGGAGATCCCCTCGGACGGACGGTTCGATCCATCCGTGCACGAAGCGTTCGCGGTAGGAGAGGGAGAGGACGGAAAGATACTGGAAGTCTTCCAGAAGGGATATTACCTCGGCGACAAGGTGCTGAGGTGCTCCAAGGTCAAGGTAGCTAAGAGCAGTACAGGTGAAGACAATGGCTAAGATAATCGGAATAGACCTAGGGACCAGCAACTCCGCGGCGGCGGTCATGGAGGGAGGCAGGCCCACCATCATACCCAGCGCGGAAGGGACCAGCATCGGGGGTAAGGCGTTCCCCTCTTACGTAGCGTTCACCAAGGAGGGCGAGCTGCTGGTAGGCGAGCCGGCCAGGAGGCAGGCGGTCACCAACCCCGAGGGCACCATCGCCGCCGCCAAGCGGAAGATGGGGACCGACTTCAGGTTCCACGTGCACGGCAAGGAGTACACTCCCCAGCAGATCTCCGCTTTCATCCTCCAGAAGATAAAGCGGGACGCGGAGGCGTTCCTCGGGGACACCGTGGACAAGGCGGTCATCACCGTTCCCGCGTACTTCAATGACAACCAGAGGCAGGCCACCAAGGACGCCGGGGCCATCGCCGGCCTGGAGGTCGTGAGGATCATCAACGAGCCCACCGCGGCCGCGCTGGCCTTCGGTCTGGACAACGCCAAGAGCGCCCAGAAGATCATGGTGTTCGACCTGGGCGGCGGGACCCTTGACGTTACGGTCATGGAGTTCTCCGACGGAGTGTTCGAGGTCATCGCCACCTCCGGGGACACCCAGTTGGGGGGTACGGACATGGACCAGGCCCTCATCGGCTACGTGACCGGGCAGTTCAGGAACGAGACCGGCATCGACCTGACCAAGGACAAGATGGCCATGTGGAGGGTCCGCGAGGCCTCAGAGAAGGCCAAGATCGAGCTATCCTCGACGATGTCCACGGAGATCAACCTCCCCTTCATTACCGCCGATCAGAGCGGGCCCAAGCATCTCACCATGAGCATCACCCGGGCCAAGCTGGAAGAGCTGGTCAACCCCATAGTGGAGCGGTGCCGCGCCCCCCTGGCCAACGCCATGAAGGACGCCAAGCTCCCCCCGGAGAAGATCGACAGTATCATCCTGGTCGGGGGCCCGACCCGCATGCCCATCGTGCAGCGGTTCGTGGAGACGATGGTCGGGAGGAAGATCCAGAGGGGCATCGACCCCATGGAGTGCGTTTCCATGGGCGCGGCCATCCAGGGCGCCGTCCTGTCCGGAGAGGTCAAGGACATCCTCCTGCTGGACGTCACCCCCCTGTCGCTGAGCGTGGAGACTCTGGGAGGCATCGCCACCCGCCTCATCGAGAGGAACACGACCATCCCGACCCGCAAGTCCCAGGTGTTCTCCACCGCCGCCGACTACCAGTCCAGTGTGGAGATCCACATCGTGCAGGGAGAGCGGGAGATGGCCGCCGACAACGTGTCCCTGGGCAAGTTCCAGCTGTCCGGCATCCCCCCCGCCCCGAGGGGCATACCGCAGATCGAGGTCACCTACGACATCGACGCCAACGGCATCATCAGCGTGTCGGCCAAGGACCTGGGGACCGGCAAGGAGCAGAAGATCACCATCACCGCCTCCAACAAGTTGTCCAAGGATGAGATCTCCAACATGGTCAACCAGGCCGAGCAGTTCTCCGAGGAGGACAAGAAGCGCAGGGAGAAGGTGGAGGTGCTCAACCAGGCCGACACCATGCTGTACACGACGGACAAGACGCTCATCGAGCTGGGGGACAAGATCACCGCCGAGGAGCGGGACAAGGTCAAGCAGGCCGCCGACGCTCTCCGCGAGGTGGTCAAGGGGGACGACCTCGCGGTCATCAAGGAGAAGATGGACATCCTGATGAAGGAGATGTCCACCGTGTCCACCCGCATCTACCAGGAAGCGGCGGCCGCCCAGCAGCAGGCCCAGCAGGCCCCTCCCGGCTCGCAGGGACAGGCCCCGCCCCCGGGAGACGACAAGAAGGACCAGGGCGGCAAGGGCGACTTCACCGATGCCGACTATCACATAGTGGACTAGGCCGGGAAGCGCGCCGATGACCCAGCGGGACTACTACGAGGTTCTGGGGATCCCCAAGGGATCGCCGGAGGACGAGATCAAGAAGGCCTATCGCAAGCTGGCCATGCAGTACCACCCCGACGTGACCAAGGAGGACCCCAAGGTCGCCGAGGAGAAGTTCAAGGAAGTGTCGGAAGCGTACGAGGTGCTGGTCGACGAGAAGAAGCGGAAGCTCTATGACCAGTACGGCCACGCCGGCGTCAGCTCCCAGTTCCAGGACGGCTCGTTCAACTGGAACGACTTCTCCCACTACGGCGACCTGCGGGACATCTTCGGCGACTCCGGGGGCTTCGGCAACATCTTCGACATGCTGTTCGGGAGGCAGCAGCGCTCGGGAGGCCGGGACGCCCGCATGGACCTCGAGATCACCCTGGACGATGCCTACAAGGGCGTCAAGCGCCGCATCACCGTCCCCAAGTTCGACAACTGCCCCAAGTGCTCCGGCACCGGGGCCAAGGACGGCAAGGTGGTCACCTGCCCGGAGTGCAAGGGTACCGGACAGGTCCGCACGGTCCAGCGGAGCGGCTTCGGCCAGTTCGTCCAGGTGGGGCCGTGCCGCCGCTGCCGGGGGACCGGCCGGTCGTCGACCGACGCCTGTCCCGACTGCAGCGGCCGGGGCAAGGTGCAGCGGACCTCCCATATCGACATCGACATCCCCGCCGGGGTGGAGACCGGTTCCCGCCTGCGGGTGCAGGGGGCCGGCGAGATCGGCGGCCCGGGAGAGCCCAACGGCGACCTCTATGTCGTCATCCACGTGAAGCCGCATCCCCAGTACGCCAGGGAGGGACCGGACCTGATCGTGGAGTTTCCGATCACCTTCGCCCAGGCGGCGCTGGGGGCGGAGATCGAGATCCCCACCATGGACAAGAAGGCCAAGGTCAACCTGCCCGCCGGCACCCAGTCGGAAACGGTGTTCCGCCTGAGGGGCTCGGGGATGCCCATCCTGCGTACCTCCTCCCACGGCGACCTGTACGTCCGGGTCAAGATCAAGGTCCCGGAGAAGCTGAACCAGGAGCAGAAGGATATCCTCAAGCGCTTCGCCGAGATCGAGGCCGAGAACAGGGGCATCCTGGGCAAGTTCAAGAAGAAGAAATAAGTTACCGGCAAAGGCTGAAGTAGACCCTGGGCGCTCCCTAGGAGGATGCTCGGTTCCGGTTCATTGAAAGGTCTTGACCGCAGGGTCTGGATCCTCAGCGGGGGTCGGATCATCTCCACCACCGGCTTCTCCATAGTGATGCCCTTCCTGGCCATCCACCTCAACCGGGACTTCGGGACCTCCATGAGCGAGGTGGGCATCATCTATCTGCTCATGGCCGTGGCCGGAGCGTTCGGCCAGATCGCCGGCGGGGAGATGTCCGACCGGCTGGGTCGGCGGCCGGTGATGTGGGCGTCGATGGCCCTCCGGGGCATGGTCTTCGTGGCCCTGTTCGTGGTCATGGGCACGGTGGACAGCGTCGCCGTCATCGCCCTCCTCCTCATCGTCTCCTCCGTGCTGGGCTCCCTGTTCGAGCCGGCCAGCAGCGCCATGGTGGCCGACCTGGTGGAGCCGGGGCGGAGGCTGGAAGCGTACAGCCTGCTGAGAGTGGGGAGCAACCTGGGGTGGACGCTCGGTCCCCTCGTCTCCGGCTTCCTGATAGTGTCCCTTCCGTTCTCCTCCCTCTTCGCCGTGGCCGCCGTCACCTGCCTCTCGGTGGCCGTGATCATCTACCTGACGGTGGCCGACCCCGGCCGGTCGGGGGTGCATCACGAGCGGTTCCACCCCCGGGACCTGCTCAGCATCTGGCATAACAAACTGTTCCTGGTGTTCTGTCTCGCCTCCCTGCCCCTGGGCATCGTCATCGGGCAGATGTCCTCGACCTTCTCGGTGTTCTCGGTGCAGGACGTGGGCATTTCCGAGGCCGAGATCGGCTACCTGTACGCCATGAACGGGGCGATAGTGGTCCTGCTGCAGTTCCCCATGGCCCGGTACATCTCCCGATACAGGATGCCCTACGTGCTGGCCTCGGGCACCCTGATGTACGCGGTGGGGTACTTCGTCGTGGGCTTCGCCGGCGGCATCTGGATGCTGGTGACCTCCATGATCATCACCACTCTGGGGGAGAACGTAACCTCGCCGTCGAGCACCGACATGGTCGCCCGGATGAGCCCGGAGAACGAGCGGGGCAGGTACATGGGGGCCTTCGGCATATTCTCGTCCTTCGGCTGGGCGCTCGGCCCCGCCTTCGGCGGGGTCATGTACGACGGCCTGCACGGGGAGCCGGTGGCCCTGTGGGGCGCCGTCGCTGCCATCGCCATGATCAGCTTCTTCGGCTATGTCCACCTCGGAAGGATGTACCAAGGTACCGGGGAGAGCAGGCTGAGGTCCCATGAGGAAAGGGTTAAGCCGTTACCTCCCAATCCGTAGGGCAGATGAAGGTCATAGGGGTGATGACCCGGGACTTCAGGTTCTTCCACGAGCTGGTCCGTCTCATGAGGGAGCACCGGGACCAGTTCGTGTCCCTGGACCCCGAGGACGACGTGCCGGACAATGTGGGGGTGGTAATCACCACCCGCGAGGAGCGGCCTAAGGTGCGCTTCCGCAAGGTGGTGTCGGCCGACCGTCCGGACATCGCCCTGGAGATGGCCAGGTCCCGGCTTAGCGGCAGGGAAAGCTTCCGGAACCTGGTGGCGGGAGTGGACCCCGGTCGCCGCCCCGGACTGGCCATTCTGGGGGACGGCCGTGTCCTGGTCGCGGAGACTGTCGGTTCACCGGAACGGGTGTCGGACGAGATCGACCGCTTCCGCCGGTGCTTCCCCCACGAGCGGCTGATCGCCAGGGTCGGCCATGGCGACCGCACCAACCGCAACCGGGTCATCCGGGCCATCTGGAACTCGGTGGACGACGTGGAGGTGGTCGACGAAACCAGCACCACCCGCCGCACCGAGGAGCCGGACGCCGATGCCGCGGTGTCCATCGCCATGAGCAGCGGCTACCGCATGCCCTTCCCGCCCGAGGTCCTCCCTACTCCCGGGGAGATAAGGGACATCCAGCGTCTCAGCCGGATCGCCAGTGAGGGGAGGGTGACCATCTCCTCGGACCTCGCCGAGGCGGTGGCCAAGGGGGAGATCAGTCTCCCTGAGGCGCTGACGGTCCAGGGCAGAAAGTCCTCTCGATGACCGTGGTCCGGGAGACGTACGGCAGCTTGGCCAGTATCATGCCCTCGACCGTCACCGGGTTGAACTTCCTGGACAGCTCGATGGCCTGCTCCAGCTTGGCCCTGCTGTCGGCGTGGATGGTGAACAGCGCCTCCCCGTCGTCCACCCTGTTGCCCCGCTTCTTGTGCAGCAGGATGCCCGCTCCCTTGTCCTTGGGGGCCCCGGCGGCCCGGGCCAGTGCCACCAGCTCCTTGTTGCGTATGCCGTTCACGTAGCCGCACATCTTGGAGCTGATGTCATGGGTGTACTCCCCCACCCGGATGTCGGTGGACTTGATCTCGGGGTTCCCGCCCTGCGCGGCCACGATCTCCCTGAACTTGCTGAGCGCCTGACCGGACATGAGGATCTCCCTCGCTCTGGCCTCGCCTCTCTTCATGCCACCCATGTCCAGGAGCATCCCGGCCATCCCGCAGGCCTTCTCGATGACGCTGCTGGGATGCGCGTCACCCTCCAGGATGCGGATGGCCTCCCTGGCCTCCAGGGCGGGGCCGATGGCGCGGCCGACCGGCTGCTCGCCATAGGTGATGGCGCACTCCACATGGATCCCCAGCCGCTCACCCAGCTCCACGAAGTCCTTGGCGTAGGCCTGGGCCTGCTCCATGGTGGGCACCTTGGTGCCCGCGCCGACCGGTATATCGATGGCCAGGAACTCCGCGCCCACCGCCTTCTTCTTGCTCATGACCGAGGCCAGGAGCTGAGCGTGGGGATCGATGCCCAGGGGGTACTCGACCCGGATGATGAGGTCGTCGGCGGGAGCGAGGTTCACCGACCCGCCCCATGCTAGCGCCCCGCCGGTGCTCTCGGCGATGTTGCGCAGCTTGTTGGCATCGAAGTCCACGTTGCAGAACACCTCCACGATGTCCGATGTACCCGCCGCCGAGCTGATGGCCCGGGACGAGGTCTTCGGAATCAGCAGCCCGGCCGCGGCCACGATAGGGACAACGATGAGGGTGATCTTGTTGCCCGGGCATCCGCCGATGGAGTGGAAGTCGAACACCGGGGAGCGGTCGAACTTGATGGTCTCCCCGGTCTCCACCATGGCCAGGGTCAGGTCGGCGGTCTCCCGCAGGTTCATCCCGTTGATGTGCAGCGAGGAAACGTACGCCGTCAGCTCGATGTTGCTCAGGGTGTGGCTGGCGATGTCGTTGACGATCGTGCGGATCTCCTCGGTGGAAAGCTCCTTCCCGTTCATCTTCTTCTTGATGAACTCGATCGACTCCGGCTTGGAGGTCGCTACCACCTCGATCAGCTCGTCCGGGTCCGGTCCCAGGTCGATGTATGCCCTGCCCAGGATGCCGACCTCCCCCTTCTGCACCACCGTCACCGTGGTCTGTAAAACCGTCACGATGGAGCTGCGCTCGTGCTTGATGCGGACCCGGTCCCCGTCCCGGACCCCGATCTCGAGGGCGTCATCCCTGTTCAGCACCGCGGTGTACTCCGCCGATTCCATATCTATGTACTTGGCCTTCAGTTGCATGTCTATCCCCACTTCTGGATCGCTTCCCGGAGCTCCCGATGCGTCTTGGAATACTCGGAGAAAGGTATCTTTTCGTAAGCGGCGTCCACCGCCTGGACCATGGCCCTGGCTCCTCCCCGGACCCCGCCGGGGTGTCCGGCCACTCCCCCGCCGGCCTGTATCTGGACGTCGGTTCCGGTGATCTTGACCAGGGGCTCGATGAGCGCGGGATGCATGCCCCCGGAGGCCACCGGCATGACCGCCTTGTACGGAAGCTCCGGCCCCACGCAGGCGCGCTGGTTGGCCAGGTCCTCCTCCGCCCCGCCCTTCATCTTACCCACTCCGAAAGTGCCGACGTGCAGGGCATCGCCGCCGCACATGCGCACCAGCTTGGAGAACACCACCATGGACACGCCGTGGTCCTTGTTGCGGGTGATGGCCCCGTGCATCGTCCTGTGCACGTGGATCGGCAGCTTGATGGAGGGGTCCTCGGCCAGCGCCTGGACCGCGGCGAAGCCGCAGGTGATCACGTCGACCATCAGCTCCGACGCTCCCAGCTCCTGAGCCCGCTCGGCCACCTCCACGATCTTCTCTCCGTTAGTGGACACGTTGATGGCGTGCATCATCACCTGTCCGGTCTCGTCCCTCACCCGGTCGATGGCCTCGGCGATGGCCACCACCCGGTCCTCCAGGGGGCAGAACTTCTGGTTGGACAGCGTTTCGTCGTCCTTCCCGTTGGTCAGCCCGCCCATCCCCGCCTCGTAGATGTAGTCGGCGTAGCCTGAGGGGGGCAGCCCGATCTTCGGCTTGACGATGGTGCCCACCAGCGGCTTGCTCGGCCGCCTGAGCATCTCCCTCATGCCGGGGATGCCGTACTTGGGGCCCTTGAACTCCCGGAGCATGCTGGGGGGGAAGAACACGTCCTCCAGGCGGACCCCCTTCAGCGCCTCCAGGCCGAACAGGTTGCCGGCGATGACGCTGAGGATCTGAGGAACGCCGCCGATGTCCAGGCTGAAGTCGTCGACGGGGAAGGCGATCGTGGCCACGTCCCCCTCGATCCCGGTCACCCGCCCGTGGTACTTCTCAAAGATCTCGTCGTTGAGCGTGGACACCCCGGTCCAGGTGCCGGTGGACTGCTCGGTGGCCACCGCGGCGGCCGCCAGCCTGATGTCCAGATCGGTGACGATCTTGTATTTGCAGATGACATAGTCGTCGGGGTCGACCCTCTCCCCGAGATGCAGGTACTTCTCAGAATATTCCATGTTCATTCCTCACTGGCTTCGAAGATCGACTCCTGTCCCAGCTCCCTGACGATGACCTCGTAGGCCGCGTAGGGCGAGATCAGGCCCACCTCGGTGACGATCGAATCGATGTGCTCCGCCGGCGTGGCGTCGAACACTGGGTTGCGGACCCGGACGTCGGCGGGGATCAGCCGGGGATTCACAACCTCGCCGGCATCCCTCTCCTCGATCTCCACCAGCTCGCCGTGGACGGTCTTGGGGGAGAACTTGTACGTTTCCGCGCACACGATGAACGGAACCCTGGCCTCGCTGGCGGCGAGGGCCACCTGGGAGGTGCCGATCTTGTTGATCAGCGCGCCGTTGGAGCAGATCGTGTCGGCGCCCACGACCACCACGTCCACCTCCTTCATGATCCATCTCACCGCGCTGTCGATGATCAGGGTGGACGGCACCCCGGCGGCGGAGAGGTCCCTGACCGTCAGCAGGCCCTGCCTCCACGGGCGGGACTCGGTGGCGTAGACCTTGATGTCCTTCCCGTCAGCATGGGCCGCCTTGATGACCCCCAGCGCGGCCTTGCTGTTGCAGTGGGTGAGCACCGTCATCCCGCTCCTCAGCCGCTTGGAGCCGATCCGGCCGATCATCTCCACCGCCCGGCCGGACCGCTGGACGAAGGCATCGGCGTTGGCGGCGATCAGTTCGCGAAGCTCCTCCACGTCCTTCGCCGACGACGACCCTCGCATGGTGATCTGGACGGCGTTCCACAGGGAGATGGCCGTAGGCCGTGAATCGATCAGCGTCCTCCTTCCCTCGTTCAGCTGCTGCCGGAACTCCCCGAGGTCATCGCCCCGGTATTCCTGAGCCTGCCTCTTCAGGGCCTCCGCCGCGCTCCTGGCGATCAACCCGGCACCTCTGATCTCCATGCTCTTGATGGAATCGGCGACCTCGATGAGACCCATGGGCATCCTTCCCCAATAAACCGGTCGCCCCAGATATAGTTTAGGCCCCCGCAACGCGGAAGAACCGCCTGAGCTGGTCGAGGGGGAGGGCGTTCAGCACGTCCTTCCTCTCCGCCCATCCCCGCCGCGCGGTGCCCACCGCGAACCTCATGTTGTCCAGCTGCTCCACTCCATGGGCATCGGTGTCCAGGACGAGGGTCACGCCCCTCTCGATGGCCTTCCGGCAGTTGAGGTCGCTCAGGTCCATGCGGTCCGGGAAGCCGTTCACTTCCAGGGCCACCCCCCGCCGGGCGGCCTCGTCCATCACCTGCTCGATATCGATGTCGTACCCTTCCCTCCGGCCGATCAGCCGTCCGGTGGGATGGCCGAGGATGTTCAGCTCGCGGTTCGACAGGGCGGTCATCACCCTCTCGGTCATCGTCCTCCGGTCCATCTTGAACCGGGAATGCACCGAACCGATGACGTAGTCCAGCTGTGCCAGGGCTTCGTCGGGGTAATCCAGGGAGCCGTCCTCCAGGATGTCCACCTCCGCCCCCCGCAGGACCGGAAAGCCGAGCTCGTCGGTCAGCTGGCGGGCCTCCTCCACCGAGGCCAGGAGGTCATCGACGGTGAGGCCGTGGGCGATATGCAGGGAGCGGGAGTGATCGGTGACGCCGATGTACTCGTATCCCCGGCGGAAGGCCGCTTCGGCGATCTCGCGCATGGTGGCCCGCCCGTCGCTCATGACCGTGTGCACGTGCATATCCCCGCGGATATCCTCCAGTCGAAGGAGGCTAGGGAGGCGGTGCTCTCCCGCGGCCTCGATCTCCCCCCGGCCCTCCCTCAGCTCCGGGGGGATGGGGTCGAGGCCCAGCGTCCTGTATATTTCGGCCTCCTGGGCCCCCGCCACCATCTCACCGCTGTCGCGGCGGTGCAGCCCATACTCGTTGAGCCGGAACCCCTTCTGGATGGCGATGCGGCGCATGACCACGTTGTGCTCCTTGGAGCCGGTGAAGTACTGCAGGGCGGCCCCGTAGCTGTCCCTGGGCACCACCCTGAGGTCGACCTGGGTGCCGTCGGCCAGACGCACCGTGGAGCGGGTCGGACCCCTGGACACCACCGACGCCACCCGGGGATAGGACACGAAGCGGTCCATCGCCCGCAGCGGTTCGTCGCTCCCGGCCAGCAGGTCGATGTCACCGATGGTCTCCTTCCTCCGGCGCAGGGAGCCGGCCACGCTGACCTCCTCGCATCCGCCGGCCCGGAGGTGGGCGGCGATGGCCTCGGCGATCGGAAGAGCGTCACCCAGCAGCATGCGGCCTCCCTGCCCCTGGACCACGGCGATGCCCTTGAGGATGTTCTCCTCCGAACGCTCCCCGAACCCCTTGAGGGAGCGGATGCGGTGCTGCAGCGCGGCCTGCCTGAGGTCCTCGAGGTCCTTGATCCCCAGCTCCTGGTGCAATCTCACCAGGCTGCGGGGCCCGATCTCCGGCACCTTCATCAGCTCGACGATGCCCGGCGGGAACTTCGACCTCAGCTCCTCCAGCTTGGCCGAGCGGCCGGTCTCCACCATCTCCGCGATCTTCTGGGCGATGGCCTTGCCGACCCCGGGTATCGATTCCAGACGGCCCTCGCGGTCATACTCGGCCACGTCACCGTCCAGCTCCTCGATGCTTTGCGCGGCCCGGCGGTAGGCGTTCCGCTTGAACACGTCCCCCTCCAGGTCCGTCAGCTCGGCGAACTCGTACAGCATGGCGGCTATTTCGGAGTTGGTCACCACCGGGCTTGCACCGTCCAGGTGGAACTATATATGACTGGATGGCAATCAAAGTTACTGACCTCCGCCGGTCCGTCCGGCAGGTCAGGGTGGTTGTCATGGTCTCTCCGAATCCGTACGACGTAGCGGTCAGCCAGGTGAGGAACGTGGGCGAGGCCCTTGGCCTGAACGAGGGCATGATCGGCCTCCTGACCCGGCCGAAGAGGGAGCTGACGGTGCACTTCCCGGTGAGGATGGACGACGGCTCGCTGGAGATGTTCACCGGATACCGGGTGCAGCACAACAATGCCCGGGGGCCGTGCAAGGGAGGGATCCGCTATCATCCCCAGGTGTCGCTGGACGAGGTCCGGGCGCTGTCGATGTGGATGACCTGGAAGTGCGCCACGGTGGGCATACCCTTCGGGGGGGCCAAGGGCGGGGTCATATGCAGCCCCAAGACGATGAGCCGGAACGAACTGGAGCGCATGACCAGGAGATTCGCCACCGAGATCGAGACCATCATCGGCCCCTACGAGGACATCCCCGCTCCGGACATGTACACCGACTCCCAGACCATGGCATGGATCATGGACACCTACTCCCACAAGGTCGGGCGGGTGTCACCGGCGGTGGTCACCGGCAAGCCCATACTCCTGGGCGGCTCGGAGGGCAGGGAGGAGGCCACCTCCCGAGGGCTCACCTACTGCGTCCGCGAGGCCATGAGGGCCAGGAAGATGGACCCCGCCGGCTCGACGGCGGCGGTGCAGGGGTTCGGCAACGTGGGTGGGAACGCCGCCCGGCTGCTCCGCGACGAGCTGGGGCTGAAGGTCGTGGCGGTGTCCGATTCCAGCGGGGGCATTCACGACCCGTCGGGACTGGACATACACAAGGTGGACGCTCACAAGAAGGAGACCGGCTCGGTCAAGGGGTTCCCGGGAGCCACCGACATCAGCAACCAGGAGCTGCTGGAGGTGGACTGCACGGTCCTGGTGCCGGCCGCGCTGGAGGGAGTGATCACCGCGTCCAACGCCGACCGGGTCAGGGCGGAGATCGTGGCCGAGGGGGCCAACGGGCCGACCCTGCCGGAGGCCGACCGCATCCTGTTCGAGAGGGGAAAGATGCTGATCCCCGACATCCTGGCCAATGCCGGCGGGGTCACCGCCTCGTACTTCGAATGGGTGCAGGACCTGCAGTACTACTTCTGGTCGATCACCGAGGTCAACCAGCGGCTCAACGACATCATGACCGCGGCGTTCAACCGGGTCCACGCCCGCTCGGCAGAGAAGAAGGTGGACATGAGGACCGGGGCCTACCTCCTGGCGGTGCACGAGGTCGCCGCGGCCATCGAGCTGAGAGGGATTTATCCTTAGAACGCTTCACGGTAGCCGATACAAATGATGGAAGCGGTCGTATCACTCGAGCTGCCGGACAACTGGATCACCGATGTGGTGGAGATGTATCCCTCGGTCATCAAGATCATCGATTCCAAGGCCATGAAGGAAGAGGTCAGGGACCTCGTCCAGATCGAGGTGGAGAACGAGGAGGACCTACCCAAGGTCATCGAGCAGGTGCGCAACAACCCCAACATATTCAACGTGGACATCAGCGCCATCGACCGGGGGAAGGCGCTGGCGGTGTTCTCCACCAACCAGTGCATGGCCTGCCGGCTGCTGGCGGGCACCGAGTGTTTCCTCACCCACTCCACCACCACCAAGAACGGCCGGCTGAACTGGACGATGCTGGTCACCCAGAAGAGCGCTCTGCAGGAACTGATCGACAACCTCTCCAAGATCAACGCCCGGCCCAAGCTGGTGAAGCTCACCGAGATCAGCGATACCGACGAGCTTACGATGCGCCAGGAGCAGATCACCCGGATGGCGTTCGAGCGCGGCTATTTCGACTTCCCCCGGCGCATCGGCCTGCGGGAACTGGCCAAGATGTTCGGCATATCCACGTCCACCCTGTCGGAGATCCTGCGCAAGGGCCAGAGACGCATCATGACGCGCTACTTCAGCGAGCACCGCCAGTACTGAGGTCGGAAACCTCTCTGGGCGGCACGGCGGCATCGAGGTCACATGTCCGAGGATAACATCATCTACGTCGGGAAGAAGGATACCATGGACTACGTCATGGCCGTGGTTACTCAGTTCAGGAGCGGCTCGGCGGAGGTCGTGATCAAGGCCCGGGGGAAGGCCATCAGCCGGGCGGTGGACGTGGCGGAGATCGTCCGCCACCGCTTCGTGCGGGAGGCGGTGGTCAAGGACGTGAGGATAGGGACGGAAGTGCTCGGCGAGGAGGGAGAAGGCACCAAGGTCTCCTCGATCGAGATCTACCTGGCCCGCTGAAGGACGCGCAGACCGGGGCCGGGCCTAGAGCGTGCCGCCGGTCAGGCACTTCAGGTTGCTCAGGGTGTGCTCGTCCAGCGTGTTGGGGTAGACTGTCAGCAGGAGTATCCCATTCAGGGTGACCGCCTGGTCCAGCATGGTCTGCAGGAACTTCAGCACCCCGTTGGTGTCGTTCTGGACGATGAGGTACTCGACCCCCTCCAGCAGCACCACCCTGCCCTCCGCCTCCTTCATGAAGCTCCTCGTTTCGGTGACGATGCGTCCCATCTCTGAGGGTGACAGCACCTGGAAGTCCCCGAACTGCCCGCTCTCGTGCTTGGTGAGCCATACCGATGATACGGAGGGATTGAGGGCGTCCTGGTAGTTGCCGGGAAAGCTCCTCAGGATGCACAGGGCCCTGGTGCCATCGGAGGTCAGCTCGTTCACGATGGCCAAGGCCCTAGTGACGAACATGCTCTCGATGAGGTATGCGTTGCCGTGGTCCACCCTCACGCTCGGCTGCCGCGAGGAGGACCGGGTAATCAGGTCGATGCCCGTTTCCTCCTTGATCTCCTTCTTCCGGTCCTTCACCGAATCGCCGATGGACTGGCGTTTGCTCTTGGCCATGACCTGGATCTCCCTGGGACTGAAACCCTTGGTGGTGAGACCGATGAGGTCGTCCCAGGCCTTGTTGAGGCCTTCCTCAAAGCCCTTGACGTACCCCCTATAGAAATCCTCCCTAGCTGACACTGCATCCCGCCGTAGCATTATCCTTCCCTCATAAATATCTTCGTTAGAGAATATCCAGTTCTTGGATACGATGTTCCAGCCGATGCAACGCCTCAGCGAACCACGCCCCGGGTGGGCGGGGGCATATTGCCCAACTATTAAGAACAGTGGTGGCGTAGGGGAAGGTCATGGGACGGCGCGCGAGGTTCCGGGGGGCCAAGGCCACCCCGAAGACGCTGGAAAAGGACCTGCTGGAGAAGTCCAAGGCACTGGCCGGGGAGCCCTCGCTCCTCATGCCGCGGTGCACCAAGGAATGCCGCCGATGCGATTTCAAGAAGGCGGTGGACAAGATGGAGAAGGTATCCCAGCGCCGCAGCGATCCCAAGAAGCTGGAGAAGGCCATGAACCGGGGCGATCAACTGGTAAGGGCCTACGCGGCGACGATCTCCCTGCACCAGGCCGGAAAGGTCCCCTATCTCGCGGCCACCAAGACGCCCATGGGCGAAGTGTCCTACGCCGTCCGAGGCAAGGCCGAGCGGGACAAGCTCATCGGGGTCCAGCACTACGACGATCCGGAGCTGCGGTTGCTGGCGTTGTGGGGCACGGCCCAGAAGAGGGGGCTGCACATCTACTCCACGGAGAAATGCGCCATCTGCTCCCCCGACGGCCCCCGGCCCCCGGCGGAGTACGTCCGGGAAGCGGTCGGCCTGCTGCCCTATGACCTCGACGTCCAAGGCGCCTGCCCCCACGTCAAGGACGGGCGAGGCATCAGGGTGCGGTGGAAGGGCGCCGACAGGACCATCGCCGTCTGCCCCTCCTGCGCCGGGGACATCAACACCGCCCACATGCTCGCGTCCCGCATCGCGGCCAAGGACCCCACCGACGATTTCGAGGTCGAGGTCATATCCGGCCTGAAGTGCGATGCCACCTGTCAGGGCTGCCACGTGAAGGATGCCTACCAGCTCCCCAAGGACCTGGTCAAGAGGTACCTCAGCGCCGAGCTGAACGATACCGACCTGCTGGAAGAGCATACGAGGTCCCGCGCCGCGGCGGTGAGGGAGAAGCAGGACGAGGTGTACATGGTCGGAGAGGTATGTTACGGCCGGGACAAGGAACGGTTCCTCGCCGCCATGCGAGGCTCGGACACCGAGAAGAAGGCCATCTCCTCCCTCATCTCCTCCCGGAAGCTGTGCGTGCTGTCCCGCACCGACCAGGCGGCCAACCTGATCTCCGACCTGTGGCCCGAGCACAAGGAGGAGCTGCTGGCCGCGGTGGCCTCCCCGGACATCGTGAAGCGGGTGCTGGCCGAGCGGTCGGAGCTGACCCCCTCTCAGATGGTGGCCGAGGCGGGAAGGATGGAGAGCTATCGCGAGATCGAGGGGACCCTACCGTCGTTCAAGGCCCTGGGACCGGTGGGCGCCCATGCCGACCGGGTGGCCCACCTGGCTAAGACCGAGGGGAAGGAGGCGGCCCTGCGGCACATCGAGAAGAGCAAGGGGTCGGACCACCGCCAGCGCTCGGTGTCCGTGGCCTTCCTGTCCGCCCTGGGGGAGGGTCAGACCAAGTCCTGGCAGTTCACCCGCGAGGAGACGGACTACGGCGCCTACCTCGCCCCGTTCGCCCAGCAGCTCCTGGCCTCCGCCGGGGATGATTACGTCGAGGCCTTGAGGCTCCTCCTAGAAGCCTCCGGCTCCAACGAGAAGGCCGAGAAGGCCTAGTCCAGCATGGTGACGTCCACCACCATGTGGGACACCCCAGGGGAGTAGGACTTCACCTCGCGCATCAGGGTGACCTCGTAACCGCGGTCCCCGGCCGCCCGGGACAGGTTCTCCAGCGCCTGCCGGGGAAAGATCTCCAGGGGGAAGGTGTCCTGGTAGTGGATCACTCCGCCCTTCCTCACCAGCCGGATGGCGGTGTCCAGGTGCTCCGACGTCGTGCGGACGTACCCCATCACCACCCGGTCGGCGATGCCCTCTCCGGGCAGGTCGCGATTGTCCCCCAGCACCGGTTCCACCACGCCCTCAAGGTCGTTCAGGCGAACGTTCTCCTGAAGGTAGCGGAAGGCCAGGGGGTTTATCTCGCAGGCGATGACCCTCGAGGCGCGGGCATGGAGGGCCAGGGGCAGGGTGAAGTACCCGATGCCGGCGAACATATCCACCACCGTTTCCCCCTGACAGTCCAGGCGGGCCATGCGCATCTTCTCGTCCACATTGCCGGAGGAGAACATCAGACGGGAGGCGTCCAGCTTGTACAGGATCCCGTTCTCCAGGTGCACGGTCTCGGCGCTGTCGCCCAGGAGCACCTCCATGTCCGGGGTGCGGAACACCCCCTCGATGCGGACGCGGTCCAGGAGCACCGTCCTCGCTCCCAGTACCGACGCGTACGCCCGGGCGACCTCGTGGCGGTGCTCCATGAGCCCGTCCGGCAGACGAAGCAGGAGGACGTCCCCCAGCATCTCCCAGTGGCGCGGGAGCAGCGCTCTGACCCCCGGGGGCAGGTCCGCCGCTTCCGCCACCAGGTCGAAAGGGGGCCGGTGGCAGCTCTTCTCCAGGGGGTCGCCCTCGGTCAGCTCGATGCCCAGCTCGGCCACTATCATGGGATGGGGGGCCGCCCGGAGGGGGATAAGTACATGGTCCCTCTGCCTGATGATCCGCCGGTCCTTGACCCCCAGGCGATGCCTGAACAGCGCCTTGCGGACCTGCTCGGCCCTCTCCCGGGGTACCTTGGCGAGGAGCATGGATGACGGAGGCTGGGAGTGCTATTTTACCTTTGTTCCCGGCGGATGAGGGACCCGATGAGCTGGGGGGAGAACTTGACCAGCGACGGGACGGTCTTCAGGAGAGGGGTGGCGATCTTTGACGGGTAGTCGATGTCCCCGCCGGACAGGACCTCCTTGGCGTCCGGGCGGTCGAGCATCCTGCACACGTCGTCCATCTTGCGGTCGGTGAGGTTGACATACACCTTGCGGATGAGGAGCCCGCGGTCCACCTCCTTCCCTATGTCCGCCCTCCACTTGACATCGTAATCGGACAGCCTCCGGGCGCTGACATCGCCCTCCTTCAGAGCCTCCACCGCGGTCATCGCCGCCCAGCGGGCCGAGCGCAGTCCGGTGTACAGGCCGCCGCCGGAGAGCGGCTTGGTCTGGGCCGCCGCGTCCCCCACGATCAGGATGTTGTCGGTGCAGGTCTTCTTGGGGGGTCCGACGGGAATGGCCCCGGACATGATCCTCAGCCGTTCGGTGCCCTCCAGCCCCCTCTTCTTGATAAGGGCGTTGAGGTAGCTGCTGGGGGCCCCGTTGCCTTCAGAAACCCCCAGTCCGACGCGGGTGAACTCGCCGCACGGCAGGATCCACGCGAAGAAGCCCGGGGCCACCTTCTGGCCGATCAGCATCTCGACCATGGACTGGTCCTCCATGCGCACGGCTAGGTCCGCCTGGATGCCTCTGACGAACTCCTTGGCGGGCCCCAGCCCGGCCAGCCGGCCGACCCGGGACTTGTAGCCGTCCGCGCCTACCAGGAGATCGGCGAGGATCGACTCGTGCCCTTTGGGGCCCTGGAGGTCGATCCTGACCTTCTTGCCATCTCGCTTGAAGCCGATGAACTCCCGGCCGGTCAGGATGTCCGCCCCCTCCGCCTCGGCTCGTTCGCTGAGCTGGCGGTCGAACCTCTTTCGGTCGATGACCATCGCCTTGGTCTCGTTGGAACGGACCTCGATGGACTTGCCTCCCGGAGGAGTGAGGCGCAACCCGCTGATCTCATTGAGGACGGTATCCTGGGCCTGGGTCATCTCCACCACTCGGGGATGTACCAGGCCGGTGCACTGCACCGGATGACCTATCTCGGCATGCTCCTCTACCACGACCGTGGTATAGGATGCGGTCTGGGCGGCGAAGGAGCTCCCCACCGGGCCTCCACCGATGATAACGACCTCGGCGTCCACGGGCATCACAACGGTGGCCAGTTATAAAAATCCTCTTTGAGAGGACCGCTGGCCCTCATTTCTTGGGGACCTTGGCCCAGTCGTCCTGGAAACGCTTGATGCCGATGTCGGTGAGAGGGTGCGCGAACATCTTCTTCAGGACATCATAGGGCACGGTGGCGATATGCGCTCCGAGGCGCGCCGCTTCGACCACATGGATGGGGTCGCGGACCGAGGCCACGATGACCTCGGCGTCCATGTCGTAGTTGTCCAGGATGTTCATGATCTCGGCGATGAGCTTCATGCCGTCCTGACCGACGTCGTCCAGGCGGCCTACGAACGGGGAGATGTACCTCGCCCCGGCCTTGGCCGCCAGCAGCGCCTGGGCCGCGGAGAACACGAGGGTCATGTTGACCTTGATGTCCTCTGACGCCAGTACCTTGGTGGCCTTGACGCCCTCCTCGGTCATGGGGACCTTGATGACGACATTATGGTGCAGCTTGGCCAGCTTTCGGGCCTCGGCCACCATGTCCGGGGCCTTCACGCTCATGACCTCCGCGCTGATGGGGCCGTCAACGATGTGGCATATCTCCTTGACCAGGGCCTCGAAGTTGGTGTTCTCCTTGGCCACCAGGGTGGGGTTCGTGGTCACACCGTCTAGGATGCCCCAGCTGTTGACCTCTCTGATCCTGTCCAGGTTCGCGGTGTCGATGAATATCTTCATTTTCTCTTCCTCCCGATGACCTCTTCGGCCGAGGCAACGATATGTTCGGCCGAGAGGCCGTAGCGCCCCATCAGCTCGCAGCTCTCCCCGGACTCGCCGAAGCAGTCCGGTGTGCCTACCATCCTCACGGGGACGGGGTGGTTCTCCGCCAGCACGCTGCAGACCGCGCTGCCCATTCCAGACTTCACGGAATGTTCCTCCGCGGTGACCATGCACCCGGTCTTGCGGGCCGAGCGCAACAGGGTATGCTCGTCCAGGGGCTTCACCGTGGACATGTTGACCACTTCGGCGGATATGCCCGACCGATGCAGCTCCTCGGCCGCGTCCATGCACAGCGCCACCATCTGCCCGCAGCCGACCAGGGTGACGTCCGTGCCCTCCTTCAGCACGGTGGCCTGACCGATGGTGAACGATGAGTCCATGGAGGTGACCATGGGCACGTCGGCCCGGCCCAGGCGGACGTAGCAGGGGCCCCTGTGCTCCGAGGCTGCCTTCACCGCCTTGTACGCTTCCAGGCCGTCCGCGGGCACCAGCACGCACATGTTGGGCAGCGTCCTCATCAGGGCGATGTCCTCCAGGGCCTGGTGCGAGGCTCCGTCGCCTCCGACGGTGATGCCGGCATGGGTGGCAACGATCTTGACGTCGAGATTGGGGTATGCGATGGACTGCCGTATCTGGTCCCAGCATCTTCCGGTGGCGAACACTGCGAAGGTGGAGGCGAACACGGTCTTACCGGAGACCGCCAGGCCGGCCGCGGTACCCATCAGGTTCTGCTCGGCGATCCCCACGTTGAAGAACCGCTCGGGGAACTTCTTGGCGAACTCGACGGTGCGGGTGGAGGATGACAGGTCGGCGTCAAGGACGACCACGTCGGTCCTGACCTTCCCGATCTCCACCAGTGCGTTGGCGTACTCCTTGCGCTGGCTGGTATAGACCCACTTCATATGCTCTCCCCCAGCTCCTTCAGGGCGATGCGGTACTCGTCGGCGTTGGGCGCTTTCCCGTGGAAAGCGACCGCTCCTTCCATGAACGACACGCCCTTGCCCTTGATGGTGTGGGCTATGATCATGGTCGGCTTCCCGGTCACCTGGGAGGCCTTCTCACAGGCCTCCAGGATCTGTCTCATGTTGTGGCCGTTGATCTCGATGACGTTCCACCCGAAGGCCTTCCACTTGTCCACTAGCGGCTCCAGGGACATGATGTGCTCCGTCGGCCCGTCTATCTGCATCTTGTTGCGGTCCACGAAGGCGGTGACATTGTCCAGTTTATAGTGGGAGGCCAGCATGGCCGCCTCCCAGTTCTGGCCCTCCTGAAGCTCCCCGTCCCCCATGAGGCAGTAGATGCGCGACAGCCGGCGGTCCAGCTTGGCGGCCAGGGCCATCCCGTTGGCCACACTGAGCCCCTGGCCCAGGGAGCCGGTGGATATCTCCACCCCGGGGGTCTTCTTGCGGCAGGGGTGTCCCTGCAAATGAGATCCCAGCCTGCGGAGGGAGGTCAGGTCCTCGACCGGGAAGTACCCCGCCTCGGCCAGGGCAGCGTAGTATACCGGGGCGGCGTGGCCCTTGGATAGGACGAACCTGTCGCGGTCCACCCAGTTGGGTTCCTGGGGACGGTGCTTCAAGACCTTGAAGAACAGGGCGGTGATGATGTCAGCATAGGATAGCGACCCGCCGGGATGACCTGACTGCGCGGTAAAGGTCATCTTTATGATATGGCGCCGGAGGAGGTTCGCTTTGGTCTCCAGCATCTGAATGGTTTCATCTTCGTATAAGGTCAATTCAAACACCTCGAAAGGGGGAGAACTGGTCAATAATGGAGGTATCTTAAATAACCTTTTCTAATCGTTGCGAAGACGGCCAGACCAGTTGTTCGGTCCAGATTCCAAGCATAATGAGAAAAGGCGATAAGGAATCTAGGAAAGGGGTTTGGGTCAGTCGCTCTCGATCCTCGGAGCGAGCAGGTAGTTGACGTTGCCCCGCTTGTCTGCGATCTCGAACTCCAACTTGACCGGGAAGTCGTTGCCCAGGTTGATGGTGACCACCGAGCCGGCCGGTATCGAGCGCACCATGTTGGAGAAGTAGTCCAGGGGGAAGAGGCTCTTGACCTTCTCGGAAACGTCCAGGGAGATCAGAAGGTCCTTGGGCAGCTTCAGGCTCACCGAGTCGGTGTCGCCCTCGGAGTACATCTCAAATCCGTCGGAGGTCGCGTTGAGGGCGATATGGTCGGATACGGACTCCGCGGCCCGGATGCCCTTCTGCAGCTCGTCCGATGTGACGGTGATCTTGGCCGGCAGGCTGAGGTTCGGCACCTTGGGGTCGTTCATCCCCGCGGTGTCCACCAGGCTCATCCGCCTGGTGATGTTGCCCACGTTGATGATCAAGCGGTTCTTGGCCTCGTCCTGTTCCATCTCGATGATGTCCCCGGCCCGGGAGAGGCGGAGGACCTCCTTGATCTTGTCAAGGTCGATGCCCAGCTCGGTCTCGTCGGCGGCGAACTCTTCGAAGGCCGACTTCTGGACCCTGAGGTCGACCATGGCCACGTGGGCGGGGTCCACCGCCTTCAGCTCCATGCCGTCGGCGTCGATGTTGAACTTCGCCTCGTCCACGAGGGTCGAGACCACATCAACCACTCCTTTAAGGGTCTCGGATCTTATCTTGGCGTGAAACATAAAATTCCTCCGAACAAGTCAACTGTATTTTTTTAATGGTAATCATGTTGACGATGATAAACCTTGCTTCGGTGGCGGACTGGACTAGTACTTCCGCCACTTGTGGCTGCAGCTGCAGCACGTTAGGAAGGTGGTCTCTGGCTCGTCCGACTTCCGGGTCTGCCGAAGGTACCAATAGGCCTCGTTGTGCCCGCACTTGGGGCAAGTCGTGGCGGTCTTGGGCATGACCCCTTCGATCCCGCCGACGACAGGGCAGTCCTCGACCTCGCGGGTCTTCTGCTTCATGCTCAACCTAGTGGCCCCGTCCTTGCTGAGGTCCTGGGCCCTCTGCTCGCTGCCGCACCGGGGATCGGTGCAAACGAACTCGGACCTGCAATCATCCTTGGCCTTCAGCAGGCCACCGCACTTTGAACAGAACATCTTGCTCGCCTCACGTTGGAAAAATATGCACATATAAAAGGATTCTGGATATCGTTAGCCGACGCCCTTCATATGAACTCCCAGTCCTTCTTGTCCCCGCTGGACCGGCGCTCCGGGCGGTCCTCTCCGGAAGCCTTCCGGGCCACCCTCCTCTCCACGCCCCTCTGCTCTTTGGCCATCGACTGGGCCCTCTCCTTCAGCGCCTTGCGGTCCTTGGGGGCGATGGGCATGGGCTCCTCCTCGTCATAGATGGCCCTCCTGGCCGAGCGCATGGTCCGGGGGACCTCGTCGATCTCGTCATTGTGGGCGTCAACGACCTCGAGGTCCTCGAATCCCCGGCTCCGCCGGCGGTTGAGGGGTTCGCGCTGCGCGGTGGTGAAGGTGTTGCCCTCCAGGACCACCGTGGTCGACGTCCCCTTGCTCATCCGGGAAAGGAGCAGCATCTCGCGGTGGGTCTGCTGGGACAGGACCCCTCCGATGTACGCGAAGGCGACGGTGGTCACGTAGCTGTCCAGGCCCAGGCTGGCGGTGGAGTGCAGAGAGGTGAAGAAAGACGTCAGGTACATGTTGACGAACGCCACGTACGGATGGATGACCGGGACGTAGGTCACGATGACCGACACCACCGCCTCTGGGCTCAGATCGATGCCCCAGTATACCGTGGGAATGATCCCGACGTTCACCAGAGTGCTGACGGCGAAGATGAAAAGGACGGGAACCAGCGCCGACATCATTCCCTTGAATGGCGCCCCGGCGCGGCGCCCACCGACGTATCCGGCGATCATCTGGCCGAAGATGGGGAGCCACCACAGGAGCAGGGACAGGGTGAAGGTGTACTTCATCGCGCTCCAGAAGCTGTAGACGACGGGCCCGTCGAACTTCTTTGCCTCCTCGTCGTCATAGGTGTCCGCAAGGTGATAGACTCCGCTATTGACTAGCGAACTGGTTGTCTCGTCCTTGATCCTGGACCCTTTTCTTAAGAGCACTCCCATCCCTTCGGTCGGACGGATGTCCGACACACATGGACATCACCTAGAGAGTATAAATCACTACCGAGATATATTAGAGGAAAGAGAAATCTGACGCTCAACGGGGGATGAAGTAGAGCATGCCGTAGGTCTCCAGTGCCCGCCTGGTGCTGTCGATGGTGACCGCCCGGGGCTGGGTACGGTGACGCATGATGTCCTCGAGCGGGTATTCCAGGAACTCGGACAGGGCCCTTAGGCGCTCCAGGGGGAAGGGCTGCTTGCCCACCAGGATCTGGCGTACGCTCCACCCGGGGTGCACCCGGGACCGGTACCCCAGCGTCCTCCCTAGCTGATTGATGCTCCCGGCCTTGTCGATGCCCCGCTTGATGAGCATGACCCGGAAGGCGGAGGACAGCCAGACCCGTTCATCGATATGCGCTCCACGATGGAAGTGGCTCGGGTCAACGTTCTCGTACACTAAAAAAACAAAATTGAAGGAGATAAAAAGTTTTTCGCCTGATACCCACGTAGCTTCCGAAGGTCCTGTCCCGGTATCTCCAGAAGGGACGTTCAGCGCCCTCCATATAGGCCAGAAGGGCCGAACCTCCTAAGCATCAAATTAATATACCCTTCTAGGAGTAAACCCTTATCAAAGAGAGATACATGGGGAGCTTTCGGAAGGTCCTCAACATAAGGACCGAATTGGAGGGCGACATCGTCGACCTCACCGAGGAACTGACCGCCGCAGTGCGGGAATCCCTGTTCAAGGAGGGACTGGCATGCGTGTTCGTCGGCCATTCCACCGCAGCCCTGTTCACTATTGAGAACGAGGAGGGCCTGCGCCGGGACATGAAGGAAGCTCTTCAGCGCCTGTTCCCCAAGGAGATGGACTATGACCATCACCGGCGCTGGGGCGACGGCAACGGACATTCCCATATCCGTTCGGCGTTCCTGGGGACATCATTGACCATACCCTTCCACGACGGGGTACCGGACCTGGGCACCTGGCAACAGGTCGTGCTCATGGAGCTGGACAACCGGGGGAGGGACAGAAAAGTGATATTCCAGATCATTGGAGACCAATAGGAGGTAATGTAGATGAAGATCAAGTTCTTGGGCGGAGCCGATGTCGTCGGTAGGATGGGCATGCTCCTGCAGAACAAGGGTGCCACCCTTCTTTTCGAGTACGGAATGACCGCGTCCAAACCGCCAACCTATCCCCTGCCCTCGCCGCAGGTGGACATGGCGTTCCTGACCCACAGTCACCTGGACCACTGCGGCATGCTGCCGTGGCTGTGCGGCAAGTACGATACCGAGGTCGTGGCCACCCCCACCACCGCGGACGTCGCCGAGCTGCTGGTCCGCGACTCGCTGAAGATCGCTGGCCTGGAAGGCTACCCGAAGCCGTACGACGAATCGGACATCAAGGCCATGATCCACAATTTCACCACCATGACCTACGGCGAGGTCATGGACGTCGGCGGGTTCGAGGTCGAGCTTCACCCCGCCGGGCACCTTCCCGGCGCGGCCATGTACGAGCTCAGAGGGGAGCAGACCACGGTGTTTACCGGGGACATGCACACTTACAACATGCGCCTGGTATGGGGCGCTCACCCCATCAAGTGCGACAACCTCATCATCGAAGGGACCTACTCCGGCCGCCTGCACCCCGACCGGCTGAAGACCGAGCACGAGCTGATCGAGAAGGTCAAGGAAGTGGTCGAGCGGGGCGGGAAGGCCATCCTGCCGTGCTTCGCCGTCGGGCGTACCCAGGAGGTCATGCTCATCCTCAAGGACCTCAAGTACAACATGTGGGTGGACGGGATGGGCAAGACCATTAACCGCCTGTACCTGGAGCGTCCGGAGTACATCCGCTCGGAGAAGGCCCTCAGGGCGGCCAAGCGCCGCTTCTACGAGGTCCGCACCCCCCAGGACCGGCACAGGGCCAGGAAGGAGGCCCAGGTCATCGTCACCACCGGCGGGATGCTGGACGGGGGGCCGGTGCTCAGCTATCTGGACGACGTGAAGAACGATCCCAAGAGCGCGGTGCTGCTGAGCGGCTTCCAGGTGGACGGCTCCAACGGCAAGCGGCTGATGGAGGAAGGCATCATCAACGTCCAGGCCAGCAAGGAGGAGATCCCCCACCCGGTGAAGATCAAGTGCGAGGTCAAGAAGTACGATCTCAGCGCCCACGCCGACCAGGGCGAGCTACTGTCCTTCATCCGGGCCTGCGGACCGCAGCGGGTTATAATCATGCACTCCGACGACCGCGAGCCCATGGCCGAGGAGATCCGGAGGGAAGGGATCAAGGTCCTGCTGCCCAAGGCGGAGGAAGAGGTCGAACTCTGACCGGGAAGCTTCAATAACCGGCGCCCGTTTCGTCATGCCATGAGCAGGATAGAGGACTTCCTCCGCGAGGACATCGGGGAGGGGGACATCACCTCCGATGCGCTGGTAGGGGACCGCAGGGGCGCCGCGGCCATAATCGCGCGCCAGGAATGCGTAGTGGCCGGACTGGAGGAGGCGTCGGAGGCGTTCACCCTCCTGGGCCTCAGGGTCACCCCCCTGGCAAAGGACGGCGAAAGAGTGAGAGCGGGAACCGCCGTGCTGTCGGTGGAGGGGGCGCTGCGCTCGATCCTGGCGGGGGAGAGAGTGGCCCTCAACCTGCTCATGCGCATGTCGGGCATCGCCACCGCCACCAATGACGTTCTCTGGGCCTGCCGGGAGAGGAACCCGGACGTCATCGTGGCGGCCACCCGCAAGACCACCCCCGGTTTCCGGCATTTCGAGAAGAAGGCGGTCATGCTGGGCGGCGGGGACCCCCACCGTTTCGGGCTGGACGATGCGGTCCTGATCAAGGACAACCACCTCGCGGTGGTAGGCAGCATAACCGAGGCGGTCGCCCGGGGCCGGAAGGTATCGTTCACCAAGAAGGTGGAGGTGGAGGTCGTATCCCTCGACGGCGCAAGAGAGGCCGCCCTGGCCGGAGCGGACATCATCTTACTGGACAACATGAGCCCCAAGGACGCGGCGGCCTGCCGTCAGGCGGTGAAGGTGATCTCGCCCGGCATCATCGTGGAGGCGTCCGGGGGCATAACTCCATCCACCGCTCCCGAATACGCCGAGGCCGTCGACATCATCTCCCTGGGATGGCTCACCCACTCGGTGCGGGCGGCCGACCTGTCCATGGACATCACCGCGCTCAAAGACTGAGCTTGTTGCGATGGTACTGCATCCCGATGGCCGAGGGAGAGGCCCCCATGGCTAGTGCCAGGAGCTCGGCCAGATACAGCACCGGGAGGCCGTCCTTCTGCCGGATGTCGAACTGGACGAAGCAGAACGGACAGGGGGTGAGGATGGCCTCCGCTCCCGATGACCCGAAGGACCGCGCCGGAACGGCCAGCATCCTCGCGGAGAGGTCGTCGTCGATGCCCGCGAGCCCTCCTCCGCAGCAGTCCGGCCATTCCTCGCCGTCGATCGCCCTGGCCCCGACCCACGAGGCCATTCTCCCCAGGACCTCCGGCCGGAACGACGAGTCCACCTTGAGGACCCCGCTGGGCCGCACCATGTGGCAACCGGGATGGGGCGCCAGCAAAAGGTCGATGGGCCGGGTCACCGCGCCGCGTATCTTCTCCTCGTGCCGGGAGAGGAACCCTGCCAGGTGATGCACCTCTGCCTCTCCCGCATACTCCCGGCCGATGGAGCGCAGAACGGCATTGACGTCGTTGCGCACCGAGCGGTCCTCCAGGGCGTGGGCTGCCTCCTTCAGTGACATGTAGCAGCCGTTGCATAGGGTAAGGATGTCCCTGCCCGCCTCCTCGGCAATGGCCATCATGCGGGCGGCCGATGCCAGCCAGGTGTCCCTGGCCATGGTCCGCAGGCCGATGGGCTCCACGCAGCAGGTGGGGTCCGGCAGGTACTCGTACGCTACCCCCAGGCGGTCCAGGACAAAGCGGGAGGACGCCTCCAGGAAGGGCAGGCGGGCCGAGATCAGGCAGCCGGGGAAGAGGTACAGCGGCCTACTCACGCCCGACCCTCCCCAGTCCCGTGCGCCTCACGATCTCCGCGCACTCCTTCAGAGCGTTCTCCGAGACCTCCCCGTCGGGCAGGCCCAGCTCCCTCCTCATCTTCTTGGTCATGCCCGTCCGGGGGAAGCAGAGCGCCGTCGCGCGGAACCGCTCGGCCTCGTCCACCAGGAACCTGGGGACGCTGCCTCGTGCCGCCGCGTCCTCCCGCAGCCGGGCGATGGCCTCTCCGGGGTCGGCCCCGGAAGGGCACCTCTCCGAGCAGCTCATGCACCTGGCGCACAGCCACAGCTCGGCGCCGCCGTCGGGGGAGGGGGAGCCCAGGACCGCACGGGCCATCAGCTCGGCCGGGCGGATGCCCCCGTGCCTCTGGCTGGGGCATACCGCCGCGCATGCTCCGCATTGCTGGCACAGTCGGGCCGCGGGAACGGCGTTATCGACGATGGCGTCCACGGCGGGATCGGCGGCGGTCCTCCTCACACCGCGAGCAAACGCACGATGCCATTTACTCCTTTCTACGAAAGGGTAGGAAGGCCGGAAGGTCAACGGGGCCCGTGACCCGGCCCGAAGCGCCCCGCGGTGGTCTTAATACACGGCAGCGCCGTCCTCCGGCCATGGACATAGAGAAGGAGAAGTGCCAGATCTGCGGCCGTCAGGCCAAGAACTTCCAGTTCGCCGCCTTCGTCTGCGAGAGGGAGGAATGCGTGGAGCAGGCGATGCGGGAAAGGGGCGGCCCGGCCGGGCACATCAAGGCCAAGCGGGAGGCGGAGGAGAGGAAGAAGAAAGAGGGGTGCTGAACCCAGGACCGAGGACACTGCCCCTCAGGGTTCGAGGTGACGGGCCGCCCGCACGTGGAGGTCCTCGATCCTCAGGCGCCGGGGAAGCTCCCCGCCATGATGCCGGTCGGCGCACGACAGGTGGATGAGGCACTTGGGGCAGGAGGTCACCAGGCTGTCCGCGGCGGTGCCCGCCGCCTCCCTCAGCCGTTCCATCTGCACCTTCTTAGCGGTATGATCGCACTCCGCCCACCCGGCCGTGCCGCAGCATGCGCTCATGGCCCCGCTGCGGGGCATCTCCGCCACCTCACCGGTGAGCCGGAGGACCGTACGAGGCTGCTCAACTATACCCGCCCCCTTGCTCAGGCGGCAGGGGTCCTGGTAGGTCGCGACGCCGCTCCCATCCCTCAGGCGGAGCCTGCCGGACGTCAGCCCCTCGGCCATCTTCTCCACCAGGGTGGTGACCTTCAGCCCGGTCCGTCCGAACTGCGCGGGATACAGGTCCCTCCACGTCGACGCGCACTCCGGGCAGAAGGTGACGATCTCTTTGATCCCCGCGTCCCTGACCGCCTCCAGGTTCGCCTTCGCCAGCCTCCTGAATAAGGCGTCGTCCCCGGCCCAGTAGGCATCGTGGCCACAGCACCGTTCCGAACGCAGCACCCTGGGCCGCACCCCCATGGCGTTGAGCAGCCGGACCGCCGAACGGGGTATCTCCAGCAGGTCGTCGCGGATGTACCGCAGCGCGACATCGAAGTAAGGGGTGCAGCCGACGAACAGCAGGACGTCGGAGCGGGGGTCGATGTCCAGGTCCGGGGCGGTCCACCCGTCGGTCCTCGGTTCCAGCCCCGGGGAGGCCGACAGCCTGGCGGTACGGTTGAGAACGCCGTGATGGGCCATCACGGGAAGGCGGGCCCTTCCCGCCCGGGAGCGTAGTTCTCTCACCAGCTGGGGGAGGTCCACTCCCGCGTTGCACACCTGGGAGCAGGACCCGCACGCGGTGCAGGTCCACAACCCGCCGGTGACCGGTCTCCCCTCCATGGCGTCCTCCACCAGTCGCCGGGGGGAGAAAGATACGCCTCGCTGGGCGGCCACGCAGGCATAGGTGCACCGCCCGCAGCCGACACATGCCTCGGCCCGGTGGCGGGCGATGAGATCATCCATCGGAAGACCTCCGCAGCGGACCCTTCTCGCGCATCAGGGCGCAGAACCCGTCGACCGTTGAGCCGAACAGCTCTCCCTCGGAGGCGGAGATCCACTTCAGCAAAAGGCGCTCCCTCCCGATCCCCAGGAGGTCAAGCAGTTCCCAGGCGTTGTGGACCCTCATCTCCTCGTGCTTGTTCCCCGAGATGTAATGGCAGTCCCCGGGATGGCATCCCAGGACCATGACCCCGTCCGCGCCCCGGTCGAAGCACTCCAGAATGAGGCCGGCGTCGACCCTGCTGGAACACATCACCCTTACTATCCTGATGTCCGGGGAGTACTGACGGCGGGAAACGCCTGCCAGGTCCGCGCCGGCGTAGGCGCACCAGTTGCAGCATAACGCTACCACCTTGGGTCTCCAGTCGGTATCCGGGCTCACTGTTCACCGAACGGCAACCCGGATTAAATCCTTCTCCCGGCCACCTCCCGCCGCCATCGAAGGAACGGGGGCTTTCGGCCGACCAGGGGCAAAGGTTAAGATTTCCAGCGGCGTCATCGGCAGGCCATGAGGATCATCGGTTTCATCAAGACCTCGCTTCTCGACTGGGACGGTCATGTGACGGTGGTGGTGTATCTTCCGGGATGCAACTTCCGCTGCCCCTTCTGCCACAATCCGGACGTGGTGACGGACCCCGATTCGTACGACGAGGTGCCGTTCGCAGAGATCGAGGAGTACATCCTCGCCAACCGCGAGTTCCTCGACGGGGTGGTGGTGACCGGCGGGGAGCCGACGATCCACCGGGACCTGCCCGAGCTGCTGTCCCGGTTCAAGAAGATGGGCCTGAATGTGAAACTGGACACCAATGGCACCGACCCGGACATGCTGGAGGATGTCATCGAGGCCGGCCTGGTGGACTACGTGGCCATGGACATCAAGGCCCCGCTGGACGGGAAGTACGACGATCTTGCCGGGGTGAAGGTACCGCTGGACAGCATCAAGAGGTCCATCGAGGTGCTCCGCCGCTCGGGGGTGGACCACGAGTTCCGCACCACTGTGGTGCCCGTCCTGCTGACCCCCGGGGACGTGGAAAGGATCGCCGCCTACATCGGAGGGGCGAAGAAGTACGCCATCCAGCAGTTCCGCTCCGGGAAGACCCTGGACCCCAAACTGTCGGTGGTGCGGCCGTACCCCCGGGGGGAGGTCCTGGGCATGGCCGAGAACGCCAAGCAATACGTCCGCCGGGTGGTCGTGCGAGGCGACGTCTAGCACAGACCCGGTTATCAATAATCATAGCCGGCCGAATAGTTTTATCCCCTCGGTCTTATTGATTTACCCCTGCGAAAGCACCCATCAGAGGGACGCTCATGGACCAGACCGCACGAATCAAGACCTACATCGAAGGCTTCGACCGGGCAATGGAGGGGGGCATCCCTCAGGGCAACATCGTACTCATAGCCGGCACCCCCGGGACGATGAAGTCGTCGCTCACCTATTACTCCCTGTACAACCAGGCCAAGGAGAACGGCGCGACCTGCGTATATGTCACCTTGGAGCAGTCACGCAACTCCCTCCTCCGACAGATGGAGAAGATGGGCATGCGGACCGACGACGTCAAGCAGACGCTGCACGTCCTGGACCTGGGACTGATACGCAAGAACCTCAAGCAGGTGAACGGCGGGGACTCCTGGATGCAGGTGTTCAAGGGCTACATCACCTCGCTCAAGAACGACCTGGGCTTCAGCATGATCGCCATCGATTCGCTGGGAGTGCTGGAGACCATCTCATCGATGACCAACCGGCGTACCGACCTCTTCTATCTGTTCGAGTGGCTGAGGGACCTCAACTCCACCGTGCTCTTGATCTCCGAGGCCGCCCCCGATAAGCTGTTCGACGGCTACTACGACGAGGGCTACCTGGCTGACGGCATCATCACCCTGAAGATGCAGGTGGTGCGGGACGTGGAGATCCAGAGGAGGATCCGCTGCGTCAAGATGAGGGAGACCAACCACGATCCCTCCTACTTCTCCCTGATCCATTCCGGGGGTAAGTTCCAGGTGACCAAGGCCATCAGCGAGTGAGGCGATCGGCCGATGGCGCGCATATCCGAGTGTCCGAGGTGCGGAGCGGGGGTCGGCCATAACGAGACCCAGTGCTGGCGGTGCGGAGAGGCGATCTCCGGGCAGGGCAAGGCCAAGATAACCTCCATCTCCATGGGCAAGCCCCAGGGTCCGGGCATAAAGGACATGCGCGCATCTCCTACCAAGGAGATACCGAGGGCAGAGCCATCGGTCCGCCCGATCGCCGTTTCCTATAACGGCCGGGAGCGGGAGCTAGAGGACCGGGAGAAGGAGGTGCGGGAGGCCATGGCCGCCCTGGAGGCGGAATCGAAGGAGATGGAGGCCGCCGCCCTGGAGATGGAGAAGGAGAGGCAGGCGCTGGCCGAAACGAGGAAGCGGCTGTCCGGACGGGAGGAGGAGCTGGACGCCAAGGCCATCCTGCTGGAGGATATCCTGGCGGTGGCCGAGGAGCTCAGGGAGAGCATGCCCGCGGAGGGGGAGGGCCGGGAGAGGTTCGAGGACCTGACGGCCGCCCAGACCGAGCTGAGGACGATCCTGGACGATGAGCGGGAACGCATCCGCAGGGAGATCGAGCGGGATATGGCCGAGCAGCTCACCCGGATAGGCCAACTGGAGGCCGAGCTGAAGGTTGCCCACGCGCTCGTCCGGAAGGAGGGGGCGCCCCCCGTCCCGGTCGATGTCCGCCAGGTGCTGGCCGAGGTGAGCTCGGAGCTGAACGCCCAGATCGGGGCAGGCCTGGAGGGCCGGGAGTCCCCGGCGGTGCGCACGCACGTCGAACGCCTTGACCAGATCCTGTCCGGCGGGATCCCCCAGGGAGGCGTGACACTGGTGAACGGCCCCCCGGGGAGCATGAAGACCTCCCTCACCTACCACATCCTGCATAATGCCGCCTCCAAGGGGTCCAAGAAAGGCCTGTTCCTCTCGCTGGAGCAGGACAGCGCATCCCTCCTCCGGCAGATGGCCAGGCTGGGGATGGATCGCGATGGATCGCTGGACCGCCTCATGGTGGTCGACCTGGTGGACCTGCGGCGCAGCATGGAAGGCCACGAGGGGGACTGGCGCAGCATCGTGATGCGCTACATCGAGGAAACGGTCGCCGCCAACGGCATCGACCTGCTGGCCCTCGATTCCCTGGAATCCCTTGCGGCGATGTGCGAGCACGAGCTCGCCAGGACCGAGGTCCAGGACATCTTCGACAGCTTCCGTTCGATGGGCCTGACCACCCTGGTGATCTCCGAGACCCCCATGAACCGCCTGGAGGGCGGCGGGGGAATGGAGCTGTACGTTGCCGATGGCGCGTTCGAGCTGACCATGAGGGAGACCGAGGACTCCCACGTTCAGAGGTGGCTGCGGTGCGTCAAGATGAGGGGCGCGAACATCGATACCCGCCCCTACTGCATGATGCACGCCGGCGGGTCGTTCATCCTCAACGTGCCGTTGAGCAGGTCCTGCGTTCAATGACCAGAACCGTCACTGTCCAACAAGGAATTATATACAGACATGATAATTTCACGTTCAGGAGGAATAATACCTTGCAGATCGAGCGATTGAGGACGTATATCCAGAACTTTGACGAGAACCTCCAGGGCGGAGTTCCCAAGAATCAGGTGGTCCTGCTGACGGGCACTCCCGGAACGATGAAGTCCTCGGTCGCCTACAGCATGCTCTATTATAACGCGCTGGAGAAGGGCATCAGGTCCGTGTACATGACCCTGGAGCAGTCCCGCGAGAACCTCCTGCAGCAGATGAACTCCCTGGGAATGGACGACAAGCGGGCGGACGACTACATCCAGGTCCTCGATCTCGGACTCATCCGGAAGAACCTCACCCAGATAAGTGCGAAGGGCACATGGCTGCAGGTCTTCAAGATGTACGCCGACAACCTCAAGCAGAGCTTTGGCTACGACATACTGGTGGTCGACTCCCTGGACGTGCTGGAAATGGCCGCCCAGATGGAGGAAAGTCGCCGCACCGAGCTGTTCTACCTCTTCGAGTGGCTGCGCAACCTCAACGTCACCTCGTTCCTCATCTCCGAGACCACCCCGGACAACATGTTCGAGAACCGCTTCGACGAGGGCTACCTGGCCGACGGCGTCATCTCGCTCAAGCTCCAGGAGATCGGAGAGACCGACATCCAGAGGCGCATAAGGTGCATCAAGCTGAGGAGCACCAATCACAAGACCGGTTACTTCTCCCTGCTGTTCGCTGACGGCAAGTTCAGGGCGACCCAGGTCATAACCGAGTGATCCGGGGACGTTGGAAGAACATCCCCGTGAGCGCCCGCCCGCTGGTTGAGCGTACGCCACGAGGATGCAAGGGCGGCATGCCGCCCCCGGTACCGCCTCACTCGATGTCCAGCTTTCTCCGCCCCTCGGACATGTCCTTCTTGGGCATGGTGACCCTCAGCAGGCCGTTCTCCAGGCCGGCGCTGGCCTGGGAGGTGTCGGCGTCAGGGGGCAGGGGGATCTGGCGATAGAACGACTTGCGCTCCCTCTCCTGGTGATAGTAACCCTCCTCCTTCTCCTCGGTCTCGGTCGTCCTCTCGGTCCTGATCACCAGGTGGTCCTCGGCGATCTCGACGGAAACCTCGTTCTTCTCCGCTCCCGGGAGCTCGGCCTCGACCACGTAGCGGTCGCCCTCGTCCAGCACATCGACCGCAGGGATCCGGTTGCCCGATGAGCCATACGGCACCATGTCGTTGAGACCCGACTTGAGGTCCTCGACCAGGCGCTCCATCTCCTTGATCACGCTGCTCGTGCCCCAATAGCCCATGGGGACCAGACCGCTCACCTTCTTTTTAATGGACATATCATGACCTCATGGCCCGGACGGCCTCTCGGTATCCTTCCATATCGGAGGCCGACGGTAAATAATCTGCTCCGGGGAAGAGGTCAGAAGTAGTACCAGATGCTGGAGTAATCCTGAGGTTCCTCGCCCCGTTCCTTCAGCCGGTCCAGGTAGTTCAGGATGGGCACGTCCCGGTACACGTAGGTGGGCGCGGCCACGATGTTCTTCTCCCAGGGATGGAACTCGTATATCCTCTCGCCGCGAGGGGAGATCATGATGAGGTCGTGGTTCTGCCACGAGGTCAGGTTGTTCTTGCCCAGCGCGGGGATGTTGAACACCGGGACGTCCGTCCGGGCCAGCCCGGGGAGCATCCTCGCCTCCTCCTTCCTCTCCTGCAGGATGCGGGCGATAGGCACCCGGAACCACTCGGTCTCCTCCTTCCCCTTGGTGTTGAAGGTGTAGTAGGGGTCCACTCCGATCTGCTTGAGCAGCAGGCGGAGCGCGGCGGTCTCGAACCTGCGGCTGTTCTCCATGGTGAAGACCTGCTGGTTATAGACCGACATGCCGTCCCTGCGGACATCGTTTATGCACCTCATGCTTTCCGGCGTGATCTCGTACGGATGCTCGAAGTGGGTGACCAGGCACACCTCCCTTCGGGCCGGGTCGTTGAACTCTCCCAGCATTCTTATGATGTCCTTGTTGAACCTCATGGGCAGCACCACCGGGAGGCGGGTGCCGAACCGCACCCTCTTGATGTGCTCTATCGCCGAGACCCGCGACAGCAGGCGCCCGAGGTTCCGCTCGGATATGAGCATGGGGTCCCCTCCGGTGATGAGCATCTCCGATACCATGGGGTGGGCCTCGAACCATTCCAGGGCCTCCTTGACCCGGTCCACCGGGGCCAGGGCGGAAGGGTCCATGGCCCCGCTGATCTCCCAGTTCCGCTGGCAGTACACGCAGATCTGGGCGCAGCTGTTGTAAGGTTTCAGGATGGCGATCATGGGGTACCGCCTGGTGACCAGGTCGACGGGCGAGGTGTCGCCCTCCCTCATGAAGTCCATGGTGCCTTTGTGCTCCGGCCGCAGGATGCTCTGTACATATGCCAGGGTGGGGATCACCTGGGCCCTGACGGCATGATCGTTCTTCCGGTGGGCCTCCCGGTCCATCAGCGACAGGTAGTAGGGGGTGATGCCGAACGGTACCCGATTGGCCGTGGCCAGGGCGATGGCCTCCCGCTCGTCCGCGGTCAGGTCGATCAGCCCCTCCAGGTCCTCGACCTTCCTGCGCACGTGCCTCATCTGCCAGCGGTGATCGTTCCACTCCTCCTCGCCGGCGTCCAGCGACTCCAGGATGCGCTTCTTGTTATCCTTCCGGCGCTCGATCACCTCTCGGTCCAGGCCGGTGGGATAGGTCGACATCATCCTTTGGCAGTACCCCGCCATGGCGTCCAGGAAGTCGGACCGCAATATGGCCGCCTCCCGCCCGCTGAACTGTGACAGTTCAGGGGGCTCTCCCTTGGCCAGATCGGAGCGTCCCACAGCGCCTTTGAGGATGTGGTAGAAGTCGGTGAACAGCGCCCGGTCCCCCGCCTCCACCCTGCCGGCCTGCACGATGCGCATAATCTCGGTGAGGGTGCTGCACCCGCTGGTGGCCTCGTTCCGGGCAGAGATGAGGTTCTTAAGCACCTGGATGCAGTACAGGGCGTTGACCCTTTCCAGCGCATCGGTGCGGCAGGAGGTGGAGTGATAAGTGAGTTCCATCTCCGACAGGCGGACGAACAGGTCGACCCGTACATCGTCGACGTCCCTGCCCGAGGCCAGGAGGTCGTAGGTGCCGCCGTCGATGGGCCGTAGGTCGGTGGGGCGGATCGGCTCGAACTTCTGACCTTCCTTCATTTCGGCCCTCGTATCCACTTCCACTCCGCCGTCCCCCCTCCTCGCCGATGTATGCTGATTATCCATATGATCACATCCAGATGCCCGGGGCGCCGTCTGAAAAGAATGGGCCTCGAGGACATCTCTTATGAAGAGCTCTTGGTATTTTTGAGCTTTGTAAAAATATGCGTGGTGGAGAACCATAATGATATCGATGACCGCAGGGCACGGTCCGCCTTCTGGACCCCAGAGCGGGGGACCATATGGCCAAAAATTCATATATGGTCAGGCGGTTCAGCGCTACGGGCTCATGGTCTAGCGGTTATGACGTCTCCCTCACACGGAGGAGACCGCCGGTTCGAATCCGGCTGAGCCCACTCCTATTCTTATCCATGCATACTTGTTCTAATGTCCCTCCCTCGTCCGGCGGCATCGAAGAACCGAGATGCCGCGCTCACCGGGTCGCTCCGGCCGAACGGGAAGTTCAGGGTCAAAAGGGGTTTATATTTTCACGGCGTTAACATAGGTCATGGCCGCCTGTCCGATCTGTAGCAGGGAGGGGTCAGAGGTCGAGAAGATCACCGTTGCCAACCACGTTCGGGAATCCTGCTGGCCGCTGGGGGACGAGAAATACTCGATCTGCGAGAACCCCGATTGCATGGTCGTATACTTCACCGCTGATGGAAGCAGAACACTGAAGAAGGCCGACGTCAAGACCCGGGTCACGTTCAAGGAGAAGGACGCCCCCAGGCCGCTGTGCTATTGCCAACAGGTGACCGAGGAGAATGTCCTCAAGGCGATAGAAAATGGTGCCAAGACCTTCGAGGAGGTCCGGGCGGCCACGGGCATCGGCGGTGGAGGGCATTGCAAGGTGACGAACCCGGCCGGACGGTGCTGTTCCCGGAACTACAGGCCGTTCATCGAGAAGGAGCTGATGAAGCGCGGTCATGGCAGCCCGGCCGGCATACCGCTGTTCCTCGGATGATCGCAAGAGTTGAGGTACCGGACCATCGTTCACCTGCCGATCTCCTCCTCATCCAACCTTTCTTCATCATTCCGCGGACCATGATGGTGACCGGGAACGTTCCCTTTTAACCGATTATGGCCAACTGGCTTGATATCGGAGGACAGGCACAATAAATAGGGGGTCTTCGCCGTCATACTGGCCGCCGGCACGCTGGATACCTGTGGCGGTCCCATCATCAACTCCCGGGCGCAGGTCCTCGATACGCGGAACAGGCCTATCCCGGGGCTATACGGAGCGGGCAACTGCATCGCTCACCCACCGCCAACGCCTATTGGGGCGGAGGCGCGAAGATCGGCTCGGCGATGACCTTCGGATATATCGCCGGGCTCAACGCGGTGAACGAGGGGGTCAAGGAGGACTAGAGCCCCGACGCTTCCGATGCGTCCTGGTCCCTCTGTTCCCGGGCCGGTTCGATCTCCATTCCTGGACCAGCTTGATGGCCTCTGACCTTGGATCGTCGGCCTCGGTCACCGCAGATACCACGAAGAAACCATCGACCCCGGTTTGAGCGAGCTGAGGTATATCGGCGAGCTTGACCCCGCCGCCCACCACGACCGGGATCGGGCTGAGCTCGGCGAGCTTCGTGATGTCGGCGAAGCTCCTGGTGATGATATTTCCGTCCACATCCAATCCGCAATCCGGCTTCGTGCTCGTTTCATGCAGCGGCCCGGCGCCAAAGTAGTCGATCTGGCCTACATCCTCGGTTCTGATGTACTCGAACAGCTCGTGCGTCCTCGCCGACAGGCCGATGATGGAATCGTGGCCCAGGTATTCACGGCAGATGTCCACCGGGATATCGGACTGTCCGACATGGATCCCGTCCACCTTTGCCCCCTGCTCCCTTGCCGCCAGGACAACGTCCAGGCGGTCGTTCACGAGCAGCGTGACCTCGTCCGACCTGCCGGCCTCGGCGATCACGTCGGACACATTATGGGTCAGCTCGATCAGTTCGCGGGCCGAAGCTACCTTCGAGCGGACCTGCACGCACGTGAATCCGGCATCGACCGCGTATTTGACGATCTGGTGAACGGGCCTGCCTCTTGTGTTCTCCGGCCCTATCACCAGGTATGCCGAGATGTCAAATCTTCTTCTCATGATCATCCTGCCCTTCCAGTACGGCGTTCACTTTGTCCACCTTCGTTCGGATCATGTTGGTGAATCCAGGGCGGACATCGGCCTTCAGAACAACTTCCGTGCGGATCCCTCTGTTGGCGAGCACGAAGGTCGCGTCCTTTACGACCCTCATCACATCATCCCACTCGCCCTCGATCTCCGTGAACATGGAAGTGGTGCGATTTGGCAAGCCGGACGAACGGATCACCTTCACGACCTCAGCAACTTCGTTCGCAAGTTCATCGCCCACGCCGCAAGGGGTGATGGCGACCGCAACCAGTGTGTTCACGGATCAAACCTCCTCGATGTCGAATGGATTGTTGGCGATATCCTCCGCGGCGGCCTTATATAATTCGTCGATGAACGCGACCTGAAAACTGCCGGGGCCGTCCGCTTTGCTTTCCGCGCGGCTCGCCGCCAGATTGAACGCCGCGACGGCGGTAAGAGCTGCTATGAACGGCGATGCCGCGGTCGCATATACCGCGGCGACCCCGCCCAGCGAACAGCCCGAACCGGTGATCCTCCTCATGAAGTGAGACCCTCCGTGGGAGAAGGCCGCGACGGAGCCGTCGGTCACCAGATCGGTCCTGCCGGTCACGGCAACGGCTCCACCCGTCCATTTCGCCAGTGAGACGGCCGCGGCCTTCGCCCCGATCACCGGGTCGGTGGAATCAACGCCCCGAACGTTGGAACCATCGGTACCACCGTCCAATCCCCACAGGCCGGCCAGCGCGAGGATCTCCGAGGCGTTCCCCCTGATCACGCCAGGCTTGTACGCTTTAAATTGCCGCAGCAGGTCCGTTCTGAGGGAGCCGATGCCTATTGCCACCGGGTCCAGGACCCATGGCCTCCCCGCCTCGTGCAATGCCTTGACCATGCGCGGCAAGGTCTGTTCATAGATCGGCAGGAGAGTGCCGACGTTAACATAGGTGGCGCCGCCGGCGTTGGCCAGGAACACGGCCTCGTCAGGCAGATAGACCATGGCGGCGGACCCGCCGACGGCCAGTTGCGCATTGGCCACAAAATTGATGGTCACGGTATTGGTGATCGATCCGACCATCGGATTCGTCCGCCTGACAGTATCAACCGTCCGGACCATCCGGTCCCGTATGTCCTCTTTATTGTACATGTTCATCCTTCCGCTGGCATTACCCAGATCAAGTTTCAATGGTGTGATCTCAGCCCTGCGGTCGACCCGCATTTGGTTTGCTATCGCAAACAGGCACCCATATCATCTCGGCTCTTTGGCGATGCATGCCGGTGCCGAAATGCCAGAGGCCCTGATGCCTACTTCGCTATATGAACTGCGGGAAAGGCCGTCCGTCGATCGTTCCACTTTCACAATAATTGCGACCGGGATCTGAGGGCCCTCGTTATTGCTGGCAACATCGCCCTGTAGCTATGTGAGCATGAAAAAAGGATGAAATGGTCCGCGCCTGGCCGCCTTCGAGCGCGGGACTGCGGGAGGGGCGAGCATGACCGTCAGGCATTATGTTCCACAGCCCCCATACCGCTCCGACATGATCCCCGATGCCGAACCCTATCGTCCGATCCCCCTCATCACTGAACGGCTGGTGGTCCGCGGGATGAGGATGGAGGACGTCGATGCCCTCTTCTCCATCAAGTCCGATCCCTCGGTCACCCACCCATACGCCCAGGAGCCCCATCGATCACGGGACGAGACCCAGGCCTGGATGGAGAGGGTGATCGCCGAGATGGAGCAGGGGCTGACGCTCTACTGGACACTGGTGCTTAAGGACGAGGGGGCGGTCATCGGGGCGTGCTGCCTCTGGAACTTCGGGCCTGGCCGGACGTGCGCCGAGGTCGGATACGAGCTTCATCGCGCCTACTGGAACAGGGGCATCATGGCCGAAGCATTGGCGGCGATCATCGACCACTCCTTCGGGCCGCTCGGCCTTCATCGTTTAGAGGCCAACCCGCTGGGGGCCAACCGGGCGTCCATAATGGTGCTGGAGAGGCTGGGGTTCGTCAACGAGGGACGGCTGCGCCAGCGTATCCCCTTCCGCGGCCGGTTCGAGGACCAGCTGTACTATGGGCTGTTGAAAGAAGAATGGAAAGGACGGCCGGACCATTAGTCCGGCCAGCCTCAGTTAAGATGTTCCGCTCACCGGGTCAGCAGGTCGGCCGACCGCAGCTCCTCGGTAAGCTTGCCGACCGCTACCTCGACGTCCACAGGCTTCCTCGCTCCGGTGCACACCAACCGTCCGGAGCCGAACAGCAGCATGACCACCTTGGGCGAGTCCATCCTGTACACCAGCCCGGGGAACACCTCTGGCTCGTACTCCACCCTCTCCAGGCCGAGGGTGATGACGATGGAGGCGAGGTTCACCGGCTGCTCCAGATCGGAGGAGGCCACGATGTTCTGGACCTCCACTATGGGGGTCTTCTCCACGTGCACGCCAGCCTTGCGGACGGCATCGGTCACCTTGTCGACAGCCAGCTGGACATGGTCGATGGTCTTCGCGCCGGTGCATACCAGCTTGCCGCTGCGGAACAACAGGGTCGCGGTCTTGGGCTGTTTTAGCCTGTAGATCAGTCCAGGGAAGGTTTCCGGATCGTACTCCGCTCCCTCCATGGACAGGACCAGCATTCCCAGATCAAGCTCGGTGCCCAGGTTCGCAGAGGCCACCACGTTCTGAATCATGTATTTCGTAATATTGATGCCCCGTCGTGTAATGGTTCATCCTTATATATGTGATGGTGGTCGACTTTCTCTATTAAGCGGTGTCCTATTTATACTGTCTTTATATAGTCTATATACCTATCATGCTCACTTCTTATACCCCTGCTCCCGGGCCTTCCGTAACCTAGCGGGTCGTTCGGTCCCGCCCGGCGCGAGTTCGTGCGTCTGGGGGGTAGGCTTATAACCGAGCATGCAGAATGCGAGAGGATGA
This sequence comes from Methanomassiliicoccus sp., assembly GCA_016109435.1. Taxonomy (GTDB): domain Archaea; phylum Thermoplasmatota; class Thermoplasmata; order Methanomassiliicoccales; family Methanomassiliicoccaceae; genus UBA6. The sequence continues at coordinate 93,205 of JAEILR010000002.1, forward strand.
CCTCGAAGTTCCTGACCCTCGGCAACGAGCTGAACCGCAGCTTCAAGGAGCGCGAAGACGAGATCGCCGGCTCCCTCTTGGCCATGATCTCCGGGGAGCACGTTCTGTTCATCGGACCGCCGGGAACGGCCAAGAGCATGCTGGCCCGGGAGATGTGCAAGTGCATCGAGGGTGGCAACTTCTTCTACTATCTTCTGACGAGGTTCACCACTCCCGACGAGATCTTCGGTCCCTTGTCCCTCAGCTCCCTGCAGGCGGACATATTCAGCCGCAAGGTCGACGGATACCTGCCCACGGCCAACGTTTCCTTCCTGGACGAGATCTTCAAGGCCAACTCCTCCATCCTCAATTCCCTGCTCACCATTCTCAACGAGCGCAAGTATCACAACGGCTCGGAGATCCTGGACGTGCCGTTGTTCTCCGTCTTCGGCGCGTCCAACGAGCTTCCCGAGGAGAACGAGTCCCTGGAGGCCCTCTACGACCGGTTCCTGTTCCGCTACTACGTTGGGTACGTGCAGGACGAGACCAACTTTGTCGAGCTGATCATGGGCCACGCCGAGGACTTCTCCCCCTCGGTGCGGCTGACCATCGACGAGATCACGGACCTCCAGCGCGGGGCGGTGAACGTTTCGATCGACGATGACGTCCTGGAGTCCGTCGTCGCCCTGAGGAGGGAGTTCCGCTCGAATGGGGTCACGGTGTCCGACCGGCGGTGGAAGAAGATGTTGTGGGTGCTCAGGGTGGCCTCCTGTTCCCTGGGCCGGAAGAGCGTGGACAAGACCATGCTGCCCCTGCTGCAGCACATGTTGTGGAACCGCCCCGAGGAGAGGACCACCATACGAAAGAACCTGCAGGCCATGGTGATCTCCGGAGGGATCAATATCGAGCGGGAACAGAAGGACATCAAGGACCTCCGCGCATCAGCGGTCATGGTCAAGGACTTCATCCTTCCCAAAGAGGTCATCTGCACCTCCTGCCAGGTCCCGTTCGTGAGCTGGAAGCGGCTGCAGGAACATGCCATGGACCACAGCGACCACATGTACAGGTTCCCCGACGGCGACGAACTTTACCAGGTCTGGAGGTACAAGGTGCACTCCCGCCTGCTCCCCAACCTCGTGGAGGTGTTCGGGAAGATGGGCCACCCGGTGAGGCTGACCATGAGCGAGGGCGACCGGGAGTTGTACCTGGGGGACATTGGGGACTTCGAGGACGAACTGGGCGTCCTTAGCGCGGACCTCGAGGAGGAACGGGCGGCACTGCTGAGGTCCCTCGACTCCAACCACTGGCTCACCCCTGGCGACCGTGAGGGCATCCTGGCCCAGTACGACGTAAAGATGGCCACCATGTCCGAGATGAGGAGGTCCCTGCAGGAGACCAGGACCATCGCCCTCTCCGAGGACGTGGTCGAGCCGTGAGGACGCCATGAGCGGCAGCACCGGCATCCGCCTGAGAAAGGTGGTCAACGATGACTCCGTCCGCCTGGTGGTGGGGAGACCTAGGCGGATTCCCCGCCGGAAGAGGGAGGAGGTGGCCTCGGTCCTGGCCCAGGACCTCCTGGGGACCCTGGCCGTGACCGATGTGCGGAGGTTCAGCGGAAGGTACGGCTCCTTCCACGTCCTCCTGAAGGCGCTTAGGGACACTGAGGAGTGGAGGGACCTCCGCGCCCTGGCCGCAGAGAGCGACATCCTGGCTACCCTGGCCCTGCGTTCGATGGCCCCCTTCGTGCTGGACGTTCTGGACCGGACCACCCCCCTGCCCGCGGACAGCGATGGCGAGAAGAGCTTGAACGGGCTGATAGCCTTGACGCTCTCCGTGTGGCAGAGGAGATCGGCCACGGACATGGACACCCTGGTCAGGGGGGTGGAGGAGCTGGAGCGCGGTGCGGGAGCGGGGGATGCCCGGGAGGCCCTGAGGGAGACGCTGCGTCCCCGCCTGGCGGCCGTGGTCGAGGAAACCCGCACGCACGCCAGGCTGCTGACGATGATGAAGGAGATGCTGCCGTCGGGGAACGATGAGTCCTTCGTGGAGGAGGTGTTCATGGAGTACATCCGGGACATCGGCCGCATGGCCGAGCTCCTCCGCCGCAGCGGGGAGATCCAGCACATCATCGACCTGATGAGCCAGTTGGACGTCGAGTATGGGGCCAAGCGGGACCGGGTCCAGAGCTTCCGGCCGTCGGAGGCCTACGACCTCGGCCTCTCCAAGGACGTGCGGCACGTGCTGCCGGTGGAGCTGCTCAAGCTCAAGGACCCCACCCTCCGCCTCCTGTTCTTCTCCCAGATGCTGGAAGGGGAACTGCTGACCTACCAGCTTCGGGGCCTGGACTGGTCGGAGGACCCTGAGAGCAAGAAGGGGCCGGTCATCGCCCTGATCGACGCCAGCGGCTCCATGAGCGGCCCGCCGGAGATCCTGGCCAAGGCGTTCATCCTGATGCTGGCGAAGCGCATGGAGCGGGAAGGCCGGGACATCAAGGTCATCCTGTTCGCCGCCGAGGACTGGAAGCTGGAGATCAACCTGATGGACCGCAAGATGGTCGCGCGCGGCCTCCTGGATGTCATGTGCCGGTACTTCGAAGGAGGGACCGACTTCAACTCCGCCCTGCGCGTCGGCCTGGAAACGGTGCAGGGCAAGAAATGGAAGGGCGCGGACGTGCTGCTGTTCACCGACGGCGAGTCCAGGATGTCGGACGAGGGGCTGGTCCGCGACTGGAACGAGTTCAAGCGCCGGACGCGGTCCAGGATATACACTCTGATCGTGAACAACGCCTCCGCCGGAGGCCTGGAAAAGGTATCCGACAAGGTGTGGACCCTTCCCGAGGTCCGGTGGGACGTCGAGGGCAGCCCGTCGGCCATCATCAAGCTCATCGCCCGGCACTAGAACTACCGGGGAACGTTATGAATAGTCTTACCTCCCGACGAGCATGGATGATCCCGCTATCGTACCCCGTTTCCAGGAAGACCCCGCTCTTTCCGGGCACGCCCGCGCTCACCCTCTCCCGGAGGGCGGAGGAAGGCCAGGTGGCCACATCGACCAAGCTGTGCCTCGACACGCACTCGGGCACCCACCTGGACGTCCCCTGCCACTTCTGTCCTGGCGGCCCGTCGGTAAAGGACTATCCACCGTACATCGAGATCCGTTCCGCCTTGTGCATCGACGTCCCCGCCTCCGGCGGCACTGGCCTGACCGGGGAGATGGTCGCCCTCCCGCCGCGGTCGGAGGAGGCCGAGGCCCTTCTGATAAGGACGGGTATGCACCACTGCCGCCGCGAGGACCCCCAGAGGTACGCCGCCGATCACCCTTTCCTGTTGCCTTCCTTCGCCCGTTGGCTCCTCGACCTTTTCCCCCGCCTTAGGATGGTGGGCATAGACTGCGTGTCGGTGGCCCACCCGGACCACGGCCCGGAGGCGGAGGAGGTCCACACCACCCTCCTGTGCCGACCCTCCCCGGTGCTGATCCTGGAGGACCTGGACCTGTCCGACCATCGCCTGGTGGGCGGAACGTTCACCCTCGTCGTCCTCCCGATGTTCCACGACCGGCTCGACGGAACCCCGGTGGCCGCCCTCGCCCATCTGCCGCGGGGCTCAGGCGATGAGGCCGTATAGGTAGTAAGAGGCGAACAGTGCGAAGAAGGTGATGGAGGCGGTCATCGCGGCCACGGTGGCCCTGGACGGCCTCGATCGTACCGGCCAGGATGAGGATCCACAGGGCGGTGTAGCCGTACTGCGAGGTGATGCGGGGGGGTGAACAGCAGCTCCCCGGTCGCTATCATGGAGGTCATCCCTATATTGCCTGGCCCCAACCAACTGAGCTTCTCCCGCCTCGGAGGCCCCTGGCATGCGGGAACCCCCGCCCGCCGGTCCGCCGTGGTCGCTCATGGCCACCCTCCGTCAGCGTCCCGCAGTGTGAGGCCTGTTGACCTTCACCCGGTGTTCCATGGTGCCCATCAGAGGTTGTTCGGGCACGTGCCTCCCCTCGGCGTAGGCCAGGTACAGCACGCTGTTGATCAGACCGATGTGGGTGAAGGCCTGGGGAAAGTTGCCGAGGAATGCCCCGTCCGAGGGGTCGATCTGCTCCGACAGGAGCCCCACGTGGTTGCAATGCCTCACCAGGTTCTCGAAGATCCCCCTGGCCTCCTTCACCCGCCCGGACAGGGCCAGGTCGTCCACCAGCCAGCAGGTGCAAAGATTGAAGGTCCCCTCCTTCCCCCAATGCCGGAGGTCATCGTCCAGGTAGCGGTAGACCAGGCCGTCCTCCATAAGCCCCCTCATCGTCCTGTCGATGGTCCCCTGCACCCGGGGATCATCGAACGGAAGGAACTCCTGCAGGGGTATCCTCAGGTTGGAGGCGTCCAGTTCCTTCGATCCGTATGACTGGACGAACGCCCCCATCTCTGGGTCATAGCCGTTCTCCAGGACCTCTCTCCTGATCTCGTTCCGGATATCATACCACTGCTCCTTATCGCCTTCCAGCCCCTGGATCCGGTCAAACTGGAGGGCCCGATCGAAGGCCACCCACAGCATGACCTTGGAGTAAGTGAAGTGAAGGGCTGCCCCCCGTATCTCCCATATGCCTTGGTCCGGCTCCGGCCATACCTTGCAGGTCATGTCCATGATCCTGCTCAGGAACCCCCGGAGCCGGTCATCGAGATGATGGCCGCGCCTGGCCAGTTCATAAGCGGTATTGAGCACCTCTCCGGGGACCTCCAGCTGGAGCTGCACGGCGGCCTCGTTGCCCACCCTCACCGGCCTGGAGCCTCGATATCCTTCCAAGTGGGGCAGCTCGATCTCCTCCAGGTCGCTCTCCCCGTGCACGCCGTACATGATCTGAGGTCGGCTCCCGTCCGTAAAATGACGGGCCGAGACGTTCTCTATCCACAAGAGCAGGTCGATGGCCTCCTTCTCGTGACCCAGCGAGGTCAGTGCCTGCGCGGTCATGGAGGCATCACGCACCCAGGCGTACCGGTAATCATAGTTACGCTTCCCTCCCATGGCCTCAGGCAGGGAGGTGGTGGGAGCGGCCACGATGGCCCCCGTCTCGGCGTGGGTCATCAGCTTGAGGACCAGTTCGGAGCGCATCAGTAGGGGGTAGTGCTCCTGGGCCCACTGAGGCTCGTGGATCGGCTCATCGCTATGGGCCCATATCCTCCACCCATCGACCGTCCGGTCCCTTGCTTCCACGGTCGATCGGACGTCATGGTCCGTCTCTCCGGAGTTCCACCGGGTCACGATCGTCCTCATCTCTCCCGGTTGCATCGTCAGCCTGGCCAGTAGGGAGGACCGCTCCCTGTTCAGCTCCGCCTCTTCCGGTCGGGGGCCTCCCAGGGACAGGACCGCGTCTCTCCCCCGGGCATGCCATCCGCCTTCCGCCGGAGAGATGGCGGGGACGTCCCGGGCATAGTCGAACCGGGGAGACCACTCCACCTCGACCTCGACCGGACCGCCGCCGCACTCCAGCAGCCGGTGGATCTCCGGCGGGGCGTGGCTCGATCCCCGAGAGAATTCGCCCCACAGGGGCATCAGGTCGGTCACCGAGACCTCTCCCCCTGCGGTCCTGAACCGGGTCCTGAGAACGTTGGTGCCGTTGATATATTCCTGATCCCCTCCGCGGCCCCCCGGCAGGTCCACCCTGAACCGCCCTCCCTTGCGGTGGTCCAGGATGGCGCCGAACACGCTCGGTCGGTCAAAATGGGGGAAACAGCACCAGTCGATGGAGCCGTTAAGTCCCACCAGCGCGGCGGTCTGCAGGTTGCCGATGGCCCCGTACGCCGATATCGGAAGGTACCCCGGCCCCATGTGCTCACCGGTCCAGGAGGGCAGGTATGACCTCCTTCCCGAAGTCCTCGATGAACTCGTCCTGTTCAATGGCCACGTTGTGCAGGTAGATGCGCTCGAAGCCCAGGGCGATGTGCTCCCTTATCATCCTGATCTGCTCCTCGGTGCTCGCCGAAACCTGCACATGTTCCCTGATGTCCCCCGGCCGCACGAACGCGGAGATGCCCTCGTAGTGCTGGGGAGACCTCAGATCGGTGGAGACATCGTGGGGAAGCACGTTCCCCCTCCACTGCTCCCAGGCCCCCCTGAGCGCCGCGTCCTCGTCCCTGGCGTAGGAGACCTGGACCTTCAGGAACATAGGTTTTCCCGCACCTCCCCCCTTCCGGAACGCGTTAACGATCTCCTCCAGCCCCTCCCTGGGCTGGTTGATGGTGATCATGCCGTCCGCCCACCCCCCCACGAACTCGGCGGTGGGAGGCGACTGGGCCGCTCCGATCAGAAGGGGAGCCCGGGCCGGCCGGTCGAACAGCCGGGCCTCCTCCACGGTCACCAGGCCATGGTGGCTGACGGTGCGGCCCGCCCACAACTCCTTGATGATCCAGGCGGCCTCCTTGAGGCGCTGGTTCCTCTCCTCCTTGGGCGGCCATACGCCTCCTTCGATCCCTTCGTTCAGCAGCTGTCCGCTCCCCACCGCGACCCAGAACCGTCCGGGATACATCTCGGCGAGGGTCGCAGCTCCCTGGGCGATGATGGCGGGATTGTACCTCTGCACCGGCGCGGTGACCACCCCGAACGGGAGCCCGGTGGCCTGCATGGCCGCCCCGAGCCATGACCACGCGAACCCGCTGTGGCCCTGCTCGAGGCTCCAGGGCTGGTAATGGTCCGAGGAAAGGGCCCCGTTAAACCCTGCGGCCTCCGCCTTCTTCACCAGCTCGATCAGAACGCTCGGCGAGAACTGCTCGTGGGACGCGTGATATCCGATTATCATCTTCGCTCTCCTGACCCTGTGCCCGACGGTCACGGGGCCGGGGGATGTTCGGGCGCACGGTCGGAGGTCCCTCTGTTCCGAACATATATATCCATGATTTGGCCCCAGGTCGCCGCTTGGTCCGTTTCGCCGCAATAACGGGGTTTCCGCCTCTCCCATATAGTCGCCAGCGAGAGGTTCATGGCGTCTAAAAGAACTGCAGATAAACGGAGAATCCGGCGAATCCGATGAGGACGACCGTCAATATCGACAGGATGGTGGTGACCAACTTGCTCATGACATGCCTCCGGAGCAGGGCATACCTACGTCGATGCTCCCAATATCTAATCCTTTCCCACGCCCCGCGCCGTCCCGAGGACCGTAGCAGAAAAATAGGCGAAGGTTCATCCATTTCCAGGTTGGAACACATGAGCCGCCGGAGCGTTTCAGGCCATTGGCCATACCGCTGCAGCAGCTTCAGCTTTGTTTTTTGACGGCCTGCGCGTGAGCACGCGGCAGGCCCTATCGTTCCACCCTGTGATCGTGAGGTGACATGGTATGAGCTATACTGGAAAGGCAGTGCGCATGGAGAGGATCATCAATAGGGGCACCGGAAGGACGGTGATAGTCCCCATGGACCACGGCATGAGCGTGGGCCCCATCGAAGGCCTGGTGGACATGTCCGCGACGGTGGACCAGGCCGCTGAAGGAGGGGCCAACGCCGTCCTCGGCCACGTGGGGCTGGCCCTGCACGGCCATCGGCGGCACGGCAAGGACGTCGGGCTGATAATGCACCTTTCGGCCTCGACCTCCCTCTCCCCCGACCCCAACGACAAGGTGCTGGTGACCACTGTGGAGGAAGCGCTCAAGATGGGCGCCGACGGCGTGTCGGTGCACATCAACATCGGAGCGGAAACGGAGGGCGACATGCTTCGCGCGCTCGGTACCACGGCGATGAAATGCCGAGAGTGGGGCATGCCCCTGATGGCCATGATGTACCCCCGCGGCAGGAAGATATCGTCGGAAACGTCGGTCGGGCACGTGAAGATCGCCGCCCGAGCCGCTGCCGAACTGGGGGCGGACATCGTGAAGACGAACTATACCGGCAGCGTGGAATCGTTCCGCGATGTCACCCGAGGCTGCCCGGTCCCGGTGGTCGTGGCCGGCGGCCCGAGGATGGAGACCTCCGAGCAGATCCTGGAAACGGTGCGTGATTCGGTAGAAGGGGGCGGGGCGGGAGTGGCCATCGGCCGCAACGTGTTCCAGGCCCAGGATCCCGTCGGCATGCTCAGGGCCATATCCGCGGTCGTCCACGACGGCGTCGGGGTGAGGGAGGCGATGAGGGAGATCAAGTGAATCACCGCTCCCTCCACCTCGACTTCCGGATGCCGATCCACAGGAAGATGGCGGTCAGCGAGATCACCACCAGCCAGTCCAGCATCATCGTTTCCGGCGATACCTGCTCCAGTCCGGCCAGGGAGTGGGCCAGCCGGGCGGTGTAGGTCGTCGGCGAGAGGTATGCCAGATACTGGAAGGGCGGGGGAATGAGGTTCAAGGGATAGTATACCGGTGCCAGGGTGGAGAACAGGGTGGTGATGAGACGGGAGAAGGCGAAGCTCTGCACGATGTCCGAGGACACCGTGGCCAAGGCGAAGCCCAGGGAGACCGAGGTGAGGAACATGAGCAGCAGCACGACGGCGATGCCCACGGCGCCGAGGGCCGTGACCGGAACGTACAATGCGAAGAGGACGGCCAGGATGAAGATGGCCGGGGAGCTGTAGATCAGCTCGGACAGCGCCATCCCGGCGACGTACACCCCCGGCCCGGTGGGCGAGGCCACCACCATCTCCTGCAGCTTGAAGTCGTTCTTGAGGTGGGATAGGTCGGCCTGCAGGGACATCCCGCTCTGGAACATGGTCATGATCATCCCTCCCACGATGGCGAAGCCCAGCAGCTCCCCGCGGGTGACGAAGACCACCAGGATGAGGAAGGACAGGGGGGAGATGAGGGTGTTGATCAGGATGACCGGATAGTTCCTCATCTCGTAGATAGCGTTCACCAGGATCGATGCCAGCAGCTGGCTCGCTATCCTGCTCAATCCTTTTCGCCTCCCTCGGCGCCGGAGTCCAGCTCCTCCCCCACCAGCCGGTAGAAGATGTCGTCCAGGGTGACCTGGTTCACCGAGAACTCCACATCCCTCTCGATCAGGTGCCTGGACAGCAGCATCGACCCCTCCCGGTCGGTCATCACCTGCATGTGGCCGTCCTGTCCCACCATGGTCTCCCCGGGAACCGGGGGGAGGTCGGTCCCCGCGGGGGCCCTCAGCACGTGATCGTACCTCATCATGGACCTCAGCTCGTCCATCGTGCCGGAGGCCAGGAGGTTCCCGTCGTTCAGTATCCCGATGCGGTCGGCGATCGCCTCGGCCTCCTCGAGGTAATGGGTGGTGATGAACAGGAAGCGCTCCCTGCCCAGCTCCACCAGCAGGTCCCAGAGTTCCTTCCTGGAGATGGGATCGAGGCCGGTGCTCGGCTCGTCCAGGAAGATCAGGTCGGCGCCCGAGGCGATGACCATGGCCACCATGGTCTTCCTTTTCATCCCTCCGGACAGCCTGCGGTTCATCTTGTCCGCGTGATCGCCCAGCCCTACCAGGCCCACCGCCTTCCTGGCCTTTGTCCTGGCCTCCCGGTAGCCCATGCCCCGCCACAGCAGGTAGGAGGTGATCATCTGCACCGGCGACATCCAGGGCACCGCCCTTCCCTCCTGGGGCACCACCGCCATCCGCTCCCGGAGCCTGGGCTCGTCTTTCATAATGTCCAGCCCGTCGATGGTGGCCCTTCCCGAGCTGGGCTCCAGGAGCGTGGACAGGATGCGGGTCAGGGTGGTCTTCCCCGCCCCGTTGCGACCGATCAGGGCGAAGATGCCCCGAGTGGGGATGGCGAAGCTGACCGAGGACAGTGCCCTCTTGCCGTCCTCGTACACCTTGGCGATCCCCTCGCAGCGCAGCTCCCCGGCGGGCGTGCTCCGGTCCATCGCTCATTGAATGGCGGTCTTGGTATAATTCGATGGCCGATGGCGAAGGTCTTGTGGAAGCCAGCGGGCGCCCTCCGCTCCGGCGGACATCGGCGCAATCGCAAGGGAAGGGTGGGCCAGACGTTCCCGGCCGCACCGTCCATCGTTTTAAATTTAGAGAATCTTTATTATTTCCTTCGATAATGTTTAAGAGGGGGGAGGTCCCAAAAGGTTATCCGTGCGGGTGGTCGAGGCCTGTCAACCGCGTCCGTCCCCCCTATGCGGACGCCGGTGCCTCGGACAGGAGCAACGGACGGCCCTAGGGACGTATCGTCCGCTCGGCCATTCGCATATCTTTGCTCTCAAGCGGTGCGATCCTGGTGACCTGCCCCCGCCGCCCTCGACCGTCGGCCGAGGCGGCAGGGTAAAACATTTAATGGCGCTGGGCGTTGCCATGGTAATTCTAACAGGTGAAATCGGATAACAAGGTGTCATGATGACAACTAGGATCGTCTTCCTGGGCGGCTTCCTCGGTGCGGGAAAGACCACCCTCATGAACCGGCTCGCCACCGAGCTTACCGGTTCCGGCAGCACCGTGGGGCTCATAACCAACGATCAGGGTGAGGCCCTCGTCGATACTCAGTTCTCCCGTTCCCGGGGGTTCCAGGTGGCCGAGGTTCTGAAAGGTTGCTTCTGCTGCCAATTCAACGACCTACTGCTCTCCGCCCGCGGACTGGTCGCCGACCACGCCCCGGACTTCATATTGGCCGAGCCGGTCGGCAGCTGCACCGACCTCCAGGCCACGGTCGTCGCTCCGCTCAGATCGATATACGGTGACGAGTTCGAGGTCGCCCCATTGATGGTCCTGGTGGATGCCGGAGGGTTGCTGGAGGCGGCCCCCGACCCGGAGACCCTCAACGGGTACCTGCGCAAGCACCAGATCGCGGAGGCGGAGATCATCGTCCTGTCCAAGTCGGACACCGTCCAGGCCGGGGACCTCCCCAGGCTGAGGGACCTCATAAGGACGTTCAACCCCCCGGCGGAGATCATCACCTATTCGGCGGTGTCCGGAGAGGGGACCAAGCAGATACTGGACGCGGTGAGGTCGGCCAGGAGGTCGGAGCACGCCCCGGTGGACATCGATTATGATCGCTACGCCGCGGCGGAGGCGGAGCTGGGTTGGTACAACGGCACCTTCCGGTTCGTCCTTCCTCCGCAGACCGATTCCTATTCCATCGCCCTGAAGATCATGGGGTACGTTTCCTCGCACTACGGCGACGGCGACCTGGCCCACGTCAAACTGCTGTTGACCTCGGAGAAGAACGCCCTCAAGATGAACCTGGTGAACGGGAACGTGAACGTAGACGGGGTCAAGGGCTCCAGGTACGGGGAGGGAGAGGCCACCCTGACCCTCAATGCCAGGGTGGTGTCCTCTCCGGACAAGCTCTCCGAGATCATGCGCGCCGCGGTGAAACTAGCGCTGGGGGCGCCCGCGGTGGACGTGGGATCGTTCGAGGACACCTGCTTCTCCCCCGGCCGGCCGAACCCCACCCACCGCATTACCGGATGAGCGGGGCGTATCATTCAAATATTTGAGTCCCGTTTCAAATATTATGGCCGGGGGCTGCCGGATCGAGATATCCTACATCGACCCAGAGGTGTACACCTCCATCGTCAACCACGAGCTGAGGCGCTCCATCCTCCGCAGCCTGTACGCCATGTCCCTCGACCGCCCGGTGACCAAGCAGGAGCTGGCCGACCGCGTGGGGATCGGCTACCACCAGCTGGTCTACCAGCTCAGCCACCAGCTGGCCGCCTTCTGGACGGTGGTGGACGAGAAGAAGGTCCGGGGGACCCGCCTGGAATACCTCTCGCCGTCCTCCCCCAACACCATATTCATCACCATCGGCAGGGACGGCAAGATCTTCCTGGTCGACCCCCTGGCCAACCTCTTCGGCCCCCTGGCCAAGGTGGGGACGCGATGCGACAGCTGCTCCTCGAAGGAAATGGAGCGTTGCCTTGCCTACGTCAAGGGGGGATGCTGCTTCACCGCCGAGCCCAGCGCGGAAGAGCAGGCCGTACTGGCGGCCAGCGGTCGGTCCGGCCGGCCCACCCCTGTCGACCTGGCCATCCTCTGCGCGCTGAAGGGAGTGGCCAGCGGTAAAAGCTGCGCGGTGAGCATACCGTGCGAGAGCTGTCCCTTCATGCGCCGGGCCATCCGCATCGACGGACTGGGCGAAGGACGCTGAACAACTCATTTATCCCACCTCGCCATGCCTTCGGACATGACCACGAGGACGCGTTTCACGGTGATCGGAGGATACTTGGGAGCGGGCAAGACCACGCTGATGGTCGGCCTGGCCCGCTACCTTAAGGAGAGGCACGGCAGATCCGTGGCGGTCATCACCAACGACCAGGGCCATGTGCTGGTGGACACCGAGTTCGCCTCCGGGGCCGGCCTCGACGTCAGGGAGATCATGGGAGGGTGCTTTTGCTCCACCTTCCCGGAGTTCGTCAAGAACGCCCGGTCCATCGTGCAGACCACCCGGCCGGACGTCATCATCGCCGAGCCCATCGGCACCTCGACCAACATCCTCTCGTCGGTGGTGGAACCCCTGAGGGCCCAGTACCCCGAGGAGTTCGACGTCGCCCCGTTCATGGTGGTCGTCGATGCCACCCGGGCGGCCAGGCTGGAGAGCGGGAAGCGGCTGATCCCGGCCCACCAGGTGAAGGAGGCGGAGTACGTCCTGCTATCCAAGATCGACCGGCTGGACGCCGGGGAGGTAGAGCGGGCGGTACAGGCGGTCAAGGCCCTGGCCCCCGACGCCCGGGTGGTGCCGTACTCGTCGAGGACCATGAAGGGCATGGATGACATCGCCTCCCTGGTGCTGTCGGGAGAGAGGAGCGTCAAGTCCCGGCCCAGCGAGGACCACAAGAGGTTCGCCGCGGAGAAGTCGGCGATGTCCTGGTACTCCTCCACCAGCCGCCTGGTGCCGTCCGGGCGCGTTGACCTCTATGACCTCGCCACCTCCGTGCTGCGGGCCGCCGCCGACTCCTTCCCGGTGGACGACCTGGCCCACGTCAAGGTCATGGTCACCTCTCCAAAAGTAGGAGCGAAGATGTCCCTGGTGGCGGACTCGGTGCAGACCGACGGGGTCCGGGGGTCCCGGTACCTGACCGAAGAGGCCAGGCTGGTGGTCAACGCCCGGGTGATGGCCGCGCCCCAGAAGCTGGGAGAGATCATGAGGGCGGCGGTGGGAGCGCTGCCCGCGAAGTTCGAGCTGAAGGTCGACGAGGTCACCGAGTCCTGCTATTCACCCCGCCCGGAGACGCCCATGTTCTTCACCGGCATGTGAGGGACCCGCTCCTTCCTTCATCATTCCAGTCCGGCGGCGCGGCCAGCGGGGTCAGGGCGGAAGCAACGTTTCAGCGCCGTAACCCTCCGGAATCGACGCGGGAGCGTAGTTGCGTCCGATATCGGCCCCCCAGGTGAAAAGGTATTTATCGCTGGCCTATCCATCGTTCGCAGGGGTGTTGACCAGTGGTGGCCGTCGATGATATGAACCGCCGGATCCTCAAGCTCCTGAGGATGGACGGGAAGATGACCTACCGGGAGATAGCCGCCAAGCTGAGGAGGTCACCGTCCACCGTCCGCGACCGCATCAGGCGGATGGAGGAGTACGACGTGATCCTCGGCTATTCGGCCATCGTCAACAACGAGCTGATGGGCATGCAGTCCGACGCCATCGTGCTGGGCAACATCGGGGAGGGGGTCTCGGTCAAGGACCTCCGCAAGCTGCACGAGGTCGACGGGGTCATGGAGGTGCTGCTGGTGAGCGGCGGCAAGAGCGTCATGGTCCGCCTCCACGCACCCGACAACCACACCCTGGACAACACCATCGCCGGTTCGATCATGCCCCTGGGGCTGAAGGACATCGAGGTCCGCATCGTCCTGGAGTCGGTGATGCGGTTCCCGGGTATCTAGGGCCACACCATGGTGGGATCGAACCGCCCACGGAAGGGTCTGGACGACAGGGGGACGATCTTGCGGTATTCGCTCCAGTCCCTGTCGGCCGGAAGGTCGAAGGAGCGCTCGAAATCAGTGAGCAGTTCGTCCACCGCCTTCCGGTCCCCCTCGTCCATCGGCGAGAGCTTCGCCCCGGTGCCCAGCTGGTGCTCCTCCACCATGCCCCGGACATAGATGACGCCGCCGTGCATGCCCGCGCCCACGAACGTCCCCACCGGGGACCCCTCCTCCGGCACCCCGCTCCCCAGGACCAGGACCGTGCCTCCGGCCATGTACTCCCCTAGATAGTCGCCGGTGCGGCCCCCTATGACGATGCTGGGGCTGTCGCACCCGAACGCCTTCATATGGATGCCCACGCGCGTCCCGGAGCTGCCCTTCACCAGGATGCGCCCGCCCCGGGCGGCCAGGCCGGTGACGTCCCAGGCATTGCCGTGAATGATGATGCGGCCGGAGGACATGGTGTTGCCGGTCATGTCCTGGGCGTTGCCGAACACCTCCACGGTGGGGCCGTCCATGAACGCCCCCAGGTCATTGCCCGGAGTGCCCCTGATGCCGATGTACAGCCCCTTGGCGGTCGCCGCCGAGGCGATGTACCTCTGCCCCATCACCCCACTGATGATGATGCGCTCGGCGCCGCCCGAGATCGCCTGGCGTATCTCCGCGTTCAGCGTACGCTGGTCGACCGGCCGGCCCCACTGGTCCCGCCTCGAGGTGTCGATGGACACCTCCTTCCTGCTGTCGATGGTATCGTTCATTGTCGTCGGTATCGTGTCCATGCGCTCACCCCCATCCTTCGCCCACGTGCTTCACGCCCATTATCTCGGCGATCTTCTGGTTCGGACCGAAGTAGCGCAGCCGGTCGCGGTTGCCGACCAGCGATTCCACGGAATCGATGCCCATGGCCCCCATGACCTCCTTGAGCTCCTCGTTCCAGGCGGTGAACAGGCGGGTGACCCTGCGGGCTCCTATCTCGGGGTCCAGGCGCGCGGTCAGTTCCGGCCGCTGGGTGGCGATGCCCCACGCGCACAGCCCCCGGTGGCAGGACTGGCACACCTGGCAGCCCATGGCGATCATCGCCGAAGTGCACACCATGGCCACGTCCGCGCCGAGGGCAAGGACCTTGATCATGTCCGCGGAGCTGCGGATGGAGCCGCCGGCGCACACCGTGACCCGGTTCCTCAGCCCCTCATCGGTTAACCGCTTGTCCACCACCGCGGTGGCCACCTCGATCGGCAGGCCGGCATGGTCCCTGATGACCCGGGGCGTGGACCCGGTGCCGCCGCGGAACCCGTCGATGGTGATGAAGTCCGCGCCGGCGCGAACCACCCCGGAGGCGATGGCCCCAACGTTGTGGACCGCGGCGATCTTGACCCCCACCGGGACCCGGTGCTCGGTGCTCTCCTTGAGCACGGCGATGAGCTGCTGGAGGTCCTCGATCGAGTAGATATCGTGATGGGGGTAAGGTGAAAGCGCGTCGGTGCCCAGGGGTATCATGCGGGTGGAGGAGATCAGCTCGCTGACCTTCTCTCCCGGGAGATGGCCGCCATGGCCGGGCTTGGCCCCCTGGCCGACCTTGATCTCCACCGCCGCGGTGCGCCTGAGGTATTCTGGCGTCACGCCGAACCGGCCGGAGGCGACCTCACTGTTGATGTGGTCGGCGAAACGGAAGAAGTCGGCGTGCAGGCCCCCCTCGCCCGAGCCGGCCAGGATGTTGAGGTCTCGGGCGGCCTGGAACAGCGAGGCCTGGGTGTTGTAGCTGACCGCGCCCAGGGAGACGTGGCCGAACATGACCGGCATGTCCATGGCCACGATGGGGCCGGACCCGCCTTCGACCACCTGACCGTCTCCGGACAGCACCACCCGGCCGGAGCGGCGGCCCACATAGGTGCGGGTCTCCACCTGCTCCCGCAGGGGATCGATGGACGGGTTGGTGACCTGGGCGGCGTCGAGTATCAGGTCGTCGAAGATCATGCCGTAGGGCATGTCCGTCCCGCAGGAGCACAGCAGGACCCCACCCGAGGAGGCCTGGGCGTTGATGCCCTGGCGGACCCGCTCGGTATAGCTGGCGTGAGGCGGCAGCCCGGACGGCTGGGTCCTGATCTCGATGCATCGGACGGGACACATGACCGCGCAGCGCTGGCAGGCCACGCATCCGCCCCGGCCGACGACCCTGTCGTCCTTCCACTCCAGCGCCCCGAAGCTGCACTCTTTGACGCACTTCTTGCAGCCCAGGCAGAGGTCCCGGTCGATCACCGGGTGGAACTTGTCGGGTATGATGCGGTCGTAGATGCCCTCCCTCTCGTCCCTCGCCGCCACGGTATGGCCGTTCATTCGAACGCCCCCTTGAACGGCTCTTCCGTACCCTTGCGCACCAGGCCCTTGCCCACGGTGGCGATCATCGGGCTGCCCGGATCGCCCACCCAGGTCTCAGCATCCTCCTCCACGATGCGCACCGCGCACTCCTCGGAGGCTGCGAACAGCCGGCGGCCGTCGGTGGACTGGCCGAATAGCAGGGGCCGGAGCTTCTTGCGGTCGGCCATGGCGATCATGGTGATCTCCGGCTGGCTCCGACCGACCAGGATGGAGAACGGCCCGTTGAGGAACGCTTCCTTGTACGTCGTCCTCAGCTGCTCGGCCAGCATCCTGCTCTGGGGGTCCATGCGCTCGATCTGATCATGGTAGCGGGGAGCGAGGGCGAACGCGGCGACCTGGGGAGGGAGCCCGTGGCGGCGGACCAGAAGGTCCCAAAGGTAGGTGACCACCTCGGTGTCCGTTAGCAGGGAGCAGCGGTACCCGTTCATCTCCACCAGCTTCCTGTTCACCCCGTAGGAGGTGATCTCGCCGTTGTGGCAGACGGACCAGTCCAGCAGGCTGATGGGGTGGGCGCCGGCCCACCATCCGGGGGTGTTGGTCGGAAACCGAGAATGGGAGAGCCACATCTGGGCGGAATAGCTGCCCAGGTCGTACAGCTTGGCGATCTCGTAGGAGTAGCCATTACCCTTGAACACCGCCATGTCCTTGCCGCTGGAGACACACATGGCGTTGGGTATGGCGCCGTTAATGCCCATGACCAGGTCCACCACGCACTCGTCCGGGGACAGACCCCTGACCAGGTAGCTTCGGGAGAGCGGGTCCGGCTGGAAGAAATATCTCCACACCAGAGGATACGGCGGGCGGACGGAAGGGACATGGTGGGTGGGGACCTTCTCCTCCTTGATGATGTCCCCCCGGTCCTTCAGGTGCTCCTCGACCCGGCACATCGCCTCCTCGTTGTCGAAGAAGAACTGCAGGCAGTAGTGGTCCTTCAGGGCCTCGGGGAACAGGCCGTAGGCGGAGTATCCGGCCCCCAGGCCGTTCTCCCGCTCGTTCATGGTAGTGAGCATCCTGGCTATGACCTCCCCGCACACCTTACGGCCGGTCACGTCCATGGTGCCGGCTATGCCGCAGCCCCCCATCATGCTGGTGAGCCCGGGCGGCCGGGCTGCCCCGTAGCTCGGAAGTTGCGGATAACCGTTCGCGTCCATCCTGTTCTGGCCCTCGCATCTCATGCCTTCATCCCCGTGGTATATCATCACGTGCGGCCTATCCTTCGTCATCGCCCGCTCCGCCCTATTAACCGTTATTGATGAAATGATTCTGTAAGGAATTAATACGTTCGATGTTCGTATACTTTCGAACATTTTGAATTAGGTTACATCTACAAACACCTAATCAAATTAGATATATATCTATTATGCCGGAGAATTGAGTATTTTCAGAAGCAGAATTGAGGTCGAGGTGGGAAGGCCAGTTCCGCTGGAACATTTTACACGGCCCGCGGCGATCTCAAAATTCCTTAACGAACGCCCTCATGTGTCCAATTGAGTCTTTGAGGAATGCTATCGGCACTCGTCTTTTTACTTGCCAGTATCGAAAATATCGATACTCTTCAGAATTGCTCGTTCAGTGTTTAATGGTAATATAAGAATCCTTATAGATTAGGTCCGCATAACTTTCTAATGAGGAAACGGACGTGCCATCCCTGAGCTTGACTCTCATCCCCCAGCTCCCCGACCTCGATCAGATCAGGCAGATGAGGAAGCGCCTGGACCTCTCCCAGAGAGAGCTGGCAGCCCTTGCCGGGGTATCCCAGTCGCTGATCGCCAAGATCGAGAAGAGGAGCATCGACCCCTCGTACGAGAACGTGCGCAAGATCTTCAACGCGTTCGAAGGGATCCTGAAGAAGCGGGCATTGGAGGGAAAGAACATGGGGGCAAGGTTCACCGTCGGGGACCTCGCCACCCGGGGGGTCATTTCGATATCGCCGGACGCCACCCTGGCCGAGGCAGTGGACAAGATGATGAAGGGCCGATTCACCCAGCTCCCGGTCATGGTGGGCGACCGCATCGTGGGCGGGGTCACCGACGACCGCATCAGGGACCACACCATCGAGCAGACCCGCAACCAGCGCATGCACTATGACGAGGTGATGCAGATGAAGGTCGAGTCCATCATGGAGGCGCCCTTCCCCATCCTATCCGAGGACACTCCCATTGAACTGGCATCTCTCCACCTCCAGCGGGAGGAGGCGGTGCTGGTGACGAAGCGGGGCACGATCGTGGGCATCCTGACGAGCGCC
Source organism: Methanomassiliicoccus sp. (assembly GCA_016109435.1). Lineage (GTDB taxonomy): Archaea > Thermoplasmatota > Thermoplasmata > Methanomassiliicoccales > Methanomassiliicoccaceae > UBA6. The sequence continues at coordinate 111,600 of JAEILR010000002.1, forward strand.
GACTTCCTGGACCTCGGGCTGCACTGACGGTCATGAAGAAGAACGAGCTGGAGAGGAGGCTGCAGAGGGTCGCCCCCCACACCCGGCCCCGGCCGGACCTGGAGCAGTACTCGACCCCCGCGGTGGTGGCCGCGGACATGCTGTTCACTGCCTTCTCCTTCGGGGACATCGGAGGCCGCGAGGTGGTGGACCTAGGATGCGGCAGCGGGATCCTGGCCATCGGGGCGGCCCTGCTGGGCGCGACGCGGGTGACGGGGATAGAGGTTGACCCCGAGGCGGTGGGGGACGCGCAGAGGAACATCGCCGAGGCCGGCGTGGAGGTCGAGGTGATCGAAGAGGACGTCGGGAGGGCGGACCTCAGGGCGGACACGGTCATCATGAACCCGCCGTTCGGGGCCCAGCGCCGCAACGCGGACCGCCCCTTCCTGGAGGCCGCGGTGCGCATCGCCCCCCGGGTTTATTCGCTGCATAATGCCAGGACGGTCGGTTTCCTGCACACCATGGTGGCGGCGATGGACGCCGAGGTCTTCTTCCAGAAAAGCTATAAATTCGAGATACCTCACATGTTCGAGTTCCACGACAGGAAGAAGAAGGAGATTGAAGTAGCACTGTTGTGCATCAGATCATTGGATGTGACAAAATGAACAAGAAGACGGTCTTACCCGGCGACGAGGTCGCTGTCGCCGAGGAGTACATGCCCGCGGAGGGCACCTATGAGCAGGACGGCAGGATCCTGTCTAGTCTGGCGGGGGAACTGGACCTCGATGATGAAGAGAAGGTCGCCAAGGTAATTCCCAAGAACCCCCTGGTGGTGCTGAAGAACGGGGACAGCGTGTTCTGCCGGATAACCGATGTCCGGGCCAGCATGGCCATCTGCGACATCTTCGCGGCGGAGGGAAAGGACCGGGAGATCACCGGGGAGACCTCCGCCACCATACACGTTTCCAAGCTCTCGTCGGAGTACGTCCAGGATGTCGGCCGCGAATACCGCCCCGGCGACCTGGTGAGGGCCAAGGTCATCCAGACCCGCCCGTCGGTCCAGCTATCGACCCAGGAACCTCATTTCGGCGTGGTCAAGGCGCTGTGCCGGAGATGCAGGCGGCCCATGAGCAGAGAGGGCAAGACGATGAAGTGCGAGCCCTGCGAGCGGGTCGAGAGCCGCAAGGTCGCCGACGATTACGGCGACATCAACTTCTGAGCCTGGCGCGCCCGGGCTGGCCTCGCCGGCCCGGGGTCAGGCCTGGAATAGCATGATATAGCAGGTTACCATTAGACGGATTTCGGGCTGACCATGACCAAGAGCAACGAGGACCTCGTACGGGAGATCAACGAGCTCAGGAACGAGATGAAGCAGATGAGGGAGGTCCTTAACATGCTGTTCTCACTGGTGGTCGAGGGCGAGGAGGACGACGAGGAGGACATCGGATACCCCGGTTTCGTCCAGGACGTCCCCCGCTTCAACAACTGATCCAGGTGCTTTTTTGACATCGAGCGGGGTTGGTCGTCGGTGAAGGCCGTATGCCTGCTGTCCGGAGGTATCGACTCCCCGGTGGCCGCCTACGTTATGGGCCGCAACGGCGCCGACCTGGTGCTGCTGCACATGGACAACCGGCCGTACGCTGACAACAGCGGGGTCAACAAGGCGGTCCAGCTGGCGTCCAGGGTCGAGGAGGAGCTGGGCCGCCCGGTGCAGCTCTATGCCGCGCCCCACGGGGTCAGCCAGCTGCTCATATCGAAGCGCTGCCAGCGCAACCTGCAGTGCGTGCTGTGCAAGCGCACCATGCTGAAGGTGGCCAGGAACCTTGCGCAGAGCATCGGCGCGGACGCCGTGGTCACCGGCGAATCGCTGGGCCAGGTGGCCTCGCAGACGTTATACAATATAGTGTCCGAGCAGTCCGGCCTGGACTTTCCGGTGCTGCGCCCCCTCATCGGGCTGGACAAGCTGGAGATCGAGCACATGGCCAAGGAGATCGGGACCTATGAGATCTCGATCCAGAAAGGCTCTCCCTGCACCATCGTGCCATACCGCCCGGCCACCATGGCCACGCCCGAGCTGATGGTGTCCCAGGAGCGCAAGCTGGACATCGAGAAGATCGCCCGCTACGCTGCCGACGAGGTCGTGGAGATCAGAACGCCGAGCAGCTCTCGGTCCTAGACTCGTCCAACATGTCCGGGGTCACCCGGTCGATGTAGCGAGCCTGGACGATGGAAATGTAGAGGATGTTGTCCCCGATCTTGACCTTGAGATCGGTATCCTTGGGCCGCTTCATGGTGATTGGAACGATGACCGGTCCGGAGCAGGAGGTCGAGACACGGTAGTCCCGCTTGTTCCTCTTGACGAAATCGATGACCTCCTGGTCCACCGAGATGCTGTGCATGCGGTTGCATCAGGGATAGGATATTTAGCGGTTGCGAAGGTTTTTCTCGGCCTTCCGTAATGATGGTCCGTGCGATACGTCCTCGATACATCCGCCCTGTTCTCAATGCAGGACCTGCCCCCTGGCGAGGTCTTTGCCACCGCCGGGGTGGTGGCCGAGCTGAGGAAGTACGGGGACCAGCGGATAAGGTACTGGGAGGACATGTTGATGATCTCCTCCCCTACCCCCGCGGCCCTGGCCTCGGTACGCAAGGCCGCCGCTTCCACGGGCGACGATGCCCGCCTCTCTCCCACCGACAGCGAGGTCCTGGCCCTGGCCCTGGACCTGGGAGCCGTCCTGCTCACCGACGACTACTCCATCCAGAACCTGGCCAAGGTGATGGGGGTGCAGTATCGGGGGGTCGGCCTGAAGGGCATCAAGGAGGTCATAAGGTGGAAGTACCGGTGCACCGGCTGCCGGAGGGAGTGGGACGAGAACCATCCCGACTGCCCGGTGTGCGGCAGCCCCCTGCGGTCCTCCAGATCACGGAAATGAGGGCTTGCACCGGATGATGTTGCCCATCCGTCGCTCTCCGAGGAACCTCATGGAGAACTCCAGCCTTCGGGGGCTTCCGAAGAACAATGAGGCCAGCATCTTGGTGTGGACCGCGGTGCGGAGAGGCTTGTACACCTGCTCCTTCCACCTGTCCTCGTACAAGGAGAGGGGAACGCCGTCTTTCAGGTGCTCGGCGATGACCCGCCCGGCGATGCGGCCGCAGATCATGGCGATCGGGATACCTCCTCCGTTAACCGCGATGACATGGCCGGCGGCGTCCCCCACCACCAGCCCGGACTCGGTGAAGGTCCGGCCGATGGGGCCGCTGGACGGCACGTATTTGCCCACCGGACGACCGACGGTCTGCAGCCCCCGGTTCTTGATGAACGTCTGTAGATAGTCTCCCACCCGGCCGTCGGAGAACTTCGGAGCAACGCCCACGCCGATGTTGGCGCCTTCCTTCTTGGGCATCACCCAGGCATACGCGCCGGGCGCTATGCCTCCGAAGTGCATCTCCACCACCGGCTCGAAATCCCCTACCGCGTGGGACGTGATGGCCGGATACAGGTCCTGGTTCCTCGGCAGGCCGAGGTCCCTGGCGACCCTGGAGACCGGTCCGTCGGCGCCCACCACCACCTTGGCGCGGTATGTCGCCTCCCTGGTGCTGACCTCGTTGCCCTTGACCGAGGTCACCTGGGCCCCGGTGACGATCTTCGCCCCGGCCTTCTCCGCCCTTGAGGCCAGATGGCTGTCGAAGCGGTCCCGATAGGTGGTGTAACCCCGGAAGGGGAGGTCGAAGCTGCGGGGCTTGGGCGACATGATCCGGATCAGATCGGTATGCCGAGACACCAGTGACGAAGGGACGTCGAACAGCGGGTCCAGGTCCGGAGCGTTGGGCAGGATGGCCTTGACCTCCTCGGTCACCGGCATGAACTCCCCGCAGGCCACCGGGGTGCCCACCGCCTTCTTCCGCTCCAAGACCAGCACGCGCGCCCCGCCCAGGGCGGCGTGCTCCGCGGTGGTGGTGCCGGCCGGCCCCGCCCCCACGATCACCACGTCGAAATCGGTGTTCATCACGAGCTCCGCTCCAGGACCGAGTCGGCGAGGGCCACCAGCGAGTCCCGGTATATGGACGGCGGGATGCCCTCCAGCGATGCCAGGGCCAGGTCCCGCAGCCGCTTGGCATGGTCCCTGGCGACGTCCAGGGCATCGGTCGCCCGCACCAGCTCCAGCACCTCGTCGATCTCCGCGGCGGTCTTCTCTCCCTTCTGGAATATCTCCCTGATCCGCTCCGAGCCGGGATAGTGGCCCTGCATGGCGATCATCAGGGAGAGGTTGGCCTTGCTCTCCAGGATATCCATGCCCAGCGGCTTGCCCATCCGGCCCTCCTGGCCGGTCAGATCCAGGATGTCATCGACGATCTGGAAGGCGTACCCGATGTTGAGCGCGTAACGGCCCAGGGCGGCGATGTCCTCGGCCGACCCCCCTCCCACGTACGCTCCCACCTGGGCGATGGCCTCGATGGGGCGGGCGGTCTTCCCCCCGATGATGGACATGTACGTTTCCAGAGGGGTCTCGGAGTCCCGCTCCTCCTCGATCTGCAGCATCTCGCTCTCGGCCATCGCCACACAGGCGTCGGCCACTATTCCGATTATCTCGGGGGCCTCTCCACCCAGGCGGAAGCCCTGCACGAACAGGAAGTCACCGGTGATCAACGCCCGGTGGACCCCGTACTTACGGTGCGCAGAAATCTCTCCCCTCCGGGTGTCCGAACCGTCATTGATATCGTCATGGAGCAGGGTGGCGGAGTGGATGAGCTCGAAGGCCGCGGCGAGCTTGACGGCCCGGTCCAGGTCCGTACCGCCCACACTATGGAACGCCAAAAGGGCGATACCCGGCCTAATCCTCTTGCCGCCCGCCCGGATCACGTGCATCGCTATCTCGGTGAGAAGGGGCTGTTGGGAACGAACGCTCCTCGCGATCTCCTCCTCCACGAGGCGGAGATCATCATGCAACGGGGCGTCCCAGCGCACTGCCATGCGCGTGATAATACTGATTGATTACTTAACGGTTCTCAGAATCCGCCGATGGCGAGGCATGGCTCCCTGGCCATGGGACGGAACGGCCGCGTCGGCCTGATCGCGGCGTTGAGGTCCCGGCCGAAGTTAATTATCCTCCCGGCTCCGAACCAACAGCATGATGGAGAGTACCGAGCAGACCAAGGAAGCGCAGGTGGCGGACTTCATGCACCCGGACCCGGCGACCGTGCCGTACGAGGGAACGCTGTACGACGCCCTGGGGGTCATGATCGAGAGGGACCGTACCAGCGTGCTGGTGATGGACGGCAGGAACCTGGTAGGGATGATAGGGGACACCGACATCGGCCGGCTGGTGGCCAAGGGCGTGGACATAAAGAGGGCGCTGGTGCGCGATTTCGTGACCGCCTGCATCCTCACCGGGAACCAGCCCTGCGTGCAGATACGGCAGGACGACACGGTGATGAACGCCCTGAGGGTGATGGACTCGTGGTCCGCATCTCAGATCGTGGTGGTGGATGAAAAAGACGAGGTGGTCGGGACGATCTCCGTCCTCGACGCGTTAAAAGGTTGGAACAAAGGGGTTTGAGCCTCAGAGGATCCCGAAGAGCGCCTCGGCGGCCTGCCTGCACAGGTCGATGATGGGGTCCGGCCAGATGCCGATGGCGATGGTCACCAGCACGCAGATGGCGATGGACGCGCTCATCGACCAGGGCAGCTTGAGCCTCTCCCTGGTAGCGCCTTCGTCCACGTACATGTACTTGATCACGCGGACGTAATAGTACAGGGAGAGGGCGCTGTTCAGGATGCCCGCTACCGCTAGCCACACCATCCAGCTCTGCCCGGCGATCTGCGACGCGTCGATGGCCGACGAGAACAGGATCACCTTGCTCCAGAACCCGGACAGCGGCGGTATGCCGGCCAGGGCGAAGAGCAGGATGGCCATGGATAAAGCGATGAGCGGGGCCCGCTTGGCCAGGCCCTTGTAGTCGGAAATGTTCTCCCCCAGGGCGACGTAGGCGAGCGCGGCCACGATCATGAACGCCCCGCCCTTCATGAAGGCGTGGGTTATGATGTGGAAGATGCTCCCCTCCACCGCGAACGGGGTCGCGACCGCGAGGGCTATGATGAGGTAACCGGCCTGTCCGATGGACGAATAGGCCAGCATACGCTTCATATTGGTCTGCTGCAGCGCCACCACGTTGCCGACGGTCATGGTCAGGATGGCCAGGATCGCGGCGAGGCCCTGCCAGTCCGCCTTCAGGGATATGAGCCCGATCAGGAAGACCTTGAACAGCAGGACCATCCCCATCTTCTTGGAGCTGGCGGCCAGCAGGCCGGCCACGGGGGTGGGAGCGCCCTCATAGACATCGGGGGCCCACATGTGGAAGGGCACGATCGCTACCTTGAAGCCGAACCCTGCCAGCACCAGGCCGATGGCCAGCATCAGGCCGGGGGTGAACCCGGAGAGGCCGGCCAGCGCGGTGTTGATGCCCGCGATGTTGGTGGTGCCCGCAAGCCCGAACAGCAGGGATATGCCGTACAGTGCCAGGGCCGAGGACAGGCCGCCGATGATGAGGTACTTCACCGACGCCTCCGCCCCGCGCTTGTCCTTCTTGCGGAAGGCGACCAGGGCGAAGGTGGCCAGCGAGGCGACCTCCAGGCCGGCGTACAGGACGATGAGGTCCAGGGCCATGGCTACCACCATCATGCCGGCCGTGGACAGCATGATGAGGGAGAAGTACTCCGCCTGATGGCGGTCCTTCTCCACATATCTAGCCGATGTCAGCACGACGTAGAAGGCGACCGACAGGAACACCAGGGCGAACACCGCAGAGAACATGTCCATCTGCAGCAGAGGGGTATCGGTGCCCCCCATGACCGGCGGGAAGCCGTTCAGCATGTAGTTGATCACGAGGCCCATGGAGGCGATGATGCCTACCAGGGAGACCCCGGCGACGGCCCGGCTGGACTTGGCGGCCATGTGTATCGCGGGCAGTGCCGCGGCGAACCCTACCAGTACCAACACGGGGTACAACGCGCTATAGTCGATTGCCATTTTAGATCACCCCGGTCAGTATGCGGGGAATCGAGGGCACGATGACGTCCATGATCAGCCTGGGGTAGATGCCGAACAGCGCGATCAGCCCGATGAGGGCCGCCAGCGAAACGGTCTCGAACCAGTACGCATCGTGGACGTGCTCGGTGTCTATCTTGGTGGTCAGCTCGCCGAAGATGGTCCTCTGCATGGCCCATATGTAGTAGGCAGCGGTGATGGCCACGGTTATGATGGGTATCATGACCCACAGGCCGGCCCAGTCGTAGGTCGCGGTGAACACCGAGAACTCGGCCATGAACCCGACCAGGCCGGGGAGACCGAGCGAGGCCATGAACCCGATCATCATCACTACCGCGACGATGGGCATCTTGACGGCCAGGCCTCCCAGCAGGGGAATCTCTCTGGTCCCCGCCTTGTGCTGGAACATCCCGCAGGTCATGAAGAGGACCGCCGTGATCAGGCCGTGGGCGAACATCTGGAACACCGCGGCGGCCATGCCCAGATCGGTCATGGTGGCGATCCCCAGGAGCACTATGCCCATGTGGCTGATCGACGAGTAGGCGACCATCTTCTTGAGGTCGGTCTGGGCCAGGCAGGCGAAGGCGCCGTAGATGATGGACACCACACCGATGACCGCCAGGAGGACCTGCGCCTCCATGGTGACGTCGGGGAAGGTGAATACGTTCACCCGGATGATACCGTATGAACCCATCTTCAGCAGCAGGCCGGCCAGTAGGACCGACCCGGCGGTGGGGGCCTGCACGTGAGCGTCCGGAAGCCAGGTATGGAACGGCACCATCGGCATCTTGACGATGAAGCCGAACAGCAGCGCTCCGTAGATGACCAGCTGCAGCGCGTGGCCGATGTCCCCGGACACCGAGGCGATCTCTACCATGTCGAAGCTGGGCTGGGGTAGCAGGGGGGCCGCCGTGAAGTACAGGGCGAAGATCCCCAGGAGCATCACCAGCGACGCGACATGGGTGTATATGAAGAACTTTATGGACGCGTAGGCGCGGTTCGGTCCTCCCCATATCGCTATGAGGAAGTACATCGGGATCAGAACCACTTCCCAGAATATGTAGAACAGGAAGTAGTCCAGGGCCATGAACACGCCCATCACTCCCAGTTCCAGCAGCAGCATCAGGCCCATGTACTCCCTGGTGCGCTCCTCGACGTCCCATGAGAACAGGACGGCCAGGAAGACCAGCAGGGCGGACAGGAACACCAGCGGTATGCTGATGCCGTCGACGCCCAGGTGGTAGGTGATGCCCAGCTGGTTGACCCAGGCGTAGCTCTCCTCGAACTGGAACTCGGTCCCCAGCGGCGCGCTGAGGGAGAAGTTCATCAGCAGGAGCACGGAGAGCACCATGGTTATCCCGGAGAAGAACAGCGCCATGTACTTGGCGACCTTGGGGTCCTTCCCCAGAGCGAAGGTGGCCAATGTCCCTATGAGGGGGACGATCAGCAGCAGCGAGAGTATCGGAATGTTCTCGAACATCAGATCAAACCTCCGAAGATGATGAGGAGGATCACTATCACCGACACCCCCGCTACTACGAGGGCCGCGTAGGACTGCACGAAGCCGGTCTGCCCCCTGCGGAGGAAGTTGCCCAGCCTCGTGGTCACCGCGGCGAATCCGTTGACTATTCCGTCTATGACCTTGCGGTCGAACAGGTCAACGACCTTGGAGAGGCCGTAGACCAGCTTGAGGCCGATCCAGTCATAGGCGGCAGTGAACCCGTACCTGGCCAGGAGAAGGTCGTAGACCTTGCGGCGGGCCGGGGTGGCCACGAATGCGTCGGGGTTTATGGTCTTTCTATAGTACATTAGGTAAGCAAGCGCGATGCCCAGCACGGCGACGGCGATGGACACATAGGTCAGCGGCTCCTCGAAGGTGTGGATTATCACATCGATCGGGGTGGCCTCATGAGCATGGAACATCGTCGGCACGATCAGGTTCTCGAAGCCCAGGAAGATCCCTACCAGTCCGGACACCACTGCCAGTACGGCAAGGATGGCCAGAGGTACCCACATGACCTTGGGGGCCTCGTGCGCGTGGTCGTAGGCGTGGTGATCGCGCGGTTCCCCGGTGAAGGTCATGAACCACAGGCGGAACATGTAGAACGCGGTCATGAACGCCGTCAGGACGCCCATGATGTAGAGCAGGTAGAACAGCGGGTTCTCCGCTCCGGTCTCGAACACCACCGCCAGGATCTCGTCCTTCGAGAAGAAGCCGCTCCACACAGGTATGCCGGCGATGGAGATACAGCCCATCAGCATGACCCATTTGGTGATCTTCAGCTTCTTGCCCAGTCCTCCCATCAACCTCATGTCCTCAGTATGCACGGCGTGGATGAAAGCGCCGGCGCTAAGGAACAGGAGGGCCTTGAAGAACGCGTGGTTCATCAGGTGGAACATGCCGGCGGTGTAGCCGACGTTCGCCTCCTGAGTATGGAAGAACAGGTATCCGCCCGTTCCCAGCGCCAGGAACATGTATCCCAGCTGGCTGATGGTGGAGTAGGCGAGCACCCGCTTTATGTTGGGGTTGTTCAGGGCCATGGTGGCGGCCATGAGGGCGGTTATCCCGCCGATGACGGCGATGATGAGCATCGTGTCCGGGGTCTCCACCATCACGGGGTAGGACCTGGCCACGAGGTACACACCGGCCTTGACCATGGTGGCGGCGTGAATGAGCGCCGACACGGTGGTCGGACCTTCCATGGCGTCGGGCAGCCAGTCGTGCAGCGGGAACTGCGCCGACTTGCCTATCGCCCCGCCGAAGATGAAGAACGTGCCCAGGGTGAGCAGCTCGTTGCCTCCGACGAAGGCGTCGACATTGTTGAAGATATAGTCGAAGTCCAGGTTGCCCTGGAAGCCGACGAAGAGGATGAACAGGCCCAGCATGAACATGATGTCCCCGATCCTGGTGACCAGGAAGGCCTTCTTGGCCGCCGAGGCGGCCGAGGGCTTGGTGTACCAGAACCCGATGAGCAGGTAGGAGCACAGGCCCACCAGCTCCCAGAAGATGAACATCTGCAGGAAGTTCGAGGCCAGGACCAGTCCGAGCATCACGCCGATGAACAGGGAGATGATCGCGTAGTAGCGGCGCTTCTTCTCCCCTTCCTCGTGCATGTAGCCGACGGAATAGATGACGACCAGGGTGGCGACGAACGACACCACGATCAGCATCAGGGCGGTCAGGTTATCGATGTATATGCCCATGTTGAAGGTGAACCCGGGCACGGACATCCAGTTCAGGCTCTGCTTGAACAGCCCGCCGGGGTAGCCTCCAGACAATATCTCGTACGCTACCATCAGGGAGAGGAAGCAGGCAGCTGCCGCCATCAGGATGGCGACGTACCCGCCGTTCTCCGCTCTCTTGAACAGTTTGTTCCCCAGGAATCCGACCAGGACGAACGAGATCAGAGGAAGGATGGGGATCAACCAGGCTAGCTCGCTCCAGTACATTATTACCACCTCAGCAGGTTGATCTCGTCAAGACCGATGGTGTCCCTGGTCTTGTACAGATTCAGTATGATGGCCAGACCTACGGCGACCTCCGCGGCGGCGATGGCGATCGACACTAGGGCGAAGACCATTCCGTTCAGGTTGCCGGAGTATGCGCTGAAGGCCACGAAGTTGATGTTGGCGGCGTTGAGCATCAGCTCCACGCTCATCAGCACCACGATGGCGTTCCTCTTGGTGAGCACGCCCACCGCGCCGATCACGAACAGGATGGCGGAGAGGGCCAGGAAGTACTCTAAGGCGATCATTCCTCTTCCTCCTGAGCGATGTATACTCCTCCAAGCATGGATACGAACAGGGTTATGCCAACGATGAGGATGGCCAGGCCGTACTGGTCGAAGACCACGCTGCTCAGCTCATCATTGTTGGTCGAGGTCAGGGCACCCGGCTCCCACTGGGTGACGAGGATGGTTCCCACCACCGCCACCAGGAACAGCACCAGGGCGACCGCCGTTATGGCATTGCGCTTATTCATTGCGCTCACCTCCGAGCAGACGGCGCTTGGTCAGCATGATACCGAACAGCATCAGGACCGCCACCGCGCCGACATAGATCATGATCTGGATGATGGCCAGATATTCAGCGTTCAGGAAGATGTACACCATGCCCACGCACAGGAAGGCCAGGGTCAGCCACATGACGCTGCGAACTATCTCCTTGGACCATATGATCATTATCGCGGAGATGATGGTCACCGCCGCGATGAACAGGAAGATCAGCAGATCCCATTCCACGGTCATCACTGCACCTCCTGCATGGTCAGGGCGTCCTTGGGACAGACCTCTACGCAGGTCTCGCAGGACACGCACTTCTCATTGTCTATGAGCGGCCGCTTGATCGGCCTGCCCTTCTCGTTAACGCCCACTTCCTTCATGACGATCGCGTCCACCGGGCAGTCCTTGGCGCACCGGGAGCAGCTGATGCACTTCTTGTCCTCCAGTATGGGGAGGTCCTTGTTCTCGACATGGGGGCGGGGCGCCACTTCCTTCTTCTTTAGCTCGGACGGCAGCACCTCGAGGATGTGGACCTCGTTCCCGGGGACCCCGGCGAACTGCAGCTTGTAGGGATCGTAGATCATCTCTTCCCTGGTGTAGGCTGCCAGCTCGTACTCCGGCGTCACGATCATGGCGTCGGTAGGGCAGTACTCGGCGCAATAGCCGCACATCATGCACCGGCCGAGGTTGAGCTTGGGCCGCTTGACCTTGGCCGGCGGCTTTCCCTCCTCGTGCTTCAGATCATCGACCTCCACCAGCTCGATGCACTTGGTGGGGCACTGGCGCATGCAGATGCCGCAGCCGATGCACTTGTCGAAGATCAGGCCCGGCCGCCCGCGGAACACGTCGGGAAGCATGACCTTCTCCCACGGGTACTGGACGGTGTTGGGCCGGTTGATCGTTGCCTTGATGGTCTGCTTTGCAGTGAGCATCATGGGCTTCAGGACGTAGGCGGTGAGGCCGAACTCCTTCTCCCTCTTGGATTTCTTATCTTTGGCCATTCAGAACCACCCCATGGTCTTGAGGGCTATGGCGATGGCAATATTGACCACCGTCAGGGGGAGCAGACGCTTCCATCCCAGGTTCAGGATCTGGTCGGTCCTGACCCGGGGCAGGGCGCCCCTCACCCAGATGAATATGCCGAACACCATGAACATCTTCAGCAGGAACCACAGTCCATCGGGCACGAACCCTAGGAATCCGGGCATGTCCCATCCGCCCAGGAACAGGAGGGCGGCAAGGGCCGAGCCGACGAATCCACGGGCGTACTCGGACATCATGATCAGTCCGAACCTCATGCCGCCGTACTCAGTACCCCAGCCTTCGACCAGTTCGGCCTCGGCCTCGGGAAGGTCGAAAGGCACCCTTTCGACCTCGGCGATCATGGATATCAGGAAGGTGAAGAACCCGATGATCAGCGGAACAACCAACCAGATGTGGTCTTGCTGGTATTGCACGATCTCGAAGAAGTTCAGGCTGCCGGTGAGGATGACCACCGCGACCACGGAGAACAGCAGAGGCACCTCGTAAGAGATGATCTGGGCGGCCGCACGCATGCCGCCGATAAGGGTGTACTTGTTGTTCGACGCCCACCCTCCCAGGAGCACCGCGAACGGCACTACTCCGAAGAGAGCAAAGGTGAGCAGAACGCCCAGCTCGGAGTTGGACACGTAGAAGCCAGTGCTATAGGGTATGGTCACGAACATCAACAGGGAGGTCCCGATGATGATGACCGGGGCAGCGTTGTACACCAGCTCATCCGCCGCTTCGGGGATGATGATCTCCTTGACCAGCACCTTGAACGCGTCGGCGAAGTTCTGGAACAGACCGATCGGACCGACCTGGGTACCGCGACGGTCCATCAGCCGGCCGAGGGTCTTCCTCTCCTGCCAGATCAACGTGATTGATACTAACATCCCGACGACGAAGACGATCAGCGCCACGATCAGGATGGTGACGAAGTTCAGGACCCCGGAGCTTCCCAGCCAGCTCTGGAGGCTATGGAACCCCAGCCATCCGATGATGGCCCCGATGATGTCCACCATCAGCCAGTGAACGAGACCGCCCAGTAATTGCCAGATATCGAGGATCATTCAGATCACCTATCCGTCTCGCCCATGCACACATCGACCATACCCATGATCGACGGGACGTCGGCGATCTTGTATCCCTTGAGCATATGGGGGGATGACGACAGTATCACGAACAGCGGGCTCCTGACCTTGAGGCGGTAGGGCTTGTCGGTGCCGTCACCTATCACGTAAATCAGGCTCTCCCCGCGGGGGTCCTCCATCCTGGCCATCCCGGTGCCGACCGGCGCGTTGCGGGGCGGCTTTACCCGGACGGGCCCGGACTTGGGCATCTTCTTGAGGATATCCCTCACGATCTGGACGGACATCTTCATCTCTTCTATGCGGACGCGGTAACGGGCGTACACATCGCCCTCCTCCTCGACGCACATATGCCAGTCCAGCTCGTCGTAGACCTCGTAGGGGTCGTTGTGGCGGATATCGTTCTTCACGCCGCTGGCCCTCATCGTCGGTCCGGTGATGCCAAGGTTGATGCAGTCCTTGGCCGACATGATGGCCAGGTCCTCCATCCTCATGCGGAAGACCTTGTTGCGGTCCACCAGGTCCTCGTACTCCTTGATCCTCGGCTCGAAGTAGTCAAGGGTCCTGACCAGGTCCCTCTCCCAGTTGGGAGGGGCCTCGTTCCTGACGCCGCCGATGCGGCAGTAGTTATAGGTCATCCGGGCGCCGCACAGGGCCTGGAAGAGGTCCAGGAACATCTCCCTCTCCCTGATGGCGTAAAGGAAGATCGTAAGGTTGCCGAGGTCCGGCCCGATGGCCGCCAGCCACATGAGGTGGTTACCGATCCTCTGGAGCTCGTCGGACATGGCCCGTATGTACTTGGCCCTCTCCGGCACCTCCACTCCCATAAGGTCCTCCGCGGCCATGCAGTACACGTGGCTCCAGGTGAAGGAGGAACCGTAGCACAACCTGTCGGCCATGGGGATGATGGTGGGATAGCGGCGGTCCTCGACCATCTTCTCCCAGCCGCGGTGAAGGTATCCGATGACCGGCTCGGCGTCGGTGATGGTCTCACCGTCGACCTTGATCCTCAGATTCCACAGCCCATGGGTCATGGGGTGCTGAGGACCCATGTTGATCCACATCTCTGCCATTTACTTCCCTCCCTTGTTGCAGTCCTTCCTCATGGGGAAGAAGGTGTAGTCCTCTGGGAGCAGCAGCCTCTCCAGCCGGGGATGGTCGTTGAATATGATGCCGAACATGTCGTAGGCCTCCCTCTCATGCCAGTTGGCGCCTTCCCATAAGGGGGTCACCGAATCGACCCGGGGGTCGTCACGGGGAAGGTCGACCACGATCTCCACGGTGATGTTGCTCGAATACGATGTAATGTGATAGACGGTCTGGAAACGGTCGCAGCGGTCCACTCCGGTCACCAGGCTGCAGTGGTCGAACCCAAGCTGGTCCTTCAGGAGGACGCAGAGCTTGAGCAGCGCTTCCTTATCCGCGCTCATGAACAGGCGGCGGGGGCGCACCTTGCTGTCGAACCTCACCTGGGTGGGAAAAGCCTCGGAGATCCTGCTCCTGACCTGATCCGATGAATATGTAACGTTCTCTTCCATTCTCCCACCTCAGTCGTCCATGAACGTGCCGATCTTCGACTTCTTGATCTTCTGGTGCAGCTTGAGGAACCCGTCGATCATGGCCTCAGGCCTGGGCGGGCAGCCGGGGATGTAGACGTCCACCGGAATGAAGGTGTCCACGCCCTGAACGACATTATAGGAATCGTACCACGGTCCGCCGGATATGGCGCACTCGCCCATGGCGATGACCCACTTCGGCTCAGGCATCTCCTCGTACAGACGGCGCAGGGCCGGCCTCAGCTTGTTGGTGACCCAGCCGTTGACCAGCAGGACATCGCACTGCCTCGGCGAGGACCTGAAGACCATGCCCAGCCTCTCGTTGTCGAAACGGGGACCGGAACAGGCGGCCATCTCCAGCGCGCAGCAGGCGATACCGAAGTGCAAAGGGTACATCGAGTTGCGGACGCCCCAGTTGAGCAGGGGGTCGGTGACCTTGTCCAGCGCCCTCTTGACGCCGGTGGCGCGGGCCAGATCGTCCATGACGCCGGTGGACCAGTCCACGAACTCCTTGGCGCTCATGGCTATAGCATTGGGATATGCGCTCAAATCCATAGTCTCTCCTCCTTCCTGAGGGCGTAGAACACCCCAACCAGAAGCAATCCGAAGAAGGCAAGCATCAGAATCTTTGCATCAAAGGAAAGGTTTTCGAAGTTCAGGGCCCAGATCATCAAAAAAACAGTAACTACGTCGAACACGACGAAGATGATGGCGAACATGTAGAACTGAAAATGGAACTGTACCCTGGCCACTCCGATAGGCACCTCTCCGCACTCATAGGTTTCCCTCTTGAGCGCGGTAACCTTAGTAGGCCTGAAGAACCGCGATATCCAGAAAGCGAATATTGGGACTCCCAGGGCTATGACTGCAAAGATTGCTATTGGCAAATAGGTGTCCAAGAGCATTGATGCGAGAATAGTGAGCTTCTATAAATACGTTGGCTGGACTGGGTTTGCTGGCCATGCTGGCTGAGCTTATTTTTAAGACGTAACGATGGTGAAAAATGACCAAAATAAAGTGCACATTATCAATTAACGGAATATGATAATACGCACCCCCTCCCCGGCGCCCCGGACGGGGGGAAGCCCTTAATACTCCGGCCTAGAAATCGTTAACACACGAGAGGGATGGACATGAAGATAGCGGTATTCACCGAGGACCTGTACGAGGATGTGGAATTCTGGTACCCCTACTACCGCCTGAAGGAGGCGGGATACCGGCCGGTGGTGATAGGCTCGGGGAGGAAGGAGAGCTTCGAAGGAAAGCACGGCATCGCCAACCATGCCGACCTTTCGATCAAGGACGCCAAGCCAGGGGACTACGGCGGGGTGGTGGTCCCCGGAGGCTACGCTCCCGACAAGATGCGGCTGCACCCGGAGTTCGCCGAGATGGTCCGGCTCATGCACCGGGACGGGAAGCTGGTGGCCTCCCTGTGCCACGGGCCGTGGGTCCTGGCCTCCGCGGGCATACTCAACGGGAAGAAGGTCACCTGCTGGCCTTCCCTCAAGGACGACATGATGAACGCCGGCGCGCGGTACCTGGACCAGGAGGTGGTCGTGGACGGCAACATCATCACCTCTAGGAAGCCGGACGACCTCCCCGCGTTCATGGCCGAGGTGCTCCGGCATCTTGGCGTGGAGCGGGAGTCCAGGGCCAGCATGCCGGTGGCGACGTCGGCGAGCGGGCGCTGACGGGGTGACTGTTTAATAGCCCCTGGAGCATTAATGCCGTCAATACGCCCCCGGGGGCGTGGCAGGATGATACGATGGTTAAAAAGTACGGGTTCATCGGGGCCGGCAACATGGCCGAGGCGATGATGAAGGGCATGATCACTTCGGGCGTGTGCACCGCCGAGGATCTCATCGCCAGCGAGGTCGTGCCGGAGCGGCGGGAGTACGTCGCTCGCACGCTGGGCATCGCGGTCACGGCCGACAACGTGGAGGTCGTGAGGGAGGCCAGGAACATCATCCTGGCGGTGAAGCCCAACATCGTGGCCATCGTGCTGGACGAACTGAAGCCCCTGCTCGGCGGAGACCACCTGGTGATCTCCATCGCCGCCGGGGTCAAGATCTCCTTCATCGAGGCGCACCTCAACTGGGGAGTGAGGGTAGTGCGGGTGATGCCCAACCAGCCCTGCCTGGTCGGCGCCTCGGCGTCGGCCTTCGCCCTGGGGAAGTCCGCCCGCAGGGAGGACAAGGACACCGTGCAGAACATACTCGACTCGGTGGGCGTGGCCTTCGTGATGGACGAGAAGTTGCTGGACGCCGTCACCGGCCTCAGCGGCAGCGGACCCGCCTACATCTACCTGGTCATCGAGGCCCTGGCCGACGGGGGAGTGCTGGCCGGCCTGTCCCGGGACGTGGCCCAGACCCTGGCCGCCCAGACCGTGCTGGGCGCGGCCAAGACGGTGCTGGAGACCAAGGGGCACCCTGCGCAGTTCAAGGACATGGTGGCGTCCCCGGCGGGCACCACCATCGAGGGCCTCAGGGTGCTGGAGGAGGCGGCCGTCCGCGGTGCGTTCATCGACGCGGTGGACGCCGCCGCCAAGCGCTCGGCGGAACTGGGAAAGAGCTAGCCGGAGCGCGGTCTCCGCCTGAACAGCAGGGAGCGCATCACCCGGGGAAGGCTGCGGAACACGCTGGGGGTGTCCCACTCCAGCTCCCGCTTCTGGCAGATGGTGGACTCCATGAGGTCGTCCCCCCGGCGCTTGAGCACGATCATCGCCGCCTCCCGTTCTCGGAGGTCCTCGATGGTCATGGCCATGTCCACTTCGCTCATGAGCTGGCGGGCGTCGCGGGAGCGCTCCTCCCTGACCTTCAGCTCCTCGGCGGTCATCAGGCCGACCTCCACCCTTACCTGGTTGAGGCGATCGGCGGCGTTGTAGGACACCTCGACGATGTCGTCCCTGGTCATGTTGACCGTCTCGTACGAGAGCACGTCCCTCCAGTTGGGGCTCTCCAGGCGGGCGCGGTGCTCCTCCAGGGTCCGGGCGAACAGGCGGTAGCCGTACTTCTCGGGGTTCTCGAAGGCGAAGCTGCCGGGGTCCAGGAACGGCGCCAGGGGCGAGGTGTAGACCAGCAGGCGGTGATCGTTGCCGTTCTGGGCGTACAGCTTTCGGGTGTAGTCGGCGGACTCCAGGGCCGACCCCGGGGTCTGCTCCGGCAGGCCGATCATGAAGAACATGTCGAACCGCTGGCAGTCGCTTGACAGCGCGTGGGAGATGCTCTTCTCCACCGAGGGATTGTCGAACCGCCGTCCCAGGGCGTAGCGCACCCGCTCTTCGTGAGAATCGGGAGAGAACTGGATGGAGTACCGGCCGAAGGTCTTCCTGGCCTCTTCGAAGTACGATGCCGGGGCCGGGGTGAACAGCTCCAGCACCACGTGGTTGTCGATGCCCAGCTCCCGGCAGCGGCGGAAGAACCGCTCGGCGTACCCGTCACCGTTCTGCCGGACGTCGCCGACCACGAACACCGGGGCATCCAGGTAGCACTGCACATCGTAAACGTCCTGGGCTACGTTCTCCGGGCTGCGGAACGCCGCCTTGGTCCGTCCCAGCACCCGGCGCATCGCCCCGCAGCTCCCGCCGCACACCGCGCAGCACTGGGTGCACCCCCGGGCGGTGAACACGGCGGTGAGGGGGTAGCGGTCCCAGTCCTTGAACGGCTTGGCCCCCTCGAGGTCCCGGTGCCTGATCACCGATCTGATGATCCATCCGTAGTCGATTTCCAGGTGGTCGAGGTCGTCCGGTACGTGGGTGAGGTCATTGACCTGCACCTGCCCCTCCCTCTTCCAGGTGAGATTGGGCACCTTCGAGAGGTCCCCGCCCTTCTCCAGCGCCGCCATCATCTGGGCCAGCGGCTCTTCCACCGAATCGCCCCGCAGCACCAGGTCCACCTGGGGGTAGCGGACCAGCTCCTCGTGATAGTAGGAAGAGGAGAACCCCCCGAACAGCACCTTGGAATCGGGATGCAGCCGCTTGACCATCTCCGCCACCGCCAGCGAGCCGTGGGCATGGGGAAGCCAGTGCAGGTCGATCCCGAACACCGCGGACCGCAGCTTCCCTACCAGCGCCTCGACGTCCAGCTTGGGGTCGTTGAGCATCATGCTCGCCAGGTTGATGATGCGGACGCGGTAGCCGTCCCGGGCCAGGCGGTTGGCCATGGTGGTGAAGCCGAAGGGGTACATCTCGAACACCGGAGTGGACGGCACCAGGTCGCTGACCGGCCCGTAAAAGATGGACCGCTTCCTGAAATCGTAGACGCTGGGAGCATGTAGAAAGATAAGGTCTTCCCTGTGCACGAGATCGCCTCCGGGGGCTGAATGGGCAAGGGGAGGTCGCTACAAATAGGTTGTCATTTCCCGAACCTGCGCCGCCGCAGCTGGTAGGAGCGGATGGCCCGGAGAAAATCGATCTTCCTGAAGCCGGGCCAGTAGACGTCGGTGAAGTACAGCTCGGAGTAGGCGAGCTGCCACAGCAGGAAGTTGGATATGCGCTCCTCACCCGAGGTCCTCAGGATGAGGTCCGGATCGGGGAAGTCGGCGGTGTACAGGAAGTTGGAGAAGGTCCGCTCGTCGATGTCATCGATGTCCAGCTCGCCGTCCTTGACCTTCCTGGCGATCTGCTTGATGGCCTGCACGATCTCCTGACGGGAGCCATAGGCGGTGGCGATGTTGTAATAGTAGTTGGAGTACCCCGCCGTCCTCTTCTCGGCGTACTCGATGGCCTGCTTGACGTTGTCAGGCAGCAGGTCCTTCTGTCCCAGCACGGTGACCTTGATCTGGTGACGGTGGATCCGCTCGTCGTCACCCAGCCGGTAGAAGTTGTCCTCGAACAGCTTCATCAGGCTCTCCACCTCCTCGGCGTCGCGGTTGAGGTTCTCGGTGGAGAAGGCGTACACCGTGAGGACCCGGACGCCAAGCTCCATGCACCAGTCCAGCAGCTCCTCGAGCTTGTCCTTTCCCTTGATGTGGCCCTCGGCGGTGGTCAGCCCGAACTCCTTGGCGAAGCGGCGGTTGCCGTCCATGATGACCGCCACGTGCTGGGGCATCTCATTGTCCCGCACCTCCTTCATCAGCCGCTTCTCGTAGGTGTTGTAGGCGGTATTGGCGATGACCCTGGTGATCTCGTTCTTGATGGCCTTGCCGTCCTCACCGTGCTCTTCGGGCATGGCGGGGTCCCTGCTACTCCCCGGCGTCCTCGGGCAGGCCCGCCGCCAGCAGTCCCATGTCAAAGCATCCGATGCCCGCCACCGCCCCGATGGTCCCCCGTTTTCCGGTGACCTCCACCAGGCGTACGCCGTTGCGCTCGGCCACTTTCCGGGCGTCCTCCACCTTGAAGATCTCCCGCTTGGCCCTCAGGCCGTACTCCCTCACTTCCTCGGGGACCCGGAGGCCCTGGAATATGGCCAGGGTGGTGTTATCGCTTACGGTGTGCTCGCGGATGAAGCCCACCACGAAATCGGTGAGGGCCGGGACGTCCTTCTCGGCCACGGCGAAGGACACACCCACCGCGACGCAGTTGGTGGTCTTCTCCGGCACGTTGGGGTTCAGCTGCACGATCTTGTGCTCGAGATAATGTCCCACCGTCGCCGAACGGGCGAGGTTAAGCATCAAGACCCATGATGCCCCCTTCTCCTTGGTGTCGGTGTCGTCCACGGCGTAGATGACCCGGACCAGCTTGGGGGTGACCACGCTGACCTCGACCCGGTGGGCGCCGCCGATCTTGACATCATCGGGATACACCGCCTCGATGGTCCCCGGGCCCTGAGGCATGCATGCCCCGATGCCCACGCTGGCCCCGGCCAGGCCGACCCAGGTGGTGATGACCTTGTCCCCCTCGACCCGGAGGGACCTGAGGCCCTGCCCGCCCACGTCCTTGGACGCCGGGCCGAACCGTACCTCCCGCTCGCCGATGATGGCGTCCATGATCAGGGTGGTGCCCTCGACCCTCACGTCGGTGAGCGCGCCACCCGCCCTCCGCCGGTTGACCGCGTCCCACTCCACCGGCCCCTTGGCGATGCACTCCTCGATGATGGTGGCCACGCCGTTGCTCTCGTCCACCAGGGTGTAGATTCCCTTGCAGAACATCTTACCATACTTCTTGGTGATCTCATCGGGGGCCATTACAATGGACATTGAGGTATGCGCTCCAGGAAGATAACGGGCTTTAATATTGATGTCCGTAAAAAGACTTTCTGTGCTTCTCTCCCTCGGAACGACAGGCCAGCTAAGGGTCCAGCAGGGCCACCGACCTGGAGGGGAGGTCGCCGAGGTCCAGTAGGAGAGGGTTTCCGGTCCTGGCGTCGCGGTACAGCAGGTACCGCCCCTTGATCCCCAGGACCTCCCCCCGGTGGAGGCCTTCGACCGCCGCCACTCCCGGCGGGGACCTCGGGAGCCGATGCAGGGGATAGCCGTCCAGGAACTCCAGCTCCGCCTCCAGCGGCTCCCTCCACCGGGCGATGCGCTTGAGGTAGTGGGCCTGCACATTGGACATCTCTTCCCGGGAGGGCCGCCGATTCCATCCCCTGGCCGTCCTCGCGGACCTTATCTCCTGAGGTATCCTGAACCGAGCGGAGGTCTCCTTCTCCAGCGCCCTGGCCTCCCGGCGGTCGGAGCATTCGAACAGTGGCCGCACCGCGTCCGCACCCTGCTCGATGGCCCTCTCCCTGAGCCGGGCGGCGCTGGTCATTCCCACCTTGATGAGGTTCCCGAAGGAGGCGAGGTAGACGAGATGCTTGCGCATGCAGAACTCGGGGTGGTCGCAACGATCGCCGTTGCATTGGGGCTCGAAAACGCAGGCCTGCACCGGGATCCACGGTCCGGCGCACGGCTGGCATGTGGAGAAGCGCCCGACCCTGCGTTCGGAGGGGCAGGGGTGATAGCCGGCGTCATCGAACCTCCCGACACATCGCCTCTCCGCCCCTATGCGCATGGCCAGGCCGTCAAGCGGGATCTCGTCGACCTTGCGGGCGATGCGGTCGAAGGCGATGAGGTGCGGCTCGAAGCCGTCCCAGTGGAACGACAGCACGTGATGGTGAAGCGCGCTCTCGGCGGGAGGGGCGGTACCGAGCATGCTGATGAGTTGCCGCGGGCCGATATCAGCCTTGCGGTGGGAACCTCATTCTTCCGGTTCGTCCTCGACGACCTCTTCCTCCTCGGCCTGCCGGAGGAACTCCGCGGGAACCTCCCTCACCAGATAAACGGTGCGGGCGGCCCTCTGGACCTCGGTCCCCGAGGTGATCAGGCCGACGGTGTCGATCACCAGGATGATCGGCTCGTCGGTACGCACCCGGCCGGCCCTGAGGGCGTCGCCGTAGGTCTTGGAGAGGTGCACGAGCTTGCGGTCGGAGGGTTTCAACCCGGTCTCCAGGATGATGTCCGCCTCCTCCGGGGTGGCAGGATAGAAGAGGGACTCGGGGATGTTGTCCGTCGGCAACCGAAGGTCCAGGTCCAGGGAGTGGCCGTAGGTCGCCCGGATCAGGTCGTTGCTGACCTGGTACCGGCCCTTGGGGTCGGTCTCGATGAGCGCGATGATGTGATGGGGCCTGAGCCAGTGATAGCGGGGGTTGTACCTCTTGACCGCGGATATAAAGTCCCGGAGCTGCACGAACCCCTGGTCGTCCATGGCCAGGTTGAACTTGTCAGGGAAGTGGCGGAGGGCGCCGGCCATGGTCCTCCCGATGCGCTCCAGCTCCTCGCCGCTCATCAGGAACCTGCCTTCCTCGCCGCATACCGGGCATCTCTCACCCCGAAAATAACCGTGTTCGGTGCACTCTCTCAGCATCTGTATAGGGTATGGATGAGGCTTCTTAATAGTTTTCCATTTTAGGGGAGGAACGTCCCCATAATGAATATAGACGAAAATAATCTATTTATATAATTATAAAATGACAGAAAACAAAATCGATAGGCTTAAGAACCCGAGGCTCCAAAAAGCTCCCCGATACCATGGACGGTTCGATCACTGAGGGGCGTGAGCACGACATTCCAAGGCATCCTGGCCAGAAGCCGGGGGTGGAAGCATGAGCACCGGCACGATGCTGGGCTATCAGTCCGGGGATGGGGTGGAACGCCGCCGTCCAGTTCTCCCGGCCTCGCTTCTCGAGCGGCTGGTCTCCGGACGGGCGGCGATCTTCGGGGCCCTGAGGTCGTCCGCGCCGCGGGCTCCGGGGGCATACCCTTCCCATCTGCCGGCGGTGGTGACCCGGGGCACCGTCAACACTTCCGTCGCGGGGATGGGACCATTGCCCCGGGGTGAGGAGATCACCGAGTACACCGACCTGTTCCGTGACGCCTGCAGGAGGGGGGACCCCGAGGTCAAGGGGGAGGCCGCGCTGTGGTTCTACTCCGATACGCGGCACTTCGATCCCGCGGTCCTCGGCGGTCTGATGCCCCTCGATGACGAGGAACGATCCGGCGTACCGTTCGGAGGGTCCATCGTCCTGATCGATGGACCGTCCGGGCACCGCGGGCGCCGTGTCTACGGACTGGTGGAGACAGTGGACGAGGGCGACCAGCGCTACGAGTTCCTGCTGAGCGCCTGGACCCTCCTGGCCAGCGGTCATGACGACATCACCAGGGAACGGTTCCCCCGGGCCTGGCTGTTCCGGCCGGCCGGATATCCCTAGGCCGGCGGGCAGTGATCGATGCCCGCGGCCCGGCAGGCCGCGATGACGGTGTTCTTCATCAGCATGACGATGGTCATCGGACCCACGCCCCCGGGGACGGGGGTGATGGCCGAGGCCTTCTCCTTCACCGCCTCGAAGTCCACGTCCCCCACCCAACGGTAACCTCGCTTGGCGGTGGGGTCGTCCACCCGGTTGGTGCCGACGTCGACGACCACCGCTCCTGGCTTGATCATGTCCGCGGTGATGAACTGCGGGGAGCCGATGGCCGCCACCACGATGTCGCCCTGCCGTACGAGGGAGGCGAGGTCCCTGGTCCGGGAGTGGCACACCGTCACCGTGGCGTTGGCCCCTTTCTTCTTCTGCATGAGGATGGCCGCGACCGGCTTGCCCACGATGTTGCTGCGGCCGACCACCACCACGTGCTTGCCCTCCGGGTCGTTGCCCGAGCGCACCAGCATCTCCTGGATACCATGCGGCGTGGCCGGTAGGAAGAGGGGGTCGCCGATGAGCATCCTCCCGACGTTGATGGGATGGAACCCGTCGGCGTCCTTGGCCGGGTCGATGCGCATGATGACCTTGTTCTCGTCAATGTGGTTCGGCAGCGGCAGCTGCACCAGGAACCCGTGGATGGCCGGGTCGGCGTTGAGGGTGTCGACCGCCTTGAGGACCTCCTCCTCCGGGGCGTCCCAGGGCAGGAGGACGGTACGCGAGTACAGGCCGAGATCCTCACACGCCCTCTCCTTGTTGCGAACGTACTGCTTGGAAGCGGGGTCCTCCCCTACCAGCACTACGGCCAGACCGGGGGTCACCCCCCGCTCCTTCAGCTGGGCGATCTTGACCCTGAGCTCCTTCCTTATCTCCTCCGCGACCTCGGGACCGCTGATGACCTTGGCTACCATGTTGCTAACCTTCTGGGAATAGCAGTGGGAATGGCTATAACCTTGGCGATGGTCCGGCAGCTTTATTCTTTGAAAAGCCCCTGTTCCGCCGGAGAGCGGATATGACCTACTGTCGCCGTTGCGGCAATTCCTTGGAGGAACATGCTCTTTACTGTCCACATTGTGGGACCGCTGTCCGGGACCCGCTTCCGCCGCCGCTGATGTATCCGCCTGTGGCTCGCAAGAGCGATGGGCCATGGAAGATCGTCGTCGCGGTCGTCGTGGTGATGATCGTAGTACCTGTATTGCTCTCCGGACTGCTGTACTTCATGGTGGTGGGGTTCGGGTCTTCAGGTCCGTCACCTTCCGCCGACCTGCTCGTTACCAAACCCAGCGCGGACCTCATCAACTTCGCTGTCAGGGGAACCACCACAGAGGTCGACCTATCCGAGGTGTGGATCGACGTGCGGTCCCCCGATGGGCAGTTCGGCATGAACGCGGGGCAGGGCCTCGAGGCGGAAAACAGGAGCTTGGGAGGGAACGGGAACATCCTGGCCATCTACTACGACATGGACGCCGACCGCAAGCTCAGTGCCAACGACAAGGTGGTCATCAGTTCGACCCTCGGGCCGTTGGAGTACGGTAGGTACGAGGTCCGGCTGGAGCACCGACCCACGGGAGCGGTGATCGCCAACGTCGCCGTGACCGTCCCCTAGTCCCGAACGGTTTTTAAGCATCTCTTGACTTTCCCCGGTGAGCAAGATGAAGGCGGACATCGACATCGCCCAGGAGGCCAGCATGGAACCCGTTGAGGCCATCGCCGCGAAGGTAGGACTGACCAGAGATGATCTGGAGCTCCACGGACGGTACATGGCCAAGGTCCCCCTGGAGGTCCTGCGCCGCCTGGACGGCCGGCCGGACGGGAAGCTGGTACTGGTCACCGCCATCACCGCCACCAAGGCCGGGGAGGGCAAGACGGTCACCTCCATCGGGCTGATGGAAGCGCTCGGCCACATCGGCGTGAAGGTCATGGGAGCGCTGCGGGAGCCCTCGATGGGGCCGGTGTTCGGCATCAAGGGCGGCGCCACCGGGGGCGGGCGCGCTCAGGTGTATCCCATGTGGGACATCGACCTGCACTTCACCGGGGACATCCATGCCGTGACCTCAGCTCATAACCTTCTGTCGGCGATGGTGGAGAACCACATCGCCCACCGCAACGAGCTGGGCATCGACCCCACCAGGGTGGTGTGGAAGAAGGCCATGGACATGAACTGCCGCGAGCTCCGGGAGATCGTGGTGGGGCTGGGCGGCCGCAAGGTCGGGGGCGTTCCGCACGAGAGCGGTTTCCTCATCACCGCGGCCTCGGAGATCAGCGCCATCCTCGCGCTGGCAACGTCGATCGAGGACCTCCGGAAGCGGCTGGAGCGCATCGTGGTGGCGTATGACATGTCCGGGGAGCCGGTCCGGGCCGGGCAGTTGGACTGCGTCGGCTCCATGGTCATGCTGCTGAAGGACGCCATCAAGCCCAACCTGGTGCAGACCCTGGAAGGCCAGCCGGTGTTCGTGCACGGCTTCCCGTTCGCCAACATCGCCCACGGCACCAACAGCCTGCTGGCCACGAAGTACGCGCTCAAGATGTCCGACGTGGTGGTCACCGAGGGAGGGTTCGCCACCGACCTGGGGGCGGAGAAGTTCTTCGACATCGTGTGCCGGCAGGCCGGCCTGACGCCGGGCTGCGCGGTCATCGTGGCATCGGTCCGCGCCCTGCAGATGCACGGCGGGGCCTGCCTCCAGGACGCCGTGGAGTGCGAAGGCCCGGACATCGCCTCGCTGCAGAAGGGGTTCGCCAACCTGGACAAGCACATCGAGAACGTGCGCAAGTACGGGGTGCCGGCAGTGGTGGCGCTGAACCGCTTCACCACCGACACCGAGGAGGAGATCGAGGCGGTTAGGCAGCATTGCGCCGGTCTGAACGTCCCCTGCGCCCTCTCCGACGTATATGCTCGGGGCGGGAAGGGGGGGCAGGAGCTGGCTGAGGCGGTCATGCGCGTTCTGAGGACGGAGAGAAGCGACTTCCGGCCGCTCTACGACATCGACCTTAGCATCCACGAGAAGATCCGCATCATCGCCACTGAGATATACGGGGCCGCCGGCGTGCGGTACGTGGGCACCGCCGAGCGGGACATCCGGGCCATCGAGCTGGCCGGGAACGATCGCCTGCCGGTGTGCATGGCCAAGACCCAGTTGTCGATCACCGACGATCCGCGGTTGAAGGGCGCGCCGACCGGATGGACGCTGACGGTCAAGGAGGTGCTGCTCTCGGCCGGCGCGGGGTTCATCATTCCCCTGTGCGGGGACATCATGCTCATCCCCGGGCTTCCTTCGGAGCCGTCGGCCCAGCGCATCGACTACAGCGACGACGGGCGGTATATCGGCCTGAGCTGATCACAGCGCGTTCATCCGCATCTCCATGGATGTCCTCCCGGCCTCCATCAGCCGGGTGACCAGCATGGTCCCCACCGCGGCCAGGTCCTCGGTGGGCAGGAAGCAGGAAGCGGACTCGTCGAACAGCACGTTGGCCGAGCCAGGGATCTCGTCGTCTCCTCTCCACAGGATGATAGTGACCGGGAGCAGGGGAAAGATGGGGATGGTGATCGAAGCGCTACCGAACTCCCTGTTCTCGCCGCCTAGACACTGCCCGGCGCGGAGAAGCATGCCCGGATCGTTCCGGTCCATCTCCTCGATGACGCTGATGACCCTGGACCGGAAGGTTGGATAGTAGAGGCCTCCGCCTGGAAGCTGGCGGTATGAGATCAGGTGCCCGCGGGGACGGACATCGCCGGCACGGGCGAGGTAATGGAGAACGACCACGGCCTCCAGCACCTCGATCTCCCGGTCATCGACGGTCACGCTCCTGGTCCAAGGGTCGATCGCGCATCGCCGACCGAGGGTGTCGAGAACGATCCTCCCATCCTCGATGACCGCCCCGGCCTTGCGGGCTTGGACCACCACGTCCATCGCCTCCAGGGCATCCCAGGCGTCGTTCAGCGTGGCTGCGTAGGCGCTACTGTCGCTGCCTGGGCACCACGCTTCGCTCAACCCTTCTCCTCCGCCCGGAAATGATCTTCTATGGTAATGAACTCGACCCCGGACGACATCGCCTTCTCCAATAGGGCCCTCACCTTGCCGATCTCCCTGCCCCCCCGGCCCTCCTCCGGCCCTCCTCCCAGCGATTCGGCGATGTGCCAGCTGTGGTCGGCCAGGACCATCAACCCGTCGTGGTGCTGGCCGATCAGATGGAGGTAGTCCTCCGGACCCCGGCGCCCCTCGTGCATCGCCCAGAGGTAGGACTGGATCCGCCGGCCGGAGCGGTCGGTCCCCTGGGCCAGGGGGACCTCCAGGAGGCTTCCGGAAAGGGAGTAGGGACGGAGGCCGGACGCGACATCGGCGAACAGCGTCGAATCGTAGCGCAGCCCCCTCATCATCAGCACCCTGATCACATCCCCGTTGAGGTGCTGGTAGGGGGCCCGGAACCCCGAGGGGCGGACGCCGAAAACGCTCTCCACCGCGGCCAGGGAGCGGCCGATCATGGCGTCCAGCCACTCCTCGGAGGGAACGATCCCGGTGCTCTCCCCGGTGAGGTCCTCGTGCGCATATCCGTGGGCGGCGATCTCGTGCCCCCTCATCAGCTCCCTGAGGTCGAGGTCCTCCGACAGGCGCTCAGCGGCCTCCCCCTCGAAGAAGAAAGTGCCCCTGATGCCCAGGTCGCCAAGCATGTCCACCAGCAGTTCCAGCCCATCGCGGGTGGAGGTGTACCTCGGTCCCGAGGACCGCCGGCACACGCTCTCCACGGTCCCGGCCCTCGGCTCGTTGACGTCCCGGTCCACGTCCACGGTGAATGCGGCAAGACGCATGGCGGCGCATCGGTTCCCCTCCACTTAACCCTTTCAGATGACCGACCGTAGCGGTGGAAATAACCAATCCTTATATATCTACAAACGATGAGAAAGGCCAGCCCAGGAGGCCTGTCATGAGCAAGGTGCTTATCGTCGGTGGCGGCGCGTCCGGCCTGGCCGCCGCGGTCGAACTTTCCAACCGATCGGTCCGTTCGGTCATCGTGGAGAGGGGACCGACCGTCGGGGGCCTGGCCAACGGCCTGGGATGCAAAGGTGCGCCGGTTTGCGTGCGCTGCGACGCCTGCCGGCCCGCCGACCTGAGGAGGGAGGCCGCCCTCAGCCCCCTGGTCCGCATCATGGCCGGAGCGGTGGTGATCGATGCCGCGCGGAACGGGAGAGGGTACCGGGCGACGGTCGAGACGCCGGAAGGATTAGAGCACATCGATGCCGACGCGGTCATCCTGGCGGTGGGAGCGGTGCCGTACGATCCGGACGCCGATCCCCGGCTGCGGCATCGGGAATGCGCGGACATACTCTCCTCACTGGAGGTGGAGATGGCGCTGGCCGGGAGCGAACGCCTCGTGGTCCCCTCCACCGGGGCGGAGCCCAGGGACATGGCCATCATCCAGTGCGTGGGGTCGAGGGACGTGCGGCGGGGGGCGCCGTACTGCTCCAAAGCGTGCTGCAAGTACGGCCAGCGGCTGGGGCGGAGGCTCCGCCACCTTTACCCGGAGATGCGTCTGGTGTTCTTCTTCATGGACTGGAGGCCGCTGGAGGACGCCCCCGATGCCCTTGACGCGTGGGCCGCCGGGGACGAGCGGACCGTGGTGGTGCGCTCCCGTCCGTCGGAGGTCCTCGGAGGCGAGCATCCGGTGGTGAGGTACGCCACCCAGGGCGAGTCGGTGGCCGAGGACGCCTTCGACATCGTCATGCTCACCGTGGGCATGCTCCCGGGCGATGACAACCCCCGCCTGGCCGAGGCCTTCGGCATCGGGCTGGACGAGCACGGGTTCCTGGTCTCCGACCGTGGGGAGGTCATTGTCGCCGGGGCCTGCGGGGGCCCCATGGACCTGAGGGAGAGCATCGAGGAAGGCATCGCCGCGGCGGGACGGGCATGGCGACATCTGGAGGGGGGCGAATGACGCTGCCCATCCTGGTGGTCGGGTCCGGGGCCGCCGCGCTGGAGGCCGCCAGGGAGATCGTGGTCCAGGGCGGGAGGGCGGTCCTGGTCCGTCCCCGCGGTGGCGGCCGGTCCTGTTCCCTGCGCGTGCCGGGAGGGATCGAGATGATCGACCGCGCGGTGCTGGCCGCCCTTGAGGGCTCTCCGGGCAGGTTCCGCGCCGCGATCATCCAGGACGGTGACGGAACGGCCGTGGATTGCGCCGCCGTGGTCCTGGCGCCGGGGCGTGAGGAGGGGGCGGTCCCCGCCGGTCTCATCGCTCTGGAGGGCGCCGGGAACATCGATCCGAACGCCGGGGTCCGCAGCGCGGCGGTCGTCCTCGATCCCCGCTCCCCCCGCTCCTCGTTCATCGAGGCGGTGAAGGTGGCGAGGAGGGTGCGCTCCCTGCCCGGCCGGCCGGCGGTCCACCTGTTCGCCGGAGAGATGGCCGCGTACGGGAGGGATGAGGCAGCGTATCGTCAGGCCCAGGAGGACGGCGTGGTCATGATCAGGATCACCAGGCCGGCGGAGGTGACCGCCTCCCCGCTCCGGGTCGCGGCGGAGGACCAGCCGTCCGGGGAGTTCATCGAGGTCCGGCCGGACGTTCTGTTCGTGGACGCGTCGGAACCGGAGGCGGCCGCCAACGTCTGGAACGCGGGGAGGGGGCATACCAGCATGGGGGCGCTCAGCACCATGCGCGATGGCGTGTTCGCCATCCGCCCAGAGGCCGACCTTCTCGACGACGAGATCACCACCGCGGCGAGGGCCGCGGCCTCCCTGGCCATGACCTCGGCGATGAACCCTGTGGACCGCGAGGCAGCGGCGGCGACGGTGGACAGGGACAGGTGCTCGGCGTGCCTTACCTGCATGCGGGTCTGTCCCTTCCGCGCTCCCCGTCCGTCCGAGGGAGGTAAGGCGGTGGTCGACGGCTCGCTGTGCCGGGCCTGCGGGATCTGCGTCGGGGCCTGCCCCTCGCGGGCCATCCAGCTGCCGGAAGAGCAGGACCGATCAACGGAGAGAGGGATATGACCGACCCGACGATAGTGATGTTCATGTGCCGGAACGCCCGGACCGCCCTGAGCGGCCCGGAGGGCACGGAGGCGGTACCGCCGGACGTGCGGGTGATCGAGGTCCCCTGCTCCGGACGGGTGGATGAGGTCATGATGCTGAAGGCCCTGCGCAATGGAGCATGGGCGGTCATGGTGGTGGCCTGCCTGGACGGTAACTGCAAGAACAGCACCGGCAACTACCAGGCCAGGAGGAGGGTGGACGAGGCCCGCTCCCTGCTCGCCCAGCTGGGCGTCGACGCCGGGAGGATCAGGATGTACAGCGTGGCATCGAACCAGCACGCAATGCTCATGGCGGCGGTGGGGGAGATGCAGGCGTTCGCCCGGGAACGGGGGCCGATCAAGATCCTGGAGGGTGACCGATGATCATTGCCGAGCGGAAGGACCTGGGACAGATACTGAGGATGGTGGAGGGGAAGAAGCGCGTCCTGGTGGCCGGCTGCCGTTCCTGCGTGGCCATCTGCCACGCCGGAGGGGAGAAGGAGGTGGCCATGCTGGCCGAGGCGCTTCGCCTTCACGCGGCCGGGGAGGGGAGGGACGTCGACGTTTCCGAGATCACCGTGGAGAGGCAGTGCGAGAAGGAGTTCGTCCACGAGGCCGACCGCCTGGTCATGGACAGCGACATCGTGCTCAGCATCGCCTGCGGGGTAGGGGTCCAGGTCATGCAGGGAATGCATCCCTCGATCATGATCGTGCCCGGCCTCGACACCTCCAACATGGGCGCCCCGGACGAGCCGGGGGTCTATCTGGAGAGGTGCGGCGGCTGCGGCGATTGCGTTCTCCACCTCACTGGGGGCATCTGCTCGGTGGCCCGCTGCTCCAAGTCCCTGCTCAACGGTCCGTGCGGAGGCTCGCAGAACGGGAAGTGCGAGGTGAGCCCGGACACCCCCTGCGCCTGGGAGGAGATCTACCGCAGCCTGGAGCGGCTGGGGCGGCTGGACCTGCTGGAAGAGAACATCCCGCCCAAGAACTGGCTGCCCTCCCGTTCCGGAGGCCCCCGCCGCGTCGTCCGGCCAACGGCGGTGCTCAGCGAGGAAGAGAAGGCCGCGGGAGGAAGGGCATGAGGTCCGGCAGCAACCTCGAGCGGGTCCTGGAGAGCGGTCGGTTCGCGGTAACCTCGGAGATCGGCCCGCCGAAGTCGGCCAGCGCCGAGCCGGTGAGGAGGAAGGTCGCGGAGATGAAGGGCTGGGCCGATGCCATGAACCTCACCGACAACCAGACCGCCATCGTGAGGCTGTCCAGCCTGGCGTCGTCGGTGGTGTGCCTGCAGGAAGGGGCGGAACCGGTCATGCAGATGACCTGCCGGGACCGCAACCGCATCGCCATGCAGTCCGATCTGCTGGGCGCGGCGGCGCTGGGGATCAAGAACGTGCTGTGCATCTCCGGGGACCATCAGACCTTCGGGAACCAGAGGGAGGCCAAGAACGTGTACGACCTCGATCCCATCCAGCAGCTGATGGTGTTCAGCCGCATGCGCGACCTCGGGCAGGTGTGGGGAGGGGACCCCTTGGAGGAGCGCCCCCAGGTGTTCCTGGGCGCGGCGGCCAACCCCTTCGCCGACCCCTTCGAGTTCCGGGTGGCCCGCCTGGCCAAGAAGGTCAGTGCCGGCGCGGACTTCATCCAGACCCAGGCGATCTTCGACCTTGATCGGTTCGAGCGATTCATGTCCATGGTCCGCGAGCGGGGCCTGGACCGGAGGACCCACATCCTCGCCGGGGTGGTCCCCCTGAGGTCGGCCAACGCCGCCCGGTACATGAAGACCAAGGTTTCGGGGATGAGCGTGCCGGACGAGATCGTGGACCGCATGAAGGACGCCGCGGACCCCAAGAAAGAGGGTATCAGGATCTGCGTGGAGACGATCGAGCGGCTGAAGGAGATGCCCGGGGTGCACGGTGTTCACATCATGGCCATCGGCTGGGAGCAGATGGTGCCGGCCATCGTCCGGGAGAGCGGGCTGTCACCGAGGCCGTGAGCGGCCCCGCCCCAGCGCTCGGGATGCCGGAGAACGGTCGGCCAGTATCAAGGCCTAAGAGGCCTGACGGCGTCCAGACGGACCATCCGCCCGGCACCGGCCGATGGATGGAGCGGCTGCGGCGAGCGCCTATGCCCCCGGTCTCGAGGACATAAATTCGGGCCGATATATACCAAAGATATATCCATCTCCCGGCTAATCTCCTCCTCGCATGGACGAGAAACGTTGCTGGTTCTGCCGCCGCGGAAAGCGGGAACTGATCGAGGAACTTCCTGAGGGGTTCTGGGACGAGCACCAGGAGATGTTCTTCGACGTGGAGGTCATCGGCAAGGTCAGCGGCGTGGACAAGGTCAGGCCGGGGGACGTGCCCCACAGCCGCCACTTCCGGCGAAGGGGTGCGCCGGAGGACGAGGTACACTCCTTCGACGACCGCCGGTTCGCCATCGTGGGCCGGAAGTGCATGAAGGTCTCGGTATGCCGAGTCTGCCGCAGCCTGGAGACCGCCCTCACCTCGGTGGCCGAGGAGGGCAGGGGCAACGTCCCCTACCGGGTCGTCTATGCCCCGGCGGCCGAGGAGCTGGCAGTGGCCCGCTGCTGGGAGCGTTTCCGCACCGAGGAGAAAAAGCTGGAGGCCGACTATCCCGATGACGCCTACCGCGTCCTTTTAGCCATCCAGAGGCTGTACGCGGGAGCGCCGGTCACCCTGTGGGACCTGTCCGAGGAGCTGAACGTGTTCAACCACCGTTCCCTGGAGCGGCCGGTAACCCACCTGCTGGGGCAGTCCCCAGGCATCGGAGTGCTGGACCGCAAGACCCTCACCCTTCATCTGACCGACGAGGGGGGGAAGACACCGATGGTGGACGAGCTGGTCGAGAGGTACGAGGAGTTCTACCGTCAGCGCGAGGTCAGCGTCGCCGTTCCCGAGGTCCCGGAGCACGGCAACGAGATACTCGCCAGGATCAAGAAGCTGAACTATCCGGACGAAGCTCAGCAGCACTACTCGCGATGGTGACATCTCAATAAAAAACGGACGGAAGGCCCTTGCGGGCCACCGTTGGGTTTGGACGCCCGAGTCAACGCCGGCCTACCGGTGACGGCCGCTCCATCTCATATACACAAAGCTGGCCGCAAAGAACACAACGGATGCCGCGATATATACGAACTCCATCTTTTTCACCTCCTTTACTTCCGCCCCCCCTCTGGGGCCCTGGAGTTCATCTTGGAGCTAGAGCTATTTATCATTTTCTTTATAAATAAATGTTAAAATTTTTATCTCGTTTGATTACAT
This sequence comes from Methanomassiliicoccus sp., assembly GCA_016109435.1. Taxonomy (GTDB): domain Archaea; phylum Thermoplasmatota; class Thermoplasmata; order Methanomassiliicoccales; family Methanomassiliicoccaceae; genus UBA6. The sequence goes on from JAEILR010000002.1 coordinate 145,180, forward strand.
TCTCATCAGCGATGCGCGCGGTTCCTGTCGTTCGTAAAAGGACTGAAGAGGCGATCGGAATTGTATTCTTTGGTACGATGATGAATATTGCTGGAGCAACCTCATAAAAAATAAAAAATGTTGGAAGAGGTTTTCGCTCAGGTGGGCACAGGGGCTTCTTCGTCGGGCAGGTCGGTGCAGGCGAATGCTCCGTAGAACAGGCACTGCTGATCGCTGATAACGAAGCCGTTGTCGTCAATGGCGACACTAACATCGTTGGCAACGCACAGCAGAGCACGGAGGTTCACATCGACGCACTGGCCCTGGATCTCGATCTGCATGCACTTGTCGTCCTTGTCCATGGACTCGAACGCGACCTCGGCGCACTTCTCCTTTCCGTTCACGACCGCCGATCCCTCGTAGTGGACAGCGGTGTTGAGGGACTCACAGGCCTCATCGCACCCGCTGACGTATCTGACGGAGGTCTGGGCGGTAACGTCGGTGTTGACGCACAGCCTGACTTCCTCACCGCAGAAGGTGACCTCGACCAGCTGGTAGTAGCAGAGATCGGTCGAGAAGGTTATCGAGGCTTCCTCGCAGCGCAGAGGCAGGACGGCGCAGCTCTCGAAGGTGTATGACGCGGAGGTCTCCATGGTCACCTTTTCCGGCAGGAAGGGAACTTCCAGCGGCAGGTAGTAGGAGACTCCTTCCATGCCCTCGTCATCGTCGTAGTTGCATATGCCGGCGAAGGCAACGTTCTGGAGGCACTCATCGAGCGGAAGCATGGCCACGTTGTCCAGGCAGAAGGTCAGAGCGTACGAATAGGAGTAGCTCTCACCAGCACCCAGGCAGGGCTTGCAGGAGGTGTCGACCTCGATGCAGACTATGTCGACCCAGCATTCCCCGTTCCACATCTGCACGGTATCGGTGATGAACAGACCATCGGTCGGCGCATCGCCGGTGTTGGTGACCGTTATCTTGCCGCAGACGGAGAAGACGCCCTTGTCGCTGATCAGGACCTGCTCGACGACCGCGGGCATGCCGTTCTCGGCAAGCTCGGTGGTCTCGGTCTGAACATCAGCGACGGGGAGGGTGTTCGGTATGTTGAGGCCGAACTTCATCTCCTCGGTCCAGGTGACCTCGGCGGTCTTGCAGATGTCCAGGGTGGTCTCCACATCGCCGGTGTAGATGCAGATCTGCACGCAGCTGGTGAGAGGCACACAGGAGTCCTCGGGGATCAGGATGGCCTGGTTGCGCAGCTCGAAGATCGAGTCGCGGGGCGCATCGCAGTTGGTCACCTTCAGGTTCACGCAGACCTCGAAGGGCGAATCGTCACCGCACAGCTCCCACGGGCCGACGCCGCTGAGGGCTTCGACCTCGAAGCCGCAGGGGATGCAGAACTCGTCCTTCAGGACGGCGTTGGCATCGACCACGGTCTCGATGGGGTCACAGGGCAGCTCGAACTCATCACAGGCCTGCACGCAGCCGGCGTCATCAGCGAAGTTGGATATGCTGACGGTCGCGACACTGCGGTAGGTCACGTCCTTGGCGGCATCGAACTCGTACTCATAGCAGTAGGTGTAGCACTCCCCGGCCGCGAGGACCGGGTGGCACGAGGTGTCCACCGCGAACGACGCTATGTCCGAGAACTCGTCGCATGATCCGCTCTGTATGGTCACGCAGATGGCCAGGTCGGCGGTGTCATAGCAGCCGGTGTTGGTGACCTGAACGGCCCCCACGACTCCCATGACCTCATTCATGCACGGGTCCAAGCGTTCAACGGTGATGAGGTACGAGACCACTGCCGACTCGCCAGGCTCTATCTGGATATCATATCCTGCAGAGTTGGTGGAGCGCAGCACCTGCTCGTTTTCGTAGAGCTCCTTCTCGATACACCAGGAGTAGGTCAGGGCCCGCTCCCAGGATCCATCGGCCTCGTTGCAGGCCGCTATGGTCGTCAGGCAAGCTGGTGGGTCTACGATCTCATCACAATCATCTGGCACATTGGTTCCATCATCGACATTATCGGTAGCGTCGTCGACACCGTCATTGGTATCGTCCGGACACGGGGTCGTGGCGTCATCGCCCAGGGCGTTGTCGTTACCCTGGTCCGCAGCACCGGTGGTGAGCGGACTTTTCAAGGCTATGACGGCGACAGCGCTGATCATTACGACCAAAGCTACCGCTAATGCGATCATTCTTGTTTTGTTCTTCGTATTCAAACCCCCCAATAGGTTTGATTGTTAATTTGAGAGCTATATATTTATAATACTTTCTATTCACAGCGATATATTTTATCTTCAATCATGCTGAAAAATGAGTATTTTATCTTGATTTTGACAATTTAATACAATATATGCTGGCGCGTCGATTAGCTACCGGCCGTCACAGATATCGCAGTACTCGCACCACTGACACAATGGCCCTTGCTTCCGGGGGAACGAACAGGCCGCCTCGATCCGCCCGATGAGCGAGCAGACGTCCTCCTCCAGGCGGTCCAGCTGCTCGGGGGTGCGGAACGATTCCAGCTCCCGGTCGTGGGCGATGTAGTGCCAAACGAGACGTACCCTGCGGGCATCGGGAAAGCTCTGCCTGACCCCCATCTCGTACAGTCCCAGCTGCCGGTCCTCGTTCAGAGCGCGGGCGGTCGGAAGCCTCTTCCCGGTCTTGTAGTCGCAGACCTCGTACTCGCCGTCGCCCAGCGAGGTCAGGCGGTCGATGTAGCCTTTGAAGGAGTATCTTCCTCCGACGGTGAACCGGACCTCATGCTCCAGGCCCACGGTCGTTCCGCGGTCGAAGGGATGGTGGCGGCGGTGGTACGCCTTCAGGCCGTCCTTGGCCCTGTTGCAATGGTCCGAGCAGGTCATCTCCTTCCTGACGATCTTGACCTTGGAGGGGTCGTACATCTCTCCCCACAGATGGTCGAAGTGCTCCAGGAGATCGTCGCATGTGGGGACCGAACTATCGCCGGCCCGCTCGTAGAGGTGCTGGAGGGAGAGGTGGACCAGGGTGCCAATGAACGCCTCGATGCCCTGAACGTCCTCCACCTCGATCTCGTCGATGTACCTGTACCGGTACCGCCGGGGGCATTGCTCGTAACAGCTCAGCCGGGAATGGGAGTAGACGTCCGTGCCTGCCACTAGGCCCTCCACGTCCTTATCCTTGTTGCTAGCAGTGCCGCTGCTCTGGCCTCTTCCTGACATGTATCACGATGACCGTGGGTTCAGTCCCTGAGGAAGTCGTCGCAGTACAGCCTCTCGTTGAGCAGGACCTGTCCGGCCTTCAGCACTGCCATAAGCTCCGGGTCCTCGGGATCGAGGATCGCCGCGCTCAGTCCCGCCCCCATGAGCATCGCCAGATAGGTGCGGTTCAGCAGGCTGCGCTGCTTCGTGCCGTTGGACACATTGCTGAGGCCGACCACCGTCCGGGGGGCCGGGTCGTTGAGGGCCTGGAACATCTGGACCGCCTGTACGACCTTCCTCCCCTGGTCCTGGGCAGCCCCGGTGGGAAGGACAAGGGGATCGAGGTACAGCCGGTCGGGCATGATATCGTGCTCCATGGCCTTGGTCATCATGAGCATGGCCATCTCCGCGCGGGCATCAGCGGAGTTGGGCACGCCCTTCTCGTCCATGCACAGGCAGATGATCTCGGCGTCGTGCTCCCGGCACAGCGGGAAGAATCGGTCCATGCGCTTCTCCTCTGCAGTGGTGGAGTTCATGATGACCCTGTTCTTCGCCGCCCTCAGCCCGGCCTCCATGGTCTTGGGCCCGGAGGTGTCGATGGACAGCGGCACGGTGGCCACCTCCTGCACCGTCGACACCAGCCACTCCATTGCCGCCGGGCCGTCGTCCCGGCCCGGGCCGACATTGACATCCAGGGCCTGGGCCCCTAGCTCCACCTGTCTCACCGCCAGGTCCTGGATGAACTTGGCGTCCCGCCGGTCGATGGCCTTTCCCACCGAGGTGAACAGGCCGTTGATCCTCTCTGAGATGATGAGCATGATGTCGTTCAACAAGCCGCCTCCAGATAAAAGGATTCCTGCCGGAGGGAAGGCATGGGGACGAAGGTAGACGGCGCGCATCCCCAAACTAGTTATGGCGACCGGAGAATAGGATGACGGAGAGATACGATGTCAAAGAAATATGATGAAGAGGAGCACGATGAGGAAGAGCAGAAGATAGAGGATGAGGAGGAAGAGGTCGATATGGAGGAGGCGGAACCGGTGATGGCCGAGGACGCGGTGATCGACGTCTCCTTTGGCGACCGTGACGACAAGCCGGAGGACGAGGGGAGGGTCCTGGACTGGGTCTCCAGTTTCAAGCCCGGGGAGTTCCAGCGGCAGGTGGCCGACCTGTTCCTTTCCGAGGGGGAGATATACATCATGCTCGACAAGATGACCGTGGTCCTCCCGCTGGTGGAACTGTTCCGCCTGCTGGAGAACTCCGGGGCGATCACCGAGCCGGGAGAGATCTAGGACCGAACTGCCGCGGGGGCGCTCCCCCCGGCCAACAAGCTTCATAAACGCCCTCGGGATATCCCCTCGGCAAACTGTTCTAGCAGCTTGCCTCTCTGCCTTGGAGGCATTCATTTGGTCAAGATCGAACGCGCCCTCATCAGTGTGTCCAACAAGGACGGCATTGTCGATTTCGCCCGGGGACTGAAGGACCATGGAGTGGAGATCATCTCCACCGGGGGTACCGCTCTGCTCCTCGAACGCAACGGCATCAGGACGGTCAGCATTTCCGACGTCACCGGGTTCCCGGAGATGCTGGACGGGAGGGTGAAGACCCTCCACCCCAACATCTTCGCCGGCCTTCTGGCCCGCCGGGACGTTCCCGAGCACATGAGGCAGCTGGAGAAGATCAAGGTCAAGAAGATCGACATGGTGGTGGTGAACCTCTACCCCTTCCGGGACACCGTGCTGAAACCGAACGTGTCGCTGGAGGAGGTCATCGAGAACATCGACATCGGTGGGCCGTCCATGATCCGGGCCGCGGCCAAGAACTATAAGGGCGTGGCGGTGGTGACCGAACCGTCCCGCTACGGGCCGCTGCTGGAGGAGATGAGCATCACCGGAGGCGGGGTGGGGGAGGAGACCCTAAAGGCCCTGATGCTGGAGGCCTTCCGGTCCACCGCGAACTACGACGCGATGATCTCCCAGCATCTGGCCGGGGTGTTCCCGGGACCGCTGTTCCCCTCCACCCTGAGCGTGGGCATGGAGAAGGTGCAGGACCTTCGGTACGGAGAGAACCCCAGCCAGCAGGCGGCGTTCTACGGCGACCCGTTCGTAACCGGGGTGGCGGTGTCGCGAATGAAGCAGCTCCACGGAAAGGAGCTGTCGTACAACAACATCCTGGACATCGAGTCCGCGCTCTCCCTCCTCCGGGAGTTCGAGGACCGCGCCTGCGCCGTGGTGATCAAGCACACCAACCCCTGCGGGATCGCCTGCGATGACCATATCTACGACGCGTTCATGGTCGCCTATAACGTCGATCCCCTGGCCGCCTTCGGCTGCGTCATCGGCCTCAACCGCGAGTGTGACGTCCGCACCGCGGAGGAGATATCCAAACACTTCGTGGAGATCGTCTTCGCCCCCTCCTTCGACCCCGCGGCCCTGGATCTGCTGAGCCGGAAGAAGAACATCCGCCTCATGACCACCCCCGGCCCCATAACCCTGGCCGACGCGCCGAAGATGAAGCTGAAGTACGTCAAGGGCGGAATGCTGGTCCAGACCGCGGACAACTCCCAGGTGACGGAGGCGAACCTCAGGGTGGTGACCAAGCGGGCCCCCACCCCGGAGGAGATCAAGAGCATGCTGTTCGCCAACCGGGTATGCAAGCACATCTGGTCCAACACCGTCATCCTGGCCAAGGGTGAGCGGGTCGTGGGGATCGGCGCCGGTCAGATGTCCCGGGTGGACTCATCGTTCATCGCCGCCCACAAGGCCGGGGAGAACGCCAAGGGATCGGTGATGGCCTCCGACGCCTTCTTCCCCTTCCGTGACGGGGTGGACGAGGCGGCCAAGGCCGGGGCCACGGCGATCATCCAGCCGGGAGGCAGCATCCGGGACCAGGAAGTGATCGACGCGGCCAACGAGCACGGCATGGCCATGGTGTTCACCGGGGTCAGGGTCTTCCGTCACTGACCGGGACCGCCGCCTTCTTCCCGAACCTCTGCACTAGCTCCGCCGGCCGCATGGTGCGCACCGATTTAACCTGGGAGAAGCGCCCCTCGTTGGAGCACACGATGGCCCCGGGGATGGTGCTGCCGACGGCGAGGATGAGGGAGTCGACCATGGACAGCCCGTCGGTCCGCCGGCCGAGCTTTCCTCCCTTCCCCATGCGGAAGTAGTTGCTCTCCCTGATGAGGTCCACGGCGATCATGGCATGCGCCTCCTCCACCGCCCGGACGGTGATGTGGGGCAGCTCCAGCAGCCTTGCCAGGGTCTTCCCGGCCCGGTGGGGGTCCTTGGTGACGTCCAGTACGACGTAGTAGATCTCCACCAGCACCGGGGTGGGAAGGATGCCGGCGAACTCGCCGTTCTCGACCCTCCTGAGAAGTTCGATGGAGCCGCGGCTGCGGCCGTCGCCGGAGCGCACGAACGCGTCGATGATGACGTTGGTATCGATGACCACCGGCCTAGGAGCGGACATCCCTTACCCTCTTCCTGATCTCCCGCACATCGGTCACGCAGTCGTCCAGGCATCCTATGATGTCATCGCAGCAGGTGACGGTTTCCTTTACTTCAGCACGCGGCCGCTCACCTCTCTCCAGGCGCTCGACCCTCGCCTCCAGGCGGGCCAGCCTATGCTCGAGGTCCCGAAAGTCCTTCCGGCGGTACGCCCGCCCGCCCCTAGTCCTGCGGTCCATGCTCATGCCGACGATGTAATTGGAGTGCAGGAAATAAAAGGGGTGCGGCTTCCTGCCTGGACCTGATTATCGATTTAGATATCTCTCTTAATCTGTCTCAAATACGCGGACCCCGTCGATCGTCGTGAAGAGCATAGGTGCCTGTAGGTCCTGCTATGAACGCAAGAGGTTTCTCGGTCTCTCTGGTCGTCCTGTTGTTGTCGGCCGCGTTTGTCATCTCCATGCTGAACTTAGGCATAGCGTCCGGTGCATCGACCGCTCCGGTTAGCATCAGCGGCGATCCCGATCTTGCCTCCAAGGCCGCATCGAACGGCTGGCCAGGGAACGGGACGCAGTCGAACCCTTACGTGATCGCCGACGTCCGGGTGGACGATCCTGCGAACGGACTGGGCATCTTCGTTTCGGGGACCACCAAGCACCTGGTCATAGAGAACTGCCAGATCACCAATACCTCCAGCTATGCCATCGACATCACCGGGGCGTCCAACATCACCATCAGGGGTTCGGTGATCAGCAGCGATCACTGCGCCGTCCTGCTGTACTCGTCGACCGGCTGCACCGTTGCCAACAACTCCATTACCGGCTCCAAGACCGGCGTCCAGCTAATGTCCTCGGACCGCAACGTGATCTCCGGGAACAACATCTCCGGCTCCCAGTACAACGGCATCGAGCTCTTCACTTCCAACAACAACACCATCACCGGGAACACCGTAACCGGCTCCGGAGGTTATGGGATATACCTATCGAGCAGCGACGGTAACCTGATCTTCGCCAACTCCTTCGTCAGCAACAACGGGGCGGCGGCAAGGTACGATGCCGCCCATCCCCAGGCCTACGATCTGGGAACGAACGAGTGGAGCCGCGGCGGGGTCAACAACGAGTGGAGCGACTGGACCTCCGATGATATCTACCCCTACGAGGGAAGCGCCGCTGCCGATGACCTCGCCAACACCCTACCGATGGACGACCTGCTCCCCATTCTCGCGGTCGTCGGCGTGGGGATCATCGCCCTGGTCGCGGTGGCGGCGGTCCTCATCAAGAGGAAGAAGGTCACCGGGCCTTCCCAGGGCGGGGTCCAGCCGAGCGCTCCCCCGGTCCAGCACCCCACGGCGGGTGGGGCGGTGACCCCGCCTCCGATGAAGGCCCCCAAGAAAAGGACCTGGATCCCCGCACTGGTCCTGGGCGCGGTGCTGGTGGTCGTGGTCCTGGTGGCGGCATCGACCATGGGGTGGCTCCCCATAGGCTCGGGCAAGCTCACCGGGGCCAGGGACATCGGTGGCCAGTGGGAAGGGACGGCCACATATTGGTCCTACAACATCTATGGCGAGAAGGCACTGCTCATCGAGGCGAACGTGGAGATGAAGCTCACCCTGAACGGGAACCACGTCACCGGCATCATCGACATGGACATCACCTCGCAGACGCCTCTGTCCGACCTCTATGTTCTGGAACCGGACGGGCACTTCCAGATCGATGGGACCTATGAGAGCACCACCCTGACCTTCGAAACCTACAAGACGGAGTTCAGGTTCGAGTTCCTCACCGACATGGCCACCGGACAGATGACCAACCTCGACACCTATGCCTACCTCGGCCTGGGATCGGAGCCGTCGGCGATCCATCTGCAGAGGGCGTGAGGCGCGCCTTCGTCAGGGACCCGGTCACCCCCGGTCCGTCCGTCGATGCCGGGGCCTGGCCCCATAGAAGGCACGTTCAACCGGCATCGTTGAGGAACACCCACAGCTCGGCGATCTTCCCGCCTTCGATCCGATAGATGTCGACCTCCCTCATATCCACCTTCTGACCGGCCGGTTCCATCCCCCGGACCTCCCGGTCCATCGTTCCAGTGAAACGCTGGACGACCACCACTCTGTCCCCTTCGGCGATCATCTCCTGGACGTCGAACCTCGCGTCTGGCATGTTCTTCAGGAACCTCTCGGTCTCGGCTATGCACGCGGCCCTGTCCCTGATGTCCCCCTTTCTGGTATGCTCTTTGAAGTCAGCTGCAAGGGCATCCTTGAACTCATCGATCGATCCACGGTTCCATCCATCATACACCCTCCTGACGATCTCCTTGTTCCGCTCCATCTCCTCGATCCCTTGCTCAGTCAAGGTCATGGACGTCATCTTGTCGCCCTGGGGTCTTAATCGTTCTCTCGCAGGGGCTGATTCTAATAACTTCTCATAATCAATCATAATGTTTAATAAAGAGAAGCAGCGTAGGGGACGAGCAGAGGCATCGCAAATGGACAGGCCAGGATCGCCAAGGATAAGCCGGAGCGCGTTCGTCGACCGCTCCGCCACCATACTGGGGGACGTGACCATCGGTGACGGGGTGTACGTCGCTCCCAATGCTTCCATCCGGGCGGACGAGCCCGGATCGAGGATCATCATCGAAGGGGGATGCAATATCCAAGACAACGTGGTCGTCCATGCCCTGACCGATTCGGCGGTGAGGGTCGGCGAGGGCACCACCCTGGCTCATGGGTGCATCGTGCACGGGCCGTGCGAGATCGGAGAGGGGTGCTTCATCGGCTTCGGCACGGTGATGTTCCGGTGCACCCTCATGGACGGCAGCGTGGTGCTCCACCGGGCCGTGGTGACCCACGCCGTGATCCCCCCCTCCCGCCTGGTCCCCAGCGGCGCGGTCGTGGACGGGGAGCGGAACATAGAGGACCTCGACAACGTCTCCGAGGACGTCACCCGCTTCGTCGATTCGGTGCGGGAGGTCAACATCGAGCTTGCCCAGATGTACGGCCGGACCGATAGGGGCAGCCCCCGGCCGGAGCCCTGGTGAGCGCAGGAAGGGTTATATCTGGCCAAATGCTCGATGGAAGGGAGGACCGTGGAAGACCTGACCCGATGGGTCCTGGGAGTGGACCGGCGAGTCGCTGTGATGAGGGCGCTGGAGAGCAGCGCCGCTTTCAGCGCCGCCGACATCGCCGAGAGGTCGGGCCGCTCGGTCCAGAACATCAGCAGAGCCATCCACGAGCTGGAGGGGAAGGGCCTCATCGAGTGCCTGACCCCGGAGAAGCTCACCTGGAAGAGGTACCTCCTGACCGATGCCGGGAAGGCGGTGCTCATGGACCTCAAAGTAAGAGAGCTGATACCTTGAACAGCTGTCAATACTATCACGATATCATTAGATCAGAACGGTGATGGAAGTGGAACCCAAGATACCCCGGTGCATGAGCACCCAGCATCCGGACAACGTCAACGCCCCGTTCTTCGCCGAGAGCTCGGAGATGGGCGGGGAGGACGAGATCCAGGAGGCCTATTACGTATTCTCCCACCTAGACTGCGAGGAGCAGATGTGGGACTGCGAAGGAAAGGAGGTCGACAACTACGTGGTCAAGAAGCTGCTCTCCAAGTACGACTGGTACTTCAAGGAGAACCAGCTGGGCAAGGATGTCTTCCTCACGCTCAGGGTGCCCAACCCCATGGTGGAGAAGGACGAGGCCAAGATCCTGCTGGAGACGCTGGAATCGATCCCCCGTTCCTTCGACACCGCCAAGCTGTTCTACAAGAACGAGGTCCCCCCCATCTTCGAGGTCATCCTGCCAATGACGTCGTCCGCCACCTCGCTGGACCGCGTCTACCACTACTACCGGGACTTCGTGGTCGGCAAGCAGCATCACAAGTTCAGGGACGGCGCGGCGCTGTCCGACTGGATCGGCACCTTCGAGCCGGAGAACGTCAACGTCATTCCTCTCTTCGAGGATCTCCGCCACATGATGGACGCCCACCTCATCACCCGGGAGTACATGAAGGACAAGGACCTCTCCTACCAGCGGGTGTTCCTGGCCCGCTCCGACCCGGCCATGAACTACGGGCAGGCCAGCGCCATCCTGATGAACAAGGCGGCCCTGTACAACCTCCAGCTGCTGGAGGAAGAGACGGGAGTGAGCATCCAGCCGATCATCGGGGTCGGCTCCGCCCCGTTCCGGGGGAATCTGAAGCCTGACAACGTCGGCCACATCATGGGCGAGTACCCCTCGGTGCAGACCTTCACCGTGCAGTCGGCGTTCAAGTACGACTACTCGCACGACGACGTCCGCGAGGGCATCCAGCAGATCAATGAGGGGAAGCGCGGCCGGGCCATGGAGGTGGACCCCCAGCGGTGCGAGGAGATCATCGACAAGTGCGCCGGCTCCTACCGCGACCAGATCGTGAAGCTCGCCCCCCTCATCAACGAGGTCGCCAACTACGTGCCCCGCCGGAGGAAGCGTAAGCTGCACATCGGGCTGTTCGGGTACTCCCGGAGCATGGAGGGGGTCGTCCTGCCCAGGGCCATCGGCTTCTGCTGCGCCTTCTACTCCATCGGCATACCGCCGGAGATCCTGGGCCTTGACGCCTTGGACGACCAGGACCTGGACTACCTCCGGCAGGTCAGCCCGCACTTCGATGACAACATGCGGGACGCCCTGCGGTTCATGAACCCCGAGTCGATGAAGACCCTGCCCCTCAAGGTCCGCATGGCGGTGGACAACCTGGACCTGGATTTCGAGACGGACGAGGAGCACCGCAAGATCACCTCGCTGATCATGGACAACATCAAGAACAGCACCGGCAAGGGCCTGGAAGGTTCGGTGCTCCGCGCCGCGCACCTGAGAGGGTTCCTGGGCTGAGGCCCCGCTGCCGATCGTCGGCTGGGGCTTCATTATATAGCCCGACGCGGATTTTCGGTCCATGGGGCACAAGGTCACTTTCTTCCCCGGCAACGTCACCGTGGAGGTCCAGGACGGGGAAACGGTCCTCGACGCCGCGGTGGCCGCGGGCGTACAGGTCAACAGTGTCTGCGGCGGCCGGGGGACCTGCGGGAAATGCCTGGTGATCATCGACGGGCCGGCGGAGTCGGAGCAGGGGACGCTTTCCCCCGAGGAGTACCGCCTGGGGTACCGGCTCGCCTGCCGCACCGCGGTCCACGGCGACCTGTCCGCGTTCATCCCTGAAGGGTCGCAGGTCAGCGAGCACCAGATCCTGGCGGCGTACCATGGAAGGGGGGCGCCGGAACTCACCCCGCTCACCGAGGTGCGGCGGCTGGACCTCAAGGCCCCCTCGCTGGAGGACAACCTCGCCGACCTGGAGCGGGTCACCTGCGCGCTGGGAACGCCCGACCTCCTGGTGCCCCTGCCTCTCCTCAAGGACTTGCCCCGGGTCCTCCGCGAGGGCGGATGGCAGCTGTCCCTCATGCTCTCCCGCCAGGACGGGACGCGGAGGCTGATGGCCGTGGAGAAGGGGGCCAAGGGCATCGCCAACTACGGAATGGCCATCGACATCGGCACCACCACCCTGGCGGCCGAGCTCGTGGACCTCAACACCGGCAGGACGGTGGCGCAGGCATCGGACTACAACCGCCAGCTGGTGTGCGGCGAGGACGTCCTGTCGCGCATCGCCTACGCCGAGGACAAGGGGGTGGAGCGGCTGACCGAACTGGTGGTGGACACGGTCAACGGCCTCATCGCCCAGTTGTGCGCGGAGAGGGACAAGCAGCGCCGGTTCCACTCCGGCACCTGCGATGACGACATCGCCTCCATCGTGGTGAGCGCCAACACCTCCATGGTGCACATGCTCCTCGGCCTCGACCCCACCCACATCCGATACTCGCCGTACATCCCCATCACCAACGTGCCGCCGGTCCTGACGGCCTCGGAGATCGGCCTCCGGGCCCAGCCCGACGCCCCAGTGCTGTGCGTTCCCGGCCGGTCCAGCTACGTGGGCGGGGACATCACCTCGGATATCCTGCTCTCTGGTATGCACCTCAGCGAGGACCTCGCGCTCCTCATCGACATGGGGACGAACGGCGAGGTGGTGCTGGGCAACCGAGACTGGATGATCGGCTGCTCCACCTCCGCCGGTCCCGCCTTCGAGGGTGGGGAGGTGTCCTGCGGCATGCGCGCCATGGGAGGGGCGATAGACAAGGTGAGCATCAGCGAGCGGGAGGTCAGCATAACCACCATCGGCAACGCCAGACCGCGGGGCATCTGCGGCTCCGGGCTCATCGATCTCATCGCCCAGATGTTCGTGCACAGATACCTGGACAAGAAGGGCAGGATCGACACCGCGACGTCGGAAAGGGTGCGCTCCTCCGGCCGGGGGATGGAGTTCATCATCCACCAGGAGGCGGGGGAGAAGCCCATCGCGGTCAACGACGACGACATCGCCGGGGTCATACGTACCAAGGCGGCCATCTACGCCGGCTGCTCGGTCCTGCTGCGGACAGTGGGCCGCGAGTTCGCCGACCTGGACAGGGTCTACATCGCCGGCGGTTTCGGGAACTACATCAACATCGACAACGCCCAGACCATCGGGCTGCTGCCGGACCTGCCCCGGGAGAGGTTCGAGCTCCTGGGCAACGCCTCCCTGGGAGGGGCGAAGCTGTGCCTGCTGTCGGAGAAGATGAGGAAGGAAGCACTGGAGATCTATTCCATGATGACCTACCTGGACCTGTCCTCGTCCAACGCCTTCTTCGACCAGTACTCCTCGGCGTTGTTCCTTCCCCACACCGATCTGGGGCAATTCCCGGCGGTGGCTGAGCGGCTGGCGGCCCGCCCCCGGGAATAGAGCGGCGCCGACCTGCCGCAGGACGCCGGGACCGATCGTTCAGAGCTGGAGGGAGGTATTGATTCCGATGATACTCTTTTGCTCAGCACACTTGAAATAGAGTTTGGGGAGTGATGCGCTCCAGAACCGCTTATATTAACGATTGATGAGGAAAGAGCGATGACCATTCCCCAGTCCCCCTACGGCTCCATCATCGAGATGGCGAGGTCGATAGCCCGTTCCGGGCTCTCCGGCGAAAAGGGCTCCAAGGCCGAGGCCGAGAGCATCGTCAGGGAGATCATCGGACCTGCCGATCAGGCGTTCACCGGGGCGCACGGTGTCAACTACTGGACGTACCTGAAGCAAGCGTTGGTGGAATATGCCGGCTCCCGGGGCCTGCAGGGCGAGTTCGTGGTCAAGGGGTCCCCGTTCAACTGGCACGCGTCGGTGGGCACCAGGTGCTCCGCGGTCCTTCTCAGGAAGGACTTCCACCGCGGTGACGCCCACGTCGAGCCGGAGCTGTTCCTGGAGGCGGGGGCCATGAACTACGGGCTCGACGGCCCGGTCTACGGCGTGGCCTGCGGATTCCACTACCTGCCGTCCCCCGAGGGCGACGCCAGCAGGTTCGTCCAGGGCGTGCTGGAGGACCGGGAGGCCAGGCTCATCGCCTGGGCCCTGTCCAACAACGGTTTCGTCAACCCCACATTCCGTTCCGGCGAGGGTTCCTGGGGCATGGGCTCGGCCCTGGCCAGGATGTGGCCGCAGGACCGCCTGCCGTCGGACCTGAAGGAGCAGGCGTTCAGAGCCTTGGACGAGCTGCTCCCTCTGTTCAAGCGGATCGTTTCCGTCCGGTGATGCCGGACCTCCGGGCGCATCGTGCCGACTCTTCCCCGAACATCACCGGCTATCCATGCCAGGATATAATAGTCCCTGTGAGCTTAGAGTAAGCGATGAAGGTCAACGACCCGCCCATGCGACCGGAGGAAGTGTTCTCCCGCAGGGCCTCCCACTATGCCACCAGCAAGGTCCACGATGACAAGGTGACCCTGTCCTGGCTGGTCGACGCGGCCGCCCCGGGCAGGGAGGACGTGGCCCTGGACATCGGCACCGGGGCGGGGCACACCGCGCTGGCCCTGGCCCCCAGGGTCACGAGGGTGGAGGCCATCGATCTCACCGAGGAGATGCTGGGCGAGGCCAGGAAGCTGGCTGGGAAGCGGGGGATCGACAACGTCACCTTCAGCATCGGCAATGCCATGTCCCTGCCCTACCCCGACCGGAGCTTTGACATCGTGACCTGCCGCCGGGCCGCCCACCACTTCACCGACCTGGAGCGGGCGCTGGGAGAGATGGCCCGGGTCCTCAGGGTCGGAGGCCGGATGGTGATCGACGACCGCAGCGTGCCGGAGGACGACGAAGTGGACGAGCTGATCAACCGCATGGACGTGCTTCACGACCCCTCCCACGTCCGCGACCGGAGGACCAGCGAATGGTCCGCCCTGGTGAGGGGCACGGGGCTGGAGCTGCTGAGCATGCGGCCGTACCGCCGGAGAGTGCCCCTATCCCACTTCACCGACATGGTCGACCCCCCCACCGAGTCGGCCATGCGAGATCTGGTGGCGAGAGCATCGGATCATGCGAAGAAGGCCATCGCCCTGGAGGTCACCGACGGCTGCGTCCTCCTGGACAACTTCTTCATCCTCCTCTCGGCGGTCAGATCACGCTGAGGACGCCGCCGCTCATGGCAACTAGAGCCGCAGGTGCGCCTTTAGATCATCCAGATACTTCGATTCGTCCTCGTTGACCTTTTCACCCGAACCCATGAAGCCCGATCCACTGGCATTCACCATGCTCTCCGCCAGCCCATAGAGGAAGTTCTTGGTCTGGGCCCCTTGTTCCCCCATCGTGTCCAGCATGGGCTCGATCTCGTCCACTTTCTTCATGACATCCGCCGGGTCCAGGCCTTTTAGGTCGGCCCTTTCCTCCTTCGCTCTGTTCTCGCGTTGGATGGAGCCTATCACCCCTTCTACTATGGGGTTGCCTTTGTACGTGTCCTTCGATCGGCCAATATATTTCGCGCCTGCCCCGCCCGCCCTCAGGGATGCAGCAAGATGCAGGCCGCCGACCTTCATCGCTCCTTCCATGATGGACCAAGCTGCCGGCACGATCCGGTCCACCATCGTGCTCACTTCTACCTTCTGTACAGTGTCAGTTCCCAAGTCTCTCACGCTCTTGCTTCCACGTTGCGCTCCAGGACGATATAAAACGGCCGAACGTGCGATGGCGACCTACCAAGGAGCGTATGCTTTGGAACATGATGACGAGGCCGTTCATCGCTGCCGTCAAGAAAGCGCTCGTTCGTCAGCACTGGCCGATCGATGCCCTGCTGACGGTCCAGAAGCTGCGTTTGAGCTAACGCCAATATTTATTAGATTAACAGGGGGTACGGCAACTATGGACTGGAACTTCGCGCCCAGCGTCATCGGGTCGCTTCCCTGCACCGACCCGGCCAGGGCGGTGGACCTCATCGTCAACAACCTGCGGACCATACCTACCTGGCCGCAGCTGCCCAACATGGGCTTCCGGGAGAACATGTACGTCCAGTTCGCCCACCGGCTGCCGGGGGTGCAGGTCGACGAGGCCCGGAAGAAGGTGCGCGTGGACCTCGACAACTACGATCCCGAGGACATATACACCCGCATCCTGTCCGAGGACATCGGCTCCTTCGACCTTCCCCCGGAGCACTTCGCCGGGTTCCACGAGTTCATGGCCAGGGACCTTCCTGAGGAGACCGTCGCGGTCAAGGGGCAGATCACCGGCCCGGTGTCCATGGGGCTGCAGCTCACGGACCTCAACGACCGGCCGGTGCTGTACGACGAGGCGTACGCGGAGATCATCCGCAGGAGCCTGAACCTCACCGCCCGGTGGCAGGAGGGAGAGCTGCAGAAGAAGTGCCCGCGGACCATGATCTTCCTGGACGAGCCGTACCTGTCCATGATGGGCACGCCGTTCGCCAGCGTGTCGCAGGCGGACGTGGCCGCGTGGACCGTGGAGGTGACCGCCGGACTGGAGGGCAGCATCGGCCTGCACTGCTGCGCCAACACCGACTGGCCGTTCATTATGGGCCTGCCGATCGACGTCCTGTCCTTCGACGCCTTCGGTTACGGCTACACCATCCTCCTGTACCCCGACGAGGTGACCCGATTCCTGGACCGGGGGGGATGCCTGGCCTGGGGCGTGGTCCCCAGCAGCGACGACAAGCTGGTCCATGAGAACGTGGACACTCTGGTGGAGACCATGGAGAACATGATCTCCTCCCTGGCGGCGAAGGGCGTGGACCGCGAGCGGCTGGTGAGGCAGAGCATGATCACCCCGCAGTGCGGCCTCAGCGGCCTGGACGAGCGGGGCGGCCAGAAGGTCATGCGGTTGCTGGTGGGGGTGTCCGAGGCCCTCGCTGAAAGATACTCGCTGGGATGACCGTGGCCTTCACCATCGCGGTGGCGGGGAAGGGCGGGGTCGGCAAGTCCACGCTGTCCGCGCTGCTGGTAAGGGAGATGTCATCGCGCTCCGGGAAGGTCGTCCTGGCCGTCGACGCCGACCCCAACTCCAATCTCGGGGAGAAATTGGGGGTGGCGGTGGAGAGGACCATCGGGGACTTGCGGGAGGACCTGCTGAAGCGCTCCGAGGAACTGGCCGGCGGAGGCTCGAAGCATGAGGCGGTGATGTACCATCTAAGATTGGCCATGGTCGAGGGGAGGGAGTTCGACCTGGTCACCATGGGCCGCTCCGAGGGCCGGGGCTGCTACTGCTACATCAACAACCTGCTGCGCACCTACCTCGACGATGTCATGGACGATTATCCCTACGTGGTCATCGATAACGAGGCGGGAATGGAGCATCTGTCCCGCCGGACCTGCAGGAGGATGGACGTCCTGCTGGTGGTATCGGACGCCACCACCGTCGGCCTCACCACCGCCGGCAGGATACTAACGCTGGCGAGGGAGATGGAGCTGGACATCGGGGCCGCGGTGCTGATCATCAACCGGGTCCGTGGCGAGCTTCCGCCGGCGCTCAGGGACGCGGTGCCCCAGGGGTTCTCCAGCGTCGTACTGATTCCCCACGATCCCGCGGTCGAGGAACTGGCCGCGTCCGGAGGGCCGTTGTCCCGGCTTCCGCCCGACAGCCCGGCGGTCAATGCCGTGCGCGGCCTGGCCCGCGAGCTGAAGTAGCGCCCCCGATCTTTTTCATGATCATTACAGGGCAAGCATAATGTTGCCGCATATTATTCGCCCCATAATAATACGAGGGGGAAGAGGGATGAGGCTTAAGAAACAGTATCTGGCACTGATCGTGGTGGTCATGCTCGTCCTCACTGGGCTGCTGGCATCGTGGATCGTAGGTTCGGTCCAGGGCGCTAAGGTGGCCTACGTCGCGGTGAGGGCCGACAAGAGCGAGTTCGGGATGGACGAGAACGTCACCTTCTCTCTGGTCCCGCTCTCTCAGGACGTCCAGTTCACCGTCAGCGGGGAGCACGACAGCGCCGGCGTCTACATCGTCAGGCTGGCCGATGACATCGACCCGGACACCTACCTCGATGACAGCAACGCGGTCCAGAACATCAGCGTGCGGGCCCGTTCCGATCACGAGCCGGTGATTCCCATCCCCCGCTACAACTCCTCCGGGGAGCCGATGAGGATGAGCTGGAACCGCACGATCCCCCAGTACGATGCGGAACGGGGCGGGTACGTCTGGTACAAGGCCACCGAAGGCACTTACCTGCTCTACCCGGTCTACCAGTGGGAGTACGGCCACGCCACCAAGTTCATGCTCGAGCGGGCCTCCATCTTCCACCTCGACGGCCTAAGGGTCGATCACGACATCTCGCTCGACGACTCGGTGTTCACGGTGCGGACCGAGTTCTCCCTGCCTGAGGGGGCGGGGCCGATGAGCGGTCTGTTCACCACCATCTTGCCGCGTAACCCCGACACGTTCAACAGCACGATGACCTACCACAACGAGACCGTCGAACTGGTGCCGGGCCAGACCACCACGGTGACCATCACCTATCCCGCTTCAGGCTCCTATGGCCCCGTGACCACCAGCATGTCCGCCTTCCTCATCGTCGGAGACATCACCTACGCCTTCGGGTTCTGGCCCTACATCATTTACGATCACGTCAACAACAACACGGAGGTGCGGTATGTCCAGTACTGAACCGGTACTGTCCTGCAGGAACATCTCTAAAACCTACGGCAACCGCTTCACCCGAGGCAACATCCGCGCCCTCGACCGCGCCTCGTTCTCCATCCAGGAAGGAGAGATATGCGGACTGGTCGGCCCCAATGGCGCGGGGAAGAGCACCATGATCAAACTGATCATGGGCATCGAGCCTAAGGACGAGGGCACCGTGGACATGAACGGCCTGGACCCCCGCGTGGCCCTAGGGTACGTGCCGGAGAGGCCGACCTTCTTCGAGGACCTCTCCGCCTATTACAACCTGCTGTACTTCGCCCGCCTGACCGGAGCGCAGGACCCCGAGGGCACCAGCCGGAGGCTGATCGACGAGTTCGGCCTGAAGGGCCGGGGCGACGACCGGGTCTCGTCGTTCTCCAAAGGCATGAAGCAGCGCCTGGCAATCGCCCGGGGGGTGGTCCACGGTCCGAAAGTGCTCATCATGGACGAGCCCTTCTCCGGCCTCGACCCAGGCATGATGATCGAGCTCCGGAGCTTGCTGAAGGCCCTCAAGACCTCGGGCATGGCCATGCTGCTGTCCTCCCACGAGCTTAACGAGATCGACCAGCTGTGCGATTCGATCCAGTTCATCAAGGCCGGCCGCATCGTCCGCCGCGAGGACCTGGACCGGCCCAAGGCCCGGGCAGTCATCCAGCTGGTGCTCGCCTCGCCCAACGAGGCAGTGATCGGGGTGCTGTCCAGGTGGAGCGCGCTATCGGTCTCCGGCGACCGCACCACGATCACTATCGAAGCGCCCAGAGAGGAGATCCCGGATATCGTGGCCGAAGCGGTGCGGGCCGGAGGAAGGGTCATGGAGTTCCGCCCGGCCCAGGTGAAGGCCGAGGACCTCTACGCCGAGGTCTTCCAGGCGGAGGTGAGGGCATGAACGAGTTCGCCATCCATCTCAGGAAGGACATCAAGCTGCTGACCTCGGACTCGCTGTTCGTGATCTTCCTACTGGTCATTGCGGTGGCCTCTTTCATCATGGCCCTCACCACCTGCGCCAGCTACGTGCAGATGAACACCTACGGAACGAGCGTGGTGACCAGGGCGTCGCTGGAGGCAGCCCAGAGGGGTACCCTGGTCAACTATTGGAGCTCGGTCGGAGGGATCCTAACGGCGATGTTCCTGGGGGCCTCGGCGATGGCCTTGGGCGCGGAGAAGGACAGCGGGATGAGCCGGTACACCCTTAGCCATAAGGTCCGCGGTCCGATCTTCTACCTCAGCAAACTGCTAGTGATCCTGCTGTTGATCGCCATCGCCATGCTCACGGCCCTGGCGGCGTACTTGATCGTGTTCTCGTTCATGGACGTCCCCATGCTCGACGCCGGCAGTCTGGCCACCTCCATGGTGTTCCCATTCCTGGCCATCCTGGTGTTCTCGTCGCTCGGCCTCGCGCTGTCCACCGTAGGCACCAAGAAGGGGGCGATGGTCGCCGTAGCGATAGTGGTGTTCATCGCCCTCTCGGCGCTCTCATCGATCTCCATCAACATGGGCGCTTACGCGGCCGTGAGCGACGATCCGAACGTGACCTATGCCAATTTCACCGAGGCGCTCCCCCTGGAGTATAAGCTTCTGATATACGGCAACCCGATGGTCATCACCTACGGCTCGTCATACATGCTGGGAACAGGGGACGCCAATGGCGCCCAATTCTACGATGTGGGAGGCGGCGTTCTTCTGGCCGCGGGGTTCTTCGTGGCGTTCACCGCCCTTGGCCTGGTACTGATGTCCAGGGAGCGCATGGAGCGCTCGTGGTCAGAGCGGGCGAAGGCACGCATCAGGAAGATGAGGGGTCCGGCCTAAGCCCGGGGCCGGCTCAAAGCGTCCGCAGCAGCTTGGGTATGCCCGACGATTCCCGCGGGCCTACCACGACCTTGAGGCCGGACAGCTCCTGCAGCTTGCCGGACATCCTGGTCAGCATGCCGGGGATGACGATCATCTCCTTCCCGCTCTTCTCCAGCACCCCGCTGCTCTTCAGGGCCTCGGCCACGCTCTCCGGCGTGAGCTTCCCGGCGGAGAACGCGGTCAGGACCGAAAGTCCCTCGGTGTCCACGACCAGCAACCATGCCGGCACCCGGCTCTTCTCGATGTCCGCGGCCACGGTGAAGTAGGTCAGGGAGAAGTTGGTGGTGAACAGGATCGGCGCGTCCCTTCCGGGGTTGTTGATAGGATAAAGTCCAGCCTTCACCTGGATGGGGACCTGGGGATCAGTATAGATGTTCTGCCGGAGCACGAACAGGGGGATGGCGTGCGCCGGGTTCAGGTCGTCCAGCAGGACGATGCCGCCGTACTTCATCGTGGACACCAGGGCTATGAGCAGCGCCTGGCCGTTACCGCAGGCGTTGGTGATGAGGGGGAACCCCAGCCCCCGGAAGGACTTCTTGACCGCGTTCTTGCGCACGATGGTGTTCCGTTCCACCACCTGCTGCAGGTCGCTCGGCATGAGGTCCAGGACCAGGTCCTCGACCCCCGCGGCGCGCACCTTCTCCACGATGTCGGCCAGCCCGTTGAGGTCGGCGTGCCTCACCGCCAGGGGGAACTTCAGCTCCTTGGCGGCAGCGGACATGGCCTCCCAGTTCGCTTCCGACGCGGCGTAGATCAGGGGGCGTGAGAGGTTCACGGTCAAGGCCGCGGCCCGCACCGCGGCCGGATCATCGGTCATGAGCACCAGGGGCAGCCTGCTCTCGCCGGACACCCGCTTCACCATGGCCGCGAACTTGGCCGCGTCCTTGGAATCGTTACGCACCGCCAGCAGGTCCAGCGCCAGCATCTGGCCGACCCGGTCGAACCGGAGGTCGGCCGCCCGCCTCAGCTTGGCCGCGACCTCCCTGTCCCCGGCGGTGTCCGGGATGGTGACGGCGTACCGCGTCTGGTGGAAGAACTTCTTGTCGTGGCGGTACAGCTCGGTCTCGTCCCCGATCTCGATCCTCGAGTCTCCGGCGCCGATGGTCACCAGCCGGATGGGCGGTGCCGAGGACGCCTCCAGCTTGGCCCTGGCCTCGTCGGTGATGAACGGGCAGTCGTCCAGCTTGGCCTTGGAGTTTGCCAGCTGCATGGCGAAGGCCAGGCAGGTGGGGAAGTTGCACTTCCCGCAGTTCTTCTTCGGCAGGAACTTGAAGATCTCGATGGCCGTCGGCATCACTTACCACCCCTCAGACCGTCGATGGCCTCCCTGAGCACGGCCATGGACCTCGGGCTGCGGACCACCAGCAGGTCCGCCCCGGACATGAGGGCGGCGAGCCCCGTGGTCGCCTCCCACCACGTGCCCCGCTCCTCGGCATCGCCCCACCTGGCATCCTCCTCGGTGGCCTCCCTGGCCTCCCAGGACGAGGTGGTGTCGCACAACATGGGCGCCTGCAGCATGCGGTCGCCCATCAGCGCCGCGATCCGGATGCGCTCGTTGACCGAGTAGGAGTACTCCAGCCCCATGCCCAGCCCGGCCATCAGGGGGTCCATGAGGACATTGTCGATCTTCATCCCGAAGTCGGCCAGCAGGATGTTCATCTGCTTCGCGAGGTTAATGTCCAGGTTGGAGAACGCCACCAGCGCGTGGCGGTTGCCCATGGCCGCGGCGGAGATGGTCTTGTACGCCGTTTCCTCCGCCTGACCGAGGACCACGCGCTCCCCGGCGCAGGCGTTGCTGACCGCCTCCATGGTCCTGGCGTCCTTCTCCTCCTGCCCGCAGCCGTAGATGAGCACCGGTACGCTGACCGCCTTTAGCACGCTAACGGCCGTCCGGGCGGCATCCTCCGGGGAGGCGTCCTTCCCTTCGGGGTTGGTGCTCATCAGCTTCAGGCACACCAGGTCGGCGCCGAACTCCTGGACCCACTTCCTCGCCCATTCCACCGGGTCGCCGACCGCGTCACCGAAAGAACGAACGGCCAGCTCGGTCAGCAGCGAGGGATCGTCGATGACCTCCCCGGCCAGCAGCTGCCTGCGGCCCAGCCCCTCGTAGGAGAGGAACGGCATGCCCGCGGCCCCGCCGACCTCCACCGCCTGGCGGCTCCCGCCCTCGGACGTCGACGCGCCGAGCTTTACAGCTCCGATCTTTCCTGACCACTTCTCCCTGGGGACCGGTACCTCGACCATGATGGACACTCCTTGACTACGACAGCAGCGGGGGCATGCGCAGCGCCGGGTGATCGACCTTCATCATCCACTCGGTCAGGCCGTCGGCCTCGGTGGTGATCGTCTCATCGGCGATCTTGTCCACGAAGTCCGGCTCGCCCAGTTCCTCCGCCCTCTTCTGGAGGGCGTCGCGCATCGCCTCCTTCAGCTCGCGGGGCATCCACGCTATGCGCAGGAAGCCTCCGTCAGCCGGGATGAACTTCCGGCTGGTAATATATTTTCTTCCTATCCCGATGAACCCGGGGGTCTGCCGTCCTCCCCCGACCGAACCGGCCAGGGAGGAGAACTTCATGCCGATGGGGGTCATGCCGGCGTACTCGCGGTTCACCGCGATCACCGCCTGGACGTCCGCGGTCATGGCTACGATCACTTCGAAGCAGCCGCAGGAGGTCATGGGGTCCTCCATCATGGTGTAGGCGTTGAAGCGCTCGATCCGGTGATGGGTGGCCTCGTACACCGCGTCGTTCACCCCTCTCCACTGCCCCTTGACCTCGTCCAGGCACTCGCCCTTGGGCACGCCCTTGTTCGGCCCGTTGGGATCGATCTCCTGGGCCGCCCGGGCGTCCAGCCAGTTGACCGCACCGCACAGCCCCAGACGCTCCGGGGTCACGATGCACACGTGTCCGGGGGCGAACGACTCGCACAGCCCGCAGGTGTAATAATCGTCCACCTTCTCGTCGGTCAGGCCGGCCAGGCGGGCATCGCGGTGCGCGTACACGTCCAGAGCTTCGGGCAGCCGCTTCCTCGCCTCCTCCTCGTCGGTGATGATGGTCACCTGCACCCGGGAAACGATGTTGCCGAACTCCTCCTTCAGCTTGGTGATGAGGATGTCCCCGAAGTGCCTGAACCTCAGTCCGGCGGCGACCGCCGTCCTGCTCAGCCGTATCCACAGGATGTTCCTCTGGCCGGTGTGCCACGCTCCCTCGGCGTAGTTGATGAACAGGTGGATGCGGCGTTCCAGCACGCCCTCGAAATCCTCCTGCATCTTCCTGCCGTACACGTCCACCAGGATGGCGATGGCCGTCCGTCCGCCTTCCGGCAGCGAGTCCACGTCCGGCCCGATCACAGTTATCTTGCCGTCCTCGATCTCATCCTCCGGCCGCAGGCGCAGGAGCTCGAACGCCAGGGTTTTCGCCGCCCCGCCGGCCTCGATGTAGGTGTCCGGACGGCGTACTACCTCACCTTCGAACGCCGGGCCGTAGGCCACCGGAATATCCACCGGGGCGAGCCTCACCTTGATGCCCCGGGCCTCGATGGCCTCCTGCACCATGTTCTCCGGTCCGGGCACGTAGATCAGCTTCTCCGGTATCCCCTCCACCGGCTGGTCGGTTACGATGCACGCGCCGTTGAGCACCGCGGCGAAGGCCGCGCCGGCCAATATGGGGTCCAGGGGTCCGAACTCCATGACGAACACCTTCGGCCGCTTGGCCAGGTAGGAGGCGATGCCCTCTCTGTCCCCGCGCTGCACCCCGCCGAAGGACAGCGCCGCGCGGATGGCGAAGTTGAGCGCGTGCACGATCTGCGTTCCATGGCCGACGGGATACAGCCTCGAGCGCTCGCCCATCTGCACCCCCTTGGACGCCAGCTGCTCGATGACCTCTCCGGAGGCGATGATGAGGATGCCCTTGGACTGCAGGTCCCGGACGATGCGCACCAGCGCGTCAGGGTCCGGGCTCTTCCCCGCCAGCACCGCCGCCCCGGGGATGGTGTCGTCCACGAAGGCGAAGCCCAGGCCCCGGATGACCTTGTCGGGCACGAAGCCCATGTACTCGGTGCCCTCGTACGGCCTGGCGTCATCGATGTACTTCAGCGCCTCGATGACCTCGGCGGCGATCATGGTCGCCTCGCCGGCGGCCAGGGCGTTCTCCACCGTAGCATCGCCGGTGAACTTCGTCCGGTACGATGCCATGATCTCTTCCAGCTGACCCAGTGTCTTGGTCTCCCTCCCGTCCCAGGCAAACACCGACGGCAGCTCGTAGCAGGTCTCCGGATACTCCACCGGGTGGTCCGGCCCGTACTTCGACACGGCCTCCTGCACTGAGCGTTCAGCGAGATCGACGGCAACCCTCGCGCCCTGGACGGCGAGGGCGAACAGGTCATGGTTGGAGATGGTGTTCAAGTGAGGTCCTCCGGCGGCGCCGGGATGTACATGGTGCATGGACTATTTGCCCGGCTCGGTGGATGCGCGCAGGGCGCGGCCTTTCCATCGACCCGCGGTACTTCAATCCTTCGCCGCGCCTCGCAACGCCGGCGGAAACGTTCAGAAGTTGATGGTCTCCAGCTGGTCCACGAAGTACCGGTCCTTCTCCATGGTGAGCGTTTCCTCCAGCGCGGCCCGGAGCTTCTCCGGCCCGATGCCCGCCCTGCTGATGTCGGCGACGATGTCCAGAGTCATGGACTTGTAGAACACCAGCACCTCGCTCTCCAGGGACACCATGTTGACCTCGTTGCGGTGCATGACCTCGGCCACCCGGGCGATGGCCCCCGGCTTGTCCGGTATGACCATGGTGATGCGCACGAGCTTGACCTGGGGGTCCAGCAGGGTGATCGACAGGACATAGGACTCCATGTCCCCGACCATCATCAGGGGCTGGCCGTCCTTGATGCCCTCGATCTCGTCCATGTACTCCTCGGGCACCTCGAACTCGCCGTTGGTGATGATCGTGGACGCCTTGTGCTTCCTCTTTATCGGCTTGGTCCTCACCGTCTTGGAGCCGGCCGCGGCGCCTTTGGTGTAGCGGTCGGCGATGTGCGACACGCTGATGTCCAAGGTGTCCACCAGGTCCAGGGAGGAGGACCGGGACCGCTTCAGGAGGTCGAAGTCGGACCTCAGCTCGTCCGGTTCACCGTAGTAGGATAGGTCGGCGAGCATCTTCCAGGTCATCGACACCTCGGAAATGTTGCTCAGCGATACCGAGTTCAGGATGTCGATGTTGCGGTCGGACAGGAACTTGGCCGCCTGGGCGCACGCGCCCGGCTTGTCGATCATGTGGATGGTGAGCTGGCACAGCTGCCGGTAGTTCTCCGGTCCGAAGGTGGAGAGAACGAGCTCGTAGGAGGTGGACCCGTTGTGGTCGTAGCGAAACATCGCGCTGAAGACCTGGCTTCCGTTGACCAGTCCCAGGGCCTGCCCCAGTTCCTCGTCGATCCTGATCTTGTTCCCCTGCAACCTTCCGAACTGCCAGAGCCTCATATGCTGACCTGGAACGCCAAATATCCTCGACCTTGATAAAGATTGGCAATCGGTGGTGACCGATGGATGGCTCTACCGGCAATTCCCTTTCCTCTCCCTGTTCCTAGCCTTCAGCGCATCTATGGCCTCTAGCGCCAGATGCACGCTCGAGCTCGGGTTGTACCTGATGACGTCGATACTGCCGACCATAGAGTTCCGGGTCATGATGCCCATCGATCTGGTCATCGCAGCGGACCGGCCAGGTCCGAGGACGGGGGTCAAATCAGCGGTCTTTGCATACCTTGGTAGATGCTTCCTGATCAACCGGACGGCATCCCTGCGGTCGAGAGGGTGATAGACATCCTGAAAATGGAGGGCGAGCCAGAGCTCAAAACACGGATTGGTCAGGGCGATAGTGATGCCATTCTCCCTGGCCGTTCCTAACGCCTTCAACATCCTTTCAACGGGGTTCTCGTCGACATCGAATACACAGACCGCCACGTCTCCGTCCTCGATGTCGATGGCCATCTCCCTCATATGATGCATGCACGCTTCGACCAGATGTATCGGGTCAGCAGGCCCGGGTTTGACCAGGACGATCTCGATATTGGAATCCCTTTCCTTAAGGCCCCTAAAGTAATTATTTTCCGTTTCCCCCTCTACGACGACCAGCACAACATTTCTAGGCGCTCTCGAACCGACCTTTCTGGACCGGATTCGAGGCACTACAGCACCTTTTCGTCGGAGATGAAGGGGACAGCCCCATACCTGCCCAACCTGTACGCCTTCAGGACATCTCTGTCCTTCCGTTCACCGAACTCCGCTAATGAGTAAAGCGAGGTCGATCCACATTCCGCATCCTTCTCCACGAACCAGATCTGGTCCCTCCTGAACAACGAGAGGTCCAATAGCTGGCCGTCATGAGTGTTGAATATCAGCTGCGCACCTTTGCTATTCTGTTCCGGGTCGTGGAACAGGCCAACGATCCACTCGCTCAGATCATGGTGCAGTTTGGTATCCATTTCATCAATGACGATGGCCTTGCCCTCGCTGAGCGAATCGATGATCGGGCCGATGATCGAGAACAGCCTTCTCGTGCCTTCAGACTCATGCATATGATCAAGGTCGAAATGCTCATCGCTCCCGTTCTTCAGCCTGACGGAATGGGTGAAGCTGAGGTCCCGCATCACCACCGGGGCGCCCAGCATGGTCATCGCTCCTATGATCTGAGGGGGCATCTTCCCCTCCATCTCGCTCAAGGGGATGGTGCGGACCCTTCCCTTGACCCCGACGATCCCCAGGTCGGCTATCCGCAGGGCCTTCAGGATATTGTCCTTGAATCTTTTATTACGGTTCATCCTATCGATGACCCTGTCCATGAGCTGGTCCGCAGCGGTCGTATCGAGCACGATGAGATCATTCTGGAACCACTCGAACGCCTTCATGGTCCCCTCGTAATTGAACTGCACCGAGGTCGACAGGTAAAGGGTGTTCTCCAGTGTCCTCCGGGAGATCACCTCTTGTTCCTTCTTGTCCATATTGAAGTCGAAGTTCTGTTTATGCCTGGTGAAGACCATCGCCCGACGGTTGTTCGGATAATAGTGCAGGGATTCCTCGGTTATCTCCTTGGATGTGAACGCGAGATGGTAGCTGTATCGTATCCCCGCTTTTATGAACTCTATATCGAACGTCGTCGGCCTTTCAGCGCACCGGGGGTCGAACTTGAACGGCTGAAAGTTCAACCAGACACCTTTCTGATGCTGATGGGACAGGCCGACCAAGTTCTTCAGCAGTGAAAGGGCGATGACCAGATTTGATTTTCCGGAAGCGTTCGCTCCATAGATGGCCGCGCTGTTGACAAGCCTCTCGCCCTTCTTGTTTGATGAATCAGAAACATTACCGGGGAGGCTGTCATCAGACGACGCTAGCATGCTTAACCGCTGCTCGTCCTTGAACGAACGAAAGTTCTTCACGGAGAACTCGATTAACACAAAACAACTAATCTACTAATTTACATTTAATAATTTGTGATATCTTCACAAATATGTGACTATAACCTGCATAGAAGGGGATGTGGGTCCATACTTGCCTCTCCTTGCGGCTGTGCCGCAGGAATGATATAGTAGCTAGCTACTTAGTAGCGCGGTACCTAGTATGCAGCAATGCTAGAGGCTCGTCATGTTCGGAAAAGGTCACGATTACAACGGGAAGAGGATCAGTCCCATGCAGGTCGCCATCCTCATCCTCCTGAGGCGCCGGCCGATGTACGGCTACGAGGTGCTGACGGAGCTGAGGGCACGGTTCGACGGCGTGTGGAACCCCCAGACCGGATCGATCTATCCGGCGCTCAAGCGCCTAGACGAGCACGGGCTGGTAGCGGCCGAGCGAAGGGACGATACCGACTACTATCACATCACCGAGGCCGGTGACGGCTGGATCCTGGAAGTGCTGCAGCGGTCCCCCCGGGACCTCCGTCTGATGACCAGGTACTTCGAGCTCATCGGCACCGCGGCGGACGATGCTATCAGCATGGACGCCGAGAGGCCCGGGGCGTTCTCCCAGATGTTCGAGGACGATGACATCGATGCCGCGGCGCGGGAGCGGAAGCTGAGGGCAGCGCGGGAGCGCATCGCGAAGCTGCTCGCTAACATCGACCGCGAGCTGGAAGAGGTGGAGAGGAACAGGAACGAAGGAGGCAGGGTACAGTGAGCGCGATCGTGAAGGTTGAGAACCTGGTCAAGAGGTTCAGCGAGGACGTGCTGGCGGTGGACGGCATATCGTTCACCGTGGAGGAAGGAGAGATATTCGGGTTCCTGGGGCCCAACGGCGCGGGGAAGTCGACGACCATCAACATGCTGACCACGCTGCTGAGGCCGACCAGCGGAAGGGCCACCATCGCCGGCCTGGACATCATGACCAGGCAGGACGATGTCCGGCGGGCCATCGGCCTGGTGCCGCAGGACCTCACCGTGGACGACGAGCTGTCCGGCCGGGAGAACATGTACCTGCAGGCCGACCTGTACGACGTGCCGAGGGACGAGGCCAAGAGGGATATCGAAGAGCTGTTGAACGTGGTCGACCTGGAGGACGCCGCAGACCGGCTGGTCAAGACGTACTCCGGCGGCATGCGCAAGCGGCTGGAGCTGGCCGAGGGCCTGATCCACCATCCCCGCATCCTGTTCCTGGACGAGCCGACGCTGGGACTGGACATCCAGACCCGGTCGGCGATCTGGGACTACATCAAGGACCTCAAGGCCAAGCACAACATCACCGTGTTCCTCACCACCCACTACCTGGAGGAGGCGGACGGGCTGTGCGACCGCATCGGGATCATCGACCACGGCAAGATCGTGGCCCTGGACACCCCGGCCACGCTGAAACGCTCAGTGGGCGGGGACGTCCTCACCATCGGGGTGCGGTCGGAGGACGACCTCACCGGCCTGATAGCGGCCGTCCCCGGCGTCATCAGCGCCAAGAAGGAAGACTCGGTGTACCGGGTCAAGGCCGTGCGGGGCGAGGAAGCGACGCCCGAGGTCCTCAAGGCCATCTGGGAGAAGGGAGCGACGGTGACCTCGGTGGAGCTAAGCCGGCCAACCCTGGACCAGGCCTTCCTGGAGTACACCGGCCGGTCGATGAGGGACGCCGAGCAGAGCGGGTCGTTCGATCGCGTGGCCGCGTCCCACGCCGCCCGCAGGAGGCGGTGAGATGCTCCGCCAGATCACGTCCCTGACCAAGAGGGAGCTGAAGCACTGGTACCGCGTCAAGATCCAGGTGTTCATGACCATCATCCAGCCGGTGGTGTGGCTCGGCCTGTTCGGACAGGCGTTCAACATCGGCCAGCTGTTCAACGTTCCCGGCATGCCCCCCGGGGTGTTCGAGGAGGCGTTCTCCGGGGCCCCCAACTACTTCTCGTTCATGGCCATCGGAATGCTGGCGGTGAACGTGCTGTTCACCTGCATGTTCTCGGGCATGAGCATCGTGTGGGACCGCCGGTTCGGGTTCCTCAACAAGCTCAAGGTGTCCCCGATACCGCGGGGCGTCATACCAGTGTCCAGGATGATGGCGACGGTCATCCGGGCGATGATCCAGGTGGTCATCGTGTTCGCCATCGCCATCGCCTTCAACTTCGTCCCCGGCCTCACCGGCCTCAGCCTGAAGGAGGGGTTCGGCCTCGCCGAGATCGCCGGCTCGTTCGCCATGCTCTTCCTGCTGGCCCTCGGCTTCGCCGCGCTGTTCACCACCATCGCGCTGGCGGTGGAGAACCAGGAGACGCTGTTCGGGGTGATCAACCTGATCAATCTGCCCCTGATGTTCGCCTCCGCGGCGCTGTTCCCCACCACCCTGATGCCTGCCTGGCTGAGAACGATCGCGAACTACAACCCACTGACCCTGGCCGCCGACGGCCTGCGTCAGCTGGCGTTCGTCGACCCCAGCCCGGTGCACTCGCTGATGTGGGACTTCATAGGTCTGGTGCTGTTTGCCATCGCGCTCCTCGCCATCAGCATCGGCATGTCCCGGAAGTTGCTCAGCAACCGGTGAAAACCCCTTCCCTATCTCTTTCTGAACACGATGCCGTGGCTGAGGAGGTTCGCTTCCGAGAACACCACGCCCTCCAGGACGCTCTGCTCGCCGACGATGTCGATCAACACCGCGTCATCGCCGCGCATGACGATCCTGGCGACGCCGCCCATGATCTCTCTGGTAGTGCCGTTCTCCTCAAGGAACACCGTCGACTCGCACATGCTCAGGCTATCGACCCGCGGGGTATAAAGAAGAGTTGCTCACAGCGTTCTCTGGGTGGTCTTGCGCTCGGCGCGGCAGCGCACCTTGGGCAGCGCGTCGCGGAAGATGTACTTGGTCGGCACCTTCTTGGTGGTCCCCATGCGGTACGGGCACGATGTGCAGCGGTATCCCAGGATGACCGAGCCTCCGTAGATGGTGGAGTTGCGCACCCTGCGCAGGCGGGAATCGCACACCGGACACCGGCCGACCTTGACCTTCTCGCCAGTGTCCCGGGTCTCCACCTCCACGGTCACCAGGTTGTTCTGGATGGCGATGCGGCGGACCCTCTCCTCGGTGGCAGTGTAGCTCTTGTCCAGGCAGCGGAGCTTCTCCTGGACGAAGCGGGCGAACAGGCGCTGAGAACCGATGGTCCCGTGCTCCCTCAGGACATCGGAGATGGCCACCGCTAGGACCTCCGCCGTGGGAACGCGGTAGCTCATGCCTCCTCCATCATCGGGGCCCTTAATGAGCGTTGCTACCATTCGTTACTTGTTCGCTTCCGCCAGCACCCTTTTCGCAGCATCCTTCGCTCGAGAGAGCGAATCGGAAGCGAGCGGCCCCCACATCCCCACCACCGCGAAGTGCATGACCTCCGGGCGGACATGCAGGCCGCGCTGGGTGGCGAGGTCCCGCATCTTCTCCGCGGCGTTCTTCCCACCGCTGCCGATCATCTCCAGCTGCCCCTTCCGCTTGGCGTCGTCCTTGGACAGCGGTCCCACGGTGTCGAACATGTACACCGGCCTGGTCTTCCAGTATCCCACATCCAGCGACTCGATGAACTTGGCCGTCCCCTTGGTCATCTTCATGGCCCTGGTCGGCGAGCCGATCAGCAGCAGGTCGCCGGTGGGGCTGGGGGCTCCGTCCTTCAGGTTGATCAGTTCCGCCTCATGACCATCGGCCTTTATCTGCTCGGCCATGGCCTCGGCCACCTGCTTGGTGTTGCCGTTGACGCTGTCGTACGCCACAATTCCCTTCATTCTTCCGCCTCCTCTCGGCACCGCTCGTGCCGGCAGGGGTAACGTTCCAACAACGTATAATCAATGCGATGCCGAGGAACTGTTGGCAGCGGAGGGGAGGGTC
>JAEILR010000020.1 GCA_016109435.1 Methanomassiliicoccus sp.
TTTTATTGAAGTTAATAAATGCCCCCCATTTGGAGGCATGTCCCACAAAAGGGGATGAAGCATTATAACCGGCGAAACTCTAAGGTCGGATCATCGCGTCAATAATTGAGCGGTCCTAGTGATATTATTTCAAAATACAGGGAGGATTTGAAGGGCTATTATGCCCTGAGCTCGAAACAATTGCCAGGAATAATCGCATGCGTGGTAATCGCGTTAACATCCTATATTCTGACCAGAGGAACGATCTTCGAGAACGGGCCTCGAATCCTGGATTCAGACCTGTTCATTAATAATCCCGTTTTCTCGCTCCTATACAAGATCGGCCCAATAGTGCTTGCTCTAATAATTGGCATTTTTATAACATGGAAACCGCTCGCTACGGGGGCATCGTATTCTGGCAGTTATATTCTAAAGATTGCCATAGTATTAATGGGAGCGAGGGTGACGGTCGATGTTTTGTCAAAGGCTTCCTTACCTGGCCTATTGATAATCATCTTTGTGATGGTCTTGACCATCTGGCTGGCCATATTTCTTGGAAGGAGATGGTCAATCGACAAGGATGCATCGGCCTTGGTCGGCACCGGCAATGGTATCTGTGGTGTATCCGCATGCCTTAGTGTAGCTCCTTTGATCAAAGCCAAGCCCCATAATACCTATGCAGTTGTTGGCGTGATCAGTCTATTAGGTCTGATCGGCGTGTTCATAATCCCTTATCTCTCAGTGATATGTGGTCTTTCTTCGGCCCAGGCAGCCGTGTTTATTGGCGGTTCGCTGCATGAGCTAGGCAACGTTATTCCAGCGGCTGACCTCTATCAATACGCTTTTGGCGGTCAGGATATCGCCGGCCTAGTATTGGCTTACAAAATGATCCGGGTCGCCATGTTAGTGGTGGTCGCCTCTAGTTTGGAAACATGGTTCTTAAGGACCGAATCGGCATATGATGAAGAGAGAAAACCCCTGAAGCCTCAAGGTTTTTTGATCGCCTTCGTGGTGATGGCATTGCTCGTCTCTGCTCTTTTGATCGTATCTCCTTCCATTGGAAATGAGTTGAAATCGATACTGGTCAGCATCTCAGCTTCGATGCTCACCACCGCGATGGCAGGGGTTGGCCTTTCAATGGATCTTCGATCAACGGTGAAAGTGGGGAGAGCCCTTCTCCCCCTAGCTTCCATGGTGTGGTTGATACAGATAGCTGTCTTGTTGGGGTTGACCTTCCTGCTTGTTTAGAAATCTCTAACTCTTCCGAACAGGAACAACTTAGATCGATGCGGTCACGAGCATCGTTCTTACTGGTTAGTAACCAAATGTGGCTCGAATTCCCGTATTTTTATCATTTTCTCTTACTGTATCAATGCCAGACGTGGAGGATCGGGCCATAGAGTGGCTCCTGGCCCAACGGACCGAGGACCGGAAGGCCTTAAACACCCTTTCTTTGGTCCATCGACTTCCTCAGACATTGAGCAACATATCAGAGGACCTGTTTTATCAGTGCCTCAACATCCACCGCTCTCAGGTTCGTGCTGCAGTACTCGCATATCAGGAACCGTTCCGCTCCCCTTTCCTTGTTCAGCTTGATCGTGGCTCCGCAACCAGGGCACTTGTATGGTATCGTGTACCCCGTCCGGTCCAGAGCCTCCAACATCCGGTTGACATCGAGAGTTATGTGCTTATGCTCGTGGCGAACGATCCTGCTCGCATCCCTCAGCGACCTAGCCTTATCGACGAAGCCAGCTCTTTCGAAATGGTGAGCAGCGTCACTGTACCTGCCAGCACGTTCGGCCTTTATGCCGTTTACGTACTCGTTGTACATGGCCATGTTTGTCACGATCGCGTACTTTGGCTTGAACAGGTCACCCGTGCCCTTGAAGTCCCTGTTCGGCATGTTCAGCAGCATCTGTTCGGCGGCGTAAACCCTCTCACAACGGGTGCATTTAACTTCCCTCTGGATGAACGGGACCTGACCTACCTTTGACCCCCTGACCACGTCGGGAACTGGCATGTGATGCTTAGGTAAGCCAACATTGAACGTTAGCTTGGCCTCGTTCCCACACGAAGGGCAATAGTCTATCCCAAAGCTGGTGATCCATGCCTGCCTCCTCTTCTCACCGACCTCAAGACCCCACTGGGTGAAGCAGTTGGGGCAGAAGTAGGCGAAAGTTGGCTCATACGCGATTTGGTTACCCACACGTTTCGTAGTCAGGTCATTTGCGACCTCTAAGCGATGCTCAGGACAGATTGGGGTGTTGCATCTGATGCACCGCTCCATGATGAGTTGTTTCCTGTCGCAGATGGAGCACTTTGGCATGTACCATCAGGTATCCGCCATGAATCTTTAAAGGAAATCCGTATTTTTTATATTTAGCTAAATCGGGAAAAAATAATCACATCTGTATCGGAAACGGATGTCGGGCATG
Source organism: Methanomassiliicoccus sp. (assembly GCA_016109435.1). Classification (GTDB taxonomy): domain Archaea; phylum Thermoplasmatota; class Thermoplasmata; order Methanomassiliicoccales; family Methanomassiliicoccaceae; genus UBA6. The sequence continues at coordinate 2,415 of JAEILR010000020.1, forward strand.
CCACCGACATGATCATTGGCATGGATGAACATATTTGTTAAAACCGATCAGGTCGAAAGAGAAAATGTTGGAAGGCGTTTGGCTCTCACAGGATGGTAATTATGGGTAATAGTTCACGATCACCGCCCGCCCATTCCCGAAATAGCCTAAGAGATTCTCCCCCGAGGAGTTGTCGAAGACGCCATAAAACATCTGGGCCGCTCCATACTCGGAAGGGATGGGTGTCAGGAACTGCACCTGGATGTGGAATTCGTGAGAGCTAACTCCATCGAAGTTCTCCCAGTAGAACTCGTACTCGCCTTCGCTGTTTGGGTTCCACAGTATTGGGACGCCATCAATGATGCCCCAGACCCTGACCGAAACGCCAGTGAAGGTTACTACGTCCTTGACACTGCCCTTGTAATGTTCCTGGGCCAGCAGGGTCATGCCGTCATGGAGCGTGTAGTTATGGACCACTCCTGTGGCATCTGGGTTATATACAGCCCCGTCCCACCGACTAAGCGTCGTATCGCCGGCAAGCCCCCTGCCCCACACGTGAGCAGGCGCTGTGAGCTCCATCGTATCTACTCGTTTTCCAGTATCTTGGTCATATGCGACCACGCTAAACGACTTTTGGCCGAGAGCGTAGAAGATGATGTTGATGGAAACGTCGTAGCTGTTACGGGCTGACGAATATTCCCATGTCCAAGCCTTGTCGCCATCGATGTTCGCCATATTGTCGACCATCAACCCATAGCAACCGCCTTCGCCGTCGTCGAACATGTTGACGACCAGCGGGACGCCGACCTGACGGTTTGCGGTAACCGACACTTGGGACGGCCTAAGATCAGGGAACTGCAATATGTTCGCTATCGGGGATGTGTCAGCGGAATTGGAAACAGTGTTCCTGACAACTACGTTGAAAGGCTCACCGAAGTTCCAGTGGTGGTATTGATCGTCAGGATATATTCCGACCCCAGGGAGGTCCGACTGCCAGGACAGGGCCACTTTTGGCTCAACTCTGGGGGTCGTGTCGGTGTCGTCTGGTACCCAGGGAGATGGATCAATGACGCTGGTTGATGGTTTGATGATGGTGATTACCGGGCTCTTGCCTACGGTTTCCCCGTCGAGGGATGTGACGACAACTTGATAGGTTCCCTTCAATGAACTGGGGACCAACCAGGAGTAAGAGCCATCGTTATTTGTGGACGAGATAACGCTTTTTGCACTTGGCCACTGATTGCTTGGAGCATAATAGAGGTAGACGATCTTCCCTACCTTGGCCGTGTCTGAACAGGTCCACGAGATGGTCACCACATTGCCCGCCGAAACGCTCGTGGAACCAGTGGCCACTGCGATCGTCGCGTTGGAGCCGTTCGTTCCGGAGCTTGAGCCCGTTTTGTCAAGAACGCCACTGAGGACTATTCCAGACACAATGATGGCAACCACTATGATCGCTAGAATGGCCAGTAGAGGTTTCGATGGCCGCTTGGTCACCTTGCCCTTGAAGGAGTGGTTGCTTGGAATGTATTCTGGTGGTCTATCTTCCATTAAATCGCCTCTACTCTATCCCAACGATCTTCTTCCGCATTCGTTCATAGTCATCCCAGGTGATGATGCCATCATCCTTCAGGCGGTTGAGGGATGTTATCTTCTCGTCCATGGAAGACGGACTATGGACCGGTCCGTTTCGCCAAACATCGCCGTTTCCTCGGAACTCCCCGCCCATTCTTCCTGCAGGCAGGGTGACCTCCTCTTGCAGAGGGGCGTTCCTGATCGCCTGAGATAGCCGTTCAGCGTCCTTTTTCTTGGTCTGATTTATCGAGTAATTTATGATGTCCTCGCAGTAACGCTTGATCTCATATGGCTGGGGAACACCCGTCCAAAAAATCCCTCCGCCGTTCCGCATCTTTGCCTTGGTGCCTACGGCAATTCCGCCCGTGTGACCGCTTGTAGCGAATAGGAGCGTCCCATAGCCAAGGATCCACTGCCAGAACCCCTCTTTTATTACAGAGTTCTGGACCTTGTCATGGTTGCAATCACAGAATATCGTAGTGAACACGCCGTACTTCGCCATGACCCTTCGATTGGTGATGGCGAAAGACGTTCTGTACCACTTGATTATCCTTACAGCGAAGAAGAGTAGGAAAGGCAGAACATTGACTATGAAGAACAGTAGCAAATATGACCCATCTTCCATAAGAGCCAGGGTCATGTCAAGGAAAGACGGCCCGATGAGGGCTATATCGAACAAGTAAAACGAATAGTATAGTAACGTCGCGATAATTGGCAATACGAGGTACGAGAGGAGCGAGGGTTTACCCTCCCAATGGATCACTTCATTGGCGCCCAAGGTCTCTCTCGGGAAGACGCCTTCCCTGTAGCCCGGTGGATGCAACGCTTCTTTCGGTTCTTGTTTCGGTGTATCCACCGTCACCATGCTTTCGTAGGATGCAGACATGATAGCCCCGCCTGGGGGCAGTCAATGCAAAGGGCATCCTAGCTATGCCCTCGATCCTTGGCCTGTTACCCCCCGCCGGCGACTGTCATACAAATTATTTGAGAATTTCTAAAGAATGCGATTGTGCTGATCTCTGCAGCTTAGACCATCCTATCGTTGTCAGATGCGAAGGGCGGCGCCCCCCTGGATCAGCTCGTCCTTGCCGCCGTTTCTTAAGAATCCTATGTCTGGCGGAAGCTAGCTAGGCTTATTCTCTAAGGGGCCTCGACGTAGATCGCAGAAGATGGATTGCCCCTGAGATGAATTTTCTTTTGACCACAGCATGTATCCACAACAGACGATATGGCCTAAGATACAGTGCCAAAAGGGTCGAGATAGGCTCGTTGGATCACACCCTAATATTAATACTGACCGTCGCGAACGGTTACGAGCGCTACGCTGATGACCTGTGGGCGCTGACCAGTCGGATGTGAATGCCCCTTTGTCCACTCAGATCCACTATGTCCTGATACTCCTGCTGGGTGTTCGGGTTCTCCTCTCGATCAAGACGGTAGCCGCGATTATAACTGCCGAAATGACGCCAATATAGAATCCAATGCCCAGTGTGGCTTGTTCGCCCCCATAGGTCGACAGATAGAAGCTTGCGAAGGTCATCAATCCAATGGCCTGGACGATCACTCCCCATCTGGTGAACAAGAGAAGGATGCAGCCTCCAAGAAAAATGAGCCCACCTATCGGCCCAAGCATATTTGGCCAGGTCTGCAAAAGATCCCAAATAATGCTGGGATCGATGAACCTTGCCAGCGGTATTTCCAAACGAACAAGAAAATCGGTGGCTATCCAGGTAAAAAAGATGCTGACGAAACCTAACACTATGCCTATCTCTCTGGCGATTCTCAACCAATCGAACCTGAGGCGCTTCACCAGATGCCCACCATCGATGTGATTATCCACCAATATATAAAATAATAATGATGGCAGAGTTATCTTCAGAACTCGAGGATTGATCGACATGGCCCGACCGTAAAATGTAACATAATGTAGGTCGATCCTATCAGGCCCATTTCCCCCCGGTTTTGGATAAAGCACATCTTCCTTCCAGCCCGTATTTTCACCTTCCCCGAGGAGGAGACCGAACAGGATTCAGACTAGATCCAGGAAGATCTTTGATACTGTTGAGGGAAGACTGACGTCCGCAACAATCCCTGAGTGAGTTGTCGCCGCGAACATCGCCAAAATATCAAACGCTTCGCTTTACCGCCCGTTCCTTGTTTGGGCCACCATTAAATAGGACGGGCTGGGCTGAAATCATTTAATAAATCCAAAGGAGGAGTGAAAATTGACACACCACTACTCAGGGCCGAATTTCGGCTTTCCGCGAGGCGACGCCCGTTTGGACCTAACCGACCTTTTCGCGTTCCCCCAGCCTGGCGACGCTAGCAGGTCGGTCATCATCATGAACATGCATCCCTCGTCAACGCTCAATCCGCCTGAACCGACCACGCCCGAGCCGTTCGCGCCCGAGGCCATCTATGAGCTGAGGGTGGACACGAACGAGGACATGGTCGCCGACATCGCTTATCGGGTGCGCTTCTCCCGGAGCGGAAAAGGCGCGATGACCGCGACCGTGCGCCGGGCGGAGGGATCCGAGGCCGCCGGCCGAGGAGAGGAAGGACAAGTCATCATCGAGGGATCGCCTGTCTCGATGGGTCGCGAGGCGCTGGTTACGAAGTCCGGCGCATATCGCCTGTTCGCCGGCTGGCGCAGTGACCCGTTCTTCTTCGACGTCGAGGGCGTCCTGAACAATATGCAGTTCACCGGAAAGGACTGGTTCGCCGACAAGGACGTCTGCAGCATCGCCTTGGAACTTCCAGTGAGCGACATCGGCGGCGGGGCGCGCTTGAACCTGTGGCACCGCTCCTTGGTACAGGTCAACGGTGAATGGGTGCAGGCCGACCGCGGGGCGCGGCCCTCCCAGACCCCCTTCCTGGCGGACGCTGAAAGAGAGGCATATCTCGACGGTGAGCCGGCGCAGGACGAGAGGTTCGTGCCTATGTTCGCCCACGCCCTGGAGAAGACCGGCGGGTATACGCCACAGGGGGCCGAGGCAGCGGCTAGGAGCCTGCTGCCCGACGTGTTGCCTTACGACCCCAAGATGCCCGCGGCGTATCCCGGCAACGGGCGGATGCCCAGAGATGATGCGAAGGACGTCTTTCTGACGGTGCTCAACGGCAGGCTGACATGGGACAAGTGCGGGCCGCACACGGACATGCTGGACGAGTTCCCATTCCTCGGTGCGCCGCACGAGGTCCGATCGATGGGCGCAGAACCGAGCGAGAGCCGCCCGACCGTACAAGTGATGGGACGTTGAGGTCGCGAGCTGTTCCCGGACCAATGGAGTTGGCCGTCCACGCATAGGACCTCGAGCCAACCTCGGTTCGAACGCGGATGGTAAGGCTCCATATCCATCACGCGCCTCCGTGCTCATCTGTTACGATCAGTAGAGGAAGGGGATCAGCTTCCAGGTCCTGGAGGCATAATCCTCGTACTCTTGTCCGAACTCTGTGGACAGGACCTTCTCCTCGTATCCGATCCTGTAGATCAGTATCGGTACGATGGTCAGCATGATGACGAAGCCAAGGAGGCTACCGAAGATGGCCGGGATCGAGAGGAAGTAGAGCATCTCTCCGAGGTAGACGGGGTGGCGAATGTAACGGTACGGCCCTTTAGCGACCAGCTTATGGCCTTGTATGATCCTGACCTTTTCCGAGAAGAACCTTCCAAGGTACAGGCGTGATGCGAGGTAGAGACCCAGGCCGACAATGAGCGAAGCGATCCCGAGAACGAACTTGGCTGTCAGTACGAAGCCTCCCTGCTGGTGGATCGCGCGGTCCAAGGCGCTGACCAGGAGGCCGGCGATGAACACGATGCGGCCAACGACCGGGACCAGCCATTGATCGCCCGGCTTTCTCTCATGTTTCGATGTTCTGCCCATTCTCTCAGCGGCAAGAGAGGTTGGGATAAGAAATGGTTCCTATGTCAAAGTGAATGTGTGCGATCAAGACGATCATATTATGAAAGCACATTTTGCTTCCATGGTATTCCCCGTCAATGTTCATGGCAGGGTCATGGAATGTGTCGGATGGTATTGCGGATCGCATGCACGGAGCACGAAGCGACTAGGGAGCGTCACGCTCCATCCGACTCTTTGCGAGTGAGGCGATAATATGCCGTCATTGAGCTCTGGCGTATCCGCGGGCAGAGGTCATGCAGACCCCATCGCCCCCGGAGCGTGATCGATGATGCTGACCCCCTTAAAAGGGGGACAGGAGCCTCACTCCCCCTTGACCAGCCCGATGAGCCATTGGAACGCGTCGATGAACTTGTCAAGGCCGTCCTTGTCCCTGAGCACCCTCACCGGCAGAGGAGGCCGCTCAATGACCTTGCTCTCTGGCATCCTGACCCCTTTGATGGAGTTGAGCCTGCCGAGCATCTCGACCCTCTTCTCCCGGGCGTCGAACGGAGGCAGGCTTACCCAGTCCTTGAAGTGGATGTTTATGGCCCCATTAGTGCCGATGCGGAACAGGGTGGCCTCCTTCTCCCCGTGGAGCACCGACGGGCGGAAGCCCCAGCCTTCTTCGGAACAGTTGTCGCCGAACGACACAGAGCTCGCGAGGCCCTCGGACCAGGCCATCACGCTCTTTATGACCTCGATGTCCTCCTCCGCCACCTTGTTTTCAGTAAGTGATAGGAAGAAATCCTCCCTGGTAAACTCCCTCCTGACCCTTGGGGATGGCACGGGCTTGGCCTCCACCCTTTTCACCGGCGCCGCCGCGAAGGAGCGCCTTGCGACGGGGGCCTTGGGACGGGGTTCGGGCTCCGGGGCATCGGGCTTCATGACGAGGCTGCCGCAGTCAGGGCAGAACAGGACGTTCGACGGGTACTGCTTATCGCATTTCCTACAGACCTTGACGCTGATCATGTTGGTTCATCCGTGTTGCTCACGCGGAGATGAGCTTGGTGCTGGTTTGCACGGTCCAGCCCTCTGGCGAGGGGCCCATGCTATTTAATCCTCCCTTATCCGGGCGGCGATGGAGCGATCGTCAGAGCGCTGGAGCGTCACGCCAGCATTTCGGGAGAGCTGTTGAAGGCGCGATCAAGCGAGCGCGTCCATCAGGTACTGGACGATCAGGCCGGTGGCGATGGAGGGTCTGAGCATAGAACCGACCAGGTAATACTCCGCTCGGATGGAGCATGACTATTTTGTCTATGGTTTAGAACCAAATAAATGGCCGTTATTAGCTTTATGAGGACCGTCCGGACGACATCACTTCATCCTTTCCACGATCCTCCGTTCGGTCTCGTGGAACAGGTACGTAAGCTCGCCGACCTTCTGCTGATCAAGAGCTTCCCGAGCCCGGGGCATCATCGCCTCCTCCGCTCGGAAGTGCTCGCTGACCGCCTCGGTGAGAGCGTCCAGTTTCGATGAGAAATCAGCCGGCTCGACCAGGCCGAACTTGCTCAGGAGGCTTCTGATCAGCTTATGCGCCTCCTCGGCCTGCTTGACCGCCACCTGCTCCCGCTCGGATATGGCGGGATACAGCGACGCTTCTTCGGCGCTCATGTGGGCGGTGAGGGCGAGCCTGAGCTCCTTGAACTTCAGCTTGTCATATCCTTTGGAGAGTTCCAGGAGGATGGCCTCGATATCCAGATGCTCCTTAGTCATCTGGTCAAAAATCATCGCTTTCTCGCTCATAACGCTGCATCTCCCGGCCCTCCATAAGGTCCGGCTCGATATTATATGATCGTATGCCAGCGCCGCCGGAGCGCCCCCCTCCCCCTCGCGGGATCATCGGGAGATCGAGATCAACTGCTGACCTTGCGGCCGAAGAGGACCAGAGCGATGCCCAGCACGGCCACCGCCACCACCAGGCCGATGAGCGCCGACATCTCTGTCGACACGACGCTCTCCAGCGAGGTCAGGACGACGGCCGCCGACAGCTGGTTGCCTCCGTAGATGGTGATGATAACCCCTACCAGCACCGTTCTCACGAGCGTTCCGACCAGCACCGCCACCGCGCAGGACAAGCACGCCATGGTCAGGACCACCAGCATCGACTCCTTCAGCCCTCCCAGGTCCATGACCCCGTGGGCCGACCAGTCATAGATGTTCGCCACCACGAGGGCGAACACGGCCGCCAGGACCACGCAGGCCACCACCGCGAGGTACTTGGCCAGCAGGAGGTGGGAGCGCTTCACCGGCCGGACCAGGAAGAGGTCGTACACGCCCTGGGTCCGCTCGTTGATGATGCTCACCGAAAGCGTGGTCGATGCCAGCAGGCCGGCCATCGACGAGATGGTCAGCGCTGTGAACGCGCCCAGGGGCATGCCCCCGAGGTCCGGGGACAGGAAGTACATGAGGGCGGCCAGCAGGGGCATCCCGATCAGCAGGGCGATCATGACCTTGGAGCGGTAGAAGCCGTTGACCTCGTCCTTGAACAGCAGGCCTAGGCTCACATCGATCCCCCCACGTAGGCCATGTACACGTCCTCGAGCTTGGGATCGCGGCGGTTGAAGGACCGGATACGGCACCCCGCCTTCATCAGCGCATCGATGACCCTGGGGACGTACGCGTCCAGCTGGTCGGGGTCATCGACATGCACCACCAGCCAGCCGGTCGAGGGTTGGCGGATGTCGGTCCCCAGGACCTCCACCGACCTCCACTCCCCGCGGTCGTCGGACAGCTCGACCACCAGCTCTGAGCGCAGGGACACCATCCTCTCCAGGCCGTCGATCGGTCCGGAGTAGCGCACCTTACCGCTCTGCAGAAGACCGACCGAATCGGCCAAATCCTCGACGTCGGAGAGGATGTGGGACGAGAACAGGATCGTCGTTCCCGAATCCCTCAGCTCCTTGATGATCTTCTTCAGCATGAACCGGCTTGCCGGGTCCAGCGAGGCCATGGGCTCGTCGAGCACCAGCACGGACGGCTCATGCACTATGGCCTGGGCGAAGCCCAGCTTCTGGAGCGTGCCGCCGGACAGCTTGCCGACCTTCCTGCCCCTGTACTCCTCTATGCCTAGCTGGCCAAGGACCTCGTCCACTCTTGTCCTGAGGCGCTCCCCCTCCAGGCCGGACAGCCGTCCGAGAGTGACGAGGGCCTGCTCGCAGGTCCTCCACTCCTGGAACGCTGCCTTCTGGGGCAGGTAGCCGACCCTGACCTTGCCCTGGGCGCCGGGAGCGCTCATGTCCGTCCCGGATACGATTACCTTCCCGCCGTTGTAGGGGACGAGCCCCAGCAGGGAGCGTATGATGGTCGACTTGCCGGCGCCGTTGGGGCCGATGAGGCCGTAGACCGAGCCCTCGTCCACCCGCAGGCTGGCGCGGTCCACTGCCACGAAATGACCGTATCTCTTGACCAGGTCCTCGATGATGATCGCTTCCATCTTTTCACCTTCTTGACCATCGAAACCCGGGCCGGGGTCTTGAGGTCATGTCCCCCCGCGGTGTGGCGGAACCGCCATCTGCGGTCGAAAAATGGCCGGTTCGTCCCCCCGGCAGTGCAAAGAACGGTCGTCGCTGCTACGGCCAGTCACTTGGCGCGATCCTCGACCAGCTTCCCTGCCCACGTGGGATGGAGGCGCATGTCGTAGTACAGGTTGGAGAACAGCGACTCGAAATCTCCGTTGGCGTTGAGGTTCCTCTCCGCCTCCCTCAGTTCCTTGAGGTCGCGGGCCCAAATGGAGAAGAACATCATGCCCGGTTCCACGTTCGAAGCGGAGATGCCCAGGAGGTGGGGGTCCTTCCGGTTGATGAACACCGGGAACATGTCCTCCAGCCGGCGGTCCGGCCGCAGCTTGGCGTGGACGATGGAAATGAGATCGCCGGAGGAGCACAGGATCAGTTCGATATTGAAGGACACCCAATGATTGGCCTCCATGTGCTCGACCCTCCTCTTCACCGTCTTGGCGGTGGAGCCGATCTCCGCGGCCACGTCCTGCAGCGGCCGACGGCAATCCGCCGACAGCGCCCGGACGATGCGGTAGTCGAGCTTGGTCAGGGGGTCCTTGGCCGGAGGGTCCCCGGCGGAGAACACCGCCAGGCTCTTCAGGTCGTCGATCTTTCCCACTTCTCGGGCGAAGGACTGGTAATCGAACAGCTCCTGGTTGTTGCGGACATGGGCGTCCACATACAGGTACTGGGCACCGGTAGCGATGACCCGGACGGTGCAGTCGTGACCGCCAAGGTGCTCCATCGTCGCCGACAGGTCGGTGGAGTTGGAACGGCCGTACAGGCCCATGACGCTCCCGCCGGTCACCAGCGGGGTCAGATTGGCGCGGAAACCGACGATGATGCCCTTGGCCATCAGCTGATGGATGCGCTTGTGAAGTCCGTTGACGGACAGCGACAGTCGGTCGGCGAGGTCACGGTACGGCAGCCGGGCATCGACCGCCAGCTCCTTGATGATAAAGATGTCCGTCTCGTCCATGGACGGTCCCCTAATGGCCTAGGTGAAATAAAAGGGCGTGTTCGGCAGTTCGGAGATGCTGCGAACTGGCGTGATGATGTTCACATCCCTCAAGATGGTGAGATGTTGGCCCATAACCGGCCGAACGATAGCTATTAATAGGGTCTTCAGATTTGAGCGTTGACCATCACGGAGACACACTGGATGGTCAGCAATCATCATTCTGCTCACAAGGATGCGGTCGATCCAAAACGCACCGAAGCACGCAATCTCTTCTTGATCATCATCATGGCCGTCCTCGGCCTGTTGACGATCTTCGTCGAGACCATGCTGGTGCCGGCATTGCCGGGCATCGCCCAGGACCTCAGCGCCCAATCCTCGGACCTGGCATGGGTCCTCACGGCGTACACGCTCGCCGGAGCGGTAGCCATCCCCATCGCCGGAAAGATGGGAGAGATGTATGGGCGGAAGCGCGTCCTCCTCGCCATCATGATCGCATACATGGTCGGCCTGACCGGGGCGGCGCTGTCGTGGGACCTCCTCTCGCTCATCGTGTTCCGCACCGTTCAGGGCATCGGGATGGGGGCCATAACCCTCCTCATGGGCATGGCCAAGGACATCCTGCCGTTGCGCATGGTGCCGGTGGGCATCGGCCTCATCAGCGCGATGATCGGGGTCGGCGCGGCCCTGGGGCTGGTCATGGGCGGCCTGCTGATATCCTTCCTGGGATGGAAGGACACCTTCTGGGTCGTCCTCCCGGTGGTGGCATTGGTCGTCGCTGTCGTGCATCGCTCGGTGCCGGACGTGCAGATCAAGCGTCCTACCAAAATGGACGTGGCCGGTTCCGTCCTGCTCGGTCTGGGCATATTATCCCTTCTCCTCCCTCTCTCTCAGGGCGATGTCTGGGGGTGGGGGTCAGCCCTGACCCTCGGATTGTTCGCCTGCGCCATCATCTTCTTCGCCGGGTTCGTGTTCCGGGAGAAGAGGTTCGATGACCCGATCCTCAGGCTCGAACTGCTGAGGAACCGGAACATCTCGGTGGCGTACATCACCATGTTCTTCATCGGAGTGGTCATGTTCATGCTGTTCCAGACCCTGCCGTTCTTCCTGGGCATACCGGCGGACAGCGGAGGGTTCGGGATAACCAGCCAGGTCATCATCGGGCTGTTCATGCTGCCCAATGCCATCGCCCAGCTGATATCTTCGCCGCTGGGGGGCAAGTGGGGCCTGAAGGTCGGCCACGGGGAGATACTGATCCTGGGAATGGCCATCACCATGGCGGGGCTAGTTTCGCTGTCGCTGTTCCGCACGTCCCAGATCGGCGTGCTCATCACCCTGGCCATGTTCGGCTTCGGCATCGGGCTGGCCCAGGTCGGCAACACCAATCTGGTATCCGTCGCCTGTACCAAGGAGAACTTCGGATCGACCACCGCGGTCAACTCCATGATCCTGACCATCGGCATGTCCGCCGGTCCGGTCCTTGCTAGCCTGATCGTCGCCGGTTCCGTCGACCCCAGCGCTGGTTACGCGTACTGTTGGGTGATCGCCGCCGCGCTCGCCCTCGTGGCCGCGGTGTTCGTGCTTTTGAACCGTTCGAGCCTAGTATCCGATTCGGTCGGCCATCGCTCGCATGATGAACGGTCCCCGGGCGGGGAGTGACGAGGCGTGGTCCGGTCACCTTGCTGGCAAAACCCTTTCCCCGTTCATCGTTCAGGTCCGGGACTACCATGACTGCGCGGATCGATACTCATGCCGCCCTCGGCCGCACAACTGTATTCACGGCCTTGAACGGTCCTTCTCACGTGCCACCGACCGAGGCAGGGTAAATATGAAGGTCGAACCCCGGCCTTCCTCGGACTCGACCCAGATGTTCCCGCCATGGCGTTCGACGATTCGCTTGGCGATGGCCAGACCGATCCCGGTGCCCTCGTAGTCCTCCCTGACATGCAGCCGTTGGAACATCTGGAATATCTTCTGGTGGTACTCCGTGGCGATGCCTATGCCGTTGTCCTTGATCGCGATGGTCCAGTGGTCCATCTCCTCTTTACAATCGATGAGCACCGTCGGCGGCTCATTGCCGCGGTACTTGATGGCGTTGCCGATCAAGTTCTGGAGCAGCTGGACCATCTGCGTCCGGTCGGCCGGAACGGTCGGCAGGCGCCCGGCCGTGACGGTGGCGTTGCTGGCCGATAACGATGCCTCCAGGTTGCTGAGAGCGTCTGACAGGGCATCGTTCATATCGACATTGGTGAACTCCCCGCCTCCGGATTCGACCCGCGAGTAGGCCAGCAGATCGGTGATCAGCTCCCTCATCCTTGTCGAACCGTCCACAGCGTAGTTCATATACACCTTGGCGTCCCCATCGAGCTTGTCACCGTACTTCCGGTCCAGAAGGCCGAGGTAGGCGACTACTTGCCTCAGCGGTTCCTGAAGGTCGTGCGAGGCGACGTAGGCGAACTGGTCGAGGTCCCGGTTCGACCTTGCCAGCTCTTCCGCCCTGGCGGACAGCTCGCGGCCCAGCCGTCTCTCTTCGGTCACATCGTGGCCGATGAACAGTATGCTCCCCGCCCTTCCGTTCGCACCCTCCTGTAGCTTGAGGCGCCACTCGACCTCCCTGGTCTCCCCGTTCTTGGTCAATAACGTTCCCGAGAACGCGGTCCTGTTCGAACTTGCCAGGAGCTGAGGGATGAGCCCCTTCCACGCCCCGGCATCGCCCCGCGGTTCCAGAGCTTCGGCCCAGTCCCTGGAGACGAGTTCGCTCATCTTCCACCCGGTAACATCCTCGATGAAGGGGTTGACCCTCAAGATACGGCCGTCGAGGCTGACTACCAGGACGATGGCCTGGGCGTTGGTGATGATCGCTTCCGCGAAATCCCTCTCCGATCTGAGCAGGTCCTCGCTGCTCTTCAGGGAGCGGAAAATCACGTCGTATGGCTGGACGATACCGGTCCTCACGATGGCCGCGAAGACCAGCAGGAAGGCGGCAAGGGTGGCGAGGTGGCCAAAAAGGTTCAGCAGGCCGTAAGGGTCGGCGTAAAGAGTGAACATCAGCTCGCCGGCGATCATGAAAACGATGGCCGCGACGAGGAGATTGAAGATGCTGTTGAGGAACACCTCCCGCTTCCTGTACAGCAGGAGAACGGCGATGACCATGAGGGCCGAGATAACGTACTCGCTCCCGATCTTGAACGGGGTGAGCCCGGAACCGTCGATGAAGGCGGCCGGAAAGACGTCTGTCTCGATGGCAATGAAAGCGATGGAGGCCACCACCGCGTAGGAGACCACCACCCAGTTCATGCTCAACTTCCTGAACATCACCAGGGGCGCGATGACCAGGGAGATCGCCAGGATATATCTGCTGACGATCCATAACTGGGTCGGGAGGTTCGCTGAATCCCCGGGAAAGATGCCCATGCCCTTGTAAGCGAGCAGATGGACGATGCCTATCAGGCCTACGAATAGGTAAGCCACGCTCATGACCATAAGGTAATTATTGTCCATGTACCGGCGTGCGGTCCAGGCTATGATGAACACGCTGAAGGCGACCACCGAGATGATCGTCTCCACCAGACTGTGGAACAGAAGATAGCTGATGAGGCTTGACGCCAGGACAAGCCCGAAAGCGAAGGCTGCCAGGATCATTGAGGACCGCATGAAGTTCCGTCCCTGGGCCCGCTTTGTATCGCCGTTCATGGTCCCCGTTCTTCCTACATCTCATCCGGCGTTCTGGCGTTCATTGGCACGTTCGCTAGTCGGAAAATGATTATCAATTATCGCATTTCCCGGGTCGGTATGGGCGATGCAGGTCATAAATATCCTCCTTGAGGAATATCGACATATAGCCGTCGCCGATGCTCCGGCCCCATCGGACGACGTTCCCCGGCGATTTTGGCGTTTTTATTTATGTAGAGAGGGCACAAACTATCTACGGAAAGGATCGCCCCGCTCTCTCGAAAAAAGATCGGCCGGTCCGCGGGCTCCCCCTCGGATCTCCACTTTGTTCCCCCCGCGACCATCGCTGGAGGGGCGTTCCGACCTTCTCCGTTCGACCCTTTGTCCCTACGGACCAGCGAGGCCCGGGCGAACTCTTCCCCCGACCGGCGGCGTATTCCCATGGCGAGTGGCCCTATTCGACCGCGGACCCGGATCGAACATTCCATGGACCGTCAGTATTGCTAATGGGAACGGCCCATGCCCGGAGGTCCCGATGTGGCGGAATGGCGAAGAATGCCGCCCGGTCCTCGTTCTAAGGGCAGCCAGCGCATCGTGAAACACAGATGGCATTGTGCTGACCATTCTACGGGCCAGGAATAAATTTTATATTCATGGCGAGAGAACGTCACTTCCATGATGCAGACAGGTAAAATGGCAGATATCGTCGATCTGGCGGTCCAGGCAGGCAATTTCAAGACGCTGGTAGCAGCGGTACAGGCAGCCGGCCTGGTAGATACCTTGAAGGGACCAGGACCGTTCACCGTGTTCGCCCCCACTGACGAAGCCTTCGCCAAGCTCCCCAAGGGCACTGTCGAAGCGCTCTTGAAGGACGTTCCCAAGCTGAAGAACATCCTCCTTTACCACGTCGTTCCCGGGAAGGTCATGGCCTCTGAGGTGGTCAAATTGAAAAAGGCTAAGACCGTCCAGGGTCAAGAGATAGAGATAGATGCGGCCCGGTGGCACCTACACAAGCATGTTAAGGTGAACCGCGCGAACATCATCCAGGCGGACATCGTAGCCAGCAACGGGGTGTGTCATGCCATAGATGAGGTACTGATACCCAAATAGGCTTCGTACCGGGACATCGACCCATTCCCGTCCCTTTATGGGAGCCCTTCCGCGATGAACGCATCGGTCCAGCCGCAGTATTGGCCGAAGACGAGCGGTCATGTCGGGGAATGAGCGCTGCTTGCCTACTCAAGGGCTGCGGGGTACTAGAGTACAGCGCCCACATTTCATTTATTACGAAAGTAGCTCTCTCTGGCACGATTTGCATCTATTTATATGGGGAAAGCCGAAGTATCATCAGCAGGGATCGACGAGAATGTGAGGAGTTCCGATGTCCGCGGCTGGAGCAGAGAACGGTTCCGATAGGTGGAGAATATTTTTCAGAAACCATCGGTACATGATCGTGTTGTTCATGGTAGGGGCCATCCTGGTATCCGCGGGCGCGATCCTCGTCCTCCTATGGTTCGTGGGCCATGCCCAATCGACAGGCCTGGTGCCGACCACGTTGGGCCTATGGTCCATCGGGAACATGGTGGCCTTCCTGCTGAACCTCCTCTTCTGGGAGCTGTTACTGATAGGCATTCCCCTGATCATAGTCGCGATCGTGGTCTGGCTTTGGTGGAGGAGGCTGCCGCTGGAGGAGAGGAACGAATACACCTTCAGAGGCAAACGCTCACGCAGCTCGAGCGGGGGGAACGCCTTCTCGTTCCTTATCTTCATCGGGTTCCTCATCAAGGTGTACCTTGATGGCAACTGGGATGTCGCCATAGCCACGTGGTCCTTCGACTATCTGGTGTATTCCGTGATCACGGTCATGGTGTGGATAGCGATCATATTCGGGATCCCGCTGGCCATCGGCATCGTGTGGTGGTTGTGCCATGATATGAGGTCCGGAGCCTGATCCGCAGCCGTGAACTGTCCGCATCGTGGGGGTCAGGGGGCGATACGCGCCGCAAACCCCTCGACCTTTTCCTTCCAGCCTTCCTCCAGCGGGCCCTTCAAGGTGGTCGGGACGACAGTGAAGATCGCGTCAGCGACCTTTACCAGACCTTTCTCCGCAAGAATCCCCTCCAGGACCGGAATGGTCTTCCTCTCGCGGTTTACCTCCTCTTCTGTGGGCATCCTTCCGGTCTTCTTGTTGGGGGCGACGCCGCCATGGGTCGCGAAGAGCGCGTACTTCGTTCCAGGAGGCAGGTCGACCTTCTTGATGAACCGGCGCATGGCCCCGATCGGACCGCCAAACCGGGTCGGGGACCCGAAGACGTAAAGGTCCGCCGGAGGCAAGGCCTTTACGCTCGCCTCGTCGATGTGATACACGTTCACCTGGTGGCCCCTGGCCTCCATGACCCGCTTGAACTCGTCGGCGACCTTCGCCCCGTTCCCGTACTTCGACGCGTGATACAGCTCGATCTTGATGAGAACACCCCCTCTTATACCGGTATTCTTCGTCCGGCATATATGTGCCTATTTCAGAGCGCCGATCGCGAGTTGCGGTCTGATATCGAAGGGTCCTTCTTAAGACGCAGCGCCGTGATGAACCCACCGAGCACCTCATGGCTGTAGACGAAACCTCGCTTGGCATAGAATCTGTGAGCGGCATCGTTGCCGTTGGAGATGAAAACGTAGATACGATCGACGTCCTTGAAGCCGGTCAGCCATTCCATGGCCTGGTCGAACAATCTTGAACCCATGCCGGTGCCGCGGTATCCTTCCCTGACGTATAGGTTGCTGAGGCATCCGATCTTCGGAGGCAGAGCGTCCTCAGGGGGAAGGAGCTTGAAGGGTGAGTTCGTCATGCTCTCCATCGAGTCAATGGTCGACAGCACGTACCCGACGGGGACGCCGTCGTCCTTGGCGACCACCACTTGCTTGTCCAGCGCCCTTTCGTAACTGGGTCTCATCCTGGTATCGAAGTTCATGGCGTCGAAAAGCTCCTGCCGCATGCGCGCCTTCGATCTCTGGAAGCTCATCAGCTCATCGCACAGCTCCCTGCACTGCTCGATCCCTCCGTCCCTGACGATCTCGTATCTGATCTCGCCCATTCCTTTCCCCGCAGCGCATACCCATCGCGCTCCCGGTTCATCAATTTATGAGCCGAACGGGCGGGGTCGATCAAATGTCTCTCGTAGCAGAGAGGAAGGCGAACGTGCAGCGGAGAAGGGATGCTACGGCCGTTAGGGGGGATCAACTCTTGGGACCGCGAGGCGCCTGATCCACGGGGACGTCCAGGTCGTTCGACCCGATGAGCCGCTCCACGCGGTCCAGCCGTTCGAGCACTTCCTTCCCCATTCCCTCGATCTCTTCGAGCCTCCTATCCAGCTCGTGGGAGCGGCCGGCCTCGTTGGTTGGTCCGGACCTCTTGTCCGTTCCATCGAACCTCCGATACAGGAGCCGATGAGCGAAATATCCGGCGATGGTGGCGTAGATCCCCACCCCGGCGGTCATCAGGATGACCCCTGCCAGCCTCCCGCCCTCGGTGACCGGGTACATGTCGCCGTAACCTACCGCGGTGATGGTCACGTAGGCCCACCATAACGCATCCTGGGCCGTTACTATCAGTGCATCGGCGGCCATCCTTTCGAAGTAAAGTACCATGACCGAGCACGCTTCGAGGATGATGATCACTATGAAGATGGCGGTGAACAGGGCGAACTCCGCGCCCTCCCTCCTCACGTCCTCCCTGACCTTCCCTAAGCTCAGCGGGCGGAAGGTGATGTACGCCCTAAGGCCCCTGAAGACCCATAAGACCTGGATGAACGGTATGCAGGCCAGAAGGTCGAGCCACCCCCATTCGCGGACGAAATAATGGGTCTTCGAATCCGCCACAGTTAGCCGATAGATGAAATTGATAACGAAGAAGACGCTGATGTATTGAGTGACGATGACGATGACGTAGGCGATATCAGGATCGATGATGATGAAAGCGATGAACGCATTGATCACCGACAGCATCGAGAGGAGCCCGGTGGCGAGAGCAAGGTTCGGGTTCCTATCTCCTCTGCTCCTCATCTCCCCTCCATGCGGTCCACCTCGGACAATGTCCGGCCGTGCGCGCAGTGCTGCCGACCTCAGCGTTCGTGGTATTCATTTCCGAGCCGGTCATATTAGAAATCGAGCATTCCGCAGCATCTGCCACATAGGAAGTATGCCACCCGGCCCCCTGGACCCCACTACCCATGGATGTGGACCATATCCCTGAGCACTCGGTGAGCGAACTGTCTGCAGGTCAAACATCATATCCATGGTGGGGCCAGGGGATTCTTGAGGACGGTGCGCCTTCGCCCCGTGCTCTGGGCATGAAGCATGGAGATGAAACTACGGGAGCCACACGCTCTCAGGCGCCGCCTGTGGCGATGATCGTCCCGCCGCAAACCCCCGCGTCAGCCCTTCCTAGCGCCCATCGCGGTCCAGGAGCCCTCTGATCAATGACGGGAGCGTAACCGTGAAATCATCGGGGAAATCGTGACCCATCCCCCCGACCGTCCGAAGAAGTGATGGAACACCGGCTCTGTCTAGGGCTTCATGGAGCTTCCTCGACCCGGGGAGGCAGTCCTCGTCCCGGTCGCCGCATATGATCCTTGCGCCCCGCACGCGGTCCTTGGCCCGGAGGATTGGATCCAGCCAGTCATCGATCTCCGGCAGCCAGGGGCCGACAAGGACCATGCCGTCGGCCCGGACGTGATCGTTCAGCACAGCGTGCAGGGCCAGTCTCGCTCCGGCGGAGAAGCCGGCGATGATGACCTCCCTGCCTTCCAATTCTCCGGACCCGCGGAGCTTGCCAACCTGCTCCTTGAGATCGGCGGTCCCCCGGTCCAGATCAGTCCACACGTAGGCGTCGGAGAATATGATCTGGGAGGACCGCACGAACGCCATGTCCAGTTCGTGCTCCCCCGCTCCCCAGTCCTCCTGGGCGATGTGGGCGTTCTGCGCGTTACCGTGCAGGACGATGATCAGCGGCGAACGCACGTCCCTCGCCCCCCTCCGGGCATGGAGGACGTCGCTGACGCACTCGTCCCTCGCCTGCCGCTCCCTCTCCGCGCATACGTCCAACAGGCGCGCGAACCCCGGCAGCGCGGCCGCCGGGCGGATGTCGTCATCTTCGGTGAGATATTCCTGGGAATACCAGCACCCCTTGTCCATCACCGCCTCGGTCAACAGTTCCAGGCAATGGTCCGGCCGTCCGGCGCGGCAGGCCAGGGAGGCCCGGAAATCGTATACCTGGGCATCGTTCCTGGGAACGTGCCCGGCGTTCTCGGTCATCAACTGGTAGGCTTCCTCGAACCGGCCCTGGTGATAGAGGTCCAGTCCCTTGTTGAGAAGGTTGGTGAAGGTCACGCGGGTCATGTGGGCTCGACACGATATCGCAGAACGGCCTATAGCAGTATGGTATGGGCTTGCTATGTAAGGGATCTGATCTCACGGTCCTCCGCCACGAGGCCATCCCTTCGGCGATCGTTTTCATTATAGAAGTGAACAGAAAAAGGTTTAGGAGCCTCTCAGGCTCACTTCTTGTTCTTGGGTCCCTTGGACGGTTGATGCTGAGGGTTCAACTGAGTGCTGCGGTTGTCCACCGCGGCCTTGTTAGCAGAGTTGTTCGGGTTCTTGGTGTTCGAGCGGTTGTCGTTTGGAGTCGGCTTCTTGGACATATTTTGCCTCCTTGGACATTTAATTTTTCGTCAGTTTATAAAACTATCACTATTGGTATCATCGATCGCGACCGTGCCTCGTGTCCCATGCGGTCCTGGGCCACCGAGGGGCGATCGTGCGATCGCCATCACCCATTGGGCACCAGGTCCGTCTCCCTGCCGCGGCCGAACAGGGCTATGGCCATGCCCGCGGAGGCGATGGCGAGCCCGGCCCAAACTCCGCTGACCATGGGGATGACCCGGGCCTGTACCGCCGCGGTTCCATTGTTCATCCACTCGTAGCTCAGGTACACGTCCTCGGCCAGGCCGTTGAGGATGGCCGTGCTGGCATGGACCAGGACCGCTCCGGACGAGGTGTTCTGGTAGTTGTTGGAGACGGTGACCGTGCGGGCGGAGCCGCCTGAAGAGATGATGAACGTGGCGGTGCGGACCTCTCCAGGCTCACCGGTGGAGGACGTCCATGGCCGGATGGTGAGGTCCGAGAGAGCGATGGTCCGGTCGCCCAAGGTTATCTCATCACCGATGCTCATCGGCTCCGCTCCGTCGGGCAGCGAGGCCTGCAACGTCGAGGAGATGATGAAGCAGAGCAGCACCAGGGCCACCCCCACGTGAACGAGATGGCCGCCCGAGCGGGCCAGCCGTTTCATCTTGCCCCCGCGGTCCGATGCGATCCGCCATGCCGAAATGGCTATGATCGCCGCTGCCGGGGGGAGAACCAACCCGACCAGCCAGGGGAAGCCCGCGAGCAGAGTGGCCACCGCGGACGCTGTGGCCACCGCGGCGACCGTGCCGCTGGCCATCAGCGCCCTCCGGCGTCTGATCCTCCCGTCCAGCAGCCCGAAGACCAGGGCGGTCATCATAGCGAAGGAGAGCAGGGTGGTCTTCTCGGTGAACTCGATGAAGTTCTGCCCCTGGTCCAGTCCGGTGTTCTTTATCAGCAGCAGGAGCAGCAGCGCGACGTACATGAGCAGGAGGGCGACGGGCATCAGGACGCTGTTCTCCACCCGCCCCTCGTCTCCCAGCCTGGAGGCGGAACGGTAGGCGAGGTACAACGACAGGGCGAACAGCACCATGATGACGGTGAACAGGCCCATGATGCTCATGTCCCCGGTAAGGACGGCGATGAACCGCGCTTCGATCGAACCGTTGACCGAGCTGCCGTAGGTGTGCACGGAAGAACCCCACAGCCCCCCGGTGCGGGTGATGAACGACGAGAGCAGGACGAGCACGAAGGACAGCATGCCCAGGAACGGCAGCAGGTACCCGTCGCGGGCGGCTTTCGAGCGGTAGGAATGAAGGAAGGCGATGATGGCCGCGGTAGGCAGCAGGGATGCCGTCTCCACCGGGTCCCACACCCAGAACCCACCCCATCCCAGCTCGTAGTAGGCCCACACCGCGCCCACGGCGATGCCCAGGAACAGCAGCAGGCCGGCGATGCGGGCCCACGGCAGCGCGATCGCCATCCACTCCCTCTCGTCGACGAGGAAGCGCCCCAGGGCGGCCGAGAAGACGATCAGGCAGGCAGCGTAGGCGGCGAACACCAGCGGGGGGTGCAGCGCCATCTCGATGGTCTGCAGCGCCATGTTCATCCCCGCCCCGTCAGGGCGCAGCATCAGCTCCAGCTCGCCGGTCGGGGAGAACAGTCCAGCGGCGATGAGTATGAGGGAGAACAGCAGCACGATGGAGCCCGCACTCACCCGGAACGCGGAGGAGAACCGGGCGTTCAGGGCCCGCTTCCTTTCCAGCACCACCTCCGCCGCCAGGAAGGCGGCCATGAACCAGGTCCACAGCACCAGGCCGCCCTCTCCTCCGGCCCACACTCCTACCAGCTTGTAGAAGGGGTCGAGGGCGGTATGGGAATGGGACCACACGTACTCGTAGCTCATGTCCGACGTGAGGAACAGGTAGCATAACAGCAACAGAGACGCGGTGATCGACGCGAACGCCAGGAGGGAGGCGTACCGCGACACTGCGTCCAGCCTCGCATCGTCACGCCGCAGCCTTAACGCTCCGGCCGTGCAGGCAACGAGGGCGGACAGCGCCGCGAGGACCAGCAGGACGTCGCCGATGCTCATCTTACTACTCCATGCTCCGAGCCCTCTTTAGTCCTTTCCTCGATCCCTCAGCCGGCGGCGCACCGAAGCCAGGAACCGGCGGAAACGGCCCGAGGAGCGGGACAGGAGGACGCCGCCGAACAGGATCGGCATCGCCACCGCGCACGCCCCGCCCAGGGGGCAGGCCGCGCAGCCGACCGAGGAGCAGGGGCCGGCGATGATCGCCGCCACCGGGGCGGTCGAGGTGGCGAACAGGAACGCCCCAGTGGCCTTTATGCGCCCCATGAGGTTGGTGACCGCGCCCCTGATCTTCAATCCGTTCCGGCCGACGTTACCGCGGTAGGCTCCGAAGGAGCAGTTGTTGACGCACTCCCGACATCCCATGCACAGCGACGGTTCCACCGTCCGGTCCTCGTCGATGGCCCACATGGGGCAGCTGACCTCGCACTTCCGGCAGTTGCGGCACTTCGAGCCGTCGTGCTCGATGCGGTATAGACCGAGTCGCGAGCCTATGGCATGGGAGATGCCGGACATCGCTCCCAGGGGGCAGAAGAACAGGCACCAGCCCCGTCCGCCGACCATCATGACCCCGCCGAGGAACAGCCATACCACCAGGGTCATGAGCAGCCCGGAGTTCCAGTAGTTGGCCGGGACCGCCCCGGTGAACGCTCCCAGGGACATGAACTCCAGCAGAGAGGAGCTGCAGTACCTTCCCAGCTCCACCCCGTAGGTGCACTCGGCGATATGGCCGCTGGCCAGCCAGCCCATGATCACGAAGCCGGCAAGGAATCCGTATCTCAGGCTGGCAGTGATCCTGGTGCTCCTGATCCTCATCCTGAAGCGGTGGGGAAGAGGCACGATCCGGCTCACGAACTCGCTGATGGCGCCCACCGGGCACAACCGTCCGCAGAACAGCGGACCGAACACCAGTGCGATCACCAGAACGCCTATGACGAAAGCGACCGCGATCGGCCCGATGGTCGTCGGCGTCGACCCGGTTATCAGCCAGTCCAGTGGAAGCTTGTAGCAGATGGAGTGGATGTTGGCCTCTCCCTCCGCGCCGACCAGGAAGTAGGCGATGGAGGTGAACACGGCGAACGGGGCCACGAAAAGGAAGAAGCCCGCCACCAGCCCGAGGTACCGCTCGATGTTCCTCTTCACCACTTTGGGGACTTTGATCCTGCCTCCCAGAGATAGGCCCTTGAGATCGGGCCGGGGTATGTTCTCCAGCTTCAGCGAGGGGAGTTTGGTCGATGGCATCTTCAAAGCCATTTCTTTCTCCTGAGCGTCCCCGTTCCCGCCATGACCAGGACCCCGACGATGGCCAGGAACCCTATGTCCGCCGTTATCCAGTCACCTTGCTGGATCGACTGCAGGAGCGCGCCGCCGTTCAACACGGTGACGTTGACCTCATTGGAGATCTTCCTCCCGCTGTCGTCGGTGGCGATGACGTTGATGCTGTGTTCTCCGTCCTTCAGCGAAGAGGTGTCCACGGTCCAGGAATAAGGCGAATCGTCCTTGCTGCCGACGAGGGAACCATCGATCAGAAGATCGGAGGAAGCGATGCTCCGGCCGTCCGCGGGGATGACCGTGGCGTCGACGGTCACATTACCGGCGAGAGTGGACCCGGCGGCCGGGGTGACGATGGCCAGCATCGCGGAGCCATCGCCCGCGCCCTGCGCGACGGTGAAGGCCAGTCCGGCGCTGTAATCCTTATAGTAGGCGACCCCGGCGGCGCTGTTCTCCATCCTCGCGTACAGGGTGTAGGTGCCAGGGGTCTTGGGGGCTTCCAGCGTCCAGGTGAAGGTCGCGCTGCCGGTGTAAGCCACTTCGTTGTAGTTCACCGCTGTCCCGAAGGAATCGGAGACGATCTTCCATCCGTTGTCGGTGGGCATGGTCCTGCTGCCGCTGAGCTTGGACAGGACCATGGCTCCCAGGGGGGCGCCGTTAGGGGTCTCCCCGCCGGTGACGGTGACCGTGACGGTGACCTGCTGACCGGGTGCCAGAACGGTGGAGGAAGCGGTCATGGCCACGGTAGCTGTGCTGACCGTGCCGTGGCAACTGCAGTCTCCTGCCTGATAGTTGCTATTTCCGCCACCCCCTGTCCATCCGGATACCGGGGTAAAGATCAGTAAGATCATGAAAGCGGTGGCGGCCAGGGCCAAAAGGAGCGGTCGTCCTCTCACGCTGATCGTTCTCTGCACAAGGATTGACCATATAACAGCTTTTCTGTCAATATCGAAGTTGATATTACAGTGACATGATAATTATCAACGTCCAGATGCTCGACGGTCTACATTGGACATATAGTCCAGCTTTGTTCATGTGGCCGGCCTGTTCCGGTGGGAACGGTCTTATATGATGAGACTTTTGTGAGAAGAGTAAAATGCCCCCGACCGTTCTGTTCAAAGTTGATGGGAGGTCCTGAGCTGAGGAAAGCGGCCGTGCTCATCTGCCTCGCCCTGCTGCTCACCGTACCCCTGGCGTCCAGCGTTACCGCGGCGGACGGCGAGCGCACCTGCTCCATGCTCATCGACTTCGGGAACGGCCGGATGGAATGGGCGGACGTGCCGGTTACCGAGGGCATGGACGGCTTTGACGTGTTCCTCAACGCCACCTCCATGCTCGGGCTCAGCGAGACCCACGGGTACTTCGCGCCATATGGCAACTACATCTACAGCGTGGACGGTTACGCCGGATCGTACGACGCCAACGCACCCTACGATTTCTGGAGGCTGTGGACCTGGGATGACAGCACCAACGATTGGCACTTCTCCGACACCCTCCTCGACGGCGTCGACGCGTACAACACCGAGGCGATCGCCCTCATCCTGGTCCGGGACCCGTACATCGGCCCCCCAGTAGCCACACCGGACCACCGGGACCCGTGGATAAGCGAGCGGCGGGACTTCACCAACACCGGCAGCATGCTCAGCTATCAGGCCACCAACGCCGAGCCGAAGTGGTCCAAGGACCTGGGCAACGGGGCCGTGGACGCTACAGTGGTATCGGCCGCGGGGAGGCTGTACGCGGTGAGCAGCGGTCAGATGGTTGGGGAGACCTATGTCACCAACTCCACCCTCTTCTGCATGAACATCGCCGGCGAGGTGTTGTGGGAGGCGGACGTCGGGAAGGGGCATCAGGTCGCGGCGCCCCTCCTGTGGAACTACACCGTGTTCGTACCCTCCGCCGACGGGCGGCTGTACGCGTTCGACTCTGAGACCGGGGACGCGCTGTGGAACTACAATGTCGGTTCGGCGATCACGGCGTCCCCGCTGACCTATCGAAACCTCATCATCGTCGCCGCCGGCGACGGGCAGATCGTGGCCCTGAGGCAGAGCGGGACCAGGGTGTGGAGCACCACCCTGCCCACGACCATCGCGTCGTCCCCGGCGCTGGACCTCGATCTTCTGCTGGTCGGTGGCGGGGACGGGAACCTTTATGCCCTGGCCGCCGATGGCGGCGGGCAGCAGTGGAGCGCGGACGTGGGCGGCGCCATACTCGGCTCACCGACCGCGCTGGGAGACCGGATCGCGGTCGCCTTCTCTGACGGAGGGAGCAGCGGAACGGGCGGAGTGGCCGCGTACACTTACGAGGGCAGCAGGCTGTGGAGCACCGCCACCGGCACCGCGGACGGCTCTCCGGCGGTCACCTCCGACGGGATCGTGGCCTTGACCTCTCAGGGCCTGGCTTCATTATCGCTCGACGGCACCCTGCGATGGACCACGCCGCTGCCCAGCGCCCAGGCAGGCTCCCCGGTGGCGGTGAGCGGCATGACCTTCATAGTCACCGACGAGGCCGGGAGCAAGCTGACGGCCGTCGACGGTTCCGGCCGGACGTTGTGGTCCAAGGACCTTGACCCGGCCGGGAGGGTGCTCGCCTCCCCCTCCATCTCGGACAACGTGATGTATCTCGCTTCGAGCGACGGCCTGGTGTACGCGTACCTGCTGGACAATGCGCAATGGAGCATGCCCCCGGTCGGGGTGTTCACCCACACCGTGAGCGGCCTGAAGGCCACCTTCGACGCCTCCGCCTCCTACGGCGGGGAAGGGGAGCTGAGCTTCGCCTGGGACTTTGGCGACGGGGGGACCGCCACCGGTACCAGGGTCGAGCACTTGTTCCGGAGCGGGGGCAATCACACCATCTCCCTGATGGTGACCGATTCGGCGGGGGCCACATTCAACCTGACCAAGGTGGTGGACTTGGACATCCCCACCGGGCCGGGCACAGGTCCTTCCGGCCCTCCGGACAAGGGGTTCCCGGTGACCATGGCCGTCGGCGCGGTGGCGGTGGTGCTGCTGGCCGGCGGATCGGTCTATGCCTATCGCCTCAAGAGGGGACGACGGTAGGGCCGGGGCCCCCCCTCCACCCAGTACTCCGACCCCACCATATCGTGCGGCGGTGTTTTATCATAATTTGAATTATAAACCCGGGGAAGGCAGAACGTCCGTCGCCAACGGCGACAGATGACTCAAATGAAAGGCTTGAACACGGTTATAACGTGCCACGCGGCAACGATCATGTTGGTCGCGGCGACCTCTACGGCCCTGGCGACCTCACCTCAGAACGGTGGGGCCTCGAAACTGGTCCTGAACGAGCGGGTGGACGCGGACATGTCCTTCACCCTGGAGGAACTGGCCGACCCCGATCTCATGTGGCTGATCGAACTGGTCCCCGAGGAGTGGCTGGACGATATCGACCCGACCGCCGAGGTCCGGGTATCGCTGGACAGCAAGGTCCATGTCAATGCCATGGTGACCGAACGGGCGGAGGGGCTGTAGGCCAAGGTCCACCTGGCATGGCACGGCACCATTATGCTCAGCATGGACGGGATGCCGGAGCTGACGTTCGATCTGAAGAACGCACAGCTCATGGCCGAAGGATATCTGTCCTATGACGGGGAACTACCTGACGAAATGAAGATGACCTTCCACGTCAACGGCGCTCTCTCCACTGGAGAGGACATCGAGCTGAACATCGGCACCCACGTCCTCCTGAAGGTGCAGGACGGGGAGCTGACCCAGTTTAAGGTCTGGCTGCCGCGATTGGCATGCCTGGCCCAGACCGAGTGAGAAACCCCAGGCCGGACCCGGGACATCGTTCCCGCCGGCCGTTCATTTTTTTTCTCTCTGCGGAGCCCCCTCCTGGAATTGCCGATCGGTCCTGGACCCTCTTCAGGCCTACGGACCGCGCTTTGGGTGTCGTTAGTGAGGCAACTTTGTTATACCATGAGCTAGGACGTCTTGACGGGATCAAGATGATAGACATACGAAGCGCATTGGTGGACCGTGCCGAGGGAGTGGCGTCAAGGAACCCGGACCTCGTGGTCAGGTACAGCATATACACCGACGATGTCTCGGAGTGGGGGATACTCTCCATCCTGAACGAGGACGAACGGGTGGTCGGCCTGGAGTTCATCGAGACCGATGACAGCTGGAAGAGGCCTGGAGCGGTGAAGGACTATACCAACGCGGCCGCGGAGGGCTACCCTGTCGCCGTAGTGGTCCCTGACGAGTCGTTCATGGCCTTCCGCCGGTCGGCCATCGAACGCGGGGGAACGGGCTTCTCGACCTATCTGTTCAGCGACCTCGGGCTCAGAACGATGATCAGGGCGTAGACCCACGCAAAGGACCGCTGGCCGGGGCAGATTCCGTGCTTGGCAAGGCAGCGGTCCTCATCATCTTTTAACAAATAAGTATTTTAAAAATAAAGGGAGGGCCAGGGGCCCTCTGATCGTTCTCATCTCCTTCTGATGTTGTGCTCGTCCCGGAAGTGGAACCTCAGCTCATCTGAGAGGTCATCGTCGTCGCTTCCGTACACGGCGTTGCCACAGATGGGACAGGCGAGGAACATCGTCATCTCCCCGCGGCTGACCATGCGGTGCCAGGTGCCCCCTCCGTGGGAAGCCTCGGTCATGCTCTTTCCGCCCATCGCCTCACCGGTGCGGGGGTCCCTCCACTCGGTGGCTGACCGCTTGAGCCTCTCGGATTCCTCCGTGTGTCCTTCATCATGCGGCTTCCAGTCGCCCGCGTGCTTCTCAGTGTGGGTCTCCGCTTCCCGGGGATCCTTCCATTGCTCGACCTTCTGGATGTAACGGTCATCACCCTCCATGGTCGGCTCCTTCCCGCTCCACGTCTCCACGGCGCGCTCTTCGCTGCCCGGGGCCACATCTGAGGACCTGAAGGTCGTGACGATATCCCGCTGCTTCGCCTCCTCGGGCGTCAGCATGGTCGAGTCCTTGGGGCTCCACGTTTCAACCTGCCTCTCCAGGGTGCTCGTGGACGAGGCCGAAGATGCGGCCCCTGCCGCGAACATCCGCCGCTGGTTCTCCTCCTCGGCGGTTAGCATCGAACTTCCTCCCTGATTCCAGGCCGGAAGCTCGCTCCGCTCGGTTTGGGTCGTCGAGGTCGTGCCCTCCCGCTGGGACCCGAACCTGGTCATTTCATGGACGGCGGCAAGATGGCTTTTAAGGACGGCGCTGAGATCTTCGGGGCCCGTCCCTGACAGTCTCTCCTTGCAAATGGGGCATTTTATTTCGGTAATGGTGGTCACCGGTAACACCTTTTCAGTGACCAGTACAAAAAGGTTCGTTGAAGAAATCTGGCGAACCGATATCTTTTTCGATAATTTAATTAAGTTGGGGCTCTAGAACTTATCGTTTTAGAAGGAGGGAACTCGTTCGTGGGCCCATGCCCCGATCGGATGGACCGAGCCACTTGTTCATAAAACCCTGTCCTTTTAATAGCTGGATATAATAGCATCCGGAATGAGCTGGACCTATGTTCTGATCGCCGGAATATTTGAGATCGGTTGGGCCATTGGGCTGAAGTACTCCAACGGGTTCAAGGAGCTCGTTCCCACCATCGCGACGATCATATCCTTTATCCTCAGCTTTTACTTCCTCATGATGGCCACCAAGGACCTGCCCATCGGCACGGCATACGCGGTTTGGACCGGCATAGGATCGGTCGGCGTGGTCATCCTGGGCATCGTCCTTTTCGGCGAATCGAAGGACGTGCTGCGCTTGGCCTGCATCGGTCTGGTGGTGGCCGGCATCCTCGGTCTTAAGTTGACCGGCGGAGATGCCTAAGACGGTCTCAGGCCCGGCACGCGCGGGAGCTTCTGAAGATGGACCTCAGAGCATTGACCGTTTCGTCCATCTCCCTCACCCCCATGGGCTTGATGAGATAGCTGTTGATCCCGGCCCTCCGGACCCTGTCCCGGTCGATGGGGGAGGAGGAGCCGGTCATCACGATGACCGTGGTCTTGTTCAGCACTCCCTGTTCCCGGAGCTTCTCGATGAGAGCGTGACCGTCCAGCCTGGGCATGTTGAGGTCCAGGATGATGGCGTCGATGGCCGGATCATCCTGCAGGTGTTCGATGACCGACTCCCCGTCCCTTAACCAGACTATGGAGCTGGTGATGCCGGTGTCCTTTACAAGTTCCTTGATGATGATGGCATCGGCGGCATTGTCCTCCACCAGGAGGACCTTCAACTTGGTCATGGGAGGGACCGCCTGTATTCGATGAACGAGGTATGAGCCGGTCCGTTAAGGGTAAGGGGGCTGTCATCACTGGGGCATGTTTCAGGACCTCGCGTCCTGCGATCGTTCACGAAACCGATTGATGAGCCGACCATTTTCATTGACCCTTTCCCAAGCCTAGGTTCATATCCGACGATTTCCCGGTCCCCGTTAGCAAGATAAAATGAAGCAGGATGATGATAATGCTGTTGCACCGCTACCATCCATCCTAGCCAATGCTCTCCAGGCCCCTAACGATGCCGCATACGATGATCATCGGAGGTACGCCCTGATCGATTCGATCATCCCGTCGGCCTCGTCCATGCTTCCCGGCTTTTGAATGAACAGGTCCGCCCCCAGCTCCTCCGCCATGGTCCTGTCGTGGGACGATCTGGAGCTGGTGAGGACGATCGTCGGCACGGACGAGAGGCGCAGGTCGCCCATCCTCTTCTGAAGGAACTCAAGACCGCCCATTCGGGGCATGTTCAGATCGAGCAGCACCACATCGGGGAGGTTGCTGTCGGGGGCGGCAACAAGGAAACGGATGGCCTTCTCCCCGTCGGTGACATGGTGCAGCGATACCGTTCTCCAGTAGATGCAGAGCAGTTCGGAGATGAAGAAAGCATAACTGCTATCGTCATCTGCCAGCAGTATCATGTGATCCCCCGTCAGGTCATCGTCCATGGTTCATTTTCCCCTTGAACGCTCCAGATCCCGGGCCCTGGCCCGAGCTGCTCGATGGGTATCCGATCGTCCCGACCCTGCGGCCGCGGCCCGGCGCCGCCGGCTCGATTCCCTAACGCTCGGCCAGGGGCAGGGACCTCCTCTACAATTGAATTGGAGGCGTCGATATTTAACAACAGGGGATGCCTGTTCCTAGGGTCACGGTCTGAGATCCACGCCCTCCATCTCACTAGCCCGATCGGTCTGGCCCCGTTTGTCGGGCTGGAAGATGGGCAGCGCCTCGATCGTCCTCGAGAGTTCGTAGGAACAGAGGTGAGGTCTAAGTACCTCATCCCATTGTATACGCGGGCGGGTCCTGAGCCCGTTCGCGATGAGGTAGATCAGTTGGCCATCGACCCCCGTTATGAGAACCCTGTCTCGGTCCTCGGACGCTCCGCCCTCAGGCGGTCCTGGAACATAGCTGGAAAATACGTCAAGGTGCCCGGCGTCCGGGCCCTGGTCCGTCAGGAGAGGTGCACCGGATGCGGTGCCTGCGTCCGCAAGGGCTTCTGCCGCTTCGGCGCCATAAGGATTGAGGAAGGCAGGGCGGTCGTCGACGAGCAGGGATGCAGGGGATGCACGAGATGCACCCACCTGTGCCCCAAGGACGCCCTGACCCTGGAGGTCCGCGCTCCCGGCGCGGTGCGGGACACCCTCAGGGCCCTGGACAAGGAGATCAGCCGACACCTTTGATCACCCTAGTCCCGAGAGGTCTTAAGTGTCAGGATGTGCGCGGAGATGGCGATCCCCACCCCTGCCAGAAGGACGATCATCAGGGGATCGAAATGCATGAGCGCCGCTGAGAATGTCAGTCCCCCGGCCATGAACAGGACGGTTCCGGTCTTGGCCCACCGGCTCAGTCCCCTTCCTTCCTGGTAGCTCTTCAGCTGGGAACCGAATAATCGATTGCCGGTCAGCCACCGGTATGCCCTCGGTGAGCCCCGGGCATAACAGCTGGCGGCCAATACCAGGAAGGGTGCGGAGGGCATCACAGGGACCACCGCACCCACTGCCCCCAGACCGACCAACAGAGTGCCGGTGACGGTCCATCGATTGATCGCTGACCGTTCGGTGCTCGTTTCTTCCACGCATCTATCAATGAATGCTGGCGAGTATAAGCCTTTCTGGAGAAGGTTGGGACTGGCCGGCCCTTTGGGTCGGATTAATGCCCGTCCCCTTTCGTTGACCCCGCGGAGGGACGCCTCTCGTTCACCGTCCTTCCTTCCCGGGGCTCCGCCGCCCCCCGCTTTCCCGCCTCGGACAGCTTGGCCCTTGTCTCCCCAGATATCTCCTTACCTGAGGACCACCTGGCCGCCGCTCCTCTCTCACCACCCAGGACCTTGGCCTCCCTCGGCTGGGCCTCCGCCCCCCGGCGGCCGGCCTCGGACAGCTTGGCCCTGGTCTGGTCGCTGATCTCCCGTCCCGATGACCATCTCTCGGCAGCACCCTTCTTACCTGCCTCGGACAGCTTCTCGTGGGTCGTTTTCGTTACCATGTCCTCACGATCCTGGCGGCATAACCGCCTTGCCCACGTCCCCCGTTCATCGTATAAATGAGTTGACCGCAACGTCTGCGGTCAGGGGGCCGTGGTCCGACGTCAGCGCAGGCACCTTCTCCCGATCAAGTACCGCCGAGGCGGACGGCGTTCTGTTCCCAACGAGCGGCCAGTGCAAGGATTATTAGCTTCATTTCCATTACTGAGCATGGCCTTCCCCGGCCGCAAGGCGAGCGGCCCCCTCCGTGCGTATCTCATCAACCAGACCGCCCACTGGTTCATCGTGGGGCTGATCTTCCCCGTCCTCATCCTGATGGTGCTGGACAAAGGTCTTACGATCTTCGAGGCAGGGACCGTTCTGGCGATCTATTCCGGCACCACCGTTCTCCTGGAGCTTCCCACCGGAGGGCTGGCCGACAGCCTGGGGCGAAGGAAGATCTACATCATCTCGGTCGCGGTGCACATCGCCGCGGTCCTCCTCTTCATATTCTCGTCCGACTACCTGACGGTGGCGATGGCCGCCCTGGTGATGGGCATCGGAAGGGCTCTAAGCTCGGGCTCCATCGACGCATGGTTCGTGGACGAGTTCAAGGCCGCCAACCCCCAGGGCAACCTGCAGCAGGCACTGGCCAAGGCCAATGTGTTCGTCCCTCTCGGCCTCGGCGCCGGTTCGCTTATCGGCGGGGCCCTCCCCATGACCCTGGGGACGATGATGAACGCGAGCCTGGGGACCTCCATCTACGCTGCCAACCTTGTTGTGGTCCTGTTCGCCGACCTCATGCAGATCGTGCTCACCCGGTCGGTCATCAAGGAAACGGTGATGGTTAAGGACGGAGGCGCGCTGGCCGACGGCTTCCGACAGGTCCCCGTGGTCGTATCCGCGTCCCTGACCTATGGAGTCAGGAACCGGACCGTCCTCATCCTCCTGGGAGTGATGGTCGCCTTTGGCTTCGCCATCACCGGCCTCGAGCTTCTGTGGCAGCCCCGGGTGGGAGAGGTGATGGGAGGAACTGCGCAGACCTGGGTCCTCGGGGTCCTGGCCGCGGCGTACTTCCTCATAACCGCGGCCGGGTCCGCCCTGGTGACCCCCATCTGCGCCAGGCTGGGCAACGACAACGCCCTGGTGATGGCCCTGCTGACGATCGCCATGGGCATATCGATGTTCATCTTGGCGATGCAGGCCCACATACTCTCATTCGCCGCCCTGTACCTGACCACGTACCTTGTGGTTGGAATGACCAACTCACCATACGGGGCCATGTTCCACGAGGAGGTCCCCACCGAACAGCGCTCCACTATGCTGTCGTTCCAGTCCCTGGTCATGCAGGGTGGCGGGCTGGCCGGCAGCGTTGTACTGGGTTTCGTGGCCGGGGAGGCGGGCATCCCCCTCGCCTGGACCCTCGCCGGGGGCGTCATCGCCTCGTCGTCGGTCGCCCTCCTCTACCTGAGGTCGCGAAAGCTGGGTATGGTCGTGGGGAAGGGGGACGAGGTCGCTTCATAGGCGAACGATTCGCTCCACCTGTTCCGGCTCGATGCGCACGTGGCCCAGGCGGG
Organism: Methanomassiliicoccus sp.; assembly: GCA_016109435.1. Taxonomy (GTDB): domain Archaea; phylum Thermoplasmatota; class Thermoplasmata; order Methanomassiliicoccales; family Methanomassiliicoccaceae; genus UBA6. Next base: position 35,040 of record JAEILR010000020.1, read on the forward strand.
CCAGGTCCGGAAGCGCCTCCCTCCACCTCGGATTGCGGTGGAAGACCTGGGTGAAGAGGGGGACCGACTCGTCCAGCCGGTCATTGCTGGCCAGCATGGCCGCGGTCCAGAATACCATCTCCTCGTTGTCCGGACACCTCTCCCGGGCCGAGCCGTAAAGCCTCAGGGCACGGGCCATGTCGCCCTTCTCCACCGCCAGGTCGCCCTCGTTCATATCCTCATAGGCACGGTGGACCCTCAGCAGGCGGCCCAGCTCGCCCACCGGGTCGGCATGGTCCTCGACCCTCAGATCGATGGGGCGGTCCTCCCATGGATGGCCGGTGGCGGTGCCCTTCACCACCAGGAGGGAGGCCGACTGGCTGCCCCGGAAGTCCCCTCCCGCGTCCTCGGCCGCGACCAGGGCGGCCACCATCCGCTCGGCCAGGGGGCCGGGGGTCTCCTCGAAGGCTCTGGCCATGGCCGGCCACACCTGGTCGGAGGACATCATGTTCGCCTGTACCGAGAAATCCTCGCCGACGATGTGTCCGCATCGGGGGATGCACCTGCTGCCGGTGTACGCCGCCCCGCGGCCCTTGAGATCGAGGACTGCCAGCTGGCGGACCTCCCGGCCTTCGTCGGCCGATATCATCTCCTTCACCGCCCCGGCGGGGTCCGTACCCTGGCGCAGCAGCTCCAGCCCCCGGGGGCCGAAGGAGGGATTGGTCATCGACTGGGTGGCCACCACCCCTACCCCGGCCTCCCCCCAGGTGACGATGCTGCCTACGGAGAACCAGTGGGACTGCACCGCCGCCCCCATCTCCCCGGTCACAGGGTCCCGGGCGACGATGGAATAGGTATGAGCGAGACGGTCACGGTACGGCCGGGCCGCAGCGCCGGGTCTGCCGCCACCTCGTCGGCGATCCACTACTTCCGTCCTCCCTTGCCCGCTAGCTCCTCCATGCGCTCCAGGAACGCCTCGGCCTGATCGATGCCTTTCTGCCAGAACTCCTCGGTGGTGATGTCGAACCCCTGGTCCTCCGCCAGCTGGGCCGGGGAGCGGCTGGACCCCGCCGACAGCAACGCCTTCATCTTCGGGACGAAGGCCTTTCCCTGCTCTTGGTACAGACGGTACAGGGCGAACACGAACAGCTGGGCGAAGACATAGGGATAGTTGTAGAAGCGGTAATTGGGGATGTAGTAGTGCATCTTCATCGTCCATTCCCACTTCATCTCCGGAAGCCACTGCACCGCATCGCCGTAGACATCATCGCGCGCCTTGGTCCACAGGGCGGCAACCGTTTCACCGTCCAGCACCTTACCGCCCTTGATGGCGTCATACATGCTCTGCTCGAAATGGAACCGGGCGCTGACCTGGAAGGCGGCCATCCCGAACTCGTCCCATACCGTGTCCAATACCGCCAGCTGCTCCTCTTCGGAGGTCGCTTCCTTCAGCAGCTGGTCGGTGAGCAGCAGCTCCCCGAATATCGACCCGGTCTCCGCGATGCAGGAACCGGCGCTGAAGTTGCTCAGCTTCTGGGCCCTCGAGGCCAGGTACGCGTGTATGGCATGTCCCAGCTCGTGGGCCTGGGTATACACGTCGCTCCTCCGGCCGTTGAACGACTGCAGGATGTAGGCGCTCTTGCCCGAGTACCAGTAGGAGCAGAACGCCCCGCTGGCCTTCCCCTTCCGCGGTTCGGCGTCAAGATGATCACGGTCGTACATCTCGCCGACCCATTGAGCGAACTGAGGGTCGAAGGCGTTATAGGCCCTGGTGACGGTCTCCCTGGAGGCGGCCCAGTCATAGCGGCGGTCGGGCGCGTCGGGCAGGGGGGCCTGCAGGTCCCAGTTGCCCAGGACATCAAGCCCGAGCAGCTTGGCTTTTAGGCGGAGGTAGCGGCGGTAGGTACCGGCGTTGGAGCGCATGACCCTCATCAGCGCATCGACCGCCCCGGCCTCCACGTCGTTATCCAGCAGGCTGGGGTCGATCGGGTTCTGGTATTTACGCCACTCGCACATGTGCAGGTGGTCGGCGCAGATGGACCGGACCGCGGACGACCACAGGATATCGTCCTGACCGAGCTTGGTGTAAACGATGCTGTTGGCGCTGCGCCTCTTCTCCCGGTCAGGGTCGGAGTAGAAGCTGATCACCTCCCCGTAGGCGAGGTCCTTCTCCTCGCCGTCGACGGTCATCCTGAAAGTCCTAGTGGAGAGCCAGTCCTGCTGCAGCTGGGACCACGCGTCCACGCCGTTCTGGTCTTTGGCCATTATCAGCCTCTCCTCCGTTTCCGACAGCAGGTGGGGGACCCGGGCCCGGACCCTCTCCAGGTAGTGGCCGTACTCCTTGAGCATCGGGTCATCGGCCAGTGCGGGCACCTTCTTCAGCAGCTGACCCAGCTCGATGTCGGAGAAGGCCATCTCCTGACCGGCCCTGGTGCCGGCCTTGCGCACAGCATCGTTCAGCCGCTTGGCCACCGGGTCGGTGGAGTCGGCGGAGTACATGAGCTGGCAGAACATGATCGGCCCCTCGTGGCGGACGAACAGGGAATCGCGCTCCTCGAGGAACGCCAGCACCCCGGGGGCATCGAGGGCGGTGATCTTGCCCTGGTATCTCTCCCTGAACTTGCCGGCGTCGGCCACCATCCGGTCAAGGGCGGCGATGATAGGATCGGCGCCGCTATCGTCCACCAGTTGTGACAGGTCCCACTTGATCATGTCCTTCATCATAATCTCCGCAGGCCGATAGGATGCGGCGGGGATAAAAACTTCCTCCGGCTGGAGGCAGGCCTCCGATGAACATCCATGAACGGTGGGAGGGACCGGAGCGGGCCAGCGAGGGGCGTCCCGTCCGACGACCATGCCTATAAATCTCAGGGGGTCCCAGGTGAACAGAGGATATGTTGGTGGCCCCTCTCTCCGAGTCTTCAACCAACCGGGAGGTCGTACTGGTCTTACTGATCGAGGACAATCCGGGCGACGCGGTCCTGATAGAGGCGGCACTGGAGCGGTCCATCGAGCCGGATTTTGAGGTCCATGTGGAGAAGAGACTGGCCCCCGCGCTCGAACGCCTGGCCTCGGAACGGTTTCAGGTCGTCCTTCTCGACCTCAACCTGCCCGACAGTCGGGGGTTCGATACCGTTACCGCGGTCCAGAGCGCGCTCCCCAACACCCCGGTGGTGATCATCACCGGAGATGTCAACGAGGAGTTCGCCAGGAAGGCCATCCAAGCGGGGGCCCAGGACTATCTCTCCAAGGATGAGATAAGGGCCCACAGCCTCGTCCGCTCCATCTCCTTCGCCATGGAGCGGAAGCGCACCGAGAGGGAGCTTCATGCCCTTGAGCACGTGGCCAGCGCGGCGGCGGCCACCCTGGACCTGCAATCCCTGCTGGACACCATGCTGGCGACCCTGAGGACGGAGATGGAGTCCGACCGGGCGGCCCTGCTGCTGGTCCATGACGGCGTCCTGTCGGAGGAGGCACAGGCGGGGACGCTGCAGGGGATCGATCCCTCCTCGTTCATCGAGGTCGAGGAGAAGCTGAACCGTCAAGTTCTGCTCAGCGGACAGCCTTCGTTCGATCAGTTGCGGAACGACGCTGGGGACGTGCTGCGAACGGTCCTCAAGGTGCCTCTTGTGATCGGCGGGCTTGTCAGCGGGGTGGTCGAGGTCGAATGGGCGGGAGCGCATGCCGAGAGGCCGAGGGAAACGTACCTGATGACCGTCGCCGCCGAGCGCATCGCCTCGGGGGTCGCCAACTCCCAGGCCTACGAATCGGTGAAACGTTCGGAGAGGCGATCCCAGGAGGAGAGGTCGAGGCTGAGGGCCATCATGGACACCTTGCCGGTGGGGATCCTGATCACGGACGCCGAGGGCCGGCAGCTGGAGTCCAACATCCTGCGGTCCAGGATGTTCGGGGGGACGCCCCTGCCGTCGAAGAGCATCGAGGACCTCTGCCGCATCAAGGCCTGGTACCTGGACACCGGGGATCCAGTAGAGGAGTGCCCCATCGTCAAGGCCCTGAAGTACGGCGTGATCACTTTGGGCGAGGCCATCATCATCGAGAGGCTGGACGGGAACACGTCGACGATACTGAACTCGGCCGCGCCCATCAGGGACCCCAACGGCGTCCTGATCGGGGCGGTCGGGGTGCAGCAGGACATCAGCGAGCGCATCAGGCTGGAGCAGGACCTGAAGGTCGCCATGGAGAGGGGGGAGTTCTACATCGACCTGCTGACCCATGATGTCAACAACGCCCTCACCGTGACCTCGGGATACCTGCAGCTGGCGAGGGGATCGGACGGGGCCAACGATCGTGTCGTTAAATGGCTGGACAACGCCATGGCCTCCATCAATGATTCGGCCCGCCTGATCGATACCGTCCGCAAGGTCCACCGCAGCGGGCAGAGCCTGCAGAAGGTGAAGGTGGACCTGGACGTGCTGCTACCGGAGATCATCGGGCAGGTGCTGTCCATGGAACGGGGGGAGGTGGAGATCGCCTATTCCGGCACCCATGACGCCACGGTCATCGGCACCGAACTTCTGCCCGACCTGTTCATCAACATCATCGGCAATGCCGTCAAGCACTCCTCGGGCAGGATCGCCATCGTGGTCACGGTTCGCCCGCAGTTACGCGGGGGGATCGAATACCTGAGGGTGGAGGTGGCGGACAACGGCCCGGGCATCCCAGATGACATCAAGGACCGGCTGTTCGTAAAGGGCGAGAGGGGCCTGAGCCGGGCTCCGGGACAAGGCCTGGGACTGTTCCTGGTGTCCAACATCGTGGCCGAGGCGGGGGGCAAGATCTGGGTCGAGGACCGCGTGCCTGGTGACCATGCCCGGGGGTCGAGGTTCGTGGTACTGCTTCCCAGGGGCGGCGAACAGGCCCGGGCCTGACCTCTCACCTGATGTAAAAAAAATAAGAGAAAAGGGTTTATGCGGTCGTTTTCAGCGAACGCAGCCAGATGTACCGGGTGTCCCCTCCCACACTGTACGAGAGAAGGGTCACGTTGTCCCCTTTCTTCATGTCGACCATCATGGTGATGTTCCGATCGTCCGAACTGTTCACCGGAATCACCTTCATCGTGCCGTTGTGCATCGTCCAGATGGTGAAGTTGGAGAAGTCGGAGGCCACAGTATCGTTGCCTAGGGCCATCAGCTGGATGGCCAGGGTCGTCATGTTGGTCATGTTGGTCTGGTTGCCGTTCATGGACGACCGGTTGGCGTCCATCGTCGTGTTGACGTCCCAGATGCCCCTGAGCGCCAGCGCCCGGGGGTCCTTGGGCAGTTCGCTCCGCTCCAGCGGGATCACGTTGGACATGTTCCCCTGGCCCGGCCAGTAGTACATGTTCCCAGCGGTCATGTTCTCAGCGAGCCTAAACCCGAGCAGGAACGGAATGGTGGTGTTGTTCCCCAGCTCCGTCGGTACGTTGTTGTTGAACCTCACGTCCGCCTGGACCCAGGTGCCGTTCCCGCCGTCCAGCCAGAAGTCGGAGGGACTGAGGCTGACACTGGTGGTGTTGTTATTGGTCACGGCCACCAGAGCAAGGACCACGCTGCCGTTGATGAATCGCAGCGGCATCGGGGACTCCTCACCCATGGAGATGTTCCATGCTGCCAGGGTCGTGAAGTTCAGGTCCTTGATCGAGGTCATGTTACCCGTCGGTGCCTCCATCGTCACGATCGGCGGGATGTCGACCTCTCCCTGGGGACCGAGGTCCACTGGGAAAGAGATGTTGCCGTCATCGTAACCTATCGAGGAGATGTTCGTGCCGTTGGTCATGAACCCAAGGACGAAGAACCACGTCGCGTTGCTGGCGATGGTTATAGTGTCGTTGTTCAGCGCGTTCGTCGAGTTACCGTTGTCCAGCACCGCCGTGAAGTTGGAGCAGTTCAGGGTAATGTTGTCCCCATGGTTGTTGGTCACCGCCACCTTCACTAGGGTATCCGGTATGGTCCTGACTGGAGTGGCATTGAACTCCGCGCGCAGCTCAGTGAATGCCGAGGCGTTCGACCGGTTCATCGTCGCTGTGTTGATCTCCATGCCGCTGACGGAGCCAGCAGGCCCCGTCGGCCGGATGTCGTTCGATCCTTGGCTTTCCACGTTCGCGGTGTTCGTGCTGGGATTCATCAACAAGAAGCCCCCAGCCGCGGCCGCGATGATCACCACACCGATCACGGCGGCTATCATTGCGTTCCGTCTTTTCATGTTCATCAACCCTCTACACTGAAGGTGTTCGGTGCCCACCGGTTCCCGGCGGCACGGCGGCAACGTTTGGAGCACGTTGAATAAAACATTATCTGCGCAGATAATCGAGGGAATCGCTGGCCAGTGACGCCCGGACGGTATCGGGACTGGGGCGCTCCATCGCTCCGCGGCAGTACCGGCAATCGTTTTTTAATGCACCTGGCCATATCAGTACTGATGGCGCAGCTCTCATTGAGGAACAGGATCTACGGCCCGTGGGCCGGTTTCGAGCGGGAGGTCCTGGGCTCGTCGGAGCATGCCGGTTGGGTCCACTATATCGGCCGGAGGAGGGTACGGTTGCGCAAGAGTCCCTTCCTGCCCCCGGACGCGAGCCGAAGCTACGTTCTCCCGGAGGACCTGGAGGTGAACGATGACGAGCTGGTGGAGTTCTCGGCCATCGGGCCGTCCTACCAGGTCCGCTCCCTTCCTCGGGGGTCCACCCTGGCCGATGATTATGAGAAGGTCTATCTGGTGGAATCGGTGAAACGCCTGAGCGTGCCGATGCCCCGGCCGTACCTGGACACCGATGAGTTCCTCGTGCGGACGGTGATCAACTGGAGGGACGGGGAGGACGATCATCTGGACAAGTCGATAGCGCTCCAGCTTCTCTCCTGCCCCCGCACCGCCATCGGCCCCGGGGGCATCGGCTCCCAGTCCTTCGACCTTTCCGGGGCCCCCAAGGCGCTCGATCAGCTGAAGAGGTCCGTCGACCTGAACCTCCCCTCGGAGTTCAGCCGTCCCAACCCCCGCTACGAGATGGACTTCCTATCGACCCCCGCGGACCTTGCCGCCCTGCGCCGGCGTGTGGCTGGAGGAGCGGTCGAGGAGGCTTCCTACAACTACCTCAAGATGGTGGACCCGTCGCATCATCCGCTGCCCCAGCACGTGCCGACGATCATCTACAACGCCTCCTACCGCCCGGTCACGAAGGTGCCCGACCCCGACGTCATCGAGTTCCAGCTCTACGGGCTGTGGCTCCGTCCGGTCATCTCCGAGGACATGATCGGGCAGATAGAGAAGATGCTGGGGGCGGTGCTGGAGGAGTCGGACCCGGCCTACGCCGGCTACAACATCGATTTCGACCGTGACGCCATGGCCAAGATCGCCATGGCCCTGTGCCGCCTCTATGGCAAGGAACGGCTGGACGAGGACATGCTGTCCCGCAGCCGACAATGGTTCCTGGTCCTCTACCGCTTCTTCGCCGACCTGCGGCTGAACTACGTGCGGCCGGGCGGATCGTCCAGGGTATCGCCCACCGATTCGGCCCCTTCCTACGGCCACGATCGTCAGGGGCGTCACGACATGACCGTGCTCCGGGAGATCAACCGAGGGGTTAACGAGGTCGGCCTGGACTATGTTTCCCTGGCCGGTCTGAAGAAGGCCCTGCGGAGGAAGGTCACCGTCGTCGAGATCATGGACTCCCTCACCCGACTCATACAGGGAGGGGCGGTCATCTCCAAGGAGAACGGGACCTTGTTCCGCCCGGTGCGCCGCTACGAGCCGAGGCTGCTCGGCTGATGCCCGGACCGCTCGTCGCTGGATATATCACAGCGAGTGATGGCAGGAGTAGCACTCCTTGTCGCCGGACTGGTTGTCCTCACCGCAGTGGGGGCAGGGGACCAGGCTCTCCTTCTTCGTCGTGAACTCCTTGCTCCCGCACTCCCTGCAGATGGCCTGATGCTCGTCATTCTCGGCGTAACATTTCATGCATGACTTCATGAACACTGTTCCGAGCGCGATGGTAATCTACTTTTTCTCCGGGCGCCGGAGCTTGTACCCGATGCCCTGGAACACCGCCACCACCTCATCGCCCTGCCGGACGATGACCTCGTATACCGAGGTGCTGCGATTGTCGCTGACCTTTCTGGCCGTGGCCTCCAGGTCCCCCTTGCCCGGCCTCAGGTAGCTGATGTTGGCGGTGAGAGCCACCTGCGGTTCCCCGCGGGAGTTAGCGGCCAGGGCGAAGGCTTGGTCCGCCAGGGAGAAGATCGCCCCTCCGTGGGCGGTCCCCAGCGCGTTGGTCATTCCGTCGGTGGGCATGCGCACGACCGACTCACCGTCCCCCACGGACACGGTCTCCATGTTCAGATGCAGTGCGTAAGGAGCGACCTTCATCGACTCCAGCCTCGCCTCCAGTTCAGCGGGCAGCTCTTTCTTCATCTAGATCGGATGGGCATCCGCTCGGAGGTTGATTAACCTAGGGGTGCCCGGCGGGCCGGGGCACCACTTGGGCCGGCTATATATCGAGGTCGGGGTCCAGCAGTCCGGTGGCCTGGAGGATGTTCATGCACACCCCGATGAGAGCGACGGCATCCCTGCGCAGCTCTATCTTCTGGAGAGAGGTCATGGACAGGGCGGCACCCTGAAGCCGAACCTTGCCGATGGTCCTGTCCAGCTGTTCCTCCTGTTCCGCAAGGCGGCGCTTGAGATGATGGAGGTCCATGACCTGATCGCCGGAATACCAGTCATCGTCGTGGGACAGCGACCTCTCCAGCAGCAGCGCGAGATCGACGATGCTCTCTCTAGGGGGACGGATTTCCTCCAGCATGTCGAGTACAATATAACGCCGGGCTTATCATCTTGGTCGTCCCCGGGGTGTCCGGGGGACGGCCGTCGGGTCATCACACCGCTGCTGTCCAGCGCTCGTGGCGTCCATCAGTGGGCGGCCCAAGGGGACGGTAAACGTGCATAAGTGGTCGTGTTACACGTCACGCGGGAATAAGGAAGTTCGCGCCGATCGACGCATCCCTCGAGGACGCCGGGAGGACCGTTACCTTCCGGGGAGGTTCAAGGGAACTCGATGACCTCGTCCTCATCAGCACCGACGTCGACCCGCTGGATATTGTTGTGCTGGTCGATGTACTTCAGCCTGATCCGCTGATTGGGCATACGGATGACCCGGAGATCGCGAACGGGGGAGTCGATGAAGCCGAGGAAGCCGTCCATGCACGTGGTTCCCTCGTAGCTCTTGACATGGGCGTAGATCTCAGAACGCTTAATCTTCATATCGATCAGCATTCGAACAGAGAAAACGATGATTTGACCCTTTCGGTAGAAATGAAGCCTGGCGACAGGCTTAGGGAGCAGGCGGAGCACATATGCTTGTTCCTTCGTTCTGGCCGTTGGGCCAATACATACTCCCCCGAGTGCCCGATCTGCAACCTCTTCCGTGAGAGCCCCTACGACCAGCCCCTCCCTCTCCGGCGGGAGGTATTCTGAGCGATGTATGGAATGACTGCGACCGCTGTGCAAAGGCGGACGAACTCAAGAGGGAGGTCGATCCTTGCACCATGATGACCTCCAGTTGCAAGGGCGACGCCTGCACATGCTCGGCGACCTCATCTCCTCGATTGGGGTCATTGCCGCCGCGCTCCTCATAATGTTCTTTGAGCTCACGCTGGTGGACCCGCTCATCAGTATCGTCATCGGCGCCTACAGGCTGGTAAACCGACCCGTTCCCATACTGCTCGAGGCCGTACCGGACCACATCGACCCTAGGGAGGTGATGGAGGCGCTGCTGAGGCTGGACAGGTCGGGGGAGAGGTCATCGAGATTCACGCTTGGACCCTCACATCATGTGTCTACACAAAGGACCCGCTGTCGTGGTAACCGACCGGACGGTCAGCTCGTTCAGACCGCTCCTGGCCGAGATTAGGGGGTTGTTGAGGATCGAGTTCCAGATTACCCACGCCATCTTAGAGATCAACAGCGACGAATGCGTTGTGGTAACAGGCGATGCCTCCATACTCTTTGATGCCGGGCTAGTGACGGAGAAGTGCCCGCTGCTAACAATGATGGAGGCTTTGGAGCCCGAAAATATGCTTCTGAGCTGATTCCTGGTTTCCCGGTCAATCGAAGTCGAAGTCCAGCATGTCCATGCGGGAGCGCTTCTTGACGTGTACCGCGCCCCTGAAGTCAACGAACAGCTCGACCTTGCTTTTCATAATCCCTCGGTTGATCTCCACCTCCCACCCCCCGTCCTTGGACTTGACCTCATCGATACGCCCCCCTCCGACGTAGCTCAGGGCCCTCTCCACCGCAGCCTGTTGGCTGATCGACCCATAGGGCGGCTGGTCGTTCTGGGATTGCCGGGCTTTCCCGCCCTGGGGCGGTATTGAGTAGGTAGAGGCTTGGGGAGCCCCTGTGTCCTCCCGGGCGAACCTCCCCACCGAGCCATTTGGCTCGATCATGATGTCGTAGACTCCCTTGGTGGTCCGGAACCTGAAGTTGAAACCGTTCCCCGATTCGAACTTCAGGACCTCCGGGCTGGCGTCCCCGGTCATGTTTCCGATGGCCTTCCTGGCCTCCCTTAGCGCATCGTCAAAGGTGATGATCATGGTGTCACATCCTACTGGAGTTCTGATGGAGCGGTGTAGATTAATGGGATGTAGCGACCGCTCGACTTTGAAATAAGGTTGGTATTATGGGTCCACTCCCCCGCGGGTGGCGGGGGAAGGGGCATTACTTCTCCTCTGAGCCCTCGATGTCCTTCAGGGCGGGGCAGGCATCGGCCTGGACCTCCTCCACCACCGGGCACACACCGGTCCTGCGTGTCTTCAACCAAGAGGCGGCGATGGCGACACCGAGGATGGACACGATAACGGCGAGAGAGAGCTCCACGGGGAAGTGGAAGTTAGGGTCCAGGATCGGCAGAAGCATCTTGACGCCTACGAACGTCAGGATGCCGGCCAGCCCGTACTTCAGGTAGCAGAACAGGTTCATGACGTGCGATAACGAGAAGTACAGCGACCTCAGGCCGAGAACCGCGAACGCGTTCGAGCTGAACACGATGAAGGCGTTGGTAGTGATGCCTAGGATGGCGGGAATGGAGTCCACTGCGAAGATGATGTCCGTGCTTTCCACGACCAGCAGGGCGACGAACATCGGAGTTGCCCAAAGGACCATCTTGCCCGCCTTCGCGCCTGTGCCAGGCCTCCGGACGAAGAACTTATCGCCCTCGTAACCCTTGGTGATAGGCAGGAACTTCCGGAAGAGCCTGACCATGATGTGGTGGTCCGGCTCCACGTTCTCCTTTTCCTTTCCTATGGCCATCCTGATGCCGGTGATTATCAGGAACGCCCCGAATATGTACAGGATGAACCCGAACGACTCCACCAGCGTTACGCCGACGAAGATGAAGGCGAACCTGAACACCAGCGCGCCTAAGATGCCGTAAAACAGCACCTTGTGCTGGTCCTGAGCGGGGACGCAGAACGACCCGAATATCAGGATTATAACGAATAAGTTGTCAACGCTCAGCATGAGTTCCATGAGGTACCCGGTGGTGAACTCCAGGCCGGAGGTAGAGCCCATCGAGAGATAGATACCGACGTTGAAAACGACGGCGGCGCCGATGAAGAAGGCGACCTGCATGAGGGCCTCCCTTGGCTTGATCACGTGTGCCTTGCGGTTGAACACCCCGAGATCGAGTACCAGCAGTGCGATTATGCTAACGATGAATATTATCCAAGCCGTGTCAGTTACTTCTGCCAAAGGTCCACAATCCTGGTAGGGCAGCTGTCCAAGGACTAGCCCCGATACCCTAAACTCCATTAGTATAAAGATTGCCCCAGTGGGACAACAATTTCCTGTCCAATCATGGAAATATGGGTGCTTACCAGCACAACAGTACAGCTTAAGCTCACGATTGTTTACACAGGCAGACGCCATCCCCGTGTCCGATGGGCGTGCTCAGGAGCGCCAGCATATCTAAGGAGGAGGCCGTGAGCCTGAGTCCGGAAATCATGTCCGAAGGCCTGGTCGCCAGGATCCTGAGCCGGCAGATGCCGGGTGGATGCTAGGGAAGGGAGGAGAACTCCTTTATCCGTTCCAAGTATCGCGGCACGATGTGGAACCTGATACTACTTGCTTAACTGGGAGCGGACCCGCCGACGAGCGGAGGCGGTGGATACTGTGCTATCAAGGCAGAACAGAGAAGGCCGGTGGATACCGGAACGGAACTGCCCATGCCGCTGCCTTGTTCCGTTCGAACCGCAGAAAGGCCGTAACGGTGGGCGATATTTCTCGTCCTGTCCATGCTGAACAACGTCGGCACGTAAGCAAAGCTTATGCCTGAGAGCCGGTATGGGGACGCATGCTCGTCCGTCTGGAAGGTGTCTCCAAGGCCTTCGGTCCCAAGGATGTCCTGAAGAACGCCTCCATGCAGATCAATGACAACGACCGCATCGCCCTGGTCGGTCCGAACGGGGCCGGGAAGACGACGCTCCTGAAGATGCTGACCGGGGATTTACGTCCTGACTCCGGGGAGCTGACCATCAGGACGAACAAGATCGTTTACCTAGCCCAGTTCCCCTCGTTCGAGCCGGGAACCACGGTGAACGAGACCCTGGCCAAGGGGCCCACGAGCGAGGACCAGAAGCGCATGGAGGAACTGGAGGCCATCATGACCTCCGGGGAGCTCCCTCGGGGCATGGACTGGAACGACATCTCGCTGGAGTATGCACGACTTCAGGAGAACGCCGGCGGGAGGTCGGTTAGCGACGCCGAACGGGCCCTGGAACATCTGAGGACCTTCGGCATCGAGGACCGGGCCGGCGGCAGGGTGGACGAGCTAAGCGGGGGGGAGAAGACCAAGGTCATGCTGGCCAAAGTACTGGCCCAGGCGGAGAAAGCCGATCTTCTCATCCTCGACGAGCCGACCAACCACCTGGACATCGATGCGGTGGAATGGCTGGAGGACCACCTTCTGGGCTTCAGGGGCGCGGTGCTCATCGTCTCCCACGACCGCTACTTCTTGGACCGCACCGTGACCCAGGTCTATGAGCTGGAGAACACCAAGCTGAAGCACTACGGCGGCAACTACTCGCAGTTCGTTGACAAGAAGGCGCTGGAGCTGGAGAGGCAGCGAAAGGAGTTCGAGAAGAACGTCCGGGAGAGGGACCGCCAGGCCAAGATCGCGGACGAGCAGCACCGCGCGCTGTGGTTCTCCTCCACCCACAAGACCCGGCTGAAGATGCTGGAGCGCATGGAGGTCAAGGAAGCTCCGGACAAGAAGCGGGACCTGACCATCGATATCGCCACCGCCCAGAAGTCAGGGAAGAACGTGGTGATTGGACGTAAGCTCAAGGTGAAGCTCGGCGGCAGGACCATCTTCGAGGACCTGGACATCGACATCGACAACGGTCAGAAGATCGGACTGTTCGGACCGAACGGAGCGGGGAAGACGACCCTGATCAAGGCCATCCTCGGAGAGATACCGTCGAGAGGCGAGCTTTGGGTGGCGCCCGGAGCGCGCATCGGTTACTTCGCCCAAGGTCATGACCTGATGGACCCCAAGCTCACTGCCCTGGAGCAGATCAACAAGTCACTGGAGGGGGACGCCAGGGCCAGGGCCAGGGCCTTCCTGTACCGCTTCCTGATAACTCAGAAGGATGCCGAGCGTCCGATCTCCACCCTTTCCGGGGGGGAGAGGGCCAGGGTCGGTCTGGCCCTCTTGCTGTCCATGGACCTCAACTTCCTGGTCCTCGACGAGCCGACCAACTATCTGGACCTGATGGCCAAGCACGCGGTGGAGATGGCCCTGGCCGACTACGGCGGGACTTTCATCATCGTCACCCACGACCGTTACCTTCTGGACTCGGTATGCAGCGAGGTAGCCGAACTGAGGGACGGGGAGCTCACCATGTTCAAGGGCAGCTACTCGCAGTACAAGGGGACCCGGGCCGGACGGGACGTCGTGGAGGAGGCGGACGTGTACAAGGTCATCTCCGGATTCACCGACTGGACGTCCCGGACCAAGTATGGCACCGGGGACAAGGTGCTCATCGCCCCGTCGGAAAAGGAGAACTTCCAGTGGGCCCTCGACAACGGCAAGCTGAGGAAGATGCCGGGGAAGGAACGCAAGATATTGAAGAAATAATCGTCAGGGCCCGGTGGCCTCATAGGTGGCGTTCCACTCCGCCCGAAGCATGTCCCGGCCATGGTACCGCTTGCGGACCACGACCTCGTCCAGCCTCGCGGCCACGCGCGAAGGGAACAGGGACACCATCTCCTCGTCCGTGAAGTAGTGCGTCCGTATGCCGTTCCCCCGGAGGAACGTGCCGGGCTCCACCTCCTCCCCCTCCCCGGCGCGCATGTCCCGAGCCGAGAACGTCCGTACATGGATGCTCCCGCCCGGGCGCAGCACCCTGTCGATCTCGGCGATCGCCCGCCGGCGGTCATCCTCCAGCAGATGGCCCAGGACGTGGTAGGCGACGACGTGATCGAAGGACCGGCCGCTGAACGGCAGGCATCGCACGTCCCCCTCGACCAGCTCGAGGCGGGGTGATGATGCCGATCGGGTGCAGGCGTGGAGGCCCTTTCTGGAGTGGTCGATGCCCACGACCTCCCCGGCGACCTTGACCAGCCCCGCAGCGGTCTTCCCCCCGCCGCATCCGAGCTCCAGGACCCTGCCCCCTTCCAGAAGTGGCAGGTCCGCCGGTGGGCCCTTCCACACCGGGTCTGGCTTGGAATACTCCCTTTCCCAATGGTCCCGATCAGGGATCATATCCCCCATCCTCCGTTCGAGGTCATGGTACCTTGATGCGGAGGGCCGACCAGCGCTGGTCTATCGAGAAGCTCGCTACCGCGTCCATGCCCCATTTGCGGGCCCACGACCAGATGCTGTCCCGGTTGATGTCGGTGGCCGGACGGGACGAGGACTTCGGATACGCGACCCAGAGAGCGGCCCCCTTGGTCATCCTCCCTACGGCGGCGGGGACCGCCGACTCCAGTTCGGTCCGGTCGCGAACGAAGAGCAGAATGATGGACGCCTCCCCCGGTTCCTCGGTGAGCGCTCCCTCCGGCAGGTCGGTCAGCGAGCCCAGGAAATGCTCGGGTGGGGAGGACAGGTATAATCTCTGCCCCGGTTTCAGGTGCAGCTTCTGCAGGACCGTTCGCTCGCTCATGCCACCGCCATGACCCTACGGAATATATCAGCGCTGCCATATCCACAAGCACCGGTCCTGGCATGAACTGCTGGAAGAGCGGCCGTGTGTCCTCGGCGCTCCTTCCGTACGGCGCGATCATGACCGCCGGCGATGGCTCAACATTCCCCGGTGGTGATGATGAACCATGTCAGGAGCATGAGGATGTGGATGAAGGGGTCGGGCGCGATCACGATCACCTTGCCGGTAGGATACTTGCTGCGGGCGTCCCTGGTGATCGAGAACAGCGCTCCCGCGGCCTCCCTGGTCACCGTCCATGTTCTCGCGTCGGCCGCCCGTTCCCAGATGTAGACGGTGCCGTCGGTGAAGGTCACCCTTCCCCGGCCCATGGCATCGAATGACAGCAGGGCGAGATCGTCCTTCTCTCCCAGGCGGGCGATCGCCGCGCCCGGCCTTCGAAGGCCGCCCTTCCTCAGGCTGAACAGCTCATTGCCGAAGGACGCCCGGACCGCTGTCCCGAACATCGAGGGGGAGAACATCTTGGCCATCACCTCGCGGCCCTTCCTGAGCTCCCAATCCATCTTCCAGGCCTTGGGACGCACCCATTCCGACTCCCCCAACATCTCCTCGGCGTTCATCTCAGGAACCTCCCACGGCGGCCGCGGAGGCTCCTCCCTCCCTCATCATAAGCAGGATGATGTACCAGCTGAGGGTCAGGAGCATGACCGTGGTGTCGTCTTTACGCCCCTTCTCCTCGATGGTGACCTCGCCCTCGTACCTCGTCAGGCGAGGGTGGACGGTCATCGATGCCAGGACCTCGCCTTGCTCGTTGATGAGGTCCCATCGGTTCTTCCATATCGACTTTTTCTCGAGGGCATAGCGTCGGCCGTTGAACATCTCGACCGAGCCGTTGCCCTTCAGCGACATCTCCATCCTTCCGACCTCCTGGTCGAACGGCGATTTGGTGATGATGACCTTGGGGCGGAACACTCCCGACCGCTCGAACACGTACCCCGTCCCGTCAGCGTCGGCCTCCGCCCTGCTGCCCAGCATGCTGGGGAACGACAGCGAGGCGATCTGACGGTCCCGGTGGCCGAGCACATAGCTCCTCTGCCCCCTCTTCGGCTGCGTCCATACCAGTGTGCCCAATGCGATCTCCCTGAGCGCTGCCATGTCATCGCCACCTATGCCTCCCTATTACACTAACCTTTCCCCGGGAAAAGACCTTCTACTTTCCTGACCGTACAATCCACGGTCATTGATATGGACGGAACTGAGTTGGGTAAGGAGAGGGTGGAGGTCCCCTGCATCGGGAAACCGTGCCCGCACATGGAGGTACAGACGACCAGGGGGGCGGTCACTTTGCCCCAACACTTCGCCGGGAAGTGGTTCCTGCTGTTCTCCCACCCCGGGGACTTCACTCCGGTGTGCACGACGGAGTTCGCCTCCTTCGCCCGCCATCACGACGAGTTCAGGAAGCTGAACTGCGAGCTGATCGGCATCTCGGTGGACAGCCTGCAGTCCCACATCGCCTGGGTCAGATGGATAAGGCAGAAACTGGGGGTGGAGATCACCTTCCCGGTCATCGCCGACCCCTTCGGGGACGCCTCCCGTAAGCTGGGGGCGATACATCCGGCTACCGGAGGCAGCGCGGTAAGGGCATTGATCATCATCGATCCCAAGGGCATCGTGCGGGCGCTGTTCTACTACCCGCGGGGGGTCGGCAGGAGCACCAAGGAATTGCTGAGGACCATGCGCGCCCTGCAAGTGGCCGACAAGCACGGCGTGGTCACACCGGCGAACTGGCCGGAGAACGAGTTCGTGGGCGATCACGTCCTCCTGAAGCCCCCCCGGGACGAGAAAGGGGCGGAGGAGAGGGACGGAGAGGACGGCTGCCTGGACTGGTGGTTCTGCCACCGGGCGGCGGAGGAGTAGTTCAGCTCCGCTCCTTCCGGCGCACGCTGACCGAGCGGGCGTGAGCGAATAGGCCCTCGGCCTTGGCAAGCGCCTCCACCATCTCGCCGAGGGATTCCAATCCCTCCCGCTCGACGATCTGGACAGAGGACCGCTTCATGAAGTGGGCGACGTCCAGGCCAGAGTGCACGTGCGCATATCCAGCGGTCGGGAGGACGTGGTTGGTCCCTGAGGCGTAGTCGCCCAGGGCCACCGCGGCGTACCTGCCCACGAAGATGGAGCCGGCGTTGCGGACCCCCTGCAGCGCGGCCTGAGGATCGGCCACCTGGATGGACAGATGCTCGGGGGCGATGAAGTTCACCATCTCCACCGCGGAGGTGATGTCCCTGGCCAGCACATATCCGCAGTTCTGCAGGGAGCGCTCGATGATCTCCCGGCGTTCCGATCTCGCGACCTCGCGCTCGATCTCCCGTCCGACCTTGGAGACCAGGTTCTCGTCGTCGGTCACCAGCACGCAGGCGGCGTTGGGATCATGCTCCGCCTGGGCCAGGATGTCCGCGGCGATGAACTCGGCGTCCCCGGTGGAGTCTGCCAGCACAGCGATCTCCGACGGCCCGGCCGGCGAGTCGATCTCCACCTCGTCCCGCAGCAGCATCTTGGCCATGGTGACGTAGACGTTACCGGGCCCGACTATCTTCTGCACCGGGGATATGGTCCTGGTCCCCAGGGCCATGGCCGCGACGGCCTGGGCCCCCCCGACGGTGAATATGGCATCCACCCCGGCGATGTCCGCCGCCACCAGGGTAAGGGGATTGACCGGTGGCGGGGTGCACATGACGATGTGAGGCACCCCGGCCACCTTGGCCGGCACCGCGCACATGAGGACGGTGGACGGGTACGATGCCCGGCCGCCGGGAACGTAGATGCCCACGCGGTCCAGGGGGGTGGTCTTCACTCCCAGGACCAGCCCCGGCCCCACCTCCCGGGTCCACAGGTCCGCGGGCCGCTGCATGCGGTGGAACGCCTCGATATTGGCCTTCGCCCGCCGCAGGGCGTCTACCAAATATTCGTCCACCTTCAGGTAGGCGGCCTCGATTTCCTCCCTGCTTACCCTCAGGTGTTCGAGCCGGACCTTGTCGAACCGCTCGGTCAGGTCGAGGAGGGCGTTGTCCCCTTCCTCCCGTACCCGGGCGATGATCTCCTCCACTGGACGACGGGCCTCGGATAGGCTTCCCCGTCTCCTGACGCTCCATTGTTCGATGTCCAGCTGCTTCAACATCGCTTGGGCGAAGGGGACGCGTGGTTATAAGGTTGGTGAGGGCGGCGCGCGTCCATCCTCGACCACGGCCGTTCAGGTCCCACCTATTTATGGTGCCGGGACCGTATCCTGTGCGTTGGACATGAGGATCGAGGTCTTCTACTCGGTAAGATGCGGCAAGTGCCGGCTCATGGAATCGGTGACCCATACCGCCCTGGAGGAGCTGGGGATGGACGTGGAGGTGAACAAGCTTTTGAACCCCCAGGACGCCATGGCCAGAGGGGTGATGTCCCAGCCGGCGCTGTGGATCAACGACCATTTGAAAGTGCAGGGCAGGGTCCCCCTGGTCAGCGAGATCAAGCAGATGATCGAGGAGGAGCGGCTCCTGGAGACGAGCGGCGCGGAGAAGTAGAGAACGAAGTTTTTTTATTCATGTTCAGGCGTGCCCTATCCCCATGGCTACTAAAGTTCACGCTGCCCACATACTTGTCAAGGACCAGGCCAAGGCCTTCGAACTGCTCGCCCGCATCAAGTCCGGAGAGAGCTTTGAGAGCATCGCCAAGCAGTATTCCCAGTGCCCCTCCAAGAGCAAGGGCGGAGACCTCGGGACCTTTGGCCGCGGTCAGATGGTGAAGAAGTTCGAGGATGCCGCTTTCACCGGCAAGAAGGGAGAGGTCGTCGGGCCGGTAAAGACCGAGTTCGGCTACCACCTGATCAAGATCATCGACTCTCAGTAAACCGCTTCCGGCTCCGGCCGGTCTTTTTTATCTTAACATGGCGTAGGTCCAAGCGATCACCGATACCAGCAGCATGATCGCCGCCCGGTCCCAGATCAGAACGAAGAACCCGGCCAGGAACGCCAGCAGGATGGCCGCGATGCCCACCGGCCCGGCCACCTTGAACGCCTTACGGGATCGGGCGAAACCCTCCACGATCCAGTCGTAGGCGAAATAGAGAACGACGATGAACATGATGACCGCGGCCAGCTGGAATAGCGGACCCAGGGTGCCGACGATGGTCTCCACCAGCATCTGTCCGGGCTGCAGCCCCAGGCCGGTGAGGACCCCCCATACGAACGCCGACAGCACCGGCTTGAGGTTGAACTTCTTCTTGCGGCGGGCCATCGGGCCGGGGAGGACCGACTGTCTAATAATCCTTGTTCCTCGGTTATCCGTTCCAGCCATCCCGAATGACCGTGGCCGCATGGTTAAATATGGCCATCGACGATGCTGTGGAGGCATGACCACGGACCTCGTCGAGAGCATCACCCAGAAGAGAGCGGAGGCAACCTCCCGGGAGGTCAGGGCAGTGTACCCGGACGCGACCGTGAGCATCGAGGTGAGCGGCGAAAGGGGCATCATCACCGCCTACCAGGAGCGCTACGTCCTTAGCAAGGAGTTCGTCGAGAGCGAATCCTCGCTCCGCAATCCCCGTCTCCTGGTCGAGTACGCTCACGTCCTCCAGGCCAAGAGCCGCCTGGTGGTCTTGGTCCCCAGGGACCGGGCCGCCGCGGTGAGGCTGCGCCTCCTGGAGCTGAACAACTGGTGGCTATGCTACTACCAGCTACATTATTACGAGGAAGGGGGAGGCATCAAGATGATCGACCGGCGGACCTTCCGCCGGCTCATGGGCCTCCCTCCGGACGATCCCCCCAGGGGGATCGAGGTGGCCTGATGGCCCTCATAGCGCGGGGGGACGAAGCCCCCGACTTCGAACTGCCGGAAGCCTCAGGCCGCATGGTGCGCCTGAGCGACGCGGTGACCGAGGGCACGGTGGTTCTGGTCTTCTACCCTACTGACTGGGGGGTGATCTGCACCATGGAGATGAAGGCGTTCCAGAGAGTGCTGGATGATATCAGGGCGGCAGGCGCTGGCATCATCGCCGTCTCGGTGAACTCCACGACCTCGCACCGCGCCTGGAAGGAGCAGCTCGATATCTCCTGGCCGCTGCTGAGCGATGTCGGGGGCACGGCGGCCAGGCTCTACGGCGTCCTGGTGCCCGACGGCCGGTTCCTGGAGGGGCATTCCCAGCGATCGGTCTTCGTCATCGGTAGGGACAGGAGGGTGTGCTATGCCTGGATAGCACCTGAGCATCCCATAGAGCCGGACTACGGGGCGGTGGTGGAGGCGTGCCGCCGCTGTGATGGATCGAACCGGTGAGGCGAGTTTATTATTACATCCCGGCTCGCTTCAAGTATGGTGATATTATGAGAGAGGAGAAGCTCAAACTGGACATGGGAGCGATAGAAGCGGTGATGCAGCTGCCGCCCGCCCCGGTGATGCTGCTGGCCGTAGGGGAGCAGGAACAGAACGTCACGACCATCGGGATGTTCAACGTCTTCTCGGTCGACCCCACCATCGTGGGCATAGGGATCAAGACCTCAAGGTTCAGCTACAAGCTGCTGGAGGAGTCCGATGACTTCTCCCTCAACGTGCCCGGCAAGGACCTCGTGGAGCAGGTCGCGCGGTGCGGCTACGGGTCCGGGAGCAAGATGAACAAGTTCTCGGAGATCGGCTTAACTCCTCAACCGGGCAAGAGGATCAAATCCCCCAGCATCCTGGAGTGCCCGCTGAACATAGAGGTCAAGAAGCTCGAGCAGGTCGACCGTGCGGACTGGGACCACGTGTGGTACATGGGCAAGGTGGTCCATACCGACATCGACCAGGACTACGATCGCGGCAATGCCCTAGTTTACTGGGATGGCGAGTTCAGGACCCCCGGTGCGGTGCTGAAGAGGATCTGATCACTCTCTACGGGCGAGAAGGGCGCGGGACCGCCCCAGATCATGGACGTTCCCGAAGTGCGCCTGCAGGTGGTTGGACAGGTCGTCCCCGTCGTGGCCGTAGACCCGTTCACCGCACAGGGGGCACAGTATCGTTTCCTCCACGTCCTCGCCCGGTTCCCTTTCCACCGGCAATTCGCCCCGCTTCATCGCCTCCCAGTCTTGGGGGTGATGCTCTCTCGGCACGTTCACCGAGGTGATGTCCTCGAGGCCTCTGACCTCATGCACCGCCAGCAGATGGGTGGTGAGGAGACGTGTTAGCGAGGCCTCACCGTCGGCGGTCAGGAAATCCGCGCAGACCGGGCACCTGATTGTGGTCATGTTCTTACTCCGTTCGATGTCAGCGTGTCACAGAGGATGTCAGTACCTGGCGCGAGTGATCATCCGGGGTCGGATGTCATGCACGTCCAGCATGTGGATCCTCAGTTCATCGGAGAGATCGTCGTCGTCCTGGCCTCTGACCGGGTTGCCGCACATCGGGCAGTTCATGACCAGCTCGCCGGCGGAGGTCCTGGCGCCCTTGGCTCCCTCATAGCGCCCGCCGGACAACGCGGGGCCTCTCTCCCCCGTGGGTGATATCACCGGGTACCGCCACTGCCTGACCTCCTCCCTTATGATATAGTTCTCCGGATCGAACCTGTCCGGCTCCCTAGTGGACCACGTCTCCACCACCCTGTAGAGCTTGCTCCCCGGCTCGTTGAATATATGAGCGGCCGGCCTAACCTCATCGTAACCTCCCTTCGTCCTCCAGTCCTCGCGATAACGGGAGGTTGCGGACGAGCCTTCCCGCGAACCGGTCCTTTCCGGCGGGGTCGATGTCTTTTCGCCCACCGCGGGAGCCATCTCCCTCATCCTATGAACGTCGGCCATGTGCTCCCTGAAGACCTCGTTGAGGTCGGCGGAAGTGGACCCGGAGACCCTATTCCTGCAGATCGGGCATCTGATCGTAGCCATATTTATCCTGATTTTCTCGTTCTGGAACGTATTAGAACATTGGCCGTCCAAAAGGCGGCCGGACTGACCGTCGTTACGGACCTCGAAGGCGTCCTCCATGCGGCGCCCCCTGGGACTGGCCTCCGTCAACGGCCGACCGCTACCGGGCCAGATGTATAGTTCTGTGACGCCCTTCGGCAATTGTTTATATTCAATCAGCAGCATCTACAAAGGAGGGAGAGCAATGGCAGTGAAAAAGCTGTGGCGCTGTAACGTCTGCAACGACATCCATTATGGCATCAAGGGACCGGTGATCTGCCCTACCTGTGGGGCGAAGAACGCTTTCTCGTTGATCGATTATCCAGAGACCAAGAAGGTCATCATCGACCGCGGCGAACGCCTGGACACGGTCGACAAGCTCCTGGAGGTGTGGGACAAGTTCGCTGAAGGGAAAACATTCATGGTGAACCCTGACCGGGAGTTCGTGAAGACCCTGGCGAGGGGGGAGCTGGAGAACGAGAAGAACCACGGTCTGAAGTACTGCCCTTGCCGTATAACCACGGGGGACCTCGAAGAGGACCTGAACCTCATCTGTCCCTGCAATTTCTTCATCCAACCCGTTTACAAGGAAACCGGCGAATGCTGGTGCGGACTGTTCGTAAAGAGGCAATGATATGGCGGAACAAGGAAACAGGCTGATTTTCTTCTGGGGGCGGGAGTGCCCTCACTGCGCGAAGCTTCACCCGACCGTGACCGAGGTCCATGAACTGCTGATCAAGGACGGTGGACAGGGGATCACCGAGCTTGAGGTCTGGCACTCCGACGAGAACGCCAAGACCATGCGTTCGTTCGCGACCGTGCTCAAGAAGGCCTGCGGCGGTTCCCTGGGCGTTCCCGCTCTGTACAACGAGAGGACCCAGAAGGCCCTCTGCGGGATGAACACCACCAAGGACCAGATCATCAAGTGGGCCAAGGAGTAGGCGGTCGTTGGGCTCCTCTCAGCGCAAGGTCCCCGGGGGAAAGCTGCTGAGGGTCCGCCTCAGGATCGACGGAGGGACCGTGGTCGGAGCGGAGATATCCGGCGATTTCTTCCTCCATCCGGAGGAGTCGATCTCCGTTCTGGAGGGTGTGCTCGTGGGCATGCCCACGGATGTGAGCGAGAGTGATCTGGCATCGGCCATCGAGGCCGCGCTGCGGAACGAAGGCATTGTCGTCATCGGGTTCGGGCCACAGGACCTGGCGGCCGTGGCCAGGGAGGCGATGCGGTGATGTGGCGCCTCCTGCCGTTCCGCAGGGAACGGGCGTCGATGAACATGGCCATCGACGAGGCGGTGTCCGAAAGCGTTTCCTCCGGCGGGGCGCCGACCATCCGGTTCTACGGATGGGAGCCGTCGGCGGTGAGCATCGGGCGGTTCCAGAGGATCGAGGACGAGGTGGACCTCAAGGAATGCGCAATCCACGGCGTGGAGGTCGTCCGCCGCCGCACCGGGGGCGGGGCGGTGTACCACGATCGGGACGGAGAGATCACCTACAGCGTGATCGCCCCCGAAGAGGTCATGGGGAAGGACATACCCGCCTCCTACCGGGAGGTGTGCGGCTGGGTCATCGACGCGCTCAGCGATCTGGGCATGACCGCCGACTTCGCGCCCATTAACGATGTCACCGTCGCCGGGCGGAAGGTCTCGGGGTGTGCCCAGACCCGGCGTGGGGGCGTGTTCCTGCAGCACGGGACGGTGCTCCACTCCATAAACGTAAGGAAGATGTTCTCCTTGCTGAAGGTAAGCGATGAGAAGCTGTCGGACAAGGCCATCGCCGCGGCCGAGGACCGGGTGACCTCCGTCAGCGCTCTGTCCGGTGCGGGGTATGGGGACCTTCTGTCCAGCCTGAGGCGCTCCTTCTGCCGGGGCCGGGAGTGCCGCGAGGGGTCCCTGTCCCCGGACGAAACGGCGCGGGCCGTCGAGCTGGCCGGCTGTCGCTACGACGATGCGGGCTGGACGTTCTCCCGCTAGGGGTTCAGGAGCAGCAGCTCAGGGCTTTCCAGGTACTTACTTAGGTCGGTGAGGAACGTCGCCGCCTGCGCTCCGTCCATCAACCGGTGGTCGAAGGTGAGGGACAGATGCATGATCTTGCGTATGGCGACCTCACCGTTCACCACCAGGGGCGCGTCCTGGATCCTCCCGGTCCCCAGGATGGCCGCCTCCGGGTAGTTGGGTATCGGAGTGGCGTAGGTGCCGCCGAAGACCCCGTAATTGGTGATGGAGAACGTGCCTCCCTTGAGGTCGGCCAGGTCGATCGTGCGGGAGGCCGCCGCCTCGGTCAGGTCCTTCAGCTCCTGGGCCAGGGCGAAGATGTCCTTCTGATCGGCAGCCTTGATCACCGGGACCAGAAGTCCATCCTCCGTGGCCACCGCGATCCCCAGGTTGTAGTACTTCTTGATCACGATCTCCTCGGCCTCTTCGTCCATGGAGGAGTTCAGGTAAGGGTTCTTCCTCAGCGCGGCGATGACCGCTTTCATGATCAGGGGGAGGTAGGTCAGCTTCACTCCCTTGACCTCCTGGGCATAGACCTTGATGTTGTCCCTGAGCGCCACCAGGTCGGTGACGTCGACGACCTCCATGGTGGTCACCAGGGCGGCCTTGGTCTGGGCCTCGATCATGTGCCTGGCGGTGGAGCGGCGGATGCCCCGCAGGGGCTTGCGGTCGATCCAGCCATAGAGGTCGAACTTGGCCTTCGTCCTCGCGCCGGCCTCCTCACCCTTGGCCCCCCGGAGGTCCTCCTCGACGATCCTTCCCTGGGGCCCGGTGCCCTTCACCGAGCCCAGGTCGACGCCCATGTCCTTGGCCATCTTGCGCACCGCCGGGGTCGCCTGCACTCCTGAGGGGGCGGCGACCGCGGGTGACGGGCGGGAAACGATGACCTCCTCGTCCGATTCCGGAAGCTCACCGACCACCGAGACCGATTCCTTCACCTTCACCGGCGTTTCCGTCGGCGCTTCGGGCGCTTTCGCCGGAGCCTCTCCGGCCTCGCCGATGGTGGCCAGGACCTCCCCCACCTTCACGATCCCGCCCTCCGGGAAGTTGAGGCTGACGACCTTGCCGGAGTAAGGCGAGGGCATCTCCACCACCGCCTTGTCGGTCTCCACCTCGGCGATGGACTGGTCCTTCTTTACCTCGTCGCCCTCCTTCACCAGCCATTTCTTGATCTCGCCTTCGGTCACTCCTTCTCCGAGGTCCGGGAACCTGAAATCCTTCGCCATGATCAACACCTAGAACTCCGCTGTACGCTTCACCGCGTCATATATCCTGGACGCGCTGACATAATAGTATTTCTCCCCCTGGGGCAGCGGCACGGTGATGTCCGGGGCGGTGACCCGTTCCACCGGCGCTTCCAGGGACAGCAGCGCCTTCTCGTTGATGCGGGCCACCAGTTCCGCCGCTACCCCGCAGGTCTGCGGGGCTTCCGCCACGATCACGCATCTGCCCGTCCTGCGCACCGATGCCACCACGCTCTCGCTGTCCATCGGAGACAGCGTCCTCAGGTCGATGACCTCGCACGAGGTCCCGTCCTTCCCCGCGGCCTCCGCCGCCTTCTGGATGAGGGGCATCATGGCTCCCCATCCCACGACCGTGATGTCATCCCCGTTCTGCACCGTGCGGGACGTTCCGATGGGCAGGGCGAACGGCGTCTCCTCCACCTCCTCCTTCATAAGGCGGTATGAACGGGTCGGCTCCAGGAACACCACCGGATCGGGATCGCGGATGGACGCGATCAGCAGGCCCTTGGCCTCCCGGGGAGTGGACGGCACCACGACCTTGAGTCCCGGGATCTGGACGAACAGTGACTCGGTGCTCTCGGAATGGTGCTCCAGCGCCTTGACCCCGGCCCCGTACGGCATC
The DNA here is from genome assembly GCA_016109435.1 of Methanomassiliicoccus sp. Classification (GTDB taxonomy): domain Archaea; phylum Thermoplasmatota; class Thermoplasmata; order Methanomassiliicoccales; family Methanomassiliicoccaceae; genus UBA6. The sequence goes on from JAEILR010000020.1 coordinate 60,927, forward strand.
CTCAGTACCATGGGGACGGTGAACCGCCCCCGGGACCGGTTGCGCATTCGCGAGGCGTGGGAGATCATCATGTTCAGCGTGAGGTAGGAGAAGCCCATGAACTGGATCTCCGCCACCGGCCTGAGGCCGTTCATGGCCATCCCGATGGCCGTGCCGGCGATGGACGCCTCCGCCAGCGGGGTGTCGATGACCCGCCGCTGTCCGAAGCGGTCGAACAGTCCGTCGGTCACGCGGAACACTCCGCCGTCCCTGCCCACGTCCTCTCCGAGGATGACCACCGTCGGGTCGGCCTCCATCTCGTTGGCCAGGGCGCTGTTCAACGCCGCGACCATGTTCATCAGCGCCATCACCGCTCACCCCCGGTCATGAATCTGCGGTGCTTTTCAAGCTGCTCGGACAGTTCCGGGGGCATCTCCGCGTAGGTGTGGACGAACACGTCATCCAGGGTGGGACCGGGAACGGCCTCGGCCTGCTCCACGCTCTTCTCAACAAACTCTTTGGCCTCGTTCCATATGGCCTCGTCCCCCTTCTCGTCCAGCAAACCCTTCGACATCATGTACGCCTTCAGCCGGATCAGGGGATCGCGGGGCTCCCATTCCTTCAGCTCCGCTTCCTCGCGGTACTTCTTGGCATCGTCCGAGGTGGTATGGTCCCCCAGGCGGTAGGTGTACGCTTCGATCAGGGTGGGGCCGTCCCCTCTCCTCGCCCTCTCCGCCGCCTCCTTGGTGGCGATGTACATGGCCAGTAGGTCGTTCCCGTCGACCTGTATGGACGGGAACCCGTAGGCGCAGGCCTTCTGGGCGATGGTGGGGGCGGCGGTCTGCCTGCTCCGGGGCACCGATATGGCCCACTGGTTGTTCTGGACGACGAACACGTTGGCGGTCTTGAGGACCCCCGCGGTGTTGAGGGCCTCGTGAAAATCACCCTCCGAGGTCGCCCCGTCGCCGCAGAAGGCGAGGACGATCTTTCCCTCCTGGCGATACGATGACGCGTAGGCGATGCCCACGGCGATGGGGAGCTGAGACCCTACCGGGATGGTCGATGGTGTGACCTTCAACTCCTCCGGGTAGCGGCTGCCCTCCTCGTTCCCCATCCAGCTGAGGTAATAGCTTTTCAGGGGGAGCCCCTTCCACAGCAGCCCGGTCAGCTCCCGGAAGGCCCATACGAACCAGTCCTCCTGCCCGGTGGCCATGGCTGGTCCCAGGGACGCGGCCTCCTGCCCCCGGTTGGGCGGATACGCTCCCAAGCGGCCCTGGCGCTGCAGGATCACCGCCTTCTCGTCGGCCACCCGGGCGAGCACCATGATGCGGTACGCTTTTCTAAGGACCTCGGGATCGATGTCCGGCTCCAGTGATGGCTCAACTATCCTTCCGTCCTGATCGAGCACCTGCAGCATCCTGCCGGCGTGGGGGTTGTAGTCATCGGTCAACATGGTCCTCATTTCCGCTATCGAATAGGGTATGGGCGTTAAATGAGCTTCGCATCAGCGGGGCCGAGGCCACATGCCGGAAGCCCATTACCTTGGCCTCCTGGCCCAGGGAGCGGAACACCTCCGGCCGCACGTACTCGCGGACCTCTAGGTCGCAGTTGCGCGGCTTTATGTACTGCCCGATGGCGATGGCCTCCACCCCCGCCTCCCGCAGGTCGACGAGGGTCATCCTCACCTCACCTATCGTTTCTCCAAGTCCGAGCATGAGGGAGCTTTTTGTTATCATGCCGGGAGACACTTCCTTAATCGCCCGCAGGGCGTCGAGGGAGCGACCATAGGAGCTGCGGCGGTCCCTCACCCATTGCAGCCTCTCCACTGTTTCTATATTATGGCCGAGGACGTCCGGACCGGCCTCCGCTACGGTGCGGATGTCGTCCCGACAGGCCCTCATGTCCGGGATCAGGAGTTCGATACCGGTGCCGGGACTGTGTCTGCGGACAGCGTCCACCACCGCGCTGAAATGTCCGGCCCCCTGGTCGGGAAGGTCGTCCCTGGTAACGGAGGTGATCACCACGTACCTCAGCCCGAGGTCCCTCACCGCCGCGGCGATGCGTTCGATCTCGCCCCCGTCCACCACGTCAGGCCTGCCGTGCCCCACCGCGCAGAACCGGCAGTTGCGGGTGCACCGCTCGCCAAGGATCATGAACGTAGCATGGCCGCGCGACCAGCAGTCGGAGATGTTGGGGCAGTGGGAGGAATCGCAGACCGTGCGGATCTCCCTCGCCCGGGTGAGCGCCCGCAGGCGCACGAAACCCTCGCCAGTGGGAGCCCTTACCCTCAGCCACTCCGGTTTGTTCTCCAGGGACATGCCGCCATGCTCTATGGAAAGTAAGACGTAAAAAGGCACCGTCGGCAGCCTGCCAACACCACGAACGGTCCTTGTAATGAACACGGCAGCATAGGACAGGTATTATCATATGAAGGACAATATTGACGGGGAGGGACGACATGGACGCGTTCGAAACGATGCTTCAAGCCTTGTACCGGAACATGGGAGAGGAGTGGGAGAAGGAGATCGCAAAGCTCAAGGAGGAGTGCATCTGCCCCGACTGCCCTACGTACAATGAGTGCGCCGGGAAGATAGGCGAGAAGCTGTACTGCTTCCTGGGGAAGAGCCCTGAGTGCATCGAGAACGAGCTGGGGTGCTCATGTCCCGACTGTCCCATCACCGTCCGGGCGGAACTGGAGAACCTGTACTATTGTACCGGAGGATCCGAGATGGAGATGCGTAAAGGGTGAGAAGAGGATGCGCAACATCGACGAGCTTAACCGGATGGCCCCGGAGAGGAGGAAGGCCGAGATCGCGTCCATGCGGGATAGGTGCTCCTGCCCCCAGTGCCCGTCCCATACCGAGTGCGCCAGTGAGAGAGATGAGAAGATGTTCTGCTTCTATGGCCGATCCCCGGACTGCATCACCCGGGAGCTCAAATGCATCTGTCCCAAGTGCAAGGTCCACTCTGAGTTTGGCTTCCGCGGCGTCCATTACTGCACCCGCGGCGGGGAGAGGACCTCGCCCAAACGGTTCTAGTGACCGCAATGGCCGGCAGGATGGTCGCCCCGTCCGGCCACCCAGCTGACGCCAAGAAATAAATATTCAATGCAACTTAGGAGGCAGGCTAGGCTCGACCGGGACGTTCGGCACGCCCTTATACACCGCAGACGTCGACAGCGGGGGTGACAGCGAGGGACGTCGTAACCGGAAAGGCGCGGGCCCTGCCAACGACTATGAGGCCTCGTCCTATGGGGTTGGAGGCGGACTGGAGGTGCGATCGGAGGGTCGCACGCCTATCCCTGGTCACGGAGAACGGGTCAGGCCCTGACGGGAGCAGCCTTACCGTGGACTACTAACGCTCAAAGGGGAGCGGGGCTGAGAAGCTGGCAGGATCACTCGTGCTAATTCGAGCGACAACCCTCGTGGCCTAGCACTTATCGGCGCAGGCGGGAAGCTTGCTGGGATCGCATCCGGTTATCTTTTCAGAGGCGAAATCGAACAGCACCGCGCTCTTCCCGCCCTCTCGGACCTTGAGCGTCCTGGTGCCGTCCACCGACCCCACCACCGCGGCGGTGACGCCCACCGAGGCGAACATCTCTGCGATGCTAGCTGAGTTCATAGGATCGCAGGTGACGGTGAAACCGCACCCCTGGTATGCCTTGATCCATTGGACCAGGTCCACGCCGGCGGGACGAGGTATGTCCTCGATGTTCACTACCCCGCCCTTGCCGCTGGTCTCCAGCAGCATGCCCAGGGTGCCGATGCAGCCCGGATTGCTGATGTCCTTCCCCGAGCGGACCAGGTGCCGCTTCCCGATCTCGTTCATGATGAGCATCTGCTTCCTGCAGATGTCCGCGTCCTTCCGGGTAGTGGTATCCCAGGCGAACGGGAGCGTGGGGTGGAAGAAACCGTCCAAGTCCATGGCGAAGATGATATCGTCACCGGCCTGCGCGGTATGGGAATAGATGACCGCGTCCCGGCGGGCGGCCCCCAGGACGGCCACGTCGATGGCGTTGTACGCGCAATCCGGATGAGTATGGCCGCCGACCACCGGCACGCCGAACTTCTCCACCGCGGCCTCCATTCCCTTCATGACCTGCCCGCACACCTTCTCGTCCTTCATAGACACTATGTCCACCATGGCCAGGGGCACCCCTCCCATGGCCGAGATGTCGTTAAGGTTGACCAACACGGCGAAGTAACCGGCCTGGTAGGGGTTGGTCTTCATCAGGGATTCCATGATCCCGTCGGCCGCAAGCAATAGGACATCATCATTGAACTTTATGACCGCGGCGTCCTCGCCGTATGCGGCCAGGACGTTGTCGTGAGGTATGAGCGGGAAGAAGCTGATGACCTCGGAGATGGTCTTCTTACGGGTGATACCCGGATAGTTCCTGAGCCCATCTACCAGTCCATGAAGGTCCATGCCATCGCAATACCGGGAGAGATAAATAAATTATCTGGGCCGGTGCCCAGGCTAGGGTCCGCCCATCGTGAAGTCGAGCTTGGTCTGCTTGGTCTCCCGTATGAGGTTTGAGAACGACATCAGGTCGCAAAGCATGGCGGACAGTATCTCCTCGAACCTGGGAGTGAGGGCCTCATCGTCGTTGTAGTAGGCAAGGTTCATGTCCATGACCTTTATCCCGGCCCGGGTCAGGAACTTCTTGGCCTCCTGACGCTCCTCGATCCCTACCTGTTTCGCCTGAGGCATATCTCTCACTCCCGCCTTCCGAAGCTCCTCGAAGAACACGGGGCGATGGAACAGGCGGTTCATCGTGAACAGGGCGAGAAGATCGGCGTCCGGGCCGGTGGCAAGATTGCGGGAGCATTCGCCGATTAGTTCGTAAATGTCCTTCTCCTTACCCTTGGCCGGGACGTAGACCTTTGCCGGGGGGACCTCCTTCTCCTTAAGGTAATTACAGTCGGTCAAAGCCCGTAGATAGCCTGTAAGGATAAGCCGGTGGATGCTTATCCCACGCTCCTCGAGGTCCCTCGACAGCGCACTGATGGACTTCCCGTCATTTCTTAAAATGTCGAAGATATTATCCTTCAAGGCCCTATCTGGGTTGAACATTTGGTAACCAATATGGTAACAAACTTGGTAAATATATAGATTGGGCCCCCGTTTTCCATTATTGTTTAATGGAATTGAAAACTAGCCGAGGAGTTACAGGGATCGAGTGGGATAAGGGGGGAGGTATTAACAACGTTTCGATCTTCACCGTCGGAAGGCACCGATTAACGAGCGATCGTCTGAGCATCGACGTCGGCCCGCAAGGCTATTCTCAAAGATCGTCGCGGGCATCGAGGTATAGCAACGATGTCCTTTTTTGTGGACCCGGTGAATAAAATTAATTATTGTTAAATTATTATCAAATTTAAAATATCCAAAATTTATCTGGTTACTCATTCTTATAATCAGGAACAATAATAACGATGCTTACCTTAACACATCTTTAAAGACCATTAACCGTGTGAAGGATCGGAACTGGCCGATCCATCTGGTAACAAACATGGTAACAATACTTTTGATGATTGTACATTTTTGCTTTTCATCTGTACCAAATTCCGTACCCATCCCCGTTCAAAAATACCTTTAAACCCCAGGCTAGATAGACCTTTTTGCTACCGTCACAGCCCTCTGTGGAGGTGGCAGTGTGATACTCATGAAGGCTTCAGAACCGATACAGAAATCCGCAGACATTTTCGGCGATAAGGAGTCGACCGAACTGACATTATTCGTCAGGACCTCTGACGAGGAGCTAAAGAAATGGGACCGCTCCAAGATCTATGATGCTCTGATAAGGGAGACCACCATCAGCGAGGACGCCGCGGCGATTATCTCCCGCGAAGTCGAGAAGATGATCTCCGAGCTCGAGATCGACATGATCACCGCTCCTCTCATCAGGGAGCTTACGAACGCTAAGCTTGTCGAGTACGGTCTATCTAAGATAAGGAAGCAGCACACCCGTCTCGGTGTTCCTCTCTACGACGCTAGGCAGATCATCATGATGCCTAACAAGGAGAACGCGAACGTTCCTCACGGACCGGAAGCGACCAACCTCACCCTCGCGGAGAACATCAAGAAGGAGTTCGCCCTCCTCGAGGTGTTCACTCAGGACCTTGCGGATGCGCACATGCGCGGGGATATCCACCTTCATGACCTCGGCATGGTCGACCGCCCTTACTGCTCAGGACAGAGCATAGAATACGTGAAAAAGTTCGGTCTGAACCTTCCAAACGCCATCTCCATCGCCAAGCCCGCTCGCCACCCCGAGGTGCTTATCGAGCAGATCATCAAGTTCTCCGCCGCGCTCCAGGGACACTTCTCCGGAGCCATCGGCTGGGACGCCTTCAACCTGTTCCTCGCACCCTATCTCGTCGACGTGGACGACAAGCGCATGAAGCAGCTTGCTCAGATCCTCATCTATGAGTTCGCCCAGCAGGCGGTGGCCCGCGGAGGGCAGAGCATCTTCTCCGACCTTAACCTGTACTGGGAGGTCCCCGACCACTTCGTCGGTGTGCCCGCCATAGGTCCGGAGGGCAAGTTCACCGGTAAGAACTACGAGGACTACCTGCCGGAGGCGCAGCGGTTCGTCAATGCCCTGTTCGACGTGTACATGGAGGGCGACGCCATGGGAAGGCCGTTCTTCTTCCCCAAGCCCAACGTGCACATGACCGAGAAGTTCTTCCAGACCGATGGACACGAGGAGTTCCTCAACAAGATCTCCAAGGTGGCCTCGGAGAAGGGCAACACCTACTTCGTGTTCGACCGGGGCGGCACCGCCAAGATCAGCGAATGCTGCCGCCTCACCTTCAAGCTGGAGCAGAGCGACCTGGATGACGCCAAGACGCCGTGGAAGATGCGCTACAGCGCCATGCAGAACGTCACCATCAACCTGCCCAGGGTCGCCTTCGACGCCCACCAGAACGACGAGCGCCTGTACCAGCTGCTCACCCAGCGCCTGGAGATGGTCGCCCAGGCCCACATCCAGAAGCGCGAGTTCATCACCCAGCTGTTCAACATGGGCAAGAACGGACCTCTCTCGCTGCTGACCATGAACATGGACGGGGAAACGTACTACCGCATCAACAAGTCCTCCTTCCTGGTCGGGATGGTCGGGCTCAACGAGCTGGTCCAGTACCACACCGGGAAACAGATGCATGAGTCCAAGGAGGCCACCATGTTCGGGCTGAAGGTGATAGCCTACATGAAGAACGAGGCCGAGCGCATCGGCAACGAATATGGCCTCAAGATGCCCTTGGAGCAGACGCCGGCGGAGTCGACCGCCTACCGCTTCGCCAAGCTGGACACCAAGTACTATCCCCTCCAGTCGGCCACGGTGATCAAGGGCAACAAGTCCAACGGGGAGATCTACTACACCAACTCGACCTACCTGAACGTCGCTGCTCCCATCTCGGCCATCGAGAGGGTCAAGAAAGAGGGAATGTTCCACCCGCTCATCGACGCCGGTTCCCTGACCCATGTGTGGCTCGGAGAATCGAAGCCGCCGGCGGAAAGCATCGCCGCGTTCGTGGTCAAGACCTTCCAGAACACCCAGAACGCCCAGATATGCTTCAGTCCGGAGTTCACCTCCTGCCTGAGCTGCGGCCGTACCGCCCGGGGCCTTAGGGAATCCTGTTCCTACTGCGGTTCCCCGGACATCGAGGGCATCACCCGCGTCACCGGCTTCTTCTCCAAGACCAAGGGCTGGAACAAGGGCAAGATGGGCGAGCTGAAGGACCGTCTGAGGAACGACATCGGCTGAACAGCCTGCCCTTCCAAACCACTTCCTTTTCTCCTTTTATTTCCCCGGATGTTTTGGTCGAATCTTTAAATAGAGGCGCGGTTCATTGACAAACGTTATCACGCGAGGTGATATCGTGGGAAGGGTCAAGGTCGGAGAGCACCTATGGTTAAACCTGAGCAGGCGCAGCATATGCGACAACTGCTCGGCGGAGCTGTGCGTCTATGACCGGGGGGAGCGCCGGGAGCGCTGTGAATATTTCACTCCCGTATTGTTCGCCTTCAAGCACTGTAAGCATTGCGGTGCCATGTACGATGTGGTCTCCAACTTCCGGGCGCTGAACTATGATCTGTGCCCGGAGTGCAACTCCCGTGAGGCAGTGGTCGTCACCGAGTGATCTCAGATCCTCGGGCCGATCAACTGCCACACGATGAGGAACAGCACCAGCAGGCTCGTGCTCATGGTAATGGTGTTCACGTAGCGGTCCCGCTCCTTCTGGTCCAGCCCCTTCTTTATCTTGGATACTATGGAGTCCATCCAGTCACGGTACAGGAACCCGCCGTCCAGAGGGACCGCCGGCAGGGCGTTGGTCATGCCCACCATCAGGTTGATCCAGAAGATCCAGTACAGGCTGTTGGCCACGATCCAGAACATATCGGCCGGCATCCAGGAGAAGATCCCGGTGGGCACGAAGATCTCAGACAGGGGCGATGATAGGGGCTGAAGCCCGGTGAACGGCAGGGCGATGTAGTACAGCAAGTTGGTGACGACATCAGCGGCCGAGTCGGAGCCGGCGAAGGGATGACCGAGGCGGTCCACGATGACGCTCGGGTCGTTGGCGGTGGCCCCGAGATACGCGGTGTTGACACCGATGTAGGATATCTCCTCCGCGCTCTGACCGTAGGTGGCCTCGAAATAATCATTCTTGTTGAGCGTGGTGATCGTGGTGACGTCGGAGGCGGCCCTGTACTCGCCAGCATCGGAGTCGTAGGACAGGGCGGTCAGAGGCACGGTCGCGCCGGGGGCCACTGCGAGCAGGGCGGTGCGGAAGTCGGCCTCGTTCCTGATGACCGTTCCATTCAGTGAGGTCAGGATCATTCCCGCCTCCAGACCGGCGTTGGACGCCGGTAGTCCTGACGACGTGAGCATGATGACGACGCCGGACGTGGTCTGGGCCTCCATCAGCTCGCTTCCTCTATAGAACGATAAAGTGACCGTGGTGTTCGGTTCGGGAGCGGCGAAGTTACCGTAGCCGCCCTGAGGTATCTCCACACCGTTGATGGAAATGATCTGGTCTCCGAACTGCAGTCCGGCGATGGAAGCGGGGCTGCCGTCCAGATGGGAGATGATGACCGGGTTGTCCCTGACCGGCTCAGCGGAAGAGACCATCACTGATGAGAACAGGATCGCACAGATGATGGCCACTATCACATTGGTGGCCGGTCCGACCGCGTATACCGAGGTCCTTTTCTTCTTCTCCACGGTCCCCAGAGCGTCCTCGTCCGGTTCCACGAACGCGCCCATGGGAAGGACCATGAACACGATCCCCATGGCCTTGACCTTCATCTGTCCTACCCTGGTCAGTATGCCGTGGGCGAACTCATGGATGACCACAGCGACCACCAGGCCGAGGATGCCATACCCGACGGGTATTATGGGGTTGATGCCCGGCAGCCCGATGAGCATCATGGGGGAGGGGGCCTGATCGGCGGGGATGTTGGTTACTATGAACGCTTCCCAGATGAGCAGGGCCATGATAGATACCATGACCACGATGATTATCCCCTTGCCCACCGCGGCGTATATCTTCCAGAACCGCGCGGGCTTAGCCAACCTGTCGATCAGATCGCGGCCTCGCTGGGTCCTCCACATGATGAAGGGGCCCCACATGGACATGTTGTACTTCTCGAGGATCCCCTTCCGGTTCAGAGTGATGGCGATAACAAGATATGCAATAATGATCAAGAGGGCTATGAGAAGTCCGTCCATCCGCTTCCTCTGTTCGCTTTAATGCCATCACACTATTAAAAGCGTTGGTGCGAAGTGGTTTTCTCAGTGTGACTGGCTTGGGGGCTCCCGGGTCCACACGTCCTTGTCGATGGAATCATAGATGGCGGCCATCTCGTCCTGCACCGGTTTGCTCTCTTCCGGTATCGACGCGAGGCGGGAGATCTGGTCCTTCTTAAGTAACCAATAGTGGATCCTCCACATCTTGCCCTTCTTGAGATGTACCTCTTCCTCGGTGGTGGTAACGAACCCCTCCTCCTCGAGCATGTAGAACACGTCCCGGTCCTCGGAGGTGAGGCGGTTGTCTATCACCGAATCGGTGTAGCCGAAAAAGCTCATGGTGTACTCGGCCAAGCGTTTGATGTCGCTTTCCTGCATCCCCTTCTTGCCCAGCGTGTTCTTCAACGCTAAGACAAGCTCCTCCATACTTACCACCGACATGTAATTACAATGGGAGGCTGCCCGTTAAATAACTTTCTGGATAATCATCCGTTTGTAATAATAATTATATATCGCTTTGACCGCGACGCCTGCGGGGGGACGAGCCAGTACCGCGAAGGTGATCGAGGTCAATCATCGCCGTCGCTATCGTCGGCGAGCAGACCTCCCCGACCCCAGATGCGGAAGTAGATCGCGAACTGGAGGACGGCCACGGCCACGGCGGCCATGGCCGCCACAAGGGCGTTGGTGTGGAGGACCCTCCGCATCTCCAGGAAGATGAAAACGTCCAGGAACAGGCAGGCCAACCAGTACCAGCTGCGGGCGTACTTCTTGAGGAGCCAGTCCCTCCACCCGAGGTCCTCGGGCGGTGGCTCCGCCTCCGGAGCCTTCGATTCCACCTCTACTTTGCGTTTCTGCGCCATGGCTACTTCTTGTCCCAAAAGTGGCAGGCCACGAAGTGTTCCCCGCCGATGTTGATCAGGGGCGGGACCTCGATCTCGCACTTGCCCTGGCGGCGCTTGCACCGGGTGTGGAACCGGCAGCCCGAAGGCGGGTTGGCCGGCGACGGTATCTCCCCGGCCAGCGGGACCCTCTCCCGTTTAAGGTCGGGGTCCGGCACCGGAATGGATGACAGCAGCGCCTGGGTGTAGGGATGATAAGGGCTCGAGTACAGCTCCTCCTTGGGCGCGGACTCTACGATCTTACCCAGGTACATGACGTTGATCCTGTCGCACATGTAATGGATGGTGCTCAGGTCGTGGGATATGAACAGGTAGGTCAGGCCGAAGGACGACTGCAGGTCATTGAGCATGTTCAGGATCTGGGCCTGCACCGACATGTCCAGTGCCGAGGTCGGCTCGTCCAGGACCACCAGTTCAGGATTGAGCGCGAGGGCCCGGGCCACCCCGATCCTCTGCCTTTGGCCTCCGGAGAACTCGTGGGGGAACCGGTACAGATGTTCGGGGTTGAGCCCGACGGCCTCCATGAGGTTCTTGGCCCGGTCCCGCAGTTCCTGACCGCGGGCCACGCCGTGGATCTGCAGCGGCTCGCTGACGATGTCCTTGATGAGCATGCGGGGGTTGAGGGACGAATAGGGGTCCTGGAACACGATCTGCATGTTCCTGCGCATGTGCCGCAGCTCTTCCGATGAGCGACCTTCCAAGGCATACCGGTTGCGGATATCCTTGAGCGCGGCTTCGATGTCCGCCCGCTCTTCCTTAGAGCCTGAGGAATGGCCGTTGTTCCCCCCCATATCCAGCTCCGCCTGCTGGGCCTCTAGCTGGTCCAATCTCGCCCTGGCCTCAGCCGGCAGCTTCCAGTAGATATTGCCTCCGGTCGGCCGAGTAAGGTGGAGCACGCACCTTCCGGTGGTGGTCTTCCCGCAGCCGCTCTCACCGACGAGGCCGAGGGTCTCGCCCTTGCGGATGTAGAAGTTGACGTCGTCCACCGCCCTCACTGAGGACGAGCCGCGGGAGAAAAGCCCCTTGCGGATGGGGAAGTACTTCTTCAGCCCCCGGACGTCTATGATAATATCATCTCCGTTCAATTCGCCACCTCCGTGTACAGGTGGCAGGCCACGGAATGTCCGGGAGTTATCTCTGTCATCCTGGGCTTCTCCTGGGTGCAGATGCCCATGGAGTAGGGGCAGCGAGGATGGAACCGGCATCCGGTAGGCGGCTTGGCCAGGTTGGGCACGTTTCCCTCGATGGTCTCCAAGCGGGGGAGGTCGGTGTCGATCCTGGGTATGGCCGCCAGAAGTCCAAGGGTGTAGGGATGGAGGGGTTCTTTGAACAGCTCGCGCTTCGACGACAGCTCGACGATGTTGCCGGCGTACATCACACCCACGCGGTCGCATATCTCGGCGATGATTCCGAGGTTGTGGGTGATCATGAGGATTGTCGTGCCGGTGTCCTTCTGCAGCTCCCTCATGAGCTTGATGATCTGTGCCTGGATAGTGACGTCCAGGGCGGTGGTCGGCTCGTCGGCGATGAGCAGCTGGGGCTTGCAGGCCAGGGCCATGGCTATCATGACCCTCTGCTGCATCCCGCCCGACAGCTCGTAGGGATAGGAGGTCGACACGTTCACCGGATCGGGGACCCGGACCAGGCGGAGCATGTTGACCGCCCGCTCGTTGGCTTCGTACTTCATTGGCTTCTCGTACCTTCGGACCAGGGGGATCCTCGACATCACCCTGAGCATACGGTCGTTAGGGTTCGCCTTCATGCGCTTGTATAGTTTGCCGTAGGCGTCCAGCTTGATCCGGCTGGCTGACGGCATGAGCTTGACCGCGAAGCTGCCATTGCATTGGGGGCAGTACTCGGCGTTGTAGTCAACCTGGGTGTTGCAGTTGGAACAGTGAAGGTCCCTGCCCCCCTTGTCGACCTTCTTTACATGGTTGTAGTCGTTCAGAGCGCTCTTCTGTCGCTCGATCCTCTCCAGGACCGCGGTTGCCAGTTCGGCGCGCTCGTGAAGAAGGATGGCCTCGGAGATCTGGTATCCGGCGGTGAACACCGGGTTCAGGGAGCTCATGGGCTCCTGGAAGATCATGGAGATGGCCTTGCCGCGCACCTTGCGGAGGTCGTCCTCAGGCTTGCGGACGATATCGTATTCCTCCAGCTCTTCCTTGATCTCGTGCCTGAGGCGGATCGCTTCGGGGTGGTCGTCGTCCATGTTCTTGATCTTCTCGTCCACCCTCTCCTTCTTCATCTTGACGCCGGGAGGCATGTTGAACAGGATGTGTCCCTTCTCGATCTTGCCCGGCGGACTGGGCACCAGCCGTAGGATGGAGTTGGCGGTCACGCTCTTGCCGCAGCCGCTCTCTCCCACCAGGCCCATGGCCTCGCCCCGGTTGATCTTTAGGTTGACCCCGTCCAGGGCATATACTATCCCGGACTTGGTGTAGAAGTTGACATACAGGTCTTCGATCTCGATGATGGTCTCAGGGTCCATGTTCTTACCTCCTCGACCTCGGGTCCAGTATGTCCCTCAGTCCGTCGCCCAGAAGGCTGAAGCCCATGGTGAACATCAATATCATCATGGCCGGGAAGGTCACCACCCACCACGGGGTGTAGTTCTGCCCCTCGAAGGGGACGGTGCTCAGGAACCAACCCTGTCCGTCAGAGACCATCCTGCCCCACTCCGCGTAACCGCTCGGCACACCGAACCCGATATAGCTCAGGCTGGCAGCGACTAGGGCTACAGCGCCAAGGTCCAGGGTGATGCTGACGATAAGGGGGGAGAGGGAATTGGGGACGATATGCCTGAACAGGATGCGGCCCCTGTTGCTGCCGATGGCCTTGGCCGCCTCCACATATGTGCTCTCCCTGATGGTGAGCACCTGTCCCCGGATCAGCCGGGCATAGCCTGGCCACCACACCAGGATCAGAGCGAACATCATGTTCTCCAGACTTCTGGTCAGGATGGAGGCGATGGCCATGGCCATGATCAGGGCGGGCAGAGAGAGGAAGATGTCGGTGAACCTCATCAGTATCTCGTCGATGACGCCCCCATAGTAGCCAGCGATTGCGCCGACCACCAGGCCGATAAGGGCCGCGGTTAGCACCACGAAAAGCGATGTGGTTATGGTCGTTCTGGCTCCCCAGACAACGCCGTAGTAGATGTCCGCGCCCATCTCGCCGGTCCCCATGGGGTGGCCCTCGATGAACGGCGGCTTGGGAAGATCGAAATCCCTGGGTATGTACATGGGATCGACACCCGAAGGGGGCGCGAGGAACGGGGCGAGCAGGGCGACGATGATAATGCCGATGATCAATATGAGCCCAAATAGCGCAGTCCAGTTGTGGCGGATGAGGTCCCAGGAGTTCTTCCACTCCTTGATCCGCGGACGCAGTTCGGCCGATATGTCATCGAAACTGATGGTCGATGATGATGCCGTTGATGCAACGGGCACCGGGTGAGACTCGGTGGTTGTGGCCATTTGATCACCCCAGCTTGACCCTTGGGTCAAGATATGCGTACATAATGTCCACGATAAGGTTCGCTATCACGTAGATGAACGCGATCAGCAGACAGAATCCCAGGATCGAGGCGGTGTCCATCCTCTTGATGGAGTTGGCTGACCACCTTCCAAGCCCAGGCCATGAAAAGATGGATTCAGTGAGCACAGCACCGCTCAGCAGAGCGCCAAAAGCCAACCCGACCACCGTGGTGGTCGGTATGAGCGCGTTCTTGCGCGCATGCTTCTTGATGACCACCTTCTCCGGGAGCCCCTTCGCCCGAGCGGTCTTGATATAATCCAACTGTAGGACCTCCAGCATGCTGTTTCTCTGCATCCTTAGAATGAGAGCTATGCTGGCAAAGGACAGAGTGACCGCCGGGAGGATAAGGTGCCATAGGACGTCGGCGAAGAGATCCAGGTTCCCGATCGCCAGGGAGTCCAATGTGTAGAACCCTGTGGCCATTTGGTTGGGTACTACCCTTGAGAGCACGAAGCTCATGCTCGTCCTGCCTCCGTCGGGAGCCAGATGGAGTGTGTTGTAAAAGATGACCAGCAGCATGAGACCGAGCCAGAACACCGGGATGGAGACCCCGAGGAGCGATACCAACCGAGTGGAGTGGTCGAACGGCTTGTTCTTTTTGACCGCCGACACCGTTCCGAGGAATATGCCTATGATGATGGCGATTATTATGCTGGTCAGAGCCAGCTCAAATGTTGCAGGTAGATAATAAGCGATGGCATCAGTGACCGGCATGGTGGCGGTCTTGGACCAGCCCCAGTCCATGTTGAGAATGCCATTGAACCAGTACAGGTACTGAACGTAAGCGGGCTCATTGAAATGATACTTATCGTAGACATCGGCGATCTGGGAAGCGCTCATCTTTTCATTGATGTACGCAGCGGCAGGGTCCCCGGTCATACGTGTCAGGGTGAAGATGATGAGAGAAACCCCGATGAGGACGGGAATTATCATCAACAGTCGCCTGAAAATGTACCTTTTTAGGCCCATTAGAATCGCTTCTGAGAGCCGCTCAACGCTATATAAAACATATGATTGTTGTCCCTCCCATAAATACTAAAAATGAAGGTGCTGGACAAAGATAGTTATCACTAGGTTTACATAAAAAAAAGGAAGGGTTTGAAAGGGTTTAGTCCCAGAGCCTGACCGCGGCGGACAGCTCGTCCAGCACGGTTGCGGAGGAGGTGTTGTCGGTCGGGGTCTTGGCGGCCTTCAGGTACTCCTTCGCCTTCTCGATGGAGTACTCGTAGATGGGGACATCAGCGCTGTAGCCGAACATGCCCTGGGGGATAGCCCCGTTAGGCTGGATGGCCGTGTTCTGCATGGTGTTGTTGATGTACACGGCGTAGTTGAACGCATGCGCAAAGGCCAGCCTGACGTTCTTGTCAGCGAAGAAGTCCGAGGGGACATTGGTCAGGTCAGGGTTGGCGCCGGTCAGGTTCAGCTTCTGGTTCAGACCCAGGAAGTCCACATTGAAGGACGGGGAGCCGGTTTTCAGCTCGACTCCGCTCATCGCCTCAACGCTGGTCTTCTGGTTGCGGGGGATGGCCGCGGCGTCGACATCACCGTTCTGCAGCTGCAGGAGCCTGGTGTTAACATCAGGCGTCTGGGAGATGATCACGTGGGCCAGCTCAGCAGGGGTCCTCCAGTAGTTGTCGTTCCTGTCCAGGTTGAAGTAGGCGTCAGTGGCGACAGTGCCGAGGGTGAACGGTCCGGTCCCCATCATGTGGGTGGACATGTACGTATACCCGGCCTTGCTCTGACCGCCGTTAGCTTCGACGTACGCCTTGGAAACGATCGAGCCGGCGTTGAAGGCCAGCGCGCTCAGGAACGCAGGGTACGCCTGGGTCAGGTTGAACTGCACGGTGTCGCTGTCGACCATCCAGACCGCGGCGTCGCACATGGCCTGAGTGATCTCAGGCTGCAGGACACCGGCGTCAGTATAGGTGGCCATTCCGTAGTCGTAGTAGTCAGGTATCAGGACCTGTCCGTACATCCAGAACGGTCCGTGGGGGTCGTTCAGCATCAGACCGCGGTCGAAGCTGTACTTGACATCCTCAGCGGTCAGGGGGGTCCCGTCGCTGAACTCGACACCGGAGCGGATGTTGAAGGTGTAGGTTAGACCATCCGCGGACAGCAGGCCGTTCTCGATGGTGGGGACCTCGGTCGCCAGCATCGGGACCAGTTCGCTAGCGGAACTCCCGTTGTACCAGACCAGGGTCTCGTACACGTTCTGGAGCAGCTCGCCGCCGACGGTCTCGTAGTCGACCGCGGGGTCGAAGCTCTCAGCGTTCCCGCCGATGGTCGAGTACCTGAAGGTGTCGGCCATGGGTGCGGAAGCATCCTTGCTCAGGACATAATAGTACAGATTGGAGTACATCGGGTTGAAGTAATAACCGTTTACCCAATCCTTCTGGACGGCAAAGTTGGTTGCCTGAGCGGTCCAGACGAAGCAGCACTCCTCGAACATGTCCATGCTGATCTCCTTGTACAGCGCGGCCCTCTGGGTCTCATCGAGCTCAGCGGCAGCGGCGGTGATCATGGCGTCAAGGGTCGCGTTGTTGTAGTTGATCATCGACGCGTAGGTCCCGCCAGAGAGATAGAAAGGCTGGACGTAGTCGTCGGGATCGGCGAAGTCAGGGGCCCATCCCAGGAACATGGCGGCCATCTTGCCGGTCTTCCTGTACTCGAGATAGTTGGACCACTCGAGGGGGGTGACGGTGACCTTGATCTTGCCGGGGTTCAGAGATTCCAAACCGGTCTTGATCAGTTCGCAAGCAGTCTGACGGGCAGTGTTGCCGGAGTTATAGAATACCTCCAGGTTAAAGCCCTCATCAAGCCAATTGTCTGCCTTCTTGGCCTGGCCCTGATTTCCAAGGACCAAGACAGCAGCGCCGATGGCGGCAACAAGAAGTATTGCCACCACGACGATGGCGAGTAATTTCTTGCTGATGCCCTTCTTAGCAGCAGGTGCACTACCTTCCATTCAGTTTCCTCCTAATCTTTCTCTTCCCTTTATGAAAAATGGGAGAGACATTGCCCATAGTATCAGTTCTGTGCTATATAAAAATTGTCGGACATTTCTTAAAACCTTTAGTATACCCAGTAGGTTTATAATTTTATTTATTATTATATTACTTACGCTTTCCGACAAGGTATAATTATCAAAAAGTTGAGCATCGGACCCATACCTCGGCGAGCGCCGGGCCACGTGTCTGGTATGACACAATACTACAATTATCCGTCGGAATAATCGGCAGGGTGCAGCCTCACCCCGGGAGGATTGATGCCCCAAATAAACTCCCTTGATAAGCGAAGTTTCCTGCGCTTGACCTCCGGGTCCCTTCCGCCCTTGGGCCTTGGCCGTTCTAGATCAAAGCCGAGCAACCAAATGTTCTCAGCTCCGAAATGGCGAGCTAGCATGACCGCGCGGTCCCCGTCGGTGAACCCTCCGAAGTTATAGATGCCTTCGAACGGGCGGGACTGAGTGGTGGGTGTGAGAAGACCGGAGAACCACGGGACGTACCGTTCCAGGTGTTCGATGTTGTCACCGTGGGCGAGAACGACGACCACCGCTCCCTGGGCGCTCGCCGCGAGCTGATCGGCCACATCTCCGTCCAGATCGGTCACGATGATGTCGGGGGCCCTACCCCTGCAGTGCATGATCTTGGAGGTCGCCCCGTCGGCGGCGATGACCGTGCCCCGCAGTTCCGCCCTCAGCAGCTCCTTTTCCAGTCCAGGGCCGTCGCCCAGAATGGTGACCTCCTTTCCGATGCGGCGACGGAGGCATTCCGGAGCGCAGATCCTCTTCCCGCGGCACAGGCGATGGAGAACGCGGGCGGCCTTCTCGTCCTCCTGTACCGAGAACTTGAACTCGTCCACGATCCGTAGGTAGCGAGGTTCCCACTCAGAGTAGTCCAAGCTCACACCTGCTCCATCGGCTCGGCGGCGTCACCGGCGTCGGCGCTCTCCTTGTTGCCGTTCATCCCCCTCAGGGACGAGTTGAGGAGGGCCCCGAACACCGCCAGAAGGAACCCGGCGACGATCTCGATGATGATCACCACTTGGTCATAGTCCCGGTACCCGAAGAACACCTGGGTCGCGTCCAGAGCCCCCTGGATGATGAAACCCAGGGCGAAAATGGTGACCGATGCCACCAGGTAGGAGTACGTGAACGTGCCCTTCGAGAAGTAATCATTGATGAACAGCCCGACCTGAAAGGTGAAGTAGGCGAACACCCACATCCACATCATGCCGTTGATGAACTGCAGCAGCATCTCCAGGAGGTCCAGGTCCGGGGTGCCGAGAGCGGCGTCCAGGCCATAGAGGATTCCCAACAGGAACAGCATGCCGGACATGACCGCGAACGGTATGAGGGTGCTGCCCGAACGCACCGCCTTCCTGGCGTTCTGCCACCAGTCCCTGGTCCGATCGCCCACTTTATAGGCGAACGATATAAGATAGAGGCCGACCACCGCCCAGATCATCGCCAGGCCCATGCTGGTGAAGGAAACCTCCTGCGATCCGTTCCACAGCTGCAGGAAGGGATCTAGGAGCGCGAATATGCCGAAGACCAACAGCGCCAGTCCGATGGGTACGAGTATCCGCTTCCTGATCTTGTCGTCGTTCAGCATCTTGATCAGGATGTAATAAGTCCCTTCGACCGTGGGGGCCTGCTTGACGAACACCTTTCGGACCGAGTCGACCTTGACCCTGGAGGACACCACCGGATAGATGTACTCGTCCTCCGCTCCGTCGGAGACCAGCACGACCCGGTCCGGCCGGACGGTGTCCAGCACCGTCTCCAGCTGGGTGGACAGCACGAGATCGCTCTCGTAGCCCACGCGAATGTCCCCGCAGATGGTGGCGATCTCGACGTCCATGCCCTTCTTCAGCATCTCGTCATAGAGACCGATCGCTGCCAGGAGAGTGTTGGTGTCCGAATCCTCGGCATCCTTGAGCCCCAGTCCAATGGCTGCGTTGAGATTATCCTCTCGCCCGATGAACGGACTGTTCAGGCCAGCCTTGACCCCGAAGTCGTCGTCACGGTCCACGCAAAGAACTAGGGTCCTCATTCCGTCAAGCTATCCAGTTACCCACTTAATATATTTTTAGTGAGCCATGCTCGGAACGAGGGCCGTTCGACCGACGAGCGTCGATGTCCCTCCCCCCGCAGGTGCGCTAGAGCGAACAGTTCGACATGTCGGCGTTCGGCCGAGAACGGCAACGTCATTATCATTATTCGAATGGATATCATTATGACCACAACCTGCCTCGTGGTCGGAAACGGACAGGAGCCAGCCGGCCCCGTCCTGAGGGTCCCTCGTGTCCGTGCTCTCGGCGAAGATAACTATATCTCAAAAGGTGAGTTTTCTGGCAAAACGATTATAATAATGGATGATAATCCAACGCGAAGGCAGGCTCATGGAGAGGTCATCTGGTCTTAAGGAATGCCCCCGTTGCGGGCTTAGGAACCGTCAGGGGACTTGCCAATGCGATTTCTGTGGTTGGGATTTCAGGGCAGCGACCGATGACTGGATCGGCCAGGTCAATGATCTGGAGAACATCGGGAGGGGGATAGAGCCGGTGACCATGGACACCACCACCCGTTCCAAGATCGAGATGACCATGAAAAAGCCCTCCGAGATGCCGGTCGCGGAGAAGAAGCCGGATAAGCGCCTGGAAGTACCGCCCCACCTCTCGCTCGAGGACCGCGGGGACGTTCTCGCCCAGGCCACCGAGGTGATGATGGCGGAAACCGAAGCGGAGACCTTCACCCCGGTGGAGGAATCGACCGTTGACCTCGATCAGCCGATGGCGGTCGAGGAACATGAGGTCCTCTCCCCTCCGGCCGAGGTAGTGGAGGCCTCTCCCGCCCCCGCCGCCCACGGCATCACCCTGCAGAGCGTCACCAGGATGCCTCAGTTCGTTCCCGCCGGCCTACTGTCGATGGGGCTCGCGGTGTATGTCCTGGATATCTACGTGGTTTCCATGGGCATCCTCAACGGGGCCCTGGCATGGGGGGTGTCCATCATCGCCTCGCTCCTCATGGCCTATGCGGTCATCCGTTATCTGCCGATGCTCATGCGCGGCAAGAAGGGGAAGGAGGACGAGGCGATCCTCTGTCCGGTCTGCCACGAATTGGTCTCCGATGAGGAGGCCAAATGCCCTTCCTGCGGGGTAAAGTTCAAGGATGCCCCCTCCAGGGAGTGAACGCATGAGGATAATCTGGCACGGCCACTCTTGTTTTGAGGTGAAGGATGCGGTGACCGTGGTCATGGACCCTCATGACGGCAAGTCCATCGGCATCAAGGCCCCCATGGTGAGGGCGGATATCGTTCTGGTGACCCACGACCATTTCGACCATAACTGCGTGAGGATCGTGAAGGGCGACCCATCGGTGGTCCGGGAACCGGGAGAGCGCTCCCTCAAGGGCATAAAGATAACCGGTCTGGCCACCTACCACGACCAGGAGAACGGGGCGAAGCGGGGCCGCAACATCATCTACCGCTTCGACATGGACGGGATCAGGTTCTGCCACTGCGGGGACCTCGGACATGACCTGACCGAAGAGCAGGCGCGGGCGGTCGGGCCTATCGACGTGCTGTTCATCCCCGTGGGCGGGGTATTCACCATCGACGGAGGGGAGGCCCTTCAGCTGGTCAAGAAGCTAAGGCCCAAGGTGGTCATACCGATGCATTTCCGCTGGGGCGGGCTGTCCATCTCCATACAGACAATAGATCCCTTTCTCAAGGACATCCCTGAGGACGCTGTGCTCAGGGTCGGAAACGAGGTGGACTTCACCCGAGAGGACCTGCCGACCAGCACGGAGGTCTGGGTTTTCTCTCCCTGAACCTCACTTGATCCGCTTGGACATCGCTCGGAACTCCGGGGTGCCGGCGCATCGAAGCAACTGAAAGATGACCGTTTCCGTCGTAGTGACCACTGCGCCCGCGGCCCGAATATTATCGACGGCGGTCTCTTTATCCACGCTCTTGCGGGAGCACACAGCGTCCCTGACGACGTGGACCGAGCACCCCCGGGCGATCAGGTCCAGACAGGTCTGGTATATGCAGATGTGAGCCTCCATGCCCACCACTACGATGGTCCCGCGGCCCGCTGAGCGCAGCCTCGCGGCGATCGCCTCCGTGTCGAGGCAGCTGAAGGTGATCTTGTCCAACGGCTCGAACTCCCCGGCCGCGCTGGCGATCGCTTCGATCGTCCCTCCCAGGCCCCTGGGGTTCTGCTCGGTGATGGTCACCGGCAGGTCGAGCAGCCTCGCCAGTTCGAGCAGATGGCCGATGTTGGCCACCGTTCCGTCCCTCTCCGGCATGGCCGGGACCAAGCGTTCCTGGACGTCGACGACCAGAAGCTGAACGTCCTCCTTGTCGAGCAGAAACCTGGCGGGATCAGAGCGGTGATCGGCAGAGCTCACGATAGGAGGAGGGAGAACGAGCAAAAGAGACTATCGCTCGAGGACGTTCCATTGGGAAAAGATCACGGGAACAGGGCGTCCTCGACCCTGCCCAGTTCGATGGGGGTGGAACGGAACCCGACCGCCGCTCCCTTGCTGTTGGCGATCATGCACGCGCCTACCAAAGGAGCCCCATAATTGAGCGTCCCGATGGCGGTCGGCACCTTGAACAGAGAGCGCAGCATCTCCAGCTCGGCCTTGGTGGTGGAGGGATGGCAAAGCACGCCCTTGTTGGTAGCCGCGCATACCGAGCCAACGGTCTTGTGACCGGCTACCATGCCCTGTACGATCTCGACCTGGAGCGCTTCCTTGATCTGCTTTATGGCCGTCGGTCCCAGGTCGGGGTTGACCAGGGCGGCGTTGTCGTTGACCAGGATGTTGTTCCCGCAGGCGTTCAGGCGGTCCTTGATCCGCTTGAAGGTCATCTCCTTCCTGAAGGGGCGGACCTCCGCCAGGGTGGCCATGCCGGTGGTGATGGCCCCATAGGAGTTCATCGCGGTGAGAGTTCCCAAGATGGTGGACGTGGCCAGGGAGGTGGGCATCGCTCTAACGTTCATCCCCTCCTCGATGTCGGCCACCAGGCCCTCCGGCGCGTCCAGGGGGACTAGGGCGAGGCTCTCATTGGCCACACAGTACACTCCGACGAACGGATTACCATTGTAGCTGGAGAGCTTCAGCATGAAAACACCGCATTCACTCTTCTACTGTGGCGTCTTCAGGGAGGGAAACCTCTACCAGTCCGTCCTCGAACTTTACCGCCTTCACGGTGATGTGCATGGGCGGCTTGTGGATGCCATTGGCCCATATGGCCTCGTTGAGGCGGTGATCGATCCAGATGTTGTCCTCCTTGGCCTTCATGTGGCGGACGACATGTTCCCGGATCTCGTTGATGGCCCTCTTTGCCTTCTTGGAGCGGGGGGCTGCCTTGGTCTTCTTGAGCGTGATGTTCATTACCTTCTCATCCATGGAGATCACTCCTTGAGCTTGCTGTGCCTCCAGCTCCTCCTCTTGGGATGCCGGAGAACGGTCCTGTTGGTCCTTATCATGACCCAGGCAGGTACCCTGCGGTTTGACTTTTCCGCCCTCAGTAGGCGGGTCTTCATTGCTGACGGCTTGTTCCTGGCCATAAGATTACACCCTCTCTATCTTGATGTCTCTCTTCTGCGGCGACACTTTCCTTAGGATCGTCTTCAAGGTGTTGTCGTCGATCTGGTTCTGGATCCTGCCCATCTGCATCAACTGGATGAGCTGGTCCTCTACTGATGCGGCCACGTCCGGATATGCCATCCGGACCTTGGCCAAGCGTTCCCGGGCCTCGGGGGTAAGGATCTGCCTCATGATCTCGACGCGGGCGGCCTCCATCTGCTTCTGCCTTTCGGCCATCATGGCCTGCTGCTGAAGCTGGGAATCCTGGGACTGCTGCATCTGAGCCATTTTACGGCGACGAAGTTCCTCGAGCTCGGCATCCTGCATCCAATCACACCTTCCAGGATCAGTGGGTCTCGTCGAATACTGCCTTGGCGGCCTTGTCCAACATGGCCTGTCCCTTGGGAGTAATGACCCTTCCGTCCCTCTTGTGCTTGGCGATGAGACCCGACTGCTCCAGCTGGATCAGGCAACGGCGGGCGATGGCCCTGCTGCCCTTAACGGCCCGGTTGGGCTTGGAACCGCGGTCGGCGAAGCCGCCATACTCAGCGGAGAGCCTGGAGGTCCCAATGGGGCCCTTCAGGTAAACCTTCCTCAGAACAGAGGCCGACCGAGTGTACCACCAGTCCTCCTGGACGGGGGCTTTCTCGGTGTGCCTTCCGGTCTTTGCGAACTCTGCCCATTCCGGGACCTTAATCGTGTCGATCTGCTTCAGCTCTGCCGCTGCCTTGGCGATAAGCTTCTCCGGCGGGACATCATAGACTGTGACCATCTGACCTACCTCGAAATGATATCAATACTATCCAAGAGTGGATAATGCCTACCGCATTAATATGGAGGTATTATAAAAGCGTTTCCAGGATACAGTACTCCTGGAGAGTCCTCGGCCCCCGATAGCCAGACCGACGTGCCTGGAACAGCGCCGGTCGGTGGCCTCGAAGATCGTCCCCTGAGAGGGGCGGAAACCGATGCTGGTAATAATATGGGTATCCATCCGTCCTATTTAAATCGATACGCGGTCCGGCCCCAGAGCGCCGCCCGGACCTCCAGGCCTCTCGGGGACTGCGACGGTCTAAAATAGGACGGACGGGTTATTCGCCGCATGCGTTACGTCGTGGCCATCACCGGGTGCTCCGGGGTCCGTTACGGGGTCAGGCTCCTTGAGGAGCTGGAAGGGGACAAGGAGCTGGTGGTATCGGATATGGGCAGACGGGTGCTGGAGCATGAGACCGACATCAGCAGCGATGACCTCAACGCGCTGGCCGATGATGTCTACGATGACCATGACCTGTTCGCTCCCCCCGCCTCGGGCACCCACGTGATCGATGCTATGATCGTATGTCCCTGCTCCCAGTCCACCATGGCCAAGCTGGCGGCAGGGGTGTCGGACAGCCTTCTCACCCGGGCGGCGTCGGTATGCCTGAAGGAGCACCGCAAGCTGATCCTGGTGCCCCGGGAAACGCCGCTGAACACCATCATGCTGGAGAACGAGCTGCGCCTGGCAAGGGCCGGAGCGATAATCCTTCCCGCTTCACCGGCCTTCTACCAGGAGCCGAGGAGCGTGGAGATGCTCATCGATTTCGTGATCGGCAAGATTCTGGACCAGCTGGGACAAGAGCACGATCTCTTCAAGCGCTGGGAATGAAGAAAAGGAAAAAGCGTGGAAAGGGTTTCAGGCCTGCTTTTCAGCCTCGGTCGCCGGCCGCAGCCCGGCCTCGGCCTCCGTGAGAGCCTCGACGCGTTTGCGATTACGCTTCTCGTTCATCCGCCGGAGCGGCCCGGGCGCCCACCAGTTCCACTTGCCCAGAAGGGACATGATCGCCGGCACCATGTACATGCGCACGATGATCGCGTCCAACAGGATGGCGAACATCAAGGCGAAGCCGAACTGCTTGAGCAGGAAGCCGTTGGATAGCATCATCGAGCCGAACGCCGCGGCCATGATGATGCCGCAAGCGGTGATGATGGCGCCGGTCTGCTCGACAGCGTACACGATGGCCTCGTTGTTGCTCTTGCCCTTGGCCACCTCCTCCCTGACCCGAGTGGTGAGCAGGATATCGTAATCCATCCCCAGGCCCATGCACACCAGCAGCAGGATCAACGGCACCATGTACAGGATGGGCTGTCCCAGGACGTCCTGGAACAGCAGCAGGGTCACCGCCAGGGTCCAGGATATGCTGAGGAGGATGGTCAGTATCGACCTCAGGGGGTTGATCATGGAGCCCAGGACGAACATCAGGACGAGATAGATGCCCACGACGACCAGTATGGCCATGGTACCGAAGTCCTCCTGGGTCATGACCGAGATGTCGAACATCGAGGCGGTCGCCCCGCCGACCAGGACCTGGGAGATCCCGTTCGTCCCCTGGTTCTCGGAAGCGACGTCCCTTAGCACCTGAATGGTGTCGATGGAACTCATGTCGAAGGGCTCGGCCTCGAAGGTCACGGTGAGCAGCACCGATCTGCCGTCCTCGCTGACCATATTGCCGATGATGGCACTGTACTCGCTCATCAGGGTGCTGTTCGCATAGTCTATGGGCACCCCGTAAGGCCGCGTGGGGCCGGTGAGCTGCTTGACATTTTCCAGTCCCGCCATCGTCGATGACAGGTCCTCGATGGCGGCCATCGCCGTGGCGTCGAAGGTCCCGTTGTTAAGGACCGCGGAGTCCATCTGCACCGCTACCTGGGTAGGGGTGATCTTTCCCCCGCCGAACCCATCCTGGAGTACGTTGAGGCCCTGCTTGCTCTCAGTATCCGCCATCTGGCCGATGAAGTCATAGCTGGTATCGACCGACAGGGCGAGATAGGTGGTGGGTATGGAGATCAGCACCGCCGCGATCAGGATGACCTTGGCGTGCTTGATGGAGAACTTGGCGGTGCGGGTGAAATAGGTTGGCTTGGTGCGCACCTTCTCCGGCCGGTCCATCTTGGCCGGCCAGAAGATGCGGTCGCCGAGCAGCATCAGGACGGAGGGGAGCAGGGTCAGGGCCACCAGCAGGGCGACGGTTATCCCTATCGAGATAGTTATGCCCATCGACTGCATCAGGGAGAACTGCCCGATGGACAGCACCCCGAACCCGATGATGACCGTGGCGCCGGAAGTGGCGATGCTCTCCCCGGCCCAGGTCACCGCTTGATGGACGGCATCGTTCTTGTTCCGCCCCCTCTTCCTCTCCTCCCGATATCGCGACAATATGAAGATGCAGTAGTCGCATCCTGCACCCATCATCGCCGTTAGCATCAATGTCAGCACGGAGTAGTGGATGGACATGACGTACGCGCCGATGAAGAACACCGCCGCGTAGCTGATGGCCAGGGCGATCCCGATGGCCATCGGCGGGATGGAGGATGCCACGAATGAGCGGAAGAACAGCCCGATTAGGACCAGGACCAGGATTATGGTTATCGGCTCGATGATGGCCAGGTCCTCGAAGGTGCTGGTCTCCATATCGGCGTTCAGCGCGTCCGTCCCAGTGACATAGGATCTAACCGACGTTCCAGCGATACTATCGCCGGTTATCCCTCGGACCGTGTTCAGAGTTGACCGCCCGGGGTTAGAGTTGTCCTCCACCGGAGCGAAGGTCAGCGTCATCAGCATGGTGGAGTTGTCCGGAGACACCAGCTGTCCGATAATGTCAGATGGGATCTTGATGGGGAAGTCACTGAGGGACGAGTTCGCCACGATGCTCCGGCTCAGTTCCAACGCCTTGATGGCATCGAACTCGCCCATGGCCCCCGCCTCCGCCACCACCCAGGGCTGGGGGGCGATGGTGTTGGCCACCGAGGGCATCGAAGCGATCACCTGGGAAAGGGAGGCGGAGCGCATCGCCGCGTCGTTGTACCCGGCGAGGCCCCCGAGGGCCGAGCGGACCCCCAGGAACATGTCCCTGGTGGCCTGGTCCGGTATGCTCTCCCCGAAGGTGAGGGAAACGGCCATGACCCCAGCCTCGAACTGCTGGTCCGACGGTTCCGTACCCAGGGAGGTCCACCATGCGTAGGTGGCGTTGAGATACTCCCCGACCAGCGAGGCCTGGCCCGCGGGCATTCCCGAGGTCATGGACGCGATGTTCTGCTCGAACACCTGCTTGGTCAACCCGCTGACATTGGCGAAGTCGACGGGCGAAGATGCGAACGCGGAGTTCACCTGGTCAAGGAAGAGCTTTTCCTCCTCGGCCATAGGGAGGCCGTCCAGGAATGCGGGGAAGGCCGCGGAGTGAGCGGTCGAAGCCCGCTGCGAGGGTTGGGAGGCCTGGTCCGCGGTCTCGTTCCAGCCTCCCATGAACGCTTGATACCATCCTAACATGAAGGCCTGCTGCTCCGGTCCGAGCCCCTGGGCCTGGAAGTCCAGCTGGGCGCGGAAGGTCTGATAGGCGAGGTCGTCGACCTGCTGGACGGTCAGGGTCGAATCGGCCGCGGCAATGCCTTCCCAGGTCTGGACGTGACCCTCGGGGATCCCATAAAGGGCGCCGGCCGACCGATTCACCTCAGCCCACAGGGCGCGGTATTCCTGGGGAACGCCGAAGATGAGAAGAGCGGTCTGGTTGGCCCCGACATAGGCGGAGTTGAGAGCTTTGATGACGTTGAGGGTGTACTTCTCGGTAACGCTGTAGATGGAGGTGACCTCGACCTTGTCCATGTCACCGTTGAGGTAGGCGTCAGCGATGCCCTTCTGGATGTTCAGGACCACGTTCTTGGTCTCCTGGTCCATAACGTTCGAGGACGTCAGGACGATGAGCGTGGTTGGCTGGTCGGAAAGGCTCCCGAAGTTATCGGAGATGAATTGGTTGGCGATGGACGACTCCAGGTCCGCCGGCGCCATCTCTGTCTCCTCGTACTGGACGACACCGGTCGCCAGTGGGGCGAAGGGGATGGCGATGAGCAATGCCACGATCCATGCGATGATTATCAGCTTGTACCGCTTGGTGATGAGATCAGCCAGACCTGCGAACATGAGCACTCCGTCACATTGGCGTCGAGCGTCCGGATGTGGGGCCCAACCGCCTTTCTCGAAGTGAAGCCAGGATTTGTTATTAAACTTTCGTTCAATAAATTCAAACTATGGTCAATTAACTATCTGAAGGTCAACTTTATATTTCCGGGGGGGTTACCAATGATGACATGCCCAGGGTATACCCGAACTACAAGAACGAGGCCAGGAACAGCATCATGCACGCGGCCATGGACCTGTTCAGAGAAAGGGGCTACCATGCCACCACCATGGAGCAGATCGCCGACCGCCTGGGCGTGAGCAAGGCCACTCTATATACATACTACAAGAGCAAGGAGGACCTGCTGGTCACGGCCATCAAGGACGCTCCCAGCACCATCATGTCGGTCATGCGGGAATCGTTGAGCAGGAGCGATATCCTTGATCAGAGCGGGTCGTTCTTCGACGGGATGATGGACATCGTCCGTTCCTACAGCCCGGGTCTGTTCTTCGAGGTGATGTCCGAGGCTTCCAGGAACGAGGTGATACGCGATGCGGTGAACGAGGACGCCGAGAGCACCGTGACGGTCATCGTGGACCTTCTCGAAGAGCAGAGAGAGAACGGCCGACTGCGCCCCGACCTCGACCTGGAGGCCCTGGCCAGAGGCATGTCCAGTTTATATTATGGCCTGATCGCGAGCCTTATCCTGGACTCCGACGAGAAGAAGGCCAGGAAGGCCTGGACGGCCTCCATCGAGTGCATGGTGGCCGGGGCAGTGACGCCCGGCCCCCATCCTGTCCGTTGAAGCCCCATCCTTCTCACTCGACGTAGATCGCCGGACGATGGGGCTGCGCCGCCCGCGCCTTCCTCTGGGGGTCTGGTATACCCGCCTCGTCCGCCGGGTAGATAGCCATATCGCACCCCAGCTCCTTTGCCAGGAACACCGCCGCATCGTGCAGGTAGGCGTTCTCGTCGATCGGCGTGGACAGCTTGGCCATCTCCGTTTCGGAGCTTTTCATCAGGTCCTCGGCGGTCTTCCGGGCGAAGTCCGCGGACTCCTTGCCCCTGCGCTTCAGGTCCTCCCTTGACATCACCGCCTTGGTCAGGCCGGGAACGCTGAGTTGTTTCGTTCCGGCCAGCGCGAGACCCATGGCCAGCACGTCCTTCTTCCACTGCGGGGTAGTGTATATGAATACCTTGGTGGGGGAGATGCCGGTCACCTTCAAGATCTCGTTGATGTCGGTCATGACCCCTTCCAGGTAGTTCTCGGCGACCTCGGCCTCGCGGTTCGACGGCAGCTCCTCCGGCTCGGGGTAGGGGGCGATGGACACGAAGCCCTTCTCCCCGATGCCCACCCACATCTCCTCGGCCACATGGGGGGTGATGGGAGCGATCGAACGGATCCACGCCCGGAGCACCCTGGCCACGGTGTCGGTATTGCAGCCTCCGCGCCGGAGGTACCAGCGGACGTCGGCGAGGGTCTCGAAGTACGCCTCGTTGGCCATCTTCCGGAGGTCGAACTCCTCCATGGCCGCCCGTATGGTCATGGCCCGGTTGGACATCCGGGAGAGGAGCCAATCATCGACCTTCTGCGTTTCTTTCCCCTGCACCGTCTTCAGCTCCTCGATCGTCCGCAGGATGCGGTCGATCCTGCTCGAGTAGTTCTGGATCGCCCCCTCGTCCCATTCCACGTCGGCGAATGGAGCGGCGATATGAGCGTAGTACAGCCGCAGGGCGTCCACGCCGAAGCGCTCGGCGGCATCGGGGATGGGTTCCGCCCCTCCCTTGGACTTCGATATCTTGCCCAGCTTACCGGTCACGTACCAATTGACGAATATCCCCCGGGGCCACAGGTCCTCCGGCAGGATGGCCACGTGGTTCATCAGGAAGGCGGGGAAGTGCACGGTCATGTGCTCCTTCCCTCCCAGGTTGATGTCCAGGGGGTACCAGTACAGGACATCGGCCCGGATGCGCTCGATGAGCTCGACCGGCGTGCCGGTGGAAGCGGAGACCTCCGCGGCCGTTCCCCTTCCGAGGAACACATGATCGAAGAACACCTCGTCCATGGCTGCGGCGTCGAGCTGTCCGGAGTTGAAGTACTGGGAGACCAGATAATATATGGGATACAGGGTGGAATCGGAGATGGCCTCGATGATCCACTTGTCGTCGAACGGAAAGCGGGTACCGAGCCAGTTCCCCTGACGGACGCACGCCCTCTCCCTGAACCAGTCGAGGACCCCCTGCACGTTCACGTAGTATTCCTGGGGCAGGATGTGCATGGTCCTGGCGTGCCTCTTGCTGTTGTCGGTCAGAGGGGCATTGGCATAGTCGATGAACCACTGGTCGGGGACCTTCTTGATGACCACCGGGCGGCCGCAGCGGCAGACGACCTCCTCTGACAGGTCGTAGAATAGCTCGGCCTCTCCGGCCTCGACCATCATCTTCTTGATCAGTTCCTTGGCCTCCTCGACCTTCATGCCTGCGAACTCCCCGGCGTTCGCGTTCATCCGGCCGGTGTGGAAACCGTCCTTGTAGATGGCCTTCTTGGCCTCGTCCAGGCGGGGGTCCCCGGATCGGGTGATGCCCATCTTGTCCACCATCTCCACCGCAGGGAGAGGGCCGTAACCTTTGGTCTCGATGATGGCGATCGGCCTAATGGCACGGACCATCTCGGGGTCCAGGCCATACTTGGACATCTCGGCCTCATCGGCCTGCAGGAGCTTCAGGGAGATCCAGTCATCCGGCGCGTCGGAGGGGACGCTGGTGACCAGGCCGGTGCCGACATCGGGATCGGCGAATGTCGCCGGCAGGACCGGGACATCGCGGTGTATGACCGGGGCCACGCAGATGCGGCCGATGAGATCGGTCCCGGGAACGGTCCCCAAGAGCTCAAGGCCGTCCTTCTGGTAGACCATCTTGTCATACGACGGCCGGCTGATGACCCAAGTCTCGCCGTTGCGTCGGACCTTGACATACTCGACCTCGGGGTTGACCCAGAAGTTGGTCTGACCATACACCGTCTCCGGACGGAGGGTCGCCGCGATGAGGAACATGTCCCCGCACCGGAACTTGAGCAGGGTGTACTCCGTGGTCTCCGCGCTCCCGCCCTTGGAGAGGTCGGTCTCCGAGGCGTCCACAGCCACCGGGCCGCACTCCACGCAAGCGGGGGCGAAGTACGGCCTCTGGATGAGGAGACCCGCCTCGTTGAGCTTGCGGAACTGCCACTGGATGAACTTGCCATAATCCGGATTGGTAGTGGAGGTGAACCGCCGCCAGTCGGCCAGGAAACCGAACCTCTTCCAGTACTGGTTCACGTATACCTTATTGAAGAAGTCCACGACCTGCTGCGGCTCGGTGAGCTTGGCCAGAGTTTCCTCCGGGCACCCATTGGCCAGGAGGTAGTCGATGGTCTTCTTATCCTTCTCCCTGATACGCTTGGCGAGGGAGATGGCCCCATTGCCGGTGGCGTGGGTGCCGACCGGGAAGAGCACGTTATACCCGGTCATACGCTTGTACCTGGCGATGGCATCGACATAGGTGTAACCGCGCATGTGGCCGACGTGCAGGTAGCCGGTCAAACCAGGGTAGGCGAATATGATCATGAACTTCGGCCTTGTATCCCTGTTCGCCTCGTACAGCCTGGCATCGTACCAGCGCTCCTGCCATTTGGCCTCTATCTCAGCGGTCCAGTCAGACATCGCCACACCTTATGTGGCCAGGAAATACTATATTGTTATAAATAGGATGCTTTGAACCGCCTTCGCCAGAGGTACCCGACCATACGGGATATCCGCCCTGGACGGGCATCCAGCGCGAGTTGCGGCACCGCCGCATGGACGGCGGTCGACGGCGAGCGGCCTACGCCTTGATGCCAGCCTTGAGCAGCTCCATCTCAAGGACCTGGGTCTGACTCATCTCTACGGGCTGGGCAAGCATGTCCTCTAGGGCGCTCTTGACCGTCGACGATCTCTTCCAGGAAGTGTCCATCGCTTCCTCGGACGACCACAGGGTGATGAACACCACTTTGTCTGGTTCGTCAAGAGGGGCGAGGATGAAATGGCCTTTGAACCCCTGGTCACCTTCCTTGATGAATCCCTCGATCGTCCTTATGCCTTCAGCTCTCAATCCAGGTTTGAACGTGGTCGTGGTCATTCGGGCATAGTCCATCTTGACTTCACCGCAAATTCTTCTTAGCACCGGGTTCAAGAACGTATTGTTGCTGGTCCAGAAGGCGGACGATTATTTCGGCCCTGCGGCAGGGACCGTCAGGGCGGACAGACCGCCTTGCAGGCCGAGGCATGAGGCATCACCGTCGCCGAGCCGCGGGACAAGGTCCCGGCTGCTCGGAGGCCAAAAAATTGGCGGATATGACCACGTCATACAGGCCCGTTCTGGCGTGATTTTAAGAGAAATTTTATAATTTATAAAAACTATGACTGGATAGTACCGTCCGTCAGTATCAAATTTGAGTATGACAAATTATGACGATTGACATATTTTTATATACTTAGTAGGACATTTCCTAATTGTCCTAACATACAGGTGAGCTGACTTTGGACGGAGAAAGGATATCACTGCGGTTGGAACTCGAGGACCTCGAGCTACTGGATTCCTTCATAGAGAAGCATCCGGAATACTCGAACCGGTCCAACTTCGCAAGGGTGGCCATTCGCTCGTTCATAGATCAGGCCGACGGGACCGCAACGGCCGTCAAGAAGCACGTCAAAAAGGAGAACGTGATCACGGTCGAGGTCCCCCGGCTTGCGCACGAGACCATCATGACCTCGGTTCGGGCAGGGATATATAATTCCCCCGAGGAAGCGGTGGTGTGGTGCATAAGGAAGGAGTTCATCAAGATCGAACAGACCCTTGAGATGATCAAGAATGAAAAACAGGAATCGCTCAAGGGCGCGATGCAGATGATCTCGGAATAAGGGCAGCTCGGCAGATCTAGAAGGGATGCGGTCTGAAAAGGGATGGGATGCACGACCTAGGCCACGAAGGCCGGTCGGCTCACCTGATGTCGGGGCGGAGGGAGTGGGGATGATGCACACCAAGAGCGAACAGATAGTGGCCACACTGAGCAAGGGCCTCCTGGAACCGAGGATCTCAGTAGTTGGATGCGGCGGCGCGGGCAACAATGTCGTCAACAGCATCTACTGGAGCAACAAGAAAGTGGAGACCGTTGCGGTCAACACCGACGAGACCAAGCTTGAGAACATCAACGCGCACAAGAAGATCCTCATCGGAAAGGATGTTACCCATGGGCAGGGCGCCAGGGGCTTCCCTGAGGTCGGAGAGCACTGCGCAGATCAGGCTAGGTCAGCTATCGCCAGCGTCCTCAAGGGGAGTGACATCGTCATCATCGTCGCCGGAATGGGCGGCGGGACCGGGACCGGGGCCGCGCCGATCGTGGCCGAGGTGTCCAGGGACCTGAACGCCGTTACCTTCGCTATCGCTATCAACCCGTTCTCTTACGAGACCTGCAGGCAGACCGCCGCCAAGGAGGGTATAAAGAAGCTCCGCGGGGTCACCGAGAACACCATCGTCCTCGACAACGATCGTCTGCTGGACCTCGCCGGGGACATTTCCATCAATGAGAGCTTCGCCATCATGGAGCGGTCGATCAACCACCTGATCGACTCCATGACCCACCGCATCTCCGAGGATGTCGTCTCACCGATCCGTGAAGAGGTCAACGCCTACATCCAGGAGTACGAGAGCATCGCCGTCGTCCCCGCTCCACAGGCCCACCCGGTGGCCGAGCTGGTGACCGCGAGCGTCGAGGCCAAGTCGGTGGACATGACTTTCGCCGCCACAGTGAACCCGCAACTCTTATCAAGGTGAGAGGATAGGCGCGGAGGCACGTCCCCCCGCTTCCCCGCCCCCTCTCGATTTTTACCGTATAATATATCCGGGGCGTTCCAATATCGTTTCGTGAGGGTCGGACTGGTCATCAACCCCATTGCGGGCATGGGAGGCGCGGTAGGACTCAAGGGGACCGATACCCCGGCCGTCCTGGAGAAGGCCATCGAGAAGGGGGCGAGACCCATCGCCCAGGGACGGACGGAAGAGGCCATCCGGGCAGCGGGAGAACTGGTGGGCTATGAGTTCTTCACCGCCGGCGGGGCCATGGGCGAGGACGTCCTGCGGGGCCGGGGCGCCAGACTGACGATCGTGTACTCTCCTCCGGAGGTCACTTCCGATAACGACACCCGAGAGGCCTGCAGGTCGATCCTGGAAGCGGGAGTGGACATCCTGTTGTTCACCGGCGGCGACGGTACCGCCCGGGACGTTATGGACGTCATCGGCGAGCGGGTGCCGGTGATCGGTGTGCCGTCAGGAGTGAAGATGCATTCCGGGGTCTTCGCCAACACCGCCCGGGATGCCGGGGTCCTGCTGCGGCGGACCCGCGTCGAGTCGCTGCCGACCCACCGCACCGAGGTCATGGACATCGATGAGGACGAGGTCCGGCTCGGACGCATCAGCGCCTCCCTCTACGGCTACATGCTCGCGCCGGAGGAGCCCGCCCTCATGCAGCCCTACAAGCTCGCGCTCGGCGGCGCCAGCGAGGACGAGCACAAGGAGGCCCTGGCCAAGTACTTCGTGGACAAGATGCTGGCGGGCACGCTGTACATATTGGGGCCCGGGACCACCATCGAGGCGGTCGGGGCGCGCATGGGGGTGGACAAGACCCTGCTGGGGGTGGACCTGGTGGTGGACGGCATACTGCTGGGCAAGGATGTCGACGAGGATACCATATTACGAACGCTGGACAGCTTCCCTGATGCCCGCATCGTGGTCTCCCCCATCGGGGCCCAGGGGTTCATCTTCGGACGGGGCAATCAGCAGATGTCCCCGCGGGTCATCGAGAGGGTGGGGGTCCGCAACATCATGGTCCTGGCCACCCCGTTCAAGCTGAGGGAGACCAAGACCCTGAGGGTCGATACCGGCGACGAGGCCCTGGACGAGCAGCTGCGGGGCTACGGGAAGGTGCTGATCGGGTACGGGATCCAGCAGGTCGTGCCCACCGCCTAAAGGCTCCTTCCGCAGCGGGGGCAGTACGAGCCTCCCGGGGGAAGGGGTTCACCGCATCCGTGGCAGCGTGACTGGCTACTTGACGATGGCGCCTTCCTCCGTCCGAGCACGACGACCACGATGATGATCACCACCACTATGGCCGAAAGGGGCAGGAGCAGCAGCGCCCCGGCGAAGACCAGCCCACCGGTCATGTCCGGGTTGATGATGATGGAAGATGTAAGCAGGCCGATCGAGGAGTTCATAGAACCTTCCATCGTCGCGGACAAGGTGACGGCGACGGAACAGATCCCGACATAGTTCGGGGCCTTCCCGCTGATGGTGAACTGCTTGGAACCCATCGCCGGTATCAGGCCGTCGGACGGATTGATACTGTACAACTTATACTCGTCCATCGAGCTCCACATGGACCCATCGTAGATCTGAACGGTGAGTGAAGTGACGTAGATCGACCGATCATTGTTATTGTGAAGCGTGACCTTGAGGTCCATCGAACTGCCGCTGGTGACCTCCGTTGGTGTCATCTCCATCGACAGCCCAGACAGTTCATCGAACGCCGAGACAGGCGCTGCTGAGGAAGCGATCATCACGGAGAGCAGGAGGCATGGGAGCACGAGGGTGGCGATCCTCACGACCTTGTATCGCCCTGTACTGATATATTAGTGGTGAGACCCTTACCTCGACTCGGCCCGGGTGCTCTCGAATCCCAGTTCGAACGCCTTGACATTGATCTCCCTGGCCTTCGACGGCACGACCTCCAGCAGGGAGTCGAGCATCCGCTCGCGGGAGAGGGGGAATCCCTTCACCGCAGAAATCGCCCCGATCAGCACCGAGTTGGCGGTGATAGCTTTTCCGGCCTTGACCGCCAGCGCGGTGGCGTCAAGGGCGAAAAGGTTGCCGTTCACCGATCGGATGGCATCGAGGATCTCGCCGATGCTAGGATAAACATCCTGACCGGCGGACACGCTGATGGGGACCACCGGATCGATGTTGGTCACGATGTAACTGTCCCGGTTGATCATGGTCAGAGACCTGCAGGTCTCCACCGGCTCGAAACCCATTAGCAGGTCGGCCCCGCCCCGGGGTATGAGGGGGCTGAGGACGTCCTGACCCATGCGCACCGAGCACTGCACGCTGCCTCCACGCTGAGCCATGCCGTGTACCTCGGACATCGCCACCTCGAACCCCTCGCCCACCGCCGCGTTGCCCAGGACGGTCGACGCCAGCAGCACCCCCTGACCTCCGACCCCTACCAGATGGATATTGTACTTCATTGGATCACCTCGATGGCCTGCTTCGGGCATACCTGGGCACATCCTCCGCACCCAATGCACATGGACATGTCGATGCGGACATCGCCCCCTTCCTTGCTGAGGGCCGGACAGGAGAACCGGGACACGCAGGTGTAACAGTGTACGCACTTGCTCTGATCGATGGCGTACCTGACCGGGGCGAGCTTTCCTTCCTTCCTCCTCAGAAGCGGGCAGGGGTGCTCGGCGATGACCACGGAGAGGCCGTCGTAGCTAACCGCCTCCTTCATGGCCTCGACAGTCGCCTTTATGTCATACGGATCGACGGTGCGCACCTGTTCGACGCCGCAGGCCCTGACCAGAGGTTCAAGCTTGAGGCCAACGGACTCGACCCCTCCGTACTCCCGGCCGATGCCGGGGTTGGGCTGATGCCCGGTCATGGCCGTGGTCCGGTTGTCGAGTATGACCAGCGTGAACTTGTGGCCGTTATACACGGCATTGATCAGCCCGGGTATTCCAGCGTGGAAGAAGGTGGAATCGCCGATGAACGACACCACCTTCTGATCGGTGGCCTCGGCGAAACCCCCGGCCGCGCCGATGGATGAGCCCATCGACAGCACGAGGTCGGCGCACTGCATCGGTGGCTGCACTCCCAGGGTATAGCATCCGATGTCCGACGAATAGATCGCTCCATCCTTTCCCACCGCCCTCTTGACCGCGTAATAGGTCGCGCGGTGAGGGCAGCCGGCGCACAGCACCGGGGGCCGGGAGGGCAGCTTCAGCGCAGCGGGGGGGAGCGGCCCCTTCCCCTTGCGGACCTTGAACAGGGGGGCGAGAGAAATGATGGTGTCTGGTGAGAACTCGAAGGCCCGGGGGAGATGCCCAGTCCTCTTGCCGATTATCTCCACCGTCGAACCGCACTGCTGGGCGATGCGGCGGACCTCGTCCTCCAGGAACGGCTCCAGCTCCTCCAGGACGACGATCTTCTGCTTGCCCTCCAGGAACTTGCGCACCTTCTCCTCCGGCACTGGGTTGGTGAACCCCAGCTTGAGGATCTCGACCCCTTCCAGCCATTCCCTGGCGTACGTATAGGTGACACCGCTGGTGATGACCCCGATGCGGGACGACCCCACGGTGTAGTTCAACGGGGACGCTTCCGACATCTTAAGAGCGTGCTCCATGCGCTTGAGCTGCTCGATGCGGCCCAGGCGGGCGTGGGCCGGCACGGTGACGAACCGCTGGGGGTCCTTTTCGAACTTCCCCTTGCGGACCGGTGCCGGTGCCTTGCGCAGCTCCACCGCGCCCCGGGCATGATTGACCCGGGTGGTGGTGCGGTACAGCACCGGACAGCCCAGGACCTCGGAGATGCGGAAAGCTTCCACCAGCATGTCCCTCGCCTCTGCCGGAGTGGACGGCTCGACCATGGGGAAAAGGCCCAGCTTGGCGTAGAAACGGTTGTCCTGCTCGTTCTGGGAGGAGTGGCAGGAGGGATCGTCGGCGGTCATGATCACCATGCCCGCCCTCACCCCGGTGTACGACAGGGTCATGAACGCGTCGCTGGCGACATTGAGCCCGACGTGCTTCATGAAGGCGAAGGAACGGACCCCGGAGACCGCTGCGGCCCCGGCGACCTCCATGGCCACCTTCTCGTTGACGGAGTACTCGAAGTACATCCCGGCCTGGGAGGCGATGTCCTCGAGGATGCCCCCTATCTCCGAGGAGGGCGTCCCCGGATAGGTGGCCGCCAGTCCCGCTCCTGCTTCTATCAGACCTCTCGCGATCGCCTCGTTTCCGAGCAGGAGGAGCCTCCCGCCATTAGCCAACAGCCTGTCCAACCGGTCACCTTCTACCCGCCTCCACCTTGGCCTCCAGCTCCGCGTATTCCCTGTCCACAAGAGCCTGGACCTCGGCCACGTCCGCGGGGGTCAGATGTTTGAACCTCCCCTGGAGGCGAAGATATTCTTCAACCGGCTTCCTCTTCTTAATCTCTTTGGTGAACCAGTACCGGCCGTCGCGATATTCGTACAGGGGGAAGAACCCGGTGCGGACCGCCAGCCGGGATACCTCGATGGCCTTCCGGGGGTCCATCCTCCAGCCCGAGGGGCAGGGGGAGTAGGCATGGATGAACTTAGGCCCCTTGATATCCTTGGCCTTCCGGATCGTGCGGATGAAGTCCTCGACATACGCGACCGAGACCGTGGCCCCGTACGCGATGCCGTTGGCGATCATCATCTCCATGATGCGCTTCTTCCCCTGCCTCTGCTGGATGTCCTTTCCTCCCGGGGTGGTGGTGGTCCACGCCCCGCATGGGGTGGACCCGCTGCACTGGATGCCGGTGTTCATGTACGCCTCG
This sequence comes from Methanomassiliicoccus sp., assembly GCA_016109435.1. Taxonomy (GTDB): domain Archaea; phylum Thermoplasmatota; class Thermoplasmata; order Methanomassiliicoccales; family Methanomassiliicoccaceae; genus UBA6. The sequence continues at coordinate 99,270 of JAEILR010000020.1, forward strand.
TTGTCGTACATCACGTAAAGGAAATCGGTCCCCCGGTCGACCGCCCCGGAGAGGGCTTGCAGGCCGATGTCCACGGTACCGCCATCGCCGGCCCAGCCGACCACGGTGATGTCGTCCTGGCCCTTCTTCTCCAGCGCGGCCTTGATGCCCGAGGACACCGCCGCGGTGCATTCGAAGGCGTGATCGACGAACGGCACCTTGACCGCGTAGCGCGGCCAAACGCCGGGGACCACCGCGCCGCAGCCCGCCGGGACGTTGATGATGGTCCGGGGGCCCAGGGCCTTGAGCAGGTACCGCATGGCCAGCGGCTCCCCGCATCCGGGGCAGGCGCTGTGGCCGGGAGTGATCAGTTCATCGTGGGGTATGGTGAACTTGTAGCGCTTGGAGTCCTCTATTCCTTCCATCCTACCACCTCCCCGAGCCGTCCTTGAGACCGACCCACTCGACCTGCCGGTCGGCCTTACCTGCGACTGAGATCCTGAGAAGATCGTCGAATATCCATTCCATGTGCTTCACCGTCACGTCCCTTCCACCCAGACCGCCGACGTAGTTCTTCATGACCGAATCGTATCCCATGAGGGCGGAGCGCACCTCGTTGAACATCGCTCCCCCGTCCCCGAAGGTGTAGCTGCGGTCGAACACCCCGATCGTGCCGGTCATGTCCCCCAGCTGCCTCGTTTCCTTGGCCGGGAACGGCCGGAACACCCGCATCTTGGCCACGCCGACCTTCTTCCCGTCCTCCCGGTAGCGATCAGCGACCTCCTTGGCCGTCCCCGCGGCCGAGCCGGCGACCACCAGCACGGCATCGGCATCCTCGCACCGGTAGTGCTCCATCATTCCCCCGTAGCTCCGCCCGAAGATGTCCTGGAAAGCCTTCTCGGCCTCCGCCAGCTTATCCCGGGCGATCTCCTGGCTGAGGTATATGCGGTGACGGAACTCCGTCCACCAGTCCGGCATCACCAGGCCGCCATGGCGCATCGGGCGGTTGACGTCGATGGGGTACTCCTGCCGGAACGGCGGGAGATAGCGGTCGACCTCCTCCTGCGAGGGGATGTCCACTATATCGACGGTGTGCGAGAGGATGAACCCGTCCTCGATCACCATCACCGGGAGCATCACTTGAGGATCTTCGGCCACCCGGTAGGCCATCAGCACGGTGTCCAGGACCTCCTGGTTGTTCTCACAGAAGATCTGCAGCCAGCCGGTGTCCCGCTCGGTGATGACATCCTGGTGCTCACCCCAGATGTTCCACGGCCCTCCGATGGCACGGGCGGCCACCGGCATGACCACTGGCCTTCGCGCCCCCACTGCCCACATGAGCATCTCGTGCATGAGCGCGAGACCGTGGCTGGAGGTGGCGGTGAAGGTCCTGGCTCCGGCATAAGACGCACCGATGAGCGCGGACATCGCCGAGTGCTCGCTCTCCATCATCATGAACTTGGCGTCCATCTCGCCCTTTTGGACCATCTCCGCCAGTTTTTCGGAAATAGAGGTCTGGGGGGTGATCGGATATACCGCGGTCACGTCCACCCTGGCCAGCCTGGCCGCGTGCGCCGCGGCGTAGTTGGCGGTCATCATCTCGATCATAGTATCTCCCTCTCCATGCGGATGGCCAGTCGTGGGCACTCGTTCGAGCATATCCCGCAGCCCTTGCAGTGATCGAGGTCCACCCGGGGATAGTCGCCCTCCTTCTCCACCACCATGCTCATGTCCGGGCAGAACTTCCAGCACATGTAGCAGCGGATGCAGCGGTCCTCGTTGATGACCGGGCGGATCGTCCTCCAGGTCCCGGTCATGACGTCCTCGGTGCTCTTGCTGGCCACCGGCTCCGATGGAAGGTCGTCGTATGTCCGGTACATCACATACCCTCCAGCGCTTTGTAGGCGTCCTGGGCCGCGGCCACGTTCTGTTCCCTCTTAGCCGGGACCGACTCCTTGATGCTCTCGATGATGGAATCTATGGACACGATGTCGCTTGCTCTCGCGAACGCTCCCAGTATCGCTGTGTTCACGATCGGCGAGGTCGCGCTGCCCAGCCCCCGCCTCAGAGCTATGGCGGTCGCGTCTATCAGCAGGGTCCGGCGATCGGACGGCAGGTCCAGTTCCTCCCGGGACATCGAGGTGTTGACCACCAGCGCACCTCCCTCCTTCTGCCCCTGCTGAACATCGACCAGCTTCATCAGCCCGTGGTCGAGGACGACCACGTGGTCCGGCTCATAGATGCCGGCATGGATGCGTATTGGGCGGTCGTCGATGCGGCAGAACGCCATGACCGGCGCGCCCCTTCTCTCTACGCCGAAGAACGGGAATGCCGAGGCGAACTTGCCCTCCTTCATCGACGCCCTGGCCAGGATCTCTGAGGCGATGACGGCCCCTTGTCCGCCCCGCCCGTGAAAACGTACTTCCAACATGTATGATGACCTCTCGGTGATCTGGGGAAACGATTACGGACCTTACCATTTGAATGTTGCGGCCTTATTGTTCCATTTTTTAATCTTATCTTCGAATTGATGGAAGGTAAATAATAGCCCGCAGGAATATGAACTCGCATGGACGTCGCCAACCTGGCCCTACGGACGTTCGCCTACGCCACTGAGGACTCTGAGAAGGTCGAGAAGGCGCTTAGGTTCGTTTCCGGGGCCGAGGAGATAAAGAAGAGCAGCAGCACCGGCTACCATGGTAATCCGATCATGGTCCTGGAAGCGAGGGTCACCGATTCCAAGGAGATCAAGACGTTGTTCCGCTCACTGGGGAAGGATTCCCTGGAGGCCCTGCTTGAAAGCCTGGACCGCCGCCTGGATGACGAATCGTTCTTCTTCCTCCGCCTGGACAAGCAAGAGGCCTATCAAGAGAGGTTCAAGCTAGCCGAGGGCGACGATGTGATCGCCATCCGGGCTAAGGTAAAGTCCTATCCTCAGAGCCGGGAGAACGCCCTGGTGTCCATGCGGAAGTTCCTGGAGGGGGAACTGGAACGTGCGGCGAGGATGAAGGGGGATTAAGCGGGACGAGCCGTCAGATGACCATATCTCCGGGGCAGTCCAGCTTGGCCGTAGACTGGGAATGAGTATCTGCCATTGACGCCCGCGAATGAGGCACAGCTAAACCTATGGACGATCCGTAAATGCCCGAGCAGGCACTCTCTGGTGAAACGTGGATGCAACCGCTTTTTACTATTGACGAAAGACGACCTCGCTCCAACCATCTTTCATCATTTTTCTCATCGTCCGCTCTGGCCCCCAGAACCTGCAAGATGATGAGAGCGTCTGGCCCTACCATCGTCTTGTGATTATCTCACCGAACGGTCGAACTATTGAACTTTTCGGATGGTAAATAAATAATACTCGTAGGTTCGGAAAAATCCCTAGACATGCTGGCATCATGCAAAGGCGAGAGAGGCGGCAAGACCACGTTCGGTTCTGCCTCGGTCCGCCGTCCCGATCCAACCGAGTATGGGGGAGAACGGGACATCACGATGTTGTCAGCTACATTCGACCACGGTCGGATCAGCAGTATGGGAGAAATGCAGATATGGCTACGATGACCAAAGAGCAAATCAGCTATGTGGAGAGAACGATCGAGTCCTGCAGGGACTGCCGCGAGATCTGCGAGGAGACCATATTCCATGCGATAAGGGTGGGAGGTGAGACCGCGCAGATGGATGTGCTAGGCGTGCTCATGGACTGTGGTGGGATCTGCAAACTAAGTGAGAAGATGATGCTTCGAGGCTCTCCTTACTTCAGGCGCATGGCCCCTACGGTTGTGGATATATGCGAGGCCTGTGCTACGATGTGCGACACCATTGCGGGTGACGACTATTTCAGCACCTGCGCTAACAGCGCCAGACGATGTGCTGATAACTTAAAGCAACTGGCTTGAAAGAAAAAAAAAGGAGCAGGGGGTCTCACCCCTTGTTCTCCTTCCTGTGGAGCAGGTTCTTTCCCTGCATCCATCGGTTCGACCTTCTTGACTTGGAGGTAGAGCCTGATGATACCTTGGGGCGGTATTTTAGCATCTTTAGAGGAGCAGCCTTGGACGCATATCGATGGACCTAATCAACTGCCCAGCATCATCCAGAGAGCACATGCCGTATCGATATTTCAGGCTCGTTGAGAGAAAGCCCCGTGGGGGCGTGGCCGCATACATTGCATGCCGGCATAGATCTATGTCCGTGCGATGCGATGGAGTTCGGAACACGGCCATGGGGGAGAACAGATGCCACTTGGGAGAGGGGGCATCGTCGTAAGAACGAGTTGTAAAAAAACCACATCTAATTTCTTTCCATGATCGCCGCCTTCGACCAGTAAGGTAAAATGAGTATTGAACTAGTGCCTTCTCGAACCGCTGTGAAGTGGCTCAGAAACCTAGCACTACTGGTCACCGAGCGCAGCCTTTTTAACCCCTTTCTTCATCACATCCAGCACGCAGGGGTAGCCAAGCTTGGCCAACGGCGTAGGACTTAGGATCCTATCCTTAGTGGTCCAAGGGTTCAAATCCCTTCCCCTGCACCATCCAGTTATCACAAATATCCAGTGCGTCAGAATAATAATCCCTCACTAAGGATAGGATTTTGTAGGGCGCTCGGAGCGAGATTGGTGATGATGGGTGAAAAAGGAGAAAGTAGATTTCAGCTTAGTTAAAGGACAAAACCAAACTAAGGAGAGGACCAACGACTGGGCCCCTGGTCTCGACAAGGGGTTCGCCAATTGGCTGAACCCCCTGACCAACAAGTGGGAGGTCGTCACCAACTATGGCACGACCGTCTTGGGCGACTCCCCGTGGATGATGATCGTCCTTCAGAAGGGAGTCTGTTACGACACAACTGGTCATCCGAAGGCCATTCGGCGGACCCTGGATGACCAGTCCCAGTCCTCCCCCTCTTTTTTAAGAAGGCCCATCTTCTCCAAGATCTTGCAGGTGCCGAGCCTGGGCGCCTCTATCCAGATGGGGTCGGCCTCCCTGTGGGCCTCGAAGAAGTCCCACATCATGAGCCGCCCCAGGCCCGTCCCCCGCTCGGTGGCCACCACGAACAGCTGCCTCAGGCACGGCTCCCGCTCCCTCCCGGGGGTCTTCTCGGTCCAGACGTAGTAGCCGATGGGGTGCTGCCGGTACCACACTATCTTGGCCCGCTGCGTTCGGGGGTCGAACCGCTTGAAGCCGATGGTTTCTCGCCCTCCCGACTCCCTCAGGAGCTCGATGATGGCCCGGTCCTTGTAGTCCCGGGCCGTGGTCAGGGAGTAGTCCTCCAGGCCCCAGTCCACCACATCGTAGCGGCCGATCTCGGTGCCCCTGCGGTGCTCCCGGTAGGCGTTAATGTCGAGCTCGTTCCTCATGTTTCCCCCTATCCCGTTCTTGCACGATGAAGGAACCGCCCCGCCCTGATGATCGCCATCACGCCCCCTTCCTACTGAAGTAGGGGAGGTCCACGTTCTTGGTCCAGGGATGGTTCCAGTCTACATTGTGGACCTTCATCTCGTAGCGGCACTCCGCGCACTTGAGGCCCCCTCCGTGGGTCGCCATCCACCTCCGCCGATAGTCGGGATCTCGTGGCCGCACGAGGGGCACTCCCTCGGTATGTGGCCGATGTTGCCTCCTGTCATGTCCGTTCTACCTCCGCACCGGGATATGAACCGGACCCACCCTTTCCCTCGCTAGTGGGTAGCCTACTCGTGCCAGGTCTGCTTGGACCGCACTATAGCGTAGGACCACCCACAAGGCAGTGGTGGAGATCTCATGTACCCGACGTCCCAATATGAGATAGCTTTCCCTGCCACTTAGGATCCTATCCTTAGTGGTCCGGAGTTCAAATCGCACCCCCTGCACCAATCATCTATATTCTGCTTGTTGACCTCGATGTGGCCGTTAGGGACGACCCGGGGAGGGCAACTATAGTAAATTTCTGATTTTCCTCATAGCGCAGATATTTGTACTCGGGGTTCGGCCATCGTTAATGGTGATAGCATCAGAAAGTTCTTGGCTGAAGGAGTGGGCACGTTCGTTCTTGTCCTTGGTGGCATAGGCGCTGCAGTGCTGGCCGGAAGCAGCTTGGGCATCTTTGGGATCGCTGCGGCGTTCGGTCTTTCCTTGCTGATCATGGTGTTCGCAATAGGTTACATCTCTGGTTGCCACATTAACCCGGCAGTTACCGTCGGTATCGCCATTGCCCGGCGAATGAGCGTGAAGGATTTCGCAGGCTACATCATCGCCCAACTGATCGGGGCGACCATTGCCGCCGCCGTTATCCTTCTGATCGCCCAAGGCGCGCCTGGAGGTTACGACCTCGCTCAGGGCCTAGGCGCGAACGGTTATGGTGATCATTCCCCAGGGGGGTATAACCTTGGTGTCTGTGCGGTGACCGAGATCATCTTGTCCTTTGTGTTCATCTTCACCATTCTGGCGGTGACCGATCGTTTGGCCCCAAAAGATCTAGCTGGGATCCCCATCGGTCTCGGTCTTGCGCTGGTCAATATGGTAGGCATCCCAATCACGAACTGTTCAGTCAACCCGGCAAGGAGCTTTGGCCCTGCCATCCTGGTCGGAGGATGGGCCATCGAGCAACTATGGCTCTTTATCATCATGCCCATTATCGGAGCCATACTGGCCGCGGGCATCTATCGATTAATGGGCGGTATGCCGGCGAGGAAGCAGATCACGTAGACAAAATGGAGATATATTCCTGGTTCGGAGCCAGATCAATTACATATGGCCGGCCCAGCAACTGAGCTTAGCGGGCTAGCGGGGAAAGAGGGAGGCCGTACAGAGATCATATTGAGTGGCCTCAGGATTCCAAGTGGTCCGTGCGCTCAAAAGAGCCTGTGGAACTCCAACCGGCTCGAAAATTCGCACCCCCTGACCAATCGTAAGGGACCCTGCGCCGTGGGCGGGAGCAAGAAGGTATGCCTGATCCGCGAGAGCGTCCAGAAGAAGGGCTACCGGGGCTGCTGGAAGTGCAGGGGGAGCAAGAACTGCAACACGCTCGCGCCGCTCAAGAAGTTCCACGGAAAGACAATAGAGCACAATCACCAGATGATCCGCCAGTATGGCCTGGAGAACTGGTCGGACAAGCGGGACAAGCCCTGCCCGTGGCGGTAAACCACCAAGAAGGTCCGACATCCCAGTTGGCTGATTATCGTAACAGATATCAAGGCGTAGCTCGCCTTATTCCGGCGTGGCCAGTAAAAAAGTAAAGTTCCTGGCGGCCGGTTTGGTCGCCGCTATATTGTTGCTTGGAACATTCGCATTGATTTCTCCTCCCCAATCTGAGATAATGCCTCAGGGTGGGAGCGTGGTCGACGATAACAACCAAACCGAGAAAGGAACGTTCTCTCTGGCCGATAGTGCCGGGTTCGTGACCACGGCTGGGTCGGCCGACCGGGACTTACTTCTACAGAGGGCCGAGGACCTGGAAATGTTAGGGGCGTTCTCCCAGTCCGGGAGCGTGATATCGGGCAAGTTCGTAGCGTTCAACTATGAACAGGGCTCCGGTTCAATCACCTCCTACAAGGTCTACAACAATCAGAGCCAAGCTACTGTGTTCGAGGCGATGCGGGTATCCAGCCTGGCTGGGGCGAACGGGACCCTCGACCTGTCCATGTTCTCGGCCAGCTCCCCGTCGGTGCAGCTCATGGTGCACAACATCCCCTGGGGGACGATCCACCTGGCCGCTGCCAACGAAACCACCGTCACCATCGGCCTGGCCCACGGAGCTAACGTAATGGCCATCAACCACTCCGACGTCTGGGGCACCGACCGAACCGCGGTGAACATCACCTTTTCCGATGTTGCCGGCACTCTAGCGGTGATCCACGGCTCGATCGACATCTCCCCGGACCAAGGCAATCTGACGGTCAACATCTCCAAGGGCGGCCAGCTCTTCTTCCGGGCGTTCGCGGATTACACCCGCATCAGCCACGGCGGCCAATGGCTGACCATGGACTACCTGATCCGCGGGGCCATCAGCTCGGAGCTTTGGGCACTGGCCTCCAACACATCGGCCGTCTACGATCTGGTCCAGTTCCACCCCGGGTCACTTTCCCTGGCCTCGGACAAGGTGAACATCTCCGACCTGGAAGTAGGGGTCCAGGCCCACTCCATCCTGTTAGTCCACCTGGATCAAGGCTCCATAGGCCACCTGAACTCGTTCATACCGGTGGGCATGGCCACCGACACAGTGGCCGCGACCAACATCAGGGACGACCTCAAGGCCTGGAGGGACAATAGCACCGAGCCAGTGAGGTATATTATCCGCAATGGGGACGTGACCACCGCAGCCATGTATGTGCCCGCCGGCGCCTCGTCTCCCAAACTGGTCCTCGGGCTGGACCATAAAAGCAGCGATTGATCACTCGTATGGCGCTTGCCAGGTGGTCATTGGGACCCCGAGCACCATCTTTTTTGACCAAGTAACCGCCGCCAAGCTCGTTGCGATCCCGGCTCTTGCTGCGGCCGTCGCGCCCCATCGTCATCGACCGATCAGCGACCATTGGGTTTGGCATCAACGATTAAATACCACGGCCATGACCCATTGGTCAAGGCGGAGCGGTGGCTTACGGATAAACCTGCAGAACTGGAACGGATGATCAATGGATTGGTGGGCAGGTGGAGAGTCGATGTGCAAATACGGAGCCCGGACGGAGGCTCCATCGCCGGTTGGGGGACCTTCAATGCGAAGGAGGTTTCCTTAGGCAGGGGGTCCACAGCGTCATGAGCCTCGATCTAAAAAGCCTCGGACCCTATGAGGAGAATGTCGTCTGGGACTTTGACCAGGTAAACAACGAGATCCCCAATCTATCCATCATTTCTGATGGTCGGATCCGCGATCACACCGGCAAATGGATTGATGACCAGACCATGGAGCTAGGCGTGGTAGGGCGGCAGAAGGAGGAGGGAGCGACCGAAGATGTCACGATCTCAATAGTTGCCCCTAACGAGGTCAGAGGGCACATAGTTGGAAGAATGGGTGACCGCCCAATGACCGTGATCGATTATGTTTTGAGTAGGATCTGAAAAATCTGTCACAGTAAAGTTAAGAATTCTACCATTAGTTGTCAGTCAGTTCATGTCGCACCCCCTGCACCAATTCTAGCACATCGAACTGCATGATGACATGTGGCTGAAATACGGTGATCAGTCGGTGAGAGGGCCGATGATGCTCATCTCCATCAGCAGGCTCGCTGTCGAAAAGACCTTCTATGCGGGGTGACAATCACAAAAAGCTCTGAACAAAGATCAGACCAACAAAGGAGCGATACTGATGCCACCACATTGTGATACGCGAGATGGCCCGGTCGTAATGGCAGCGATAAAGTCGTTGGAAACAGAGAACCTCAATCATGTGTTGATCTGGATCCCCGAGGATGGCGAAAAAGAGCTCAGGGGCATCTTTGAAAAAACCCTTCATGCGAGGAAGGCCGGAAAGGAGGCACAGGAAGTTGCCGACGACTGGTTCTTCGAGAACACCATACGGCTCCACCGGGCCGGTGAGGGAGCGCCGTACACTGGTCTGAAACCTGCTGGGCTCAGCGAGGGTCCGGTCGTACCGAGAGCGGAGAAAGCGATCGAGACGGGGGATCCCAAGGAAACTATCGACTTCATCCTCAAGACCGTCGAGAACGATCTGACCCATCGCTTCCATCGTGTTCTGGAGAAGAAAGAGTATGATGTGAACGACGTTGATGCCGGCAGGGAATACATTCAGGCGTTCATCGATTGGGTGGTGTATTCTCATTCTCTCTATACGTCTGTGACCGACGCTGCGGCCGGACATGGGGAGCATAACAAAGGTAAAACAGGGTGCGGGCATCATTGATGCGTTGAGATCGCACCCCTTTCCTTTTTTTATTTATCAGACCTCGGGCGCGAGACCATTGCGGAAACACTCCCATACGTTCGGAAGTTCGGCGCGGTTCGCTGTTCGTACCTCATGCCGGCGTTCGCCTTGGTCGGTGGATCGGGCATATGGCCGATCGATCATTTGCCCGAACGCTTCTTTAGCAGCATTTCCTGTATTCGCTTGATCTCAAGGTCCTGGATCTCTTCGACGGTCATCTTGCCGCCGCTCCTCATGACCTTCACCACCTCACTGGATGGATTGGTGAACACGAACAGGTTGATGGTTTTCGATGTGCCGTCCTTGAACCTGTGCTTGTAGGTGATCGGCAGTCTTGACGACTGCATGAACTCGCTGATACTGAGCTCCTGGTCTATGTCCTGGCCATCAAGAGCGTGGAGACACAGCTCCAAAGCGTACTTGCCAAAGGCGAGGACGTTCAGTTCGGCCTTACCAAACAGTTTCAGCTCGTCGAGGAAATGCTCCTCGCACCGCGTCGCCGCTTTCCGCCACTCTTTGTTGATGTCCCGGTCACCGGTGACAGGAACACATTTCAGCGCATGGGTCCAGTAGGCCCTTCCATCGGCCGGGTCGAACTTCGAGAATATCTGCAGTATCTTTGAGAGCGGATTGGCGAGCTTGATGTCATCGGGAGGCCCGCCCTCCCTGGCTATCCTGGACAGCCTCTGCTCGATCGACCCACTGGTCGACAGTGAACGAAGCCAGAACCCTGGCTCTTGCGACACCACCAGAAAATCCACCATGTGCTCAGACCCGCGCCGAGGGAACAGGACCGGGATCTTGTCCTCGTTCCTGGGACACCCAGAGCAGAGCCCAGATGCTTTGGACCTCAGCTCGTTCAAGTCACTTGTCGGTACATCGGCCACGGGGTCATATCTGAACAGGAGATAAATTGGTTTCATATCGGGCGGCTTGGGATCGACCCATTTCTGGGGCTGGAACGTCCAGACCGGTCAGTAGGTGAACCTCGAGCCGACGACGGCGGTAAACAGTCATTCCCGCCCACAGGCGTTGATGTCATCTGCGGTCATCGACGGACGCCTGAAATGAAGCGAATCGCCGAATGTCGGAAGTTCAACGACGGATAAAAAAAGGATCGGGAAGGGGTTTTGTGCTCAGATCCCAGCTACCCAGACCTTGTTGGTCTCCACCAGGTCGAAGTTGAGAGTGGACAGACCATTGTTCGTGGTGTAGGACGTGGCGATCTTGAACCTGACCTCGGTCACCGGGTCGATGAAGAGCGAATAGTTGAACTGGTAGGGGCCGACATCGTAGGTGTAGGTGTAATGGGACAGGGCCTTGGTGCCGAACGCGGTGGACACCTGCTCTTTACCCACCAGGGTCAGGTTGGCGAGACCAGTGGACCATATCTCATCATAGCTGTGCACGGTGGTGCTGTTGATGAGCCCGATACCGTCGTAGGTCTCCTGCATGGTGAACGAGGTCGAGTTGGCGATGATGACCTTTGTGGTCATGAACGCGTCGATCGTCTCGTCGAAGTCGGCATCATAGCCGGTCAGGTGCCACTTCATCATATCGCCGACCACGAACCTCTCGTGGCAGTTGAAGGTGGTGGTGTTCTGGTCGACCCTGATGGTGGGGGTGCCAGCCACATTGGACGTCACTCCCAACTTCACTGTGGTGGAATTGCCCACTCCTAGACTGACCGTGGTGAAGTTTACCTGGACGCCTTCGAGGAACAGCCGGACCTCATAATCTCCGTCCGCCGTGCCGTTGTTCATGACCCCGACGGTGGCCATCAGCTGCTGACCGGTGACCACGTCCTGCTTGTCCACGGACAAGGAGGTAATCGCGAACTTTGCGACCTTTTCTTCGGGAGTCTTGTCATTATTCAATAGCAGAACCGCCGCAGATGCGGAAGCGACAAGCAGAACTGCTACAACGCCAATGATTAGTAACTTGTTCGCCATTTAATCCCTCGCTGGGGATTAATGACTGATGGCTTAAAGGTAATGGTAACTTGAAGATAATATTATAAATTTATAAAATCCATAATCACAGAATGCAAAGAAAAAGGGTTTGCGGATCAGGTTTTGTCTCCGTCCCTGATCGCGCTGATGTTGGTGTCATCGATCACCATCGTATACTCGCTATCTTGGGTCGGATCCTGAGTATCCGTCGATGTAGCCACGACCTTGTAGACCATCTTGGTGTCCTTACCGACATAGTAATCGGTCACTTCGGTGGTGGAGCCGGTGACCTTGGTCTCTTTCCAATGCTCTACCTGCTTGGTGCCGAAGGAGGTGGAAAGGGTTTCCGTCCCTACCAGGCTACCTTGGGAGTAGTTACCCTGCACCGCTCCCGACCCGATATCATCGGTCTTGTTGGAATGTACCGTCGTCGAGTAGTTGAACATATCAGACACGAAGTCGATCCTTATATCATAACCGTCGTTGGTGACGCTGGTGACCTCCCACCTGATGGTCGAGTTCAACGATATCCCCGAGGCGTCGGTGGTGGTCTTAAAGGTCATGAAGTCCCCGGTCTTCAGGTTGAAATCTACCGTGTTCCCTCCGTTCTGGTTGTCGTTCCCGTTGTTATCGCCGTTGTCATTGCCCTCATTGTTCCCTCCCGTGGATCCTAAGTTGTTCATCAGGACATAGGCTCCAGCTACGGCCGCGACCGCCACGATGGCGATGACTATCACGGCGATGAGCATCTTGGACATGCCCTTCTTCGGTTCGATCGGTGGACTCGATGTCGTCATGTTATCACTTTGGAAAACAATTAGAGCGGAACGTTTATAATTATTTCCAATTAAAGAATATCTATACGGATAACAATGTTCCCGCATTGTCGAGCCCGGTAGGAAGGCGAGGCCCGGCGGGGGGGAGCGACATGTCGTATCGAAGACATCGCCTCCATTTCCCATGGAGGTATAGGACACCCTGGCCTGGTGCCGCGTTAACCCCAACGTTCCTTAATTAGCTCTGATCGAATGGAGCCTCGGTAGGTCATCTTGTCTTATTCGGAACGATAGAAAATGCTATCGGGGGGAGCGTGTTAGGGATGATGTAGTGCGGGTCCCTGCCGACCTCCTATCAGCTAGGACGATCGATGGGACCAGCGGACCACGATAGTCGAACACAGGTGATTACCATGGGAGAATTGATATTGGCTGCGTCGGAAGAACCCCGGCGCCTCAACATAGTGCTGCTCGATGAGCCGACCGAAAAGATGCTGAAAATGAACAAGAGCGTCCGCAAGGAGAAGGAGGTGGCCGAACGGAGCATCAAAGAGGAGGTGGTCGTCAACGTCCCTCCTGGAAAGAGGGTGAGGATCGTCATGACCACCGAGCCCAGGGCATCCCGGAGCAAGGGGTGACCTTCGGTTCCCCGAAACCCTACGATAGCAATCTAACGGAACAAGCATAACGTACGATTGGACCCGGGGACCGCCTCGGTGACAGCGATCAGGGTGGCGGCCGCTCGCAGAGAAACATTAAAGAAAAGAGCAGGGAAGGGATTCAAAGCGCCCTATGCCAGGGACATCCCGAGCGAGGGCATCATGGACAGCGGGGAGATCGATACGGGCTCTCCGATCTGGACGGGGACCAACATCTCGACCGGCTCAAGTCCTTCGGTCTCCTCGTGGTGCTCGGCCTCCTGCTTCTGCTTCTCGAAATTTTCCGCGCCAGCCAGGGCCAGGACCCCCAGTATGACGATCGGGGTGAGGATGACGACGAGGACCAGCAGAACGTTCTTGTTCATGGGGAGGAAGGATGAGGAATTTGACATATAAAGTTTGGCAAACGATGGGGTCCGGGGGCCGGGCCACGCCCCCTGTGAGAGCGCTCACGCATCGCGTTCAGCACGAACATTTTTCGTCCATCGAACGGTCTGATAGGTGATATTTTATACCTGATTATGAATTGGAGAAAGCATACACATGCCTAAAAAGCGTGTGGAACAATCGTAGGTAATCGTATGAACGACAGAAGAGGCGGATATAGGCGCGACGAACCCCGTGAGATGCATTCAGCTAAGTGCTCCGACTGTGGAGCCGAGACCCAGGTCCCATTCAAGCCGACTGAGGGAAGGCCGGTCTACTGCAGGGAATGCTACCAGAAGCACAAGCCGGCACGCAGCGAGAGAAGGTTCTAAACCGATCTTCTTTCCCGAAAACAACTTCCCTCTTTTTCATATCGCTCGTCCAACGCTCTGATGCACCGGGCGAAGCTTCGTCGCCTGGGCGGGCCATCTCGCAATCATATTATATCCTCAAGCCGGTGCCAACCCCACTATCTCTCAGAGGGTTCATATGTCCAAGCTTGAAGAGGCGGCCCTGGTGGCCATGCGTGATGTTCTGGGGCTCCGGCCCGGCGAAGAGGTCGTTATAGCTACTAATTTCGAGGGGGACTCCTTCGACATCTCCCGGGCGCTGTTCGACCAGACCAAGGCTCTCGGCGGTAAGCCGGTCATGATCGTCCAGGAACCGAAGACCATCCTGCAGTTTGCGGAGCATACCCTCCTGGCGGCGATCCGGGAGAACCCTGACATCTTCATTTCGGTCCCATACTACAAGACCGGCAAGGACCCCTTCGGACAGAAGATAGGGTACATCGGCCACAACGGCACCAAGTATGAGCACATCCAGTATTACCTCATGGGGGAGCGGAAGCTACGTTCGTTCTGGTCCCCGTCCCTGACCAGGGACACCTTCGAGAGGTGCGTGGTGATAGACTATGACGAGATGAGGGCCAACGCCGCCAAGCTCAAGAAGATCATCGATCCCGGCAAGCAGGTCAGGGTGACCTCCCCCGCCGGAACGGACGTCACCATATCCATCGATGGCCGGAAGGCCTACGCCGACGACGGCGACTTCCGGCACCCTGGAAGCGGAGGCAACGTTCCCTGCGGCGAGGTGTATGTGTCCCCGGTGGTCGCCTCCACGCGCGGCACCATCGTTTACGACGGCACCCTGGACCTCATCCCTCACTGCGTGCAGCCCAGGCATCCGGTCCGCGTGGACTTCAAGGACGGCTACATCTCCGACGTCACCGGGGGTCCGGACGCCGAAGCTCTTCTGGACGTGATCAGGAGCGGGGAGAAGCGGGCGAGGGACAACGGCATGACCGCCGAGGTCCGCAATGCGCGTAACATCGGGGAGCTGGGCATCGGCCTTAACTACAAGGCCAAGATGGTCAACAACATGCTGGAGGACGAGAAGGTGGGGAAAACGTGTCACTTCGCCATCGGGTTCAACTATGACAACGACGGACCGGCCCTCATCCACCAGGACTGCCTGGTCAAGAACCCCTCGATATGGGTCGACGACACGCAGATACTCAAGGATGGCGACATCGTCATCTGAAACCCTTCCCGTTCCATCTGGCCATGATCATCTCGCACGGCCGGGTTGAACGATTCATACATCTTCTTTTTATAGTAGAACAAACAGATACTAGGTTGGAGAAAAGAGATGAGCCAAATCAGACCCATCGTAACCTATGAGACCTTGGCCAGAGCGATAAAGAACAGAATGGAGGTCAGTGAGGACGTCGCCGATGACATTTCCTTCAGGGTTCTCAATTACTTTGGATTCGATGACGAGATAATTGACAATGTACTGGACCAGGACGACCGCAGGATGTTCTACTTCCTGCAGGACGTTCAGATCCTCACTACCCACTGGGAGGAGGCCATCCTGCCCACCGGCAGGACCTGGAGGGTGTTCTACTGGGGCCTCAACGTCGAGAAGATCATGAAGTATGCCGCTCCTCCTCAGGAAGAGGAGACCATCGAGCTGGGGATCTACGATTCCCTGCCTCAGACCGTCTGGTCCAGGTCGGCCGCCTGATAACGGCCAAACGCCCCTTTTTTATATTCTATTCCATTAATCCATGAGCATATGACCTCCGGCAGGAAGATCATGATCGTGGTCATGGACGGGCTGGGAGACCGCGCGGTCAAGAGCCTCGGATACCGCACGCCCCTCCAGGCCGCGAACAGGCCGAACCTGGATTGGTTCGCCCAGAACGGCGCCTCGGGGTGCATGGACGTCATCGGCCCGGGGATCAAGCCGGGATCGGACACCTCCCACCTGGCGATACTGGGGTACGACCCCGAGGAGGTCTACACCGGTAGGGGGCCGATCGAGGCGGCGGGGGTCGGGCTCATGGGGAAGCAGGGGGACGTGGCTTTCCGCTGCAACTTCGCCACCGTGAACTCATCCATGGACGTCCTGGACCGCCGGGCTGGACGAGTGAGGGAGTCGGACACCTCCGAGTTGATCAGGGCCCTTGATGGCCTGGAGGTCAATGGGTTCGAGGCGGTGGTAAGGGAGGGCACCGAGCACCGGGCAGTCCTCCTTCTCCACGGAGAAGGCCTGGACCCCCGGGTCACCGACGCTGATCCCCACGAGGTGGCCAAGGTCCGCCGTTCCGAGCCCCTGGCCCCGGAAGCGAGGAGGACCGCGGACGCGGTCAACGAGTTCGTAAGGCGGTCGCACCAGGTCCTCGACGCCCACCCTGTCAACGTCCGCCGGAGGAGGGAGGGGCTGCCCCCGGCCAACATCCTCCTCCCCCGTGGGGGCGGGCGGTTTCCGGCCATCACCTCGTTCGAAGAGAGGTATGGCATGACCGCATCCTGCGTGGCTGGAGTATCCCTGATCAGGGGGATATGCCGGATCTGCGGCCTCGAGAACATCAACGCCCGGGGCGCGACCGGCGGGGTGGACACCGATATGGGGTCCAAGGCCCTCACCGCGCTAAAGGAGCTGGAGCGGAAGGACCTCGTGCTGATGAACGTCAAGGCGGCCGACGTGGTCTCCCACGATGGGGACCTCGGAAGAAAGTTAGAGGTCATCGAGCGCCTCGATGCCATGGCCGGGATCCTGCGGGACGGCCTGCCGGAGGGGAGCGTGATCGCCTTCTGTGCGGACCATTGCACTCCAGTGGAGAGGATGGACCACAGCGGGGACCCCGTGCCCATTACTATCTATTCGGACGACGGACTGAGGGACGGGACCTTGTCCTATGACGAAGTGTCCTGCTCCCGTGGGAGCCTGGGAAGGATACGGGGCAAGGACCTCATGCCCATCCTGATGGACCGGGCCGACCGCTCGGAAAAGTATGGAGCCTAGAGCATGCGCTACAAGTATTGCCCGAAATGCGAGGACGTCCGCGCCCGCAACCTGGCGATGGGGAAACGCTGCGAGTCGTGCCTCGGGGACACCATCGCTATCGACGTCCCCCGGTCGATCTACGGCAAGGCGATGTACATCGTCAGCGGGATCGCCATCGCCATGATCATATTGTACATCGCCCACCGTGATTACGATGCGGGCTTCGCCTCGTTCCTCGGGGGAGTGGACGAGGGCATCTATATTGCGCTCCTATTCGGCCTCATTATCCTCGCCTTCGGCCTTGCGTTCATTGACACCGGCCGTACCAACGCGGCCGCCAGGAAGATCATCGACGAGAGGAAGGGACGGGTTCAGGAGTAGGCCGGCCACGATTCCAGGCGGAACTCAAGCTCCGAGCCGTCGAAGGACGTCCTCAGGATCGAGCAGTGGACCTCCCCGGCCATCACCTCGCCGCCGAAGGTCCACGAGCGGTCGCCGTAATGCACGCTCCACCGCCACTCCCGTCCTGGGAGAAGCAGGTCCAGGACCAGGGTGATATTGTTCTCGTACCTGCCCCCGTCCACGTTCTCCAGCATGAACAGCCTCTCCAGGGAACCGGGGTTGCCCGAGGCGTCGATGACCGTCGAGCGGAGGAGCACCGTATGCGCCGCTTCGACCCTGTCCATCTCCCTATCGTCGGTCTCGGAGGACGGTGCTCCGAGCATGGAGAGTAGCGATACTGACACCAGGGCGGCTATGGCCAGGAATATCAGGGCATCGAACAGGCCGGCGAGAGCACGGCGATCCATCATATCCACACCCATACCGTGAGCAGGGCGGGGGTGATCATGCCCCCGTTGCTAAGAAGATCGACCGGCTCGCTGAGACTGCTCCTCTCCCCACCGGCCAGGCCGCCGGTCTCGAACAGCACTGAGGTTCGGCCGTCGGGGAACGCCAGCATGATCTTCATTCCGCCGTTCCAGTCACCCCTGACCGATGACCAGTCAGCACGGTCCAGCGCCCGCTGGTCCAGTATGCGGTCGGCCACGGCGAGGTCCCTGTTCTCAAGGATCGCGGACATCGCGTCCCGGCACCGCGGAACGAGAGCGTTGTCCTCCCCGCCGACCGCCAGGAAGGTGAACGACGCGGTGAGGAGGACCACCCCGGCGGTCACGATCATCATGGCCATGATGGCCTCGTAGAAGCCGCCCATGCCGCGGCGGTCGTCGCGCGGTCCCCTCCGCCATCGTCGCTGGACCCTTCTCTCCCCGGTCATGACCCTCGGAGCGGATGATGCGGTATAACCGGCATCGACTACAGTTAGCCCTACTGCACCCCGCGCAGGTAGTGGCCGGCGGTGATGCCCCCCGCCTTGCGCTTGATGCGGTCCTTGGAGCGGATGTCCCGGCGGGAGAAGGCCTTGGCCACCATGACGCAGAGGTCTGGGGACCGGTTGCGCAGGTCTATGCCGTAGGAATCGATGCCCATGGCGTCCAGCTCCCCCATAAAGTCCATGAGGAACAGGTCCGAGGAGTTCATGATGTGGGCGTAACCGTGGTGGTCACGAACGACCGGGAACCTTGCTCCTCGCTCGTCGATCAAGATCCCTTCGGGGAGCGTGGGGTCGCGGGTGACCATCAGCTCGATCCGCCCGAACACCAACGCCTCCAGACGTCCTCGGTAGTGTGCGGTGAGGTCGCGGATGTCATCCCTCGACAGTTCCACGGACATCGTGTACTGGTGGAGGTCCGGCGTGTTGATCGAGTTGAACATGTTCATGAAGTAGGAGCCGTACAGCCGGCGGTCGGAGAACGCCAGCATCTGGCCCGGAGAGTTGACCATCACCGGGCCGTCCGGGAGCGGGGGGACCATGGGAGTGATGCGGGGCAGGTCGGCGACCAGCTCCACTCCTGAGGAGCGGCAGCGGTCGATCGCCTCCTGGAGATGGGGGCCGTGATCGAAGTACACCCGCCCAGCATACTGCAGCACGGCCTCGAGGGAGGGTATGGAAGAAACGTAGAACGACAGCTCCCCCTTCCTTGTCCCCCGCTCGACCTGGGGAAGGTCGAACCGCACCCTCCTCCTTTCTACCTGGCAGTTGGGAAAAGCGATCGCGTTCACCTCCCGCTCGATGGCCGCGAAATCGCGGTCCTTGGTCTTGTATGCCTCGTACTCCCCCAGCTCCATGCGGTAAGGGGAGCTGAGGACTGTTCTCTTCCCCTCGCGCCGGGGAGCGCGGACCTCGAAACCTCCGGTCTTCTCCCCGTGCCGATAGAAGGTTATCCCGTCCCCCTCCCCCAGTTCCGCGGACAGCTTCACCGTCCGGCCAGCGGAGACCGCCCGCCCCAGGGGCAGTCCCCTGGACTCCGGGTACTCCCTCTGCATGACCTGGTCGGTTAGGAGGTATCCGGGACTGAACCCGCGGTTGAACGCCACCGACAGCAGTTCCCTCTCCCGGGGGGTGATCAGGACCTCCTCGCCCCGCTCCGCCCGCTCCACCGCGGCCTTGTACGTCCTCGCTGCCAGATACACGTAGGCCGGCGACCGCAGCCGCCCCTCGATCTTGATAGCGTCCACTCCCAGGGCCAGGAGCCTGGGGAGCGCGGCTGCCGAGAACAGGTCCGCGGTGGACAGCATGTACGAGGTGTCCTTCCCCAGCGTGTATCGCTTTCGGCAGGGTTGGGCGCACATCCCTCGGTTGCCGGAACGGCCTCCCAGGATGGAAGAGAACAAACATTGGCCGGAGAAACAGTAGCACAGCGCTCCGTGGATGAACACCTCGATGCCGATGGCCGACGCGCTCCGTATCCGCTCCACCTCGTCCAGGGACAGCTCGCGGGACAGGATCGCCCTCTCGAACCCCATGTCCTCCGCCCACCGGGCGTCCTCCGGGGAATGAATCCCCATCTGAGTGGAGGCATGCACCGCCAGCCCGTAGTTGTCGCGGACCAGGCGGGCGAGGCCGCGGTCCTGGACTATGACGGCGTCCACCCCTATGCGGTCCAGCAGGTCAAGGTAATCATATGCCAGGTGAAGCTCCCGTTCTTTCACCAGTATGTTGACGGTGACATACACCTTCACCCCCCGGGAGCGGGCCAGTTCCACCGCGCACTTCAGCTCCGCATCGGAGAAGTTCTTGGCGAAACGCCGGGCCCCGAACAGCTTGCCCCCCAGGTAGATGGCGTCGGCGCCGCCGGCCAGGGCGGCCTTGAACGTTTCCTTCGAGCCGGCGGGAGCGAGGACCTCCATGCCCGTGCATTGTCCGGTGACCGATATAACCTCTTGCGACGACCGGGTCATCGGACGCTGTCCAGTCGCGCCGGCGTAATGTCACTGTAGCATCAAAGTGGATGACCTCACCTGGCGTGGTGGAGCCGGGACCATGAGGACTAACATCTTAGCTTTCAAAGGGAGGAGGCCCTCCCCAGTGGATAGCGTGCCGGCCCGTCCGGCCTGCTCCGGCCGCAAGATCAAGGGCGCCTTGCTGGTCGATTGCCAGGACTGCCGGCAAGGACAGGACCTGGCCGATCGGCTGTGCTTCAAGGGGGTCGTCAGGCTGATGGCGGCGGAGACCCCTGGGATCAAGGAGGTCACGCTGTCCCGGGACTGGCAGGTGGTGTACGGCAAAGATTGCGTCGATGTCCTGTTCGCCATGAGCGAAATGATCAGGTTCTGCAACGGTCTCAACTTCCGCCTGCCCTTCGAGGACTGTGCCTCCTGCCCGTCGAACCCCCGCTCGGTCATCGCCCGGGTCACGGAGGCCCTTCCCCGCGCCGCGCCGGAACTGGACACCTCGTTCGCTCGGCAATCGGGCGGACATGGGAGGGCTTGCGAGCAGTGCGTGGGCACCCTTCGTTCCAATCTCGACCACACCCGGATGATGCTCGACCGGGCCGAGAGGATTATCAGCAAGGCGGCCTACCGGGTGGTGATCATCGATGACCGCTAGGGTGATGGTCCGGGCTCCCCGCACCCGGATGGAAAGGGACGATGGCGTCGGACGGGCGCTCTCCAAGATATTCCGGGAGCGGGCCATGAGGCGGCCGGGGTTCTCCGGCTGCTGGGTCGCCACATCCCTGCCGGGGGAGCATCAGGTCCTGGAGAGCTACGAGGTATCCGGGGCTAAGGTCACCATCGCCTCGAGCCAGGGAGGCGGCCTCATCTATCACGCCATGCCCTGGGAGTACGGGCTCCAGGACGCCTGGGTGTCCGCGCTGTCAAAGGTCATCCGGAGTATAGCGTTCCTGCCGCCCCCCACCCTGAGCACCTCGCTCGACGACCTCCGGTCCCACGTCAGCACCACCTCCGCCCGCCTGCTGCGTAACATGTCCTCGGCCGGCCAGGTGGACCTCGGGAAGGGGATCGAGGAGAGGGAAGCGAACGTCGGCCGGCTCTCCGAGGTGGTGGCCCGCTACACCGTTGGCCTCGGGTTGTTCGAGGTGCTGCTGTCGGACAACCGGATCGAGGACGTATATGTCGACGCCCCGTCAGGAGAGAATCCCATACACGTCACCTTGAACGGCGTTTCCGGCACCAACGCGGTGTGCCGGTGCATGACCAACATCACCGTTTCGGAGGAGGAAGTGGACAAGCTCGCCTCCCGCCTCAGACAGTCCAGCGGCCGACCGTTCTCAGAAGCCTTTCCCATCATGGAAACGGACGTGGAAGGACACGATTCCCGGGCCACGGTGATCGGCCCGCCCCTGTCCCCTGGAGGAACGGCAGTGGCCCTCCGCCGTCATTCCCGTACCCCCTGGACGCTGCTCAAGCTCGCGGCCAACGGGTCCATCGACGCCTCCACCGCCGGCCTTCTCTCCTTCCTCATGGACGGCCGGAGCACGATGCTGATATGCGGGGCCCGGGGCGCGGGGAAGTCCTCCCTGCTCTCGGCCATGATGTTCGAGTTCCCCCTCTCCCAACGCATCCTGGCCATCGAGGATACCTTGGAGCTGCCGACCAGGCAGATGCAGTCCCTGGGGTACAAGGTCCAGTCACTGTTCGTGGAATCGAGGATGGACCGAACCACCGAGGAGATGGCCGAGCAGGCCCTACGGGTCTCTCTCCGCCTGGGCGAATCGGCCATCGTGCTCGGGGAGGTCCGGGGAAAGGAAGCGCAGACACTTTACCAGAGCATGCGCGCCGGTCGAGCCGGCTCCTCGGTCCTGGGCACCATCCACGGCGATTCGGCCGCTTCGGTGTACGAGCGGGTCGTCCACGACATGGGCATACCCAAGGAGGCGTTCCTGGCCACCGATCTGGTGCTCACCATGGGCCTGTACCGGCCCGGAGGGGCGTCCCGCTCCGTCCGCCGCCTGGTCGAGGTCGCCGAGTGCCGGCGGCGGGACCAGGGGGTGGGCTTCCACCAGTTATTGGGCGACGACGTTCGCTCCGCCCTCATGGGGTCCGAGATCGTAGCTCGCATCGCCTCTTCCTGGAACATCACGATGAGCGAAGCGGTGGACAACATCCAAGCCCGGGCGGACATGAGGCAGGCTCTCCTGGACGCCGCGGCAGCGGACGGACCACGGTTCCTCGAACCGGACTGGGTGTTCCGGTGCAACGATTTCTTCTGGGACCGGATGGACGCCGGGGACAGGGATTACGCGTCCATCGCCGCGGATTTCCGCTCGTACGTGCAGGGAAGGTGCGGCCATGTCCTGGCATGACCTGCTGTTCGCTCGCTTGCCCGCCCTTCTCCCGTCGGCCAGGGTCCCCTCCGATTTCAACAGGATCATGCGCAGCGCGCGTTCATCGGCCGGCTCCCGGTGGCTGCTGCGCAACGAGATCGAGGAGGACGTCGTCCGAAAGGGCGCGTGGAACCTGCTCGTCATCACCGCGACCGTGGCCTTCTTCTCGCTGACCGTTATGGCCGCCCTGTTCGGGCCCATGTCGCTGGCATATGGCATCGTCCCCGCCCTGCTGGCACCGATCATCGCTTCCTCCCTCTATCTCAACGCTCCCGACAGCTTCGGCCAGGCGGAGGCCAGGAGGATGCTGGGGGAGGCTCCCGCGGTGATCGGGTGCATGACCATGAGCATGCAGGTCCAGCCCTCCCTGGAGCACGCGGTCCTGTTCGCCTCCGAACGCAGTGAGGGCGTGCTCCCCCAGCGACTGAGGGAGGCGATGTGGGTCAACCTCACCCGGTCCAGGGGTTCCCTCACCGATGCGATCAACGACCTGTGCTCCTCCCTCTCCGCGGAGCACAGCGCGCTCAAGCAGTCCCTTCACCTGGTGGTCTCGGCCACCTGCGAGCGGACCAGGCAGGGGACGGACCGCCTGCTGGACAAGGCCAACGCGGTCGCCCTGGGCGGGGTCCGGGACGCAGCGGGTTCGTACGCCGCATCCCTGTCCCTGCCGACGATGGTCCTGTTCTCCCTGGGGACGCTGCTCCCCATAATGCTCTTCTCCCTCCTCCCCCTGCTCACCCTGGGCACCTCGCTGGGAGAGGCTCCCGGCTCGGCCCTGCCCTTCCCCTACTTGGCCTTCCTTCTGCTGGTGGTGATCCCCCTGTCCGCGTTCCTGTATGCCTGGACGATACTGGCGAGGAACCCACTGGGCATGGTCAGCGGAGGCAGGGTGAGGATCGGGCGCCTGTTCCCTCCCGCGGTCCTCCTGATATGGGCCGGGGCGGTGGCTGCGGCCGCCATCATCGACCTGGGGGGCCTTCGTCCCTATGCTCTCTCGGCCAGCATGGTCCTGGTGCCCTGTGCCTATCTGGCCTGGAACCTTAGAGGTCATGGCTCCTCCCTCAAGAGGAAGCGCGTACTGGAGCGGGAGGCCACCGCGGCCCTCTTCCACATCGGCAACCGGATGGTGTCCGGGGCGACGTTCGAGAGGGCGCTGGAGGATGCCGGGAGGGACGTCGGGGAGAGCGCGTTCCGGGAGGTCGCCCGCGCCCTCCTGTACCGCTCACGCCTGTCGGGGAAGGGGCTGGACGAGATCATGGTCGAGGAGGGCAGCCTGCGCGCCGCGTCAGCGGTGGTGGAGAACGCCTTCGTGACGGTGGCCCAGTGCGCCGACCGCGATCCCCGCTACGCCGGGCAGATCGCCCTCAATCTCGCCCAGATGCTGTCCGATCTCCAGGCCTGCCAGGTCAAGGTGGAGGAGAGCCTCAGGGGAGTGGTGGAGATGATGCGATCGACCAGCATGGTCTTCGCCCCCATCGTCCTGGGGGTGACCGGTGCGCTGTTCTCGCTCATCGAGACGGGGACCGCGGCGGCCGGGGGGATGGCCGGGGACATCGGCCTCATCACCGGCATCTACATCGGCCAGCTCTCGCTCCTGGTGGCCTTCTTCACCGTGCTCATCAACGGAGAGAGGAGCTGGAAGAGCGTGGCACACTGCTTTGCCACTAGGACGCCGGTCGCCTTCCTGATCTTCGTGGTCGTCTCCCTCATCTGCCGAACGGCGCTGAACGGCCTGATGTGATGATGAACAGCCGCTCGTCAGGCTGGGAGTACAGGCCCATGGCCATCTCCTCCTCGTTGTGGTGGTCGCACCTGGCCCCGATGTCGTCGATGATGTCCTGAAGGACTATCATGTCCAGATGCCCCTTCCCGTCGGAGAACTCGGCCCTGGCCTGCCCGTCCTCGAGGACCGTGATGTTGTTCTTCCCCAGGGTGCAGCAGGAGGACATCTGCACCCCGTCGGCAAGGCAGGAGAGCGGGCGCTGGGTCCCACTGTGGACCCTGGAGTAGATCCTCTCGGGGAACTGCCGGCGGGCGGTGATCCCCATTCGGTAGCCCAGCACCGCGTACGGGCCGAGGTGGCCGTGGAACCTCTTGAGCGCGACCATTTCGTCAGGGAGGGAGTTCATGAGGGCTGAGAGCACGCCTCGGTATTTTTTCCTTTCCTGCCGGACAGGACCATCATGGCAAACGATTAACTAAGCGGCGGGGATGGAGGACCGTGAAGAAGGGTCCCACGTACAAGGCCAAACGGGCCGTTCTGATCCTATTCACCGCATGGCTCCTGGCCGTGATGGTCGCTCCGTTGTCCCTGCCACCGGGCACCGTCGGCGGGCTGGGCGGACTTCCTGGAACGGTGGACGATGCCTCTTCGTTCGAGGGGATGAACCTCTTCGCCCGGGCCGTCTATCTGATCGGGGACGCCAATTGCCATCAACTTCCGGACCGTTCGCTCTTCATCAACGATAACCAGATGCCTTTCTGCGCCCGGGACGTGGGGATCTTCATCGGCCTCGTCCTGGGGATGTTGACCGTCCTTCTGTGGTCGCCCCGGTTCTCCTGGATCGTTCTGGCGGCTCTCGTTCTCCCGATCCTGATCGACGGCGGGGTCCAGTACCTCGGGGGGCATGAATCGAACAATGTCCTGAGGCTTATCACTGGGGCCCTGGGAGGCGCCGGAGCGTCCTACTTCCTCGGTCATTTCGCCGAACGGTACGTCGGCAAGGACACCAGCTCCATTGAACGGTGAGAATAAGGGCGAGACAGGCAGGCACGGGAAGTCCTGACGCGAAGCCATCCATATTTCCGTTTTGGAGCACACGTTCAGAGTAGTGCGTGTACAGGAGTGGTCTTATACGCTACCTGTCCCGGTTCTTAGACCTACCTTGCCTGATTTATACCTATTGACAGGAATTTCAAAAACGCGACCTTGACTGGCATGGGGTGTTAAGTCTGTGAAAGGTCGTACGATCGGATAACGCTCCACGGCATCGTGTTCTGATGCGAAGATCCGGCGTCCAGCGGCCTTCCGTCATCGTGTCCAGATTACCAATTTGGACAAGTTTTATATATGCCCGTCTTCATTGGAGAAGATAGGAAGATTAAAATCCATCTTTTAACCGATTTTATGGGTTGATGGTCAATGACTAATAATGAATTGAAGACGGGAACTACCACCATCGGCATCGTATTCAAGGATGGTGTCGTAATGGCAACTGAACACCGGGCCACCATGGGAAACATCATCGCCCACAAGGACGTCCGAAAACTGTTCAAGATCGATGACAACCTCGGTCTCACCGTGGCGGGCCTTGTAGGCGACGCCCAGCTTCTCGCCAGGTACATAAAGGCGGAGGTCGAGCTCTACAAGATGAAGAAGGGTACGCCCATGTCGGTCAACTCCGCCGCGACGCTTCTCTCCAACATCATGAGGGGAGGGGGCGGTTCTTACGGCTTCTACTATGTCGGCCTTATAATGGGCGGCCTCGATACCACCGGTGGACACGTGTACGCCCTGGACGCCGCGGGCGGGTCCATAAGGGACGAGTACGTATCTATCGGCTCTGGATCATCCTTCGCGTACGGTGTCCTTGAGGACCACTACAAGCTGGGGATGACCGAGGATGAGGCCATCAACCTAGCCATCAGGGGCCTCAACGCCGCCATGAGGCGGGATTCGGCCAGCGGCGACGGTTACGCCATCGCCGTCATCAACAAGGACGGTTTCAAGGAGCTTTCCGCCGACGAAACTCTGGAACGGGCCAACAAGATGAAGCTGTTGGTCGGTTACGCCAAACACCTCTAAACCTTTTCCAAATCTTCATTTATTGACAGTATTTAACTTACAAAAGCGGGAATAATTCATGAGCGCAGAGAGAATTTTAGAGGACGCGAGGGAACAGATCCGGAAGATCGCTCCTTCCGATGTGAATATTTCGGCCATCGAGTTCGAGGGCCCGGTAGTGGTGATCTACACAAGGGACATGGAGAAGTTCGCCTCCAACAATGATATCGTGAGGCAGCTTGCTCAGGGTCTCAGACGCAGGGTGGCCATTCGGCCTGACCCATCCATGCTCGCCGACCCCTCGGTGGTGGAGAAGCGGATCCGGGAGATAATCCCGGAGGAAGCACAGATAACTGACATATATTTCGAGGACGACACCGGAGAGGTGACCATCGAGGCGATAGCCCCTGGCCTGGTCATCGGCAAGCACGGAAGCATCCTCAATGAGATCAAGAAGGAGGTCGGCTGGGCGCCCAAGGTCGTCCGCGCGCCTCCCCTCGCCTCCAAGACCGTATCGGACATCAGGAGCTACCTGCGTCAGATCTCCGACGAGAGGAAGACCTTCCTGAAGAAGGTCGGGAGGAGACTGGCCAGACCGCGCATCGAGGGCGAGTCCTGGGTGCGCATGACCGCCCTGGGCGGTTACCGCGAGGTGGGCCGCAGCGCGACCCTCCTGAGCACCAGGGAGAGCAAGGTCCTTATCGACTGTGGCGTGGACCCGTCGGACCGCGAGGGCGCCACCCCGTACTTCAACGCCCCCGAGATCCAGCCGCTGGAGAACCTCGACGCGGTAGTCATAACCCACGCGCACCTGGACCACTGCGCCCTGCTGCCCGCGCTGTACAAGTATGGTTTCGACGGCCCGGTGTACTGCACTCCCCCTACCCGGGACCTGATGTCGCTCATGCAGCTCGATTACATCAAGGTCTCGTTCGGGGAGGGGAAGCGCGCTCCTTACGACTCCTCACACGTCCGCGAGCTGGTGGCCCACTGCATCCCCCTCAAGTACGGGGAGACCACCGACATCGCGCCCGACATCCGGCTGACGTTCCAGAACGCCGGCCACATCCTCGGCTCGGCGGTATGCCATTTCCACATCGGCGACGGTCTCTACAACGTCGCGTTCACCGGGGACATGAAGTTCGAGAGGACCTGGCTCTTCAACCCCACGGCCAACAAGTTCCCCCGGCTGGAGACCCTGGTCATCGAGTCCACGTATGGCGGATACCGCGACTTCCAGCCTTCCCGGGTGGACGCGGGTAACGCCCTTAAGGCGGTGGTCGAGAGGACGCTGTCCCACGGAGGGAAGACCCTAATCCCGGTGTTCGCCGTCGGCCGTTCACAGGAGGTCATGCTGGTGCTCGAGGAGCTGATGCGCACCAGCAAGCTCCCCAACGTCCCCATCTACCTTGACGGGATGATCTGGGAGGCCACCGCTATCCATACTGCCTATCCCGAGTACCTTAACTCCCAGCTGCGCACTCAGATCTTCCAGATGGGGCAGAACCCCTTCCTCTCGCCCATCTTCAAGCGGGTGGAGACATCGGAGATGAGGGAGCGCATCTGCAACGACATCGAGCCGTGCATCGTGCTGGCGACGAGCGGCATGATGAACGGCGGCCCGGTGCTGGAGTACCTGAAGTCGTGGGCCGACGATCCCAAGAACTCCCTGGTGTTCGTCGGCTACCAGGCCGAGGGGACCCTGGGGAACAAGCTTCAGAAGGGATGGAGCGAGCTGCAGCTCAGCGAGCGGGGGAAGCCCATCAACGTCAAGGTCAAGCTCAACGTGGAGAACGCCGAAGGGTTCTCCGGCCACAGCGACCGCCGGCAGCTGATGTCCTACATCGCCTCCCTGGACCCCAAGCCGGAGAGGATCATCATCGGCCATGGCGACGAGCACAAGTGCTCCGACCTGGCGTCGGCCATCTACAAGAAGTTCAACGTGGAGACCAGGGCCCCCATGAACTTGGAGACCATCCGGATGAAGTGACCCATGGACGGCGTCACTTTCACTGATTTCGAGGACAGGGACACCGAGTGGGTGCTGGGCGCGATAGTGGCCGGCGCCCGCGCCACTTTGACCCCGGAGCGGTCCGGGGACCAGAGCGAGGCCATGCTACTGGAGCGGGCCCGCTCGGACTTCGACCGCTATCACCACCAGGCCAAGGGCAAGGACCGGGTCATCCTGGCATGGCACCAGGGAAAGAGGGTCGGAATGGTGTGGATAACCATGGAGATGCTCTACCAGAACCCCGGCGGCGCGTGGCTGCTGGAGGTCTTCGTCGAACCTCCATACCGGCGGCAGGGATTGGCCGGTGAACTGATGGCGCAGGCCGAGGGCTGGGCCCGAGAGCAAGGGGCCGGGGAGATCTGGCTCAACGTCGGGGGCGGCAACCGGAAGGCACTCGGCCTCTATGAGTCGCAGGGCTTCGAGGTGGAGACTATGCACCTCTGCAAACGATTGTCCCCCGGATCATAGGCCAGGGATCCGCAGCTCCTTTTCGTCCTCACCCAGCACCAGCACCCGGCTGTCCTTCCTTTCCTTCAGGATGTTCATCCCCACGCGCTCGCCGAGCTTGGCGGAGAACTCCCTTATCTCCGCGAACGAGGGCATGTTGCTCATGCTCATCCTGCGCCGTGAATCACCGACGAACACGTAGCCCTTCGGCTCGATGAAGGTGGGATCGGCGATCGAGTCCAACTTCGCGTAGTCGTCCTCCCATCCGATGTTCCAGTCCTTGACCAGGGTGTGGCGGACCACCTTCCGGGTATCGAGCGAGGGGAAGAGCTCCAGGGTGCGCATGAGCCGCTCCCAGCCGTCGGGGATGCGGGGCACGCACAACCGCTTGTACACTTCAGGGTTCGGGGCGGCCACGGTCACGTAGAGTTGTGTGGGCAGGGGGTCCAGCTGCTCCAGCACCTCGGGCAGCGTGCCGTTGGTCACCAGGAAGGTGGTCATTCCCCTTCGGTGGCACAAGGCGATGAGGTCACCGAGATACGGGTACATCGTCGGCTCACCGGACAGCGAGATGGCGACCTGCTTGGGCTCGCGGGACTCGTTCCACATCTCCTTATTGCACCGAGGATCGCCCTTGAACCCGGAGACCAGCTTGCGCTGCTCAGCGATGCACGCGTCGAGGATCTCCTCGGGCTCCCTCCAATCCTCCTCCTTTCGGTCAAAGCCCTGCACCCGCCAGCAGAACAGGCAATTGTGGGTGCACTGGTCGACCACGGGGGTCATCTGCAGGCATCGGTGGGACCGTATGCCGTAGAACTCCTGCTTGTAGCACGGGCGGTCCTTGAGCAGCGATTGTTGCATCCAGTGGCACAGCTTCACCGCGGCGTGCCCTCCGTGCATCTTATACTGCTGCTTCTCCCGGGCCCGGTTGAGATCGGTGGTCATGAGGCCTCAGAACAGGGTCCGCTGGTTGGTCGACGGCTGGGGCTTCGGCTCCACCGGCGGGTCGTCCTCTTTCACCTTGGGAAGGCGTTCCATGGCCCGGTCCATCTTCTGCTCCTTCGCCTCCACCACCCGCTTCACGTCGGACATGACGTGCTTCACGGCGTTGGAGTCCAGCTTCTCCTCCAGCAGGAAGGCCACCTCCTCGTCCTCCAGCCCCAGGTCGATGGCCATCCGGATGCGGAACTCCTGGTCCTTCTGGAACAGCCACTTGAAGTAGGGCAGGAGGTCCTGGCGGACCTGTCGGGCCGACAGATGGGTCACTTCCCCGATCTTCCCGCAGACCTCGGACTGGATGGTCCTGGCGCTCTTGCTGCGGGACATCTTCATCAGGTAGGAGGGGAACGCGTAGCGGACGTATCCGCGCACCTCCTTGCGCTTCGCCGCGCACACCCCGAACGAGAGATGGTCGCCGACATAGCTCCAGAACCCGTAATGCTGCCGACGATATACTCGTCCCAGGAAGGTGCTGGCCCGGGCCACCTCCATCATTCCCCGGTACAGGTCAAGATGGTCGCGGTAGGCCACCGGCAGGTTCTCCTCGATCCACAGCAGCTTGGTGTCCGGGGACTCGTCGACCTCGGCCATCTTCCGCCGGGCGCCCGCCGGATCGGTGGACCTGAACACATCGTCCATGGCCCCGTACATCGTCTTCTCCACCTCCCGCGCGGAGACCACGGTGGTATTGACCTCGCTGACCTCCACGCGGCCCAAGGCCACCGCCTGGAGGTCCCTAATGGCCGATCGCAGGTCTCCTCCGGAGCCTTCGGCCAGCAGCTCAAGGGCGCGGTCGGAGACACCCACCCCCTGGTCCCGGGCGATCTTGCGGAGCAACCCCCTGACGGTCACCGCCTTGATTCGAGCGAACTTGACCTGGAGGGTCTGCGTCTTGAGGACCGTGCTCTTCTTGCTGAGCGCGTACCAATCGTTGACGATCAGGATGATCGGCTGCTTGGTGCTGCGCACGACCTCGACGATGGCCGGCACCCCGCCCCGGTCCTCCTTCCCGCTGATGTTGTCCGCCTCGTCCAGGATGATCAGCTTGAGCTTTCCCTGCTTGGTGGAGAGATAGTCCCCGGAGGAGGAGAAGGTCTGCCCCAGCGCCCCCCGCAGGGCCACCGCCTTGATGGCGTCGGCGTTCCGCTGGTCCGACGCGTTCATCTCCACCACGTCCCAGCCGTAGTCCTGGGCCAGGGCCAGGGCCGCGCTGGTCTTGCCGGTCCCCGGCGTCCCGATGAGCACAGCGGCCCGCTTGGCCGGCCTCCCGCTCTCCCAAGCGTCCGCCCATGCCTTCAGCTCCTCGACGGCCTTGGGGTTGCCCACGACCTCGCTGAGCCCCTTGGGGCGGTAGGTCTCGGTCCAATCATCGCTCATGCGGTCCGAAAAAACGCCGAGGGGAGATAAATACATACCCCCGGGAAGGCCGGACGATGCGTTCCTGTTCCCTCACTTGGAAACCGCATGGCCGGGCAGGGCCATCATGCCCTTATGACAGTTTCCCGATCTCACTGTAGGACAACACCTTGACCTCCCTGCCGACCTCTTCGCGGAGCGTGGCCTCGGCCCTCAGCCTCTCCTCGTCCGGAACGATCACGGTGACGGAGATGCCGTCCTCGAGCGTTTCCGCGTACTCCTCCACCGCATCTGGATCGAACCACAGATCCTCCGGCTCGATGAACTCCAGCCCGACCACCTCCCCCTGCCGGTCGGTGATCCGGATCAGCCCCCTGGTCCCGCACTCGGTCTCCATGTGGTCATCCTCGTACGAGGAGCCGTCGCCGCGTGACCTGAGCGCCTCCAGACGCTTCTTAACGATGCCTTCTACGATGTCCATGATGGACCGGACGAACCTGATGGCTTATTAGCGCTTCGTTGCCTGCCGTGCTCAGATCATCGTCCGGAGGAAGCGCGGTGATCCCGGCCGGCTCCTTGGCCCGCGGAGATGGCGTACGACAGTGTAGCGCCCGCTCCAGCCTATTCCTGGTCGAGCAGCCTCTTCTCCCCCTCCAGCTGTCGGATCCCGGTGACGTCCTGGACGACCTCGAGCACCCCCTTGTATCGTCCAGCCTTGTCCCACAGAGGGAAGTACCGGATGTGCACGAACCTCCCCTGGGCCTCCAGCCAGAACTCGGCGTCGGACCGCTTACCGGCCCTGAAGTCATCGATGATGCGTTGTACCGCCTGAACGCTTTTCTGAGGATGGCAGTTCTGGACCTTCCGGCCGATGGATGCCGGGGCACGCACGAAGATCCGCTCCGGGGAGCCGGAGTAGAAGCGCAGGCGGTCCTCCTCGTCGACGTAGGAGAAGTCCATCGGCAGGGCGCTCAGCACCATCTCCAGCTGTTCGACGGTGAAGCTGCCGGTGGGGAGAATTATCGCTTCCGCTGGCGAGGTGGGCCGCACCTCCACGGTCTCGAACTCCAGCGGCGCATGCGATTCCACGAAATTGCATGGGCCGATGTCCTGGAACTGCCGCCGGGCATCGTTCCACTCATGCACGTCCAGCAATCGGATGGCCATCGGGAACAGGACGTGGTTCTCCTTGTGGAAATGAGCGTTGAGGAGGGAGAGGAGGATCGAGGACCGGCATTCCAGATCGGCCAGGAACTCCTCGCGGTCCATGAACCTCTGGCGGGCGATGAGGGAGATCAGCTCCCTCTCGTTGGCCCTCAGCACCTCATGCTCCGACCACATGGCCGCCGGAGGTCCCTCCACCCCGTGCTTCTCCATGTACGGGAAGAGGACGTTCTCCTCCATCTGAAAATGCTTCTGCGCCTCCCTGATGAACGGCTCCACCTCATCAATGGTCACCTTCCTGCCCCCCTTGGGCACGATCCCCGAGCGCAGCTCCCGGGCCATGTCCCTCACCCCGGTCATGAACAGCAATATCTGGCGATGCTCCTCCATCAGGGTGTGGACAGGGTGTCCGGGCCGCTCCAGGATGGTCTCGTCGATCTCCTCCGCCCAGGTGAACAGCTCGCTCCGGGCGTCGCACAGCAAAAGCAGGTCGTCCCTGGTAACGCCCCCCTGCAGAAGCTCTTCCTCCGCGCTCTCGATGAGGAACGGATCGGTCCCCTCCAGCGCCTCCATCACATCCTTTTCCGCCTTCCCCTCCCTCAAGCTGGCGATGATCTCAAGAACACGCTCCCTGAGAGGTGGCCCGGTCACGATGAATTGCCTGTCCATGATGTTGTATTGGACGCGGGAGGGTGATACCTTTTGCTGTCCGTTACTGCGGACCATTGTCGTAAATCGCCAGTGCCCCCGCCAGCTCCAGAAGTCCCTCGAATATCGAAAGCAGTCGGGCGTCCAGCGAGGGGTTGGACACATCGATGCGCTCCAGATCGTACAGCCCGTCCCGCAGTTCCTCGAACCTCTCGGTAAGGTACTGATCATCGGTCTCCTCGACAGGGGGGCACAGCATGTTGACCAGCAGATGGGAGGCCCCGGTCGCCCGCAGGTGCTTCTCAACGGCCCCCTCCCCTTCCCGGACGAAGGCCACCGAGCTCCTGACGAGCCGCTCACGGAACAGGTCGGCATCGTCTCGGCGTTCCGGAGGCAGGAATCTATGGACCTGTTCCAGAAGCATGTTGGCTCGGTCCAAGGCGTCGTCTCCGGCCTGCTCCTCCAGACCGCAGGTGAGCCGCTCCCTGAGCACCGAGATCGGTCCGGGGGAGGGATGCCCGCCTATCTCCCTTCCTGCCATATCGTCCCCTCCCTATCAAGGACAGAGCGGCGGGCTTAAAGAAGTAGGGGTCCTCTGAACGACGCGGCGTCACGCTTCCTGGGAGGAGGGCGGACCGCTGACCGCCACGGGCTCCTTGGCCCAGGCATGTGCGGGAGAGAAGGTCGGGGCGCTCTTAGGAGTGAACCCTTTCAGCACCCGACGATAGTGCTCGTAGGTCATGGATGCCTCCTCGTTGAAGACCCCGCTGTCGACGACCTCTCCCAGGAACACGGTATGGGTGGCCGCTTCCACCGAGGCCATGACCCTCGCCTCCACGAACCCATTGGTATGCAGGGTGACGATAGGGGCGCCGCTGACCAGCATCCGGTAGGGGACGGCATTGAACTTGTCGTACTCCCCGCCGTGGCGGAAGCCGAATACGCTGATAAGTTCCATGGGGGCGGTTATGTCAAGGATCGACACGGAGAACCTGCCGCTGCGGGCGATCATCCCGTGGGTGACGTTCTGCCGGTTGACGCATACCGAGATTATCGGGGGCTCGGAAGCCACTTGGAACACCGTGTTCGAAAGCTGACCGTTCATCCTGTCACCGTCCTTGGCGCTGACGATGTACATTCCGTAGGTGAACTTCTGCAGGGGCCGCCGGTCGATCATGATGGCCCCGGAACGGGCTCGTGATGCTTGAACCCTGTGTTCATGGAATTGGAAAGAGGAAAGGGGTTTGGGCTCACTCGAACCTCAGGACCGAGGCCGGGGAGACCTTGCTCGCGCCCCGGGCGGCAGGATACACGCTCAGCAGGGTGGCCAGGAAGGCCAGGCCGCCGACCATCAGGATGGGCCACCAGGGGATGAGGAACCCGATGCCCATGTCCTGGAAGCCGGAGTCCCACAACTGGTAGCCGACGATGATGCCCAGCACCGAACCGATGAGTATTCCCAGCACGGACACGAACGCCGATTCTAAGGCGAAATTGACCACCACCATCCTCTTGGTGTAGCCGATCGCCCGCATCATCCCTATCTCGATGCTCCTCTCCTTGATGGAACGGATGGTGATGATGCCCAGGCCGGTGATGCCGATGATCAGGCCGAGCGCCAGGAAGGCCTTGATGAGGTTGAAGATGCCATCGATCTGACTGACCGCCTGCTGGGCCAGGGCCTTCATGGAGATGGTGAACATCCCCACCTCCCAGAACTGGTTCTGGATCAGGGTGGCCTGCCGGTCGGCATCGACGTCCTCGGCGAGCTTGATGAGGAACAGGTTGGTGCCGTTGACGCCTAGGTCATCGTTCACGTACTCGTTGTTCATGAACATCCCGCTGAAGGAGCTCTGCTTGGTTATCCCGATGACCGTCACGGTGCTGTTCGCCCCGGTCGGGGTGGTCAGCTGGACGGTTTCCCCCACCATCGTCCCGGCGAACCCGCTGCTTCCCATAGACATCCCGAACTGACCGGTGCTCTCCCCGGCGGTGCCGTCCAGGATGACCAGGGAGGGATCGTCGCGGGCCGCCTCCCAGACCTCGTTCTCATCGCCGTACAGCGTGCGGTTCCAGTCCTTCAGGGGATAGTGTCCTTCGGTGTACAGCCGTTGATCGATGCCGATGACCCCGTAGGTGAACTGCACCTGCCCCACGATATTGGTGGTCGGATCGGTACGGTTCAGGGTGACCAGGGCGCCGCCATGGCTGAGCTGCACGACATTGGTCACGTTGCTCCCGTCGACCAGGCCGGAGGTGGAATTGATGGCGCCCCACATGTCCACCGGCGCGGCGGAGAAGGCCACGATGTCGAAGCCCCCGGAGGTCTCCTCCACAATATGGGGTATGCCCACGGCGAGCATCCCGGACATCATCGACAGGGTGGTGACGGTGAAAATGACCAGACCAAAGATGAAGATGCTGAGCGCGGTGCGCATCTTGGCCCTCAGAGGATAGGATATGGCGGTCATGACCACCGCCTTGTATCCTCCCCGGGGCCTCAGGACCTTGGTGAACAGGCGGACGATGCTGTCGGAATTGAACATGACCACGATCAGCAGGGAGATGACCATGAACACCCCGGAGATGACGAACATCTCGATGTTCCCAGGATAGGGGAAGATCTCGAACCCCTTGGGCAGCCACACGAACAAGGTCGCCAGTCCCGCGATGTTCCAGGCGATTCGATCGCCGAGGAACCGCCGGAGCAGCAGCCCGGAGGACAGGGTCATCATCGACAGGCCGCTGGCCGCGGGGGCCAGGCTCTCGAGCGCGATGCCCAGGACCATGACCGCCGCTCCGGCGATGAGCAGGACGGCGCCCATGCGGAACAGCCCCTTGTCATCCCGTGACCGCAGGGGCTCGGGAATGTTCCGAACCGCGCGGACGATGTTCATCTTGGATATCCGGTAAGTGACCGCGTAGATGGTGACCAGGGTCAGGGCGAAGCCGGCCAGGTAGGCGGCCGCCAGGGACAGCGGGGTGAAGGCAAAGTAATCGCTGATGACCACGCCCCCGGCGGGTATGACCGCACCAGCGCCAAGGATGAGAGCGTACGCCAGGACCAATCCCACCGCGGTTCCGATGGCCGCGGCCACCGCCGCGTACAGCAAACCTTCATAGGTGAACAGTTTCCGCAGATGCTCGCGCTTCATCCCCACAGCCCGGGCGACCCCCATCTCACCCTTCCGTTCCTCACCCAGCATGGTGAAGATGTTGATGATCAGAGCAATGCCGGCGATGATGGAGAACGAGCCGAACACGAAGAACATGGAGGTGAACATGGAAATCGTAGAACGGCCCTCGGCGATGTTCTCGGCGCGGTCGCGGGTGATCTCTAGATCGAGACCTGCGAACGATGTCACCGTTGCGTTAAGAGCTTCCCGAGCGGGGACGATGTCGCCCCTGCCCTGTTCGTCCATGCCGACCACCAGGGTGCTGACCATCTCCTCGCCCATCAGCTGCTGGGCGGTGGCCAGGTCGATGAAGATGCTGGTGCCGGTGCGGGCCAGCACATCGTTCTTGACTATTACGGCGGTAAGGGTCGCGATGTGCTCGGGGTCCCTGGCCAGCAGGATCATGCTGCCATCGGTTATGTCCAGCAGGTCCGCCAGATTCTCGTTGATGTAGGCCTGCCCGGGCTCGGGCAGAACGTTCAGGGCGGCGCCGTCACGGGCATAGAAGCCGCCGAACGAGGAAATCGTGCCTTCGGTCATGCCCAGGACCTGGACCGACGGCTGGGTCAGTCCGGAGCTTAGTGATCTTATGCTGGAGGGCATTTCCAACACCCATTCCGCCCCGTCCACATGGTCGATGGCGAGAACGTCGTCGCGGACCGCGGAAACGTTGTTCAGGCTGTACAGCCCGGATCTGTTCTCCCCGGGACCCCCCACGGTGAAGTCGATTTCGCCGAACGATGATGTCATCTCACCGACGATCATATTGTCCAGCGTGTCCCCTACCACCAGGGAGGCGGAGATGATGGCCGTTCCTACCATCAAACCGCCGAGAACCAGCGCGGTGGTGGACGGACGGCGGAGCACGTTGCGGACGGACATCTTGAACAGCACCCGGTTGCCCAGGGCGTCCAACAGGATGAAGAGCACCACCAGCCCGATGACCGCGAGAATGGCCAGAGTGGTGGGAAGAAGCAGCAGGGAGGCGATAATGAGGACCACCGCTGCTGCCCCGATCAGCACCGTTCTTGCGTTCAGGCGATCACCCCAGCTGCTTGATCTCTTCGGATATGTGCCTCACATTACCGTTGGTGGTGACCACGTTGCCGTCCCTCATGTGGATGATGCGGTCGCACTTGGCTCCCACCTCGGGATCGTGGGTGACGATGACGAACGTCTGCCCGTTCTCCTTGTTCAGCCTACGCATCAGGGCCACCACTTCGTCCGATGTCTTAACGTCCAGGTCGCCGGTCGGCTCATCGGCCCACACGATGGCGGGGGTGTTTGATAGGGCCCGGGCGATGGTGACCCTCTGCCGCTCGCCCCCGGAAAGGGCATTGGGGCGCAAGGCGGCACGCTGGGACAAGCCCACCGCGTCGAGCAGTTCCAACGCCTTCTTCCTGGCTTCCTTGGGATCGGTCCCGGCGATGAGCAGGGGAAGCTCCACGTTCTCGGTCGCGGTCAGCACCGGAAGGAGATTGTAGAACTGGAAGACGAAACCCATGCGCTTGGCCCGGAACCCCGTCTTTGCGTTGTCGTTCATGGAGGTCAGCTCCTGGTCCTCGATGTAGATCTTGCCGGAGGTGACCTCATCGATGCCTGATAGGCAGTTCAGCAGCGTGGTCTTGCCGCATCCCGAGGGACCCATCACCGCGACCATCTCCCCTTTCTCGATCTCCATGGAGATCCCTTTCAGGGCCTGTACGGTGATGTTCCCGGTAACGTATGTTTTGGTGACTTCTTGGCATCGAATGATGGAGATTAGGGCATCCTCCTGAACGTTTGACCACCGGGTGTAACATAGTGCTATTAATGAACTTTATGAACAAGCAATTCTGAGCGACAACAGGCGAGGGGCGCGTACTGCTCTCAGGCATGTCGGTCGTCGATAGCCACGATCAGCCGTTCAACCGAGGTCGGAGGTAAAAGGAAAAGAAGGGAAGGGTGAGGCTTCGGCCTCAGTTCTCGGCCTGCGGTCCGGCTCACAACATCTCTTTGTCCGGCTTGCCCGACCCCAGTGCTCCCAGGGCCTCGGCCTCGGCCTTCTCTTTGGACATGGCATCCTCAAGGGCCTTGAGGTCGGCCCGGAGCTCGGCCTGGGAGGGTATGGGGCCGAGGATGTCCTCGGGCCTGCCCACTGCCTTCTCGATAGCGGCCTGGTCGCTGACATCTCTGGTGGGGGTCTGGCGGGAGACACCGAGGAACTCCGACATGCCCTCCAGGACCTTGGTGACCTCGAACGGCAGGATCCACTTGGTGGACTGGGAGGCTCCCAGGCTCTGCATCGTCTGCATGGACAGCACCGCCAGGGCCTTGGAGTCCAGGGGGCTTGCGCCGACCGACAGGATGCGCAGCTTCTGGGCCTCACCCTGGCTCTGCAGTATGATGGCCAGTCTTTCACCCTCGGCCTCCAGAACCTTGGACTGCCGGATACCTTCTGCCTGCAGGATTCGGGACCGCTTGGAACCTTCCGCGCTGAGGATGGCCGCGCGCTTCTCACCGTCGGCACGAAGGATGGCCGCCCTCCTCAGACGCTCGGAGGAGGTCTGCTCTTCCATGGCCTGCTTGACCTTGGGAGCGGGGTCGACCTCACGGATCTCCACGGCCTCGGCCCGGACGCCCCACTTGTCGGTGGCGTCATCGAGGATGTCCCTGAGCCTCAGGTTGATCTTCTCCCTGGACGACAGGATCTCGTCCAGTTCCATGTCGCCGATGATGGCCCTTAGAGTGGTCTGGGCGAGGTAGACCGTCGCCGCCCGGTAGTTGGTGACCTGGAAATAGGCCTTCTTGGGATCGATGACCTTGATGTAGATGATGGCGTCCACGTTGGTGGGCGAGTTGTCCTTGGTGATAACCTCCTGGCTGGGAACCTCCAGCACCTGCGTTCTAAGGTCCAGCTTGACGACCTCGCTTATCAACGGGACCACGTAGTTGAACCCTGGATTCAAAGTACGCTTGTACGTGCCGAGCAGGATATAGATCGCCTGCTCGTACGGCTTGACGATGCGTATACCGGTGATCAGGATCAGTACCGCGGCGACGATCGCCAGGACCAATAATGCGACTGTGATAACATCGACCATACTAACACCTTACTTGCACTCTGCTATCGGAGCGTCGCCGATCGGTTCCACCTTGACGTGGACGCCTTCACTGTTGATCACCTTGACCCGGTAACCGATCGGGATGGGGCGGGTGGAGGTGGCGCTCCATGTATCGTTCTCTATCTTGACCTTGCCCCTGATGTTGTTCGGGCAGACGTCGGTGACCACCACGCCCTCCATGCCGATAAGCGACGTCGCCACCGTAGTGGTCGGGGGCATAGGCGGGGAGAGCTTCTGATAGAGCTTTACGGTCAGCATGAACACCGGGACCCCGATGGCAATGGCGATGATCGGGGACCACACGCTCAGAAGCAGATCGGGAGCGAGCATACCGATCGCTCCCAACACCAAAAGGACCGTTGCCGGGACTACCAGGAACGCTCCAGGCGTCACCGCCTCGGCCAACAGCATGATCACTCCTATGATGATGAAGATCAGACCCAGGTCCGCACCGGTGATGACGACCATGATAATATGATAACGGGTGACCACAAATAGGTATGCCTGGTGCGTCACCCCAGCGAGGCAAAAACCTCCGGTTGTTATCCTGTTTATACCAGCCCTCGCCCATATGGGCAGCTCACAGGGCCAGTCCCGGACCGCCGGAGGTATTGATGAAGGGGAGATAGACGAGCATCGCCTCCTGGACCTTCAGTTCGTAATCCAGGTATTGCAGGGTCCCCGGCTTCTCCGCCTCCAGGGTGACGGCGACGAAATCGGCCATCTCCACCGCCTCGTCATGGGTCATGGCAGTGGGCACCCTTTCAGCACCGTTGAAGTCCTTCCTCGCCCCGTAGCGGGGAGGCGAGGTCGTCAGGGAGACCGCAAGCCTCCTGAAGGTCTGGGTGTCCATCTCCGAAGCGGGAACGAAGATGTACAGCATCCCCCCGTTGTCCCCTCCCCGGAAGGAGGCGGACAGCTTATGGAGGAAGCCTCCCTCCACGTTGCGGGAGCGGATGTTGAAGTGACATTGCAGCCGCCAGAACGGGAGGTAATACCGCTGGCCGGCAGAGGGTGGGCTGTCGGCGATCTCATACGGCACCTTGTGGGGCCCGCTGGCATCGCGAAAGTGGATCGTGCCGCAGTTCTGGCACAGGAACATGGGGTCCTTCTGTTTTTGATAGATGATCTGCTCGCAGTTCGGACACTTGACCTGGACCACCTTCACCGGTACGCACCTCCGATCATCTTTCCTATCTGACCAACCTGATTGAGGTCCAGTTTCTTCTGCCGGTCGGCGAAATCACCCTCGATGATCTCCGAACCGTGGCGGAAGAAGTAATAGGTGGCGGCAAGGAGGATGACCCCGAAGATCACTCCGGCGATGCCCACCTCCGACTCCGCGGCGATCGTGACCAGCACCCCGCCGGCCGCGACCAGCCCTCCGATGGAGGTACCGGCGGTGACCGCCAGGCTCTGGAAGAGCGGATCTCCCGGGGCGCGGCCTGACAGCACCTGTCCAGTGACCCCGTCGACGGTCAGAATGTACATGCGGTCATGATAGTTATAGCGGACCACCCACACCGGGTAGTAGATAATCGAGGTCTTCTTGATCAGGGTGTGGAGGTTCTCGAACGTGACATGGGGGACATGCGCCGCGCTCCTCCCCCGGGAGATGGCGTCGTCCCGGGCGTGGGCGTTGGCGTCGTCCCGGCTGGTCGTCGACTCGAAGGTGGGGATCATGTCCAGGTCCTCGAAGGACGACTCTCCGGAGAAGTTGCGGAGCGACCTCAGCCCAAGGTCGCCGGGGTCACAAGCGATCTCCGAATATGAGAGGTCCATCAGCACCATCTCCTCTTTGTATATCCTCTCGTTGGTGGTGTGGCCCTTCGAATCGGAACGCGTCCGCTCCTCGTACCCGCAGACCCACCCGGCCACCCTGGTGCCGATGCTCCAGAAAGGAAGGTAAATCGGATATACCTCGGTGACCGCTCCGGTCTTGCGCAGGTCCCGGGCCTTGAGGCCCTTTCTCCACCATGCCTGGGCGGCGTTGATGGCCGTACTCTCGCTCATCTTGTTCTTGAAGGCGATGGTGAGAACGCCCTTGTCGCCTTCCACGTACAGCGTGGAGCCGCAATAGGTGCAGTTTACCACGCTCTCTCCCTCGACTATGGTGATGGCCCCACCGCAGGACGGGCAGTTGAGCCCGACGGTTATGTCGCTCATATCACATCCTCCTGGCCACGGTAAGGGAGAGGAAGAACACTGCGATCACCGTAACGGCCATGAGGATAAGGGCGGGGACGAGGTACACTGTTGCCAGGAAGCCTAGGGCCAGGAAGGCGATGAACCCCGCCACGGCCACCAGGATGTAGGCGGCGGAGCTCCGCGTGGGGAAGATGGAAGCGAACACCTCCGATGAGGAGGCGTCCACCACCACCTGGTATTGCGTTCCGTTGAAGGTGTACTCGATCGTCCATATGGGGAAGTACACCAGGGCCTGTTCCTTTCCCGTGCCGGGCAGCTTGTCGAGATAGTGCAGCATCTCGATGTCCGGCTTGATCAGCTCCGCGCCGTTGGTATCGAACGACGCGTCGAACATCTTGAGGTCACCGCCCGGCACCTTGAGACTGTGCAGCCCCGGCAGGATGGTGGAGCCTGCCGGTTCCACTATGACTTCCTCCTTCCCGTTGATGTTGCGACGGAAGAGGTATACCGGGAAGTACTTCTTCGTGACCGAGGTGATGTTTGCAAGGCGGTCGAGGTCCTTGGCCTTGGTGGACCCCCCGGCCCAGCGCCGGAACGTGCCGATGGCATCGTTCTGGTTGAGCTTGAAGGGTATGGCATAGTAGAACCCCGCGCCGCTCCGGTCGAAGAAGATCAGGGAACCGCAGTAGCTGCACTTGGCGAACTTGTTGCCGGTGTCCAGCACTATCGGCGCCGCACATTTGGGACAGTTGACCTGGGCCATTCGGTGACCTCACTGGATCGGCTTGCCGCATTCGGGGCAGAACTTTGTACCCGCGGGGACCTCCGCACCGCAGTTGGCGCACTTCTTGGACCCCATGGGATTCCCGCATTCAGGGCAGAACTTAGAGCCTCCCGGAACGTTGGAACCGCATTTGGGGCACTTCTTGTCTTCCTCGAACTTGGTGCCGCACTCCGAGCAGAACTTGTTCCCCGGCGGGTTCATGGCTCCGCACTTGGGGCACTTCAGGGTGTTGCCGAAGGCCGGCGCGGCCCCGCCCTGCTGCGGTCCCGAGGCCGGCTGCTGCCTCATCTGGTCCACCATGGTGTAGCCCATCCCGATGCCGGCTCCGACCCCCACGCCCACTCCGGCGGCCCCGCCGGAGGGGTTCTGGGCCGCCTCGCGCATGGCCTGCCCGGTCTGATAGCCCATGTAGTTCGTTCCGAGCACCTGCATCGATGCCCGGGTGTCCACCGCCTTCTGGACCTCCTCGGGGAGGGATATGTACAGTCCGGAGATCTTGTCGACCAGGATGCCGTACAGGTCGAAGTGGTCGGCCGCCTTGTCCAGCACGCCCTGCTCGATGTTCATCAGGCTGGAGGCCAGGTCGGCCACGCCCATGCCCTGGTTCTTCATCTCCCCGACGACGCTGTAGATGAGGATCACCATCTGCTCCTTGATCCTCTCCTCGATCTCGGCGGAGGTTGCGAGGTCCAGGGTGCCGACGAACTGGTTGACGAAGTTCTCCGGCTGTCCGACCTTGTATCGGAACTCCCCGAACACCCTCAGGTTGACGACCCCGAAGTCCTTGTCCCGGAACTGGTAGGGTTGCTTGGAACCGAACTTACCGTCGAACGCGCGCTTCTGGAGGTAGATGACCTCGGCCTGCTGCACCACGCCGGAGAGCGCCTTCACTATGGTCCCGACGATGGGAGCGTTGATGCTGGTGAGAGCATAGCGGTCAGGGCGATCGAAATAGGTGAGGGCCTTGCCGTCACGGTAGAAGACCGCGATCTCATCCTCTCTCACCACTATGTTGTCGTTGAACCTGATGAGACGCTTCACGCGGTACATGATGTTGTTCCGCTTCTCCGCGTCGTCCCAGCTGAAGGTGGCCGAGCCGATCAGGCTATCCTTCAGCGCCCCGCCCCCGCTGGGGTCCGTTACCTTTGCCATGTTTAGACCTCCGTGCCCTGTATAACATTGATGCGTCGCTTGAACTGCTCCTCGAAGTTGTCTATCAGTAGCCTCAGCTGGTCGATCTGGTCCTGGGCCGCCAGGCCTTCGTTGGCGGTGAGGGACACCCTCATCTGTTCGATGGCCTGGGCCATGGAAGCCAGACCGTCGATCATCGAGGCATCGTACTCATAGAGCCGGGAGATCTCGTCCTGCTTGAACTGGATGTCCGCGGAAATACCAGAATAGCCGGGCGAGGAGTGGGATACCAGACCCTCCACTTTCTTGTACTTGCTGATAACTCCTCCCATGAGCTCCAGCTCCGGGGAGTTGTAGGAATTGGTCACCAGGCGGCGGGACCGTTCGATCTGCTTGCGCTGAAGTGACAGCTTCTTGGCGAGCTGGTCCCTCAGCATCCGATCGGCGTCCCTGAGGTCCTCCTTCTGACGGTAACCCCGGAAGCCTGGCACGAACATCTGGATCTTTTTCAGGATACCCTGATCTTCCTTGACCCGTTCCCTAATGTCTGGCATCTTGAACCCCCTTTTTGACGAAAAACAACCCTTCAGGGTATAATAGTATCGTAACGGGCATCATTATCGATGCGTCATTATTCATGTCCCCCGCCAGGCCCCTGGGGGCCCCAGCCGACCCCGGTCCAGGACATGACGGGATTAGGGCCGAGGCGGGACCGGAAGCGAGCATGGTA
Organism: Methanomassiliicoccus sp.; assembly: GCA_016109435.1. Classification (GTDB taxonomy): domain Archaea; phylum Thermoplasmatota; class Thermoplasmata; order Methanomassiliicoccales; family Methanomassiliicoccaceae; genus UBA6. The sequence continues at coordinate 143,371 of JAEILR010000020.1, forward strand.
TTGAATCTCTGAGATTTCTAGCAATCTTATTATAGGTGAAAAATACGGTGATGCCTCAACCCGGTGAAGGCAGGACCAACATGACCGACATCTCGTTCAGAACGGCCGATCGGAAGGATGCCCCAGCGATCGTAGATCTCATGACCGGGAGCATGGATTGGCCCGGCTTCCGCCATGAAGGGACCAAAATGGACTTCTGGAACTGGAGGTATTCCAGCAATCCTCATGGCTTCACCAACGAGGTCATCGCGGAATCGGATGGGAGGATCGACGCCCACGCCGCCAGTCTACCGACCGGTCTGGTCATCAGGGGTAGGAAAAGGTCAGGTGCTCAGTATTCCGACCTTCTGACCCGCGAAAGCAGGAGGGGACAGGGCATCATGGAGCGGGCGGTGGCCCGCCTGTTGGAGCGGGACAGGGAGAAGGGCATCGAGCTGGAGCTCGCGTTCCCTTCCATCTCCGGAGAGGTCGTGGTGAGGAAGGCCGGGTTCGTAGAGTTGCCGGTGCAGATGAGCCATTACGAGCTTATCGCCGATCCTGACGCCTTCTTCGCGGATATGAAGATGGGGTCCTTCAAGAAGCTTGCCTACGGCGGGCTCAGGATGCTTAAGGGCAACAAGGCGGTCGAGGACCCCGTGGTGGGAGTCAGAGAGGTTGCCGACATACCGGGGGACATCGAGGACCTGATCGGGCGGTTCCAGACGGCCTTCGACCTCGTCCTGAGCAGGGACGCGGGCTATCTGAAGTGGAGATATGCGGAGCCGAGGGGAGGGCATTTCCGCATCGTGATCGCCAGCAAGGGAGGCTCGACCACCGGGTACATGGTCCTGCGACCGTACGTGATCGATGGCCGCGCCTACATTGACGTGGCCGATCTGGTCGCCGAGGTGGGCGACGGAGCCACCATAACTGCCTTGGTGGCTATGGGTGCCAGGATATGCAAGGAGGAGGGTGCGAGCATCATGCAGATCTGGCTGCCGGCAGACCATCCTTTTCTGCCCGACCTCGGACGGTCGGGGTTCCTGCTGAGGCACCCCGGCCCGGGAGAACGCAAGATGAAGCTCATGTGCCGACCGCTGGCCAAGGATCTCGAAGAGGAACTGTCGGGAGAGCTGAGATGCCATCTGGTCCTCGGGGACACCGACTGGATCTGATCGCGATGGCATTGAAGGACCGGGACGCCGGGATTCGGCGGTAACTGTGTTGATCGATCCTCCCGCCCCATCGGTCGGTCATAACTGAGGAACACGGGCCGCGCCTCGGCCACCATATGGTCGCTGCTCCACGAACGGGCCGGACGAGGTCGCCTGGGGCCCCTCCTCTTCGCAATGGTGTTCTCGTACTCGACATCATCTTTTACCACCACGTAAGGCGGATTATCGCGTGCCATGCTCCGACCGGGTCAGCGTAATGAACCCAGCGCTGGTTAGAAAAACTCTGACGCGCTCTTTGCTCCGAAATTGCTCCCAGCGAGCAAAGGTACATCAGTGGGTAGATGAAAATAATCGGCCATGACACGCGGCGCGGCCGTCGCCATTGTCCTGATGATCCTCCTGGTCGCTCTGAACGTGCCCGTCGAGGCCCACGTTCCGGAGTTCCCTGAGGGAGGCGAGAGCCTGGAGAAGGCCGTGCGGATCGAGGACCCCACCAAATCATGGGTCGTCTACTCCGACCTCCATGGGGGCGGAAGCCCGCACTACTACCTGCTCACCATGAAGCAGGGCGAGAGACTGTTCGTATCGCTCACGGTCCCCCAGCACTATATCGAGCGGGGTTTCCAGCCCTCGATGGCGCTCATCGGCCCGAGTATCGAGGATAACGGAACTCTCCCGTCCTATGTGCAGGTCCCCGAGGGCTCCGGGGCTATGGTACTGACCGGACCCCTTCCCGACAGGCCGGAGTACGAGCCGTTCTCCCCCAGCGCCTTCTATGAGCTGGGAGAGATCGTCCTGGAGGCTCCCCAGGACGGTGATTACTATATCGCGGTGTTCGATGAGGGGACCGGCGGCAACTACGCGCTCGCGGTGGGCTCCCGGGAGAGCTTCACTGCCAAGGAGTGGCTGCTGGTGCCGATCAGTTCGGTATCGATCTACCTGTGGGAGGGGCAGGACCTGCTGATGGTCCTCGCCCCGTCGGTCCTGACCTTTGGGGTCGGGCTTGCCGCCATGCTCGGGACTTCGCGCCGCCGGATCCAGCCAGTGGACGTCCTGTGGGTCCTGGCCACCGGAGCCGGATTGCTGATGCTGGCCTCAGCTGCCTCCTTCATCTACCAGATGCTATGGTCGCTCTCCCAGACCGGAGCGGAGGTCACGGCGGCGGTGACCGTCATCTTCGCCGTCCTCGCCATTGTGCTCGGCCTGTCGGCCCTGAGGGTCGCCCACCGCGAGAGGCCGATGGGCAAGGTGCCTACGAGCTCAAGGATCATACTGTTGGCCATCGGAGGCTTTGGTCTCCTGCTGTGGGCCGGCTGGGTGATCGGACCGGTCATCGCGATCGTCACCGCGGTCCTGCCCGGCGGCCTGCTCACCCGCCAGCTGGGGAGGACCAGACCGGCGCGTGATGCTCGCTAAACATAAATACGGCCGGGATGTTCATTCGCTCATGCCCCAGGCGAGCACGTTCCGCCAGTATTCTTACTATGCAGGCTGGTTCATTAGGTCCAAACTAGGGATGAAACGCCCTCTCGTCAACACCATGATCATCCACTACGCGTGCAACCTCCGCTGCAAGCACTGCGCGATCGCCGCCAACGCGGACCAGATCCCGGAGGGCAATTCCCTGACCTTCGATGCCGCGTCCAGGGAGATGAAGGCCGAATTTGACAAGGGGGCGAAGATCCTGTTCTTCGAGGGCGGGGAGCCCACCATATGGAAGGACGGCGAGCGGGGGCTGGGGGACCTGATCGCCGAGGGGCGGCGCATCGGGTACTACGTCATCGGCTACACCACCAACGGCACCGGCAGGATCTTCGAGGAGAGCGATGTGCTCTCCATCAGCCTGGACGGTCCCCGGGAGGTTCACGACCAGATCCGCGGCCCGGGGGTCTACGACCAGCTGATGGCCAATCTGGAGAAGACCGATCATCCCAACATTTTCGCCAACATGGTGGTCATGAAGCCGAACCTGGACAAGATAAGGGAGACGGCGGAGATCGTCAAGGCCAACGGGAAGATCAGAGGACTGATGCTCAACTTCCTGACCCCGCCCCCGTACGACATCACCCTCAGCCATGAGGAGAAGGTGCAGGTGGTCAACGACGCGCTCCAGTGGCGCAAGCAGAAGCTGCCCATACTCAATACCGAAAGGGCGCTCAAGGAGCTGCTTATCGAGGACTATTCGGAGAAGTGTCCTTACTGGGTCTCATCCTTTACCCTGCCCGACGGTTCCAAGCACGGAGGCTGCCCCATGCAGGGCACCGATTCTTGCAAGAACTGTGGTTTCGATGCTGTCAGGGAGTACCGTCTGATCCTGGCGGGCAACGTCCAGACCATCACAAAGATGTCCAGACGGTTCGCGCTATCAAAGCGATGATGGCCAGGACCTCCAGTCCGACGGTCATCTTGAGATACTGGGGGATCGGCCTCCACAGCCGGATGCGGTCATCGATCTTCAGCATCCTGAGCGCGCGCAGCGCCAATGGCAGGGTGAGGAACAACAGGACCAGGAACGGTTCGAAGAATGCCGCGAGCAGCACACATGCGTAGATGAACACGACCATCATGGTCTCTATCTTCGCGATGTTGTGCAGGCCGAACCGCACCAGCATGTTCTTCTCCCCCTTCTGGACGTGCGACGGATAGCCCGGTGCCTCATCGGACACGCGCATCACCATCGCCCCCCCGCCGATGGCGAGGGAAACGAACAGCACCGGCCAGCTGAACTCCTGAACTATGACAAAGTAGGAGAAGAAGGCGATCATGGTGAAGGAGATGAACACATTGACCTCACCCAGTCCCCGTGCTCCCAGGTTAACCGGCGGGGCGGTATAGAAGAACGCCAGCGCCAGGGCGATCAGGCCCAGGAGCACCACGATCCATCCGGCCAGCAGAATGATGGGGATGGAGATGATGATCGCCGCTATCGCCAGCAGGACCATCAGTCTCCTGCCCTGCGTTTCGGTTATGATCCCCCGGTCCAGGGAATTGCCGGACCAGAACACCTTCTGGTTGAACAGCTTGGCGATCTCCTCGCGCAGCTCGGGGTCGTCATCATAATAGCTGAACCGTAGACTGTCCACCCCGCTCTTGTGGTCGAAGTAGTCGTTGGAGAAGTTGACGAACAGGGCCAGGAACAGAACGTCCAGGGGGATGAGCAGGGCCAGCAAGTACTGGTCGGTGACGGTGAGGGCGAACGCGACACCGACCACCGATGCCAGAACGAACGGCAGGGTGTAGGCGATCCTGAGAACCTCTTTTATCTTTCCCCAACTAGTGTAAGCGACCGGCTGTTCCATAGCAATTCCCGAGGGAGACCACAACCAGAAAGGCCGTTTTAAGATTTCTTATTGTTTTATGCCCCTCGGTTATGAAAAAGGGAAATGGTTTGGAAGGTCGCCCTTCTTACTTCGCTTGTCTCTTCTTATCCCTCGCGTGGTATTTGGCCAGCACCCTGCCGATGTAGATGATGGCGATGACCGCGATGACGGTCACGATGATAGCATAGACGAACACTCCGGTCAGATCGCCGGGGGTGTCGAACACCTCCGCCAGGGCGGCCTGTATCGCGGTGTTCCATGCCAACGCGGCTACGAACGCGAACGCCGCGCTCATCAGTCCCGCGATCGTTTCGATGACCAGCGTGCCGGTGCTCTTGCCATCCTCTTCTTTTATTTCAACCAATTTATCCCTCGTGGAGGGGGAAGATTATCAAATGTAAATAATTGCTCACGACATTCCTCAGTCCGGTATTGTGGTGACGATCTTCTCCTTATCTAGCGTCCTCGACATCCTGAACGAGATGGAGAACAGGACAGCGGCGACCCCCAGCAGTACGAGCACGACCTGGGTCACCAGGGAGGCGTCCGCCTGGACCGCTCCGGAGGAGATCGACAGCCCCATGATCAGAACGACGAACACCCCCATGCTGATCAAGCGGTTCTCCCTCATCCCTTTAGCCAGCTGCACATATCCCACCAGTCCGATGGCCGAGGTGATGAACAGGGGAGCGACCACTGCCAGATGGAGGGCCACCAGCAGGACGGGCACGGTCACCTGGGGAGACATCACCACGCTCAGCGCGACCAACGCTCCCGCCGACATGAGGCTCAGAAGATAGGACGGGATGGCCACCCCCAGGACCTTGCCCAGCCAGATGGACCGCAGGCTTAGGGGAGTGCATAGCAGGGTTTCGATGACCCCGCTCTGCTTCTCCCGGAAGAACACCGTTCCGCAAAGGACGAAGCCGGAGAAGGTTCCTACGAACAGAGAGAGATAGATGATCGGCCAGCCGAGGGGGACCGCATCCCCCTGCTCCGCCGCGGACATGAGCGGGGCGATGTTCGTGAACAGGAAGAAGGAGGAGAATACCACTGCGGTGACAAGTGTCCCCTTGTTGGTGGCTATCTCCCTCAGCTCTTTGCGGGCGACGATCTTGATGTGGTCCATGTTCATCCCACCACCTCCTGCTCCTTCACCAGGTCGATGTAAACGTCCTCGAGGGAACGGGAGGTCTTGCTGGCCTCCTCGATGCCGATCCCGGCCCGGAAGATCGACGCGAGTATGGCGGATGAGCTTTCCTCACCGTGGGCGATGGTCAGCCGGGGACCGTCCTGGCGGACGGCGATGATCGAGGATGAGGACCTCAGGACCTCGATGGCCGCAGTGGCGTCCGCCTCCTTGGAGAGCGTCACCGCCAGGGTATGGCCGCCCCTCCCTTCCCTAAGGTTCTCCACCGTGTCATAGGCGCGGATCTCTCCGTTCTTGATGACCGCTACCCTGGTGCATATCTTCTCCACCTCGTCGAGGTTGTGGGAGCTGAGCATGACAGTCATTCCCTCTCTCCGGGAGAGGTCGGTGATCGAACCCCTCACCATCCTCTGGGCCTCTGGGTCCAGCCCTGATGTGGGCTCATCGAGGAACAGTATCTCAGGATCATGGATGATGGAACGGGCGATGCCCAGTTTCCTCCTCATCCCCTTGGAGAAGGTGTAAACCTTGTCTCCTCGGCGCGCGGACAGACCGAAGGTTTCCAGAAGTTCTGCTGTGCGCTCCTCGCGGTCCTTGACGCCGTACAGTCTTCCATAATAGTCAAGGTTCTGCCAGGCGGAGAGACGGTCGTAGAGGCCGTCGTTCTCCATCAGGACCCCGACCGAATGCCTGACCTCGTCGTTCGCATGGAGATCGGCCCCCTTTACCAAGGCCGTGCCCGAGGTCGGACGGAGCAAGCCGAGGAGAACCCTCATCGTAGTGGTCTTGCCGGCACCGTTGGGACCAAGATAGCCGAACACCTCTCCTGCATCCACGGAGAAGGACACGTTCCTGAGCACCCAACGTCCGTCGAACGACTTGCTGAGGTTCTCGATCTCAATAGCTTTCATACAGATCCACCGCCTGGGGCGTCGTTCCGCGCCATTATTTCTAAGACATATAAGCGTTTCATCGCCCCCGTTCCTGCCCTCAGCTTAGAAATTCGTCATTCGTTCACAAATTGCCAAAATATTGACCATTTTATCAATGTTTTAATTAATAGACAACAGTTCGTCTAAGAGGTGTTATTTGCTGATATGTCTATTGAAATATGTATAAAATGTACAATCGATTATTGTAATGAGATGATATAGCCTATTTCGTCATATTATAAACATAATAATAGATATTTGCTACATCATGCCAGAGGGATAACGATTATTAATGGGGCTACCATACCCCATCCCATAGCAGGTCACGGATTTTTCCGATTCGAGGATGATGCTATGATATCGATCGAGAACGCTAGATCAACAACCGGAACGAGAACGAGAGTGGAGGACATTAGCCCGGTATCGGGAATGTGCCCGCTTTGCATCGAGGAATGCCCCGCGGTCTGTGAGGTCGGCAAGTCCGCCTTCCGTGGGAGAGAGGTACTTTATCCCAGCAACGAGTACTTCGGACAGAGCACTGCCGCGTCCAACAAGGATTTCCATCTTGACTGGTCGCACTTCCAGATCCTGGCAGAGCTGATAGGGGCCTACGGTGTGGAACCGAACCCGGACAAGGCGTTCTTCGAGAACGCCGATGTCACCACCACCGTGGCCACCCGCTCCAAGAAGCCCATCAGGCTCAAGGTCCCCCTGGTGATCCCCGGTCTGGGGTCCACCGATGTGGCCAAGAGGAACTGGGACGGACTGGCGAAGGGGTCGGCGATGTCCGGAATCATCGAGACGGTCGGCGAGAACGTCTGCGGCATGGACCATGACTCCACCTATTCGAATGGAAAGGTGGTCAGGTCTCCGGACATGGAGTTCAGGATCTCATCGTTCCGCCAGTTGTGGGACGGCAAGTTCGGCGGCATAGCTGTCCAGACCAACGTCGAGGACATAAGGGCCGGCGTGGACGAGTACGCCATCTCCAAGCTTGAGGTGGACATCCTCGAACGCAAGTGGGGCCAGGGGGCCAAGGCCATCGGCGGAGAGGTCAGGCTCACGACGCTGGAGCGGGCCCTCGAGCTGAAGAAGCGGGGCTATCTCGTTCTTCCGGACCCGGAGGATGCCGCGGTCCAGAAGGCGTTCAAGGCCGGAGCCTTCAGAACCTTCGAGAGGCACAGCAGGGTCGGGTTCCCCGAGCACAAGTCCTTCGTCGAGGACGTTGAGAACCTCAGGAAGATGGGCGCCAAGTATGTGTTCCTGAAGACCGGCGCGTACCGGCCCGAGGTCGTGGCGTTCACCATGAAGGCCGCCTCCGAGGCCAAGGTCGATATGCTGACCTTCGACGGCGCTGGCGGCGGTACCGGGATGTCCCCTGTTCCCATGATGAACGAGATGTCCACTCCCACCGTCCACCTCGAGGCCCAGGTGCTGGCATGCGCCAGGATCCTCAAGGCCCAGGGTAGGTTCGTCCCCGACCTCGTGTTCGCCGGCGGCTACACCAATGAGAGCCAGATCTACAAGTCCATCGCCATGAGCAACCTTGGCGATGGACCTCTAATCAAGGCCATCGGCATGGCCCGCGCTCCCATCCTCGCGGTCATGAAGTCGGAGTACTTCGCCCGCCTGGCAGAGACCCACAAGCTGCCCAAGTCGTTCTCCGACCAGTACACCCACGACCCCGCCACCTTCTTCGCCCGGGCCCCGGACTACCAGGCCAGGTACCCCGGTCTGAAGCTGGGGAAGGACATCCCGTGGGGCGCGATCGGTCTGACCACCTACATGGAGGACCGCATCGGAGAAGGCCTGAAGCAGCTGATGGCCGGTTCCCGGAAGTTCAAGCTGGAGTTCCTGAAGCGGGACGACATAGCATCGCTCTCGGAGTACGCCGCCAAGGTCACCGGGATCGAGACCTTCGATCAGATGGCCGACCGGACCATGGCCGGGATCCTCCAGAACTGGTGAGCCTCCGGCCCGCCGAGATAAACCCCTTAACGAATCATTTTTTTTACAACCGGGAGATACCGTTAAATATCCCGGCCAGAGATGGCTTACCCGGAGAGTACGTGGTAAGGGAGGCTTACCCTCCCGACCACGAGAGGAGGAGAAAACACCGGGGATTGAGGCGTTCCTGCGCCTTCAATCCCCCACTTCGCATTTTTCATCCGGTCCCACCTTCAGCTTTAACTAATTCCCGGCCCCATGTGATATCCATGGCCACGCGTTCTATCGGCGAGGAGCGTTCCAACCGGCTCATCAATGAGAAGAGCCCCTACCTGCTGCAGCATGCCCATAACCCGGTGGACTGGTATCCCTGGGGGGAGGAAGCGTTCCGCCGAGCCAAGGAGCTGGACCGGCCGATCTTCCTCTCCATCGGCTACTCATCGTGCCACTGGTGCCACGTCATGGAGGAGGAGTCCTTCCAGGACGAGAAGGTCGCCGCTCTCCTTAACGCCCATTTCGTCCCGGTCAAGGTGGACAGGGAAGAAAGACCCGACGTCGACGCGACGTACATGACCGCCGCCCAGCTCCTGTCAGGCGGGGGCGGATGGCCACTGACGATGGTGCTGACCCCGGATCTCAAACCCTTCTTCGCCGCCACCTACATACCGAAGGAGGCGAAGTGGGGGAGAAGCGGGCTCATGACCCTCCTGCCGACCATCTCCGACTTCTGGAAGGGGCGCAGGCAGGAGCTGGAGGAAACCTCGCAGAAGGTGGTGGAGGCCCTGAAGGAACAGGGAGAGGCCGCCGCCGGGGGAGGGCTGGGGGAAGAGGCCCTGATGGCCGCGTTCCAGAACATGATGGGGGCTTTTGACGAGACATATGGAGGCTTCGGCCTCGCTCCCAAGTTCCCCACTCCCCATCGCCTCACCTTACTGCTACGCTACTGGAACCGGACCGGGGACCAGAAGGCCCTATGGATGGCCGACCGGACCCTCGAGGCCATGCGCAAGGGAGGAATTTATGATCAGCTGGGCAAGGGGTTCCATCGTTATTCCACCGACCAGCAGTGGTTGGTACCCCACTTCGAGAAGATGCTGTACGACCAGGCGCTCCTGGCCATCGCCTACATCGAGGGATGGCAGGCCACCGGCAAGGAACATCATTCCCGGACCGCGCGCGAGGTGCTCGATCATGTCCTTGACCGCATGACCTCCTCAGAGGGCGGCTTTTTCTCCTCAGAGGACGCTGACAGCGAGGGCGAGGAGGGCAGGTTCTACCTCTGGACCGAGGGGGAGGCGGCCGCGGTCCTCGACGAGCGGGAGATGGAGGCGGCCCGCCGGCTGTTCGGCCTGAACGCCGAGGGCAACATGCGCGAGGGGGTAAAGGGAGATCTGTCCGGACGGAGCGTATTGAGGCTGAGCAGCCCGGAGGCGATGGATGACCCGTTGTTCGATGCCGTTCGGCAAAAACTGCTGGCAGCCCGGGAGAAGCGCCCCCGCCCGGCCATGGACGACAAGATAATGGCCGACTGGAACGGCCTCATGATCGCGGCCTTGGCCAGAGGGGCGGCGGCGTTCATGGACGAGCGGTATCTCAGGGCCGCGGCGCGGGCCGCCGATCATGTGCTGGTGAGGATGCGCTCCGAGGATGGCCTGGGGCACGTGTACCGGGACGGTCTCTCGACCGTGCCAGGCTTCCTGGACGATCACGCCTTCATGGCCTGGGGCCTGCTGGAGCTGTTCCAGGCGGACCAGGACCTGCGGTGGCTCAATGAGGCCATCGCGTTGGTGAAGGAGATGAACGCGGGGTTCTGGGACGATGACGGAGGATACTACCAGGTTCGGGAAGGAAAGGACATGATCCACCGCGGCAAGGAGGTGTACGACGGGGCGGTCCCTTCGGGGAACTCGATAGCCCTCCTTGATCTCCTGACGCTGTACCGCATCACCGAGGAGCCAGACCTCATGACAAAGGCCGATGCGCTCATCGCCGCGTTCTCCGGTGCGGTGTTCCGTTCCCCCGAGAACCACTCCCAGTTCATGAACGCGGTGGACCTGAGGCTCGGGCCGTCATACTCCATCGTCATCGCCGGCCGCAAGGGTGCCGAGGACACAATTCTCTTCCTACGAGAGCTGGCGTCCAGGTATGTGCCCAACAAGGTAGTGCTTCTGCTTGAGCCGGGGAAGGCGGTCGAGGGGATCGGGCGGCTCTCCCCGCTGGTGCAGGGTCAGGCGATGAGGGACGGCAGGGCCATGGCCCACGTCTGCACCGAACGGGCCTGCCTGCCGGAGACCGCGGACCCCGGAGCCTTCGCCGAGCTGCTGCGCCCCGGCTAGAGCAGGGCCAGGGCCGCGGCCAGGGCCCCTTCCTCGGCCTGCTGCAGGTCGGCCGATGTGCCGATGATGATGACATCGCCGTCGGTGAGGTCGAACAGGCGGCGGATGGCCCCGGCGATCTCCGGCCGATCGGTGTCCAGATCATAGTCCACCGGGACGGTGAGCTTCTCCCCCTTGACCACGATGGTCGTCGCCCCGTCGGCGCCGGCCTTGATGGCCTGATCACGCTGTTCCATGCCCGAGCCGATGCGGGAGGCCGCACCCTTGACCTGGACCGCCACCGAACACTGTCCCAGGGTGATGTCCGGGGCATCCAGCACGTATACCTGCAATGGGAATTGGCCGATGAACTCCTGCCCTTTCTTGCTGATCTTGATCCCGGTCTGCTTGATGTCGACCAGGCCCTCCTCGCGAAGGTGATCGAGGATGGTCCTCATGCTCCCCTCGCCCACGCCGATGCGGTCGGCCACCTGCTTGCGTCCCTTCCGCCGGCCATCGGACAGGACGGATAGAGCCTTGTACACATGATAATCGCCGAACCGGAACAACGGGCCGTACTTCGGCCGATCTATGAGCTTCACGGCTCAGAATACTGCGATATGCCCATAAACAATTTGTTGTGTCAGTCCGCCGATGTCCTCCAGTTCTAGAGCGGTCAGCTCCGCCGCCCGCCCTTTCCACCGTTCGTACGCGGCATCATCGGCGGCGCACAGCTCCACGCTGGCCATCGCCGGCCTCTCGATAGGGCTGCCGATCTGGGAAAGGAGGCGGACCCGGACCTCGGAGATGTCAGTGCCCGCCTCGGTCGATATCCGGCAGGCGATGCGGTTGGCCAGGACGTTGTACAGCTTGCCCACGTGGCTGACGGGGTTCTTCCCCGCGGCGGCCTCCAGGCTCATCGGGCGGTAGGGGGTGATGAGCCCGTTCACGCGGTTCCCCCGGCCGACCGAGCCGTCATCGCCGTTCTCCATGGATAGCCCGGTCACGGTGACATAGTGGTCGGTGACGTTGTCGCTCCCACCTACGTCGGCATGGTTTATCACCACCTCGACCTCGTGTTCGGTAAGTCCCGCGGCCTCTTGTTCCAGGAGGCCGACCATCTGCTCCATCAAGACGCGGTACTCCGCCGCGCTGGAAACGCGGGAGGCGATCATGGCGCAGGCCACGGTGAGCGTGATCCGGTCCCCGTCGCGGGCGGCCATCACCTTGATGTCCTTCCCCGCCGCGGTGATGCCGTCGCGGGTGCGCATGCCTCCCTCCATGTAGTGCCCTATCTCTCTGACCAGCCGCTCGGTGGGGGTCAGGGGGGCGAACCCCAGACCGAAGGAGGTGTCGTTGGCCGGGCGGGAGGGATGGGGCCCGGAAAGGCCGGCGTCCCTCTGGTAATTGCGCAGCAGGTCCTGGCTGCCCTTCCCCGTGCGGCAGTCGATGATGGTGTCGGAGCTGACGTCGAAGCCGGTGTCCCGTACCAGGGCCGGGTCGTGAAAGTTCTCTTTCAGGTACTCCCTGGCCGCCCTCACCGCGACCTGGCGGACCGGCAGCCTGACCCTGTGGCCGTCCCGGAACACCGCCTCGTCCACCGCCCGGCCCAGCAGGAGGATGTACGGAGGTTCCAGGACCTCCCCGCCCCCGAACCATACCACCGACTGGCCTCCGGACACCTCGTTCTGGTCGACATTATGGTGGAGGATCTCCCCGCCGCACTCCTCCATGTACCGCCTGGACAGGGCTCGGGACACCGCCTCGGCAATGCCGTCGGCGATGCTGTCCGGATGCCCGATCCCCTTGCGCTCCACCAGCTCCGTTCTCCCGCTGGCTGTGGGAGGCCCGGGCATCCGCTCCACGATGACGTTCCTGTCGCGCATAACTTCCTCCCTTCGGAGCACCGGGCCTATAATCCTTCCATCTCGTCCTTCGGGAACGGCACCGGGATGGTCATCAGGTCATACGCCGCGACCACGCGGGGGAAGACTTCCCTGGCCTCGGTCTCCAGCACCGAGGCGTTCTCGTAGCGGCTGGAGATGTGCGTAAGGACGAGAAGCCCGACCTTGGCGGCCCTGGCCACCTGCCCGGCCTCCAGGGCGGTGGAGTGCCCGTAGCTCCTCGCCCCCTCGATGAGGCTCGCGTCCAGAGTGGCCTCGTGCACCAGCACCGAGGCCCCCGCCGCCGCTTCGGTGAGACGGGCGTTGGGCCGGGTGTCCCCGGAGATGACCACTTTGCGGCCCTTCCGGGGAGAGCCCATGACCATCGTCGGCTCGATTATCAGCTCCCCGATCCTGACCTCCCGGCCAGCCTGCAGCTCCCCGAAGAGCGGCCCCGGGGGGACCCCCAGCTCCTTGGCCCGGTCGGCCTTGAACCTGCCCCTGCGCTCCCTCTCCTCGATGACGAACGACAGCGCGGGAACAGTATGTTCGACCTCCAGCGCGGTGACGCGGAGCGCCCCGACGTCCGCCCCGTCCCCGTCGGTCATCTCCCCGGCGGTGATGTCGAAGCCCAGGGTGAAGTGGCCGAGGGAGATCAGATCCTTGGCCAGGTCGATCATGCCCGGGGGGCCGAAGATCGCCAGGGGCGCCTTCCTCCCGGAGAAGTTCATCGACTGGATGAGGCCTGGCAACCCAAGGAAGTGATCACCATGGAAGTGGGTGATGAAGATGGCCGCCACCTTCATGAAGGAGACCGTGGAGAGCATGAACTGCCGCTGGGTGCCCTCCCCGCAATCGAACAACAATACCTCCCCGCCGAACTGGAGGGCGATGGCGCTCACCCCCCGGGAGGGCGATGGCATGCCTCCCCCGGTGCCGAGGAAGGTCAATTGCATGTCCCTGCTCACCTGCCAGCCTCCATCGGTCCGCCCTCCGGCCACGGGACGGCGCAAGTCGCCGGGAGGGTCACCGCCCCAGGTTCTCCAGCTTGCGCTCGTCCTTGGTGACCTTCTTGTACTGCTTGTTATGCTCCTTGCACAGCTGCATCCGCTTGTTCTTCTCGTCCGCTGCCTTAAGGCCCGCCTTCTCCACCGCTTCCCGGGAGTATGACTTGACCGCCGGCTCGCTGCAACCGGCCACACCGCACTTGTCCTCGGCCATGGTCCCCAATCCGAACGAACTGCTAAAAAGGTTTTCCAGTGGCTCCATCGGCATCATTATCTCCATGAGGCTTAGATTATTATTAAAGAGAACATGACGGAATTCAAGAAGATCTTGTTGGCCATCGACGGCTCCGAGGGCTCGTACAAGGCTGCCAGCTTTGCCGCCGATCTCGCCGCCCGGCTGGGAGCCAAGGTCACCCTGCTCTATGTGGCCTCGGACAAGGATACCGACGGCTTCATCGCCAAGCCCACCTACGTCACCGGGGAGAACGTTCTGATCGCCCACAGGTTCGACCGGGCCAAGAAGTACCTTGAAGAGGTGGGGGCGTCCTACGATACCCTTCTGGAGCTGGGTGACCCGGCGGACATGATCGTGACCATCGGGGACAAGGGGTATGACGCGATCGTCGTAGGCAGCCGCGGGCTGAGCGGCCTCAGGGAGCTGGTCCTGGGATCGGTGTCCCAAAAGGTGGTGCAGACCTCCAGGATACCGGTGCTGGTCGTGCCCTAAATCTTAAGTGGGGGCAGAACCTTCGTCGGCGGGATGATCAAGATAGCTCCGTCCATCCTATCCGCCGACTTCGGCCGCCTCGGTGATGAAGTTCGCCGGCTCGAGAAGGAGAGCGCCGACTGGGTCCACGTGGACGTGATGGACGGGGTGTTCGTCCCCAACATCACCATCGGCCCCGGGGTCATCAGCGCCATCCGACCGTACACCACCCTCCCCTTCGACGTCCACCTCATGATCGTCGAACCAGGAAGGTATATCGAGCAGTTCGCCGAGGCCGGGGCGGACTACATCACCGTGCATGTGGAGGCCACGGACGACATCCGGGACACCATCGCCAAGGTCCATTCCCTGGGCAAGAAGGCCGGCCTGTCGCTGAACCCGGAGACCCCGTTCGAGGACCTGCTGCCCTACCTCGACGATATCGACCTCCTGCTCATCATGACCGTCCATCCGGGGTTCGGAGGCCAATCCTTCATGTCCGAGTGCGTTTCCAAGATCGCCCAGGCCAGGGAGTATTTTGATTCCACCGGTTCGGACGCCGAGATCGAGGTGGACGGCGGGATCAACCGGCGGACCGCCAAGGTGTGCGTGGAGGCTGGCGCTACCGTGCTGGCCGCTGGCAGCTCGCTCTTCAAGGCCGCCAGCATGGAGGGGGAGATAGAGGAATGGAGGAAGTTCACGTTCCCAGGCGATGGGTGAGCTCGGAAAGGTTCTTAAACGGGCCATATCATCCCCTCATGTTCCCATGAACTTCGATTTCATCGGCAAGAGATGGTTCCTGCTGTTCATCACCATAGTGCTCCCGCTCCTCCTGGTGGTCCTGCTCCTGCTGCTAAGCGCCAACATCTGCTGGATCATGGTGCTGTTGGTCTGGTTAGGCCTGGGCCTGATGATGTTCTACCTGCCCAAGGCCCAGAAGTAGCGCGGGCAAACCTTATTACCCCGGCCCCCGTTCTTTTTTCCGATGGGAGTCAACCTGTCGGACATCGTACCGGTGGAGCGTAAGGAGCTGGAGGACCTCTCCGGTCAGACCCTGGCCATCGACGCTTACAATGCCATATATCAGTTCTTGTCGATAATACGCGGACCGGACGGGACGCCTCTCAAGGATTCCCGGGGCCGGGTCACCTCGCACCTGACCGGGCTCCTCTACCGCAACGTCAACCTCCTGGAGGCGGGCATCCGTCCGGCCTACGTCTTTGACGGGCACCCCCACGTCATGAAGGCCCAGACCCTGGCGGAGCGGTCGGAACGGAGGTCCAAGGCCCACGAGGAATGGAAGGAAGCGGTGTCGGAAGGGGACATCGAGCGGGCGCGGAGCAAGGCCACCCAGTCGGCGCGTATCAGCAACGACATCGTCGGAACATCGCGCATCCTGCTTACCTACATGGGCATCCCGGTGGTGCAAGCGCCCGAGGAAGGGGAGGCCCAGGCCGCGTACATGGCTTCCCGGGGAGACGTGTGGGCGGCGTCCTCGCAGGACTATGACTCCCTTCTTTTCGGGGCGCCAAAGCTGGTCCGCAACCTTAACATCAGCGGCCGGAGGAAGATGCCCGGCAGCAAGGAGTACCGCGACATCTCCATCGAGGTGGTGGAGCTTCCCAAGGTCCTGGAGGCCAACGGGCTGAGGGACCGGGAACAGCTCATCGACCTGTGCATCCTCATGGGCACCGATTACAACCGGGGCATCAGAGGCATAGGGCCGAAGAAGGGACTGAAGCTCATCCGGGAGCAGGGCACCCTCAAGAGCGCGCTGGAAGCGATCAACGGGGACATCCCCGACGTCGAGGTGGTGAAGGAGATCTTCCTGCGCGCCGAGCACATCGATGAGTACAAGCTGGAATGGGCGACCCCCCAGAGGGACCGAATCATCGAGTTCATGTGCGGGGAGCACGAATTCTCGGAGGCGAGGGTCGCGGCGGCCCTGGACCGCCTCGAGAAGAAGAGGCCGGCCAAGAAGGCGGAGGTCCTGCCCAGTTCCCAAGCGAGCCTCGACCGGTGGGGCTAGGACCGTTCTGCCATATTGGAATTGTGGTTATCCAGCATACCTTCGCATACCATCACTGTTAAGAAGGGTAAGGGCTTTACACGGTCGAAAGGGACTGCGATGATAAAGCAGGTTCAAGCGAATTATAATCCCCCCGACCTCGAGAAGCGGGTGCAGAAGTTCTGGAACGATACCGACGCCTACAAGAAGATGAAGGCGTTCCGCGCTAGCGGGGCGGACTTTTACTTCGTGGACGGTCCGCCGTACACCACCGGCTACATTCACCTGGGCACCGCCCTGAACAAGACCATCAAGGATACGGTGGTCCGGTACAAGCGGATGCAGCGGTTCAACGTGCGCGATCAGCCGGGCTACGACATGCACGGCCTCCCCATAGAGGTCAAGGTCGAGCAGGCCATCGGCATCAAGAGCAAGAAGGACATCGAGAGCTACGGGATGGAGAGGTTCGTCAACACCTGCAAGGAGTTCGCCCTTAACTTCCAGAGCAAGATGACCGAGCAGTTCAAGGAGCTGGGAGTATGGATGGACTGGGAGCGCCCATATATGACCATCGCCCCCGAGTACATCGAGGCGGCATGGTGGACCCTCAAGAGGGCCCACGAGAAGGACCTGCTGGTCTCGGCCAACCGGGTCATCTCCTGGTGCCCGCGCTGCGAAACGGCGCTGGCTGAAGCAGAGATCGAATACTCGGAGGTCAAGGACCCCTCCATCTATGTCAAGTTCCCGTTGAAGGGAGAGACCGGGGTCTCGCTGCTCATATGGACGACGACGCCGTGGACGCTGCCGGCCAACATGGCGGTGGCCGCCCACCCCGACTTCCGATACGCCATGGTCAGGTACGTTAAGGGAGGGAACTCCGACACCGTGGTGGTCCTTGAATCGCTGATAGACCAGATCGGTCAGCTCGAAGGCTGGGAGGAGTACGAGGTCATCAGGCTCATCGAGGGCGACGATCTGGTGGGCATGGAGTACGTGCCCCCGCTGCTGGACGAGGTGGAATCGCAGCGCGGCATGCAGGGGAAGTGGGTCCACAAGGTCATACCCTCCAAGACCGTGGAGGCGGACATGACCGGCCTGGTGCACATCGCCCCCGGCCACGGCCCCGAGGACTTCGAGCTGGGCAGGGAGTTCGGCCTGGAGCCGTACTGTCCGGTGGACGAGGGTGGGCGGTTCACCCCCGACGTCGGCCAGAGATACCGGGGGATGCACGTCAAGAAGGCCAACCCCCAGATCATGCAGGACCTGACGGACAAGGGCCTGATGTTCCATCAGGGGACCGTCGAACACCGGTACGGCCACTGCTGGAGGTGCAACTCCGGGATCCTTTTCCGCAACACCAACCAATGGTATCTCCGGATCACCCAGGTCAAGGACCTCATGCTCGACGAGATCGCCAAGGTGCGGTGGACGCCGGAGTGGGCCGGCTCGTCCCGGGAATACGACTGGACGATGAACGCCCGGGACTGGTGCATCTCTCGCCAGCGGTATTGGGGCATCCCCCTGCCAGTATGGACCTGCGAGAGCGGGCACATGAAGGTGGTCGGTTCGACCGATGAGCTGAAGGCCGGGGAGGGCTACAAGGAAGGAATGGACCTCCACCGCCCGTGGATCGACGGGGTCACCTTCACCTGCGAGAAGTGCGGCCAGAAGATGAAGAGGGTAGGGGACGTTCTGGACGTGTGGTTCGATGCCGGGGTGTGCTCGTGGGCCCAATTGGGCTACCCCCGGGAGAAGAAGGAGTTCGACCGGTGGTGGCCGGCCAGGTTCATCACCGAAGCTCACGATCAGACCCGCGGCTGGTTCTATTCCCAGCTCGGCTCCTCGGTGATCTCCTTCGGCCACGCGCCGTACGACAACGTGCTGATGCACGGATGGATGCTCGACCCCCAGGGGCAGCCGATGTCCAAGAGCAAGGGTAACGTCATCGAGCCGGTCAAGGTCATCTCCGAGTTCGGGGCCGACGCCATGAGGTTCTACTTCATGCGGGTGTCCGCTCCTTGGGAGGACATCTCGTTCCAGCACGAGGGGGTGAAGAACGCCCGCAAGATGCTCAACATCCTGTGGAACGTGGTGAACTTCGCCTCCACCTACATGTCCATCGACAAGTTCGAACGGCTGACCGTCGATCCCCAGGCGGTGCGCTCCGCCCTCCGGCCGGAGGATCGCTGGCTCATGTCCCGCAGCGAGAAGCTCAAGCTCGAGGTCACCAAGGACCTGGAGTCCTACGACCTGCACAAGGCCTGCAGGGCGCTGGAGGAGTTCATCTTAGAGGATATGTCCCGGTGGTACGTTAGGTTGATCCGTGACCGCATGTGGACCGAGTCCACGGACATGGACAAGGTCGCCGCGTACGTGACCCTGTACGATGCCCTCATGTCATCGGTGAAGCTGCTGGCCCCGTTCTGTCCGCACATCACCGAGGAGATCTACCAGGCCCTCGACGGTTCTCTGGGATCGGTCCACATGACCGACTGGCCGGCCGCCGACATCTCCCTGATCGACGACACATTGGAAGCGTCCATGGCCACGATGCAGGAGCTGGTGGAGGAGATCACCAAGGAGCGCCAAAAGAAGAACGTGAAGCTCCGCTGGCCGCTGAAGCGCATCGTCATCCAGCCCCGGAGCAAGGAAACCCTGGACCTCCTCCGGCCGATGGAAGAGGTCCTGCTGTCCCAGGCCAACGTGAAGATCGTGGAGTACGTTCCTCCCGGACAAACGTGGCACGAACTGGAGCTGGAGGTCGTTCCGAACCCCAACGCCATAGGGAAGGTCTACCGGCAGTGGTCGGCCAAGATCGCGGTGATGCTGAAAAGCCGCCCCGCGGCGAAGGTTAAGGAGGCCATCGAGAACGGGGAATGCTCACTGGGCATCGAGGGCCAAATGGTGAGGATCGAACCTTCGATGGTGTCGTTCAGCACCACCCTGCCCGAGGACGTGGTGGATGTCGAGTTCGCCGACGGCGAGCTGTTCATCGACTTCAACATCACCCCCGAGATAGAGGCCGAAGGCTACACCCGCGAACTGATCCGCCGCATCCAGCAGATGCGCAAGGACATGAAACTGGACGTGGAGGAGTTCGTCAGAGTGGAGGTCAAGGCACCCTCTCCCATCGAGGGGTACCTCCAGGCGTGGAGGGAGCACATAAAGAAGGAGACCAGGTCGCTGCACCTCGACTTCGTGGCCGATCCCCAAGGAGAGAGGGTCGCCAGCTGGGAGGTCGAGAAACATGACCTGGTCGTCGCGGTCTCCTCCCTCCGCCTCAAGGAGGGGGTCAAGAACTTCAGCGTGGTCCCCGGACTGTCCCAGGACGCCTCCCTCGCTCTGCTGAAGGCTGGCAAGGGCTCGGTGGACGACTTGAAGGGGATGGACGAGGCCTCGCTGTCGGCCATCGAAGGGATAAGCAAGGCCGACGCCCGCAATCTGGTCAACTATCTCAACCGCCGCGGCCTGCCGGAGAAACAGGAGGCCAAGGTGTCCCCGCCCGACGACCGGGCGAAGGTCATCTCCTACCTCATGCGGGTGCCGCGGATGAACCAATTGAAGGCGGAGATGCTGTACGACGCCGGGTATGACAGCGTGGACAAGATCTCCCGCGCCTCGGCCGACGACCTGCGGTCCGTAAGCGGTCTGGGGGCCAAGACCGTCCAGGGGATCATGGACCATGCCGCCGCGGGAGGGTTCACCCGGGTAACGCAGTGCGGCCAGTGCAAGCACGCCATACAGCCGTATGAGGCGGAATGCCCGTCCTGCCACTGTCCGGTGGAGGTGGAGAGGGAGCCCGCCAAGGAGGAGGAGGAGGAGCCCCGGAAGCCGGGTACCGGCTCCACCCTGGAGCCGACCCTCACCTACCTCATCAAGGAGGAGAAGGGGGACCGCTCCTACCGCCTGTTCACCGAAGCGCTAAGCAACGGGATGAAGGGGTTCTGCGTCACCCGCGATTATCCTCTGAAGATACGCTCCAAGTACAGCCTGGGCGACACGCCAATGATCTGGCTGAGCAACATCGGCAAGGAGAACAGCCTGCGGCCCAAGGACCTTGAAAAGCTCAGCTTCTCGCTGGAGCAGTTCCTGTCCAACCAGGGCGGCATCATCCTGCTGGACGGCCTGGAGTACCTCATCACCAACAACAACTTCCTGACCGTGCTGAGGTTCATCCAGTCGCTGAGGGACCAGGTGGCCATCAACAAGTCCATCCTGATGCTGGCGGTGAACCCGTCGACCCTCGACCCCCACGAGCTGAACCTCCTGGAGAAGGAAGTGGACGTGGCCTTCTAGAGCAGGTCGCGGACGATCTCCACCAGACCGGGGACGGTCTGGAAACCCTTCATCTCCTCGGGGCGCACCCAGCAATGCTCGGTGTGCTCCCAGTCGATGATCACCTGCCGGTCGCCGGCCAGGAACAGGTAGGGATGGATATGCCAGATGTTGTCCCCGTCGCGGACGGTGAGCGGCACCCCCTCCCTGGCGATCGGCAGCTCCATGCCCGTTTCCTCCCGCAGCTCCTTGCAGGCCGCCTCACTGGACGACTCCCCCTCCTCCACATACCCGCTGACGGCGGCCCAGTACCCCTGGAAGGTCCCTACCTTTTCACTCCTCTTGAGAAGCAGCAACTCCTCGCCGTGCTGCACCACGCAGCTGACCACGTGGACCTCCCGGACCTCCGGGAGCTCGACCGTACCCTCGTTGCCGTCGACCACCGCCCGGTCGCCGGTACGGAGGAGGGAGAGATCGATGCGATCGACCAGGGGGACCCCGGCCATCACCGCGCCGGTGGCCACGATCGGTTCGGTGGAGGCGTTGATCAGGGCCGCGGGCAGCGTGCCCTGCCTCCTCATCTCCAGGAGCACATAGGAACCAACGGTGCTCCCTTTCCCCCGGGGGAAGGCGAAGACCCTGCTCTTGATGGACGCCCCGTCACCGGAGGGAATGTTCAGTCTGCCGGTCGCTGGATCGACCCCGCCCAAAAAGGACACCGGGCTCTGGTCGAGGACGATCTCCCCCTCCCCCACGCCCTTGGATATGCCCCTTCCGCGCAGGATCACGATATCATCTCCAACAGCCCCTCGGTGGTGCGGTAAACGACCTTCTGGGAGCACAATGTGGGGAGGTAGTTGCAGGCCTTCCCGGAGTTGGTGGCGGTGACCCGGAACCGCTCCTCGATAGGGGTCACCACCATGCAGGTGTCGCACACCACGTGGCCGAACCTGGACAGCACCTCCAGTTCGCGGGGGCAGCTGGCGGCGGTGCATCTGGAGGTGCAGAACCATACCTCGGCGTCCCCTTTTCTCTTCTTGCCCTTCAACCGTGCCGCCAGGTCCCGGACCTCTTCCACCGAGAGGTGGGGGCAGCCGAGAGCTATGAGCTCGGGGTCCTTGCCGGTGTCCAGCTTGTTCCTCGCCGACTCGATCTCCGCCCTGCCGATGGGCAGGCGTTCCAGGCCCCTCGGGTCGTGCTCGCCGGACTCCGGGGTGATCCCCTCAACATGGAACAGCGCCACCGAACCGGCGGCCGCCATTGCCGCGGCCAGGGTCTTCAGCTGGTCCACGGTCGGACGTATCCCCCGGTAGTAGGGGATGCGGCCTCCGACGACCGAGCCGACGGCCTGCCCCAGCAATGAGTAGTCGACCTCGTCAAGTTCGACCTCCACGAGCATCGACGGCCTCCTGTTGTCGTCCAGGTGAAGCCCGTACTCCGGTGTCCGGCCGGTGATGGCCGCGGCCAGAGCGCCGGGGCCCCCTTCCCGGTTGGTCCTCGCCCCCACCACCGAGTTGGCGAAGGAGAGGGCGTTCGATTCGGCCCACGCCAGGGTCTGCCCCCTCTTCGGCACGTTGGTGTTGAGATATGGCGTGCAGGAGCAGTCGGTGTTCACCCCCAGGCGCTCGTAGCATTCGATGATATGCTGCTGGCGATCGGCGAAACGGGGCGATATTCCCATCTCCCGCCACTTCCTGCGATCCATGCCCGCCGGGTTCAGGGTGGTGGGCACGCATACCCTGGCGTCCCCTGACAACCGCTCCAGGAACTCGATGCCCCCCTCCCCGATGGTCTTGTACGATACCCCGGACAGATGGGCCGAGGCTATGGGCACCAGCCTCTTCGCGTCGTAGATACCGCCGAGCGCGACAAGGAGCTCCATCGCCGTCCTCGCTCCCTCGCCCTTCTCACCGGCCAGCATGGCCTCCTCATCCCTGGTCAGGAACATGGTGGCCAGCACTAGGCCGTCGTTCGATAAAGACCTTACGCAGACCGGAGCGATGGCGCCTTGGATCTTGCCTCGAGGCCGCCTTGCCGCGCCCAATGCGCATGGCCGCCACGGACATGCTCGTGTGAGAATCTATAAATATATCATCAAACTTGACCGACGGTCAGTCAGTTCCATGAGCAAAGATGTCAGATCTCCCCAGGACCGCAAGAACGAGTTCATCGAGGCAGCCGAGGCCCTGTTCAACGAGAAAGGATATGAGAACACCTCCATCGACGACATCGTGGCCCGAATGGGGGTGGCCAAGGGGCTGTTCTACTATTACTTCAACTCCAAGGAGGATCTTCTGGACATCCTTTTCGACCGGCTGGTCGGCAAGCTCGAATCGACCATCACTGCAGCTGTCCACAAAGAGGGGCTCACCGCCGTCGAACGGCTGAACGAGCTGCTGTCGACCGACCGGGACATCGCCTGCCGCTCATCGACCTTGATCGCATACTTCCGCAAGGAGCGGAACCAGGCCCTCCACCTGACGATGGAGGACCGGGCGATGACCTTCACCAACGGCATCATGGAGGAGATCATCAGACAAGGGATGGAGGAGGGCGTCTTCCACGTCGACCATCCCCGGGAGACGGCCATCGGACTGGTGGGCATGATCAGAGGTCTCGTGCGCAGCTTTGCCGAGGAGCGGACGGAGGAACGGACGGAAGAGATCGCCGAGATCGTACAGGGCCTCGTCGAAAGGGTCCTGGGAATGACGCCAGGCACATTTGTGATCAGGAGAGCCCTGCCCCGGTAGGGATCTCGAAGTTCAGGTTCATCAGGTGGTGAAGATATGTTCGGAAAGAGAAAGGTGAGGACGGTAAAGGGGCCGGCCACCATTAGCGAGGAGGAAGAGGCCCGGTACAAGAAGAACCGCGGCCGGTCGTTCATCATGCTCGGTCTGGCCCTGGGCATGCTATTGGCGAGCTTGGATCAGACCGTGGTGGGGACCAGCCTTCCAAAGATCGTTGGTGAGCTGGGAGGCATGAGCCTGTACTCCTGGCTGTTCACCGCCTACATGCTGGCGGAAACGGTCATGATCCCCATCGCTGGCAAGATGTCCGACCGCTTCGGCCGCCGGCCGGTCTTCCTCGCGGGAATGGTCACGTTCATGGCCGGCTCGTTCCTGGCGGGCATGTCCACGTCGATGGAGATGCTGATCGCCTGCCGACTTATCCAGGGTATCGGCGCCGGCTCGATGATGCCGGTGTCCATGGCCACGGTCGCCGACCTGTACGCCCCCGCCGAGCGGGGCAAGATCCAGGGTCTGCTGGGAGCGGTGTTCGCTCTATCCACGATCATCGGTCCGCTCATGGGCGGCTACATCGTCGACCACATGGACTGGCGGTGGGTGTTCTACGTGAACCTGCCGGTGGGCGTGTTCGCGATACTGGTCACCTCCCTTAAGTTCCCGGCGATAGCCAATAAGGGCTCCCTTCCCATCGACTTCCTGGGAATGACCGCCCTCGCCGGGGCCCTGGTCCCTGCTCTGCTGGTGGTCACCTGGGGAGGTAGCACCTACGACTGGACCAGCGCCATCATCATGGGCATGACCGTACTATCGGTGCTCAGCCTCACGGCGTTCATCCTCATCGAGAGGAGGGCGGCCGACCCCATCCTGCCGTTACGGCTGTTCCGTGAGCCCATCTTCACCCTGGGATGCGGGGGGCTGTTCGTCATAGCCCTGGGCATGTTCGGGGTCATCACCTATCTCCCCCTGTTCCTTCAGGCGGTGGTGGGCATGAGCGCCAGCAACAGCGGCGAGCTAATCATCCCTCTCATGATGGGGGTCATGCTCACCTCGATCACCAGCGGGTTCCTGCTCCGCCATACCGGGTACAAGGTCTGGCTCATCGCCGGGCCGCCCGTTTCCGCGCTGGGCCTGTACCTGCTGTCCACCCTGCATATCGGCAGCTCGGCTACCGACGCCGTCCTGTTCCTGTTCATCACCGGGGCGGGGATGGGGGCGGTCATGTCCAACTTCATTGTGGCCGCCCAGAACGTCATGCCCAAGTCGGACATGGGGGTCGCCAGCGGGTCCATGAGCTTGTTCCGGAGCATCGGAGGAACGGTCGGCGTCGCGTTCCTGGGGGGCATCCTGAACTCCAGGATGCTCCAGGAGTTGTCCCTGCATCTGACCCCCGAGCAGCTGGCCAGCCTCCCGACGGACGCCAACAGCGTGGGCCAGCTCCTGCTGGTGGTGACCGAACCGCCCATACCGGAGTTCCTGCTGGACGCCATCAGGCTGTCCCTCAGCAACAGCATCACCTATATCTTCTTCATCGGGTCCATCATCGTCCTGGGGTCCATAGTGTTCAGCATCTTCGTCCGCAGCGTTCCGCTGAAGACCTCCGAGGAATACCATGAGATCAAGGGGGCCGAAGGCGCTCCGGTCAGGACCGAGGGGAGCGTTGCCGAGATCACCGCTCCGAAGGGGGAGGAGAGCAAATGAGCCTAGCGTCCTCGCGACCGAACCTAGCATCTACTCAGCAAAGGATACGGTGGGGATGATGCCCCTTTACAAGAAGATCCTGGTCCCCACCGATGGCAGCAAGAACGCCCAGTCCGCCGCCGTCCTCGGCCTGGAGATGGCGAAGATGATGAATGCCGAGGTAACGGTCATCAGCATAGTGGACGTCAAGGCGACGGTCAGCCTGCAGCAGGGGCTGGGAGTGCCGGACCAGTACGCCTACCAGCAGGGAGCGGCGGATGCCGCGGCGGAGGCGGTCATGAAGGTGGCAGGGGACATGACCGTCAAGGCCACAGCGGTGGTCAAGAGAGGCTCACCGGCCTTCGACATAATCGAGGCGTCCAAAGACCACGACCTGGTGATCATGGCCACCAAGGGGCTGACCGGGGTGAAGCATTTCCTGATGGGCAGCGTCGCCGAGAAAGTGGTCCGGTTCGCGGAGTGCCCGGTGTTGGTCATCAAGACGCTGGAGCACGAGGATTAGGCGGGCTGGGCGAGTGGCGACCCTCTCCTAGTTCATGCCATCATTTTTATTCCCGGAGATGGTATATACCGAATAGGGCAAGGGGGCTCGCTTGAAGTTCGCCGTCAGCAGGTCGTTGGTCATCGTTCTGGTGGTCATCGGGTTCGTAGGCAGCACGTGCTTCACCACCATGGACGCGTCGGCGGCGTGGGATGCCTCCGGGGAGCATTTTCCGTCATCGGCTTATCCGGGAGAGACCGTCGATTTCCAGTTCAACCTGACCAACACCGGCGACAGGCAGATGGAGGTTTCCAGGATCACCCTGGAGATCGACTGGGGCGGACCGACGACCGAAGAGCGGATGTCCGGCGATACCTCGCTCAATGCCGGGGACACCTCGACCTTCACCTGCACCTTCACCACGCCGGAGGTGGAGGTAGGGACATATGCCGGGACGATCACCGTGACGGCCAAAGGCAAGGGCGACTGGTTCACTTCGGACAATCCGTACAACGTGCCGTTCACCATCCTTGCCGTTCCCGAGATGGATGTGACCATCGAGGCCTCTTCGACCGCTGGACCGGCTCCCCTGGAGGTGACATTCACCCCGACCGTGACCGGAGGGATCGGACCGTACGCCTACGCCTGGTCATCAGGGGATGGGGCCTACGGCAGCGATGTCACCTTCACCCACAGGTACGCTGCCAGCGGGGAGTACACGGCCACCCTGGCGGTGACCGATGAGCGAGGCACCACCGTCGAAGGCCAACTGGCCGTGCATGTGCGTAGCGTTCCTATGACCGTGACGATCCAGTCGAGCGTGATCAGAGGCGATGTGCCGCTGGTGACCGACCTGTCAGCATCGATCACCGGAGGCACCGGCCCATACGAGTACTCGTGGACCACCGGCGACGGGGGGCGCTTCAACGGCCCCATCTTCACCCATCAGTACGCGAAGGCCGGCACGTACGTCGTCGAGCTGACCGTGACCGATCCCAGCGGGGCCAGTGGTTATGATCGGACCACTATCACCGTCACATCGTCCTCCAGCGGACTTGACATCGGAAGCACCATCGATGGCGACCAATTGCTGGCCGTCGGATATGTCAGCGTGTTCATCGCCGCCTCGGCCATCGTGGTCGGCCTGATGATCCGGCGCAACCGAAATAGGCCGTATTGAAGCGGGGAAGCGTTCCGGACCAGAAGGCGATCGAGTAGCGCGGCATGAGTGCGGGAAACGGTGGTCGAGAAGGTCAGAACATGGGAGAAGAAAGGCGGACCCGGGGGGATTCGAACCCCCGTTCGAGGCTTTCCCTGGACCGTGATGGTCCACCGGAGGCCTCAGTGATATCCAAGCTACACTACGAGTCCCATATGTGGGATGGGAAAGATGGTAATAAAGCTTGCCTGACCAGACGCTGCCGGCCGAGCTAGCGGCCCCGCCCGGGCTCGGAGTCCAGGGACGCCCTCACCGTTTCCCTCTTTCGCCTCGTGGCCTCGAACATCCGCTCGAAGGTCGGCGGAAGTTCGTTCTCCAGGACGGCTATCCCCTGTTCGGTGATCCCGCCCCGGGTGGCCACCCGGCACTTCAGCTCGCTCGGCGTGGTGCCGCCGGCCAGCATCAGGGCGGTCCCCAGCATGGTCTCCGCCACCATGTCCATGGCCTCTCTGAACTCCAGCCCCCCGGCCCTGGCACCGGTCCGGGCGAACTCGGCCATCATCTCCGCCAGCAACCCGGGGCCGCAACTGGTGAGGTCGGTGGCGGCCTCCAGCTGTTCCTCGGGAACGACCATGACCCTGCTGGACCTCGAGAAGAGAGCTTCCAGCGATCTCGCCCGCTCTACCGGAACGGCGGCGCCGTGGGTCATCAGGATTATCCCGCGTCCGGTAGCCAGGGTGATCGATGGTATGACCTTGCTGATCGGACCGTCATGGTAACGGGCGAGATCATCGATGCGGACCCCGCCGTTGAGGACCAGCAGATGCGTGTTCGCGGTCAACGCCTCTCGGATCTCGTCGACGACCTCCGGCACAGAGTGGCTGTGCACGCAAACGAACACCGCGTCCGCCTTCCTAGCCGCCTCCGCCGGGGATGAAGCGATGGCGACCCCGGGATGATCGCGCTTCAGTCCCTCCAGTCGGGCAGGGGTGCGGTTGTATACCACGATATCCTGCTCCCTGAGCGATCCGTCCCCCAGCAGGGCGAGGGTGACCGCGCTGCCCATGCTGCCATAACCGATGAGACCGTACCTCATGTCCGTTCCGCCGGCATGAGCCGTTCCGGGTATTTATGGTTGATTTTTAGAGAAATAGGAAAGGGGTTGTTGGAAGGGGTTGGAAAGGGATTTTCACTTCTTGGTCTTGAACTCGGTATAGCCGCACTTGCCGCAGGTGTTGCGGTCCTTGTGCTCGGCCAGGAAGACACCGGGACCGCACTTGGGGCAGTTCCTTCCCTTCCTCTCGAGCTTCCCGCCCTCCACGGAGTAGTGGTCCTTCTTGGAGGTGGTACCCTTCTTCTCTTCGCCCTTCTTTCCAGCGGCGGGCTTTCCGCCCTTCTTGTCCGCTCCTCCGGCCTTCGCGTCCTTCGCCATCTAGCTCACCTCACTTCGCCTTCTTCTTCTTGGCCGTGGCCACGGTCTTGACCCTCTTCGGCTTCTTCTCGGCCAATCCGTTGCGGACCAGGATATAGTTCTTCTCCGTCTTCTTGGCGCTCTCCGCGGAGGTGTATACCTTGGCATATCCGCCGCTGGAGCCGATACCGTACTCGGAGGCCATTTCATCCACGATGACCCGCTCTTTCTGGACCCCCATGGCGCTGGCCAGGGAGTTGCGCACGGCATCGCGGTTGGGGGACGGTTCCCCGATGTGCTCGGTCCGGAAATGGACATCGATCCGGTCCATGGACTTGTTCTCGTTCTTGCTGACGATCTCTAGCTTCAATTCAATTCCTCCATTGAATATATCATCGATCTGGCCTGACCCGAGACATCCTGATCGATCCTGAGCAGGGCCATGCCCTTTCCGGGCACCCCGTACATCAGGCAGGAGCCGGGAGGAGCCATGGCCGCGCAGACCAGTGCGGCCAGGTCCTCCTCGCCCTCGACCAGGAGCTTCGTTGGAACGTTCCGTTCAAGAGCTAGCGCGATCTCCCGCACCAGCTCGGTTGTTATCTGCCCCGCTGGGTTGCTGACCTTGGCACTGACGCCATCCATCTCGTCGAGCTTGGCCGCAAGAGAGGCGTACGGCCTGCGCTCGGTCTTCAGGTCATAGATGACAAGGTCCGGTCTGATACCGTTGTCCAGCAGAGTGAATGATACCATATCGCCCACGGCCATGAGGGACCGACAGCCTTCAAGCTCCGAGGGCAGGTCCTTTTCCAGGACAAGCTCTCCGAACCCGACCGCCAGCCGTTCCCTCATATTCTCAGGTAACGACCATCCTCTGCGGGGGCACCGCAGATCAGCGCACCTTGAGGGCGAACTTTCCGTTGACATTTATTCCCATCCGCTTGGCGATCTCTGACCGGGAGTGGTCCACGATAATTACGTAGCCCTGCCAGTCCTTAGAGGTCTGGTTGCCGCAGAGCGGGCAGTTTTCTTCATCGGTGATGAAGCTGCAGTGCTTGCACGCTTTCTGGACCTTCATGCCGCACCACCGCTGGTCTTCTTCCTTTCCTCCTCGATCCACTCGATCTTTCCCAGGCCGGGCTGCCTCATGGTGAGGCCGATCTTGGACTCGCGGGGGCTTCTCTCGTTCAGGCTGAGGGCCACGATCCTGGCCCGCACCTTGTCGCCGACCTTGAGGTCACGCTTGGTGTCCTTTCCCAGCAGTCTGCCATTGTCGGAATCGATATCGATGCGGTCGTCCATTATCTGGCTGATGTGAAGCAACCCGTCAAGAGGCCCGAACCGGACGAAGGCCCCGAACTTCAGGACCTCCACCACGACACCTTCGATGACCTCCTGCAGCTGGGGACGGAACACCAGGCTGTCGTACTTTACCTTCTGGTACACCGCTCCGTCCCCGTGGACGATACGGCCCTGACCCACCGGTTCGACGTGGGACACCATAAGAGTGAGCGAGTCCGAGCCTTCGATCTTTCCCTCGAAAGATTCCCAGCTCAGCTGGTTAATAACGTCAGTGAGGTCCTCGCCCAGCCGTTCCGGCGGGATGCGAACGACCTTCTCCTTCGTTGTCAATAGATACATAGAGTGGCCTCTGAACGATGATTGTGGGATAAGACAACTCGTATATAAACCTAAGGTTTCGCGATAAAAAGGAAAAAAGATACTGGATGAAAGGAAAAGGAAAGGGGTTGGATCCAATCGCCTCACAGGACGATGAACAGCCCGGCGAAGACCAGGGTGATGGTGGAGAGCAGCTTCACCAGCACGTGCAGGGACGGACCGGCGGTGTCCTTGAAGGGGTCACCGACAGTGTCACCGACGACCGCGGCGGCGTGAGCGGGGCTCTTCTTTCCACCGTGGTGTCCGGTCTCGACGTATTTCTTAGCGTTGTCCCAGGCCCCACCAGCATTGTTCAGCACGGTCGCCATGAGGATACCGGCGATGGTAGCGACCATCAGGAACCCGCCGACGGCCATGACCCCGATGTCGTTCTCAGGGTAGGCGTAGCGCATGAACAGGCCCAGGGCGATGGGGACCACGACCGGCAGGATGCCCGGCAGGATCATGGCCTTCAGGGCGCCCTTGGTCGAGATGTCCACGCACAGAGCGTAGTCGGGCTTCTCGGTCCCGGCGAGGATGCCGGGCTTCTCCCGGAACTGCCTGCGGACCTCGTTGATCATGTCGTAGGCGGCCTTGCCGACTGCGCGGATGGTCAGCGAGGTGAATACGAAGACCAGCATCGCGCCGATGAGGGCGGCGATGAACACCGGGGGCTGGGCAATGTCCACCTTGAACACATCGATGAGGAGCATGTTCTTCTTGACCGCTACCTCCTGGAAGTAAGCGGCGAACAGCAGGTACGCGGCCAGTGCCGCGGAGCCCATTGCATACCCCTTGGTGAGGGCCTTGGTGGTGTTCCCCACGGCGTCCAGCTTGTCGGTCCTGACCCGGATGTCATCGGGCTGCTTGGACATCTCCACGATCCCACCGGCGTTGTCGGTGATGGGGCCAAAGGTGTCCATGGCCAGCACGAACGCGGCGGTGGCCAGCATACCCATGGTGGCGACGGCGGTACCGAACAGACCGAACACGAAGCTGTCGTTGGCAGTAACGTTGGCGGCACCAACGATGGTGGCGGCTGCGTCCTGGCCCAGAGCATAGGAGCCGAGCAGGGCGACGGATATGGCTATGATCGGCAGCAGGGTGGTCTCCAGTCCGATGGAGAAACCGGTGATGATGTTGGTCGCCGGACCGGTCTCCGATGCCTTGGCGATCTCACGGACGGGCCTGTACTCGCCGGCAGTGTAGTATTGCGTGATGTACACGATGGCGATGGACAGGACGATGCCGATGACACCGCAGACGAAGAACTGCCAGGCGCCAAGCATGTAGTGGGAGATGAAGTAGAACCCGATCGCGCCCAGGATGGCGGAAACGTAGTATCCGCGGTTCAGGGCCTTCATGGGCTCCTCGTCCTCCGACCTCAGCTTCACGACCATGATGCCCACAAGGGATGCGAGCAGACCGAACGCACGAACGACCAGGGGGAAGAACACCCAGTCGATGTTGCCGGTGATGCCGAATATGGCAGCGCCGAGGATCATCGCACCGATGTTCTCGGCAGCGGTGGACTCGAATAGGTCCGCGCCACGACCGGCGCAGTCGCCCACGTTGTCGCCCACCAGGTCAGCGATGACCGCGGGGTTGCGGGGGTCGTCCTCGGGGATGCCGGCCTCGACCTTGCCGACCAGGTCAGCACCTACGTCGGCGGCCTTGGTGTAAATACCGCCGCCCAGTTGAGCGAACAGCGCGGCGAAGGACGCACCGAAGGCGTACCCGACGGCCAGGCTGAGGGTCTCGACCACGTGCCAGGACTCCACATCGTATCCCAGGGGGACAGAGGCGGGGTCGGGGGAGCCGACGATGAAGAACAGGTACAGGAAGAATATCCCGGCCACACCCAGAAGGCTGAGGACGACGACAGTGATACCGGAAACGGCGCCACCGCGGAAGGATATCTGGAGAGCCTCGTTCAGGTTCCTCCTCGCGCCGCTGGCGGTCCGGATGTTGCTCTTGACGGAGACATACATGCCGATATAACCGGACAGGGCTGAGAAGAACGCACCAAGCAAGAAGGCGATACCGACTTCCCATCTCAATCCTATAGCGATGATGATACCAAGTATCACGCTGATAATTGCGATCGTTTTGTACTGGCGGGCCAGATATGCCATGGCCCCTTCACGTATGGCATCCCCGATGGCTTGCATCTCCGGGGTGCCGGTGTCCTTCCTGAATATGCTTCTTGTCAGGAGGTACGCTACGAGAAGACCGATTGCGCCAGCGATTGGTATTAGATATACCCAGGCGTCGATTTCTATAGCCATAATCAGAACCTCTTTCAGGTTTGGGCCCTTAATAAGGATTCATGTATATATTGTTTCTTCAAATGAGAAAAAGGTTAAATGGCCTACTGGACGGTCGGTTATCGAGGCACTATTATCGATTCTCGAAAACATTAATCTAACGCGTCGTTGACCGCATCCGCTATCCTCTTGATGGTCTCCACCCGCGCATAGTTCTTGTCGTTGGACGGTATGACGGCCCATGGCGCATAGGGGGTCGAGGTCCGCTCCAGCATGTCGTCGATGGCCTCCGTGTACCGGTCCCACCTCTCCCTTGCCGACCAGTCGTCGGCGGTGATCTTCCAGGTCTTCCTGGGATCGTCCACCCTCTCGATGAACCGTTCCAGCTGGGTCTTCTTGTCCACTTCCAGCCATAGCTTCACCACAACGATGTCGTTGTCGACCATCCAACGCTCGAAATCGTTGATCTCGCGGTACGCCCTCTTCCATTCGGCCTCGGTGGCCAGGGAGCTGACCCTTTCCACCAGGACCCGGCCGTACCAGGAGCGGTCGAAGATGCTCATGTGGCCGGGAAGGGGCATCCTCCTGATGAACCTCCAGAGGTAGTGGTGCGCCAGCTCCATGTCGTCGGGCGCTCCGGTAGGCACCACCTGATAGGTACGGGGATTGAGAGTCTGGGTGAGACGGTTGATGTTCCCGCCCTTGCCGGACGCGTCCCGGCCCTCGAACACCACCACCAGCCTCTTCTTGCGGTTGAACAGCTCGCACTGCACCCCCCTCATCCGCCCCTGCTGCTTTTCCAGCTGGCCCTTGTAATCCCCGTCCTGCAGCTTCAGGGAGAGGTCCACATCCGGCCGGGGGGACGTGACCTTTGGACCGGCGGCCATGGTGTCCGGGCGATATGGGCCCCTCACCGCCGTTTCCAGCCGGTCGATGACCGTTCGGGCGACCTTGACCTCGGCATACTCGAGGTCGTCCGCCTCCACGATGACCCATGGCGCGTTGCTTGCGTCGGTCCGCTCCATGATCTTCTCCAGCAGGGGCAGGTGCTTGCGATACAAGCGGTCGGAGTCCAGGTCCTCCATGAGCAGGCCGCAGGCCTCCGGAGCGACACCTTTCCGGTCCGGCCTCTTCTCTCCACCTTTGCTGGTGTGGAGGAACAGCTTGATGATGACCGTCCCGTCATCGGCCAGGAGGCTCTCGAACCGGTTGATGTCATCGATGACCTCCTGGGGGATGGCCTTGCACTTGCCTCCGTCCAGGCACTCGGCGACCGCCCGGGTGTACCATGAACGGTCGAAGACGGCGATGTTGCCCTTCCAGGGGGCCCTCGTCCAGAACCGCCACATGAACGGCATCCGTTCCTCCAGGAGCTCCGGGGAGGTGATGTCATGATAGGAGAAGCCCCTGGGGTCAAGGGGGAGCATGAACCTGTTGATGACGCCCGCCATGCTCATGGGGTCCCACCCTTCGAACACGATGATGACCGGGACCCCGGCCTCGTGGACCTCCCTCTGGAGTTCACCCAGCCGTTCCTTCAGCGGGGGCATGAGGCCCTTGTGCTCTTCCTTCTTCATCTTCTTGCTGAGATCGATCTTGGCGAACATGACTAGACCAGCTCCACGATGATGCGGTGCAGGATATCTATGGTGATGCTCAGCGCCCTCCCTGCGTCCTTCAGGTGGTGGTATACTTCCCGCTTCTTCATAATCTCCACCACGTCGGGAGAGTCGAAAAGGACGATGAGGCCCGACACGTAGCTCTTCTCGATACCATGCTCTGCCTGCCTCATTTCCACGATCATCCTCTCCGCCCGAGGCGGATCGCGGGACATCACCCTAACGGCATCTAAGACCATCTGGGTACCCTTCTCCAGAATGGAGGCCATCTCGATTATGCTGGCGTCCGGGCGCACTCCGAAGGCCCTCATCTCGATGGCGGTGGACATGCAGAAGTTCAGGATATGGTCCATCTGCCTGGAGAGCGAGTAGATGTCCTGGCGGTCGAAGGGGGTGGAGAACGCTTCCAGCAGCATCCCCTCCATTCGCAGACGGGTATCGTCGGCCCGCTGCTCGATGACCGCCACCTCCTTCGGCTCCAGCCCCAGATTGTTCCTGGCCAGCCAGTCGTTGAGCGCCCTTACCCCGTCCCGGGTCAGTTCGGCCTGGGTCAGGAGCATCCCCATGAAATCGTACCTGGGCGGGAAGATGTTGCCCAGGATGCCCCCCTTCGCTTTGCTCTTTCCGTTCTGCAAGTGCCGCCTCAGAACAGCAAGAGCGGTCTGAGAATATTAAACAGGAGCGCTGAAAGCGCCGCCGAAGCGGGGATGGTCAGCAGCCATGATATCATCATGTGCTTGCCCACGGACCATTGCACCAGCCTGACCCTCTCCGCCGCCCCCACCCCCATGACGCTAGAGGCCACTACCTGGGTGGAGGAGACGGGAGCGCCGGCCGCGGTCGATAGCAGGATCGTTCCCGATGAGGCGATCTGAGAATCCAGGCTGTCGATCGGCTTGATGGGGAATATCTTCCGCCCCAGCGTGCGCATGATCTTCCATCCCCCTCCGATGGTCCCCAGGCCGATGGCCACGGCGACCGCCACCCTGACCCACGCTGGTATCTCCTGCACCGCGATCACCCCTCCGGCGACCAGGGCGATGGTGATTATTCCCATCTGCTTCTGCCCATCGTTGGCCCCGTGGGAGAACGCCAGCACGGCCGTGGTGAGGAACTGCACCCGGCGAATGGGGCGGTTGATGGAACGCTTGGCCCCGCGCAGAACGACCATGCTGAACTTCTTCATCATGTAACCGCCCAGGAAGCCGATGGCCACTGACAGCATCAGGAACAGGAGGACCTTGGTCAGTCCTACCAGCTCGCCGGAGGCCAGCGCGTCCAGCCCCCAATCTATGCTCCCCGTCCCGGCCGCGGCGATGCCCCCGCCCACCAGCCCTCCGACGAGCGCGTGGGTGGAGGAGGACGGCAGACCGAACCACCAGGTGATAAGGTTCCACATCGACGCACTGAGCACCGCTGCCAGCATCACCTGGACCATGAGGGTCGGTGATCCGATGAGCACCAGGCCCTCGATGGTGAAGGCTACGGCGCTCCCTCCCAGGATGGCCCCCAGGAATCCGAAGGCCGCGGAATACAGCACCCCCGCCTTGGGAGTAGCGGCCCGGCACGCGATCATGGTGGCCACGGTGGCGCTGGAATCCTGGAAGCCGTTGGTGAAGGCAAAGAACAAAGATATCGCCACCACCGCCATGGAGAGCACGGTCAGGTCGATCAGGGAGCCACCGTCCCGGACATGCCACGGAGCGTATTTTACCCCTTGCAGCCCACCAGCGGGACGACGGAAAGGGTCACGGGCCCTGGAAACTAAGCCGAGAAGGAGATGTCGTGAGCCGATAAAATATAACTACTGAAGATAGTTCTCCGCGTTGGTCATGGTGAGCACGGGCGACATAATCGGACTGGTATTGGTTTACACCTATGTCGCGGTGGTCATCGCGGTGGCGACCCTATCCAAGAAGCGATTTCCCGGGACCGGATATCGAAAGGTCATCCACATCCTGGTGGGGAACATAGTTTTCCTGTGGTGGGTCTTCGACTCCCGGTACATCATGGCCTTCCTGGCAGCCCTGCCGTTCGTGGTTCTGCTCCTTCTGGTGACCCCCAAGTCCCCGGTTCGCAGGCTCAACAACTCCTTCCTGCAGATGGCCAGCGCCGACGGTCACGGATATGGATTGGTGTACTATGCCATCTCCTGGACCCTGCTGGCCCTGTTCCTTTTCGACGACCGCCTGGTGGCCAGCATCGCCATTGTGGCGATGTCCTATGGCGACGGTGTCGGCGGGCTGATAGGCAAGAAGTACGGCCGGAAGAAGCTGTGGAAGGAGAAGAGCTACGTGGGCACCTCCGCGGTGGCCTGCGGCACGTTCCTGGCGACCCTGGCGGTCATCGGCTTCTACACATTCCTCAGCGGGTACCTCCCGGACCTCAACGTTCATGCGTTCACCCTCATGGGGGCGGTCGGGGTCGCGGCCATCGTCGGCGTTTTCGTCGCCGGGGTGGAACTGGTCTCCCCGGGAGAATATGACAATCTTATCGTGCCGTTCATGACCGTGGCCCTCGTCCTGACCATGCAGTGGCTCCTCCTAGGGGGGGTGCCGTGAAGCGCTGGATCGTGGTGGACGGCCTCGACGGTTCGGGCAAGAGCTCGGTGGCGAGGTGGATAACAGATCACTACGAGGCCATGGGCGACAGGGTCATTGTCCAGGTGCATCCCTCGGACCGCCGTGCGGGAAGGATATCCCGCCGGGCCCTGCAGAGCAAGGGGAAGATCATGTTCCTCATCTCCACCGCCTTCTATGTGGTCGACGTTCTCGTATCGGTGTCCAAGTTGAAAGGCGAGTTCCAGAAGTACGATGATGTGGTATTCGTCCGCTACCTCATGGGCACCGCTTACCTCCCGAAGCGGTTCGCCCGGCTGGGTTATGAGATGTTCGCCAAGGTGCTCCCCGTCCCCGAGCGGCTGGTCCTCGTCGATGTATCCCCGGAGACCGCTCTGCACCGCATCGCCGCCCGGGACGACAAGGTGGAGATGTTCGAGAACCTGCCCTCGTTGGTCAAGGGAAGGGAGAAGGTCCTCATGCTCTCGGAAGGGTGGGTCGTCTTGGACAACAACGGCGATGAGGCCGCCACCAAGCGGAAGCTGACCCGGGAGCTGGAGAACTGGGACCGCGCGTCCGGTCCCGTCCAGGAGGATCATGCCACTTCGCCACTGACCGCCCGCGATGGATACTGACCTCGAAAATGCCAACTTATTTTTAGCTCCACGGGGTTGCTTTCACCTCTTTAGGTGATATTCATGAAGGCAAGAAGGCCGGTCAAAGATCTGAAGTTCGAAGCGGGAATGACGGTCGACGCGCTCATGGTCCAGCTCAGGCAGTCCGGTGGGTTCACGGGGAGGAAGCTGTCCGAGGCCGTGGACATCATGGAAAAGATTGTCCGCAGGGAGGGCTGCACCACCTTCCTCTCCTTCCCGGCCTGCATCATGGCTACCGGGACCCGGGGGGCCATCGTGGAACTCGTCAAGCGTGGCCTGGTGGACGCCATCATCACCACCTGCGGCACCATGGACCATGACCTCGCGCGCACCTGGAAGAGCTATTACCACGGCGACTTCCTTATGGACGACGTCAAGCTCCACCAGCAGGGGATGAACCGGCTGGGCAATGTGCTGGTCCCCAATACCAGCTACGGCATCGTGCTGGAGAGGAAGCTGGCCCCCATGTTCAGGGAGATCCTGAAGGACAGGGATTCCATCTCCACCCGGGAGCTGATCGACCAGGTCGGGGCGAGACTGGACGACGAGGCCTCGCTGGCGTACTGGTGCCACCGCAACAAGGTACCCATGTTCGTCCCGGGCATCACCGACGGCTCCTTTGGTAGCCAGTTATGGATGTATTGGCAGGACCACCGCAAGTTCAAGGTGGACCTGTTCCAGGACGAGCAGGACCTCATGGACATGGTGTTCGACGCCAAGGAGAGCGGCGCCCTCATGATCGGTGGGGGGATATCGAAACACCATACCATCTGGTGGAACCAGTTCCGAGGGGGCTTGGACCGCGCGGTATACCTCACCACGGCGGTGGAGTACGACGGATCGCTCTCCGGCGCTCAGGTCCGGGAGGCGGTGTCCTGGGGAAAGGTCAAGGAGAACGCCGAGCATGTCACGGTCGAGGGGGACGCCACCATTTCCCTGCCGTTCATCGTGGCCAGCCTCGTCGAGCGGCTGGACAGGCGATGAGGAAGGTCACCGTGATCCCCGGGGACGGCATCGGCCCCGAGGTCATAGGCTCGGCGCTGGAGGTCCTGCGGGCGGTGGACGCCCCCCTGGAGGTCCATCGGGCGGACATGGGGCTTGCCTGTTACCAGAGGACCGGTTCCTACCTGCCGCAGGAGACCCTCGATCTCCTGGAGGAGAGCGATGCCGCGCTCTTCGGGGCCATCACCTCGCCCACCACCTACGATCCCGACTACCGCTCTCCCCTCCTCCGCCTGAGAAAGGCCTTCGACCTGTACGCCAACGTCCGGCCGGTGCGCAGGCCCCACCCCACCGTCGGCCTGGTGGCCCTGGACGTGGTCATCGTCAGGGAGAACACCGAGGGCATGTACACCGGAGTGGAGAGGGATGTGCCTGGAGGAGTGATCACCGAGCGCTTGGTGACCAGGAAGGCGTGCGAGAGGATCGTCGACCGGGCGTTGTCGATCTGTCGGGAAGAAGGGAGGAAGAGCGTCACCTGTGTTCACAAGAGCAACGTTCTCAGGCGGTCCGACGGCCTTTTCCGAGAGGTGTTCTGGGAGCGGGTCCGCGGCAGCGGCATCGAGGGACGCGAGCTGCTGGTGGACGCCGCGGCGGCCGCACTGGTGCAGAGGCCGGAGAGCCTGGAATGTCTGGTGACGCTGAACCTCTACGGTGACATCCTGTCCGATGAGGCTGCGGCCCTGGCCGGGGGACTGGGGTTCGCCCCATCGGTCAACCTAGGGGAGAGCTTCGCGCTGTTCGAGCCGACCCATGGTTCCGCGCCAGACATCGCAGGCAAGGACCGGGCCAACCCGGTCGCGGCGATCCTCTCGGCGGCGATGATGCTCCGCTACCTGGAGATGGACGAGAAGGCGGTTAGGATCGAGCGGACGGTCACCGAGGCCATCGGCCGCGGGATCAGGACCGCCGACGCCGGCGGCCGGATGGGTACCGCGGAGTTCACGAAGAGGTTCCTCGAGCTATTATCCTCCGCCTGATAGAGCGGATGCCCGGGAGGTCGCCGGCCCATAGCGCGATGCGGTCCCGCTCCCATATCAGGAACCCTCTCACCTTGGTATCCGGGACGTCATGACGGCGCAGCCGCAGCTCGGAATAGAACAGGACGGCGAGGAGCAGGCCCAGGAACAGGAACTCCGGACCGGACATTATTCCCAGCATGTTCTGCTGCACATAGTCCATGGCCAGGTGGGCGGCCCATGCGATCAGGGGCGCGGCCAGACGATAGCTCACCGCGACAGGGGCCACCAGCAAGGCCGCTTCCGGGCTGTGGAAGAGGCTCTTCCACTGGATGTTGGAAGCCAGGGCCGCATCGATGCTGAAGGAGTTGCGCAACCCCTCCTGGGACACGAACTCGACCAAGCCGAAGGCATGATCAAGGTCGATGAACACCCCAAAGAGGAGGACCGCGAAAGCCTGATTCCGGTCCAATCGCAATATAGAGATAAGCAGGAGCGCGAAGATCAGGTGAGTGACCGCTAACATTATCAGATTGGTCTACATTGAATGCGGTAATTAACATTTTCTGAACAATATCACTATCGATATCAGATGCAAAGACGGCAGCCACAGGCCCGGGGAGCGCTGATGGCACACTTTGAAATTAAATACTGGTGGATAAAGTATTCTGAACTGATCGGATGAAAAAGGGCTCACGTATCATACTGATGTCCAACAGGGAACCCTATATCCACGAGAGGACCAAGAAGGGGGTGAAGTGCAGAGTGCCCACCGGCGGGTTGGTCTCCGCCCTCGATCCGGTCATGCAGGCCGCCGGAGGCACGTGGATCGCCTGGGGCAGCGGAAGTTCGGACATGGAGGTAAGCGATGCGGCCGGGAGGATCGCCGTGCCCCCCGGAGACCCCAGATATGTTCTCCGGAGGGTGTGGCTCTCCACCAAAGAGGTGTCTGACTATTACTACGGCTTCTGTAACCGGATCATATGGCCAGTATGTCACATGTTCCAGGAGAACGCGCAGTTCGGCCGGGAGTACTGGGATACGTACAAGAAGGTCAACGAGAAGTTCGCCAGCGTGGCCGTTGAGGAACTGGAGGGCGGAGGCGACCTGTGGATCCAGGATGTTCACTACTGCCTGGTCCCCGCCATCGTCCGGGAACAGGTCCCTGACGCCAACATCGCCCTGTTCTGGCACATACCGTTCCCTGCCCATGAGACCTTCTCCTGCATCCCCTGGCGAAAGGAGCTGCTGAAGGGCATGCTGGGGTGTGACCTGATCGGGTTCCATACCACCGGGTACGTCAACAATTTCCTGCGTTCCGTGGCCAAGGAGGTCCCGGAGGCCGTGACCACCGACTCGGCGGTGGAGCTTGATGGGCATGTCACCAAGGTCAAACCTTTCCCCCTAGGGATCGACTTCGACACCTATAGGGCGAGGGGGGACGCGGAGAGCATCAGGCGCAGGGCGGTCCGGCTAAGGAAGAGGATGGGCATAGACAATGTGATATTGGGGGTCGACCGCCTCGATTATACCAAAGGCATCCTGAATCGGTTCCTGGCCTTCGAGCGATTCCTGGAGAGCAACCCCAAGTTCCTGGGAAAGGTGACCTTCATCCAAGTGGCCTCGCCCACCAGGGGAATAATCAGCGAGTATCGCGAGATGAAGAAACAGGTCGAGGAGACCGTAGGAAGGGTCAACGGCCGGTTCCAGCAGCTTAACTGGACGCCCATCGTCTACATGCACCGGACGGTGACCGACAGCGATCTGCTGGTCCTGTACGTCCTGGCCGATGTGGCCATGATCACCCCGGTGATCGACGGGATGAACCTGGTGGCCAAGGAGTATGTGGCGGTGAACGATCAAGGGGTCCTGATACTCAGCGAGTTCGCCGGTGC
The DNA here is from genome assembly GCA_016109435.1 of Methanomassiliicoccus sp. GTDB lineage: Archaea > Thermoplasmatota > Thermoplasmata > Methanomassiliicoccales > Methanomassiliicoccaceae > UBA6. The sequence goes on from JAEILR010000020.1 coordinate 184,173, forward strand.
GAGCGAGGAGATGGGGGACGCGCTTATCGTCAATCCCTACGACGTGGAGATGAGCGCGCGGGCCATCCTGCAGGCCCTGACCATGCCTCCGGAGGAGCGCGGTAGGCATATACAGGCTCTGAGATCGGTGGTGAAAGAACATGACGTGTACTGGTGGCTGGACGCATTCCTGGGAGAGTGGGGAGTGGAAGCGAGGGCCCCTAAACCCTCCGGCGGGCCGACCTCCTGAGCGTCCCCTGCCCTCGTCATCTCCGCCCGTCCCGGTGCGGATCGGTACTTTTTTTATAGTCCTGGTTCGGAACGTGCCACCGGTGACCTCGATGCCACCACGCGGAGTCAAGGACCCCAAGATGGAACGGATGTACGAGCACGTCAAGGAGTCGGAGTTGAAGGAGGGACGTTCGGAGGATGAGGCCGAGCGCATCGCGGCGGCGACGGTCAACAAGCACCGGAAGGAGCAGGGCAGGACCAAGGACCTGGGCTGAGCTACGGAAAGGTCGCTCGGAGAAGGCGATGGATATTTCCTTCATCCTTGACCCTACTGCGAAAGGTTCAAACATCAAACCGGACCATGGGGGGATGAGCACCATGTCCGAAGCGAACGACAGAACCTCTTATTGCGGCCTGTACTGCGGAGACTGCATCCCCCATGACAAGCGGGTGTTCCTCGCCGTCGAGGAGCTGAAGAAAGCTCTCGACGAGGTACAGTTCGATCAGTACGCCTACTTGCGATCCCAGGCCTATGGCAAGCTGCTGGACTATCCCATATTCATTCGGGTCCTCGACGAGATCGAGGCCATCGAATGCAAGGGTCCGTGCGCCGCCGGCGGAGGAAAGAAGGTGTGCATCATCCGTGACTGCGTTAAGATGAAAGGGTTCCGCGGTTGCTGGGAATGCCAGGACAGCGGTCCGTGCATGAAGCTGGCGGCCCTTAAGCGGTTCCATGGGAAGACCATAGAACATAATCATGAGATGATCCGCATTCACGGCCTGGAGAAATGGGCCAGCGAGCGGGAGAAGCACTATCCGTGGCGATGATGGGGTCAACGCTTTCGCGGAATTGAGCCTCCGTCCTTGGACTGGATGAGGGCCACGTCCTTGCTCTTGGTGAGGATCTGGAACTTGGTCAGCCCTCTCGGAAGAAGCAGGAGGTCCACGTCACGGATGCTCTTCACATGCTGGCTAAAGGTAGGCCAGTCCACCGATTCATCGAACTCCAGCATATCGATGTCGGTCAGTGTGACCGGCCCGTCCAGCGACTCGAGGTCCGTCCGGGAGACCACCAAGGCGTTCACATCCCCGATGCGGTAGCTGGGCCCGCTGGTTTCATTGATGAGCGACCTCATCGCCTCCGTGGTCAGCTCCCCTATGGACACGCCGCGCTTTTTTGCCTCGGCGGCGAACCGGGAATAGGTCTCGTCGTCGATCCCCCTAATGGTCACATCGGTCATGGACGATCCTCGATCTCTCCGTACCGTGGTTAAGCGCTGCGACGATTATAAAACCACCAGCCACCACCAGACCGAGCGATATGAACGCGGACCAGGGTACGACGAAACCAAGGATGCTCAGGGTCCACACGCTCCCTGCCACCGCCAGGGCCGAACCGACGAGCAGCCGGGGCCAGTCAATCCTTTTCGGTCTGGGGCGCCGCCTCGACATGGACGGGAGGACCGAAGCCCTGTCACCGCCGGAGAACATCGGGCGGTCCATCACCATGTTCTCCCGGACCGCCCTTTCCCTCTCCTGGACATTGCATCGCAGGTCATGGTAGGACCAGGCCTCGATCATGCTCGGCTGACTTGGCATCATCGTAATCTATATCACCACTATCACCATAAGCATACTAAGCATATAAAATTATTTTGCCTAGCTATCGCTGCTGCTCCTCAAGATGACAAGCCCCTGCCCCGCCAGTGCTGGTCCGGTCAGCCCCTGCAGCACGATGGCCAGGGCGATATCATGGGAAAAAAGGAACGATCACCGAGACCGCCGGTGATCCGGCAGATCACTTCTTCTTTGCCTTCTTGGGCTTCTTGCGCGGTATGGCACGCTTATGCGACATGATCCCGTGCTCATCTTCCATGTGCTCATCCAGCTCGAATAGCGTCTCGAACTGGGCCCCACATTTGTCACACTCGGTGTTTATTCTGTTGTTCATTTTCACATCTCGTCTTGTTAAGTCCAGGCGGTTCAGCTCCTCCTCATCGTTGATCTGATGTTGACTTTACGCGCGGACACTAACACCATCATGCCCTCTTTACTTTATAGTATTGGTACGAACGGTCGCCATCGGCCCCTCGCCGAGAACGATGCTGCCCCCTCCGGGACAACGACCGGCACGGCGATAGGCATCGATATTATATATGAGAAAAACCTAGACACTTCTGTCCGAAGGGGTCTGAAAGGATCTACCAGGGCGAACCAACAGCAGGTATAGTAATGTACGGAAACAAGAGACAGGGCGGCTACAGCCGCGAACCCCGCGAAATGCATGATGTAAAGTGCTCCGACTGTGGAGCCCAGACCCAGGTACCGTTCAAGCCCACCGAGGGTAGGCCGGTCTACTGCAGGGACTGCTTCCAGAAGCACAAGCCGAAGGACAGGTACTAAACCCATCCTTCAAACCTTTTTTACTTCTTCACTATTCTAACTTTCAACATCCTCGGCGGAGCTTGCCGCGGTTGTCATGCATCGGGCATCGTTGAACGTTCTCCTCCGACCCGACCCGGAGGTGCCTCCGGGCTCAACTGTCATATATCCAATTCACTGATTCAATGTCATGGCAAAGCTAACGCCCGAGATGCAGGAATTGTTCAAGTCGACCAAGTATTTTCCGCTGGCCACCGCGTCCAAGGACGGCGAGCCGAACGTCGTACCGGTCGGTTCGGTGTTCCTGATGGATCCGGAGACCATCTGGATAGGCAATCAGTTCATGGATACCACCCTAAAGAACGTCATCGATAACCCCCGCGCTTCCCTCTACGTGTGGACCCAGGGAGTGAAGGGCTGCCTCAAGATCAAGGGCGATGTGACGGTCATGACGGAGGGAGAGGACTACGCCAGGATGAAGGGGTTCGTGAGCGCGCGAAAGGCCGAGCTGAAGTGCCGTTCCCTTCTGATCCTTAACATAACCGAGGTTTACGAGTGCTCCTCCGGGGCTGATGCCGGTAAGAGGCTCATCTAGGCGATGGGCCCACGGAACCAAAAGGCGGCGGGCCCTCCCGTCCGCCGGTCCCACCAGCGGCTGAAAAACCCCCTCCCAGGACAATCTTTATATTCGGCACCAGTATAAGGTGGACCTACAAGCAGGGGTAGCCAAGCTTGGCCAACGGCGCAAGGTTGAGGGCCTTGTCCTTAGTGGTTCCTGTGTTCAAATCGCAGCCCCTGCACCAACTTTTCCCAATATTGCCTTCTAAAGCGGTCCCGCTCGAAATTTATTGACCTGTCCGGATGCGGCCAGGCCTCCACCGTTCCGGTGATGCCATCGGATATGCTGGCATGCCCGCCTCTTAGGCTCCGGCCCCGCACTTGTCCATGCCGATCGGTAAGCTGAAGAAAAAGGTCGAACCCTTGTCGACCGTCGACCTCACCCATATCCGGCCTCTATGTCTCTCCACAATCTTCTTGGCGATGGCCAGCCCCATGCCGGTGCCCGGATGGTCCTCCCTCGTATGCTGCCTCTGGAACATGAGAAAGATCCGCTCCTGTTGATCCTCAGGAATGCCGATGCCGTTGTCCTGGACTGAGAACACCCACTCACCCCTGTCCCTCACCGCGGAGATGTGGACCCTCGGCGCCTCCTCCCTACAGTACTTGATGGCATTGTCCACGAGGTTTTGCAACAATTGGGTCATCTGCACCCGGTCGGCCTGCAATGAGGGGAGGGGATCGTGGGTGATGACCGCACCGGATTCCTTGATGCTCATTTTCAGGTCCCGCGTCACTTTGTCTAGGACCGTTTCCATGGCCACATGTTCCGCGGGTCTGCCCCGGCGCTCGATGCGGGAGAACTCGAGGAGGTCATCGATGAGCTGCCTCATCCTGGAAGCGCCGTCCACGGCAAAATGGATGTATTCCTCCGCCTTCTCGTCCAGCAATCTGCCCTTGTACTTCTTTTCCAGAAGGTCGAGGAAATTGGTGATCATCCTAAGGGGCTCCCTCAGGTCATGAGAGGCGATGTAAGCGAACTGCTCCAGCTCCACATTGCTTTGTTTGAGCCTTTCAGAATAATCCTTCAGGGCGGTCTCAGCGCACTTCATCTCGGTGATGTCCCTGCCCAAGCCTATGATCCCCACAGGTGTTCCGGTCTCGTCCTTCAGCATACTGCTGGAGATGGACGCGATGAACGTGCTCCCATCCTTGCGCACGAAAGGGACCTCCCCTCTCCAATGTCCAGTAGTATTCATCGTGTCGATGATCTCCAGGCCTTGTTCTACCTCTACTCTGGGAACGACGACATCAAAGATGCTCTTGCCAAGCGCATGCTCCCCTGATACCTGAGTGAGCTTCTCCGTCTGCTTGTTCCAGAAGACAATGGTCCCATCGAGATCGGTGATGATGATGGCATCGCTCACCTGATCGAGTATGGACGTCTGCAGGCGAAGGGGATCGATGATATGTTCAGATGCGACCGAGGGCGTTTCCTCTTCGGATTTTTCTCTATCAGCCTCCTGTTGACCAGGCACGACAAGTTCTTGGCACTCCGATGTAAAAATATTAACCAATATTCTTAGGGGGGCCGGACCGTCGGTGATTGGTCCTAGAACGGATGATCTGGGCGTTCTTTGCTGCCCTGGCATGAACGTTCCGATCTTTACCGGCCAAGGGCCGATCCGGGTTTTGCGCATCAACCGCCCCCTAATGTCATCGTTGGGAAGTTCAGGCCTTAACCCATGTCCAGCATTTGCGGTAGGCGAACGATCCAGGCCATCCCTGAGCCCGACCGGTAATTCAGAGTAGTGGAGGACGGACATCGCTTGGCCTTGGTTCAGGAGGGCGGCCGGTAGGGATCAGGGTGGATCTCACAGTACCTGCAGTCGGTGGACCCCATCAACTTGTCCCGCACCTGATGAATGATGATATCAGCCTCGGCCACGGTGGTCTCTGGATCGACCTCTATGTGCATGTCCGCATGGATGGTGTCCGGCCCCACGTACTCTGCCCGCAAGCCATGGATCCCCCTTACTCCATCGACGGACATGGCAATCTCATTCACCCGCTCCTCGAACTCACCATCAGGAGAACGACCGATGAGCATGGCCGCGTTCTCGTACAGCAGTATCGACCCGGTCAGAACGATCACCACCCCGATCATGATCGAACCGATGGGATCGGCGATCAGATATCCCTGGTACATCAGCAGTATGGCGACCAGTGTGACCCCGCAGGAGAATTCGTCCAGCAACAGGGTAAGGAGCTGAGCCCGATTCAGGCCGTTCCCCCTGCCCCGGAACAGCACGATGGAAGGGACGGCGATGACCACCATGCTTATCAGGGTCACGACCAGAGCGATCCACAGGTCTGACGGGACCGCGGCGGAGGGAGAGGCCAGCCGGGGGAGGGCCTCCCGAAGCGTCTCCAGGCCGATGAAGAATATCAGGACGGTGGACACGATCAGCACGGCCACGTTCTGGACGCGGGCGTGGCCGAAAACATGCTCGATGTCCGGGGGCCTCAACGATACCTTTAGCGAGATGAGGAAGAAGAGGGTGATGAGGATGTCGCTCACCCTGTCGAGCGACAGCGCCAGGATGACGAGGACATCGGTGAGGAGGAACGCCCCCACCAGCAGAAACGTTATCGCGGAGTAGGCCACCAGGGCCAGCTTGATCCCCCTGCCCCCTCCGTCCGTTCCCCCTGGACCCATGTCTGCACCTCCCCGGACGCGGCCGGACCGCTCACTGGACCTAATCTCCCGTTGATGTCATTAATTCATCGGGTCCTTTCCTGGCGACCGGGGACGCTGCCCGTCAAGGATATCCACTTATAATCGGGGTTGTCCTGGATGATGATGAGGATTTCGTGCAGGACAAAACGCGTCTCCTCCCGGGCGCCACCGCTCCCATCGGGGAGTTGGACGGGAGAATGTGGGGTCCCCTCCTCCGGCCGGGGGAAGAGAGGTATGAGAACGCCAGGAGGCTCTACAACGGCATGATCGATCGCCGACCGGCCCTCATCGCCCAGTGCTCCGATACCGACGATGTCGTCCATTGCGTGAATTTCGCCCGAGAGAACGGGATCCCGCTGTCGGTGAGGGGGGGAGGACATGGCGTTGCCGGAAACGCGCTCAACGACGGCGGCATCGTGATCGACCTCTCGGGGATGAGGGAGATACGCATCGACGGACCGGGCTCCAGGGCGGTGATCGGTCCCGGGGCGAGGTGGATGGACCTCGACCCCGTTGCGATGAGGCATGGTCTGGCGACCACCGGCGGAAGGGTCTCATCCACTGGGGTGGCCGGCTTCACTCTGGGAGGGGGGGCTGGATGGCTCATGGGACAGTTCGGTCTGGCGTGTGACAATCTTCGTTCGGCGGAGGTCGTTACGGCGTCCGGAGAGGTAGTGAGGGCGAGCGATAAGGAGGAGCCTGATCTCCTGTGGGCCCTCAGAGGAGGGGGCGGCAACTTCGGTGCGGTGACCTCGTTCGAGATGGACCTCCACCCTATCGGCCCTACCCTATCCGGACTCATGATGTGGCCGCGCTCGATGGCCCCGGAGGTGTTGTCCGCGTTCCGCGATGTGGCGTTGGACGCCCCCGACGAGCTGGGTTTGGTGTTCGCCTGCGTCACCACCATTGACGGCAGCCCGGCGGTGACCGTCACTCTATGCTGGACCGGGGACATCGGCGAGGGCCAAAAGGCGATCGCTCCGCTGAGAGCACTGGGGCGGCCGAAAACGGACAATGTCAGGATCATGGACTATGACCAGGTACAGAGCATGCTGGACCATACCGGGGTGTGGGGGTCCCGTAACTACTGGCGGTCGGGATTCATTCCGGACCTCTCGATGGAGGCGATGGAGACCATCCTCAGAGATACCGAGCGGATGCCTGGTCGTCTCTCGGCCATCCACCTGTGGTGCCACCACGGGGCCGCGAACAGGGTCCCCGAGGAAGCGACTGCATATCCTAACCGCAGCTATCCCTTCAACCTGCACATCATCGGGGCTTGGGAGGACCCGGCCACGGATGCGGAGGGGGTCGGATGGACGAAGGGGTTGTGGGAGCGCATGCGCCCTCATTTCGTTGACCGGGCCTATGTGAACTTCGACAACCTCGGGGAAACGGACCGGGTGAGGAGCGCCTACGGGCCGAACCTCGAGAGGCTGTCCTCGATAAAGACGAGATATGACCCGGATAACATGTTCCGCTCCAACCAGAACATCGCCCCGCGACGATGAGCCCTGCCCCTAGCAGCGGCCTCCGACGCGGCTCTGGGTAACCGCTGTCGGACGAGAATCGGTGCAGTGCGCTCAGTTCGTCGAGCTCATATCCCTCACTATATCGACGAAGTCCGGCAGAACATCACCGATGCCATTGATAATGAACTGGATCGCGATCGACAGCACTATGAGGCCCATCAGCCGGCTGATAACCTTCCCTCCCTCCTGCCCGAGGACGCTGAACACCTTCTCCGAATGGGTCATCGCCAGATATGATACGACAATGGTGATGATGATCCCTAGGAAAACCCCCAGCGCGGCCACCAGCTCGACACCCATGAGGCCCTGGCCCATGTCACGCGCCGTCGACATCAGGACAACAACGGTGACGATGGTCCCCGGACCGCTGATGAAGGGTATGGACATAGGAATGAGGGAGATGTCCCGGCGCACCTCACTGACATCGGACCCCTGTGTTTTTGGATGGAGCATGTCTATGGCGGTTATGATCAGCAGTATCCCGCCAGCGATGCGGAACGCCCCTATGCCGAACCCGAAGATCTGGAAGATGAGCATCCCGGTGAGGGCGAAGAACAGCAATATCGCCATTGAGTAGCGGGACGACCTCACCGCTGTTCGTTTCTTCTCTTCATCGGACATGCGCTCCGTGAGCACAAGGAACATCGTCGATGTTGAGATCGGGTTGGAGATTGCCAGAATGGATATTATGGCTAACGGAATGAACTCGAGGGCGGTTACAAGGTCGCTCATTGCATTCTTGAGGGCGAGTTCTTCCGGACATATAATAATCGATATTATCTGATTGGTCCCATACTATATGATATGGGAAGCCGCGATCGTTGTCGGGCATGACCGACGACCGGACGGCCCGCCGTCGTGATGATGCCCCCTCTTCTTTGCACCGTTCCTCCACAGGCCGAGGGGACGCCCGGCCTTAGCGATATAATATAGTGTTTAATAATAATATCATAGTAATAGTATTTGGTCACGCATTGTCCGACGAAATTGATTTAATTCTCCAATTTTGTCTGACTTTTGTCTGTCATCCGCTCTTTCTGCGGATATTATATATTATAATCATATAATTTATTCATCCATATGGTCTATAATAACGTTATTATATCACATCGACCTTCGAACGCCTGTCAGGAGAGGAAGGGCGGCTGACGGTAGGGCGCAAGCCTGGCTGAGGAAGGTCCCCCCTCCATGAGAAAGGTGGGTCGCGCGAGCGGCCTGGTGAGAGCCAGGGCAAGGGCGCAGAAACGACACAGCCATGACCGAGGATGATCCGCCCGGCGGTGACGTTGGTCAAGGATCTGGTGAAACGGCGACTCCCCACCGGAGCAAGCCCAAACAGTCGGGATGACGGCTCAGGACCGACGGGTAGGGTGCTTAGTTGAATGCTGCCTGAAACAGAAGGGGGCCTACTACCCTCACCTGACACCAACTCCGTCCATATTTTTTGATATCCACTTCTCTGTATATACCCAGCATTCACCATCTTTTCCTCATGTTATCATTATCAATAAGATACGTAAAGATATCATGCGTCCAAAATTTTAACTATCCAGATATTATATCTGACGTGATAGCAGTAATAACCCGCTCATTCTGCGGCGTTATTATCAAAAATTGATAACAACCAACGGGCAAGCAACTAATATTCACAGACAATCATGGAATTAGTTCGCATAGGAGGTACCAAGATGAAGCTGTCCAAGGGGAAGTTCTATCTGTTCGAGGAGAGAGTTCCGTTGAGAACCCACCAGGTGCTCAGGAAGGAGCTCGACAAGGGACGAAAGGCCCTGTACATATCAAAGAACCCTCCCCGCCTGCTGAGGAGCCAACTTGATTTCGACGAGCACATGCTGGAAACAATGTGGCTCAGCACCCGGCCCAACCCCGAGTGCATACCGCCGATGAACCTCCAGAAGTTCGAGAAGTACATCAATGGCTTCCTGGCCGAGAACAAGGACGGGATCATTGTCCTGAACGGGCTGGACGTGCTGGAGATGTGGAACGGGTTCCGCCCGGTGCTGGACGTGCTCGCAAGGGCCACTGGCAAGGTGAACGAGGATGGAAGCAACCTCATCATCAGCCTGGACCCCCGCAGCCATTACCCCCAGAAGCTGGAGAAGCTGGAAAACATCTCCGACGAAGTGATCTCCAGCTACGCGTGATCCGAAACCCCTTCCGACCGGTTTTTCATCTTATCTTTCCTCATCCTGTTCCAGTTAGGCGGGAGCCCCATCGATCCCTCGGTCCGATAACGGCCAACGATTATATGCCGTCGTCAAGATACAGGTAGCATGGACCAACGACTCACCGAGATCGTGGAGACCCTGGCCAAGGATACCGGTTCCGGCGCGTCGGAGATGCATGCTGCGATATTGAACAGTCTTCTGGCGATATCCAATGAGGACCTCACGGCGATCTCGGCCACGGAATGGGAGGATTTCTGCATATCCATCCACAAGGCGAAGCCCAGCGTGGCCCCGGTCTTCAACATCGCCAACACCATAATGTTGAAGCTGGAGCAGGGCATCAAGGATGGAGAGTCCCTCCACCAGACCCTTCTGGAGATGATCGAGGAGGAGAGGCGGAGCGGGGCCCGGATCGCGGAGCACGCCGCCCGTTCGGTGAGGGGGCGATGGTTCATGACCACGTCCTATTCGTCGACCGTCGCTCATGTTCTAAGGATCATCGCCAGGGACCGGAGGATCAAGGTCACGGTGGCCGAGGCCGCCCCGGGGGGTGAGGGGAGGCTGTTCGCCAAACTGCTATCGGACCAGGGCATGGAGGTCGAGATCATCTACGATTCCACAGTGTTCGCTCGGATGGAGCATCTCGATGGGGTCATCGTCGGCGCGGACTCGGTCACCACCTCAGGATTGGTCAACAAGGTGGGGACAAGGGCCCTGGCCGAGGCGGCACGGGCGTACGATCTGGACGTCTATGGTGTGTGCGGGTGGAGCAAGATCTGTCCGGTGGTGCTGTCCAACTTCGGGTTCCGGACCGAAAACGTCGGCACCCGGCTGACCGAGCATCAGCAGATGTTCGAAAGCACTCCCCTGGACCTTTTCTCGGGGATCATCACCGACCGAGGGGTTCTTCCATCGGCCGACCTCCGGATGGAACTGAAGGTCCGAAAGGTGGCCCGCACGCTCAGCAGCAGGTGCGCACTACAGAGGTCCGACTGATCAGCACGAGGAATGCTTGATGGCGTTCTTGGGGCAGGAGTCCACGCACTGGCAGCACTCGATGCACTCGTCGATGCGCGCAGGCACGGCCTTTCCGTCTACAAGGTCATAGACGCTGGCCGGGCAAACGTCGACACAGTCGCTCAGACCCTCGCAGAGTTCCTGGTCCACTTCGATGACGATGCTGCCGTCCTTGCTCTCATACTTCTTCACAACCATATCCTCACTACCTATGGCAAGAACGAACGTGCCATATAATATCCTAACGAGCCAATGTCAGCTCTAGTCCGTTCCTTCTCCCCATTGGCCAAGGGATATAGTTATTGAGGAGCATTCTACCATGCATGCCTTCTTTTCCATCCTTCACGGCGAACGCTCTGCAGGTATTGGAACGCCGTTATCTGAGAAAGGACGAGAACGGCCGGACCGTGGAGGACCCGGACCAGATGCTGAGGAGGGTGGCCGCCGATGTGGCCGGGGTGAACGAGCGGTACGGGGACAGGAGGGGCGAGGAGGAGGAGTTCTACAATGCCATGCGGTCCCTGGAGTTCCTTCCCAACTCCCCTACCCTGATGAACGCGGGGACCGAGATCCAGCAATTGTCGGCCTGCTTCGTCATCCCGGTCGAGGATTCGATCGAGAGCATCTACGACGCGGTCAAGTTCGGGGCCATGGTGCAGCAGACAGGGGGCGGGGTGGGGTACTCGTTCTCGAGGCTCCGGCCAGAGGGGGACCAGGTCCGCTCCACCGGGGGAGTAGCCTCCGGCCCGGTCTCGTTCATGAGGGTGTTCAACGCCGCCACCGAAGCGATCAAGCAGGGGGGCCGGAGGAGGGGGGCCAACATGGGAGTGCTGCGGGTCGACCACCCAGACATCGAGCGCTTCATTCGGGCGAAGGACGATCTGACCTCGTTCTCCAACTTCAACATATCCGTGGCGGTGACCGACCGGTTCATGGAGAGCGCCGCCAGGGGGGAAGAGTACGACCTGATCAATCCCCGTAACGGCAAGGCCGTTCGGTCGATGTCCGCGTCCCGCATCCTGGACCGGATGGCCACCTCGGCATGGCGGGGGGGCGATCCGGGGGTCCTGTTCATCGACACGGTCAACCGTCACAATCCTACCCCCGGGCTCGGAGCCATCGAAGCCACCAACCCCTGCGGTGAGGTGCCCCTGCTGCCGTTCGAGGCATGCAACCTCGGTTCGGTGAACCTCGACCGCATGTTCTCCGGGGACAGGATCGACTGGGACAAGCTCGGCGCCACGGTGGACCTGGGAGTGAGGTTCTTGGACAACGTGATCGATGCCACTCGCTTCCCTCTGCCGCAGACCGAGGTGGTGGTCAGAGGGAACCGCAAGATCGGCCTGGGGGTCATGGGCTTCGCCGACATGCTGGTCAGGCTGAACTTAAGGTATGGGAGCAAGGCCTCGATGGAGCTTGCCGGACGCCTCATTACCTTCGTCCGGCAACGGGCCGATGCCACTTCCCGGGCCATCGCCGAGTCCCGCGGGAGCTTCCCTAACATAGACCGCTCGGCCATCAGGGGGCCGTGCCGTAACGCCACCGTCCTGTCCATCGCCCCCACTGGCACCATCAGCATGATCGCCGGATGCTCTTCAGGCATCGAACCGTACTACGCCATATCCTATTCCAGGAACGTCCTTGAAGGTCAGCACTTGGAGGAGGTCCAGCCCCTCTTCCTCTCCATCGCCCGCCAGCGCGGGTTCCTAGAAAGGGGCCTTCTGGAGAGGATCGAGAGGTCCCATTCGCTACAGGACATCGAGGAGGTCCCGGCCGATGTCAGGGAGGTGTTCGTGACCGCCCACGACATCCCCGCCATCGATCAGATCGACCTGCAGGCGACGTTCCAGGAGCACGTGGACAACGCAGTGTCCAAAACCATCAATCTGCCTGCCGATGCCTCGTGGCACGACGTCCGGAAAATAATCGTCCATGCTCATGCCCGCGGGTGCAAGGGCATCACCGTCTATCGCGAGGGGTCCAAGCCGGGCCAGGTCCTCACCACCATCATGGAGGCGAGCTGCCCGACATGCAGGAGGCTCATGCGTGCCGAGGAGGGGGCCTTGCAGTGCGAGCACTGCGGTTAATGTACAATACAATACATCAATACGCATAATTGTTAAATAGTTTCCATACTTTCCCCTATTTCATGGCAATATACAAGGATGACCGGGTCACCCTGTCCCCTGAGGACATTCCAAAGAAGTGGTACAACATCGCCGGGGACCTCCCCGTTCCCATACCTCCTCCCCTCAATCCGGCTACCAACCAGCCATCTAAGCCGGAGGACCTGGAGGCCATCTTTCCCAAGGGAGTGATCGCCCAGGAGATGTCCACCGAGAGGTACATCGACATCCCCGAAGAGGTTCGGGACGCATACATGATGCTGTGCCGGCCCTCTCCCCTGCAGCGGGCCAGGAGGCTCGAGAAGTTCCTGAAGACCCCCGCCAAGATCTACTTCAAGCGGGAAGACTTGTCCCCGGCCGGTTCCCACAAGCCCAACTCCGCCATCCCCCAGACCTACATGAACATGAAGGAGGGCGTGGAGAACCTCACCACCGAGACCGGCGCGGGCCAGTGGGGAAGCGCGCTCGCCCTGTCCTGCGCGCACTTCGACATGAAGTGCACGGTGTTCATGGTCCGCGTTTCGTACGACCAAAAGCCCTTCCGGCGGCTGATCATGGAGACCTACGGTTCCAAGGTCCATGCCTCCCCGAGCAAGGAGACGGCCTACGGGCGGCAGGTGCTCCAGGAGAACCCCGACCACCCTGGAACACTGGGGATCGCCATCTCCGAGGCCATAGAGCTGTGTCTGGAGCAACCCAACACTAAGTACTCCCTGGGCAGTGTGCTCAACCACGTCATGCTGCACCAGACGGTCATCGGCCAGGAGGTGAAGCAGCAGCTCGAGCAGATCGATACCGTCCCTGACTACATGATCGCCTGCGTTGGTGGCGGCAGCAACTTCGCCGGGTTCACCTTCCCCATGATCGGCGACAAGATCAAGGGTAAGAACGAAACCGAGTTCCTCGCCGTCGAGCCGGCGTCCGTGCCTTCGATGACCAAGGGAGAGCTGCGCTATGATTTCGGCGACACCAAGGGAATGACCCCCCTGCTGAAGATGTACACTCTGGGCCACGATTTCGTCCCCTCGTCCATCCACGCCGGCGGGCTACGTTACCATGGAATGGCCCCCGCGGTGTCCAAAGTGGCCGAGCTGGGATATGTCACCCCCATCTCCTACGAGCAGAGCGAGACCTTCGAGGCCGCGGTCACCTTCGCCCGGGTCGAGGGCATCATCCCCGCGCCGGAATCATCGCACGCCATCAAGGCGGCCATCGACAAGGCGCTGGAAGCCAAGAAGACCAACGAGGAGAAGACCATCGTGTTCAACCTCTCCGGCCATGGACTGCTGGACATGGGCGGTTACGGGAAGTACCTGCATGGGGATATGAACAACACCCATTGAGCCCGCGGGCCAAACCCCTTCCCCTACTTTCCCATCTCTTGAGCGTCCCTGGCCGACTCTGGCAAGGCGGAACGGACCAAGGAGGTGAACTTTCTCAAGGTCGGTTTTTTATATATCTATCACAATCTACACAAAGACCCGGGTGGGTACACCTCCGTGGAGGAGGCATTATTCCCGGTCGGTCCCCTCAGTGATGGCACGATGAGCATCCAAACCGCCAATTTCAGCGTCGGGGAGCATGACTTCCTGTTCGACTACGGCAGGGTATACCTCGTGTGCGAGAAGAGGATGGACAAAACTCTGCGCATCCTGCAGGATTTTGATTACTCCGGAGCGACCACCCTTTGCGTGACCAGGCTGCACCCTGACCTTCTCCAGGAGAGGATGCCGGGTAAGTGCGTGGAATCGGCATGGTTGAGCGAGCGGGTGGGAACGGCAAACATCCATCCTAACCAGCTCCACCGCATAGCTCAGAGGATCGGGACCTTCCTGATCGGGAAGAGGAACGCCGTCGTCCTGCTCGACGGCATCGAGTATCTATGCCTGTTCAATGATTTCGTCAAGGTCCAGATGTTCGTGGAGCAGGTGAACGATCTGATCATGGCCTCTAAAGCGATCATGTTGATCCCCCTGGACCCGGTCTCACTGGACCAGCGCTCGCTCGCCCGCCTCAGGAGATATGCTGAGGTCGTCGGGTCCCCGTATCATTCCTGAGCATTCTTCTATCCGACCGCTCTGCTTTTCGGCGTATCGACTTTGACTCGATGAGCATGCCTTGTGCTGAGAGTGCGCCTCCGGAGGGAGCCATCGTTCACAGCCAGAGGGCATCGGCGTGGACCATTGTAGCAAGATGCCCGGAACGATCCGGGAACCGACACGGCCATATCGTTCCGGGAAAATGAAAAGAAAGGAAAAAGTTCAGGTGACCTGGTGAAGCGCCGGCTCAGACCCTGACGTCCGACCTCTCCCGCTCCGCACCGATCGAGGTGGGGATGTTGATCGAGCCGCCCACAGAGTACTTGGCCAGCAGTTCCTCGGCAGTGTAGCGGGGGAACGCGCCCCACATCCTCTCCAGGTCCTTCTGTTCGAAGGTGAGGGGATCTATGGCCATCACGAGCTCGGCCCGGGCCGCCTTGAGGAGGGAATCGATCTCCGACAGCGTGTCCAGGACCTTGTTCATGTCGTTGAACAGCAATAGGTACTCCAGGCCGTCCAGGAAGATCTTGCTTCCGGACCTGCCCCTAAGCTCGGAGCGGACGACCTTGACCAGCTGGTTCAGGGACTTCGGGGCGATGTTCTCCTCCCCGCTCTGGTTGCTGAGCCAGTACCTCTTGGACATCTCGAGGTCGTACTTCTGGGCCACATAGTCAGGGTGTAGCCTAGAGATACAGAGCCCGCTGGTCGAACGTCCGACCAGCTTCGAGTAGGTCTGGTAGCCGTTGCGCGGGTATCCCTCGACGAGCAAAGAGATTCTTGAATCGTTCTTCACCTTGATCACCTGTACTGCAAGACCTTTTTCGCTTTGTAAATATATAAACCCGATTTGAGCATGCTCATTTTCTGCTCGAAAGATATTTTTTCTACTATCAATATCCAGGCTGCGTGAACCGCTCCTCCAGGAAATCCCTGCTTACTGTCCGGGAGAGAGTGGTCCTGCACCTGCTGGCCTACCAAAGATACCTCCAGGATTCGGACGCTCCAGCCGCCATAACCCAGGAAGGAATAGCGGACGCCGTCGATGTGGGGCGGAACAACGTCTCCAAAGTGGTCAATTCCCTCGGCGAGCTTGGGAGCATCGAGGTGCAGACCAAGCACGTCAAGGGTTATGCCAGCATCAAGAAGGTATATTTCCTGACCGCCAATGGCTACCAGGAGGCCCTGAGCCTCAAGGCGGAGCTGGAACGCACCAAGATCAATATCGTGGACTTCGACGGGAAGGTGCACGAGGACGAGTTGGGTAAGCTGCCGCTTTATCTGCCGAAACGCTATGCGTTCCTGGACCTGGCACTGAACATCAGCCGGGGGCACTTCGACTGCTCGTCGTTCCATGAGAGCAAGGTCAAGGAGGAGAGGAGGTTCGTCGATTACACTGACCGCAAGCCCACGATACGCACCTTCTTCGGCCGCCAGAAGGAGCTGAAGGCGCTCAATGAGTTCCTGGATTCGGGGACCGCCCGGGTCATGGCCATCTGCGGCATACCCGGCATCGGGAAGACCACCCTGCTGGCCAAGTTCGTGCAGGACATCAGGGACCAGAGGAACGTGTACTGGTACCGTGTCCACGAATGGGTCAACATCAAGATATTGCTGACGCCCATAGCGGAGTTCCTCTCCCAGCTGGGCAAGAAGGGATTGGAACGCTACCTTTCCAGGACCGAGGGGCCGTCGGTGGGAGAGGTGTGCACCATCCTGGAGATGGAGCTGAAGGACCTCCCCACGGTGTTCATCATCGACGACGTGCAGAAAGGCGAGCCCTCGGTGCAGGAGCTTCTGGCCGCCCTGGTCGGGGTCATGGAGGGATTGGAGCACGTGTGCATGATCTGTACCTCCAGGGAGATACCTTCTTTCTACACCCGCAGCGCGGTCGTCAAGGGGGTGGTCCAGGAGATGATGCTGGAAGGCCTGGACGTGGATAGTTCCCTCCGCCTGATGCGCAACCGCGAGCTGCCTGAGAACGAGCTGATGGACATCTACCGGGCGACCAGGGGGCACCCCTTGTTCCTGGAGTTGGTGGACAGCCCCAAGAGCGCTCTGGGAAAGAACGTCCGAATGTTCATCGAGCAGGAGGTCTACTCCAAACTGGACATAACCGAGAGGAGGATCCTGGATATCGCCTCGGTGTTCCGCTATCCCGTCCTGGTCGACGCCTTCTTCACCATGGAGGAGGAGATCGCCAAGGACCTCGGGGTGGTCCAGAAGGAGATGGAATACACCGATTACCTAGTGGACTACGACACCATCGACGCTCTGCTCTCCAAATCACTGCTCAACGAGTCCCTGGGGCGGATGATCGGCATGCACGACCTGCTGAGGGACTTCTTCTACTCCCGCCTGCCTCCTCGCCAGCGCATCAGCTACCACAAGGCGGCGTCCCGCTACTACCTGCAGGACACCTCGGCTCCCGCGCACGTCGAGGCTCTGTACCACTGCCTGATGGCCAAGGAGCACAGCACCGCCATCCGCATCGCCGCCAGCAACGGAAGGGATATCATCTCCAAGGGTTACGGACTGCCGTTCGCCCCCCTGCTCTCCACCCTGCGTGAGCAATGCGACCACATCGACCGCAGCGAGAAGATGGAGCTGCTGCTCCTAGAGGGCGACATACTTGAAGTGAAGGGCGAGTGGGACCAGGCCATCTCCCGATTCCAGGAGATCATCGATATCAGCGAGGTTCAGCAGGACCGCAGGCTGCTCGCCGAGGTCAACCGGAGGATCGGGGTCATCTACCTTCGGCGTTCCGCGTTCGACAAGGCGGAGGAATACCTGGTCCGCAGCCTGGAGCTGGCGAAGGACGTCCGGGACCCCCATACGCTGGTGGAGACCTACTATGACCTGGGCGGAGTACTGCAGAACCGCGGGCGGCACCAGGATGCCATGACCGCCTTCCACCGATCCATGGAGCTTGCCCAGAACAACCTGGACGACATGGGCCTGGGCATGGCGCTGTACGGCATCGGGAGGGTCCTATCTTCGCTGCTGGACCATCAGCAGGCCATCAAGTACAAGAAGGAAGCCCTCGAGGTCATCGAGCGCACCGGCGATGTGGACAACATCGCCAGGATCTGCATCGGTCTGGGCACCAGCCTGGCAGAGGTGCACCGCTACGCCGAGGCGGTGAAGTACCATGAGCGGGCGGTGGAGATGGGGCGGACCTCCGGCAATCTCGAGCTGCAGGGATATGCGCTCCGGAACGCGGTGGTGGTGTACGTGGAGATGGACGAACTGGACCGCGCTCAGGAGTACATCAACCTGGCCACCAAGATCTTCGAGAAACTGAACAACCAGATCCTGATGGCCGACATGCACCTGATGCGCGGCTACATCTACAACAAGAAGATGGAATGGGAATGGGCCAAGGTCGAGTTCACCGATGCACTGGGGACCATCCGCCGGATGGACGCCCCGCTGCTCCTGGGCCGGTGGCTGTTCGAGATCGCCCAGCAGTTCATCAAGAACGGGGACAGGGCCGGAGCCACCGACCTGCTGAACGAGGCCCTCCTGATTTCCACCCACGGCTCAGCTGATAACCTTAAGAAAGAGGTCGAGGAAGCTCTCTTGAGCATATCGGCCTGATCGTTCCGATGCCGCGATGGAAGAAATACCTAGATAGGGTAGATCAGCGCAAAATTTGAATGAGAACAGAAGGATAAAAGGGGAGCCGTCCCGGGGATGGGACGGTCCCTTCCCTGCTTAGTGCGGATCGATGCCGGGTATTATGTGCGGGTCTATCCCAGGTATGATGTGAGGGTCGATACCGGGGATGATATGCGGGTCGATACCAGGTATAATATGTGGGTCTATCCCGGGGATGATATGCGGGTCGATGCCTGGGATGATGTGGGGATCAATGCCAGGTATGATGTGCGGGTCGATACCAGGTATTATCAGGTCCAGGGTCGCCGGGGCAAATCCCATCACCATCAGGCTCAGTGCCGCTATGAATATAGCAGCAAAACCGATCAGTGCTATTGTCTTGGTTTTCATTGATCCTCACCTTTAGACTGCGTCTTGCAGGGTGCTTTGTTTTGTGAATATAAAATAGGGCGTTGAGCATGCTCCGGATATCTTTAAATATCATATTTGGTAATAATGATGTTCTGTATCCTATCTGGGATATTGTTTTTTCCAATGATAATGATAAGGGTCCGTCGCTCCTTCTTTATATTCGGCGGAGCATCGAGCGTTGATGAGCGGCATAATCTCAGGGGACATCCAAATACGTGGCGTTGTCCTGGACCTTGACGGCACCCTCATTCATACCACTGTTGACTTCAGTCTGATGAAGCGGCGGATGATCGCATCCCTCGCTCAAATAGGCGTTCCCCTATCGATGCTGGACCCCGGCAGCCTTATGCTGGACATCATGGACCGGTCAATCCGTTATCTTAACGCTGAGGGCCGGTCCACGGAGGCCAAGGAGATCGCCTCCATGGCCGTGGTCATGATGAACCATACCGAGCTGGAACGGGTCAGCGAGACCCGGCCGATCGGGGGTGCCGGCGAGTGCATCGAGCGGCTGAGGGGCGGAGGTTACAAGATCGCCCTCCTGACCAGGGGCTCGAGGGCCTACGCCCTCTCCGCTCTGCGCTTTGCCGGGCTGGATGTGGAGTTCGACGCCGTCGTCTGCCGGGACGACTTCCCCGAAGAAGAGGCCAAGCCGAACGGGAAGGCGATGCTCAGGGTCGCCTCCATGCTCGGTCTGACGCCGGAGGACTGCGTCCTGGTGGGGGACCATTCGATGGACCTCCAATGCGCAAGGTCCGCGTCGTCTCGATTCGTGGGGGTCCTCAGCGGTTCGTTCAGCGCGGAGGACTGGTCCAAGGCAGGGTGCGAGGACATCATCGACAGCGTCAGTTCCCTCCCGCATCTTCTCATGAAGAACGACTAATAACCATGTCAGCGTTCAAGGGGCATGAAGAACGTCGTGCGGACGGACCGCGCTCCCGGGGCGATCGGACCTTACTCCCAGGCTGTCGATGTCGGGACGATGGTGTTCTGCTCCGGCCAGATCGGCCTCGTCCCGTCGAGCGGAGAACTGATCGGCGGCGGTCCGGGAGAACAGACACGGCAATGCCTCACTAACCTCGATGCCGTCCTCAGGTCCGCCGGCCTCACCCTCAGCGATGTGGTCAAGACCACCGTGTTCCTCCTGGATATGGGCGATTTCAAGGAGGTCAACGAGGCTTACGCCGCCTTCTTCCCTGACGTGCCGCCAGCCCGGAGCGCGGTCGCCGTGACCGCCCTCCCCCGGGGGGCCAGGGTGGAGATCGAGGCGATCGCCTGGCGGTGATCAACCCGGCCGGGCCATGCGGGACCGGGTGGCGTTGATGCATTCGGCGGAGCACAGGTATATGTTCCTCCCCCCGTCCCTCACCTTCAGCGGTTCATCCCTGATGTCCTTCCCGCACTGCATGCACTGGAACACAAGGTTGAGACCGGGGGCGATGACCGCCCGATCAAGTTCCTTGGCCACGCTTATCACGTTGGCGATGTCGTACTCCAGAACCTCGGGTATGGCCCCCACCTTGGCAGCGAAGTCGTTTATCATGTGCGCTTCCACGAAGGTGCATATTAGCATCAGCCGGCCACTGCTGAGGAAGAACATCTGGCGCACCTGTTCGTCATCCTTGAAGTGCGCTGCCACCGATGAGAGTTCGGCCGGCCGGGCCTTGATGCTGACCATGGCGCTCAGCTCGCCCAGCCTCTCGGGGTCCAGCTCGGCGTGATAGCCCCTTATCACGCCTATGCGTTCGAGGTTCCCCACCTTGGAGCTGACCGTAGGTACCGAGACCTTCACCTTCTCCGAGATCTGACGATAAGACAGGCGACCGTTGCCCTGCAGGATATTGAGGATATTGACATCGCTGTTGTCCAAGCCCATGCTTATTGCTTTGGAATAGGACATTTATATGATTTTTCCAACGTAAAAAAGTTGAGGGCGAGGGTTGACGTCCGTTCCCCAGCGGACAGGAACGCTTTCAGTATGTCATGATGTCCGGGCAAATCTATTAGAGCGTAACGTGCGAATCACTTAGCGTGACCGAGCCATGCCCGGACGATGCCTGCCCTACCGGAGGGGGTAGACCGGTTCAGAGAGGGACCAGGATCGCCAGCTTCGGAGTGGTCGGGATGACCTGTGCCTCCTGCGTCGGCATCGTGGAGGAGGCGATAAGGGCGCTTCCGGGGGTGCGCTCGGCGACGGTGAACATGGCCACGGAAAAGGCCAGAGTGGAGTACGATCCCTCCCAGGTGGAACCCCGGAAGATCCTCGAGGCGATCCAGGAGGCCGGCTACGAAATCGCCGTGGACCAGGTCACGTTCGGAATCAAGGGGATGGTATGCGCTTCCTGCGTCGGCATCATCGAGGAATCGCTTCTCGCGGTGGACGGGGTGTTCTCCGCCACCGTCAACTTGGCCACCGAGAAGGCCACCGTGCGTTACAATCCGGAACTGGTGACCGTGGAGGTCCTGAAGGCGGCCATCGTCGGCGCCGGATACGAGGTCATCGAGGCCGAGACCCTGGACACCGAAATGGCCGAGCGGGAGAGAGAGCAGCGGCGGCAGTTCGCCCTGCTGGTCTTCTCCCTGGCGCTCAGCATACCCATAATGGTCCTGATGATCGGATTCGACTTCTTCGGGTGGGCGGAGGTCCTGGGCATCACCGGCTACGAAGGATACGTCCTGTTCATCATGGCCACTCCGGTGCAGTTCATCGCCGGACATCAGTTCTACGTCGGCACCTACTACGCTCTGCGGAACCGCCGGGCGAACATGGACACCCTCATCGCCATGGGCTCCTCGGCAGCGTACTTCTACTCGGTGGTGGTGGTGTTCCTGCCCTCGCTCATCCCCTTCCATCATCACACTTACTTCGACACCTCGGCGATGATCATCTCCCTCATCCTCTTCGGTAAGTACCTGGAGGCCAAGGCCAAGGGGCGCACCTCCCAGGCCATCCGCAAGCTCATCGGCCTGCAGGCACGGACCGCCAGGGTCGTCCGGGACGGCGTTGAGGTGGAGGTACCGGTGGATCTGCTCAAGGTGGACGACCTCTTTGTCGTCCGTCCCGGCGAGAAGGTGGCCACGGACGGCATGGTGGAGGACGGCAGCTCGGCGGTGGACGAGAGCATGATCACCGGGGAGTCCATCCCCGTGGAGAAGGCAGTGGGCTCGAGCGTCATCGGCGGCTCCATCAACAAGAACGGGATGCTCCGGGTGAGGGCGTCCAAGGTAGGCAAGGACACCGCCCTGGCCCAGATCATCCGGCTGGTGGAGGACGCCCAGGCATCCAAGGCGCCGATCCAGAGGTATGCGGACAACGTTTCCGCGTGGTTCGTCCCGGCGGTCATCGCCATCGCCTCCATCGCGTTCCTGGTATGGTACCTCTTTGCTTACGGCCAGCTGGTCGGAGGGGAGGAGGGTTTCGTCTTCTCGCTCATTATCTTCATCTCCGTTCTGGTCATCTCCTGCCCCTGCGCCCTCGGCCTGGCCACGCCTACGGCGATCATGGTCGGTTCCGGCAAGGGCGCTGAGCACGGCATCCTGTTCAAGAGCGCGGAGGCCCTGGAGATCACCGGCAAGGTGCACACGGTGGTGCTGGACAAGACCGGCACGATCACCAAAGGAGAGCCGGAGGTCACCGCTCTCGTCGCCCTCGGCCGTTCGGAGACGGACATTCTGCGCCTCGCCGCGGCGGCGGAGAAGGGCTCCGAGCATCCGCTGGCCGAGGCCATCGTACGCCGGGCGGTGAGGGACGGCATCGAGGTCCCCGAGGCCAAGGGGTTCGAGGCGGTTCCCGGCCAGGGGGTCCGGGCGACGGTCGACGACAGCGTCGTCCTCATCGGCAACCGCAAGTTAATGGACGCCAACGGCGTGGATGTATTCTCGGCCGAGACCAGGCTGCAGGAGATGGAGTCTGGAGGCAACACTGCCATGCTGCTGTCCATCGACGGACGCCTGGCCGGGGTCATCGGGGTCGCCGACGTGGTAAAGGAGACGTCGAGGGAGGCGATCGCCGAGTTGCGGAAGATGGGCATCGAGGTGATCATGCTCACCGGGGACAATCCGCGAACGGCGAAGGTCATAGCCTCCCAGGTGGGCATCGACAAGTACATCGCCGAGGTCCTGCCGGAGAACAAGGCCAAGGAAGTATCGAGACTGCAGGGCGAGGGGGGGAAGGTCGCCATGGTCGGTGACGGGGTCAACGACGCCCCGGCGCTGGCGCAGGCCGATGTAGGCATCGCCATCGGCAGCGGCACCGACGTGGCCATGGAGACCGGGGACATCGTGCTGATCAAGAGCGACCTCATCGACGTGGTGGCCGCGGTCCAGCTGTCCAGGAGGACCATGAGCAAGATACGTCAGAACCTGTTCTGGGCGCTGGGGTACAACTCGGCGGGCATCCCCATCGCCGCCGGGGTGCTGTACCCGTTCCTGGGGGTGCTGCTGAACCCTATCGTGGCCGCCGGGGCCATGGCCCTCAGCTCGGTCTCGGTGGTGACCAACGCGGCCCTGCTGAAGCGGTACACCCCGGAGATCAAGAGGAAGGATAAGAGATCATGAGCCCTGGCAGACCAATCCCTCCATGAACGGAGGTTATGCCTCAGGAGGAGAATGATCGATGCCGTCAGCGTAACGGGCAACCTTGATATCGTACCTGCTTGCACGTCACATCCGAGGTTTCAAAATGCCAACGGACCCAGTATGTGCCTGCGAGGTCGACGAGCAGGGAGCGCAGTTCAAGACCGAGTACAATGGTAAGACCTACTACTTCTGCACCGAGGCGTGCAAGGCCAAGTTCGAGTCCCGTCCCGATAAGTGGTCCAAGAACCCGGTGAAGGCAGAGATAACGCGGTGAGGCGGTCCGCCACATTCTAATAAAAAATCAGAACGAAAGGGTTTGGGCGTAAGGTGTTTACTTCTTCTTCAGGGGGTCGTTCCTGTGCTGCTCGAACCTCTCCTTCTCCAGCTCCTCGAGCGCAAGTTCCTTGGACTTCTCGTCGATCATGTTGTCCTTGGGCAGGACCTTCTTGACGACGGACATCGCCCCCATCCCCACGCCGAACAGGCCCGCGGTCACCGGGAGCTTGAAGCGGGTTTCCATCCCCAGCAGCTTCCCCGGGTTCATTATCTCCTTCGGGTCGAGGGCATTCTTGATCGCCACTTGGACATTATAGCCCTCACCGCGGAGAGGCTTCAGCTGGGAGCTCATGAACAGGCCGAAGCCGCCCATCAGCCTACCGCCGACATCCTTGGCGACCTCACCGGCCTTGAAAGCGAACGACAGGGATGTCATCGACTTGGTCAAGGACTCCTTGTCGAAGAGGTAGTAGGGCATCAGCATTATGGAGTTCCGGTCAACGGCGACCCCGATGATCGCCCCCTCCATCTTCATCTTGTCCATGAGGTCGTAGAGGCCGTTCACCGCGTCGGCGTAAGCGCTCACCGGCACCAATATCTCCGAGGCCGAGGTCCCCAGACCCAGCATGGATGTCCGATACTCGTAGCTGCGCTCGTCCCACTCATGCTGGGCGAGTTCGCTGCTCTCCTTCTTTCCGCCGTGCTTGGCCACGATCTCGTCGATGATCTTTTCCTCGTAGTCGCAGATGGCCTTGTCCCCCTCCAGGGTCACAAGCCATAGGCAGCCTACCTTAGGAGCATGGTGCCCGATCTTGCCCAGATACTTGAAGTGGTTCCCATCGGACCAGGCGACGTGGAGGGGCATGACCCGGGTACGGGTGAGGTCCTTCATGGGCGCACCGACCTTGTCCAGGCGCTCGAACGAATAGGCGAGGGGGCGGAGCACTTCGGGCTTGGGGAATAGTTTCAAAGTGACCTCGCAGATGACCCCCAGGGTCCCTTCCGTTCCGACGAACAGCCGGTTGAGATTGTAGCCCGTCATGTTGTCGGCCAGGGTTTCGAAGCCAGTGTTTATGATGGCCCCGCTGGGAACCACGATAACCATGTTGCGGATGTTGTCCCCGGCCGAGCCATACTTGTAGTTGCCCATGCCGACGCCGCTCATGGCGATCCATCCCGCCACCGAGGCATTGGGGAAGCTGCTGGGATATGAGCCAAGGAAGAGGCCCTTCTCTGCCGCCGCCTCCATGACCGCCTTCCAAGAAGCTCCGGCCTGGCAGGTGATGGTCATGTTCTCCTCATCGACCTTGAGAATCTTGCTCATGCGGGCGACCATATCGATGGATATCCCGCCGGCGGCGGGGACGCCTGCCGCGACATATCCGGTCGCAGCTCCCCGGGGGGTTATCGGCACCCCGGTATCGGCAGCGATCTTCACTATCTTCTGAACGTCCTCGGTGGAAGTGGGACGTACCACGTAATCGGGGATGACCTTGAACCCAATGTCCACTTCCTTCGGCAGACCGGTGGAATCATGGCTGTACAGCAGCCTCTCCATCTTGGAGGTCTTGACGTTCTCCGCCCCAATGGCGTTCTCTAGCTTCTTCACGATTGGATCATTTGATTTCTCAGAAGTTTCGGCGACGGCTTCCATTTTATACCCTCTGGATTGTCCGAAATAGTGACAGGATAGTCGCGTTGGCATATAAGAAGTCTATGCCCCCTCGGCCTCCTTAACGGGTGTGAGGACGGGCTCTCCAGTATATAAAAAAGGCTCAGGGTTTGCGGAGCCCTTCTACGGTCATATCGGTGACCCGGCAATCACCTCGCTCGGTCCCGATTAGCACCATTCCGCGGTGATAGGGCCGTTATCACGAACACCTATCAAGGCTGGATATGCGATCTAGTTGATAGCCTCTGGTTCCAACTTGAGGGCATACTTCGGTTGTGATCCGGAGATGGAACTTAGCGAAACTGTGACCGTCCTTGAACGGACACGGATATCGTTAAGCCGCTTGGAGCCCTTTCCGCCCCTGAGCATTATCTTCTTGGATATTCATTCTACAAAAACGTTCTGGAGCTACCAATCACGTGTACGTGACAATACCCTGATGTCCCGCTCGTCGGGTAAGAACTTGGACAGGACATCGGCCCGTAGCGTCGCCGCGGCCCCATCGTCCAGATGGAAGAGGTGAGAACGGCAGCGGCAGTCGGAGCTGCCGAAGCCCCGCACCGGCTCGCTGACCCCTGGAATGCCGCGCAGGAAGCCGGCGACCGAGCACTCGATGTCCAACGCCGACGGGAGGAGGACCGCCTCCTTCTCCTTGGCGATGGCCATGAGGACATCGATATGCCATCTCCGCTTCCCCGTCCCCCGGAGGTGGCGGGCGGTCCTGGCCTCCAGGCCGTTCATGGCCGAACCGACGTACGCGTACCGTCCGGTCGGCAGGTCGAAGGTTCCCAGGCGTCCGATGCTGAGGTCATCCAGAGGAGGAAGGGAGAAAAGAATGATGTACGCGCCCGGGGTCCGCTTCCAGCCCTCAGGCCTTCCGGGCACGCTTTTCATGGTCCTCTACCTCGGACCGGGTCTTGATGCGGATCAGGGTGCTGCCCCCGAGCCTGGAATCAGAGATCCTGGCGATGTCCCCCAGGCGCCGGCCGTAGACCTCCACCGCGGCGATCTGGTCCTTCCACTCACTATAAGGGATCTTGACCCTGAGCCCGTCAAGGTGGAGAACGATCGGCGCTGGCCTGAGGCTGCGCTGGACCTCCTCCAGCTCGGCTATGCGATCCTTCACCTCGGCAGGGTGGACGAACAGGGGATCCTCCTCCAGCACCTTGCGCTTGTCCTTGATGACCTTCTCCATGGCCTCGGACACGTCGTTGAGCCGGGCGATCTCCTCCTCCCTGCGCATCCTCTCGACCTTGCGGCCGACCCCGCACACCACCGCCTCGCAGTTCGGGAGCGTGTCCAGTTGGGGTCCGCAGACCCCCACCACCGGGGTCTGGATGTCCTCGAACAGCTTGACCTTATGCTCCAGTATGCAGTCCTTGAAGTTGCCGAGGACGAACACCGCCGCGTCATACTCGTCGATGATGGCCTCCTCGTCGGCGTTGATCTGCGCGGTGCGGCGGCCCTTGCCCCTGGCCAGTCCCATGACCACGGTGATGGCCCCCAGCCTGCGCAGCTGCTCGGCGATATCGCATGTGGGATGGGGCATGTGATGACGCCCCAGCGTCGGTGCCACCACGGCGACCTCGGTGCCGGCCAGGGGAACTTCCACGATCTTGCCCCCCAGCTCCCTGGTCTTGGCCTCGATGGCCGGACGCTCCTCCTCGGGTATCGCCATGGTCACCAGGATCTGCACCTGGATCTGGGTCTTCTGTATGACGAAGCCGCCGACGTCCTCCACCAGCTCGTACAGCTCGTTGACCTTGTAGACCCCGCCGTCGTACATCAGGACCTCGAACATCAGCCCGCCTCCTTGTGCATGTCCTCGTGGATGATCCTGGCGACCTTGATCCACTCCTCCTTCATGTCATGCTCGGTGCCGATGATGGTCATGACCTTGTCGTCGGTGAGGTTGTAGCGCACGGTGAAGCCCTCCGGGAACACCCGCCACACCGCGTCCAGGATCTTGGACTTCAGCTCCTCGCCGGGGTCCAGCTCCAGGGACTGCAGCTCTTCCACCGGCGCGTTCCGCACCACCATCTCGAAGCGGGTCAGCTGTTCCACCCTGTCCCGCCCGTAGATCTGCCACAGCTTGGTCAGCAGCGCCGGCGCCCATCCCTCGTCGGTTATGGTAAGCGCCGTGCCCCTGGAATGGGAGTTCAACTGGGCCATGTCCGATACCTTGACCGCCGAGCGGGCCCTTCCCAGCCGTATGGAGATCAGGAAGTAGGGCGCGGCGGGATCGGCGATGATCCTGAAACCGTCCACGCTCCGGGTGATGCCCAGGTCCTGCAGCACCTGGCGGAAGATGCTGTCGAAGTTCTCGTACGCGAAGCTCTCGTCGGTCCTGTTCATCAAAGACCCTCAAGGAAACCCGAGGCCAGCATGGCCGCCCCGGCCGCGCCGATGTACTGGGAGTTCGGGGGGATAATGGGCTTGGAGCCGACCATCTCACCCACCGCGGCGACCAGTCCGCTGATCAGGGACGTCCCGCCGACCTGGATGACCGGCTGGCGGACGTCGATCTCCTGCAGCTGCTGCATGTACACCTGCTCCGCGACCGAGTGGCAGGCGGCCGCGGCCACGTCCTCGATGGTGTTGCCCGCCGCCAGCGAGGTGACCAGGTCCTGTATGCCAAACACCGAGCAGTAGGAGTTCATGTTCACCTTGCGCCAGTCACCCTTGTCCGCCAGCCCCCCGAGCTCCTCGATGGGGACCCGGAGTCGCTTGGTGACCATCTCCAGGAACCTTCCCGACGCCCCGGCGCAAATGCCGCCCATGGTGAAGTTGTCGGGGATTCCATCACGCACGGTGATGGCCTTGTTGTCCATCCCTCCGATGTCGATGATGGTGGCCTCACCCTTCTGGCGGTCAGCGAGCCAGACCGCTCCCTTGCTGTTGACGGTCAGCTCCTCCTGGATGAGCTTTGCTCCCAGCTTCTTGCCGATGAGGAAGCGACCGTACCCGGTGACGCCGATGCCATCTAGCTCGCTCTGCTTCACGCCGGCCTCGGCCAGCGCCTTCTCCAGCACCTCCAGGCCGGTCTCCAGAACCGGCCCGGTGGGCGTCCAGTACTTGCCGATGATCTTGTTGTCGCGGAGGATCATGGCCTTGGTGGTCGATGAGCCGGAGTCGATGCCGGCGGTCAGTCCGACCTGGCGCTCCCTGGCCAGCAGCTCCTTCTTCTCCACGATGGTGACCAGCGCCTCCATCCTGGTGAGGAGCTGAGCGGCCTTCAGGCGCTCGGTGAACGAGTACGTCACTACCGGCAGCTTGGTGTGGTCCTGTATGTACCTGCGGACCTCGTTCCTCACCAGCGCGCCCTCGGCGCACCGGAAGCAGGTGGCGATGAATACCGCATCGGCGTCATAGTGGCCGTCGGCGAGCGCCTTCGCCCGGGCGATCATTAGCCGCAGCTGGGGGGACGCTGGCTCGAAGCCGAACTCCTCCACCGAGCGATTGATGTCGTCGAAATGCACGTCCGGATAGACCATCCTGCCTCCGACGGTGTCGGCGGCATGGTCGATCTCCGATTGGACCCCGGAATACTCCGTCCCGCAGGACAGCTGGGCGATCTTGATGGTCACTTCAATCCCTCCAGGAATGACTTTATCTTGGTCACCATGACCTTGGCCTCCTCATCGTCATGCGGGTAGTGGACCTCCAGAGTGGGGATCTTCTTCTTGCGGACCATGTACGTGAGCATGAGGTTGGTACGGTGGCAGCCGACGCAGCCGAAGGTGTAGGGCATGTCGTGCATGATGATGGCCGCCTCGGCCTCGTCGACCATGGGGCCCCAGATGGCCAGCCGGCCCCGGACTCCCGACGGCACCTCGATCCCGGCGTACTTCAATCCCTTCATGATGTCGTCCTGGGACAGGTTGAGCGGGGGGGACTCCACCTCCGGTTTGACCACGTGCTCCCGTAGCTCCCCCATGAGGGACAGGGGCTGATGGCCGAACCGTTCGACCAGATCATACAGGATAAGGCTGTTGGGGGGGATCATGAACACCTTCATTTCTTCACCTCTTCCACTATCTCCTCGAGCCTGGCCAACGGCAGCTGCTTCCGCTTGGGGCGGGGCTCGCAGACCTCCCCCCGATCGGCGGCGCACAGGCCCACGTCGATCATCGAAAGGTCCTTCCACTCCTTCTCCACCTGGTTGAAACCAGGACGGGAGCCATGGTGAGCGCGGCACCTCCTTTCGTCCCCGATGGGGAACGCCCTGATCTTGGAGAAGATGCGGTTGGGGTCCATCTTGCGGACCTCGGCCAGCGCCTTGCGGACGGCGTCCTTGGGCCCCTCGATGTTAGCCCCGTAGCAGGTCTCCTTGACGGTGATGTTCAGCTTCAGGGTGTGGATGAACCGGGCGATCTGGTCCGGCGTCAGCTCCGAGCTGGGCGCGATGACTATCATTCTTGTTTCGATCTCTTCGCTCGTGGCCTTCCCCCCTTCTTCTTGTCCGGGTCCTCGCTGGCCCTTTCCCTGGCGGTGTCACGGAACGGCCCACTGGGTGGGGCATGCTCGACGAACTCGGCCTGCCGGGCGATGGCCGCGATCTCGTCCAGGGTGATCTCCTGCTTCACCGCGGGCGCCGGGGCGGGGGTCGCGACCTCCTCATCCGGCATCCTCTCGCGGAGGTAGATGATCTCTCCGTCCTTCACTCCCTTCATCAGGGCGGCGATGTCCGAAACGACCCTGCCGGCGGTGTTGGTGCCGTAGCGCTCCTCACCGGTGGGGCCGAACTCCGGGTTATCTTCCAGCCGCAGCCCGATGGTACCCCGGCCCGGCCGGGACATGTTGGTCACCGCCACCTGGCCCCTGACGGACATCTCCTCGAAGGCGTTCTCAGGCAGCAGCACCGAGGCCTCCTTGGCATTGCCTACGAAGGTTATCATGGGCATGTCGGGGAAGGTGAAGAAGACCTTCATGGTACCGATGGGCTTGTGGTCCAGGCCGGTCATCTTCCGGATATAGTGCGAGGTCTTGGGCGCGTTCTCGTCGTCCAGTTCCCAGACCGACACCTTGTCCGTCGGCACTCCGAAGGTCTCGATCTCCATGCCCTCGGTGATCTCCATGGTGATCTCGGGCTCCTGCTCGGCGACCAGCGCCCCGTCCTCGACGACCCCGGTCCGCTTCTGCCTGAACCCCCTTGACCCCAGGAAGGCCTGGGCGTCCTTCTGGGTCATGCCGATGGACATGATCCTGGTCGGGGAAGTGATGATGGTGACGAGCGAGCCCTCAGGGGCCAGTCGGATCAGCTCCCGGCCGGCGGTGACCTTACCCACCAGGTTATGGGCCGGCGACAGCTGCCGGCGCTTCTGGTAGAAGTACAACCGGCCGGTGAAGGCCCCCTCGTGGCGCACGGTGACATCGCCCTCCTCCCGCACCTCGGCATGCTCCGGAACCAGGGTCACGTCCATGCGTCTGGAGTTGGCGGAATAGGTGGCGGTACGATCGGTGATGGTGAGCCGTCCGCTGCCGGTGACCACCAGGAACTGTTCGCAGCTTATCGGCGAACGGCGGTCCAGGGTCACCCTGACGACGGTGTCGATGGACATGCCCTCCTCCAGCGGGAGTTCCATGTCCGTGCTCGTAAAAGCGTCCCGGTCCGACAGTTCGAGGACCACCGGCCGGATGTCGGTGATCGTCTCACCCTCGGAGATCTCCTTCAGCAGGTGACGGCCCCTGGTCACCCGTCCGAACCTGCCTCCCTTGGTGCCATACCCGGCGTCATGATCGATCTTGGCGATCATCATGTAGGTGGAGCGGTTGTCGAAGCCCCCCAGGGAGAAGAAGCAGTCGTACTTCGAGTAATGATGCCTTTCACGGTCCACGTCCAGGGTGGAGGGGAACGAGCCGATGGCCAGGACCTTGAGGCTCTGCCACCGCACGCTGCTCTTGAGCATCTGAGGGATCATCTCCCTCCACCGTACGGCGAACTCGGAACCATTGAGGCGGATGAACATGGACCCCTTGGAGGTGACCAGCTCGAATTCGCTCGTCTCCTTCTGGATGACACTGGCGGAGCGAGTGATGGACACCATGGCGTTCTTCTCGTACGGCTCGCCCTCCACCGCGTCGGCCAGGCGAGCGTTCGCCCTGACCTCCTTGTCCTTCCCGTTAACCTTCAGCAGCATCTGGTCCATTTGAGAAAGAGTAACGGGGTAGATATGGTTATCCCCGCCATGGTCCAGAAACTGGCAGGATGTAAGGTCCAACTGGAAAAGGATTAAAATAAGGTCAACTCAATGGACGAACGGTGAGGTTCTTGGACCGAGAGAGCATCCTGGCGACGGTTGAGGAAAAGGTCAGGGCCATACCTGGCGTGCTGGACATGAGGTACCTCGACCCCGACCTCAAGGAGGAGATCAATCATCTGGAGGTGCTGGCGGAGCGAAACGGCGCCTGCGGCGGACTTATGCCCTTCGTCAACCGGGGCGTCTGGGAGGTGCTGGCCAGGGAGATCACCCTCGTCATTGTAGGATCCACCCAGCTGCTGGTGGACAATAAGGGCCTGCTATACCTGATGGACCAGAAGGGGCAGGTCATCGGGGAATATGTCACCCCGGAGCAGAGGGAGAAGATCCTCGAGGAGAAGCCAGATACCAACTTCCTGTCCGAGGATTTCATCATGCACTCCGATGTGGACATCAGCGGGGAACCGTACTTCGTCATCGATGAGGTGAAGTTCGAATACCTCGACGGGGTCCGGGGCATAACCAGGATCACTTCGGGAAGCGTGTCCACCCTAGCCGACGATCTCATCCGAGAGGTGATGGGTTTCACCGGGCCGAAGAAGTGGACCCACCTCGTGGGCTTCGATCTGGAGAGATGAGCCTAGAGGTTCCTTCTGACCTTTGAAACGATCTCGTCCAGTTTGTGCTGTGGTGAGGTCGATCCCCTGACCACGCCGGTGACGATCTCCATGATCGTTCCCTTGGAGGCGATATCCTCCTCGCGGGGCATGACCAATCGGGTCTTGACCCCTATGCGGGCGAAGTCCTCGAAGTCCACCGGGGCCTGGCATACGATGACCGCCGGGAGGTCGACGTTCCTGAGGATCAGTCGGGCCTTATAGATGATGTGGTTGCGCACGTTGCCCAGGTGGATGAGGGCGACCTTGAACTGCTGGATCCGGTCGATCTCGATCTGATCGAGGCCGAAGATGGACCCCGTACTCACATCGGGGGCGTCGCTGGGGACACCCGAACCGGCGTTCACCACGATCACGCTGGTGTCGATGCCTTCCTCCCTGAGCGCGTAAGTGATCTCACAAACCGGCTTGGTGATGTGCCTCTTGCCGGGACCCATGGCCACCGCCACGACCTCCCTCCCGCTCTCCGAGATGGTCGCCCTCTGGGCCAGCCCTCCGCCTACACCCAGACCTCTGGACTCGCGGCACTCCACGAAGCTCAGGTGCCTGCCGATCCGGTCCTTCACTGCGCAGCACCACCGTTGAGCATCATCTCCGATTCCGACGGCGTGAGGTGGGCCACGATGCTCTCCGGCTCACCTACCGATACGATCTTGCCATCCTTCATCAGCACCGCGCGGTCGCAGCAGTTGATGACGAAGTCCATGTCGTGGGATACGATGAGGAACGTTTCCCCCAGTTCCTTGCGGGCGGTGAGGACCGACCTGGCCACCGCCAGCTTGGTGATGGGGTCCATCGTCCCGGTCGGCTCATCGAGGATGACCAGGCGGGGCTCACGGATGAGTACCTGGGCCAGCGCAACCCTCTGCTTCTCCCCTACCGACAGATTATCTGGGTACGCGTATAGAATGCGCTCCACCTCCTGCGGGGTGAAACCCACTCCCAGCAGGACCTGGATGACCTTCATCTTGGCCAGTTCGGCCGGGAGGTTGACGCCGATGCACACGGTAAGGTTCTGGAGAACGGTATCGAACGGATACAAAGAGAATTCCTGGTGCAGGAGGCCGATGTACTGGGTCGCCCTCCCCTTTCCCTCCGGCCCGGGCTCGGAC
This sequence comes from Methanomassiliicoccus sp., assembly GCA_016109435.1. Taxonomy (GTDB): domain Archaea; phylum Thermoplasmatota; class Thermoplasmata; order Methanomassiliicoccales; family Methanomassiliicoccaceae; genus UBA6. Next base: position 217,507 of record JAEILR010000020.1, read on the forward strand.
ATATCCACCCAGTCATCGCCTACTCGTACGTTGACCTTGCCCCCGGACGGCTCGCAGATGCCGGCGATCATGCGCGACAGCGTGGTCTTTCCCGCGCCGGACAGGCCGACCAGTCCGACGATCTCCTTCTCCCCCACCTCCAGGCTGACATCGTCCACCGCCTTGACCACCCCCCGGGTGTAGGAGTAATAGTAACGCCGGGCGTTATCGATCCTGACCAGCGGCTGCCCGATGTCCACGCGGTCCTCGGTCCGCAGGTCGAACCCCACGGTGAACTCCGAGGTCACATCCTCCGGCCGGCCGATCTTCATCATCTCTCCGGCCTCCAGCCACATCGCCCGGTCGGCCATGGTCTTGATGGCCTTCGGCCAGTGGGATGTCACCACCATGGCCATCCCCGACGACTTCACCGCATCGATGAGCACCTGGTGCACGATGTCCGCGGTCTGGGGGTCTAGAGTGCCGGTCGGCTCGTCCGCCAGGAACAGGATGGGGTCCCTCGCCAGCTGTCTGGCCAACACACACCTCTGCTTCTCTCCGCCGGAGAGGTCCCTGGCGATATGAGTGATGCGATGGTCCAGTTTGACCATCTTGAGAAGTTCCAGGGCGCGGTCGATCTTCTGCTTCTCCGACATCCTCTCCCCCAGAGCCTCGAAGATGTTCTCGATGACGGTCATGTCGCCGAACAGGGCGAAGGTCCTCTGCAGCATGATGGCGATGCGCCTGCGGACCTGGGCTTTAAGGGGATCTTCGTCATCGAGGGCCCAGAAGTCCACCTCCTTGATCTCCATCTCCGAGCCGCACTGGCCGCACAGGCGGCCTTCGAACGGAAGCTCGGTCCACCCGCAGGCGTTGCAGGAATTGAAACGATAGATAACGCTGCCGGCATCGGGGCGGTAATCGGGGGAGCCCCTCAACATGTTGATGAGAACGGACTTGCCGGCCCCGCTCCGCCCGATGAGCCCGAGGATCTCTCCAGAACCGATGGTCGCGCTGACATCTCTGAGGACGTAGGTACCACCGAACTTCTTGCTTACATTCTTGATGAGTACGAAATCCCCGGAAGCCTGCGCCATAATGAACCGACAACCTCTCTTAACACTATAAATTCTTTCCCGGACTAGCCCTTCGGTGGAACCAATTGGAACATACCGGCGGCCCCCATCTCCACATTGAGCGCCTACGGAAGGTCCAACCCATATCCCCTGAGGGTATCGCATGCGGCGTCGTATACCTTCAGGTACTCCTTGGTCGGGACCACCTTCCGGACATTGTAGCATTCCTGGAATGTCCGGCCCTGGGGGGCGGTGAGATAGTGACGCTCGTAGCTTCGGACGATCTTGCGTACGAGCGCGTTGACGTCATCGACGTTCATTCCAGCGGCGGTCGATGCCACCTCGCCAAGCATGCGAGCCTCCATCCCGGTGGTACAATCCTCGGACACCCCTTTGGCTGATGCGCATCCGGAGACCAATTCTCTGCCGCTGCCAGTATCCAGCAAGGCCTGGGCGGCGACCTCGTAGAGGCACATCTCGGTGCACGGGCCCGCGATGGTGTAGAACTGGTTCGCCACCAGGAGATCGGTGTTTTGGTCGATGGCCGCGGCCACGTGGCCAGCCACCTTGAGCGTTTCCCGAGAGGTGGTCATTCCCCACCGGATATGGATCGGTCCGTCCAGGTGATAGCTGGCGTTCAGCAATGTGAACGAGGTCAGGGTAGTGGCGACATCACAGATAGCGGTCTCCTCGATGCCGCCTATGTAGCCCCCTAGGATCGGCATCTGCTCGACCATGATGACGTTACCATTCTGACGCCAGCCGGCGATCATGCCTAGGCCCATATTATCTATCTTAAGTTCGTTGAGCTGGGATACTTCGTGACTGTCGGTAGGTTTCATGCCCCCTTTGCCATCACTGGCGAGACGCCCCGCTGCGGACAGCGGTGTCTCCGGGCCCTATATGCCCATGAATGGTCGCCCGGCCATCGCACATGCTTCACGGACCGCCCTGATCTCCGCCATGGTCGCCTTGATCTCGAACGGGGTGTTCGTGCTTGATGGAACACCGCCCACGGTGGCCATGACCCCGTTCACTATGGTATCCACCACTGGCTCCTGAGCATAGCTCTGGATCATGGGGACGAAGATGTCCTCGGACACCGTCGCTCCTGTCGGACCTCCCTGGATTATCGGTTTCTTGGGAGAGTTGCCCTTCCTAGGCTCCATGATCACCATGTCCTGGTGCTCGCCCAGCTGCAACCTCTTTGGAGCCGCCCTTATCCCGGCCCGAACCTCTTCTTCAGTGACCTTTATCGCCCGTTCGGTATCGACATTGTATATCCCGATCGACACCAAGAGCTCCATGCCTGCCTGGAACAACCGTTTCTTGAGATCGGGGTCGGTGGGGATGAACTCATCGGTGAATTCCAGTTCGTACTTCTCCTTGAGATTCAAGGCTGCATCTGGTACGATCTTGTTATCCCAGACGTTCTCTGTGATCCTTGGTCCCCGCTCCGATCGTAGATATGTATCATAGACCGTCAGGGCCTTTTCTATTGTCGCCAATCCCATCCTCCATGACTTATCGGATCAATAGAAGGCTGTTCACCTTCTTGACGACCTCGGCACCACAAGCGCAATAAGCGTCTCCTCCGATATCCTTGACCCACCTGTCGGTGCAGCAGGCACCGCCAAATATTGTCTTTATGTTGAAAAGCTTTTCTTCGTTAAGACGCTCGATGATACGCTTCTGGCCCACCAGCGTGGTGGTCATCAATGCGGACGCACCGATGATATCGGCCCCTCTTTCCCTGGCTGCGGCCATGAACTCCTCGGGGGGAACATCCTTCCCTAGATCGTAGACGATATACCCAGCGCCCCTCAGGAATGCGGTGACCACGTGTTTCCCTATTTCGTGGATATCACCCTGCACCGTCCCGATGATGACCACTCCCTTTGACGGCATCAGCTTTCCGGCCATGACCGGCTCGAACTCCATGATGGCATCTTCCATGGCTTGAGACGCTGCCAGAACCTGTGGCAAGTATATCCTCCCCTCATTGAACGCCTCGCTGATACCTATCATGCCCTGGCCAAGGCACTCTATGGCCTCGGTAGGATCGATGCCCATTGCCACGGCCTCCTTCGCGGTTTCGATCGCGAGCCCGATGTTCCAGGTGCCGACGGCTTTCTTCAACAAGGCCAGCACATCGTCCTTATCCTTCAATCAATTCCCTCCATGATCTGAACGTACGGACCTCCCCTGACCGATAAAATTGGACGGAGGGGGCACCATGATATGGTCGTGAGGGATTATAGTCTTAGCTATCGTTTAGCGGAGACCGATATAATGGGAATCCAGATAGTTCACACTACTGCTTCCGACCGGCTTTGCCGATGCGGATTTGTAAGTCGGATCGTTCTTATTTCGCGACCCTCAAAAGCTTGATCTTCATCACGTGCTCGGGGCAGACCAGTTCGCATCGCTTGCATGCTGTTCCCAGGCAGAGGTCGGAACGGACCCACGCCAACGGAGTTGTCTCGTCCACAACAGCGAGGGCATCCTCAGGGCAGGCATTAACACATTTTCCGCACTGGATGCAGCCGTCGAGCTCCCCGATGAGCATGGCACCAGGTTCATCGAGGAAGGTTACTCCCATCTCCCCCAGGTCCGGTATGTCCCTGCTCACCCTGCGTTCTACCGTCGCCTTGACCGGCTCGAGCCGCAGGTGAGGAAGGGAATAGATGTCCAGCATCTCATTGTAGGAGGACATCGGCATACCATATGACCATAGGGACAGCTCGATGGAATAGAGATTCTTGAACGTCTCGGAGGTCGCGAACATGCAGTGGGTCGCCCTGAGCTTGCGGGCGAAATCCCTCAGATCGTCCAGTTCGATCTTTCCGATAGCGAGGTCACGGGCCAGGGCCAATGAGGTGTTGCCATACTGAACGATGCGACTGGAACCGGGGGATACCATCCCTATCCTCTGAGCCTTCAGCGCGTCCACGTATAGACCGGACGCACCGGACATGAAGGAAGTAGGAACGTCGTCGACCCATAGACCTACCTCCCTCATAAGGGTCAGATAGCCGGCACGAAGTGCTCCGATGGCCTTGCCAGCCTCGGCGACATCACGCTCGGCTATATGGATGCCGTCCTGCAAGTGAAGCAGGCCATCAGGTGTGCCGATCTTCGGCAATTTGATGAGGTTGGAGCTGATCCCGCACTCGACCGCGGCAACGACCCCGGTGCCGGTGATCCCCTTGGCCAGTCCGTGCATTGCCCCCTTGTTCCTTATGGCCCCGGTCACAGGATCAACGCTATCTCCCAATCTGGCCTCGTACCCGCGGTCAAGGACCCAGCACTCCCATGCGTCCCCTTTGATGTTGACGTCGGAGATGGTCCCCGGCGCTGCCAGCATCCCCATTTCGATCTGCTGACCTTCCAGAGCAGGACCGGCAGCGGCCGACCCGGAGTATATCTCCCCATCCTTCACTAGGGCCATCTCTGCGTTGGTGCCGTAATCTATCACCAAGCATGGTTCCTCCTCCTCCAAAGAGCCGGTCATGAGCAGCATGGCCAGTGCATCGGCCCCGATCTCATGGCCAACCGCCGGAGGGATGACCACTGAAGCACGAGGAAGCGAGCGCAGTCCAAGGTCTACCGCGGGGACGACATCCCCGTCCCGCTTGGGCGGAACGACCTTGAGGGTTTCCAGCATCTTCTTCCCGGCGTAGGCCAGGTCCCTTATCTCGATCTTCTGGAACAGAGAGAGTTGGAAGGGGTTCCCACACACTGCCATGGTCGTGACGTTCTCCATGTCCACCCGCAGCAGGGGCAATAACCGTTCGACGGTGTCCACTATCAGCCGGTTGGCCTCGTTCTCGCCGGCATCGATAGCGAAATTGATGTGGTCGATGACGTTCGATCCCGGGATGGGGTGACGGGTGGTTATCGCCGTGGACAATGTCTTCTCGGTCTCCAGGTCGATCGCCTGGGCCCGGAAGCCGCTCGTGCCGAGGTCCAAGGCTATCCCCAGGCTGCCCATCAGATCGCCTCCATCCCCACCAGCCCGCCGTTCGGCAACGCCTTCTTGGACAGTGAAAAGCTGGCGCTCCATACTGCCATCACCGATACCCCTATCTGGAGGGGGTCGTGGATGAGCCCACCCATCTTGCTCATGCCCTCATCATCGTAGGAGAATGGCATGCCCGGAGAGGACACTACAGCCCCTTCCCTGATCCAAGGCCCGGGGATGCGGGCGGGTGAAGCGTTCAAGATCAGGGAGCTAGTTTCGACCATTGCCTTTAGGTCATCGCTCACCCGGAGTTCCTTGAACCTGTTGCGCAGCGCCTCCGCTTTGGTGATGTCGGCATCCACTACGGTGACGAGGGCCTTCTCCCGCCACAGGAGCTCCGCGGCGCAGCTTCCGACCCTTCCCGCACCGATGAGCAGTACCTCTTTTCCCTGCAGTCCTCCCGCCGCTAGCCTTAACGCGGTGAAGTAGCCGAGGGCCGTCGAGCATGTGTTGGTGGCGACTTTTCTCGCATGGCAGTTCATGGCCACGAACTCCTCGTCATCGGCCATGAATATCATGTCCACTCCCGCGGACAGGGCGTCGCTGAGGCCAGCCACGTCTGTTCGCTCGGTCACGAAAGAGGTCATTCCCAGATGCTCCGCGATCGCGCTCACCGATTCGGTGAACCCCTCGGTGGCGCCCTTCCCGGAAGTGACGGGCACAGCAGCGGCGGTCAGCTCCTCCATGACCAGGTCACGTGGGCTGATCCCGACAGCCTCATACGCCAGTCCCTTCAGCGTCGTTCCGAGGACCTTAACGAGGTCCGCGTCCCTCTCAGCCGAGGCACGCGGGACGTTCCGTATCATCTCCGGCGTCAATCGTGTCATTGGTGCATCTCCGCTTCCCCGACCGTGATCAAGGAATTCTGCTCCATTAGGTCATGTATGCATCTGGTTCTCCTTGCCCAGGCATTCTCTGGAGTCGCTCCGGAGCAGATGATCGTAGCCCTCCAGCACTTCTTGCCTGCTTCAAAGTCGGTGATCATCTCGTCCGAGCCGAACAGGCCCGGCTCGATCCTCGGCCTCCTGACCTCGGAGAATGCCCCCTCTCCACAAAACCTCAGGACGTTCCCGTCCACCGCGATATGCTCATAGATGGCCGCTCCGTGTCGAGGGCAGTTCGGATCCACCTTGTCCTCGACCAGCGCCTCTACGAGCCTTTCCACAAGATTGATGCCGGTAGCGTGATACACGGCCGCAGGGGTCTGGCTGGGTATGCGCGCATCGATCTCGAGTACCTTGGGAAGGCCGTCCTTGACGATGGCCTCAACATCCATTATCCCCCGGAGGGATATCCCCTCGGCCAGCTTCTGAGCGTCGGAACTGAACGACCTACTTACCTCGTCGGTGATACCATCTACGGGACACTTCACCATTCGGCAGTCGTAGGAATTATCGAGGACCACTTCGGTCAGGACCATGGGGGCCGCCTCGGAGCCGTTGCCGATCACCTCGATCGATATGTTCGGACCCTCGACGAACTCCTGGACGATCACCTCGTCGTTGAGTTCGCGGACCTTTTGGATCCCCCTCTGAAGATCGGCATCACAGGTCGCCTTGATCACCCCGGCGCTACCGCTCTGGCCTGATGGCTTTACTACCACGGGATAGCCACACTCGGGCCAGCTCCCCGGCATTGGCACCCCCTGCCTTTCCATGTATTGATTTGACAGCACCTTCGATGATGAGATCTCATATGCCTTTAGGTCGAAGAGCATGGGGACCTCGGTCTCTCTGAACATATCATCCAGCATCCTCAGGGTTTCCATGTTCTCGTTGGCCGGTAGCACCGCATCACAGTCGGCAAGCCACCGCATCGCCTTCTTCCTCTCCTTGACCACGTCCAAGACGATACTTTCGTCGGCCAATGAGAACGCCGGTGCCTCATCCCATCGGTCGAAGACCACGGTCTGGTACCCCGCCTTTCGAGCGAGATAGGCGGCCTCCATGCCCTGGAGGACCCCTCCCACGATGCCGAGCTTCAATGGACCACTCCCATGGACCTGTCATTAAGTTTCCACTCCTCGATGCGGGAAGCATAGTCGGCTGGAGTGCCGAGGCGAACCCCCATGCCATCCAGCACCTCCTCGATCTGGGAAACGGTCCTGCCTCCACCATCGATGTCCAGTTCGTGCTGTGCCACTCCGGCCAGTCCCTTGCTGGGCGGGATGATCGAAGTGATCACATTGGCCCCGGCCTCCAACCTTGACCGGAGGCCGCTGATGCCCTCGATGTCCAGGCTGGCCGGTATCAATCGGTCGGGGTACACCAGGCGCATGACCGCAATAGCCACCAGTTCCTCCAGGAATTGCGCCGTGTCCCTGCTGGACATAGGCGTGTTGCATTGGGGGATGAAGCTCATGGCCCGGACCTGACGTGCCCCAAGGTCCCCCATGATCTGGATCGAACGGGCCCGATCGGCGATGGTCTCACCGACCCCTATCATTATTCCCTCCTCGGCCAGCATCCCCGAGCGTCTCGCCCATTCCTTCTGTAATAATCGAATATCGTAGTCCTGCTCCGGCCTCAACTGCTCGAACAGCCGGCGGTTATGCGTTTCCTGATAGCAGGCGAACCAGTCCCCCCCGGCATTCGTAAGGTCGGTGAATATATCACTGGGTAGAACGCCCGGAGATATCATCAGGGGCACCTTGACCGCGTCGTTGACCTTCTGGACTATCTCGATCAACCGCCCGTAGCCGCTCCCGTTGTGCAGTACGGGGTCCTCTCCCATCGTCAGGTCCACCAGATGCACTCCGGAATCCTCCAGGGCGGTGGCGAGATCGATGATATCCTCGTCCGTCTTCCTGTACCTGACGCTGGATGGGTTCGATCTTCGATAGAAACAGAAAGAGCAATCGTTACGGCAATGGGTGGAGAAATATACGAACCCATAGCAGTAGATCGATGTACCGAAATTTTTTTCCTTGACCGCCCTTGCGGTTTTAAACAACGACGTCAGCATATCGGGGTCCCTTGTGGAGAGGAGACATTCCAACTCCCCAAGAGATAGGTGCCTCCCTTCGTACGCCTTCTGCAGAAGATACCCTAGCTGATCGAAGCTCTTGGGCCCCTTGGACCTATATATCAAGCCGGGCCCCTCCTAAGTAGATCAGGCTTCGCCCCACTTTCTTGATGTTGTTCTCGCCATTCTTCATCATAATAAGTCTCTCCAGACCGAAACCGACTCCGACCCAGGCATCGGTGATACCATGAGCGTGGTCCAGTTTATGCGGCCCCATTGCGGCCGAGGCCACCTCCACGCCGTCTATTTCGACATCTATCGTTTTAACATACACTTCGGAATCTTGCTCTCTGAGATCATACTTCAATCCAATAGCTGTCATGACCGTATCGATGTGATTGCGAAGGTGCCCCATCTCATCGTCCTTGGGGGCCATCTCCACCAGGTTGAGCATCGTGAACTCTTCGAGGTGGTTCGAGCCATGAGATTCCTTACGATAACAGGGTCCTATCTCGAACATGCGGAGAGGCAATACGGCGTTCCTCCTGAGGTGCCGCATGAGGAAATAGAGGTTTGGTGCCAGCATGGGCCGGAGGCAACGGGCCTCATCCAACCAGAAGACCTGTTCGTGAAGTGGGTGCGAATGGTCGATGCCCATCTTGGCCAGGGAGCCCTTCGATATGATGGTCGGGGTCTTGACCTCCATGAACCCATCGGCGATGAGGGCCCTGGCGATCACGTCCTCGGCCTGGACCATCTGGTGGCGCTCTGGCCGGGTCTGCAGATCCCTGATCTTCCGGCGGTTCGCCGACTGGAGCTGGGAGACCTCCTTGGTGAAGGCCAGGTCCCTCTCATCGACATTGGCGAACTCCTGTTCCGGGCCTTTTGCTCTCCCCAGTTCTCTGAGTCTCTGTTTCTGGGAGGGGGTCCACTCGAAGACCATACTAGTCACCTTCAAGAGGATTACAATCTGAAAGGATGGCGAAGGGCCCGGGAGTTGAACCCGGCTGCCTTAGCTGTAGAGGCCAGGTGGTCCCGGACCAACCCTCCTTCAGGCTGACCGCCCTGCTGTGGAGCAGTCCGATCACCGGATATGATGATCGTACGCTATTATCTTTGTTAGTTATAATATCTCGAACGGTCGAGACGCTGAATGGCCAAGGGGAATGGGATGCGCTCTTGATCATGTACTCATGTATGATTGGATCCTGATCTCTTTTATTCCGCCTCATCTTTCCTCCCTGAAAGGGGGGGAGTCGATATAAAATATTTATAGATTTTCTTTATAACTGAGCCATTCATTACACATGTACTTAAAACATTGCTTTTTCTCTTATAAAGTCAAACATATAAGTATAAAAGCATTTCTATCTTATAGTAGCATTTTATATATTAGAAAACTAATATCCTGACAAACCATTTATACTGAATGAATGGAAAAGTTCGGAGGAAACTAAATGAGTGACAAAGCTGAAATAATGGGACGTCTCAAGAAATCTGTAGAGACCTGGGATGTCAAGCTGGCCGAATCCGCGGCTAAGGAGGCTTTGGCGGCCGGGATCGCACCAGGCGAGGCAGTGGAGAAGGGCCTGGGTAAGGGCATGGAGACCATTAGCAAGCAGTTCGACGATGCTAAGATCTTCCTGCCCCAGGTTCTGGCGGCGTCTCAAGCCATGGAGAAGGCATTGAAGGTGTTCGAGCCGGTAATGACCAAGGGTGCCTCAGCAATGAGGGGTACCGTTGTGATCGCCACCGTTCTCGGTGACATCCACGAGATCGGCAAGAACGTCGTGGCAGCAATGCTCAAAGGTGCGGGATACAACGTCATCGATCTCGGAAGGGACGTGGCACCTGAGAAGTTCATCGAGGCGGCCAAGGAGAACAAGGCCGATGTCGTTGGCGCTTCTGCCCTTATGACGACCACGGTGGTTGTTCAGAAGGACATCGTCGACCTCCTGAAGGAAGAGAAAGTGAAAGTGAAGACCATATTCGGTGGTGCGCCCGCCAACGAGGAGTGGGTAAAGAGCATCGGTGGGGACAAGTACTGCCCGTCCGGTGCTGAGGCCGTGGAAATGGTCAACTCTCTGGTGAGGTGAATAAATGGCATCCGTTAGACCGTTAACCGTCTATGATGTGTACGACCGCTTCATGAAGGGAAAGAAGGTCACCGAGGCGGAGTGGGACTACCAGATAATCCCGACGAACGCCACGGCCATGAAGGAGAAGTATAACATCAAGTTCGGAAAGGAGATGATCCCTGAAGATAAGGACATCAAGAACCGGCTGTTCCAGGCAGGCATGGATATGCTTGTTACCACCGGTTACTACAACTCAGATCTTGGACGTGTCCTTCATGTTACCGAGGATGAGATAAGGGAAGGGATCAAGAAGACCCCCAAGGCGCTTGTTCTGGGCGAGTACAAGGACGCTGCCCGTTTCGAGCCCAGGCACGGGAACGAGGCCAGAAAGCCCATCATTCAGGGAGGACCTACCGGAGCACCGGTCTCCGAGGAAGTATTCGTTCAGGTCATGCAGAGTTACGCCCAGGAATCCACTGTGGACACGTTGGTGAACGGAGTTATGGCCACCATAGAGGGCCACAGCGCGACGACCAACACTCCGTGGGAGATCAAGGCGGAACTTGCTGAGCTGAGGGCAGTGAGGGAGGCCAGGATAAGGGCCGGACGACCGTACATGGCTATATAGGGCCCGGAGACACCGCTGTCCGCAGCGGGGCGTCTCGCTTCGAACCTCATGGGCGGCCTCAGGCCTTGCGACTCTCACGAGTGCTCCCAGCTCAATGAGCTGAAGATCGATATGGCTGCTCTTAACATGCTTGCTGGATGGACCCAGAACGGTGACACCGTCATGATCGAGCAGATGCCGATATTCGGTGGATACTGTGGCGGGGTCGAGGAGACCGCCATCTGCGACGTCGCTACCCACCTGGCATCGTTCACCCTGTTCAGCGGGAACTTCCACCTGGACGGACCGATCCACATCCGGTGGGGCATCACCACTGCCAGGGAGACCCTACAGATCGCGGGACATGCGGCAGCGGCCGTGGATGCAAACACCGACCTGCTGATAGCTAACCAGTACTACCCCGTTGCCGGTCCGTGCACCGAGATGTGTCTGCTGGAAACGGCCGCTCAGGCCATGGTGGACACCGCTTCCGGCCGTGAGATGCTGTCCGGGTCCGCCGCTGCCAAGGGTGTGGCGATGGACAAGACCACCGGCATGGAAGCAAGGATCATGGGAGAGGCCGCGATCGCTACTGCGGGAAGAAAGGTCTCTGAGATCAACAGCATCGTGGAGAAACTGGTCAGCAGCTACGAGAACCACTATAAGACCGCGCCTGCAGGCAAGCGCTTCCAGGAGTGCTACGATGTAAAGACCGTGAAGCCCACTGACGAGTATCTCCAGATCTATGATGGTGCCGTCAAGAAACTGAGGGACTTCGGTCTCATGATCAAGTAGGTCTAGCAAAACCCCTTAAACCCTATTTTTTTTATTATTCTTCATTTAAATATTCAGGAGGAAACGATAGGAGGAGAGGAAAATGAGAAATGGATTGAAAGCTACGCTAGCATTGGCGCTAGTGATTGCGTGTCTGGCAGTGATGATCTCGTTGCCGGTAGGAACGGCGTCAGCGGCCGGGGAAGAGCTCCTGACACCTACTGGACAAGAAGGTTCCACTCCAGATACGACGCTTGTACAGGACGAGCTCACGAAATGGAACAAGAACATGGACGTCTGGTTCATGCTCATGCTCGTGGCCTTCCTGATGATGTTCATCAGGAAGTTCGAATGGGGTATCGCCCTGGCAGTTCTGCTCGTGACGGTCACCAGCTTCCTTACATACATGGCGGTCCAGGAGTTCTACTTCGACCGGGCATGGGACCAATCCCTGATGCTCATGGGAGTCATTTGTTCCATTACCGTGGTCATCGCCATAGGTATGTTCCTTGGAACTGTGAAGATGTGGCAGTACCTGTTAGTGGGCGCGATCTTCGGCCCGGTGTTCGCCTTGGTCGAGTTCTTCATGTTCACCTACCTGGAAGGTGTGGTCGACCCTGGTGGGTCCATTCTCGTGCACATGTGCGCAGCCTACTTCGGCATGGGAGTGATCCTGGCGATCAGGGAAAAGAGGGCGTTCAACGAGCCGATGTTCACCACGACGCACAGCGTTACCTTCGTATGGTTGGCGTCAATGCTGTTGTGGATGCTGTGGCCATCTTTCGTGACCGCGCTGCTCCCCGCTGACCAGGTGACCTGGGGCATGATCACTTGCTACATGGCAGGCATCGGATCAATAATCACCACCTACATCATCTGCCAGTTGGTACAGAAGAAAGTGAACCCGCTGATCTATACCTACGCCATGCTCGCAGGTCCGGTCGCCATCGGATCCCCGTTGCTGTCCGTGAACCAGTGGGGCGCATTGATCATCGGTCTCATCGCCGGTGCATTTTCTGCGCTCGCCTTCATCTACCTGCAGCCGTGGCTGTGCAAGAAGATCGGCGCATTAGATGTGATGGGCGTCCACAACCTGCACGGTGTCGGAGGCTGGATAGGAGCGTTGAGCGCCGCGATCATCGTCGGGAGCTTCACCAATGTCATCGCCGCGGTCGGTGTAGTGGTCATAACCTTGGTCGCCGGCGGTGTCACTGGGGCGATACTGAGGGCCACCAGAGGAACGATGGCCGATGATCAGCTGTTCACCGACGATTCTGACTTCATAAAGACCGAAGCCCCGCCGGTAAAGGCGCTGCCCAGGGAGGTGATTGTGGCCGGGGATACCGTTCCTGCAGACCAGCGTTGAGATCGTAGACCATCAACTACCGTGAAAGAAGCAATAGTTGCTCGATTCCGCCACCTCAAAACCCCTTCCCAAACCTTTTCTATTTTGCCAAGACCGTCGCTATTCTCATCATGTGCCCTCTACCACTCGTCATGGACATTGGTCACATCTGGAAACATATTTAGGATGGATGCACCATCCATGGTCATATGGTCTTGAAGTTTCAGACCTACTCAGGAGAGGGACCGAACCCCAAGTTCACCCTCTTCCATGTATGGAAGACCTATTCAGTCCTGTACAATAAGGGGCCGATGGGCCGGAAGATGCTCACCCAGATCCTGGGCATCGGGGAGGGGAGCACCCGCACGATCCTCGACAAGATGATCCGGGAGGGCTCTATCGAGAACACCAAGCTCGGTGCCGTCCTCACCGAACGAGGGGTGAAGACGTTCCGGAGTTCCGGGATCTCGGCCACGCCCGTGTTGATCGACGGCCTCACCATCTCCAACCATGACTGCGCGGTCCTGGTTAAGGGCATGGCCGACCGGATCGGTACGGGTTATGAGCAGAGGGACGAGGCGGTCCGGGCCGGCGCGGTGGGGGCGACGACTCTTGTAGTGAGCGACGGCCGGCTGATCTTCCCCGGAGACCAGATGGAGGCCGACCAGTCATTGCTGGCCCCCATCCGTTCAGCCTTCTCCCTCGAAGAGAACGACGTGGTCATCATCGGTACCGCCAATGCCTACGAGGTAGCGGAGAAGGGCGCGGTCACCGCTGCCCTGTCCCTGAGCGACAGCCCCCGGCCGTGTTGGCGCGAGGGAGGGCCGATAGGCCTGATAAGCCCGGACGCCGAGGCCGAGGACCTGCGATGCCTCGCTCTGGCGATGCATGAGCTGGTGGGCCGGCTTCCGATCACCATGCGTAGCAAGAACCACTACGGGGTCCGGTGCGAGGACGGAGAAGTGATCGATACCAACTTCACCGGGCCGGTGCTGGAGGAGGCGCTCAAGAGAAGCGCGGTGGTCCGCAAGCTGGCTCCGTACGGCCCATATCGCGGTGTCCCCGTGGTCGTCGTCCCCATCATCAGGAAGAGAGAGGCGGTGGCGGTGATAGGGATCGTGGACATCACCAAGGGCGGGATGTTCGAGATGGTCTCCAAGGCCCGCCGGGAACAGGGATTCACCTAGGACCATACGGGACATCTATGAGAAAGGATTAATTCACGGCCTGCCTCATGCCCCCCATGTCCTCGGTAAATGAAGGCTCCGGGCAGATCTGCCTGTCAGTGGACCCCGGTGTCTGCAGGTTCAAGACCAAGATCGTCGCCAAATACGTCGACGGCAACATCCACTTCGAAATTGATACCGATTGTCCTCATGTAAAGAAGCTCAAGGGCGAGCTGCCGGAGGAGCTGACCCCCTTCGATGCCCTCAAGATGCCCTTCTCCTCCAATCCGGTGTACAACGCCTGCGGGAAGGTGCTCGCCCATTCCGCCTGCCCAGTACCGTCAGCATTGATAAAATCGGCCGAGGTGGCCGCGGGGTTCGGGCTCAAGCGGGCGGTCCGGTTCGAGTTCGACTGCTGACCTACTTCCCCTCTTCCAGGACCTCATCGATGATGGGGCTCCAGACCACTGCTGAAGGTCCCACCAGATACATGGCCACCAGCATGGCCTCTCGCAGCTCGTCCCTGGTCGCTCCCAGGTCCTTGGCCGCCTTGGCATGGGTCTCCAGGCACGTATCGCACTTCATGGTCAGGGCCAGGGAGACCGCGATGAGCTCCTTCTCCTTGGACGAGAGCGCCCCGTCCTTGAACACCTCATGCCTGAGGGCGTACAGTTTGTTGATGGCTTGCGGCTGCTGCTTGGCGATAAGGGTCAAGGACATGCTCGATATGACCAACGGATGGAATAATAAAGCTTGCTCCGGACCTGCACCCGGCGTGCCTGGATGGACCCCATCCAGCCTGGGATAGGTTTATGAGTTCCTAAACGATTGCAGCGGGCATGGCGAGGATGAACGATGTCCTTGAACGTCTGAGAGGTATGCGGGGCACCGTCCACGCGTTCGTCCTCAACGACATCTGCAGGGACAAGATCTGGGATATCGAGAAGGAGATCAAGGCGGCCCTGAATATCCCGGTCATCAACAAAGGGGTCGAGGAGTGTCTCCACCGCAAGCATGTCGTATGCATCATCAAGAAGGCTAGTTTCCGGCCGCCACCGGAGCCAACGGTCATGCTGCTCACCAACAGCGGGGTCGTGCTGGGGGAGGAGATCCTGCCCCCGTTCAAGAAGAAGTTCCTGGAGAACGTGAAGGAGGAGATCATCTGGCTCTCGGAGGAGTTCGTCATCTATCCGGAGCGGAGGGGAGGGAACAAGGAGTTCTTCGTGATGCCCCCGGTGTCCTTCCCCGAGGTCGAGGAACTGGGCATGTCCGATGTCGTTTCCTGCTCGCCCTCCGCGCCGGCGGACATGATGCTCCGGGAGATGCACGGATATGAGGACGATCCAAAGCTCGCCTCCATCCTTGTCGGCTTCAACTGGGATGGGGAGATCTGACGGCCGGTGGGCTTTCGCCGGGCGATCGTCGGATAACGGGGACGGCACAACGCCCCCTCATCCTTTTTTTTGATCAGACCATCAGCTTCTCCTGCTGCAGCCGGACCATGCCGATCGTCGTTCCATCGTTGAGGCCGACCTGCCAGGCGGTCTCGTGAACGATGATCCCGATGACGTTGTACTCTCTGAACACGACTGTCTTGATGGCGCCCATTCTACCGGTCCAGTTGCCTCTGCACAACATGGCCTCATCCCCGAAATCGACCGTTTCCACGGTGGATATGTCCACGCCCTCATCCCCATAGGCGTCCTGGAAATATAGAGCGGCCTTGTCCGGACAATCAAAACGGAACAGGAACACGGACATGTACTCGGCCTTGGCATTCCCGGCGTCGACGAACTTTAGCACGATGCTTCCCGCATCCTCGGAGCCCATGGACCTATTGTCGCCCCATGGCCCATAGTCGTGCCTGATCGTCCATCCCGGGGGCAGATCGTCCAGGCCCATGGCCAAGCCAGAGTTGTTCTGTCAGATGAACCCATATGTGTTTTCCCATCTGTTGTTGTGAGGGATGCCCCGCGATCGGCTCCCCGGGCGACGATGGCTCCGCCCATCAGAGGAACGTAAAAAGGTGAAGGGAAAGGGTTTGTGTCGGTTAGGTCCTAACCTGCGCCGGACGGGGTGATCCTGGAGACCTTCTCGGCCATCTCCTCCATTTCCTGGCGGAGACGCATGATGTCCTCCAGCTGATCCTTCCCACCCGCCTCACGGTCGATGATCTCGCGGTAGTCGTCCGGTGACGCGGGATCGAGAGAGGTCGCATCATAGTAGAGCTTCGAGGTGTCCAGGAGAGCCCAGGTCACCTGTCCGTCCACTTTGATGTCCTCTACCTTTCCCACCGTTCCGGTGTTCCTGTACCTTACGATATCACCGACGATCATGAGATCACTGCGCGGGGATGATGGTGGACCTTTCGCCCGCGGGCATGAACTCCCTCAGGGCGCCACGGCCGAACTCCTTCGTGATGTTGGCGAAGTCGAACGGCATGTTCTTGTCGGCGAAGGCAACCTTGATCAGCGGGCTGCAGGCGAAGGCATCGCCGCGAGCCGCGTGAGAGGCAGCCGCAATTCCGGAGTAACCGGACAGGTGACCGACGTTCATGGCGTAGTTCGGGTAGTTCGGACCCCTCAGTTCGAAGGGCAGGCCCTCGTCGCTCCTGTAGGACAGAGAGTTCGCGGAACCGCACTGGTCCTGCAGGTCGTACCCGTAGAACCCGAGGCGGCCGTGCCTCTCCTTGTGCTGGAGCATGGACAGATACCAGCCGTTGACACCGAAGTCGGCGTTGCCGGTGGCCATCGCGCAAGCGATACCAGTGGCAGCAGCGGCGACGGTCGCACGCTGGGAACCACCGAAGTGGGCCTCCATCGCGGCCGGGTACCTCTCGTACATCTCGAGAGCGTAGCAGTTGACCTCAGAACCGAGCTTCTCCATCAGGTCCATGGACGGCTTGCTCTTGCACAGCCCGCCGTACTTGGACTTGACCAGGTCGATGGCCCAGTAGGTGTAGTCCTCCAGGATGTCATCGGTGTAGGCCGCGGTAGCGTACTGGGTGAACCCGACGCCGCCGGACATGTACGAACCGAGGTAGATCTGGTCGAGGACAACAGCACCCAGCGCAACGGTCTCAAGAGAGGCCCTGGCGGGGTCGTCAGGCTTGACACGCAGCGACTGGACCATATCAGCCAGGAACCCGAAGGGAATTCCACCGGGCTCGTTGGGTCCACGGGCACGCCTGGCGGGCATCATGGTACCCATCTCGACGACGGACGCGTGCTTTGCGGCGAACGCGAAGTCGGCGATGGCGGCCTCACCGGCAGCCAGTCTGTAGCCGCTGATGAACGACATCGAGATCTGCATGGCGCTCCACCGGGACATGGTACCACCGTCGCAAACGCGGCCGACGATGGTCGGGCAAGCAACCTTCTGCCACAGGGACTTGCCAATAGCGTCCTTCAGCTGCTTGGCCTGGTCCTTGGGGAACTCCTTGTTGATGTCGATCACGAACCGCTTGTCGATCTGGCCGATGAGCTCGTCGTCACCGGAGAAGACCTTCACGTAGCAGTCCGCGGTAAGGGCGGGGCTGCACTCAGCCATGTGCTCCTGAACGACGGCGCCACCGGGCATAGCGTGGTTCACGGTCTCGAGATAGTGGTTAATGGTCTCAGGAGTGACCTCCTTGCCCAGCCTCTTCTCGATGACAGCGTGAGCGGTGTCCAGACCGGAGATGACGGTCCTGCGGATATCGTCCCACGCCTGCTGCATGGCGGCGTTGTTGACGAAGTGCAGGTCATCAGCCTCGGCGTAGATGTCGGTGTGGGACAGCTGGTAGGGCATCAGCACACGCTGGCCCAGAGGAACACCGATGTCCTGGTTCATCATCGGGATCCCACGCTGCTTCGCGATCTTGTTGGCCTGCTCGACCCACTGCCTCTTCCTCTCCGACTGCTTCCAGCCGCCAAAGGTGTAGTAGTGAGTGTTTACCTCGGTCGGGGCCTCCTTGAACTTCTTCTTCATCGCGTCCAGGAACAACTTTTCCTTTTCCTTAGCCATAGATTTACTCCCCCTTGAGGGCGTAGGCCTGGAACCCGCATAGGGTCCTCAGCCGGTGTATCCTCAGGTTCATGGCCATGACTTCCTCATCGGCGCGCATGTCCACTCCATCGACCCTGAAGATGGTGGTCATCTTCTTTAGCTCGGCATCGGGCAGGGGCTTGCCCACAGAGATGGGCTTGTCCAGCGGGATGGCGACCTGGTCCTTGGTGTACTCGACCTCTCCCTTCTTGGCGTTCCAGCGGTACCTCTGCCAGGCGTCGAACATCAGGCCGTTCTCGTCCAGCCTGCAAGCGTGCCCGTGCACAGTGGCGCCCCTGATACCGGTCTTGGCGGGGTCGAAGGTCTCGTTGTCGATGAACTCCTTGGAGACCTTCTCAAGGTCCCTCTCCCTCATTTCGATGATCTGTCTGCCGGAAAGGGTACCAGTGTCGAAGCCACGCATCCTGGTCAAGTACATCCAGGCCCTCAGGTACGGAACCATCGGGGCGAAGTACACCGAGTCGGTGAACTGGATATACCTGATCCTGTCGCCCTTCTTGGCGCCCTCGATGGGCACGACCAACTTGCGGATGAGGTCATCCGGCTCGTTGCCCTCCTCCAGTGGGGGGTGAATGCTCTTGTACTCGGATCCAGGGGCCCTGTGACCCATGATCCTCACGACGTCGTCCATGGAGACATCCCTGAGCTTCCTCAGCTTCTGGGAGGGATCCATGTACCGGCGCCGGTTCTTAGCGACCTGGCTGTTGCCAGGATAGAACTGAGCTTGGTATGCCATAGTGATTACCTCTTGCATTTCTTGTAATCGGTCACGGTCGGCCTGTACTTCGAGTACCTGCCTACTTCGAGGTTATATCCGAACGGGAGGAGCTCGGTGCATATCGCGTCGATCTCCTCCAGAGCGTTCTGCACGTGGTCGATGTCGTCGATCTCGACGAACACCCTTCCAACCAGCAGTCGGAGCTCAACCTCTTTTCCCTTGACTGTTATCACCTTGCGTTCAGGGTGCTCGTTGGGCAATCCCTTTCCTGGGCCAGAGCCAAGGACCGCCGGAAGACCTTCTCCGGCGATGTTGACCTGTCTCACGTGGGGGACCCCGTAGATCCTGTTCAGCAGCTTCTCGGTCGTCTCGGCCTTGAGCAGCCTGTTAGGGAATATCAGGATCTCCGGCAACGGGACAGCTTCGGGGGCATCAGTACTTGTCATCAGGCGTTCACCAGACCGATTACTTCAGCTTCTTGGCCTCCTTGCCAATAGCCTTCAACGGCGCCTTGAACTCGGGTATGTCTCCGAACACATCCTTCACGATGGTGGACGTGTGCTCAGGCGAGAACATCTGGGTACCCGCGTCCAGAGAGCAGGCAGCGGCAATACACGGGATGACGAAGCCCTTGGAGTGCTTGGTCACGACGTGGTTACCATGGAACAGACCGGGGCCGCCGCCACCGTAGATGGAGTGGCTGAAGAAGGACATACCGACGGAAACACCCATCGCACGCCCGAAGTCGACACCAGGCAGTCCGGTCTCATGCTCAAGCAGGTCGTTGTAGTACAGGATGGTCGCAGGAACGGCCTGAGAAGCCCTGGCAGCACCGATGTTGACCATGTTCGCAGCGAGCATACCGGTGGCCGCGTAAGCGTTCCATAGCGGGAAGTCGTTGGTGGTGTACACCTTGTATCCAGAAGGCAGCTTCTCCTTGACCTTGATGACCTTGTCCTCGAGAGCGCGGCCGACGACGGACTCCACGACAGTACCGACGGTTCCGGTCTTGCCGTTCTCCTTGACCAGGTCAACGACCATGTTGTTCGCGTTCAGTCCCTGGTAGGCCAGACCCAGCAGGTGGTACCTCTCGAACGGCCCAACAGCGTCACCAAGCTCGAACATAGCGGTCTGCTCAAAGACCGAACACAGAGCGGCAGCGTTCATCGAGTTCTTGCCAGACAGAGCCACCAGGTGGTTAGCCATGATGTTCCTCAGAGCGTAACCGGCACCCTCGTTGACCTGAGGCACTTCCAGGATGGACTTCAGATTCGAGCCCAGGAAGTTCAGGGTCTGAGGATATCTGCCCCATACAGCTCCCTTTACCATGTTCGCGCGGAACATGTCCACACCGAACTCATCAATGACGGCCTGGGTAAGCGCGGCAGCGGCAGACGTGAAGCCAGTGGTGTACTCGACACCAGCATCCACACGGGCGGTCGGGACCTGGACGATCAGCCTCTTCCCGTCCATGATGAACCGGACCTCAGTGTCATCGTCCTTGTCGACCTTCAGGATGTCCTTGACCCTCTTAGCGAGCTTGTCACCGTTCGCGACGATCGCAGCGTCGATCTCCTTGCCCTTGATGTAACCACCGCCGACGCGTCCGGTCTTGAGGCTCTTCTCAAGTCCAGCCATGTCCACGGCGATGGTCCTCTTGGCCAAGGAAGCGATCCGCTTCACAGCGGGGTTGTTCAAAGGGCTGATAGCCTCAAGGGGTACATCCTTCTCGATAAGCTTACCCCTGTCGTCATACAAGTCTATCTTGTCCTTGTATTTCGCCAAATTTCTTCCTCCATTCAAATCTTTTCACTCACCCGGCAGAGTCCCCCCGGCCGGGCTAAGAAAATTGAACGATCCTCATCGCTCGATAATTTCGCTACGATGAAAATCAAATCCCCTGTCGCAGGCTGATAAGCGAAGAGAGAGATATAAACATGGTGATGGATGGATGAACCGACCACCGTAAACGATTGTGATTTTTGAGGAAAGGCCAGCGAGGTTTCGGCATTCTTAACGTTGGTTAATAATTTGAAAAAATCAGCATCCACACTTAACGGCATTTAGAAGCAAAATCGCATCATTTCGCTTATGATCGACCCGATCTCTCACAAGGTACTCCGAGAGGCTCTCCGCCTCATCGGCCTCAAGGTTCTCGCGGACCATGGAAGCGAGGAGCTCGTAGCTCCGCCGGGGGTAGTACGTCCTTTTAAGCATCGAGATGAGCCGGGTGACGCTCTCCCTGCTCGCGGCCCCCCGGGCGGCGGCCTCCTCGAGGTTCAGCCGGAGGTTGATCAGAGGCTCGGATAAAGGCAGCAAGGTGAAGGGATCGTACGCCAGCACGACCTCGTCGTCCCCGTCCACCCTGCCCGAGGAATACTCCTGGAATATCCTTCCCACGCCGATCATGCCCAGGTCCGACAGTTCGGCCGCCCTGAGCGCCCCCATGCTGCCCCCACCGTACACCCTGACCTCATCATCCAGCAGGGCCAGGATCTCGCGGTGCCCCACCGCGGCGTCGGTCAGCAGCACGCCGTCGATTATCCCCACGACGTCCGTTCCAGGCGGCAGCTGCTGGAGGTCCCCCCGCTTCACCGGAGGACGGTAATCGGCATCGAGGATCTCCCTGGCCCTCTCGTGCTCCAGGCTGGGGCCGAGGAATATCACCGGCCTCAGGGCGATCCCCCGAACATCCTTGGCCCCACCCTGTCCTCGTCGATAGCGAAGACCTCCAGTCCGGGGACGATGACCCTGACCACCGGAACTCCCAGCTCCTTGCGGGTGAGATCGACCACCACGGTGCTCTTGAGCCCCCTGGAGTTCAGTTTGGAACGGACCACCTGGAGATCGTCGAAGATGTCGTCGGTATCGGATGAAGGGATGTCCTCCAGCCGCACCTCCGGGCCTTCCTCGGTGAGCCACATCTTGTTGATGCGCTTCATGCGGTCATAGCCCAGCTTCCTGGACCGCTCCCCCTGGACGGTGTCCTCCCTTGCCCCGTGGATCTGGGTGAGCCGGCTCTGAGCCACCTCCAGCAGCGCCTTGATGGCCGCGACCTCGGGGTCCAGATGCGTCCCTATGCCCAAGGTCAGGAGGGCGGGGTCCTGCATGACCACATCGTCGGTGGCAGCGGCGATGGTCGGCACCCCGATGTCCGAGGTCAGGTTCTTGAGGTGGACCTCCACCCCCTTGGATGTGAACCTATCGACCAAGTCCCTCACCCGGCCGGTCTCCGGGACGACCACGTCGCCGTTGATCTTCCTCCGTCCCTCGGCCAGGGACCAGGCGTCCCTCTCGATGACCTCGCAGAGCCCGTGAAGGACCGCCTCCTCCAGGTTGTTGCCGGAGGCCAGGCCGTTGGTGGAGGTGCGGAAGAGCGACAGGTCGAGCCTGGAGATATAGGGATGGAACACCGCACTGGCGGGCACCCATATCTCTTCCATCCCGTTGAGGTCGTAACCCTTTACCCACCCCACAGGCTGGGTCCTCATGTGAAAGGCCGAGGCGGGGGTGAGTATCAGCTCCGTGGGGTCGATGGCGTTGTGAGAGGCCATGAACTCCTCGACGCCCTTGCGCACGACGTTGAAGCCCCTTACTTCAGCGCTGTAGCGCTCGAAACCCTCCATCAGGGCGGAGACCTTGGCCTCGTCCTCGGTGAGCCCCTTGCCGTTGTAGACGGAGATGGCCCCCTTCTCCGCCGTCGGACGGATGGCCGAACATACCGGGATGCCGATGCGGTCCAGCTCGGTGATGTTGGCCAGCCTGGTGATCCCTGCTTTCTTCATCGCCGGTTCGATCCGCTGCAGGGTTTCCCGGGGGTCGACCGATCTCTGACCGTCAGCGACCGGCAGCTTCGGTGAGGGTCCCAGTTTCATGCCGGCGCGATGACCTCCCCCGATTATAAACCTCTCGAAGGACCTCCGCGGGGCCAATAAAGATATACGGTGGCTTGCCGTCCCGTCGCTGGGTTCACATGCGGATCAACGACATCATGGGTCTGCCGGAGATCGAGTTCAACGAACCGGCGTTCAACGTCCTTCCGGACGAGGTGTTCACCGACATGCTTCTGGGAGATGAGGCCTCGGAGGCCCGCCTGGTGGTGGACGAGGAGGACTGGCCTCTAGCGCTGGCCCTCCGTACCGGCCGGGGATGGAAGGGCACCAACTTCATACTCCGGGGTCCGACCCTGGGGGCGGTGGAACGGTTCGAGGGCCTGGGCGGAGAGGTAATGATGTCGAACCAGGAGGATTGGATGAGGGCGACGCGGGAGCATTATTCCCTCGCCCTGATGCGCTCCACGCCCCCGGCCATGGAGGACTTCTCACCCTCCCGGGCCAAGATGGTGAAGGCACTCCTCTCGGAAGTGTGGGGCGGCCGTCAGGGAGATGTCTGCCTGGACTGCGGATGCGGCTCAGGAATGGGCTCGGCGGTGCTGAGGGAGGTCGGCCTCTCCCCGCTGGCCTATGACAATGACGCCACCCTGCTGAGCCTGGGGCTGGCCCGGGGAAGGCTGCTGCCGGAAGAGACGATGCTGATAGATGCCACCCTGGCCCGGCACTATGTCCGGTCGACCGAGCTGGGCCTCGCCCTGATGGCAGGTACCATCAACGACCATACCGCCTTGATCTGGAGGAGCGTCCTGCACGAGCTTATGGACCTGACCAGGGAGACGCTGATCACCATGGAGAACGAGAGGGAGGCCGATCTGGTCAAGATGTGGGCGCTGGGGGAGGGCCGCAAGGTTCGGACCTTCGAGAACCACAACGATAGCTTCTATGACCGGTGGGTCTGCCTGATAACGGAATGATCAACGGGGGTTGTTCATCCTCGAGCGGGCCATCTCGAACTCGGCGTCGGGATTGATGGACAGCCGGTCGATGACTATGTCCACCTCCACGTTGTGGACGTTGGGTATCTTCAGGATGCCGTTCTGGATCAGCTCGTACAGGGAGTCCACGCTTGCAGTGAAGACCACGCATATCAGGCCGTGATCGCCGAAGACCCGGGTGACCGACTCGATCTCCTTGAAGTTCCTGAGCTGGTCGATGACCGCGTTCACCGCGGTGCCGTTGACCTGCAGGGACACGATGCCCTTCATGAGGCCCAGCCGGGAAGGGTTGGTGTGGATGGAATACCCGGAGATGTAGCCCTCCTGTTCCATCCTCGTAAGGCGGCGGGAGACCGTTGCCTTGGAGATGCCCAGCACATCCGATATCTTTCCAAGGCTCTCCCTGGAGTTCTCCTGCAATAGCCTCAGGATATTCAGGTCGGTGTTGTCCATGCCCATCCCTGCAACAATGTTCCAAAAACAGGCTTTTGAAGAGGCTGTTTGTGGGATTCGTTTCAGAGATAGGCGGATTATATATTAATCGTTGTCGAATCGTTTCATTTATCCCACCCGCCGACGGCGCGGGCAGGGGGTGAAAAAAAGAAGGGGGGTTTCAGCTGCGCTCGGTGACCTTCAGGTCGCTGAACCGGTAGACGTGCTTGGGACAGACCGACTCACAGTTCTTGCAAGCGGTGCCCAGGCAGTGCTCGGTGGCGATCTTTATGCTGAACCCGTATGGACCGCCCTCCAGGACCTCCAGGGCCCTCTCCGGGCACTCCTTGGCGCACTTCTTGCAGCCGATGCAGCCCTCGAAGCCGCCGGTGAGGTAGACGCCGACGTTGTCCAGGATCTTCAATCCCCTGTCACCGATCACCGGGATGTCGGAGGAGACGATGCGGCAGGTGGACTTCGGACGCACGATGGGGGGCAGCGGCCGGAGGCCGGAGCTGCGCAGCGACTCGTTGTACATGTCGAAGGGCATGCCCTCCACCCAGTACGCGATCTCGTTCACGTACATGTCCTCGAAGATCTTGCTGGTGGCGAACATGATGTGCTTGGAGGCGATGGAGTCGGCCACCCTCTGCATCTCGTCGACCGCCTCGTCCTTGACCAGCAGGTCATAGGCCATCATGAGGGAGGTGTTCCCCACCTGGACGGTCTTGTCGATGACCCGGGGGACCATACCCACGGTCTGGGCCTTGATGGGGTCCACGTACGTCCCCGACGCCCCGGCCAGGTACATCGTCTTCACATCGTTGTCGTCTATGCCGACCTCTTCGATCAAGGTGCGGTGACCGGCCCTGATGGCGCCCATGGCCTTGCCCGCCTCCCCCAGATCGTGCTCGCCGAAGGATATGTCGTTCTGGAAATGGAGCACCTTGTCCTTGGTGCGGATATAGGGCGGTTCGATCAGCCCGGACTCCAGACCCAGCGCGACCGCGGCCACTACCCCGGTCCCGGTGATCCCACGGGCCTGGATGTCGCTCACCAAGCGGATCTCGTTGGTGGAGGGGTTGACCTTCGTCCCCACCACCGGCTTGAGCGCGTCGGAAAGGATGATGTTGTTCCAGTAACCATCCTCGGCGAAACTGAAATCGGATATGGCGTACGGCGCGGCCAGCATCCCGTGCTCGATGGCCTGGCCCTCCATGGCCGGCCCGGCGGCGGCGGAGCCGGTGTACAGCTCTCCGTCGTAGAACAGGCCCATCTCCGCGTTGGTCCCGTAGTCGGTGACCATGCAGGTCTCCTTCTGCTCCAGCATGTTCGACTTGATGATCATGGCCAGGGCGTCCGCGCCGATCTCGTGGCGGATGGACGGGGGAATGACCACCTGGGCCTCCGGCCTCAGGGTCGTGAGCCCTATGTCGCCCGCGGTTATGACCTTGGCCCGGCGGTCCGGCACCTTGACGTTCAAGCGCTTCAGCAACGACTGCCCGGCAAACGCCAGGTCACGTATCTCGATGTTTTCGAACATGGATACCTGGGCGGGATTGCCGCACACCGCGAGGCGGTCGATCTGTTTGGGGTCGATGCCGTGCACCTCGATGAGCCGTCCGACGGTGTCCATGACGATCCGATGTCCGACGTCCGCGCCGTTCTCCAGCCAGAAGTGAAGGTGGTCCATGATGTTGGCGCCCGGCAGGGGGTGGCGCATCGTGATCGCCGTGGAGATGATCTTCCCGTTCTTCGAGAGGTCAACAAGATGGGTCCTGTATCCGCTGGTCCCGACATCTAGAGCAATTCCGTATCCCATGAAGGTCGCCGGCCAGAAAAAGAGATGGGCGTATAAATACAATCTCACGGAAAAGCATGTCCTGGATGCAACAAACGCACCATGCTGGAGGCTCGAAACCCTGAACTAGGCGTCCGAGGATATACTGCCTCATGAACTCGAAAGAAAGGTTCCGCGCGGCGATGGATGGTGATATGCCGGACAGGGTGCCGGCGTTCTACCAGCACCTGAGCGCGGGGAAGCATGTCCTGAACGCGGCCGGGCTGACGATGAGGGAGGGCTTCCAAGATCCGGAGAAGTTCGCCCTCATCGCCGTCAAGGGCCATGAATTGTTCGGCTTCGACAATGTGATGCTCGGCTGGGGGGACCTGCTCACCGAGGCCCGGGCCATGGGCAGCACCTGGCGGTTCCCGGAGCGGGACTTCTACCCCCGCATGGACCGCCACGCCGTGCAGGACCCCTCCGACGTCGACAAGCTGTCGGCGGTCGACCCGATGGATGATGAGTTCTGGTCGGTGCCTCTCCGCGCCGGGAAGATCCTGCAGGACGGCATCGGCAGGCAGGTAGCGGTGGTCGGCAGCACTCTTTCCCCGTTCTTCGTGGCCACCGAGCTGAGGGGTTATGAGAACATCATGATGGACGCCATGACCTCACCGGACATCGTCGAGAAGATGGTGGGGGTTTCCCTGGAGTCCCTGAAGATATATGGGGAGAGGCTCTCCTCGCTGGGGGTCGAGGACGTGTTCATCGACGACAGCGGGGCGGCCGGCTCCCTGGTTTCCCCGGAGATGTGCGAGGAGTTCGACATCCGCTTCGTACGCTCGCTCATCGAGAAATACCGCTCCCTAGGCTTGCGGACCATTCTCCACAACGACGCCCAGCTCCCGTACCTGGACATGCAGGCGGAGGCGGGAGCGGCGTGCGTGCACTTCAACAACGACTACGTGGACCTGCCGGAGGTGTTCGCGAAGCACCGGGGCAAGGTCGTCCTCATGTCCGGGATCAATCACCAGGAATTGCTGTTCCGCGGAGCCCCGGATGAGATCGAAGCATCGGTACGCAAGGTCATCGAGCTTTACGGCGGAGGTCCGGGCCTGATCATCGCCCCCGGATGCGAGGTACCGTTCAAGAGCCCGGTGGAGAACATGGTCCGGCTAAGGGAGGCGTGCGAGAAATACGGGCGCGGCTAAACCCTTTCCTATTTTTCTAATAAAAAGGTAAAGTGAAGGGGTTTGTGAGATTTCGGACGTCTGCCAGGACCTGATCAGCCCTTGATCGCCTTGACCATGGCCTCGATGTTGGCCTTGGGCACGCGGGCAGCGAGACCGCATCCGGGGGCGACGACGTTGAAGCCGGCATCCCTGATCTTGATGGCGTGCTCGCGGCACTCCGCGGGGGTTCCCTGGAGCAGCGGGCGCACGACACCCATGTTGCCGACGAGGGCAGCACGGCCGCCAACGAGCTCGACGGCCTTGACCGGGTCGACCTTCTCCTCGATGGATAGTCCGTCAGCGCCGGTGTCGATCATGTGGTCGAGAAGGACGGTGGTGTCACCGCAGATGTGCAGGATCTTCTTGGCGCCCTTGGCTCCCTCCCAGACCTCCTTGATGTAGGGCTTGGCGAACTCGTCGAACATCTCACCGGACATCATGTCGGTGGAGGCGGACGGGTCGCTCATGGCGATGACGTCAGCGCCGGCGGCGACGAGGGCCTTCAAGTACGCCTTCTCCATCTGGGTGGCGACCTTGACGAACTTGTGGACGGTTTCCGGCTCAGTGATCATCATCAGGAGCAGGGTCTCGGTCCCGACCAGGTGACCGGCGATGGTGACGGGGCCGGTGGTCCCGACTACGATGGCCAGTTCATCGCCAACCTGCTTCTTCAGCAGCTTGGTGGCCTCGATAACGGTCTTGACCCTTCCCTTGTTGATGAAATCGGGGTCGTACACGGGGTCAGCGTCGGACTCGTAGGGGTGCTTCTTCACCATGGGGGTCCTGTCGACCTTCCCCAGGTCCACGACGGCGCCGAAAGCCTCGGCCTCCACGGTCAGGCAGAAGGGGATCCTTGCGTTCTCGAATCCGAAGACCTTGGCGCCGGCGGCGCCGAGGGTGGCCATCATCTTCGCATCTGTGTGGGCCTCGGGCCAGTGTATGCCAACGGCGTCCATCTGATCAACGGTGACGGACTGGGTGACGCATCCGACGGCGGGCCTGTCAAGATCCTTGCGAGAGAGGGCTGCTAGAAACCTTTCTTTGGGTGTCACGATAGTTCCTCCAAATATAGTTAGTAACCTATTCCGCAGATTATAGTTACGATATAATAAGATTTCGTCAGCCCCGATAAACAATTGTTGGTTCGGAGAAACATCTGGCCATCTTGGATATTTATTAAATTATTGTTTATATATAAGGGAACATCGCCCACTCGGGTGGGCGCGGCGCGACCGGCGGACGATCCGGCCAACGCCGCTACGAAGCGTCCGATGCACACCGCCGGAGGCCTAGGTCCTGAGGACCTATCTTCTCGAACGGGTTAAAGCCTCCAGGGCGGAGCCGGCGCTCTCCTCGATGTTCGCCCATGGATCGCCCCGTTCCCTCAACCGGGCCCGGATATTCCCCCATCTGAAGCTCTGGGGGCCCAGGCGGGCATCGTCCAGTTCTCCCCATTCCAGAGGTGTGGCGACCGGCGCGCCGTCCTTGGCCCGGAGCGCGTAAGGGGCCACTCCGGTCTGGGCGTAGGAGTTGCGGAACACGTCCACCAGCAACCGGTCGCCCCTTGACCCCTTGGAGCGTTCCATGGTGAAACGTTCGTCGGCCTCCATCATCCGGGTCGCCACCTCCTTCGCCAGGGCCATGACCGCCTCGGACCCGGACGTGCGGTCCAGGGGAACGGTGACATGTAGGCCCCGCGAGCCGGTGGTCATCACGAACGGTTCCAAACCCAGCTCCCTCAGCATCACCCGGGCCAGGCGCGCCGCGTCCTTCACCGTCCCAAAATCGTCGTCCGCGGGGTCCATGTCCAGGATCATCCGGTCGGGACGGTCGAGGGACCCCTCGCGGCTCAACCATACGTGAGGGGTGACGCAGTTGATGTTGGCCAGATAGACCAGATCGGCGGTCTTCTGGCATACCGCGTGGACGACATGACCGCCCTTCTTCTCCACTTGGATGGTGTGGAACCAAGTAGGGAACCTGCCGGAGACCTCCTTCTGGTAGAAGCTCTCCCCATCGATGCCGTCAGGATATCGGACCATGGTCACCGGCCGGCCCTTCATGTGAGGGAGCATGTATCCGGCGATCGCAGCATAGTGCGCGATGACGTCTCCCTTGGTCAGACCGTCCCGGGGGAACATGATCTTGTCCGTATTGCTCACATTTAGGTCGATACCGTCGAAGATCGCCATATCTTCCTCCGAACGCCGGTCCCGCCTGGTTCCGATCGTCCGTGGCGGGAGCTCTGTGGCATGCAATAAGGATGAAAAATAAAAAAACTTTAAGGCAGGAGGACAGGGCCCTCCTGAATTGTCAAGGTTTGGTTTACTTCAGGAGAGCCTGGACAGCGGCAACGGCTTCGACCGCATCGTAGGCCCAGGCGTCCGAACCGATCTGGGCGGAGAACTCCTTGGAGGTCGCGCCGCCACCGATGATGGTCTTTACCTTGCCCTTCAGGTTCTCTTCCTTCAGCATCCTCTCGACCTCCTTCATACCCGCAAGGGTGGGGGTCATTAGAGTAGAGGTAGCCACGATCTGGGCTCCCTCGGCCTTGGCCTTCTCCACCAGGTTCTTGACGGGCACATCGCGGCCCATGTCGAAGATGGTCAGACCAGCGCCGGTCAGCATTGCCTTGACGATGTTCTTCCCGATGTCGTGAACGTCTCCCTCGACAACGGCTAGGACGACCTTTCCAGGTACGGCGTTGGCGTCAACCTTCAGCTTGGGAAGGGTCACATCCAGGGCCTGGTACATGGTCTGAGCGGACAGGAGAACCTGAGGCAGGAAGTACTGCTTGCTCTCGTACTTCTGGCCAACGATGGCCATGGCCTTGCTCAATGCGTCGAAGATAATCACCTTGGGGTCGACGCCGGCAGCCAATGCCTGCTCCGCGAGGGGCTTGGCTTCCTTTATCTTGCCCTTTACTACAACATCTGCTAGCTTGTCAAGTATTTCGTTGCTCATGTGTTGATTCCCTCCTCGATTGGTAAAAGTGTTAGGGATTGGATAAGGTTGCATCATATTAAATTTGCTCATGGATGGATGGACCATCCAGTAATCATCGCCATCTTTTTTTACCATCTGAACGTCTGTTCAGGACAAAACGATTGTTACAATGTTGCATCGACCAACGGTCCGAAAAACAACTGGCTTAACGGCGATGAGCCGTTTTTTCCGTCGACATATATTACGTTTATATTATAATCTGAGGCCCTCAAGAGATGCCAAACTTCCGAGGGGGAGGAGCCCGATGTCGCTGCACGCGAAAATCTCCGCCTTCCGAATATCGAGGTCCTTCAGGATGGGGGAGAGGCAGTCGGAGGAGGAGACGCCCATGAGGTCCGTCCCCGAGGCAAGAGGGCTGTAGGCGGGCAGGACCAAGACCCTCTCCTCTCGGAGCAGGACGTGACAGGGCATCTTCAGGTAGGCGCCGACCCGGTCCACGATCTTGATGGACGGGTGCTCGTGCCCCATCACCAGCGGGCGGTCGGCGCAGGGCAGGTGACCATGGACGAACGTTATCCCGTCGGCTCGATACTGCCCCACCACCGGCACCTGCAGCGGGGAAACGATGTTCTCCAGGTAATTATCGTGGTTGCCCTTGACCAGGACCACGTCCACCCGGTCCGACACGCTGTCCAGCACCGAGCGGACGTCCCTCATCTCCTGCCCCAGGTTGCGGCTGAACTCGTGCTTCAGGTCCCCGAGCACGACCAGCCGGTCCGGCTCGTAGCGATCGATGAGGCGGGACAGGGATTCCTTCACCGTCCTGGTCTGCACCCGGGGGATGTGTATCCCTTCGGCCTCCAGCGCGGACTCGTAGCCGATGTGGAGGTCGGCGACCACCACCGTCCTCTCCTCCGGCAGGTGAAGACAGAGATCAGAGGATATTACCACGCCCTCCATCACCTCGATCTCGTCCGTTCCGACCACGTCCCGCCCGTCTGGGCATCGTTTCCAACCGGGGAACGCTATTTCAACTTATTCCCGGGTCTTCGTTGACCCTCCCGAAAGATGTATGAACCCGAGCGGGCCTAGGCCGCGCCGTGATACGCCGGACGTTCCAGATCCTGCCCTCGATCGGAGGCGGCAAGGAGAGGAACCTGTGGAAGAGCGGAGTGGGGGACTGGGACGAGTTCCGCGGGCAGGCCAAGGTCAAGGGCATATCTCTGGAACGTAAGAACGGCCTGGACCTCGCCCTTGACCGGGCGGACACCTTCCTCGAGCGTGGCCGCACCGACTATTTCTGCAAGATACTGCCCACGGTGGAGCACTGGCGGCTTTACGATCGGTTCCGCGCTGACACCGCCTTCCTGGACATCGAGACCGACGGCCGCTCCTCATACGCCAACATCACCGTGGTGGGCATCCATCGGAACGGGGAGAGCACCGCCCTGGTCCGGGGGCAGGACCTGACCGCCGCCGCGCTGAAGCAGGCGCTGGACGGAGCGAAGATGCTCGTGACCTTCAACGGCTCCTCCTTCGACCTCCCCATTTTGGAATATCATTATCCCCTGTCGGTGCCCCGGGTCCCCCATTTCGACCTTCGGCACGCATGCCGCAGGGTGGGACTAGAGGGCGGGCTGAAGTCGATAGAGAAGCAGATGGGGATGTGCCGGGCAAGGGAGGTCGAGTACGTCACCGGAGAGGAGGCGGTCTACCTGTGGAGAGCTTGGGAGAGGTCGGGGAGCAAGAACGCCCTGAAGCTTCTGAAGAGGTACAACGAAGAGGATACCGTCAATCTCCTGCCGATAGCAGAGCATGTATACGAAACGCTCAAGAACCGCATCGTGAATGGCAAAAGCGTGAGGGATGGCAGGTGACCCAGGTTCGCGATGTTAATGGCTTCGAGCGGTCGGCGGCAGCGGCCGCGGAGATCCTGGGTAAGAGCGCCTCGGTCCTGGTGATCGGCCACATCGACGCCGACGGCATCACCGCCACCTCCATCGCGGCGATGGCCCTCGACCGTAAGGGGATCGAGCGCTCCGTCCGATTCGTGAAGAAGCTGGACCAGGCAGAGATAGACCTCGCCGCGGCGTCCCCGGCGGAGAGGCTGTGGTTCGTTGACCTCGGGAGCGGGGCGCTGTCCCGCCTCGATCCCATGAGATGCGTGGTCAGCGATCACCACCGCATCGATCCCGCTGTCGAAGCCCCGTCGTGGAGGGGGCATGTCAACCCCCATCTGCACGGGATCGACGGGTCCTCGGAGGTCTCCGGGGCCGGGGTCACCTACCTGGTGGCTAAAATGATGGACGCCGCCAATGCCGACCTCTCGCCGCTGGCGGTGGTCGGCGCGATCGGCGATCTCCAGGATTCCGCGGAGAATCGCTTGTCGGGGTACAACCGGACCATACTAGACGATGCGACCTCTCTCGACCTGGTCGCCGCGGAGAAGGACGTTCGGCTGTTCGGCCGCCAGACCCGGCCGGTGCATTCGCTGCTGCAGTACTCCAGGGAGCCGGAGCTACTCCCGTTCATCGCCGGCGGTCCCCGCGGCGAGGAGACGGACGAGGAGAGCGATGACGATAAGTCGGCATGCATCGGCTTCCTCGAGGACCTGGGCATCGAGCCAAGGCAGGGTGACGGCTTCCGGACCTGGTCCCAGCTGGACCGCGAGGAGAAGAAACGGATCGTCAGCGCCCTGGCCAACCGCATCGTGGACTCGGGGAAGGGGCTGTCCCTGGTCCGCCGCCTCATAGGAGAGGTGTACACCCTTTCCCCTAACCTCCCGGGCGCGCCCCCAGGGTGGTCCGATGGTGTCGAGGCCGCCCGTTCCGGGGACGGCAACGGCAACACCTGGAAACCGAGCGGGAAAGCGCTGCTGGATGCCAAGGAGTTCGCCACCCTGCTCAACGCCTGCGGCCGCCATGACCGCCCGGAGGTGGGAATGGTGGTGTGCATGGGGGACAGGGGGACGGCTCTCGACACCGCCCTGCTGCAGCAGGACGATCACCGCCGGAAGCTGAGGGAGGCCATCGAGCTGGTGAGGAACGATCCGGCGCACCGGGCGAGCACCACTACTCCGGGAGGTTATCCCCTCGCCTCGGTACGTTACTTCCACGGTGGGGACCGCATCGAGGAAACGATCGTGGGCATTGTGGCCGGCATTCTGCTGGGATCGCCCGAGGCCCCCGCCGACAGACCGATCATCGCCTTCGCCCAGGCGGGCGACGGCAGCTGCACCCTCAAGGTTTCCGGCAGGGGGACCAGGGACATGACCCGCGCGGGCCTGGACCTTTCCGCGGCCATGCGCACCGCCTCCGAGGCCGTGGGAGGCTCGGGCGGGGGGCACAACATCGCCGCGGGGGCCTCCGTCCCCGAAGGGAAGGAGGAGGAGTTCCTCCGCACGATCGACCGCATCATCGGTTCGCAGATCAGCCCATGACCTTGATCAGGATGGCCTTCTGGGCGTGCATCCTGTTCTCCGCCTGATCGAAGACCACGCTCTGCGGGCCGTCGATGACCCCGGCAGTGACCTCGAACCCGCGGTGGGCCGGGAGGCAGTGCATGAAGATGCAGTCGCTCTTGGCCAGGGCCATCAGCTCTCCGTTGACCTGGTATGGAATGAGCACGCTCTCCTTGTGCCGGGCCTCGGCCTCCTCGCCCATGGACACCCAGGTGTCAGTGTAGATGATGTCCGCTCCCGCGGCCGCTTCCGCCGGGTCCATGACCACCTCGCTGATGCAGTCGTTCTCGAAGGCGATGGAGGCCGCCTTGATCAGCAGCTCGGGGTCCGGCCGGTACTCCGGCGGGGTGGCGGCGACGAAGTCCATGCCCACCAGGGCCGCGCCGAGGGCCAGGGAGTTGCACACGTTGTTACCGTCCCCGATGTACGCTAGCCTCAGGCCAACGAACCTGCCCTTCTTCTCCAGTATCGTCAGCAGGTCGGCCATGACCTGGCAGGGGTGCTCACAATCGTCCAGGGCGTTGATCACCGGCACCGATGAGTTGCGGGCCAGCTCCATAACGTTGTCATGGCTGAACGCCCGGTACACCATGCCGTCGACGAAACGGCTGAGCACCTTGGCGGTATCGGCCACCGTTTCCCCCCGGCCCAGCTGGGAGTCCCGTTGGTTGAGGTACACGGTGTGTCCTCCCAGCTGCTTCATCCCCACCTCGAAGGACACCCTGGTGCGGGTGCTCGACTTCTCGAAGATCATTCCCAGGGTCCTGCCCTTCAGCTGCTGACCGCTCTTGTCGTTCCCCTGCTTGAGCTCCAGGGCCGAGCTGAGGATGTCATCGATATCCTCACGTAGGTCCAGCACTGAGATGACGTCCCTCTTCATGATATCAGGGTGAAGAGAAGGGTTACCCACTTAACCATTATGTAACGCCCTGAACAACCTGACCAGGATTGTGTCCTGAAGTGGTCTCATCGGAACGAGATGTTCAATAGACCCGCCTTTCCCGGCCGTCGGGATCGTACAGGAAGACCCAGACGACCGGGGACCTGGCCCCATGATCATAGGCCATGTCCAGTATCTCGTCCCCCACCTGGGCCACGAGCCGCTCATCGATGAGGTATCCAGGATAGTGCAGCACCACGAAACCGTTCGCCAGGAGATCGGCAAGGTATGCGTGGTACCACCGGCCGTCGTTCCAGTCGAGCCACGGCTCCACGTACTCGGTCCAAACGACCCCCTGGTCGAAACGAACCTCCAAACGAACGCTGACCGGGAACTCTCCCACACCCACACGACGGACCAACGCGCCCATGTCCAGAAGGATGTCCGCCCGGAGCTCGGCGGCCTTGTCCACCGTGGCGGGGGCCTCCGTGGTCGGTACCATCGCGCGCTGCATGAATCTGGTTGTGAGCGGACGGTATATCAATCACGTCCCGGCCGCTGGGCAGGCCGGCTTATGGCGAAGAAAGATTTAATTAGAGTAAGGTATTGGGGATTTGCCGCTATGGCCGGGTTGGGGTAGCCTGGCATCCTGTGGGATTGTGGATCCCTAGACTCGAGTTCAAATCTCGGACCCGGCCCCCTCTTTTGATAATTAGTGAACAGCGCTCCCGGACGGTCCGCGGTGCGCCTTTTCGGACGACCTGCTCTCAGGTCTCAGCCTCTTCCAGGACAACGAACTCCTTCTCGATGAACGCCAGGTCCTTGGGCTCCAGCGTCTGGGGGTCTATGGGGACGATGAACCGGGAGCTGGAGACCACGACCGCGTCATGGACCGCGTATACTAGCCGCAGGACCTTGTCCAGCTGGTTCTCCGATATGAGATGATCGATGCCGTCGAGCAGGATTACCGACCTCGGACCCTTCTGCAGGAAATCGACCATGGTGTTCTGGATGATGGTGAGCGAGGCGGGGTCCAATCGGTCCTGACCGGGCTGACCGGAGAGCCACATCACCTGAGCCTCGATCTTGCCGTACCTCTCCCTGACCTGGTCAGGATGGACCCGGGTGATCAGCAGCCCCCTGTTCCCGGCCTGGACCTCTGAGGCGAACAGGCGGTAGGCCTCGTCGGCCCGCTTGCTCTTGACAAGGTCACAGTGGCCGCGGTCGAACTTGGTCGGAGGCGCCTTGGGCCTCCCGGCCGGCCGGTGCAGCGGCTTCAGGGGCGCGGACTCGAACGGCTCGTAGGATAGTACGGCATAGGCGAAGATCACCCCCGACCCGGCCATGGCGATCGGCAGCAGGGGCGGGATGCTCAGGGCGGTGAAGTAGAGGAACGAATCCAGGAACGTGACCATGAGGGGCAGCAGCACCGCCACGGTGACCATGGTGCAGTACTTGTCGACCTTGGGGTCCTTGAGCTGGGCGCAGAACCTGGTCAGGTAGTAGACCGGGATAGAGCACAATATCACGAGCAAGAAGGCCCACACCAGCATCCAGACCGAGGGGGACCACCAGTATCCGAACTCCCCCTTGGTGAACTCCACCGGAAGGAGCATGGCGGTGACCGCTAAGGAAATAGATAGGAGAATGAAGACCTTCTTCCTCCTTGCCGGCCAAGCTCCCTGGGCCTCATACGGCAGGAACATGGCCAGATACATGAAGGAAGTGAAGGTGATGATCCACGTGACCAGCCCGACGCGGCCGAAGATGGACGCCTGCCCGTCGCTCCTGGCGATGAACAGCAAGAACAGCGAGGCCATGCAGATGGCGGTGATGCACATGGAGGAAACGTACACTTGAGATATCTTCAGATAGGGGTTCTTCCACAGGACGAACACTCCCAGTGAGAGACAGATGACCGCGGCGAACATCGCCAGCAATGAGGGGATCAGTGCGCCTTCCAGCATGTTCCAGGTGCAAAACATTGGATGACTACAAATAATAACCGACCTGGTTATGGCAATTGATGCCCGGCCGCCGTGGTCACACCCAGTCGGTGTCCCCGAGCATGATGTGGGCCCGCAGCCCCCTGCCGGTGAGCCGGTTGATGAGGTCAGTGGTGCCGCCCCTCTCAAGGGCGATGACCTTCATCTCCTGGTTGCCGGTCATCCGGACCTGGGAGAGGAAGCCGGCCTCGGCGAGGTGCTTACCGTACGGATGCGCTTCCGGCAGGCAGCAGAGCACTGTCTCGATCTCCATCCCCTTGGCCATGGAGATGCAGTCCAGGAGCAGCAGGGGAATGGCGTCAGGGGCGGCGGGATCGGCCAAAGCGTCGACGATGTTGAGGAATCGCGATCCGTCCTTGACCTCCTCCCGGTGGACCATGTAGCCTACCAGCCTGCCGTTGTCGCGGGCGGTGCGGACGATGAAGTCCCCGCCCCGATGATCGCCGTACCTCCAGGTGAGGAAACCGCTGTCGCGGACGATCATCATGTCGAAGGCCTCGCTGGCCTTGGCATACAGGTTGTCGAACTCCTCCCCCATCTCCCTCTCCCTTCCGAGGGTTATGCCCCCGCCCACGTCCACTCTCGGCCCCAGTGGCCTCTTGAGCATGATGTAGGTGGAGTATCCGATCCGCTTGATGGGGCCGAAGCGGACCTTCTTGAAGAACTGCTCCTCATCGATGATGTAGCGGTGCTGGAGCATGGTGATCCCCAGGTCGTGGAACCCCTGCTTCCCCAGGCTGAGGCGGTATGACGCCTGGTTGGGGAACCCGAAGTCCAGTCGGACATCGTGCTGGTCCTTCATGGCATTGCGGCAGACCATGGTGCGGCCGATCAGCCCGGCCCCCCGGAACGCTGGGTCGGTGCACAGGTCGACGCCTTGGGACGCCACCACCGTGCGATCGCCCACCTTCATGCGGACCGGGATGGACGCCGAGTGGGAGATGACCGCTCCGTCGATCTCGGCGACGCATACCAGGTGGAACCCCAGGGGGTTGGACAGGAACTTCCATCGCCAATGGTCCAGAGGGGAAACGCTGACATCAGTGGCCGGCCAGCCCATGTTCTTCTCCAGGAAGGGGACTATGCGCTCCTCATCTCCCTTCTCATAGGGCCGGACCCCTGGTTCGGATGGCAGTTCCGGTCTGACATATGGCGACGTGCTCACCCCTTTAACGCCCCTTGCTGTCCATGATGTTGGAACATAATAACCTTATGCCCAGGCGCCTCATCCCGAAACCCGGGACGGCCTCCGCAAGGAATTATATCATGGGCGCACATAGTCCGCCCCGGTGAGCAACATGCCCTACACTGGACCACTGGAAAAG
Organism: Methanomassiliicoccus sp.; assembly: GCA_016109435.1. Classification (GTDB taxonomy): domain Archaea; phylum Thermoplasmatota; class Thermoplasmata; order Methanomassiliicoccales; family Methanomassiliicoccaceae; genus UBA6. The sequence continues at coordinate 255,174 of JAEILR010000020.1, forward strand.
ATCGATGACTTCCGCTGGAGGATCCCCAAGAGCTACAGGGAGGGCATGCGCACGGATGCCATCATATTCGCCAGCGAGCGGATGGTCCCCAGCCTCAGGGAGGACAACGCCCCGGAGCAGGCGGCCAACGTGGCGTACCTGCCGGGCATCGTCGGCAGCTCCCTGGCCATGCCTGATATCCACTGGGGGTACGGGTTCCCCATCGGAGGGGTGGCGGCCATGGACGCCGAGGAGGGAGTGATCTCCCCCGGAGGAATCGGCTTCGACATCAACTGCCTCTGCGAGGGGTCGAGGGTCAGCACCGGGCTGGGTGGGTGGATGAAGATCGAGGACTTCGAGCGGGAGTTCGGGACATCCTCGCCGGTCAACGACGGCCTCGCCCTGAGCCTGATGGAGGGCAAGACCTCGGTGATGACCTTGGAAAAGGGTCTGGTGGAGAGGAAGCCTTCGGCCTTTATGAGGAAGCCCAGCGACAGGCGGGTGCTCAAGATCACAACGAGGACTGGCCTCGAGCTCCGATGCTCCGAGGACCACCCTCTGCTAACCGATAACGGCATGAGGTCGGCGATGCTCCTTAGGCCCGGAGAGAAGGTGGCCGTCAGCTACTTCCAGGGTGTGGAGGTCGAGCCCCAGGCGGACCGGAGGGAGATCATCCTGGCCAAGATCTTCGGGTACATGCTGGGCGACGGCGCACTATATCGGACGGGAAGGCGGCTACTGGCCAGCGCGTACGGGGCCAAGGAGGACCTGGAACGCATGCAGTCCGACCTGCGGGAGCTGGGATACAGCTCCAAGGTGTATGGTCGGACCAGGGATCACAGCATACCGACCCATTACGGAGTGGTTGAGTTCACGGCCACCTCCTACGAGCTGCACGTTCACTCCCGAGAGTTCTCGAACCTGCTGCTGGAAAGGGGGATGCCCGTCGGCAAGAAGACCGTGTCCGACCACCGGGTACCGGATTGGGTCATGAACGGTTCCCTCCCGGTAAAGAGGGCGTTCGTCGCCGGATTGTTCGGTGCCGAGCTCACCACTCCCAAGGCGGTGTCCAAGACCTGCTTCTTCATGCCCACCCTCTCTCAGAACAAGAACGACGAGCACCTCGAGTCCGGGAGGCTGTTCCTCATCGACGTGATGCGCATCATGGAGGAACTGGGCGTTGAGACGCAGAAGATCAGCGAGAGCTCCGACTTCTTCAACCAGAGAGGGAAGACCTCCAGGCTAAGGCTGCACATCAGCTCGGACGAGGAGAACGTAATCAGGCTGTACCGCGCCATCGGTTACGAGTACTGCAGGCGGAAGAGCATGGTCGCCGATGTTGCGGTCAAGTACATGCTCCTCAAGAAACTCCTGCTTGAACGGAGGACCGCCGCGGCGGCGAAGACCAAGGAGCTGAAAAGGAAGGGGCTGAAGCTGAAAGAGGTCCAGGACCTCCTGGTCGGGGATGACATCAACGCTCGCTTCATCGAGCGGCATTATTACGAGGACGTTGGTCGGAGGATAACCTTGGATTTCATTCCATTCAAGGAGTTCCTGGAGACAGAGCTGACCCATCTGGAATCGTCCGGTTCGCTGTTCGACGAGATCGCCTCGGTCGAAGAAGTGCCGTACAGCGGGAGCGTCTACGACTTCACGGTCGTTGGCACGCACAACTTCGTGGCCGATGGGATCGTGGTCTCGAACTGCGGCGTGAGGCTCATCCGCACCGACCTTGAAGAGAAGGACGTCCGTCCGGGGATCAAGGACCTCATCGGCATCCTGTTCAAGAACGTGCCCGCCGGCGTCGGCTCCCAGGGAGTGGTCGATGTCGCCTCGGCCCAGATCGACGACATCCTGGAGAGGGGAGCGGAATGGGCGGTGGAGAGCGGCTACGGCTGGAAGGAGGACCTCGATGTCACCGAAGAAGGCGGCCGCATGAAGACCGCCGATCCGACCAAGGTATCGTCCAAGGCCAAGCAGAGGGGCGTCCCCCAGGTCGGCTCGCTCGGTTCCGGCAACCACTTCCTAGAGGTGGACGTGGTGGACGAGGTGTTCGACCAGGAAGCGGCGAAGGCCTTCGGCCTGCGGGAGGGGCAGATCACCGTGTCGGTGCACTGCGGTTCCCGCGGGTGCGGACACCAGATCGCCACCGACTACCTCCAGGTGATGGAAAGGTACGTGAGGCAGAGCGGGATGCAGCTTCCCGACCGGCAACTGGCCTGCGCCCCGGTGCGCTCCAAGGAGGGTGAGGACTATTACAAGGCCATGTCCTGCGGGGCCAACTTCGCCTGGGCCAACCGGCAAATGATCCTTCACTGGATTAGGCAGTCGTTCGAGCAGCACTTCAAGCGGGACGCCGAGAGCATGGGCATGCACCAGGTGTACGACGTGGCGCACAACATCGCCAAGCTGGAGGAGCATCTGGTGGACGGCCAGAAGAGGAAGGTGTATGTGCACCGCAAGGGCGCCACCCGGGCGTTCCCCGCCGGCCGTCCCGAAGTGCCGGTGAAGTACCGCTCCATCGGCCAGCCGGTGCTCATCCCCGGGGACATGGGCAACGGCAGCTACGTGCTGATCGGGACCGACCGCACCATGTCCGAGTCCTTCGGCTCCACCTGCCACGGGGCCGGAAGGGTCATGTCCAGGAACGAAGCGCTGCGCAAGTTCACCGTGCAGGGCATCCGCGACGAGCTGGCGGGGAAGGGCATATTCCTCAAGTCGGCGACCAAGGACGGGATACTGGAAGAGGCTCCCGAGGCGTACAAGAACATCGAGTCGGTCATCGATGTGGTGGTCGGCGCCGGGCTGTCCAAGAAGGTCGCCCGGCTCACTCCCATCGGCGTGATGAAAGGCTAGCCGAACAGCGCCCGGGCCGCCGCCCGCTCGATATCCTCGCGGTGCTCCAGGGGAGTGGAGACCATGACCGCCCAGTCGTGCACCCCCCGGGACTGCAGGGCCTTCGCCAGCGGGCTGTAGCGGGAGAGGGGCTTCACCCGGTCTCCGTCCAGGATGGGGATGTCGGTCTTGCCGATGCGCGGCTCAGACAGCAGGAGGGAGCGGTGCGGTATGTCCAGCAGCACCTCGGCCTCGTCCACACCGGCCTGCTCGGCGATCTCCCGCTCCTTCTCCTTCCGATTGCTGTACTCCGAGAGGACGACCAGTCGGTCGATCTGATCCTCGGAGAGGCCGGACACCGGCAGCATCACCGCCTTTTTGTACAGGCGGCGATAGTCGAGCAGAGTCATGATCCTGGACGTCGCCCCTCCGACGGCCTTGAGCCTGGAGGTGAACTCGCAATCGGTCAGCAGGTGAACGTTGTCCAGCACCTCCGGCGGGGCGTGCTCCACCGCCTTGCACAGCATCAGTTCGGCTATGCGGGCGGTCTTGTGAAAGTACACCGAGGTATACATCAGGGCCCGGGCGACCATGAGGCCCTCGGCCGAGGCCAGGCCGCCCTTGTGAATGACCAGGTCGCCGTGGAACAAGGCCACGGTCTGCAGCAGGCGGTCCATGTCGATGGTGCCGTGGGCCACGCCGGTATAGTAGGCGTCCCTCTTTAGGTAGTCCATCTGGTCCACGTCCAGCGGGCCGGAGATGAGTTGGCTCAGATATCTCTTGGTCCCGAAATGGGCCTGCCCGTTCTCGATCAGCAGGGTCTGCCCGGCACTGAGCTCCTGGCGGGAGGAGGAGATGAGATCGCACACTTCGGCGGCGGATATGCCGTTGCGCTCCAGGACATCGCCGATCGGCCGAACGGGGCCCAGGACCTCCTCGGCCTCCGGGCCTATGGGAGGAAGGTCGCCTCTGATCAGGTCGGTGGTCACTTCCATATGGTCCTTGCCCGTCCGGGCATGGACCACCTCCTCCAAGGTGTGCGAGAACGGCGCGTGCCCGATGTCGTGCAGCAGAGCGGCGGCAAGCAGGGTTCGACGCTCCTCGCGGGGGAGGTCGAGGGCCCGGGCCATGAGGTCGGCCATGTGATATGTGCCCAGGGAATGCTCCAAACGCGAGTGGTTGGCTCCGGGGTACACTAAGTGGGCCAGTCCCAGCTGGCGAACGCCGTGTAGCCGCTGCATCTCCGGCCGCTCGAGCAGTTCGAGGAATACCTCTTCGACCTTCACGCTGCCGTGGACGCTGTCATGGATGACCTTGGTGCCGGGCACGGAGATAAAACGGTAGGTTAGATAATAATCCTTGGTGCTGCCAGAAGAAGGGTTTTTAGAAGGAGTTTGGGCCGCTTACCGGAAGCCGCCCCGTACCTTGTTACGGTCGATCCTCAGCCCCCGGGGAGTGACGATGATGAGGTCATGGCCGATGGCCGCGACGTCCCCGTTGGTATCCCTGGCGACGGCCTTGAGCTCGCTGGTGATCCGCTTCAGGGTATCGGTGTCGTTGGCGATATTGGCGTAATCAAGGATCAGGATATTGCCCTCATAGACCGGCTGGGTTAGGTCGGATAGGTCCTCGTACCGATAGATCTCGGCGAGCTTTATCATTCCCTTCCCTCCCGCGGAGGCTTCCTCCTCGAAGTACATGGCCCCGAGGTCGATATATTGGTCCGTTTCCACGGCGGGAACTTCTTCCTTGTTCTTACCGAAAGGCTTCCTGCTGAGCAATGACATGGCATCCCTGCGGCCTTGATATACGGTGTTGGATATTTAGCTTTTGCATACTGTATGGCAGAATAAATTTACCGCTCCACGCCCGTCGGTCCGGGGGCGAAGGGACCACCGTCGGGGATCAATCCTCGTCGACCTTCCACAGCTTGTCGGCGACGAAGTGGATGCTCTTGATGGCCTTTCCTGGCGACTTGGTCCGCATCTGCTCCGCGGATACCAGCGCCTCACCTACCATGAGGGGGCGGCCGTTCTTGATGTCCTTCACCCACACCAGGTCTCCCGGCCGGATGTCCGGGTCGGCGTCGACTATGCCCGGCCCCATGACGTCCGCACCCTTGGTGACGAACGGCACCGCGCCCATGTCCACCACCACGAACGCCCGGGTCGCCGGGTGCTTGAGCAATCCCCTGACGGTAAGGAAGGCCTTTCCCTGGTAGACGATGCCCTGGGCCTGGTTGCCGATGAACAGGACGTCGAATTCGGTGCTCTCGGCCCGGTCCACCGCCTCACCCGGCGCGATCACGTCCACCCCCAATCGGGAGAGCAGTTCCTCTTCCAGGACCTTGACCTCCTTTTCCCTGAGCCGGCGACGCTTCCGGATCCTTATCTCGCTCATCGGTCTGCCATCCCCGACCGGAGTATATACCTTTTCAGGACTACCTCTTCTTCCTGAACAGCTTGCCGAAGAGGCCTTTCCCGCCCTTGTCCTCGCTCATCGCCTCGCCCACCGGCTCCTCCGGCACGGCCACCGCCGGCGCGACCACTGCCACCGGTTCGGGCGCCGGCTCGGCCCGGGGCGGACCGTTCATGTCCCGGACCATGCTCTCCAGCTCGTCCACCCCGGACATGGCGAACTCCGCTCCGCAGTACGGGCACCGGGGATCACTGGCGCGTACCTTGTGATCGCACACCGGGCATTCCACCTCCAACGAATCAAGCTCCAAGTATGCCCCTCCCAATCGCTCGCGTCCGGGACCGATGCTCGGGCTCGGCAACGCTTTTTGGTCATCGATTCGCCCGTATATATTTATCCTCCATCTTGGTCGGTGGGCCGACCAGGGGCCGGACAAAGGTCCCAGGGGCCATCGCTCCTCCCGGACAGACCTGGTCCTCGTTCCCAAACAATGGGTCCCGGGTGAGAACCCTCATTAATAAGGACCAGATTGAAGTGGCATGCGCTGGAGCCTGCTGGGGGTGAGGTTGGCCATCGTGGCCGTCAACCTCGCGATCGTGGCCATCATCGTGTTGAGCGTTCTGCCGCTGGTGAACGGGCAGCTGACCGTGGACATCCCCGAGGACGTGGGGGAGCCAGTCATGGAGGGGGATATCATGACCATGTCCGTGCCCGTCGAGATCTACAACGGCGGTTACTTCGACATCAAGGACCTCCAGCTCCACCTGCGCGTCAGCGAGGGCGGCCGCCTGCTGATGGAGGATTTCAGCGAACCGGTGGATGTGATGGCGGGGAAGGTCAACAAGCTGGACCTGTCCCTGGAACTTGACATCAACGATGTCCCTGAGGAGGTCTTCCGGACCCTGGCGTTCAACAGCACCACCCTGGACCTGGAGGTGGGCATCGATGCGGGGTATTCTCTTGGCCTGGTGAAGGCGTCCGTGAGCACCTTCCAGGAAATGGAATGGGAGCCCCTCGTCAGTGATCTCGCCCTCTCCACCACCGGCATCCAGGCCGTCGATAACGGGACCAACGTCGACATCTTGGTACCTTTGTTCTTCCAGACCTCCGAATTCGCCCGGGGCAAGACCGTGGATATCGGCGCCCAGCTGTCCAACTCCACCGCGGTGATCACCACCACGTCCGAGAGGGTCAGCATCGGGAACGTCCAGGGCCCCGTCCTTGTCGAGCTGCGGTTCGTCATGACCCAGGAAGCGTTCCTGTCGCTCCAAGCGAACCAGGAGCCCCTGGACCTGGGGGTCGACCTGACCCTGATGGGAGCCACCGTGCACGTCGACCGCGTCATTGATCTGGGAGGCATGACATGAACGAGTTCTCGCTGAAGGGAGGGAGCGTGGGCAGGGGGGTGGCGGCATCGGTCCTGGCGGGGATCAAGTACCTCCTGGTGCCGATACTGGTCATCACCATCTTCTCCGCCGTGCTGGCCCAGGCCGAGGTCGAGAACATCGACCTGGAGGGCCAGCTGGACCTGGGCCGGATCATGGACTTCGTCATATACCTGGGTACGCCCATCGTCGTCCTGAGCTTCTTCCGCGGCTACTACCCTAAGGGATCGGTGTCCCGGTTCACCTTCGGAGTGGCCGCGGCCGCCCTGGCCTGCGTATGGATATGGCTGGTCATGATGGGCGGGAACCTGGCCTTGGAGTTCGATCAGTTCGGGATGTCCATCGCCTTTGTCGGCTTCGTCCTGCTGTTCATCCTCGCCGCCGCCCTCGGCGGCGTCTATTGCTTGGCAGAGATGCTGTCGTACCGCCGGGAATGGCTGGCCTCCCAGGAGATGCCCCCGGCCCCAGCCACCTCCTGAGCCTTCTTTTTATTAACTTCGGCTCCGGGGTGAAAACACTTTAATAGCTTCCTAGAGCTAGACGGCCGAAAGGTGCACTCGCATGGGAATCAGCATGGCCATCTGTGAACTGGACAGCGTCAACTCGCTGTGCAAGAAGGATAAGGAGACCATTATCAAGGCGCGGCCGGGTTCGATCCAGAGCCTGGAGGCGTGCGCCGATTACGATGAAACGGTCACGGCCGAGGACGCCAAGAAGGTGTTCGCGGCGGACTGGGAAGGGTTCCTCAAGCGGAACCGCTTGGACGGAGAACGGGAGAGCTTTCTCCTGGACAAGATCAAGAAGGAGGAGGACGCCGCCAAGTTGAGGCCGATGGCGAAGAAGGCCTACTCCGGCTGGGTCGTCCTGGCCAAGATGTCGCCCTCTCAGGCCCAGGAGGCCATCGGCTCCGCCGGTCCTGATAACCTGCTCACCAAGTGGGACACCATTGACCTGGAAGAGACGAACGCCATATGCGGCCGGTGCGGAATGTCCTGGGACAAGGGGCGGGGATGCATCGGGTCGTTCGGCCCGGACAACTCCCAGCTGCCGGACATCGCCAGGAAGCACGGGCTCCTGATCGTGGCCCGGGTGCCGGAGCTGGCAAAGAGCCGGGAGAAGCTCTCCGCGACGGACGCGGCCAAGCTGGTCGAGGAGTGCAGGGTGCTCAAGGAGAAGCTGGTCGAGGAAGGCAAGGGTCCCGCCCGACGGTACGGCGGGGTCGTCGAGCGCATGGAGCTCATGGCCGACCTGTGCGCCAAGAACGGGATGAGGTTCTACTTCCTGTGAGGGCTGGAATGACCGGAGCGGAAGACCCACTCAGCAAAGAGATGCAGGCAACCTTCAACCAGTCCAGCTTCCATTCCGGCTTCCTCAAGCTGGCCATACTAAGGATGGTATCCGAAAGCCCCATGCACGGCTATGGTATGATGAAGGAGATCGAGCGCATCAGCGAACACACCTGGAAGCCCAGCCCGGGCTCCATCTACCCCGCGCTCCAGGAGCTGCAACGCTCCGGCTATATCCTACAGGAGACGGTCGGCCGGAAGCGGGTCTACCGCATCACCGAGAGGGGGGACGCGATCCTCGAAGCGGCCCTCAGCCACGTGCAGAGGGGGGTGCGGTGCCTGAACAACCTCATCGACTACAAGCAGTCGTGAGGCTCAGCTCTTCCCACAGGCCGGACAGTTCTCGGCCGGGGATATAGATATGGTGTCCCAGCTGTTGTACTGAAGGTCGCCGATCAGCAGGCTGGAGCGCAACGGTTCGCCGACCCCTGTCAGCAGCTTGATGGCCTCCGCCGCCTGGAGGCAGCCGAAGACCCCGGCCACCGGGCCGAGGATGGGGAACACCGCTGTCTTGGGCGGAGCGGACGGAAGGAGGCAGCGCAGGCAGGGCGTCCGGCCCTTCTCCACCACCGTGAGCTGGCCGCGAAGCCCCTCCACCGCCGCATGCACCAGGGGGGTGGACGACCTCAGCGCGTGATCGTTCAGGACGAACCGTGGAGGATAGCTGTCCAGGCAGTCCAGCAGGACGTCCGCGTCCCGGAACACCTCCTCGATGTTCTTCTCGGTCACCTCCACCGTCCTTGCCTCCACCTCGATGCCGGGGTTCAGTCGCCGGAGCTTCCAGGCCGCCGATTCCGGCTTCGGCCGGACGTGAACGTCCTCGTCCCAGTGCAGGATCTGGCGGTTGAGATTGGTATCGTCAGGGGTCTGAGGATCGGCCAGGACCAGCCTGCCGATCCCTGCCGCGGCCAGGTAGGTCGCGGCCGGGCTGCCCAGCCCGCCCACTCCCATTATGCCCACGGTGCTGCCGGACAGCCGGCGCTGCCCCTCCTCCCCAAAGCCGGGGATGATCATCTGCCGGACATAGCGGTCCATCGAGGACATGCGGAGCGGGGAACGCCTACGTGCCTCTTCATCCTGCCGGTCCATCTTCCATATGCCCGATTAATATTATACCGGAAATAAGCATTCCATCACAGGTCTGCAATGGTCGAGAGCGTCATCACGGTCAGCAAGCTCGTGAAGAAGTACGGTGACTTTACCGCGGTCGATGGCATCGACTTCGAGGTGCACCGGGGGGAGGTGTTCTCCATCCTCGGTCCCAACGGGGCGGGCAAGACGACCACGGTGGAGATCATCGAGTGCCTCAAGACCAAGACCTCCGGGGAGGTCAGCATCCTGGGGATGGACATCGGCAGGGCGACCCGGGACATCAAGAAGAGGATCGGGGTGCTGCCCCAGGACTTCAACGCCTTCGACCTGCTGACGGTGAAGGAGAACATCGAGTACTTCGGGGGGATGTTCCGCGAGCATCTGCCGGCCGAGGACCTCATCACCCTGGTCGACCTCAAGGATAAGCGGGACGAATACTTCAAGAACCTCTCCGGGGGACTGAAGCAGCGGGTCGGGGTGGCCATATCGATGGTCAACGATCCGGACATCATCTTCCTGGACGAGCCGACCACTGGCCTCGACCCCAAGGCCCGGAGAGAGGTCTGGGAGGTGGTCAAGGGCCTGAAGGAGAAGGGCAAGACCATCATTCTCACCACCCACTACATGGAGGAGGCCGAGGTGCTCTCCGACCGCGTGGCCATCATGGACGGCGGCCGTTTCATCGCCATCGGCAGCCCCAAGGACATCATCGACCGTTACGGCACCGGCACGGTCCTCATGGTGCGGGGCGGGGGAGCGTCAGCATACGAGAAGCTGAAGACCATCTCTTCCCGCGTGGAGCGCAAGGGGGAGGACGTGGTGGTCCGTGTGGACCGCAAGGAGGTACTGCCGGAGGTGGTGAAGGTCCTGGAGAGCAGCGGCTCGTTCTATGAGGAACTGCAGCTGCGCCGGTCGACGCTGGAGGACGTGTTCCTGTCCCTCACCGGCCGGCGGCTGGGCGAGGGGGAGGTGGACTGAGATGAGGTCGGGCCACAGGATATGGATAAATTTCGTTGCCCAGGCCAAGATGTTCTTCCGCAGCATCGGCTCGGTGTTCTGGACGGTGGCGTTCCCGGTGCTGCTGATACTGCTGTTCGGGGCCATCTTCAGCGGCTCCGGCTCGGCCACTTACACCCTGTATGTGCAGGACCTCGACAGCTCCGAAGCCTCGGCGATGTACATCCACGGGCTCAACGAGACCAAGGTGCTGAACCTCATCATGGTGGGACCGGAAGTGGATGCGACCTCGTACATCAAAGACAACTCCATCGCCACCTTCCTCATCATACCTGAAGGGTTCCACAACGCGTTCGCTCCCGAACCATTTCAGCAGAACACTTCAGTGGAGCTGAGGATGGATAATTCCAGCAGCTCCGCCATGGCCGTGGCCTCGGTGGTCAACGCGGTCACCCAAAGCGTCAACCTGGGACTGGCCAACGGATCTATGCTGATCAGCACCGACCTGCAGGGGATATCCGCCAACAACCAATACACCTACATCGACTTCTTCCTGCCCGGGGTCATCGGCCTTACCGCCATGACCTCCACGGTCAACTGGATGGTGGGCCTGCAGACCCGCTACCGCTCCAACGGCATCTTCAAGAAGCTGGCCACCACCCCCATAACCCAGCTGGAGTGGCTGGTGTCGCTGATGATCTGGCAGGTCATTACCGTGTTCATGTCGGTGGCCATCATCCTGATCGTGGGCATCCTGGCGTTCGACGTGCATCTGACCCTGGACCTCCTGTCCATCGCCATCATCATCTTGACCAGCGCGATGTTCTCGGCCCTGGGTCTGATCATCGCCAGGTTCGTCAAGGAGGAGGAGACGGCAGGGGCCGCGGCCGGCGCCATCACCTTCCCCATGATGTTCCTGGGCGGTTCCTTCTTCCCCCTGGAGTCCATGCCCGATTACCTGCAGGCCATCGCCAAGGTGATGCCCCTGACCTATGTCAACAACGGGCTCAGGGACGCCATGATCTACGGCAACTCGTCCGGGGCGTTCTACAACCTGATGATCGTGGCCGTGCTGACCGCGGTGTTCGTCATCGTCGGGGTGGCCATCTCCACCTGGAAGCAGGACTGAGGGGCGGGCTCCATCGAAGGTCCCGGTGGGAGCGAGGCCCGCGTCCCCCTTCCTCATTTCCAGCGCACCAGTATCTGCTCCCTCTGGAAGGTCTTCAGGCAGACCAGGACGATACCCACGTCGACCAGTAAGACCACCGCTGCCAGCGCCAGCATGATGACCCATCCCAGAGTGAACAGGCCGGACAGGGCGACGACAAAGAACACCACCACCGGCAGAACGATAAGCGAGCCTATCTGCTGGGAGGCCCGCACATCGCTCACCTTGGACGACACCACGACGTTGAGGGCGATGCTCATGACGCAGAACAGCGGAGCGATCAGGAACACCCCTATCATCCACACCGGGTCCGGCAGGGGCGCGTAGCCCAGCGGTCCTTCGGTCAGGAAGTTTACGATGATGGCGAAGGGGATGAACGACAGCCAGGTGGCCAGCATGCACGGGATAAAGATCGACAGCGACTTGCCCAGGAGAAGCTCGGCGTCCGTGGTAGGAGTGGCCAGCAGGGGCTCCAGGCTCCGGTTGATCTTCTCTCCCACGAAGGAGTACGAGGCCATCACCGTAGGCAGGACCACCGGGATCATGATGAAGAACAGCAGCAGGAAGTTGATGAACTGCAGGAGGAATGTCTGGTCCGCGTTGTCGCCGCCGAGGTCCACGCCGGAGAACATCGAACCGAAGGTCGAGAGGCCGATGTAGTTGGACGAGAACATCGCCGAACCGTTGAGCGTCGAATTGCCCACGAAGGAATCGCGCACCAGGCAGTTGGTCAGGTTCGACGCTTCGAACCTGCAGTTGGCGGCCACCGCGTCAGTGAGTTCGCATCTAAGGAACGTTGCGTTGGAATACGTACCGCCGGTCACGACCTGGTCCACGAACACGGTGACGTCGGTCGGGTTCCCCACGTCCAGGGGCTGGTCCCCGGACAGGCTCATGGTGACCGGGGCCAGATATATGGCCGGCAGCACGACCGCCAGTAGCAGGGGCATCAGCAGAACGGAGTACATGACGTACTTGTTGGTGCGGAACTCGGAGAGGTCCTTGCGGGCCACAACCCACAGCTTATCCCATCTCAATGCTTTCCCCCCAGCAGCCTGAGGTAAACGTCCTCGAGGGATCGCTTGAGCTCGTTGACGAACTCGACTTCCCCTCCGTTTCGGATCAGCTCCCTGACGATGCTCGGGTTCACCGACTCCGGGTCGGTGACATCGATGAGCAGCGCGTTCTCGAGCTGCTTGACCGCGGTCACACCAGGCAGGCCGCGAACGGCATCGAGCATGGGCGGAGCGATGGAACGCAGGTGAACCACCGTGGTACGGCCCCAGAAACGATGGGACAGGTCCTCCGGGGAGCCGATCGCCAGAAGCTGGGTCCTCATGACCCCGATGGTGTCGCACAGCCGTTCGGCATCGTCCAGGTTGTGGGTGTTGATGAAGATGGTCCTTCCCTCCTTTTTCAGGTCCATCAGGAAGTTGCGTACCGTGAGCGAGGCCTCGGGGTCCAGGCCGGAGGTCGGTTCATCAAGGAACAGGAACTCCGGATCGTGCACCAGGGCCCTGGCGATGGCGATCTTCTGCTTCATCCCCTTGGAGAACTTCCCCACCGTATCCTCCCGCCGGTCCCAGATGCCCAGCAGCTCCAGCAGCTCCTTTATGCGCCGCTCCCGCCGGTCGGCGGGCACGCCGTAGAGGGAGGCATAGAAGTCGAGGTTGCGGTGCGCGGACAGGGTATCGTACAGTCCGGGGACCTCAGGCAGGAAACCGATCATGGATCGTATCTGCAGGGCGTCCTTGGGGTCGTCGGCGTCCAGGTCGTTGACCCGCACGGTCCCGCTGGTCGGCGAGATGAGGGTGCAGATCATGCGGATGGTGGTGGTCTTGCCGGCGCCGTTCGGCCCGATAAAACCGAAGACCTCCCCGTCCTTGATGTCCAGATCGACGGAGTCCACCGCGGTGACCTCGTTGAACTTCCTGGTCAGGGACCGGAGCTCGATCATCAGATCCCCTCCGTCCCGGCGTTGACGATCTTGCGGCCCAGAACAGGAGAGCGTACCATGCGTTCGATCTCGCCGTTATGGCGTGGGAAGGTCCTCGACGCGGACATCCTGACCTAATCGGAGAGAGATATTAAAAGGAGATATCCCTCGATAGTCTTTTTTCAGAAGTCAGGTAGGTCGAGGAACGGGCCTCAGAACGAGGGGCCGGTCTGGCCGGAGGACCCCTGACCTCCCAGGGGAACGGGAGAGGACCCGGAGTTCAGGGCGGCCCTCAGCTCGTCGACGGATATGGAAAGGATGACCATCTCGCCTATGGCCTCCACGTCCCTGGTCCGGATCGGGATGAGGGACGAGGCCATGAAGGTGCGTTGAAGCGACAGTCGGTCCATGGCATCGCGGTCCAGCTTTACCTGGATGTAGGGTATGGACCATTCGGTCTCGGTGTCCACGAACACGTTGTCGACGTTCCCCAGGAAGGTGGCGTTGGAGCAGATGACCCTCATGCCCATGAACTTCCCGGCGGGGATGAGGTGCTCGCCCTCCGGCTCCAGGATCTCGCCGAGAGCGGACACCGGGCGGCGCATTATGACCGCGTCGGATACGGACTGCAGCTCGGTGGTCTTGACATAGATCTTGTTGACCCCGAAGAAGCGGCGCTTGCTGCCCACAGCCTCCTCCATGCCCCGTCGCAGGCCGATCTTGAGGGCCTTCAGCTTCCATGCCTTGAGGTCCATCCCCACCCCCTCGATGGTACCGATGACCTTGGCATCCGAGCTGATGAGCTCCAACCCTATGATCTCTTCAAGACCGAGCATCGTGGCGGATACGGCACACCACCTTTAAATTAATTTCACCGCCCCGATGATAGGCTTCCCTAGCGACACACCGTGCGGCTCTGCTCCCGCAGGAACTGCTGAAGATAGTGGACGGAACCGGTGCCCTTGCCGGTGGAGCCGGACGACTTCCAGCCGGTGAACGCCTGCCCGCCGACCATGGCGCCGGTGGACCCTCCCCGCTGACGGTTGGCGTACACCACCCCGAACTCGATGTTGTCGAAGAAGTACTTCATCTCCACGCGGTTCTGGGTGAATATCCCGGCGGTGAGGCCGAACTCGGTGGCATTGGCCCGCTGCAGTGCCTCCGGAAGCGTGGAATATCGCTGGGCGCACAGGATGGGAACGAACAGCTCCCTACGGACGAGCTCATGCTCCTCCGGGAGACCGGTGACGATCGTCGGCCGGGCATAGTGCCCGCGGGCCAGATCACCTCCGTCGGCCCTCTCGCCGCCCGTGAGCACCCGGCCGTCCTTCCTTGCCGCCTCCGACCACCTCAGGTAGTTGTCCAGAGCGGTCTTGGTGATGACCGGGCCCATGAAGGTGTCCCGCTCGAAGGGGTCGCCCACCACCAGCCCGTCGGCCAGCTCGACCATCTTGTCGAGCAGCGGCTCGAAGATCGTCTCGTGAGCGTACAGCCTGGAGCAGGCCGAGCACTTCTGTCCGGAATAGCCGAAGGCCGAGGCGATGACCCCCCGGGCGGCGGCGTCCAGGTCCGCCTCCTGGGTGACGATGATGGGATTCTTGCTGCCCATCTCGGCGATTACCGGCCGTTGCCTCCAGGGTTGCGAGGTCATGATGTCCAGCCCCACCTGCAGCGAGCCGGTGAACACCACGCCGTCGATAAGAGGGTGGTGGGCCAGGGTCCCCCCGACCTCCGACCCCGGGCCGGATACCATATTGATGACCCCGTCCGGTATGCCCGCCCTATACATGATCTCGTAGAACATCTGCACCGGCAGGGGGGCGGTGGAGGAGGGCTTCATGACCACGGTGTTGCCGGTGAGCAGCGCTCCGGTGGTCATCCCCACGGTGATCGCCAGGGGAAAGTTGAACGGGCAGATAACTGCCCACGCCCCGTACGGGCGGAGGGACACGGTGACCTCCTCCTCGGGATAGGGGGGATCGCTGACCCGCTCGAAGCCGTTGCTGCGGCGCATCTCTCCGCAGTAGTACGCAATGAAGTCGAGGGCCTCGTCCACGTCGGCCATGGCCTCGTACCGGTTCTTGCCGTTATCGAGGGTGATGGCCGCGGCCAGCTCATACTTGCTCCTCCTCATCAGGTCGGCGGCCTTCTCGAAGATGTGAACGCGCTCTCCCCAATCCTCCCTGGACCACGTCCTGAACGCCTCCCTCGAGGACCGCACCGCCTCGTCGGCGTCATCCGCGGTCCCGTTCTGGAACAGACCGACCACGATCTCCTCGTCCCCCGGGCTGAGGTCGTGGAACTGCCTCTCGGAGAGACGGGGCTTACCATCTATGTGATTCGGATAGTCCGTCTCCACCTCCTGGACCTGGGCCAACAGGCGTTCGGCCGCCCGTTCGTAACCGCTGTGGAAGCTCTCTCCATCCCCCTGCATGGCCAGCCGCTGGTAGGTATCCTCGTTCCGGAAGGTCACGGTGATCAACCTCTCATCAAAGGATGGCACCCCCGGATATATCATCCCGGCGGTCGGCAGGCTTCACGTCATCACTGGCCGTTCAGAAGCCTGGGACGCCACTCCCTCTCGATAAGGAGGAGATAGATGCCGCTCAGGACGATGATGAACAGCCCTGTGACGAACATGATCTCCACCAGGATCATGGGCGTGAAGATAATGCCCAGCGCCACCACCGCCCCTACCAGGGAAAGGAGCACCACGACGGATAGTCCGATGATGGTGATGTACGCATGGCCGTCGGTCGCCAGACCGTACAGCATGAACAGGTTGGCCAGGCCGAGGAGCATCATCGCCCCTCCCAATCCCTGCAGTATGGGAGCTATGAGCTCCTTGTAGGGGTTGGCCGGGAGCAGGATGTTCAGCACGAAGTCGGGAAGGAGGAGGTAAACCGCCACGACCGCCCCGGAAAGGGCCAGGGTCATGGCGAAGGAGGTCTTGAGTATGCGGTGGGTCTCCCCCTTCTCGGCGTGGGCCTTGGATATCTTGGGGAACATGACCGTGGACACCGCCCCGGGCAGGAACAGGATTATCTTGGCCAGGGAGGACGCGGCGGCATAATAGCTGGCCTGGTCCAGGGGAAGCAGGGCAGTGGCGATGATGACATCGACCTGAGTAAGGATGGTGAATCCCAGGATGGCTACCGTCGCCGGGACCGTGAACCGCCAAATCTCCTTGGCCTCCACCACCTTGGGCTTGATGAAGAAATATCTCCGGACCAGGAAGAAGGATATCGCGGTGGAGAAGGCGATCCCGATGATGACCCCGCCCAAGGCCCCGGCCACTCCCAGCCCCAAGACCACCATGCCCACTCCCAGGGTGAGCTTGAGGACGAAGTTGCCTACGGTCATGGTGCCGAAGGCGGTGAACCTCTGGAGGGCCTGCAGCGTTCCCTGGCCGACAGGCGACACCAGGGAGATGAAGACCCCAATGGCGAGCAGGAATATGAGCAGGTTGGACGAGATGGCGAAGGTCTCGCCCACCCCCGGGACCAGCAGGACCACCGTGACGATGATGGAAAGGGCCACGCCGGCGATGGAGGTGAACTTCAGTATCCTCTTCATCAACCAGGCCACGATGTTGTCCTCGCCCAGGGCGTTGTACTTGGACACGTATCGAATGATAACGTTCTGTACCGCGCTGGACGGAACGGTGACGATGTAAAGTATCGCCAGAAGGGTGTTCAGTTCGGCCAGGTCAAGGGGGATCAGGTTCGCCATCATGACCTGATAAAGGAAGTTGCACCCGCCCCCGACCACGGTGGCCACGAGCATTATGAACGCCGGTCCGGCCATCCCCTCGGCGTTGATGAAGCGGGCGAACTTCTCGAACATCGTCGCCCTAGCGATGGCAAACCCTATCTTAATGTTTGCTCAGCTGGAACGGCCCGACCGATGCTGCGGACCCCCGTTCCCGCCGCCGGTCCCGGGGGACCCGCCGCACAAGCTGTGGTCAAGCTCCATCGCATACATGGCGGCCACCTTCCATTTGCCCGATGGAGCGGCGGCCAACTGACTAATATGTTGTCTTGAAGAGAGGCGCCCGCCTCAAGAAGGGGCAGGTGAGAAAATGGCAGAGAAGAGCACCCACGAGAAGAAGTCCGAAGCCGGGAGAAAGGGAGGCGAAGCCTCGCACGAGGGACGAAGTTCCTCGGGCCAGGAGGAGATGGCCTTGCACGAGAAGCGCGTGGAGGCGGGCCGGGCCGGTGGCGAGGCCCCCCACGAGTGCCGGGGCCGGGAATGCACCCACCCGTCACATAAGAAAGGGTCCAGCAAGGAGTGAGACGGCTTAGGACGTTCCGAGAGGAAGAAACGAGATGAGGGCCCGGTCAGGAACAGTCCGACGATGGGCGAGCATCGTGCGAGGACGGAGCCCGTCCGGTCCGGATCAAACCACTTACATTTTCCATCCCCTGCCCCGTACCGTTCGTTATGCGACACATGCCTCCTCGGCCCAAGATCACCGGCATCACCACGATGCGGCCTGAGAGGGACGGACGATGACGGCCGGTCCCCAGCTTATTTGGACCGTCCGCTCTGTCCCGGAGAGCCGGGGCGGCACGACCCGCATCTCATCGGTCCGTTGCCGGTGATCCCGAAGGTCCGGTGGCTCGCTTCCTCCATTCGATCGGCCTGAGGGGAAATCGCCAGGGCCGCCAGGGCCGCCCCGATCATGTCAATGGTGAGGTCTATGGCGGTATCATTGACGGAATACTGCATGGTGATCCCCATGGTGCCGTCGAAGAAGAACTCCAGCATCTCCCAGAACACTCCCATGCATACCACCGCCATGAATGTGAACACAGGGACCATCCGGCAGGGTATGCATGTCCCGGGAAACCACTTGTCGATGGACATCAAGATGAGGGCCGCGATCAGGGACAGGACGAACGCCGCGGCGATATGGGTGATCTTGTCCCACCAGAACCAGTCGTTGTAAAGGTAGAGGGCTATTCCCCAGGAATGCAGTAGGAGGACAATAGCCGCCGCCAGGGTGATTGGCCAGGGCAGATCGAACCCCTTGGCCCTGCGCAGCCCCCAGGGCACGGCGATGACGGCCATGCTGAGAACGGCGGTTAACGCGGGGTACAGGCCCGGCCCGATGGTGACGCTGACCGCCATGGCCAATAACAGACCGATCTCCGCAAGGACGGTGATGGCTTCCTCGTGGGCATCCCTCATCCGGTGACCCCCTCCCGGCCACCGATCCAGGACTGCAGGCCGAAGTAGCGGTCGAAGAGGGTCAGGAACAAAGTTCCCCCTAGCAGGAAGCTCAAATTCCACATCATGGTCGAGTTGCCCAGGACCAGGTCGATGGAGAAGATGATCCCCAGATAGTACATCGCCACCAGGACCATGCTCCCCGCAGTGACCGGGGTCATGAACGCCAGGAGGGCCACGCCCCGGGGGCCCAGATACCTAGTGTAACTAGCGTTGGCGAGATAACCGACGCACAGGACGTATAACAGTAAAGGCGCGGCCAGGCCCTCCACGCCCCCCCGGGCGTCGCTCCCCAGGGCCAGGCCGAGGATGGGCACGGAGGCCAGGATCAGGGTCACGGCGCCCCAGGTCAGGACGGTGATCGTCGCCCTCGTGGACAGCGCCCACAGCGCCCAGAACGCCGTCAGCATGGACAGCGCCGCCCAGTACGGGCGCTGATCGAGAAAACCCCAGGTCATGGAGGCCGCGGAGGCCGCCATGACGATGACCGCTCCGTACATCCCGTGTTACCTCTCACATGGGAGTATAAGGAGGGGCACTTGAGACCTTCGTACCACAGCCTCAGAATTACCTCCGAGGGCCAGCTCCCGGAGAAGGCTCTTACGGTGGGCTCCCAGGACGATGACCGTGGCCTCCAGCTCCCGGGACGCCTCCAGTATATTGTACGATACTGTTCCGAAGTGAACATGGGTGGTGACTGCGCACCCCCGTCCCTCCAGCTTCTTCCTGATGTCATCGAGCCTCCCCTGCACATCGCCCAGGACGACATTGAACCGCTCATCGTCGTCCATGTTGACCTTAGAGCCCTCCACCACGTGGAACAGGACCGACTCCTGCAGTCCGCGCTTGGTGAACTCCGGCAGCAGGTCCATGTACATCTCCGTGCACGAGGAGAAGTCGATGGGCACCAGAGCCTTCCGGAATATCGACCGGCAGGACGGCGCCACCGAGGTGGCGCCCTCGCGGCGGACCACAATGAACTTGTTGATAAGCACCGGTCGGGTGGAGGAGCGGAGCACGCCGAAGGACGTGGAGCCGACGATGAACTCCCTCGCCTTCCCCTTGCCGCTGGATGCCATGGCGATGAGGTCGACGTTCTCACGGTCGGCGACCTCCAGCACTTTTTCCACCGGATCGCCCTCCTCGACCACCTCCGACCCTTTCATGCCCCCCTTGACCAGGTCATCCCTCATCCGGTCCATCATCCCCTTCTGCTCCGTGGTCAGGGAGCGCCCTGAGGGCGCCACATGACAGAGGATGACCTCTCTGGTGCCCAGGTGGTGTAGCTCCAGGAGGCAGTCGAACATCCTGAGCGACTGCTCGGAAAAGTCCAGGGGGAATAGTATGCGGTCGAACATTAGGAGGCCCCGATGAAGCTAATGTCATCATAATCTGCTCCCGATATATCTATCTCATCCCTTCACCGCCGGCCGCCGGCCTAGCTCCGGATGAACGGGCGGACGCGGGAAAGGATATGTGCAAGGAGCGGTTTTATCGCTCCGCGCAGGGGAGAGGAGGGTCATGAGGGGCGGAACGTTGGAAGCAGTGAGCGTAGAAGGACGCCGCCGGGCCTTGCTCCTGTCCCTCGCGGCCAGCCTCCTGTTCGGCTCCCAGTATGTGGTCATCAAGGGCGGGATCGGAGGCGTCAATCCCCTGTTCTTCGGCGCCCTGACCATGGGGATCGGGGGGCTGGTTGCGGTGTTCATCGTATCCCGGCGGAAGCGCCTCGACCTTCGTCCCTTCCGCCGCTGGGAGGTGTGGGCGGGGACCCTGGCGACGACCGCTCTCATCTCCCTGCAGTACATCGGCCTGACCCTGGCCCCGGCCTCGGTGGGGGGCCTCATCGTAGGCAGCAACGTCATCTTCGTCGCCCCCCTGTCCGCCATCATCTTCGGAGAGATCATCGGGTGGAAGCGGGCCCTGGGAGTGGCGGTGGGCCTGGTCGGCATTTTCACCATCACCACGAACTGGAATATCGATTCGATCAGCTCCAGCCAATTCACCGGCTACATTCTGCTGCTGGGAGCCTCCCTGTCCATCGCCGCCAGCTACCCGCTGACCAAGCTCGCGGTCCGGTACATGGACAACGACGAGTGGGTCATGGCCTTCCACCTGACGAGCGCCGTCGCCCTGATGGTCCTGATGCTCCTCACCGGGGGTCCCGGCGACACGGCGTCGGCATCGGTACCCGCCGTCCTGTTCGTCGGGTTGCTGTGCACCTCCGTGCCCACCATCCTGTGGGCGGTGGGCCTGCGGTCACTGTCCATGACCACCTCAGCGACGATCCTGATGTCCGAATCGGTCTTCGCCGTGATACTGGGAACGGTGGTGAGGAACGAATCGATGAGCGCCCTGACCATGCTGGGGGCGATCCTGGTGTTCGTGGCCATATTCCTCGCGGCGATGCCCGGAGGGCGGTGGCAGAGAACAACATTAGAGAAGTAAGGTAAAGGTAAGGGGTTTCAACGTCTGAGGGGACGGAAGGAGAATTACTTCTTCTTCTTTTCGTCCTTCTTGGCGTCCTTCTTGCCGGGCTTTGCGCAGGCCATTTTATCCTCCGCGACAAATCAAGACCTGGGTTTATAATCGTATCGGCCAAAAAATCACGCCGCTGTAATATGGCCGGCCGCTGGCTCGTTCCGGAAGGCCGGTCCCTCCCGCAGGGAGGACCCTCGCCGTCGTCCGATGGGTGGTTCTCGCCCCCGTCCGGAACGAGTCTCCGTGCTCCCCCCGGACCGGAGATGAATGCCTCCAGCACTATACGGGTCAGCAAATTAAGTATTATTTTATTATATTCCAGGTTCTTATATCGTTAACGACCCCATTTTTCATTGATAATAGTAACATCTGGCTTAGAAAAATAAGATAACTTCAATATTGATAATCAACCAAGATATTTTAAATATCCCGCTAGCCGGTTCAACGCTCAAGGTGTATTGATAATGCACGCTCTGGAGACATCAAGGCTGTTGACTGAGGAATACTCTGCAAAGATCCTGCTCGCTACCATGGGCAAGGCGAAGAGCGCCTTCGAGCTTTCCGAGAAACTGGGAATTCCCATCGCCGCCTGTTACCGCAAGATCAACCTGCTGGAGTCCGCCGGGCTCATCTACTGCGATGAGCGCAAGCTCACCCAGGCCGGGAAGAGGATCAATATGTACAAGGCTCGCGTGAAGAACGCCCAGATCACCTTTGAGAAGAACAAGATAAAGGCTAAGATCGAGATGATCGACGGTACCACCGAGGACTACAACTACAACGTCGACATGACCGTCTTCATCAAGGAAGGGGAACGCATACTCGACTTTTAGTCGCCATTTCTGAAGAAAGCCTTGAGACCCTCCTCCAGGGAGATCCGGGTGGTGAACCCCACCATCTCCCTGGCGCGTTCCACCCTGGCCACGGAGTGCTTTATGTCCGCGGTCCGGGGCGCCACGTGCTCGATCGTGACCTCCCGAGGGCTGACCTTCTTCACGACATTGGCCAGGTCCAGGATGCTGGTCGCCTGACCGGAGCCGCCGTTGAGGACCATCCCGTCGCGGTCGGACTCCACCACCAGGCGAACCAGCCTGGCGACGTCCGCGGCATGGAGGAAGTCCCTGGTCTGGGACCCGTCCCCCTCGATCCTCAAGGGGATCCCGGAGGCGGCGTTCTGGGTGAACTTGGTGATGACGCCCGAGTAAGGGCTCTTGGGGTCCGCCCGGGGGGAGTAGAAGTTGAACGGCCGTATCACCGCCCATTTCATCCCGTAGGACGACCCGAAGGCCTGGGTGAAATGCTCGGCCGATAGCTTGCTCGACCCGTAGATGGACAGTGGCTCGGCAGGATGGTCCTCGTCGACCGGCACATGCCTGGGATTCCCGTACGCCGCGGCGCTGGAGATCATGACGAATTTGGACGCTCCGGCGTCCCGGGCGGCCTTCAACACCCTGACCGTCCCCAAGACGTTGGTCTCGACGTCGAAGGCGGGGTCCTCGGTGGACCGCTGGACCGATACTTGGGCGGCGGTGTGCACCACGGCATCGGCCCCCTTGCAGACCTCCCGCATCGCTTCCGGGTCCAGGATGTCGGCTATCGTGACACGCCCCCTGGCGCTCTCGAACACCGGCTCACGGAGGTCGACCCCCCAGGCCTCATGCTTCGATGCCAGTTCCTCGAACAAATAGGACGACAGCTGTCCCGACCCACCGGTGACCAGAATGTTCACAGGCCCGGATAAGGCAAGGCTAACTTAAAATGTTCACCGCAGCGGCCGCCGCCGGTGGTAAGGTCTAAGAACCATGGCGCCATTGTTATCGGACGGGGTGCCGGTCAAATGGTATTTGCTGAACTGGGTCTTTCGTCCATAGCCTTGGTCCTGCTGTTCATCCTCGGCCTGGGCATCCTCATTCTGATCATCAAGCTCCTGATCCTCTTCATCCCCGGGATCATCATCGCCGCGGTGACGTGGTACATCACCCAAGATGCCTTCCTCACCGGGGTGGCGTTCATAGCCATCACCGTCCTGATGATCATTTTCAAGCGCTGACGTCGTCCTCCAGTTAAATATTGGAGGCTCAAATCGCAATTATGGCAGACCATGGGGCTGGTACGCGACGTTGCCAGGAATACGCTGGCCATGGGGGCCGTTCAGGTGGCCTCCCAGTTCTCGACCTTCATACTGTCGGTCTTCCTGCAGTATTACATCCATAACGACTATGGATACTACTCCTACGCCTTCGCCCTGTCCTCCATGGTCTTCATCATCGCCGATTTCGGGCTGGGGTTCCAGATGGTGGTGGACGTGGCTCCCAACCGTTCCATCGCTTCCCAGTACCTGACCAATACCCTCTACCTCCGCGGAGTGCTGGGCGCGGTGGGGGTGGCCATCACCCTGCTCATCGCCCTGTTCTCCGACCTCCCTCAGACCGCGAGGCTGGCCATCCTCATTATCGGCATCGCCACGGCGTTCAACTGGGTGGCCATGGTGTTCACCTCCATACTGACGGCGTTCGAGAAGATGCATTACGTGCTCTACACCAACCTTATCGAGCGCATCTTCACGGTGGCCGTGGCCATCGTCATGCTCCTTCTCGGATTCGGCCTGCTGGTGGTCGCTCTGGTGGTGCTGATCGGCAGCCTCCTCAACATCTTGTTGGGCCTGTTAGTGACCACCCGCCGCATCGTCCGGCCGGCGAGGCTGCCCGATTTCCGGCAGGCCCACCGGCAGCTGAGGTCAGCCATCCCCTATGCCGCCAGCGGGGTACTGGTGACCTCCCTGTACTCGCTCAACGGGGTCCTGGTGATGAACCTGACACTGTGGACCGGAGGGGGGCAGGTCTTCGCCGCCCACTCCACCGCCATTTACATCCTGGCGTTCAACCTGGTGGTGGCACTCATCGGGGTGCCCACCGTCCTCATCACCGTCCTGCTGCCGGTGATCTCCCGAATGTACAAGACCTCTTCGGGCATGACCCAACTGACCCTGCAGAAGGTCATGAAGTACATGTTCGCCCTCGGCCTGCCGGTGACGGTGGGAGGCATCCTGCTCTCCGACAGGCTCATCCAGTTCATCTACGCACCGGACTTCTGGGATTCAGCACAGGTGTTCCGCCTCCTCCTTCCGGTCATCGCCATCTCTTTCTTCGGGACGGGGATCTCGAGCGTCCTGGCATCCGCCGACCGCATTCGCCTCACCACCGTGGCGTCCGGGGTCGCGGCGGCGGTCAATGCCGCGCTCTGCTTCCTCCTCATACCCATCTATGGCGCTCCGGGGGCGGCCGTGGCCTTCACCGCGGCCTACCTGTGCATGGTGGTGGTGGGGGTCCGGTTCCTCTCCCGGGAGGTCTTCAAGATCGACCTGTTCGACATACTGGCACGGCCGGTCGTGGCAGTGGTGGGGATGAGCGTGGCCCTCTACCTGCTGCCGCCCATGCACTACCTGCCGGCCATGGTGATCGGGGCGGTGGTATACCTTATTCTTCTGTTCGCGCTGGGCGGCATCGACAGCCAGGATCGGAATCTCTTGAAGAAAATCATGGAGAAGGGGACCTGAGGGCGGGAAACAGTTATCAACTCCAGGCGTTTAATAAGTATCAGAGGTATCGAAATGCAGGAACCGGTCAGTGTATCAAAGACGAACCTGGAGCTAGGGTGCATAGGGAAGAAGGACGTCATCACCACCGATGGGAGGAACATCGGGACATTGAGCGGCGCGTGGATCGACACCACTGCATGGACGGTGATCTCCCTGGTCGTCGACCTGAACAAGGATGTTGTCTCCGAGCTGAACGTAAAGAAGCCAATTCTACGCACGGCGAAGGTTAACGTTCCCACCGCCAACATCAAGAACATCGCCGACGTCGTCCAGCTGAACAGCGACATAACCAACCTGGGGTCCATATTGACCAGCCCGTAGGGCAGGTCATGCCCCCAGGGCTAGCTTTTTTTAACATCGATCAGAGCGTTCCCTGCCATCACCGCGATGGTGTCCGCAAGCTCACGCAGGTCCCCGGCGTAGAGCATCTCGTCCGCGCCATTGAACACCGTCCTCCGGACCGCGTCCCCCAACTGGTCATCGTTTCCCGGACGCAGTCGGATGGCCACCGAGCCGGGGGCCGAGGCGCGGTCCACGCATATTCCGTCCTCGTCCCCGTCCACTATACCGATGACCGGGACCCCCAAGCGGGCCAGCAGGGAGGTGGAGATGCGGGTGGTGTCATCGCCCACGGTTATCGCCGCCCTCGCCCCTTTAGCCCGGAAGATGGCGTCCTCGGCCCGGTGATCGACGAGAATGATCCTGTCCCCCGGCGAGGGAGGAGCGATCCTCGGCGTGGCCCGCGTGCGCCGCACCGAGCCGGAGCGGATGACCGCTTTACCGACGTCGGTGACCCTGACCTTCTCCAGCCCGTGGTGCTTGACCTCCACGTTCTCGAACCGCAGCTCCCCGTCGACCAATCTCACGGTGACGTCGGAGGAGGTCGCTCTTCCCACCACCGTGCCGTTTATCCAGATGTTCTCTCCCCGACGGACGCCGTGAAGGCGGCGGACGTCCTTACCCATCTCCGCCGGCGGGGCCGCGGTCACCCTCTCCAGCCCCAGTTCGTTTATCAGGGACGCCAGCGGCGTAGGTAAGGAGGGTACCCATTCGATGAAGAAGTCCCTGTCCAGCTGCGCCAGGGGACTGGACAGCTTGGTTGATACCCTGCCGAACACGATGCTCCCGAAACCAGTGCCCGACTCCCTGGACTTGGACCAGTTCAGCACAGCTGTGGCATCGCACGTCCGGTCCAGAAGGGGAAGGGCGTTGGACACCAGCTGGCGGGGCACGATGGAGATCCTGTCCTCCAGGCCCGCGTCGATGATCGCTGCCGTTCCCATCGCTCCGCCCAGGGTGGCGACGACCTCGCCCTCCTCCTCCAGCCGGTCCATTATCCTGACCGCCATGCCGGAGTCGATCACCTCGGCACCGTGGACGACCACGCCGAATCTCATCCCCCCGCGATGCACGGACCGCTAATTAACGCCTCGGGTCTGGCCCCGCTCGGCCACCCTTACCTCCAGTACCCGCATGAGGTCCGAACGGCTGATGATGCCCACGATGCGGTCCTGGTCCAGCACCACCAGCCTCCCGATGTTCTTACCCGACACCGCCTGTATGGCCTCCATGGCCGGGGTGTCGGGGGCGACGGTCATGACCTGGGGGGTCATCACCTGGCCGACCCTCACCACCAGATGCTGGTCCACGGGCACCTTCTGGGCATCCTGGAGGGTGACGATGCCCACCAGCCTACCTCCGTCCACCACCGGGTACCCCAGGTGCTTCTCGATCATCATCTTGTCCAGCAGGTCCCTGATGCTGGCCCCGGGGCCGATGGTCGAGACAGGAGAGGTCATCACCTGCCCAACGGTCACCCCGTCCAGGGCCTGGGAGATGAGGGTCCCCCGCTCCTCCTGCCCCGCTCCGATGTAGATGAACAGAGCAATTATGATGAGCCAGGGATTGAAGAAGATGAAACCCACCAGGGCCATGGCCAGCGCGACCATCTTTCCCACCTGCACGGCGATGGAGGTCGCCCGGGTGAACCCCAGTCTCTTGGCCAGAACGGCGCGCAGCACCCGGCCGCCGTCCATGGGGAACGCGGGGATGATGTTGAAGCCGGCGAGCAGGAGATTGTAGAAGCTGGTGAGCCCGACGGTGATGGTGGCGATCTCCCACCCCAGCCCGGACATCCCGCTGAACAGGTACCACAGCGGAAGGAAGGCGAGGCCTATGGCGAAACTGGTGACCGGGCCGATGAGGGCCATGAGGCCCTCTCCCGGAGCGTCCTTGGGCTGATGCTCGATCTCCGAGGCCCCCCCGAACAGGAACAGGGTGATCCCCGAGATCCTGTATCCGTTGCGCAGGGCGACGTAGGAATGCGCCAGTTCATGGACCAGCACGGCAATGAAGAACAAGATCGTGGCCGACAGGCCCAGGGCCAGTTTCGCCCAGTCCGCCAACGGCAGGCCCCCGTAGCCCAGGGTGAACCCCAGCAGCGAGGTGCTGGCGAAGGCGAAGGAGAGGGCGAAGAGGGGGAGGATGAGCAGGAACGAAATGTGTATCTTTATCGGTATTCCCAGCAACCGCCCTATCTTCAACGAGCCCTTCATGCACTATTATTGTCGCTGTATATAGATAGCGTTTTATGCGGGCTCAATGGCCCGCGGTGTGGAGCACCAGGCTCAGCCCGTACATGGTGGCTATTCCCAGGACGACCAGGGCGAAGGCCTTGTACTGAGTGTGCTCCTCGTGGAAGGCCTCCGGAAGGAGGTCGTATATTCCCACGTACATGAACGTCCCCCCGGCCAGGGCCAGGGGTATGCCCAGCTCGATCCCTTCCAGCCAGTCGATGAACGGAAAGGCGAACGCGGCGGCGATGGGGGTGATGAGGGAGAAAAGCAGCATGTACTTCAACCCCCTCCTCTTGTCGATATCGGCGAGGCGGAAAGTGGTGGACAGGGAGAACACGTCGATGGCCTTGTGCGCGAGGATCGCCAGGAACACGACGGTCCCGATCTCCTCCCCCAGCACGACGGCGACCCCCAGGGCGAAGCCGTCCATGACCGAGTGGACGCTCAGACCGATGAAGGCGGTGGTGCTGGTCAGGGAGTGGGAGTGCTCCACGGTATGATCGTCGCACTCGTCCTGGTGGCGATGCTGGATGATGATCTCGGCGAGCAGGATGGCGACGAAGCCGACCATCACCAGCATGAGCGCCTGCTCGATGTCCATCGCCTCCACGGCGTGGGGCACCAGTATGAGGAAGGTCGCCCCGATGAACACCCCCGCGCTGAGGGCGGTCATCATGTGCAGCTGGTTCGATGTCCATCTGCCGAGAAAGGGCAGGCTTCCGCCCAAGAGCGATACGACTATGATCATGGCAGAATAAGCAGCTAGGAGCAACCAGGGTTCCATTATCCGATCCCATTCGGGGATAGAGGCATGATTATTAAAAATTTGTGGATTTGTTAATAATCATTCGTCAGGTTGAATAGGTGCGCGGACATATCACGTGCCCATGAACCCCATCACCATGGAGAGCGGGGAGGGTCCCGCGGTCAAGAACCTGGAGGCCATGATCGAGTTCGCCCAGGAAGGGATCGTGTCCAAGACGTTCCTGGAACGTCCGGGGGTGAAGATTGTGCTGTTCTGCATGACCAAGGGACAGAGCCTGTCCGAGCATACCTCCAGCATGCCCGCTACCATCCACGTGCTGAAGGGAACCGGAACGGTGACCCTGGGGAGCGAGAAGCATGCGTCCGCTCCGGGCACGTGGATCTACATGCCCCGGGAGCAGAAGCACGCGGTGGACGCGGAGGAGGACCTGGTATTCCTGCTGACGCTGTTCCGCAAGGGCTGATCAGTGCTCGATGCCCGCCCGGGCCTGGACCCCCTTGGTGTACGGATGCTTAATGCACTTCATCTCCGTGACCAGGTCGGCCAGGTCGATGATCTCCGGGGGAGCGTACCTCCCGGTGATGACCAGCTCCACCCGGGGAGGGCGCTCCTTCACCAGGCGGACGAGGTCCTCGGTCCTCACCAGATCGAACCGGATGGACACGTTCACCTCGTCCATGATGACCATGTCGTACCTGCCCGAGTGCAGGAGTTCCTTGGACTTGGCCAGGGCCGCCTGGGCGGCATCGATGTCCGCTTGGGTGACCTTGTCCTCGTGCACCAGGCAGTCCCGGCCCATGGGCAGCAGGGTCAGGTTGGGAAGGCTCTTCGAGATCTCGTACTCCCCGTAGAATTGGGGGGCCTTCATGAACTGCACCATGGCCACCTTCAGGCCGTTGCCCATTGCTCTAAGGGCCAGCCCCAGGGCGGCGGTGGTCTTCCCCTTCCCGTTGCCGGTGTAAACATGCACAAGTCCCAGCTTCTCCCGGATGTCCGCTTCGCTCATCGTGATCGCTCCGTTGGATTATACATCCAATGAGTCCCTAAAAGGTTAACGGTGCCGAAGCACCGCGACGCTCGCCCTCGCCTTCCTCTTCTGTATGCCGGCGCGCACGACCCTGGCGAGGCTGGCCGCGGGGAGGTCCAGGAACTGGCGCACCTCTTCGGCCTGGTCGGGGAAGATGCTCTCGGACATGATGAGGCCGCAGAGCAGGGTCCTCTGGCCTTCGGTGAGGGTCTCGTCCGACCACGCTCCCAGGATGGCGTCCTTGAGCGCCCCGCCCCTCTCCAGTTCCTCCCCCATGATGTCCTTCACCGCCCGGTCGTAGCACTCCAGTTTCTTCAGCGACCTCGCCCGCACCGCCGCGGCGGCGACAGCCCCGGCCCCCTGGCCGCAGGCGAAGGAGGGGAGAATGCCCTCGCCCACGAAGGCAAGGGTCTGTCCGGCGGCGTCCCCGGCGAACAACACGTTCCCCCGAAGAGGTCCTCCCAGGAAGCCGGGGAGGGGGGCGTCCCCGCTCTTGACCTCCAGGACCTGGTCTAGATCGAAGTACTTGGACACGATGGGGTTGCCGCCCGCCCATTCCAGGATGGTGGACCGCCTGCTCTCGTCCAGGCCAATGACCCCCAGGCCAACGTTGGCCCTCCTCGGCCCCTTGGGGATTATCCACCCATACCCCAGGCCGACCTCCGGCTCCAGGAAGATCTGCATCCCCGGAGGGAGCTTGCTCTTGGCCACCATCTCGAACTCGATCCCCCGGGCCATGGCGTCGCTGGGATAGAGGGACAGGTCCATCATCTTGGCCACCGACGAGTGGGCCCCGTCGGCGGCGATGACCACCTTCGGCCGGACGACGACCTCCTCGCCCCGGTGCACCAGGGTCGCCATGCTCACTTTATCGTCCTTCATCTCCAGGGACGCCAGCCGGGTGTCCGCCTGTACGCTGGCCCCCGCCTCGGCGGCCCGGGCGGCGAGCAGCTTGTCGAATATCTTCCTCTCTAGGGTGACGCTCTTCCAGTACGGTTCCCTGGACGTGATCATGATGCGGCGGTCGAGGATGAACCGGGTATGGTCCTGGACCGAGGCGATGGCCTGGGGCGGCACCCTGAGCTTGAGCTGGCGAATGAGCGACGCGCCCACCACTTCCCCGCACTGGACCGGGGTACCTATCTCCTTCTTCCGATCGATCAACAGGGTCTTGGCCCCGCCCTCCGCGGCGGCCGCGGCGGCCCCGCTGCCGGCCGGGCCGGCCCCTACCACAAGCACTTCCCAGTCCTTGTCCATCTTACCACCCATATCTTCCCGAGGGACCGTAGGCCCCATATATCTCCCGCAGGTGCGGCCTGGTGAGGTATCCCCAGGCCAGGGACAGGGGGTTGGCGTTCAACCCCCTCGACGCTTCCTCGTACTCCAGGTCGCTCATCGACTCCAGCTTGCGGAACGCCCGCATGAACGTGCCCGAGGAGAACGGGGACCGGTCCCACCATCTCTGGTATGAACTCGGATCTCCCCACAGGACCGCCTCGGCCGCCCTCCTTCCGGACAGCATGGCCACGCGGATGCCTCCGGCGGTCAGGGGATTGGTGAGCGCCCCGGCATCGCCGGTGAGGAGCACGTTCCCCTTTACCAATGTCCTCAGCCCGCCCATGGGGATGGGGCGCCGGTGGGTCTCCAGGACCTCCTCTCCCGCCAGTGAGTCGACCCCCCGGGGGAACCCGATGCGCGCGTTCTCCCCGGACGGGAACTCCCAGCGGTAGAAGCCCTTGTACCTCTCGGCCTGCAGGAAGGTGATGGTATCCTCCCTCACCTTACGCTTCACGATGTGCTGCTCGGTCCAGATCATGATCGGCGGAGCCTCGGTGAACAGCGTTCTGCGGATGACGGAGTTCGCCCCGTCGGCCGCCACCAGGTTCCTGGCCAGCACGCTGCGACCGGAGGTCATGGTCAGCAGGGTGCCCTTGCCCACGCTGGAAACCCGCTCCACGGCGTCATGGATCAGCTCCCCGCCCCTGCCGCGGTAGCGGTCCAGGACGCCCTTGAGGAACGCGGGACGGTCTAGGATATAGCCGACCGCCTTGGCCTCCACGACCCTGCCCCCGGGCCACTCCTCTCGCATTCTGGTGATCCTGTTGACCACGTTGGTCGGGCCGAGGGGGGCGAGGTCCTTGAACGCGGCGCGGGATATGGCCTCCCCGCACATGCGGTGGTAGCGTGAATACTTGCCTTCGTCGAGGCGATCGATCATGAGGACATCGATGTCCGGCCGCTCTTCCTTGAGGAAGAAGCCTGCGGACGCTCCCGCTGGCCCCGCCCCCACGATGACCACGTCCCGCTCATCCAAGGGCGGGGACCTCCTCTCTGTCGCTGAATGCCTCGATCGCGATGTATCCGAAGTCGAAGGCCAGGAAGGCAAAGAAGTACAGCAGCGACGGCAGCAGGCCCAGCAGACACAGTGCCAGGACGCCGATCTTGAGGAAAGGCCGGTGATGGAAGAGCACTTCCCACCAGCGGTTCGCCCGGTCCACCCCGGGGAGGTCGTTCACCTTCTCGTCCAGGAAGGACAGGGCCAGGACGATCGCCGCTCCCAGGACGCTGATGGTGCTGAACCCCAGCAGTAGGGAGCCAACCCCTATGGCCAGGGCGGTGCCGAAGCCGAGCTGGAAGGCGATGTTGTCATACTTCCCGGCCAGGAGCAGGGACAGGAGAATGCCCATGAATATCGTGGCGGAACCGGCATCGAAGGCCATGAGTAGGCCCATCCACAGCCCCCCTGGGATCGCCAGCAGGATGGTCTTCCGCTTTGAGTATGAGTTCTCGTCGAACGCCTGGTCCCCGTATTTGATCAGCATGCCCAGGCCGAGGAATGAGAGAGGTACCACGATCCCATGCACGATCTCGATCCCGTGGAACAGATGCCCGTAGGCCCACGCGGCCATGGTCATCACTGCGGTGAGGGCGGTGAAGAAGAAAAAACGCCTGTTGGCCCCTGCCACGGTCATCCAACGGCCAATGACAAGGGGCCATTAAAGGGTTTGCCCGGTCCGGCCCTTTTCTTCAGGAGATAAGGACCATCAGGCCGTGGGTCAGCCACATGCCAGCGCGGCGTACCGGCCCATGACAGGTCGGACAGCGCCCCGTGGGGGTACTATTCGACCCGTGCCTTCCCTTCATCAGCACGGCGGGGCTTGCCTTAAGCTCCCTGCGGGCGTACTGGGATAGCTCCTGATCGTGAACCGGCAGATTGTTGCTGTATATCGATGCGTTCGATATCATTTCCATCGATTGCTGGGAGAGCGCAGGAGGGTGATATCCCTTGTACCGCCGTACGACGGTAGTATTATACACACCTTAGCACGACATACCATAACACGCTACCCGGCGGAACGGTTATCTCCGCCCTCTGAGATACTGTCCCGATGCCCAACTACGAGGCCAGGCTGGACATCCGTCACAACTGTCCATATTGTCATCTTACCGAGCGGTTCCCGGGGCTCAGGATCAGCTCATGGGACACCGCTAACACCCACGTGGCGGTGGTCACCAGCAGCGTCCCGGATGACCTCCGGGCGTTCGAGGAGGAGCTCGCCGGCTATCTTCCTTACGCCACCGTCAACCGCCAGTGCTGCGGCCTGGAGATCGTCATACAGAACCGGGACTGCGATCCCGATTCGGTCACCGCCCTCATCGGCAGGCTGGACTGCTGGTGCGCCCATCCCACCGTGGCCGAGGGGGGCTGGGAGAAGTACCGCGTATATTCCTGGGACAAGGCCAACATCCTGAGGCTGGTCGGCCTGGTGCAGGAGCACGGGGGGATGGTGAGGCTGGAATCGATGCGCCAGATTCGCCTGCCGTCGTTCACCGGGGAGATGCTCGTCCCGGTGGAGAACCTGGTGGACGGCCTCACCGCGAAGCAGAGCGAGGTGCTGGTGCTGGCTTTGGAGAGGGGGTACTTCGAGAACCCCGCGCGCATCTCCGCCGACGAGATGGCCCGCCTGGCCGGGCTGTCCCGATCGACGTTCATGGAGCACCTGCGAAAGGCGGAGAACAAGCTGCTGGTCAACGTGCTCCCGCTGCTGCGGATGACGTGCTGCGACCGTGATTAGGTCACGGCGCGGCGAGCCGCTTGATCGCCCACGCCATGTTGGCACCCAGGTCCCTCATCGTCCGCAACCCTTCCTCGTCTTTCTCGATGTCCCCCGGCCTTAGAGCGGTGATAACGTTCCAGTAAGATGATCCGACCACGATCATCTGGCCGATGAGGAAGAAGTTGTTGATCTCCTGGAAGGTGGCCAGCGCCCCGGCCCGGCGGTTCACCGCCACCGCCGCGCCGACCTTGCGCTTCAGCAGGTCCCCGTTGGCCCGGTTGACATAGCCGATGCGGTCGATGAACGCCTTGGTCTGCGCGCTCATGCTGCCGAAGTACACCGGCGAGGCGATGATGATCCCGTCAGCGGCGGCCATCTTCTCCATCCACTCGTTCACCTTGTCGTCCTTGCGCTTGCACCTGCGGTCCTTCTTCTGCCCGCATACCCCGCAGGCCTGGCAAGGGGCGATGTCCTCCACCCCCATCTGGACCAGCTCGGTCTCGATGCCCTCCCTGGCGATCTCTTCCAGGGCGACCTCCAGCGCGCGGTTGGTGTTGCCGTTCTTCCGCGGGCTTCCATTGAACGCGATGACCTTCATGCATCGGGGAGCGGCAGGGTCGTATATGTGCTCTCCCGCCCCTTAATACGCACATATCTGCTCAACAATGCTTTAATATGTAGTTTATTGTACCTTTTCGTATGAGTTTCCCTTCGATCACGCTCAAGCGACTTGACTTAGCTCTCCCACCGTTCGAACTGTACCGGCGATTGCGCCCGGAGTTCGATACCTCGTTCATCCTTGAATCGGCGGTCGGGAGCACGCGCACCATCGCTTACTCTTTCCTCGGCTTCGGCCCGGCGGACAAGCTCGTTTGCCGGAACGGGGCCGTCGAAGGGGGCATCGGACTGGACCATTTGCGGGAGGACCCCGGGGCCTATCTGAAAAAGTTAGTGGAGAGGTTCGAGATCCCCTTACCCCGTTTCCCGTTCATCGGCGGCCTGGTAGGCTACTTCTCCTACGAGTTCAGCGGGCGGGCCGAGCCGTCAGTGAGGTCCCTGCCCTCGGAGTTCCCGGAGTTCGAGCTGGGATTGTACCGCGAGTGTGTGATCTACGATCACTCCAGTTTCCAGGCGTACCTTCTGTCGGTGGGAGAGCCGGGTCCGCTGAACGAGATGATGGGATCGCTGCCCGGCCCTATGTACCGGGAGCTGAAGGCAGGGCCGATGTTGCCGCAGGGACGTGAACGGTTCGAGGACGGAGTGCGGACCATCAAGGACCGTATCGGCGCCGGGGAGACCTTCCAAACGGTGCTGTCCCGCCGAGTATCGGCCCCCTACCGGGGCGAACTGCTGAACCACTACGCCGCCCTTCGGGACCTCAACCCTTCACCGTACATGTTCTTCCTGGACTTCGGGGACAGGACCGTTCTGGGCAGCAGCCCGGAAACCCTCCTCACGGTCCGGGGAAGGGATGCTACGACCTTCCCCATCGCCGGGACCCGCCCGCTGGGAGAGGGTCGGCACCGCCGGCAGTATCGACAGGAACTGCTCTCTGACGAGAAGGAAAGGGCCGAGCACGCCATGCTGGTGGACCTCGCCCGCAACGATCTTTCCAAGGTGTGCGCCGGAGGCTCGGTCTCCGTCCCGGAATACATGAGGGTGGAGGAGTTTTCCCATGTCCAGCATATCGTGTCCAAGGTCCAGGGGACCCTGCGCGACGACCGTTCGGCCATGGATGCCCTCATCTCGGTGTTCCCCGCGGGCACTGTTTCCGGAGCCCCCAAGCCCCGCTCGATGGAGATCATCGGCCAGATAGAGGGCGCCGGACGGGGGCCATATGGCGGTGGGGTCGGGTACGTCTCGTTCAACGGGAACCTGGACTCGGCCATCACCATCCGCTCGGCGTTCGCCTGTGACGGCAGGCTGTACTTCCAGGCGGGCGCGGGCATCGTGGCCGATTCCGACCCTGGCCGGGAGTTCGAGGAGACCGAGCACAAGCTGGGAGCGCTCAGGCAATCCCTAGCCAGGGCCACGGAGGTGGAGGCATGAACGTCCTGATCCTCGACAACTACGATTCCTTCGTCTACAACCTCAGGAACTCGCTCGAGGAACTGGGAGCGCATTGCACGGTGATCCGCAATGACTCCATCTCCATCGATGAGGTCCGCGCCGCCGGGCCCGATGCCATCGTCATCTCCCCGGGACCGGGGGTCCCCGGCGAGAGCAGGGATTTTGGCATCTGCGGCGAGGTGCTCACCACCATCTCTCACGACACGCCGACACTGGGGGTCTGCCTGGGCCACCAGGGCATAGCCCACTATTACGGAGGCCGGGTGGTGAGGGCGCCGCCAGTGCACGGGAAGGCCTCGCCCATCCTCCACGACGGCGCTGGCATCTATGAGGGCCTTCCCGATCCGTTCACCGCCGGCCGGTACCATTCCTACATCGTCGATGATGACCTGCCCAGCGATCTGATGGTCACATCGAGGACCGCCGACGGCACCGTCATGGGCATCCGCCACCGGCGGTATCCTATCGAGGGAGTGCAGTTCCATCCTGAATCGGTCCTCACCCCCATCGGGGGCATGGTGCTCTCGAACTTCCTGCGGGGGGCGAGGGCGTGATTGGGGACCCCGAGGCTCTGGCCGAGAGCCTGGTGTCCGGCTCGTTCCACCGTCCGGAGATGGTATCGACGCTGACGGAGATGGCCGGAAGGGGGGAGACCCCGAACGAGGTCGCTGTCCTGGCCAAGGCGTTCAGGCGGGCCGCGGTGCCGGTAAGGACATCCCACTCCGTCGTCCTGGACCTTTGCGGGACGGGGGGCGCTCCGTTCCGCACCTTCAACGTCTCGTCCATCGCCTCCTTCATCGTGTCGTCACTGGGCGTCCCGGTGGCCAAGCACGGCAACCGTTCCAGCCGGGGATGCGGCAGCGCCGACCTCTTCGAATCGTTGGGCGCCAGACTGGCCCTGTCCCCCGACGAGGCAGGCACGTTCCTCGACGATCTGGGCTTCACCTTTCTCTTCGCCCCTTCCTTCCACCCGGCCATGCGCCACGCCGTCCCGGTAAGGAAGGAGATATCCACCAGGACGGTGTTCAACATGCTGGGCCCGTTGCTCAATCCGGTGGAGGCCCGCCGCCGGCAACTCATCGGGGTGTATTCCCCCCGGCTCCTGGACCTTTTCCCTCCGGTGCTGGCGGCGATGGGAGTGGAGCGGGCGCTCATCGTCCACGGCCGGCCGGGCATGGACGAGGTCTCGGTCATCGGCACCACCACCGCGGTGCTCGCCGACGGCGAAAGCAGAGAGAGGTTTCTCATCGACCCCCGGGCCATGGGGCTGTACCATCCAGTGTCCGATGACGTTTCCGAACTGACGCCGGCGATGTCGGCCGAGGCCGCCCGGAAGATACTGGGCGGGCAGGTGGGGGCGCGGAGGGACATGGTGGTGCTTAATGCCGCCTGTGGCCTGCTGGCCTACGGGGCGGTCAAGGACCTGGACCTGGGGGTCCGGCGGTGCGAGGCAACCATCGACTCGGGCAAGGCGCTGGCGAGGATGAACGAGTACATCGCCAGGACCAACCGCCGCATCGTGAGCTGA
Source organism: Methanomassiliicoccus sp. (assembly GCA_016109435.1). Taxonomy (GTDB): domain Archaea; phylum Thermoplasmatota; class Thermoplasmata; order Methanomassiliicoccales; family Methanomassiliicoccaceae; genus UBA6. The sequence continues at coordinate 291,623 of JAEILR010000020.1, forward strand.
TCGCATGACCGATCTGCTGACGAACCTGGTTAGGAACGCGGAGCGATTGTCCGCAGCCGGACACTACGATGTAGAAGGCGCGCCCCGGCCGGGGCCCGGGCTCTCCGCGGCGCTGACCCGCCACCATGCCTTCCCCATCATCGCCGAGGTGAAGCTGGCATCTCCGTCGAAAGGAAAGCTCACGGCCCATCGGCCGGATGCGCTCATCGATAGCTACGTTGAGAGCGGAGCGGCGGGGCTTTCGGTGCTCACTGAACCGGAGCGGTTCCTGGGCTCACTGGAGACCCTGAGGACGGCCACGGGCCGGGGGACGGCGGTGCTGATGAAGGACTTCGTGGTGTCGGAGCGACAGGTCGAGGCGGCGGCCGCGCTGGGCGCCGGGACGGTTCTGCTCATACAGGAGGTGTTCGACATCGTTCCTCGGTCCAGGCGGGACGAGCTGATCGGCAGGGCCCGCGAACTGGGACTGGAAGTGCTGCTGGAAGCGGGGAGCGAGAGCGCCCTGGGGGCCGCGGCGGACAGCGGCGCGGACCTCCTGGGGATCAACCAGAGGGACCTCCGGACGTTCAGCGTGGACCGGGGGAAGGGAGCGCGCTTGCTTCCCGCGGCCCTCGCCTCCGGGCGCCCGGTTGTGGTCATGAGCGGGATCGAGGGGCGGGCGGCGGTGGAGGAGGTCCGTGACCTGGGGGGTAGCGGGGTGCTCGTCGGCAGCAGCCTGGTAGCCTCCAAGGACCCCGCGGCCGCCCTTCGTATGCTGGAGGTGCCCCGATGACCGAGATCAAGATATGCGGGCTGATGCGCAGAGCGGACGTCCTCGCGGCCAAGGAGGCGGACCATCTGGGCTTCGTGGTGGCCACGGGGACCAGGCGCTCCCTGGACCTGCCTAGGGCCAAGGACCTCATGTCGTCGGCCGGCCGGCCCACGGTCGCGGTCACCACCGCCACCGATCCAGCCGTGGTCATAAGACTGGTTAACGGTCTGCGCCCGGACGCGGTGCAGCTGAGCGGGCCGGTGGGGCGGGAGTCGTTCCTCAGGGTCTGCTCGGAGGCCGGCTGCGACGTATGGGCGGTCGTCCATATCGGGCGGGGGATACCGCCGCTGGACCATGAGATGCTGTCCCTCGCCGATCGGGTCGTTCTCGACACCGCCTCCCCCCAAGGGGGCGGGACGGGAGAGAGGCACGATCTGGATATAAGTGCCGGGCTGGTCCGCGAGCTGGGGCCCCGGACCGGCCTGGCCGGCGGTCTGACGCCGGAGAACGTCGCCGCGGCTGTGGCCAAAGTACGCCCGTACATGGTGGACGTGTCCAGCGGAGTAGAGACCGACGGAACGAAGGACGCCGGGAAGATGGCCCGGTTCATTGATGAGGTGAGAGCATGCCGTTGAAGGACAAGACGCGCTTCGGGCAGTATGGGGGGCAGTACGTCCCCGAGATCCTGATGCCCGCGCTGCAGGAGCTGGAGAAGGAATATGACAAGGCGAGGAGGGATAGCTCGTTCCGGCGGGAGCTGGGCGAGTACATGCGCAACTACGGGGGCCGGCCGACGCCGCTGTACTTCGCCCGGAGGCTGACCGAGAGGTGCGGCGGAGCGAAGATCTACCTCAAGCGCGAGGACCTCTGCCACGGGGGCGCCCACAAGTTCAACAACGTGATGGGGCAGGCCCTGCTGTGCAGGCGGATGGGCAAGACCAGGGTGATCGCCGAGACCGGGGCGGGGCAGCACGGCACCGCCACGGCCATGGCCGCCGCGGTCCTCGGCTTGAAGGCGGAGATCTACATGGGGCGCGAGGACATCACCCGCCAGGAGATGAACGTGTTCCGCATGAAGCTCATGGGGGCTACGGTGCACGCGGTGGACTCCGGGTCCCGAACCCTCAAGGACGCCCTGAACGAGGCGTTCCGGGACTGGGCGGCCAGCGTCCAAGACACCTATTACATGCTGGGAACGGCCGCCGGCCCGCATCCCTACCCTGCCATGGTCCGGGACTTCCAGAGCGTCATCGGCCGGGAGGCCCGGAGGCAGCTGCTGAGGCAGGAGGGAAAACTTCCCGACCTGCTGGTGGCATGCGTCGGCGGCGGGTCCAACGCCATCGGGACCTTCCACCCGTTCCTCAAGGACCCTGGGGTGGCCTTTCTGGGGGCGGAGGCCGCCGGCGAGGGGATATCAACGGGCCGCCACTCGGCGTCCATCACCGGCGGCAGCGTGGGCGTGCTCCACGGATGCAAGTCCTACCTCCTGCAGGACAGTGACGGAATGATCAGGGAAACGCATTCCGTGGCCGCCGGGCTCGACTACCCGGGCGTTGGACCGGAGCATTCCCTGCTGAAGGACATCGGTCGGGCCGAGTACGTCGGGGTGACCGACGAGGAGGCTCTGCACGCCTTCCGCACGTTGAGCGAGGTGGAGGGCATCATCCCCGCTCTGGAATCGTCACATGCCATCGCCGCGGGGATGCACCGCGCCGGTCAGATGGACCGCGGCCAGGTCATCGTGATCACAGTCTCCGGCCGGGGGGACAAGGACCTGGAAACGGTCATCGACCTCATGGGGGTGCGGTGATGTCCCGCCTACAGGAGGCTCTTAGCGAGGGGAGGGGGCTGGTCTGCTACCTCACTGCCGGTTACCCATCCCCGGAGCTGTCGGTCGAGCATGCCCTGGCCTGCGTGGAGGGAGGCGCGGACGTCCTGGAGATCGGTGTCCCGTTCTCCGACCCGGTGGCCGACGGAAAGGTCATCCAGTACACATCCGGCAAGGCGCTGGAGGGCGGGATGACGCCCCTGAAGGTCTTTGACCTGGTGAGGGAACTGAGGCGGCGGACCTCCACCCCCATCGTTCTCATGGGCTATTACAATCCGATATTCCAGATCGGAGAGGAGAGATACGCCGCATTGTCAGCACGGGCCGGCGTGGACGGCCTGATCGTTCCCGACCTACCGCTGGAGGAGTCCTTCCCTCTGATGGAACAGTGCCGCGCCAGCGGACTGGACCTGGTCCAGCTGGTCGGGCCGACGACCTCTGTCCCCAGGATGAGGAGCATCGCCGCCTCCAGCTCCGGCTTCCTGTATGTCGTCAGTTCCTTAGGCACCACCGGTGCAAGGGGAGCGCTGGCGGAAGGCGCAGCGGACGGGGTGAGGAGAGCGAAGGCCAGCGCGGGCGGTCTGCCGGTGGGGGTCGGCTTCGGCGTCTCACAGGCGGAGCAGGCCGAGACCCTATACCGGGCAGGGGCGGACGCGGTCATCGTCGGCAGCGCCATCCTGCAGGAGATCATCGATGGGGCGGAACCCCCGGACACCCGGAGGTTCGTGGCCGGCCTGAAAGGGTCTTGACGGCAGGCTCTCCTCCCTCATGACATGTGGCTGGTGGACCCCGCCACATGTTCCGAACCATTCAATGTAAAGGGATTTATACGATAGGTTCGATGCCGTAATACGAATTTACAATTCGTGACAAGGGGATTTGTATGCATATTGCGGACGGAGTAATGGCCCCGGAGGTCTGGATCACCGGGTGGGTGATCGCCCTGATCGGGCTGGGGATCATGTTCTGGAAGTTGGGGAGAAAGCTCGATGAGCGCACCATGCCGATGATGGCCATCCTGGCTGCGGGAATATTCGTGGCCCAGATGCTGAACTTTCCCATCGGCGGAGGGACCACCGGTCATCTCATCGGAGCCGCGCTGGCGACGATCCTGCTGGGGCCGTACGCGGCCATGCTCATCATAACGGCGATATTGACCATCCAGTGCCTGGTGTTCGGCGACGGTGGGGTGACCGCGCTGGGGCTCAACATCCTCAACATGGCCATAATCGCCCCCCTGGTGACCTATGGTGTGATGCTCGCCTTTGGCGAGAACAGGAAGGTCGTCAGCACCCCGGTGGCGGCGTGGACCTCGGTCTTCGTGGCATCTACGGTCTGCGCGGCCCAGCTTGCCCTGAGCTACTCCCTGACCGGAGGGGCATACGGCATACCTGGTACCCTGGCGTTCCCGGCGATGATGGGCTATCACGCAGTGATCGGTATCGGGGAGGCGGCGGTGACCACCGGAGTGGTGCTGTTCCTGGCCAAGGTGTCCCCGGAGATGCTGAAACTTAACTCCAAGGCCACGGGGGCGTGAGCATGGAACGCAAGTACGTCGTGGCCAGTATAGCCATCCTGCTGGCGTTCTCCGTCGGCCTGGTCGGGTTCTTCCTCGTTTCCGAAGGCATACCTGATGGGCTGGACAAGACGCTGGAAGAGCATGGCACCGGGGAGGAGAGCGATCCCATCTATACGGCTCCGCTCGACTACGGTTCCAGCTATTTCTCATCCCTCATCATGGGGATCGTTGGCTTCCTCATCACCCTCCTGGCGGTTTACGGCATTGTCCGCCTGAGGAAGTCCATGAGGTCGGCCTGAGAGGACCGGGCGAAGGGTTCAATAAACACCTTACCATCTCTTTTCATTACCCCGGCGCAGTGCCGGCATCGCATCTGGAGAATCACCGTGGAGACCATTGAGATCGACCAGTTCAGCAGGTCCAGCACCCTCTACGGTTTCGACCCTCGGGTGAAGTTCGCCGCCACCATCGCCCTCGTGGTGGCCCTCTCGTTCATGAGGGATGTGACGGCCCTGATAATTGCCCTGGCCTTCGTTCTGGGCATGCTCGCCGTCTCCCGGATACCGGTCAGGCACTTTGCCAGGGTGTTCTCCCTGTCCCTGCCGTTCATCGCGGTGGCCTCCGCCGCCTTGTTCCTGACATCGGGCCCCCAGCCGGCCGTGGCCATGGCATTGAGGATATCCGCTTCGGTGATGGCCCTTCTGCTCCTGGTCACCACCACACCGTTCTTCGACATGCTCAGGGCCCTGAGGTGGTTCCGCGTGCCCTACATGTTCTGCTCCCTGCTACTGTTCACCTATCGCTACATATTCGTCATACTGGAGGAGCTGGAGCAGATGAACATGGCCCGGAGGTCCAGGGGCTTCTCCCTGAAGGGGAACCTGTTCTCCAAGGACATCTTCCGTACCATCTCCTTCACCGCAGGCATGGTCCTGGTCCGCTCCTACGAGCGTTCCAAGAGGATCTACGACGGGCTCCTGGCGCGTGGTTTCAGGGGAGAGATACACACCCTGAGACCTCCCCGGGCCCGGCCGAGGGACCTGCTGTTCCTCTCGACCTTCGCCGTCACCATCTTGGTGATCTCATCCATACAACTGGGGTTGATACATTGGACGCTCTAAGGCTCAAAGGCGTGGGCTACGCCTATTCGGACGGAACCAAGGCGCTGGACCGCGTCGACCTGACGATTGGAAGCGGCGAGCGAGTGTCGCTGGTCGGCCCGAACGGCGCGGGGAAGAGTACCTTGCTGCACATCCTCGATTCCCTCTACATTCCGACCGAGGGCGAGCTGGAGGTCGCCGGTATCCAAGTGAACAAGAAAACCGCGCCGCAGGCCACCATGCGCGCTGGCCTGCTCTTCCAGGACCCCGACGACCAGATCTTCATGCCCCGGGTGTGGGACGACGTGGCCTTCGGGCCGATCAACATGCAACTGGATGAGCAGGAGGTCCGCCGGCGGGTGGACAGGAGCCTGGCGCTGGCCGGGGTCTCGGAGTACGCCGAGCGGGTGCCTCACCACCTGAGCTTCGGGGAGAAGAAGAGGGTGGCCATCGCCGGCCTGCTGGCCATGGACCCGGAGATATACCTGCTGGATGAACCGACCGCCAACCTGGACCCGGCCAGTCGGAGGGCCCTGGTGAACGTCCTCCGATCACTGGACAAGAGCATCGTTCTGGCCACCCACGATCTCACCGTGGCGTTCGAGCTGACCACTCGGGTCATCGTGCTCAAGCGCACCGTGCTCTACGACGGCGACTTCCGCGGGCTGATGGCCAGGCCGGACATCCTGGCGGAGGCGAACCTGGAGCTGCCGTCCATCCCCCGGCTGATGGCCGAGTGGAAGGCCCGTAGCGGGCTGGACTTCGAGGTGCCGACCACCATGGATGAGGCCCTCGATCTCCTGGACCGGGAGTTCGATCGCCGGGGATGAGCTTTCGGGGCGAGGTCCAGAGGGAGGTCGGAGCGGCCGACGGATGGGCAAAGGGGATCAGTCTCCCGGACCGCGTCTGGGCCTTTGAGATCTAGCCTCCAAATGAGGGTTGCAGTTGGATGCTATTTCCATTTAAAATAGTAGTTGGATGATTCATCCAATTGATGAGATTCAAGGGCGGGCCGACCCAGGACGAGGTCATGGCCGTATCGGTTCACAAGCTTGGCATCAAGAGGGGAGATGTGGTCGCTGACATCGGCTGCGGCACCGGTAAGGTGGCCATGGCGATGGGGGAGACCGCTGAGAAGGTCTACGCCGTAGATATCCGGAAGGAGGCTGTGGAGACCTGCCTGGTGAACCTAAAGACCTGGGGACGGACGAACATCGAGGTCCGCCAGCAGGACGGCCTGGAGTTCCTGGAACAGTGCGACCGTTTGAACGGGGCGTTCGTAGGCGGGACCAAACATCTACCGGAGATGCTGGCCCTCCTTAAGGACCGGGTCAGGGGCCGGATCGTGGTCAACACCGTCTTGTTGAGGTCCATGAACCAGGCGGTAGAGGGCATGATCAAGCTGGACATGTTCAAGGAGGCGGTCCAGGTGCAGGTGGGCCGCTCTCATGGGATCGCCGGGAGCATAATGTTCCGGCCTATCGACCCGGTGTTCATTATCGTCGGGGAGGTCCTCTGATGCTGATCGGCGTCGGCCTTGGACCGGGGGATAGGGAGCTGCTCACTCTGAAGGCGGTGCGCCTCCTCCACTCGGCGGACAGGGTGTTCGTCCCCGGAAAGATGGCGCTGGAGCTGGTGAAGGAACACTGCGCCCCGATGGTGCTGGAGTTCCCCATGGTGAACGACGAGAACGTCATCCGGCAGGCACTGGAACGGAACGCCGATCTCATCGCCCCGGTGGCCATCGAAGGCACGGCCGTCCTGGGGATCCTGGGCGACCCCAACTTCTACTCCACGTTCTCCAGGCAGTGTGAGGTGCTGAAGGAGAAGTACCCGCAGGTGGAGGTCGCGGTCGAGCCGGGGATCAGCTCGATAACCGCCTTCGCCTCGCGGGCCCACATACCGGTCAACTCCGGGGTGCTGGTCACCGACGGCTCGGAGCATGAGTGCCTCGTGCTGCTGAAGGTGCGGACCCCCCGGGAAAAGATGGCCGAGCTCCGTACCTGCGGATACTCGGAGTTCCACCTCGTGGAGAGGATGTACCTGGAGAACGAGAAGGTGTACCACCAGGACGAGATGCCGGAGAGGTGCGACTACATGAGCGTCATGTTCGCCCGGAGGGCATAGGATGGACGCTCCGGTGGTGTGGTTCGTAGGCGCCGGCCCGGGCGATCCCGACCTCATCACGCTGAAGGGCAACGAACTGCTGGTCGGCGCCGACGTGCTCATCTACGCCGGATCGCTGGTCAACCCCGCCCTGGTGGAAAGGTCCAAGGCCGGGGTGAAGCTGGATAGCTGGGGCATGAACGTCGAGGAGCTGGTGATGGCCATGGTGGACGCGGCCAGGGCGGGAAAGCGAGTGGTGCGCCTGCATAGCGGCGATCCCTCCCTCTACGGCTCCATCGTCGAGCAGATCGCCGAGCTGGAGCAGCAGGGAGTGGAGGTCACTATCATCCCCGGGGTCAGCTCCCTGTTCGCTGCGTCCGCGGCGCTTAAGACCCAGTACACCCTCAAGGGCGTCTCCGAAACGCTCATCGTGACCAGGCCGGCGGGCGAGACCCTGGAGGAGGATGATATCTCCAGGCTGTCGGAGACCGGCGCGTCCATGGTGTTCTTCCTGGGAACCGAGAAGCTGCCTGAGATCGTAGACAAGCTGAGGTGCCCGCCGGACACTCCCGCCGCCGTGGTCTACCACGCCTCCTGGCCGGACCAGAAGGTCGTACGCGGCAATGTGGGGGACATCGCCCGGAAGGCGGAAGAGGCCGGCATCCGCAAGACCGCTCTGATCATCATCGGTGGCGTCGTGGACCCCATGGGACGCTACCAGAGGTCGGTGCTGTACTCATGAGGACCGCCGTCGTTCATGTCGGTCATCCGCAGCAGGCCGCCGAGGTGGGCAGGTGGCTAGGCGCCGAGGTCTTCGAACACTCCGACGGTATCTTCGAGAGGTTGTTCCGTGAGTACGAGGCCATCGTCGCGATAATGGCCATCGGGATCGTGGTCAGGAAGATCGCTTTACTTGTACGTGACAAGTGGGTCGATCCCGCCGTGGTCGTGGTCACCCCGGACCTGAGGTTCAGCGTTCCCATCCTGGGGGGCCACCATGGCGGTAACGAGATCGCTCGAAAGTTGTCCGCCCTTGGTCCGGTTCCTGTAATATCCACGGCCACCGACGCCCTGGGCCGGGACTCGGTGGAGGAGATCGCGTCGAGGAACGGCCTGGAGGTCATCAACAAGAGCAGTACCGTGGAGGTCAACCGGGCGTTCCTGGACGGTGACGTCCCGGTGTACCGCATAGACGGCCCGGCCGTGGTGCTGGCATATTCCACCGTTTCGGTGCTGGCGTCCCCCGGAGAGTACATCGTGGGCATCGGGTGCAATCGGGGCACCGCCGCGGCGGAGATCGCCCAGGCGGTGCTCGACGCGTTGTCGTCGAACGGGATCGCCGCAAGCGATGTCCTGGCCTACGCCTCCACGGCCAAGAAGTTCGACGAGGCCGGCCTGGTGTCCGCCGTCCGGGAGATCGGAGGGCGGCTGTTCTTCATCGATGACGAAACCATCAACACGCAGCCCGTGGCCACTCAGTCCCGGGCCGACCTCATCGGCCTGATCGGAGTGGCGGAACCGTCGGCCCTGGCGCTGGCGAGGAGAAAGGAACTAGTGATGCAGAGGAGGGCGTACGGAAATGTCACCATCGCCATCGCAAGATGATGTCAGCGGAAGATTGTTCGTGGTGAGCACCGGCCCCGGGGACCTTGACAACCTGACCCCCCTGGCCCGCCGGGCGATACTCGAATCGGACGTGGTCATCGGCAACCGGTTCTACCTGGACCAGCTGATGCCGCTGTTGGAAGGGAAGAGGATCATCCATTCGTCCATGGGCCACGAGGTGGAGAGGGCTAGGGAGGCCGTGCTCCTGGCCCGCGGTTCGAAGGTGTCCATGGTCAGCGGCGGGGACGCCGGGGTGTACGGCATGGCCAGCATCGTCCTGGAACTCGCGCAGAAGGAGGCCCCGGGGATGAAAGTGAAGATCGTGCCCGGGGTGACCGCTGCCACGGCCGCGGCCTCCATCCTCGGATCTCCGCTATCCAGCGATTTCCTGGTCATCTCGCTCAGCGACCTGCTCACGCCGTGGGAAGTGATCGAGAGACGCCTAGACCTCGGTTTCCAGATGGGGATACCCATGGCGGTGTACAACCCCCGTAGCCGGAACCGTCAGGGGAACCTCAAGAAGGCGCTGGAGATCGGGCTGAGGCATGCCAGGCCGGATACCCCGGTGGGCATCGTCAGGAACGCCTACCGCGGCGAGGAGGAGAGCTTCACTGTCACCGACCTTGGCTCGCTGTACGAGGACGACAGCGAGGTGGACATGCATTCTATGGTCATCATCGGAGGAGAGGGTACCAAGCTGATGAAGGAGGGAGAGAATGTCAGAGGGATCATCACGCCGAGAGGCTACCACCGGAAGTACGTATATTGACCTGGGCGCGGACACCGAGGAGGGCTACAGCATCTCCAGGCGCAGCCGGCAGCTGGCCCGGAGCACCCTGGGCGACAACGGTCCGGAGGACCGCATCCGGCAGCGGTGCTCCATAGCCGTCGGCGATTTCGCTATGGCCGACCTGATGCGCTTCGTCAACGGGCCGGTACGGGCGGGACTGGACGCGCTGGGCGACGGCGCGGCCATCTTCGCCGACATCCGCATGGTGCAGATCGGCATCCAGAAGAAGGGGCACAGTTCCCTGGTGGACTGCCTTCTGGACCACGGAGCGGACCTCGCCCGGACGAGGGGCATCACCCGCACCAGCGCAGGCATGCTCGCTTTGGGAGAGAGACTGAACGGTTCGATCGTGGTCATCGGGAACGCGCCGTCCTGCCTGCTGTCCCTATGCGAGATGCACCCGCGGGGGGTAAGGCCGGCCCTGGTCATCGGCTGCCCGGTCGGCTTCGTCAACGCGGCGGAATCGAAGGAGGAGCTGAGGAAGCTGGACGTTCCGTCCGTTTCCACCCAGGGCACCAGGGGAGGGACCCCGGTGGCCGTCGCCGCCCTCAACGAGATCATCACCATGTTCGCCGAGGGAAGGAAGTGAGATGATCGACCCCGTTTCCGGGTTCCGCTATCCGGAGGCCTGGGTTTCGCTGTGTACGGACCCGTGCGACCGGGAGATGGTCCGGGACGGTCGGGGGGTGCTCACCTCGGACGGCAGGATGCTCAGGCGTGGGTTCACCACCGGGACCACCGCCGCGGCGGCGTGCGCCGCGGCCATCCTGTCCCTGGACGGAGATGTGCGCAGCGTCAACGTTCGCCTGGCATGCGGGATCACCTACCCGGTGGAGGTATCGGGACGGGACGGCACTGCCAGCTGCTTCAAGTACTCCGGCGACTACCCTGACGACGCCACCGCGGGTATCGAGTTCCGCGCCAGCTTCGTCCGGTTCCAGGATGGTGCGGCCGTGGATGCCGGTCAGGGGATCGGCCGGTGGGACCGGGACACCCCCAGGTATCTGAAAGGAGCCCCGGCCATCAGCCGAACCGCCCTGGACTGCATCCTGGGGGCCATAGGGTCGGCGTGCCAGGTCCGGGGGGAGATTGGAGCGCTGGTCCATCTCCAGGCGATCGACGGGGAGAGGATCGCGCTCAGTACCCTCAACGGCCGGATAGGCGTCGTCGGCGGGATCTCCGTGCTCGGCTCCACCGGCCTGGTGGAACCGTGGGACGACCACCTGGGCCAAGATTCGGTCGATCGGGCGCGGAGGGCGGAACGGGCGGTGGTCACCACCGGGCGGGTCGGGCTGAGGCACGCCCGTCTGCGGTATCCGGACCGAGAGGTCATCCTCGTGGGAGCGAACATCGGTCCGGTGCTGGACTCCCGGGAGGAGGGCCTCACGCTGTTCGGTCTGCCGGCGCTCATCATCAGGTTCATCGACCCCGCGGTCCTGGAAGGGAGCGGGCACCGGACCATAGAAGAGCTGGTCTCCTCGCCCCAGGGCAGGGATGTGGTGCGCGCCTCCATCGAGAGCTTCAAGCGCAGATACCCCGGCCACGGGATCGCGATCATCGACCGGGACGGTTTGGTGCTGGAGGAAGCCACATGATCGTGGTAGGGGTCGGCTGCGGGCCGGGAATGTTGACCGTGGAGGCCATCGCCCACCTGCGGAACGCGAGCAGGATATTCGGTTCACGGCGGGCCCTGGAAATGGCCGGACCGTATATCCCGCCGCACTGCGAGGTCGCCCCCATCGAGGACTATTCGCGGATCGGCGAGCTTCCCGAGGATGCCGTGGTGCTTTCCACCGGCGATCCCATGCTCTCCGGGCTCGGCCACCTGGGGGTGGACGTGGTGCCCGGCATTTCCTCGATGCAGTGCGCCTTCTCCCGATTGCGTCTTCCACTGGCGAGGGCGGTGGTGGTGGACGCCCACGGGAAGGACGAGAGCGCGGCGAGGGAGGAGATGCTGGAAGAGGTGAGCAGGGGGCGGATACCATTCGTCCTTACCGGGCCGGAGTTCGACATCGCCGACCTTGCACGCATCATGGCGGAACGGGGGATCGACGGCACCATTATCGTTTGCGAGGACCTCGGTTATCCCGCCGAGGTGATATCGTTCGGCGATCCGAAGCACCCGCCCCACGCCTCCTCCCGCCTCTTCTCGCTGATCCTCGTGAAGGACAGGTGATGGGATGGACCGTCCGCGGGTGATGATCGCCGGGGAAAGGAGCGGATCAGGCAAGTCGACCATAACCATCGGGGTGATCGCCGCCCTAAGGGCCAGAGGTCTGGACGTCCAGCCGTTCAAGACCGGGCCGGACTTCCTGGACCCCATGCACCACGATCAGGTGGGGAGCAGGAGATCAAGGAACCTGGACACGTGGATGTTCCCGGACTGGGTGGACGCCTCGTTCCAGCGGGCCTCCGCCGGCGCGGACGTCAGCGTGGTCGAGGGAGTCATGGGCCTGTACGACGGCGTGGACGGCCGGAGGGAAGAGGGAAGCTCCGCCCACCTGGCCAAGAGATTGCAATGCCCGGTCATCCTGGTCATCGACGCCACCGCCAGCTCCAGGAGCGTGGGGGCGGTGGCCAAGGGGTTCAAGACCTTCGACCCCGAGGCCGACGTCAGGGGAGTGATATTCAACCGTATCAGCGGCCAGAGGCACCTGGACATGGTGGAGGCGGCCATCGAGGGATTGGATCTGGTCAGCCTGGGCGGCATCCCCAAGAATAAGGGGATCGAGCTGGAGAGCAGGCACCTGGGCCTCGTCCCTGCCGGAGAGAGGGACGACCGCCAGCGATACGACGGGATCAGGGAGATGGTGGAGGAGAACCTGGACCTCGACATTCTGGTCCGCCTCGCCTCCGAGGCCCCGGAGCGGCCGGAGGCGGAGGAGCCGCCTCTGGAGAGGATGGGCGATTTCCGGCTGGGAGTGGCGAGGGACGCCGCCTTCAACTTCTACTACGAGGACAACTTCGATATCCTCAGGTCCCTGGGGGCCAGGATCGTGGAGTTCTCCCCCCTGGCGGACGACCTGCCGGAAGCGGACGGCTACTATTTCGGCGGAGGCTATCCGGAACTTCACCTGGACCGGCTGGAGTCGAACAACGCGCTGCGGGAGTCGTTGTCGAGGCGGGCAGGGGAGGGCGTTCCGGTCTACGCGGAGTGCGGGGGACTGATGTACCTCTGCCGCACGGTCAGGGGAACGGACGGCCGGGACCGGGAGATGGCCGGGGTGTTCGACGCCCGGGTGGAGATGACCCCTCAGCTCCAGGCATTGGGATACGTGGAGGCGCGGTGCGTCGACGACTGCATCATGTCCCCGGCGGGAGGAGCGATCCGGGGCCACGTCTTCCACTATTCCAGGGTCGTGTCCCATCGCCAGGAGAGGTTCTCGTACCGCTTGTCAAAGGACAAGGGAATCGACGGGGCCAGGGACGGGTTCGTGAAGGGGAATGCCCTGGCATCGTACCTGCACCTTCATTTCGGCAGTAACATCGACTTCGCCAGAGGGTTAGCGCGATCCTGCCTCGGGCGTCCGTGATCTCCACCCTTGAACAGGTCCAGACGGAAGGCCGCGGGGGCGTCCTGGCCCGGTCCCTGAAGTTACCGCGGGATTGATGCGGAGATCGATTCCAGCAAGTCGCGGAAAGTGGCGTTCACGGGTACGGCGGTCACCCGGATCCCCATCTGCTCCAGGCGCTTCCTGGTCGGTCCTCCCATCGCGCCTACGACGCGGGAATTGAGCATATCGATGACCTTCTCCCGGGAAGCGACCTTCTCCGCCGCATCGATGAACGAGGCCGCGGACAGCGAGGAGGAGAACGCGAAGGCGTCCACCTTCCCGGCCATGCTTTCATCGACGAGATACCGGACCTCCGGGGCGTCGGGGTCGGGGACGAGCTCATAGAGCACCGTTTCGGTCACCTCCGCCCCGGCCTCGACCAATCCATCATAAAGAATTCTTTCTCCGTGCGACGACCGCATCAGGTGGACCCGCTTGTACGCGAGCTCTTGTCCCATCTGCCGTACCAGGCCCTCGGACGAGTACTCCTCGGGGATCATGTCCACGCCGATCCCCCGGGCGGCCATGGCTTTAGCGGTGAGGGGGCCGATGGCGATCCGGTAGCAGCTGGAGAGAAGAACGGCGGCGTCCTCTCCCCTCCTCGACGCCATCCTTGCCAGCGCCTCCACGCCGGTGGAGCTGGTGAGCACGGCGACATCGACCTCCTCATTCTTCAGCGCCCTGAGAAGGGCATCGAACTCCGGGCCGTCGTTCATCTCGATCTGCAGAGGGGAGGCGGCCACCACATCGAAGCCCATCTCCCTGGCCAGGACGATGGATTCCTCTAGCTTGTCCTTCGGCCGCATGACCGCCAATCTCATCTGAGATCACCTAGAACCTCGCTCAGAGCGGCGACCCCGCCGACCACGACCACTGCAGGAGAGCCGACCCCCTGGCGGCGGCACTCCTCGGCCACGGCCGTGAGGGTGGAGAGGACCACCTTCTGCGATGGCGTGGACCCCCGGTGGACCACCGCGACCGGGGTATCGGGGTCCAGGCCTCCGGCCGCCAGGCGGGCCATGTTCTGTTCCAGATTGGCCATTCCCATGAGTATGACGATGGTACCGCCGGTCCGCGCCAGGGCGTCCCAGTTGATCCTCTCGTCGGGGCGGTCGTCGCGCTCGTGGCCGGTCACGAAAGTGACCAGGGGGGCATGGTCGCGGTGGGTGACCGGGATGCCCGCTACGGCCGGAGCGGCGATGGCCGAGGTCACCCCGGGAACGACGTGGACGGTGATCCCCGCCTTCCGGATTTCCTCGGCCTCCTCCCCTCCCCGGCCGAACATGAACGGGTCCCCGCCCTTCAGCCTCACGACCATGCGGCCTTCCGACGCCTCCTCGACGATGATGCGGTTGATCCCTTCCTGCCTCACCTTGTGGTGCCCGCCCTCCTTGCCGACGTCGATGAGCCTGGCGTCCGGCCGGGCATGGTCCAGCAGCTCCGGGTTGGCCAGTTGATCGTACACGATCACGTCCGCCGTCCTGACCAGTTCCATCCCCCGCACGGTTATGAGGCCGATATCGCCCGGCCCGGCCCCCACCAGGTAGACCTCACCGGGCAAGGTCGCACCTCCCCGCGGCCGGGCGCATGGCCTCGGCCATCTCCGTCAGTCCTTCCTCCCGACGGTCGAGAGGCATCGTCCGGTCGATGAACACGCTCTCGGAACGCACGCTCGAAATGACCGAGCCGCGGACCCTCAGCTCCTGTCCCTGCATGGTGGCCCAGACCCCGATGGGGACCGAGCATCCGCCGCCAAGCGCTCTCAAAATGAAGCGTTCGGCCTCCACCTCCGTCCGGGTCCTGGGGTCGTTCAGCTGGCGCAACGCGGAAAGATGCTCGCTGCCCGCGGCGCACACGATGGCGATGGCACCTTGTCCGACCGCGGGGATGAACACCTCAGGATCGAGGACGTGGTGCTCCTCTTCGATCTTCAACCGGACCAGGCCGGCCCGGGCCAGGATGATGGCGTCATACTGGCCCTCCTTCCACTTCCTGATCCTCGTCGGCACGTTGCCCCTGAGGTCACGAACGTCTAGGTCCGGCCGCTTCCACAGCAGCATCGAACGGCGTCGCACGCTGGACGAGCCGACGATCGCCCCCCGGGGCAACTTCTCCAGGGGCACCTTTGAAAGGAGTATGTCCTCCACCGGACCGCGAGGCAGGACCGCCGCCAGTTCAGTGCCTGGAGTGAGGTCCACGGGCATGTCCTTGAGGCTGTTCACCGCGGCGTCGATCTCCCCGACCACTATGCGCTGGTCCAGCTCCTTGGTGAACGCTCCGTACCCGCCGAGGGAGGCCAGGGGCCGGTCCGTGACCCTATCGCCGACGGTCTTGAACTCCCGAACCTCGATGCCCAGATCCGGACGGCGCATCGCCAGCTGCTGGACCACCGTCCGGGTCTGGGCCAGCGCCAGGGCGCTGCCCCGGGTGCCGATGATCATGCCGACACCTCCGCCAGGGCCTCGGCGATGGCGCCCACGACCCTGTGGACATCCGCATCGCTGTGAGCGGTGGACAGGAAGTTGGTCTCGAACTGCGAGGGCGCCAGATACACTCCCTTATCCAGCAGCCTCAGGAACATCCGGTCGAACAGAGCGGTGTCCGCTCCCAGAGCGTCCTGGTAGTTGGTCACCGGGCGGGACGAGAGGAACAACTGGAACATCGAGCCGATGCCAGCCACCTGATGCGGCACCCTGCTGTCCTCAAGCGCCCGGCGCAGTCCGCTGCGCAGCATCTCCCCCCTGCGGTCCAGCGGCCCGTGGCCCTGGGACCCAAGCTCCGCGATGGTGGCCAGACCGGCGGCCAATGACATGGGGTTGCCGGAGAACGTGCCGGCCTGATAGACCTTGCCCAGCGGAGATATCATGCTCATGATCTCCTCTGACGCTCCGAACACGCCGATGGGCATGCCCCCTCCGGCGATCTTTCCCAAGGTGGTGATGTCCGGCCGCACGCCATAGCGGCCCTGCGCCCCTCCCATACCCAGCCTGAAGCCGGTGATCACCTCATCGAAGATGAGAAGCGCGCCGTGCTCGGTCGCCAGCTCCCTCAGCCTCTGTAGGTATCCTTCCTTGGGCAGGACCGGGCCGATGTTGCCCATCACCGGTTCGACGATGATGGCGGCGACCTCTCCCCGGTTGGCCTCGAGCGTTCGCTCCGCCGAGCCCAGGTCGTTGTACGGTGCCAGGAGGGTGTTCGCGGCCACCTCCTCCAGCACTCCCAGGGAGTTCGGGGCACTGTGGGTGGTGGCGCCGGAACCGGCCTTGACCAGGACGGCGTCGTGGGCGCCATGGAAGCAGCCCTCGAACTTGAGGACCTTCTTACGGCCAGTATATCCGCGGGCAAGGCGGAGGGCGTGCATCGTGGCCTCCGTTCCGCTGCTGACGATGCGCAGCATCTCGATGGACGGATAGTTACTGACGACCGCCTCGGCGAATCGGGCCTCGGCCTCCACCGGCGCTCCGTAAAGGGTCCCCCTCTCCGCCTGTTCCTGTATCGCGCGGACCACCGAAGGATGGGCATGCCCCAGGATGAGGGGTCCGAAGGCCATGCAGTGGTCGATGTACTCCCGGCCGTCGACGTCGGTGATGCGGGAGCCCCTGGCGGAGGCGAT
This sequence comes from Methanomassiliicoccus sp., assembly GCA_016109435.1. Classification (GTDB taxonomy): domain Archaea; phylum Thermoplasmatota; class Thermoplasmata; order Methanomassiliicoccales; family Methanomassiliicoccaceae; genus UBA6. The sequence continues at coordinate 308,489 of JAEILR010000020.1, forward strand.
GTACCGCGGATATGGGGCGTAGGCCCGCACCGGGGACGAGACCCCTCCGGGCATCAGGCCTCTGGCCCGCTCGTACAGCTGCATCGACCGGTCGTTCATGGCCTCGCCTCCAGCAGCCCGGCGGCCTCCCTGGCGAAGTAGGTGATGATGATGTCCGCCCCCGCCCTCTTGATCGATAGCAGCGACTCCATCATCGCCCGGTCGTGGTCGATCCATCCCTTGGCCGCGGCCGCCTTGATCATGGCGTACTCGCCGCTGACATTGTACGCAGCGATGGGGAGGTCGAAGCTCTGCCGCGCTTCCCTGATAACGTCCAGGTACGGCAACGCGGGCTTGATCATGAGGATGTCGGCGCCCTCCTCGGCGTCCATCCGCATCTCCCTGATCGCTTCCCTGGAGTTCCCGGGGTCCATCTGGTGCGTCCGGCGGTCCCCGGAGCGGGGAGCGCTCTCGGCGGCGTCGCGGAACGGGCCGTAGAACGCCGACGCGTACTTGGCGGAATAGGACATGATCGGCACGTTCTCGAAACCTGCATCGTCCAGCGACTCACGGATGACCTTCACCTGGCCGTCCATCATACCCGACGGGGCGATGATGTCCGCCCCGGCCTCGGCCTGGCTTATGGCCGTCAGCCCGTAAAGCTCCAGGGTGGAGTCATTGTCCACGGTGTCGCCATGCAGGACGCCGCAGTGGCCGTGGTCGGTGTACTCGCACAGGCACAGGTCAGCGATGACCAGGACCTCGGAGGCCGCCTTGATCTCGCGGATCGCTCTCTGGGTGATGCCGTCCTCGGCCCATGCCCCGCTGCCCCTCTCGTCCTTCGCTTTGGGGATGCCGAACAGCAGGATCGCCGGGACGCCCATCTCGCTCACGCTCCGCGCTTCCTTCCCGATATCGTCAAAGGGGTAGGCGCTGACCCCGGGCATGGATGCTATCGGCTTCGGCGCGCGAACGTTCTGGTTGACGAACATGGGATATACGAGGTCGCGGACGGTGAGGTCGCTCTCCCGTACCAGCTCCCTAATGGCCGGTCTCATGCGCAATCTTCGAGCCCTGTTTTCTGGGAACAATGATCTCACCTTCCAATCCGAATAGAATCTGAACTGATCCGAAAATATCCTCGTTGCCGTTCCGGCAGGCGTCCTTGAGCGCCTCGGTCGGGTCGGCCAGGAACTTGCTGGTCATGACGTCCGCGAGGTCCTTGAGCACCGCCTCGGCCGGTTCCTTCCCCGATGTAAGGCGATTCATGGCTTTGCGCACCTCGCGCTCCTTCAGCTCCGTGTACTTGCCGTAGAGCCGCCCCAGGACCTCATCGGCCTTCATCTCCTTGATGCGTCTCCCCAAGGATTCCAGCTCCAGGCCGATTATCTTCTCCGCGTTCCGGATCTCGGCACGGCGTTTCAGTAGGTTCTCCTCTGCTTTGCCCCGAAGGCCGTCGATGTCATAGAGCTCGACTCCGGGGACCTCGGCCACTTCGGTCTCGACATTGCGCGGGAAACTGACATCGATGATCATGACCTTGCGGCCATGGTCCCGGACCGCTACCGCCTTCTCCATGTGGTCCCGGGTGAGGATCATGTGGGTGGCAGAGGTGGCCACCAGGACCACATCGGCCTGGGACAGGAACTCGACCAGGCTGTCGAACCGGACCGCCTTCCCGTTCAGGACCCAAGCCAGCTCCACTGCCCGGGCATAGGTGCGGTTGGAAACGAAGACCGCCCTCGGCCCCTTGCCCACCAGGTGCTTGGCTATGAGGGTGGCCATCTCTCCCGCTCCGACCACTAGGATGTTCTTGTCCGCTAGAGTTCCGAGCTTGTCCTCAGCGAGCTCGACCGCGGCGGTGCCCACGGACACGCAGCCCTTGTTCACCCTGGTCTCGCTGCGGACCTTCTTTCCCACAGAGATGGCCTTGCGGAAGACGATGGACAGCATCGGACCGATGGTACCCGCTCTCTCCGCCTGTTCGAAGGCCTCCTTGACCTGGAACTGTATCTGGTCCTCGCCCACGATCATTGACTCCAGACCGCTGGCGACGCGAAGGATGTGCCTGACCGAGTCCTTGCCGGTGAGGTACTGCACCAGGTTCTGCTCGGCGTCGAAGGGGACCAGTCCGTTGATCATGTCCTCCAGCCCCTCCCTGGTAGCCGATGCGTCGGAGGTGGCGATGTACAGCTCCACCCTATTGCAGGTCCGAAGCGCGAGGCACTCGCTGGCCCCCGGAAGCGCCGCCCCTGCCGGCATCAGCTTGAAAGGGTCCAGATCACCCAGCCGCTCGATATCGGCCATGAGGGCCTGCTTGTGAGTGATGTGCGCGCTTATGATCGAGTCCATCTAGCTCACCACTATCTGCAGGGCCAGCTCGCGGGCCCGACCCGGGTCGTTCTCCAACGCTTTCCACACCCTCTCATCCTTTAGCACCTTCCACAGGCGCTCCTCCCGCTCGGCCTGCGACGGCACCACCTCCCTGGCCACCTGCCGCAGTTCCTCCTGCAAGGCGACCATGAGGCCGTAGCGTCGGTCCAGCAGCCTATCCAGTTCCAGCCGGAGGTACTTTGACATCCCCGGGCTGCGCCCCTCGGTGGAGACCGCCACCTTGTAGTTCTCTCGTTCCACCACCGACGGTATGAGGAACGTGGACACGCCGTCGGCGCGATTGCAGTACTTCCCCTGAGCGGCCGCCTCGGCGGCGATAGCGTCGTTGACCGCGATGTCGTCGGTTGCCGCGATGACCAGGTCGGCCCATCCGATCATGTCCTTCATGTTCCCCTCGGCATTACCGGAGCGCAGCCGTACCGACGGGGCGAAGCCGTCCGTAAACTCCCGGGAAATGACCACCACCTCCGCTTCGGAGGCCAGGAAGTTAGCCTTTCTTCGGCCGACGGCCCCTCCACCGAAGACGACCGCCTTTCGGCTACTTAGATCGAACCATAACGGCAGCATTTGATCCCCTTGTCGGCACGGTATAGGCAATGAGTGATAAGAAATACTTCCTATTTAATTGGATGTATCATCCAACTTACCTACCCAGTAAGCTGAGCGGTGATGGCCCGGTCCAAAGAAGGTTAATTAAGGATGGGGCTCTATACCGCTTCGGCCGCCTAGGCGGTCAGTGACAAAGGGGATTTCGAACATGAAGAACGGAATACTTGTAGTAGGGCACGGAAGCAAACTGCAGTTCAACAAGGACCTGGTCGTCAACGCGGCGGCCAAGATGGCCAAGTTGGATAACTTCGGTCCCGTGACCGCAGCGTTCATGCAGCTGAACCAGCCGGACATCAAGACTGGGATCAAGACCCTGGTGGCCCAGGGAGTGGACATGATCTACGTTCAGCCTTGCTTCCTCGCGTCAGGCATCCACTTGACCGAGGATATCCCGGGCGAGATAGGCCTGAAGAAGGGCGAGAGGGAGACCAAGATGAACGTTGACGGCAAGACCGTCACCCTCCGCTACTGTGATCCCATCGGTGACGATGACCGCATCGCCCAGATCCTGGCCGACAGGGTCAGGTCCCGGATGAAGCAGGCATAGGCATGAACGAGAAGGTCCTGGTGCTGGACCTCACCCATGGGGGTGAGGTGCTGGCACGGGAGTTCGCGTCCCGGGGTGATAGTGTCACTGCCGTGGACGTCTACCATACGGCGACGGCGGAGAAGAGGGATGCGCTCATAGCGGAGGGCGTGCGGGTCCTCGATTCCGCTCCCCGGGAGGAGTTCGACCTGGGGGTGGTGCCGGTGCATTGCCCGGACCGTTTCATCGGCCCCGCCGTCCTGTCCCGGCGGATCACCGCCCACCGGGCCGTGGGGGAGCTGGCCTCCTTCGACGTACCGGTGGTAGAGTTCACCGGGGTCAGGGGAAAGACCTCCGCCTGCCACGTCCTGGCCCACGTGCTGGCCCGGACCGGCGAACGGGTCCTGGTGCATACCAGCAGAGGGCAGTTCTCGGTGGCCGAGCTGGAATGGAAGATGCTCAAGGATAAAGTGAGCATCGCGCCGCCGTCCATCCTGTCGCTCGCCAGGGAGCATCCCCCGTGCGACGTGGGGGTGTTCGAGGTGAGCCTGGGAGGGACCGGACTGGCCGACGTCTCGGTCATCACCGGCCTGGACGACGACTATCCGATCGCCGGCGGCACTCGAAGAGCGTTCGACGGCAAGGTCCAGATGGCCCGTACCGCCCGGAAGCTCGTTTGCCCGGTCCGGGAGCTGGAGCTATGGGCCCCCCACGTTCCCGATGGGGCGGACCTATGCACGTTCGGCCCGGGAGGGGACCTCGAGATATCCCTGCCTGACAGGCTGGAGCTGGGCAAGGGAGTCCTCCTTACTGTGCGGTGGAAGGGCGAGGAATATCAGGTCCGCCTTCCCGGCACCTTCCTCGCCCCCAGCTACACGACGGCCCTCGCCAGCGGCCTGGCCGCGGCCGGTGAGATGGGCGTGGACATGGAGCGGGCAGTGAGCTCGCTCGCCTCGTTCAAGGGCGTCCCCGGGCGGGGGGACGTTACTCGTGAGGGCGGCAAGTTCCTGATCAAGGAACGCAACCCTGGTGTCAGCGCCGGCTCCATCGACTGGAACCTGGGGGTGCTGGAACGGCATTATTCCCAAGAGGACATAGGCATCGCCCTGGACCCCGTGAACATCAAGGTGTGCGAAAAACTGGACATAGGTGACGTGGACGAGGTCCTCTCCCGCCACCCCTCGGTCAAGGGCCAGTACATTATCAACATGCCCGGACTGGGACGAACGGCAGCCGGCTACCTTCGCATCGACGGCCCTGGGGACGTTCGGGGAAAGCACGAGGTGCTCATGCACTGCATTAAGGAGGGATACCTCTGAAGGACGTGCTCCACCCCCGCCCCAATCCCATCATCGCCGCCATGTACACGCTGAGGGACCTCGACGCCGACGTCATCCTCATGCACGGACCGGCCGGCTGCGGCTTCATGGCCGCCCGCCGGCTGGAGGAGGCGGGGGTCAGGGTCATGACCACCGGGATGCAGGAGAACGACCTCATCTTCGGAGCGGAGGAGAAGCTGGTCCGCATCCTGAAGAACGTGGACGAGCGGTTCAACCCCCGCCTCATCGGGGTAGTGGGGACCTGCGCCTCGATGATCATCGGGGAGAACCTCGACGGCGCGGTGAAGAAGGCCGGCGTCCTGGCGACGGTTCTCCCGGTGGACGTCCACGGCTGCTCCGGACCCAACACCTCGGGGGCGATACGAACCCTGGAGGTGGCGGCGGAGAAGGGCATCATATCGGCCGAGGAGAGGGACCGGCAGAAGGGCATGCTCACCCGGGCCACGGCCATCGAGCGGGAGCGCGGGCTGACCAGCAGGGAGTACCTGGAGCCGCATCCCGGGGCCACCAAGCTGGCGGTCGGCCTGGAGGTGGTGAACGTCCTGCGCCGGGGCGGCAGGGTGGCGGTGGCGCTGAACGCCAAGAAGGAGACCGCCTACGGGTTCGCGGACATCATGCGCGCCGTCCAGTACGCCGCCGGCTCGGTCGGCGGGGAGGCGGTCCACATCGGCAATCTAGATCCCAACGTCGGACTGCCGCGCATACGGCGGTACGCGAGCAACATCCTCAGAGATCTGGCTGAAGGAGGGGTTACCGTTTCCTCTCTCACCGGCGGACTGGACGAGTACCCGGTGGCCGGGGAGGCCGCTTCCAAAGCGCTCGCCGATAGCGGGGCCGACCTGCGCATCGTGGCCGGGCTGCCCCACGCGGTGCCCGGGCTCCGGAAGGAGGACGTCCTGGTCACCGATCAGCCCAGGGAACTGCGTAACTACATCGACCAGGGGTTCCAACGGTCGGTCGGGGAGATCAACACCCACGCCGAGGTCATGAGCACCGAGAAAGTGCTCTATTGCGAGCTGGGGAACACCATCCGGGAGATCGTGGACGGGGGATACACATGAGGCAGATGGCCATCTACGGCAAGGGCGGGATCGGGAAGTCCACGGTGTCCGCCAACCTGGCGGCGTTCTTCGCCGAGTCGGGGCTGAGCACCTGGTACATCGGCTGCGACCCCAAGTCCGACGGGAGCATGACCCTGCTGAACGGCCGCAAGGTCCCCACCTTCCTGGAGCAGATGAAGGACGGCGGAACGGAGGTAGTGTTCACCGGGTTCGGGGGAGTGAAGTGCGTAGAGACCGGCGGCCCCCTGGCCGGGGTCGGATGCGCCGGACGGGGCATCATTGTTGCGGTCCAGACGCTGGCGAGAGATCACTTCCGCGAAGAGGACGACGTCCTCATCTACGATGTACCGGGCGATGTCGTCTGCGGGGGCTTCGCCGCCCCCCTGCGCGAGAAGTTCGCCAACGAGGTGTACATCGTCACCAGCGGCGAGTACCTGGCGCTGTACGCCGCCAACAACATCGCCAAGGGACTGGCGAACCTGGACGTGGCGTTGGGAGGGATCATCTGCAACTCCCGGGAGGTGGAGAACGAACGCGCGGCGGTGGCCGAGTTCGCCCGCCGCATCGGCTCCCGCCTGATCGGGTTCATCCCCCGCAGCGCCGTGGTCAGGGATTGCGAGAACCGGGGCATGACCGTGGTGGAGTGCTCTCCTGCCGACCCCCAGGCCGATGCCTACCGGCAGCTGGGAAGGGCCATCCTGGAGAACCGGCAGATGAGCGTGCCCACGCCCATGGACCCTGAGGACATCCGGGCCATGCTGCGGGAGACGCGATGAGCGCCCCGCCCCGGCTGGTCATCGCCGGAGCGGGCAGCGGAGTAGGGAAGACGGTCATAGCTACTGGCCTGATGTCCCGCCTGTCCCGGGACCGCCGGGTCCAAGGGTACAAGGTAGGCCCGGACTTCATCGATCCCATGTACCACGCCGCGGCCACCGACCGCCCGTCCCGGAACCTCGACTCGTTCTTCATGGACCGCGGTACACTGATCAACCTGTTCGGCTGGTCGTCCAGGGACGCTGACCTGGCGGTGGTGGAAGGGGTCCGCGGCCTGTATGACGGCCTCACCGCCACCGGCGATACCGGCTCCACGGCGGAGATCGCCAAGTTCATCCGCGCCCCGGTGGTCCTGGTGGTCAACGCCCGGAGCCTGGCCAAGAGCGCTGCGGCTCACGTCCTGGGCTTCAAGATGCTCGACCCGGGGGTCAACATCGAGGCCGTGATCCTGAACAACATCAGCGGGGACCGCCACCGCCGCAAGGCGGTGGAGGCGGTGGAGTCGCTGACCGGCATCGAGGTCGTGGGCACCATCGAACGGCAGCGGGAGCGGCTGCCGGAAAGGCATCTGGGCCTGATGACCATGGATGAGGCCGGCGACGCCGGGGCGCTGATGCGGCGGATGGAGGAGCTGGTCGCGGACGTGGACGTCGGACGGCTGATGGAGATAGCGCGCTCGGCGCCACAGATGGAGATGCCCACCGCGCCCCCGTTCGAGGTCCAGGAGGCCAAGGGCATCACTATGGCGGTGCCCCGGGACCGCTCGTTCTGCTTCTACTACCAGGAGAACCTGGAGGCCCTCCGGGCGGCGGGGGCGGAGGTCGTGACGTTCCGCCCCACCGACGGCGAGGGGCTCCCGGACTGCGACGGGGTGTACATGGGAGGCGGATACCCGGAGGTGCACGCCGAACGGCTGGCGTCCAACGGCGACTTCCTCGACGGATTGAGGCAGCTGTCCGAGGACGGCGGCCTGGTCAATGGCGAATGCGGGGGCATGATGGCCATGTGCCGTTCCATCAGCGCCTTCGGCCGCGAGCACCGCATGGCCGGGATCTTCGACGCCCGGGCCACGCTGACGCCGGACCGCCAGGGGCTGGCATATGTCGAGGCCAAGGGGACCGGGGACAACTTCCTGTTCCCCGGGACAGACATCAGGGCGCACGAGTTCCACTACTCCAAGCTGGAGCCGCTGCCCCCCGGCCCCTACGGGTTCTCGGTGCTCCGGGGGACCGGCATCGGAGCCTCGATGGACGGGATCATGGTCCGTCGGTCCATGGGCACCTACATGCACCAGCACGCCCTGGCCAACCGTGCCTGGGGCACATCCATGGTGCGGGTGGCGGCCGAGGGGCGGAGCTGAGCTTCGCGGACCGCGGCCCTCACTCCGTCCGGCCGGCCAGCATGTACTCGTGCACTTCAAGGGCGCACGCCCGCGCGTCCCTCACCGCCGCTGGCACGTCCATGGGCTCCCTGGCTGATCCGGTGATGAAGATCCCCTCGGCGCTCGTCCGCGAACCGTCCATCGCCGGGAAGCCCTTTGTTCCCTGCATGATGTCCATTTCGTCGAGGAACAGGAGGTTGGAGGGCGACTGGCGGAGGCCGGAGGCGAGGACCACCAGGTCGGCGGGGATCTCATACAGCTCCCTCAGCAGGGTGTTCTCGCCGCACACCACTAGGCGGCCGTCCCGCTCCATGACCAGGGACGGCTGCCCCCTTATGAATCGTACCCCGCTCCTCCTAGCCTCCCGGTAGAGGGTTTCCTGGCCGGGGCCCGGGGTGCGAATGTCGATGTACAGCACGGTGACCTCTCTGGAGGGGTCCTCGCGTTTCAGCGCCAGGGCGTTCTTCACCGAGGTGGCGCAGCACAGAGCGCTGCAGTAAGGCACGCCTCTCCGCTCGGTGCGCGATCCCACGCATTGTATGAACACCGCCGATCCTATGTTCCCCTCGACCAAGGGCACGCCGGCAGTGGACCGCTCCTCCAGTTCCAGAGAGGTCATGACCCCTTCCTTGGTCCCGTGCCCGTATTCCGGTATCGGCCCGGCGGGCACCTCGTCCAGGCCGGTGGCGATGACCATCGCGTCGGCGGTGATGACCTCTCCCCCACCCAGCTCGGCCCTGAGACCGGCCCCCTCCCTTTGCACCGACACCACCTCCCGCGACAGGAAGGTCGTGATCTTCGGTTCCCTCAGCACCTGCTCGATCAGCGGCTCCGCGATCTCGGCCGCGGGGCTGAGGTCCGGGGACAGGCATTGCAGGACCGCCGCCCGTCCTCCCAGTGAATCGCTCCTCTCCACCAGTGACACCGTGTGTCCCAGCGATGCCAGCGCCAGCGAGACGGTCATGCCGGCCACCCCGCCGCCCAGCACCATGGCCGTTCCCTTGAACCTCTCCGCTCCGCTCACGGGGACCACAACGGCGGCGGCTTTCATCAAAGTATCGGGCGTCATACGCGAAAAATGATCCAGGGGCGCCCGTCCACCGCCCCTCCTCCATGAGCGGCTCCCTGCCCGCCACCACTCTCCTCTCTTCGGCATCCATGGCCGGAATCCCCTTGATCTCGCCGGTGGAAGCACCGGCGGGGTGGCGCAGGGCGCTGCCGGGCGCCCGATCAGTGTTATCCGCCCTTCAGGGCGGCAGAGGGAGATGGCCCTATGGAGCCTAAAGCTTTCGCTTGATGGAGAATCAAATTGGGGTCCAGAAACGGAGCGCGATGCCATTCGTGGCCCACCCTGACCTCCCCGCGTTCCATGGGATGACACCTCTAGAGGGGGCGATGGCAGGCTGGCCAGGCAGAGGACGGAAGCACTAGTGGTATCGTCAATGATAATCACATGATAACGAGTTTATAACCTGTTTCTAGTCGCTGAGAATAGGGCCTCGTGCCCTGAGCGAGAAAAGATGGGATGCACTCAAACACTTACTGAAAAGGAGGTCAACAGAGGCCTCCGAAACGTCATCAGGGACGGCCTTGCCACATCGGTCATGTCCACATTGACCGGCAGCGTCTTCCTGGTAGCGTTCGCCCTGAGCCTCGGAGCGTCCTCGCTGGTGATCGGACTGCTGGCGACGATACCGCCGCTGGCCAACGTCATACAGGTCCCTACCGTCTACCTGGTGGAAAAGTACCGGGTCCGGAGGTCCATCACCATGCTGGCTTCGGCGGTCAGCCGAGGCTTTCTGCTGGTCATCGCGATCATTCCTTTCGTGGTGCCGTTCCACCTAGCCCTGCCGCTGGTGCTGCTAGCCCTGGTATTGAACTCGCTTCTGGCATCGGTGGGAGGGTGCAGCTGGAACTCCTGGATGCACGACCTTCTGCCGACCCACGTCCTGGGCAAGTTCTTCTCCAAGAGGATGCTGCTCTCCACAGCCATAAGCATACCCTTGGCCCTGATCGCCGGGTACTTCATATCGTGGTGGAGGATCGCGTTCCCGGGGATGGAGATGCTAGGCTATTCCTTCCTCTTCCTGGGCGGTTTCATCGTCGGCCTTATCGGAGTGTTCTTCATCTCCGGCATTCCCGAGCCTCGTATGCCGGCCACGGAGAGCGTTCCCCGGCTCCGCGACCTGCTGAAGAAGCCGTTCGAGGACCGCAACTTCAAGAACCTCATCGTGTTCATGACCTCCTGGAGCTTCGCTGTCAACCTGGCGCTGCCGTTCCTCACCGTGTACATGCTGACCACCCTCGGCCTGGACACCTCCTCGGTGGTGCTGTTCAGCGTCATCGGCCAGATCTCCAGCCTCGCCTTCTTCAGGGTGTGGGGGAAGCTGTCCGACCGCTACTCCAACAAGTCCGTGCTGCGGGTGGCCGGCCCCATCATGATCGGCTGCTTCCTGATATGGGCAGCCACGGTGCTGTTCCAGTCGACCCCGATCGTGGTGCCGATGGTGGTCATCGTCCACGTGCTCATGGGAATGGCTACCGCCGGGGTGAACCTGGTCTCGGGGAACATCGGCCTCAAGCTGGCCCCCGAGGGGCAGGCGACATCGTACCTGGCATCGGCCTCGCTGTTCAGCTCCCTAGCGGCGGGGACCGCCCCTCTGCTCGGAGGGATCATCGCCCAGTACATGCACAGTTGGGAGTACTTCTTCGTAGTGGCGTTCATGCTAGGTTTTTTCTCCTTGCACCGTCTTACCCTAGTGAAGGAGGATGGCGACGTGCGGGAGATCGTAGTGGTGAAGGAGCTTTTCTCCGAGATGAAGGGGGGCGTTTCCCCCAGCAATCTCCGGAAGGGGGTCCATGATGCCACCGCGAGCATCCTAGAGAGGGCCAAGGGCAACCATGACGCCGTTCTTCTGGAGGTAAAATGAGGTTTCCTACCCCCATGCAAAGTTTTTCCCTGTTAGGCGTTTTCGCCATTCTATTGGCGATTCCGCTGTTCGTTCTCGGTGTGTTGATCGGCAGGTTGCGTCGCGATCCCGTCCCCAAGAAGTTCTCGGGGTACGTGCTCCTGCCACCCAAGGAACTCGATTCCTAAGGCTTCACGCCATTTCGGCACGACCTCTCTGACCGAACACGGCGGTCATGAAGTCCCCCATGGACACCATAGAATTTTCGCCCCAATCGGCCGGCACCTCTCCGGACCATGGCGGCATCGACCCGGCTACAGTGATTCTATAACAGGTCCGGGCCGGTTTCTGAACTGTTGGTCTGCGGCTTGACCTCCCTCTCCCTCATCAGCAGGAACCACCCGCCCACGATGGCGCAGCCTCCGGCGATCAGGCGGTTCTGGAGGTCCATGAGGTCCGCCGGAGGGATCACCATGAGCGCGGCCACCGCGACAACGCCTGCGGCCAGGAGAAGGAAGAACAGCGGCCCGCGGTACGGCCGGACCCAGCACGCAGCCTCCTGCCCCCGGCTGCCCAGCTTATCGCGGTACAGCGCGGTCAGGATGACCACGCAGGACAGGGCGAACAGCCACTCCAGCGGGGATGACAGCTCCACGATGACGGCGTTCCCGAAGTAGTCCGGATAGTGATACGGGGTGAACGGTCCCAGGGCCGGCCAGAACAGGGTAGTAGGATTGGCCCACATGCCGTCCAGCAGTAGGTGGCTCCCCGCCCCCAGGGCCACAGCCGCCAGCAGCGGCGTCCCCTTGGCCTTCCACGCTGCCAGGCCGGCGACGGCGACCAGGCCGAGGAACAGCAGGGTGTGGGCATAGATGCGCCCGGAATCCAGGGTGCCCTGCAGGAATATGTGGCCCAGCGGCTTGTCGATGATGTCCGGCAGGATCGCTCCCAGGGCTGCCAGGGGAACCGCGGCCCGAACCCCGGACAGGCGGTAGACCATCAGGCCGATGGCGGTGCCGATGAGCAGATGGCAGAACACGAGCACGCCCGTGCATGAGGATGGCGATTTAATAAATGTCCCTACGCCAACACTTAAATTCACCAGGAGCCAAATAGTCTGATGGAACATGACCCAGGACGGCGGGAGGTGGATCAAGGAGCTAGATTACATGCGTGCCTTCGCCATCTTGGGGATCGTCGCTATCCATGTCGGCTCCTTCTCCGAATCGATCGAGGGGCCCAGCGCGATCCCCTACCTAACCGAGTACACGGCCCATCTGGCTGATTTCGGGGTGCCCCTGTTCTTCATCGTTTCCGGCTATATCCTGGCTCTCAAGCGCTCCGTGGCCATCGACCGCGGATCGTTCTACCGCCGCCGCCTGATGACGGTGGTGCCTCCGTACCTGGCGTTCACGACCATCTACCTGGTCTACAACTACTTCGCCCTGGACCAGACCGACATCTACCGGGCGGCGTGGTCGTACCTCCTTTTCGACGCGGTGGGAGTGTTCTGGTTCCTCGGGGCCCTGATCCAGATGTACCTGCTGTTCCCATACCTGGCCGGGTGGACGCGGCGGCTGGAGGCGAAGGGGCAGGTGTGGAAGCTTCCGGTGTACTCCGCGGTGCTGTACGTCGCCTGGTACGCCTTCCTGATGGACTGGACCGCCCAGGCCATCGGGGCGGTGGCCGAGCCGGTGCCGGGCTTCGGGGCCATAATAACCGGGTTCCTGTTCCCCGGTTATCTCCTGTTCTTCGCCTTGGGCATGTACGTCGCGGCCACCCCTGATCGGTCAGGGAGGACCATCAGGGCACTGGGGAGCGCTCCGATGGCTGCGGTGATGCTCCTCATGCCCCTAGGGCTGCAGCAGATCGACTCGTTGTTCTGGTGGTCGGTGGCGGTGGTCCCCTACAGCATCGTGGCCTGCGCCCTGGTGCTCCGGCTGTCCCGCTACCTCGCCGCCCGGCCGGGGTGGGCGACCTCGATCATAGAGGTCGTCGGGAGGTACGCCTTCGGGATCTACATGGCCCACATCCTGGTCATGGCGATGGTGGTGAACCGGCTGTGGTCCGTAGGCCTGGGAGCGGACGACCTGTTGTTCTATCTCGTCCTCTACGCCGTCACCATCGCGGTCTGCGTCATCGTCCTGTTCATCATCAACCTGCTTCCGTTCGGCCCCCTCATCACCGGCATGAGGTCTCGTAACGGGTATAAGCGGGCCCGACGCCGCCGCGACGCGGTCGAGGACCCCCACCGGTAGTCCGACCGGACCAATCGTATTCCTTGTCTAGGCTCATGAAAGGATTATTAACGCCAATCAGGTTCTCATGATGGTACCATGTTAGAGATCAAGAACCTCACCGTGGAGGTAGGGGACCGCCGGGTGCTGAAGGACATCAGCCTCTCGGTGATGTCCGGCTCAACCAGCGTGCTGTTCGGACCGAACGGCTCGGGCAAATCGACCCTCCTCTCCACCATCATGGGATTGGGCAACTACAAGGTGATCAGCGGCCAGATCCTGCTGGACGGCAAGGACATCACCGACATGCCGATACACGAGCGGGCCCAGCTGGGCATCGGGCTCATGTCCCAGCGGCCTCCCAATCTGGTGGGGGTGCAGCTGCGGACGATGCTGCAGATCACCGGCCACGGCAAGGTCGACCCCAGCACCCTGGCGGGCACCCTGGGCATGGACAGGTTCCTGAGTCGGGACGTCAACGTGGGATTCTCGGGCGGCGAGATCAAGCGCTCCGAGCTCCTGCAGCTGGCGGCCCAGAACCCCTGCATGTACCTCCTGGACGAGCCGGAGTCAGGGGTGGACCTGGAGAGCATCGAGCGGGTCGGGAAGATGATCCATGACCTCATCACCGGAGGCATCACCTGCGCCGGGAGGAGGGAGCGGGAGGGCAAGAGCGCCCTGGTCATCACCCACACCGGGCAGATACTCGACTACATCGAGGCGGACCGGGGGTACGTGCTGTGCAACGGCACCATCTCCTGCGCCGGAAATCCGAGGGAGCTGTTGAGAGAGATCCGCGCCAAGGGATATGAGGAGTGTGTGAAATGTCGGCTAGTAAGAGTGAACTGAAGAAGCGCGCGGAATCGGCCCTGGAGAAGCAGGCCAAGTTCGGCGAGGACATCGATCTCCACAAGTACCGCGAGGGGGCGAAGGACATCCCGGCGGGGCGGCTCACGGACCTCCCGGACGATGTTCAAGGCGCCCTGCTCGGTTCCGGCGTGGTTCCGACGGAGGAGGGCCGGGAGGGCAGCCTGGTCGTTCTCGATAACTCCGTCGTAGCCTCGTCCACCCTGGGCAAGGGCTTCGAGCTGATGGACACCCGGGAGGCGATGAAGAAGCATGACTGGCTGAAGGAGTACTCGTGGAAGGCGGTGGAGGTCGATGCCGACAAGTACACCGCCTCCACCTACCTCGCCGACGCTGCCGGTTACTACATCCGCGCACTCCCCGGGCAGAAGGTCAAGCTGCCGGTGCAGACCTGCCTCATGGTCGGGCACGAGAGGACGGCGCAGACCATCCACAACATCATCATCGTGGAGGAGGGCGCGTCCCTGGAGGTGGTCACCGGGTGCACTACCAAGCCGGGGGTGGAGAGCGCCATCCACATGGGCATATCGGAGTTCTACGTCAAGAAGGGAGGGAAGCTCACCTTCACCATGATCCACAACTGGGCCGAGCAGGTGGGGGTACGTCCCCGCACCGGGATCGTCGTGGAGGAGGGCGGCTCCTATGTCAACAACTACGTCATCCTGAAGAAGGTCCGCAGCGTGCAGACCTATCCGACGGCGAAGCTGGTCGGCCGCGGCGCGGTCGCCCACTTCAACACTGTCGCGGTGGCGCAGCCGGGGGCGGAGCTGGACCTCGGCTCCCGGGCCATCCTGAGCGCTCCGGAGAGCAAGGCGGAGATCATCTCCCGGTCGATCACCACCGGGGGCACGGTCATCAACCGCGGTCGGCTGGTAGGCGAGGCCCCGGACATCAAGGCGCACCTGGAGTGCCGCGGACTGATCCTGGGGGACAAGGGGGTCAACATCGCCATCCCCGAGCTGGAGGCCCGCGTCCCGGACGTGGAGATGACCCACGAAGCGTCACTGGGAAAGATAGCCAGGGACCAGGTCGAGTACATCATGACCCGCGGCCTCAGCGAGGAAGAGGCGGTCGGCATGATCGTCCGCGGCTTCCTGGAGGTCGGTATAAGGAACATCCCTGAAGCGCTGAAGGCGGAGATTGACAAGACCATCGCACAGAGCGATCTAGCCAAAGGATGAACGGGCAACGGACGCTACGTCCGTCCCTAACCTTTATATTTTTCTAGAAACTATATCCTTTCGGCCAATAAATCGGCTGCAGATAGTAGAGCCGCTGCCGTCTGGCTTAAGGGCGTGAAATCGGCCGAAATTAGATATGTCGGTCAAAAGATTAATAAAGGCTCTATACTTCCGGAATACTCAGAACGGAGGCACTCTGAAATGAGAATTTCTGCTGATCAGGAGGAGCTTTGCATCCTTGAAGCAATAAGGACCGCCAACGCTCACCGTGAGGAACTGGCCGAAGCGCTCGTCGATAATTCGGTATTGACCATCATGGCCGCCACCGCGCGAAGGGACCTCACCGTGCGCGAGATCTCGACGGTCACCGGTATCCCCCTGGCGACATGTTACAAGCTGGTCGAGAAGATGGGAGAGATCGGCCTATTGGCCGAAACTGGAAAGGTTCGCACCTCCACCCGTGGGAAGGCGTCCATGTTCAGCTCATCCATGAAGAACTTCTCCGTGGACGTGTCCAACGGCACCCTGGACGTCAACATCAGCTGGAAGAACGGCCAGACCATGAACGTGGTCCGGGACGTCTGTTCCACCATCGTTTCTGGCGAGATCGTGTCCAGCGTCGAGGCCGAAGGGCTGACGACGCGGTGAGATCCTCTCTGTAGCACGGCCATTAGACTGGCTCAAACCCTTTTCTCCACATTTGTATCGACCTTTTGGCAGTAGCCTGATAACCTCGACCGCTCGCTGGAACGCGTCCGCTGACGGCATTTTTATTGGATTCTCTTAAATTGGCAAAACTCTTATATCTCCAAGGGGCTCCATTGCCGGGGTTTAGGTTGAGCTCTCACGGTTCAAGAATTGCTGGGCCCATCATTGTCCTGGCCCTCCTGGCATGTTCATTATCGCCTCTGTTCATCATCGCCGAGCCGGTGAGCGCGAGGCTCAATGGCACTGACCCGTTGAACGCCAACCAAGAGCTCATGTCCGGCCGCGCCGGCTCGATCGTGTTCTACGGCGATACAGGCCAGCTGACCAGATGGAACTACGGCACCGGCACGACCGACACCGTGGCCCTGACCGGCACCACCATGAACTCCCTGGACATCAGCAAGGACAACACCATGGTCGCGGTAGGCGGGGGCAACTCCATCGACATCATCTCCCTACCCGCTCTGACCGTCACCAAGACGATCGCCACGGCGGAGCACGTCCTGAGCGTCCGGTTCGGGACCGGGGACGATCTCTACGTCACTTACGAGGAGGCGGACCGCATCGACTACTACAGCGTAAGTGCCGGCGTGGTCCAGCATAGCGCGACCGTGGGCTACACCTCGGTCCTGGAGACCAACACGGACAAGACGGTCCTCCTGGCGATCAGTTCCGGCAGTTCCGCGGACACCAGGATCATGATGTACGGCATCGCTCCGGGCAGTGCCCCCGCCCACAGCCTGACCTCCTCATCGTTCGGTGGCAAGCTGGCCCAGGCGGCGGCGACCAACGAGGTCATCTACCTGGCCTGCACCAACGCGGCAGGTGTCCAAGCCATATCCCTGTCCGATCTCACTCTGATATCGACCCTGCCCATGGAGCAGTATCCTTCCGGGGTCGCCCTGTCCAGGGACGGTAAGGTGGTCTTCGGCGCATCTTCCAACGGAGCGTACCCCAGCGGCCTGGCGGCCATCTACGCCTTCGAGGCCTCGACCGGGACCAGGTTATCGACCAGGTACGTGAACTATACCGCCGGTCCCCTCGCTTCCAGCGACCGGGACCACGCGGTGGTGACGTCGTTCCCGCTGCGGGTGGAGACCATCGGTCCGGCCATCTCCCCGGTCGCTCCGGTCGATGCCTCCGTCTATACCTACACTCCAGCATACGTCCGGTTCAACGTCGTCAACAACCCGGTGGTCGAGATCTCCGACCTCACCGCCACCATCGACAGCGTGGCCTTCCCGGTCGCGGGCATTTCCTCAGGCACTTATCAGGTCAACCTCACCGGCCCCCTGGGCACCGGCACCCATGGTGTGGTGGTGACCGCGAAGTGGGGCAGCATGGAGGTCCGGGGCGGTTGGGCCTTTTCCACTGGATCGACCGTCCCCTCGGCTCTGAGGCCGGTCCTGTCGCTCATCGATCCGGTCCCCGATTCGAGCACCAACATCACCCCTGACCGGATCGTCCTGTCGGTCGCAGGGTCCCCGCCACCCATATCCGCCGATGTAGGGATAACCCTCGACAATCTCACTCTGACCGCGGTGCGGGACGTTTCCGACCCGACCCGCTTCCTCGTACCCTTACCATCTGGCCTGGACCTTCTGGGAGTCAATGATCTCACCGCCCGGGCGGAGGGGGAAGGCTTCAACCTCAGCGGCTCCTGGACGTTCACGATCACCGATGATGTCCCGTCCATCGAATACAAGGTGGTCACCTACGGCGGTAACTTCTCCATCCCCGCGCCGGTCTCCTGGCCGGTGCAGACCGACTTCAACGGCAACGAGCTGATAATCATCGGCCCGACCTATGACGGCACCCGCACCGACGTGTTCGTGGACATCGCCCGCGAGGCCTCGGTGGAGAACTCCTATGCGTACATCGACGGCTTCGCCAACCGGACCCTGGACGACCTTATCGGCGGGGGCACGGCGGCGGAGATGGTCGGGGGGGTGAACCACACCGCCATATCCAACCTGACCGCCGGAGCATGGAAGATCCGGCACACTGAGAGCGGGGTTCAGGAGGCTTACGCGTTGATCGTCGACGGCGTCAATCATGACCGCTGGCTCATCCGGTGCAGCGCTTCGGACACCCGCTTCATCGACCTATGGCCGATATTCGAGCACATGATCTCGGGGGTGAGCATCGAGGGCGCCGGAAGCAACCCCGTGGACGTACCGCCATCCACCCAGGGGTATGCGTTCTACCGCATGCTGGACGACTATCAGATGATGGTCCCTGACAACTGGACCATCAAGCGGACCGCCGCCACCGTCTCCGAGCCGGCATCGTTGAAGCTCACCGGCCCCAAGGTCGGCGACCTCCACGTCACCATCCTGCTGCAGAACGGTACGGACGGCGCCGTCCAGGACGACCGGGCCGTGCTCATCGCGCTCGTGGAGTCCCAGTTCCTTCCGGATCTAAGGTCCCAGGGCATACCCGCGGAGCTGTTCGAGGACCCCCGGATCCTCAGCATCTCCAATCACACCGCCATAGTGTTCTCGATAAAATGGACCGACCTCGCTAACGACATCTCGCTGGTACGGCAGGTCTACTACATCGTGGACGAAGGCACCCACCAGTACTGGAAGTTCACCTGCGAGGCCCCGGAGGAGGCGTACCTGGCATACCAGCCGATCTTCGACAAGGTGGCCCAGAGCTTCTCGCTCATATCCAAGGATGCGGCCTCCGGCGGCGGGGGCTTCTTCTCCGACCCCGGCACGGTCATGATAATCGCCGTTCTGGCGGTCACCGCGGCGGTCGCGGCCATAGTGTTCCTGATCGGAATGAGGTATAGAAGGAGGGTCTGAGCAGTCACCGGCCGGGAAGCTCCAGGACCTCGAACTCGTTGCCGTCCTCATCGGTGAACCTGGCGATGAGCCGGCCGCTGGCGTCCCGCTGCGGCTTCACCGTGAAGTCCACCGCCTCGTCCACCAGGACCTTGTGGAAGTCGTAGATGGAATCAGTGATGAACGTCACCCCGGTGCGGATCCCCGGTTCCTCATCCCCTTCCCCCGGGAGGTAGAGGACCACTTCCGTTCCTCCGTCCTTCAGCGCCAGCCGGGCGTGGCCATGCTCCGCGTCGGTTGCCACCAGGCTCAGACCGAAGTAGGTGGTGTAGACCTCCACGGCCCGGGAGAGGTCGCTCACCGGCACCCACACCTGACCTATCCTCAGAAGCTTGCCGCGTTCGATCTCCGGGGTCTCGCCTCCCATGGGGTCTCCGAGGGGCATGCCCGGTCAAGGGGCGAAGGTGCTTAATCTAGATTGCTCCCGGCCATCTCCCGGTACACCTTCTGGGTCTCCTCCGCGGTGCGGTCCCAGGAGAACTGCTTGACCCGCTCCCTTCCCAAGGCGACCATCCGCTCCCGCTGCCGGTCGTCGAGGGCCGTCCGGCCCAACGCCTCCTCCATGGATCCGGCGTCCTGGGGATCGAAGTACACCGCGGCGTCCCCGCCGATCTCCGGCAGCGAGGAGGCGCAGGCGAGGACCGCGGGACAGCCGCAGGCGAACGCCTCCAGGACCGGGAGGCCGAACCCCTCGTACAGCGAGGGGAACACGAACGCCCGGGCCCGGGCGTAAAGCTGGCAGAGGGCGCTGTCGCTCACCGCGCTCTGCCTGGACCTCGTACCGATGCCCAGGCGCTCCAGGGTCGCTGCTTCGGCGGGAGAGAAAGGACCGCCGCCGGCGCACACCAGGTGCAGCCCACGGTCCTCGGACATCAACCTGGACATGACCTCGGCGAAGCGGTCGAAGTTCTTGTATCCCGACCGCTTCCCGACGAACAGGACGTACCTCTCCGGCAGGTCGGAGGGAGCGTCCTGCGGTCGGCTCAGCTCCGGGCGGAGGGATACTCCCTGGTGGATCGTCCGTACCCTTCCAGGCTCGACCCCGAAGAGCCGGACGAGGTCGCTCCTGGTGCTGTCGGAGACGGTGACGATGCGCGCCGCCCGTTCCACCAGCCGCTTCTTCCACGCCGATACCGGCGAGCCGGGGAACAGCTCCGGGTACAGCTCGTGGATCATGTCGTGGACCTCGAGGTAGAAGGGCTTGCTGCCGATGGCGTCCAGGAAGTAGGGGTCGTAGTAGGTGGGCTGGAAAACGTCGAAGTCGCCCTTCTTCACCGCCTTCAGGGAACGCCTCATGTTGGACCAGTACATCAGGTCCACCCCCGCGCGGTCCTTGGAGAGCGCGAAGAGCTTTCGCTTCATCGCGCTGGGACGAGGGTTCTGGGTCCTGTAGGTGGCGGTGGCCCGCAGGTCGAAGGTCAGCACCTCGCCGGCGGCGATGACCGGCTCGATGTCCGCCTGCTTCTCGTAGCGATCGATCATCTCCACATAGTATCGGGAGATGCCTCCCAGCGGCTGCATGGAGAATATCTGGTGATCATAGAGGACCTTCA
>JAEILR010000021.1 GCA_016109435.1 Methanomassiliicoccus sp.
GGATTGCCTTTTTTATCAGCTACGCCAATATCTATTCGCTCATGGCCGTCACCATCATCGATCTTGTCATCATCTTCGCGGTCGCCTTCGTGCCGGCCATACTATACATGCTGTGGATCTGGTCCGCGGAGATACATCAGAGGGAGCCGACCCTGGCCATCGAGGGGGTGTTCCTCTACGGCCTGGTCATCGCCCTGGGACTGGCATTCATACTGGAAACGCTGGCGGTGGACCTCCTGATCACCGCCACCGGGGGCACCCTGAGCATCAGGGCGGAGAGCATCATCCTGGCAGTCATCCTCGCTCCATTCATCGAGGAGTTCACCAAGCTGACGGGCGTGTTCGCCGTCAGCCGCCGGCTCACTGAGCCGGAGAACGGCCTGGTGTACGGCGCCGCGGTCGGCCTGGGTTTCGCCGCCGGAGAGAACGTGCTGTACTACATCACCGCCCTCTCGGCCGGAACGGACATCTTCATCGTCACCGTCATCGCCCGGACGATCACCTCCACGCTGCTGCACACCTCGGCTTCGGCCATCGCCGGTTTCGGCCTTTCGCGCTCCCGGTGCATGGCCAAGTGGTACGGCACCCCCACCAGCTGGATACCGTACTATCTCATCGCCGTGGGCCTGCACGCGGGCTTCAACTTCCTGGCCATCCTGGGCTCGGACATCCTGCCGGACGCCAGCGGGGAGATCTCCTTCATCGCTCTCTTCCTGTCCGTGATCCTGGTGTGGACCACGGTGCGGTGGATCCGCAGGAAGATCATCGAGCTGGACCGCCAGAACGCGGCCGGCGGGCGGATCCAGTGCCAGTGATCAGCGGGAGCGGTTGAGCCTCAGGGCGTTGGCGATGACCGCCAGGGAAACGCCCAGATCGCCGATGAGGATGGCCATCCACAGCGTCACCAGGCCGGGGAACGCCAGGACCGTCAGCGTCAGCTTGACCGCCAGGGACACCCCGACGTTCTGACGGATGACTCTCTCGGCACGGCGGGATAGGCGTATGCCGTAAAGCAGGGTCCTCAGGTCGTCGCCCATCAGCGCCACGTCGGCGGCCTCCAGCGCCACGTCGGTGCCGGCCACGCCCATGGCCACCCCCACCTCGGCCTTGGCCAGCGCCGGGGCGTCGTTGACCCCGTCGCCGACCATGAGCAGGGGGCCGTACCTCTGCTGGTACTCTTCCACCGCCCGCACCTTGTCCTGGGGCAGCAGCCTCGCGCGGAACTCCTCGATCCCCAGGTCCGCGGCCACGCCCTCGGCGACCCTCTGGTCGTCGCCGGTGAGCATGATGACCCTCACCCCCATGGCCTTGAGGCCGTCGACCACCTCCCTGGACTCCTTGCGTGGCAGGTCTCTAATGGTGATCATGCCCATGAGGCCTTCTTCTGAACCGACGAGTATCACCGTCTTGCCCTGGGCGCTCAGCTCCGCTATCCTCTCCTCGACATCGGCGAGGCCGACCTTCAGCTCGCGGAAGAACTGGGGGCTACCGGCGAACACCCGGCGCTCCTGGAAGATGATGGCCACGCCCTTGCCCTGCACCGAGGTGAAGCCCCGCGCCGCCACGATGTCCACGTTCTCCTCCCTGGCCCGCTCGATGATGGCCCTGGCCAGGTGGTGCTCGGAGCGGTTCTCGGCCGACGCCGCGATCTTCAGCACCTCCCTCGCCGAGCTGCCGCCGAGGGGAATGACCTCCTCCACCCTCGGACGGCCCTGGGTCAGGGTGCCGGTCTTGTCGAAGGCCACCACCTTGATGCGCCCCATCCGCTCCAGGTGCAGCCCGCCCTTGAACAGCACGCCCCTCCTGGCGCCGCCCGATATCGCCGACACCACCGACACCGGGGTGGAGATGACCAGGGCGCAGGGGCAGGATATCACCAGCAGGACCAGCCCGCGATAGAACCATTCCTCCAGGGGAGCATTGAACAGCAGGGTGGGAAGGAACATCGTGGCCACGGCGATCAGCACCACCGCCGGGGTGTAGTAGCGGGAGAAGCGGTCGATGAGCCGCTCCGTCGGCGCCTTGGACGCTTCCGCCTCCTCCACCAGCTGGACTATCTTCGAGATCACGGTGTCCTGGAAGTGCTTGGTCACCGAGATCTCCAGCGCCCCCTGGCCGTTGAGGGTGCCGCTGAACACGGGGTCCCCGGCCTTCTTGGTCACCGGCACGCTCTCCCCGGTCACCGCCGACTCGTCCACCGAGGAATCACCGGACATGACCTCCCCGTCCACCGGAATGCGCTCCCCCGGCCTCACGATGGCCACGTCCCCGACGGCCACGTCGGTGACGTCCACCGTCGTCTCCTTCCCCTCGCGGCGCACCAGCGCCCGGCGGGGCATGAAGTCCATCAGCTCGGTGATGGAACGGCGGGTGCGAGCGACGGAGTAGGACTCCAGGACCTCGGCCAGGGAGAACAGGAAGACGATGGACGCGGCCTCCTCCCATGCGGAGATTAGCACCGCCCCGGCCACTGCCACCATCATCAGGACGTTCATGTCCAGGTAACGCTCGTAGATCGAGGCCACTCCCCGCCGGGCGATGTAGTAGCCCCCGGTAAGGATGGCCAGGGTGTACGCGGGGTAGAACAGCAGCGGCTGGTGGAGGATGAACTCCGAGAACGCTCCCAGGATGAACAGCGCGCCGCATACCGCGGTCACCACCAGGCGGCGGTTGGTCCAGGAGAAGAAGGACCCGTACTCCGGCTCCTCGTCCGCCCTGACCTTGTAGCCCAGCCGCTCCAGGGTGCGGACCACGCTCTCCCGGTCCAATTTTCCTTTGAAGCCCTCCACGTTCAGCTTGCCGAGGGTGTACGATACCCTGACGCTCTTCACCCCGTCGAGGGCGAGGACGGCCTTCTCGATCTTCTTGGCGCACTCGATGCAGTCCATCCCCTCGACCTGTAGGCTGATGCGGGAGGTCTCTTCCACGGCAAATTGAGCGGGTGGCCCCTATTTTATGGATGTGCTAACAATGGACCGATTTGTTCACAGTCCCGCTCACCGGAGGCGCTGCCCCGTCGCTGCAAAATCGAACCTCCGGGCCAGGGGACCTGTCTGGCCTCGGCCATCGCCCCGCCGAGGACAGAACACCGGTATCGATCCATTATCGCCGGGCGCGAACGTGCCAAGCTGCCGTGGTTATCAATTACGGTACCTTGAAATCACGAGTTATATAGACTCATTAAAATTTTGGACAGATTCGCTAGAACGATCTACGCGGAGGAATACTTGTGATTATGCCACGAAAAGCGTTGACCATGATGGTGTGCGCCGCGATGCTCCTTTCCTGCATCGTGGTGAGCACGAACTCCCAGGCCAGACCGATGAGCGATTGGACCCCTCCCTTCCACATATGGGATTCCGGGGTGGGCGATGAGATTCCTGACCATGATATGGAGATGAACGGCGCCGGGGACGCCGTGATCGTCTGGGAGTTGTACGACTCGACCGGCTCCTACATCAAGGCCATGACCTATGTCGACGGAACATGGGGAGAGGATACCTTGATCTCTCCGGGGGATTCCCCCTCCATCCGGCCCCGCGTGGCCATGAACGACGGCGGTGACGCGGTGGTCGTGTTCACCAGCGACCTCGGCACTGGTAGGGCCCTCCAGGCTGTACTTCTGACCGATGGCGTATGGGGAACGCCGACGCCAATACTGCCGCTGAGCGATTGGGTGTACGGGTGCGATGTGACCATGAACGAGATCGGTGACGCCATGGTCGTGTCCGAGAGCTATGATGGCCCCCTCTCTGACATCTTCGCCATATCCTACACCGACGGTGCCTGGGGCATCCCCCGGCAGATCAACGCCGGAGAGGTGGAGGCCTACGCGCCCCATGTGGACCTGAACGATAACGGCCAGGCGATCGCCGCCTGGGTTGTCGACAACGACCCGAATTCCATCGAGGCCGCCCTGTTCGATGATGGGGCATGGAGAATGATCGACGTTCTGACCTTGGACGCGGCCTCTGCCGGTGACCCCCAGGTGGGCATCGATGACCTCGGTAACGCCCTGGTGGTCTGGTATGTCTCCTTCGGAAGCGACCCCCGGACCGTGGTCAACGCCTCCGCTTACTTTAACGGCGTGTGGAGCGCCGAAACGACCATCTCCCCGGAGACGGGGTATAACTGGG
Source organism: Methanomassiliicoccus sp. (assembly GCA_016109435.1). Taxonomy (GTDB): domain Archaea; phylum Thermoplasmatota; class Thermoplasmata; order Methanomassiliicoccales; family Methanomassiliicoccaceae; genus UBA6. The sequence goes on from JAEILR010000021.1 coordinate 4,137, forward strand.
ACCCCGTGCTGGCCATGGACGGCGAGGGGAACGCCAAGGTGGCGTGGATAGAAGATGGAAGCCCCGACTACATTGTGACCGTGCGGTCCTACTCCGACGGAACGTGGGGCGCGGTTGACCATATTATCGCCCCCTCCAGCCCCGCATATGATCCCCAGATCGCTATGAACGCGCTCGGGGAGGCCGTGGTGGCGTGGGACATGGAAGGCTCCTTTAACGGTATCGACGCCTCGGTGCTAAGGGGCGGCGATTGGAACACCACCCCGGTAACCTGGAACAATGAGATATACATGGTCCGGGCAGGGATGAGCAACGTCGGGACCGCTATGCTGGTGTGGAACGGGGTCAACTCCGACACTGGCAGGACGAGCCTGTTCACCAGCATCTACACCTCGCCCCTTCCGAGCGCCCATATCTCCTCACCCCTGGACGATGAGGTGCTCACCTCGGGCGGCGTGACCGTGGAATGGGACGGCCTTAACGTCGATCACTACACGGTGGCTATCGACGGCGGCGATGCTGTCGACGTGGGCTCCGACATCAGTCGGACGTTCGACGGACTGGCGGACGGCGAGCATACCGTGGCCGTCACCGCCTACGACGACTATGGCCGGAGCGCGGCGGTCGAAGTGACGTTCATCGTGGACATCAGCGCTCCGACCGTCAACATAACCAACCCGGCCATCGGCGCGTGGTTCAACACTTCCACCGTCAACGTGACCTGGAGCGTGTCCGATGCGGGCAGCGGGGTAGCGAACGTGTCCGTTTCCATGGACGGCGGTGCCTGGGTCGACGTGGCCGCGGGATACAAGGTCTTCGCCGACCTCGACGACGGCGAGCACAGCGTGTCCGTCCGTGCCTACGATAATGCTGGCCACCACCGCACCTCGACCAAGAACTTCTTCATCAACACTGTCCTGCCGGTGCTGAACCTCACCGCACCGGAAGAGGACGCGCTGCTGACCTCCACCACCGTCCAGGTGGTGTGGGAGGGCTCCTCCGCGGCCACCATCGGCCGCTACTGGCTCAGCCTTGACGGCGGCGAATGGATCGACGCCGGGCAGAACACCTCCTGGGTGCTGACCGGCCTGGGCCAGGGCGAGCACGACCTGACCCTGCGGGCCAGGGACTTCGCCGGCAACTGGAACACCACCTCGGTCCAGTTCGCCATCGACTCCATCGCTCCGGTGGTTGAGATCACCAAACCCGCCGACGGCCTGCACACCAAGGACGGCAGCATGGTCATCGAGTGGACCGTGACCGAGGAAGGGTCCGGTATCAACTGGACCGCCATCAACGTGGACGGCGCGTGGCAGAACATCACCGGGACCAACTTCTCGCTCACGGACCTCGCTGAAGGCGAGCACGAAGTGATCGTTCAGGTCACCGACATCGCCGGCAACTTCGGCCGCGCGACGGTGACCTTCGTGGTGGACAACACCGCCCCGACCGCCACCATCTCGCCGAGCGGCGACGGCGTGTCCGTGAACGCCGTCATCACCGTCGTCTTCTCCGAGGCGATGAACCAGACCTCGGTCCGGATCACTGTCGAGGGCTTCGATAGCGTCACCGGCACGGTGAACTGGAGCGGCAACGTGGCGACCTTTACCCCGTCGTCCGTACTGCCGTACAACAAGGGATATACCGTGAACGTCACCGGAGAGGACCTGGCGGGCAACAGGATGGACGATGGCTACTCGACCTTCACCACGCTGAAGGACGAGGGTGTGATCTCAGGCGTCGTGAAGGACGCCGACGGCAACGTCGTGGCCAATGCCACGGTGACGCTGAGCAACGGCATGAACACGACCACCGACGCCAACGGGCACTTCGAGTTCACCGGCATCCCCTCGGGCTCGTACACCATGACCGTGACCAAGGAGGGCTTCGACACCCTGACCCAGACGGTCACCGCCGTCGCTGGCCAGACCACCTCGCTTGACTCGCTGAAGGTCGTCAAGACCGCGGCGGGCGGCAACGGCGGCAGCGACCTGCTGATCTACGGCGTGGTCGGCGTGGCCATAGCCGCTCTTCTGGGCGGCGCGTTCGTGATGTACCGGAAGAAGAAAGCGTGAACGGGGCCGCGAGGCCTCCCTTTCAAAACCTTTTCACCCTTTTTTTCCAAGATGCCGCTCAAGAGGGTGATCAGGGACCCGATGCGGTAAGGCCTCAAAGGACGGGGAACGCCAGCGGTCCGCTCCGGTCGAGAGCAGCAAACGGCTCAGAACATGCTGACGGTGACCCGGACGTCCTTCTGGGCCGACAGCTCGGCGAGCAGGCGGCGGACCTCCTGGGACGGGCCGTCCAGCACGATCTGCTCCACGCAGCGATGGTCGATGTGGGTATGCATCGAGGAATGCACGATCTCCGCGTACTCGTGTATGATGTCATGGACGTGATGCTTCTTCCGGTCGCCATATATCACCGAGATCACGCAGGACACCTTGCCGTCCAGCTCGTTGATCCAGTTGTTCCCGGACACGAACCGGTGCAGGGCGTCCCTGACCGCGTCGGAGCGGGACGAGTACCCGGTCTGGCGGGCCATCTCCTCGAAGTCCTTCAGCTCCTTGGCTGATATGGATACGCTGATCACCACCATTTCATAACGCCGATGACCCCATCGTCCACTGAGCTAAATACAATTTCGCTCCCCAGCCAGGGCGCGGCCGAGGTCCCTGGCCTCGCCCAGCGCGGTGGGATGGTCCTCAATGGACCCCGCCTCCTCGAACCCGGAGAAGGCGAGGGTGCGGCAGGGCATGGCGTCCAGGGTGTGGAAGAACGCCCGAGCGGTCGCTTCCGGACAGGCGAAGTCGGTGCGCACCCGGGCGGCCACGGAGATGAACGCGCCCCTACGCTTGCGGCCAGCCATCTTAAGCACGTACTTGCGGTACCAGAACAGTTGGGTCCGATCGATGAACGCCTTGGTCTGGGCGGACACCGCGTCGAAGTACACCGGAGAGGCCAGGATTATAACGTCGGCATCTTCCAGCTTGCCGTAGAGGTCGGACATGTCGTCCTCCAGGACGCACCGGACCCCGTCCCGGCACCCGTCGCAGGAGGTGCACGGGCGGACTTCCAGGCGAGCGAGGGATACTTTCTCCGCCTCCGCTCCGGCCTCCCTCGCGCCGTCCAGCGCCGCCTCCAGCAGCCGGTCGGTATTGCCCCCCGCACGGGGGCTCCCCAGGACGCCCAGCACCTTGACCGTTCGGTTCACCATATCAAGAAGGGCGCGGAAGGATATATGGATGCTTAGCCGCCGCCTATGCGCTGGCCCCGCTCTCTTCCATCAGCCGGTCCCGAAGCTTGGAGTAGAAACGGAACCGCTTGTCGATGTGGTCCGACGCCCCGGCGTCCATGGCCCGGGTGCCCAGATCAGGGTCCTCCAACGCGGAGACCAGAACGATGCGCACGTCCTGGAACACGGCCCTGATCGCCTTCATGAGATCGAGCCCCGGCAGGTCTGCCAGGCGTTGCTCGATCACCACGATGTCATAGGGGTTCGCCCTCATCTTGCTCAGCGCTTCCCTGCCGGTCCCCACGCATTCGAGGTTGAACCTCCCGGCGGGGAGGAACTCCCTGACCAGCTCGAGGTGCGCCGGGTTAGGGTCGACCATCAGGACCCGCTTCCGCCCTACCGCCGCCACGTTCACGCACCACCTCCGAGGGGCTTGGGCAGGAGGACGACGAAGATCGATCCCTTGGACGTATCGCCGGGAACGCGATCCTCGATCCATACCTTGCCGCCGTAGCGGACGCACAGCGTCCACACCACCGACAGACCGAGGCCGTGACCGTCGGAGCCCTGGACGCCGTCCAGCTGGTCGTAGCGCTTGAACAGCATCGCCTTCCGCTCGTCGGGTATGCCGTTGCCCCCGTCCTTGATCTGGACCTTCCACCATTCCCTGTCGTCCTGGACATGCTCGTTGATGCCTATCTCCACCGGGGCGCCCCGGCCGTACTTGCAGGCGTTGGACAGCAGGTTGTAGAACAGGTCCTTGAGGAAACCGTCGGCGCGGACAAAGGCCGTCTCCACCGGGCTCTCGAAGCGGGTCTCGATGTCCTCGTACACCACGTTGGAGAAGATGTCGTTCATGGCCTCGGTGATCACCGGGATCATGTCCACCATCGCCAGGGAGACCTCCTTCCCCTTGGCCCGCAGGCGGGACAGCTCCCGGATGTCGGCGATCAGCTCGGAGATGTTGTCCGACTGGACCAGCGCGGAGCGCACGTATCGGCGCTGCCGGTCGTCCAGCTTGGGGTCCTTGAGCAGGATCTCCAGGAACCCGTGGATGGGGACGTTGAAGTTGGCGACGTCGTGGGTCAGCAGCACGTTGTACATCTGGGTGTTGGCCGCGTAGCTCTTGGTCTTGTCGTACTCCAGGGCCCGGTGGAGGGCCATCGTCGCCTGCAGGGAGAACAGCTCGATGAGCTCGTACTGCTTGGGGGTGAACGGCGTCCCCGGCCGCCTTTCCAGGGTCATCACCCCGAGCATGTCCTCGGAGAACCTCAGGGGAACACAGATGATCGAGCTGGGCTCGGCGCCGTCGGTGCCCGGTATGGTATAGGACCGAGGGTCCAGGTCGGCCCTCTCCACCAGGGTGCCCCGCCCGGTGATGGCCACCTGCCCGGTGATGCCCTCCCCGACCTTGAGCTCCATGCCCACCGGCAGGCGGTCCTCGGAGATCTGGGAGATCGCCTTCAGCCGTTCGGTGAGGGGGTCCAGCTTGAAGATGAAACAATTGTCCGCCTCCACCAGGTCCCGGGCGGTCTGCAGGATGATGCGCAGCAGCTCGTCCAGCTCCAGGGTGGACGACAGCGCCTGGGAGGTGACGTACAGGCCGCGAAGCTCGGTGTTGCGGGACATCAGCTCCCGGTACAGGGCGGCGCTGCGCAGGGAGATGCCCACCTGGTTGCAGAACACCTGGAGGACGGGATAGTACGCCCTCATGGACAGCCCGGGAACGCGGGTCCCGAAGACCGCGCAGCCGTAGGCCTTGTTCGACCAGTGGATGTTGAGGCAGACCAGCGACTGGGCCCGGGGAACGTCCAGCAGGGCCTCGTTGATCTCCGAGAGATCGTTCAGCACCAGCTCCCGGCCCCGGCACACGCTCATGTACATCTGGGTGCCGTCGACCAGCCTGCTTTCCAGTATCTCCCGGGCCTCCTTGTAGTCGATGCCGTTGCACAGCATCAGGGGGCGGTCGTCCGGCGTCATGATGCGGAAGATGGCGAAGTCAAGGCCCAGTGAGGTAACCAGGCGCGAGGCCTCGGCCTCGATGATCTCCCTCAGGTCGGCGTTCTCCAGGATGTCCGAAGAGGTCTTGGCCAGTACCTTGATGGATTCCAGGGAGCGGCCGTCGCCGGCGGCAGCGGGGGTCCTTTCGCTCCTCAAAAGGACGATGACCCCGTCCACAGACCCCTGCAGGTCCATCGTGGGCATCAGGGTGCAGCGGTACTCGGGGTGGCCGAGGGGAGTGCTGAGGGCCAGGTTCACCTTGACCGGCTCCCCTGCCAGGCACTTCTCCATGGCCGCCTCGAAGTTCTCCCGCTGGGAGGGGGAGCCGCCCTTCTGCAGCAGCTCCTCGAACGGCAGCCCGACGCATTCCGCGGAGCCGCGCCCCATCACCACCGTGGCCCATTCGTTTATCTGGGATATCCTGCGGGAGGGCTGCAGGCGGAGGACGGGAGAAGGGAGGCCGGCCAGCAGGTGCTCGGCATTGAGCATGGAACCAGTGCGTTCCCACTCCTCCGGCGATGCTTCCTTGCTCCCTTCTTCCAACATTGTGCCCTCTAGACCTCGTGCCTGGATGGGTCCGATACTATTAAAATAACGGATACCCGATTATCATCCCGTCCTTGCAGGGCCGGTTTTCGTGATGTTCCTGAGCGAGCACCATCGGAGAAAAAGCTGCATCCATGAGAAAGATTATTATACCGGTTCGATATAGCCGCATTAAGGGCTCGGAGGAGGAGTACCCCCTCAATAATTTCTCCTCCTGTAACTAATCATTCCGCCTTTACCTCCTCCGGCCCTTTTCTCCATCTCTGGATGTTTTCTCGTCCCCACCGTTCTCCGATGACGCCCCGTCCGCTGTCCAGACCGGAAGGTTGAATCTGGCGGTGGGGAGGAATAAAAGAAGATACTAATATCCGGCCATGATTAAGGTGGTCCAATGGATGAGGGCGATTTCAGGAAGGCCCGCTCGATCCTTTTCCCAAGGAACGTTCTATTGGGCCATGGCGTGCTGGAGCAGATACCGGAGGTCTGCAAGGATTTCGGCCTTTCCGGCAACGCCCTGATCGTCACCGGCACCAAGACCAAGGACGTCGCCGCGGACATCGTGGAAACGAGCCTGCGGGACGGCGGTTTCGAGGTGCAGTTCGCCCAGGTCGGCGAGGCCACCCAGGATAACCTCTACAAGGTGGAGGCCATCGCCCGGGAGGCCGGGACCAACTTCCTCCTCGGGGTGGGCGGGGGGAGCAAGATCGACCTGGCCAAGATGGCCGCCAAGGACCTCGGCCTGGAGTTCATTTCCGTACCCACATCGGCTTCGCACGACGGCATCGCCTCGGGGAGAGCGTCCATTAAGAACGAGGAGGGGCCCTTGTCCCTGGATGCCCGGGTCCCCCTGGGAGTGGTGGCCGACACCGCCATCATCGTCCAGGCCCCGTACCGCCTGCTGGCGGCGGGCTGCGCCGATGTCATTTCCAATTCCACCGCGGTGATGGACTGGGAGTACGCCAAGAGGCTGCGGGGGGAGGAGTTCTCCCGTTCCGCCTTCTCCCTCGCCCTTTACACCGCCGAAACGATCATAGACAACGCCGACCTGATCAAGCCCAACCTCGAGGAGAGCGTGTGGATCGCCATCCGCCCCATCATCATCTCCGGGGTCTCCATGTCGGTCGCCGGTTCGTCAAGACCGACCAGCGGGTCTGAGCACATGTTCTCCCATGCCCTGGACATGATCGTTCCGGGCAGGGCGCTGCACGGGGAGCAGTGCGGCGTCGGAGCGATAATGATGATGTACCTGCACGGCGGGGACTGGGTCCGCTTAAGGGAGGCGCTGGCCAAGATCGGCGCTCCCACCTCAGCGCGGGAGCTGGGCATCACCCCGGAGCAGGTCATCGAGGCGCTCATCAACGCGCATAAGGTGCGCGACAGGTTCACTATACTCGGCCACGTCGGCCTAACCTATGAGGCCGCCGAACGCCTGGCCACCATCACCAAAGTGATCTGAGGGAGGTTCGCATATGGTAGTCATCACACTGATCGGAGAGCACCTGGCAAGAGAGGGTGGGGAGTTCGTATACCGCGGTCCCCTGACCGAGTGCAGGGAATGCAAGCTCAAGGGCGTCTGCTTCAACCTCGATCCCGGCGGTCTGTACCGCATCATCGCGGTTCGGTCAGTACACCATGAATGCCGCATCCACGAGGAGGGGGTGCGGGTGGTGGAGGTGGTCAAGGTACCGCAGAAATGCGTGGTGCCGCACAAGTACGCGCTGGAAGGGTCAACGATCACCTACGATGTCATCAAGTGCAAGACCCTGGGCTGCGAGAACTATCACGCCTGCCACCCCGCCGGGCTGGAGAGGAACCGCAAGTTCCGGGTGGCCAAGATCGACCGGGAGATCAAGTGCCCGGAAGGCCAGCGCCTCATCGCGGTGTGCCTGGACTAACGGCGGCGTGCTGTCGGAGGCCCGGCCGCCGATGTCCAGGTCAGACCCTCCATGAGGTGTCAACATCCGCGGTTCGCGCGGATGGGGCTGCCTAAGGCGCTCCAAGAGAGACCCGCATCCCTGCGGCCGGACATCATCTATTTCACCTCTTGGATATATCCTTGACCGGGTCCCAATGTTGCTGCCCGATCCGTTCTTCATGACAGTCATCATAGGGAACGTTCTCGTCATCTTGTTCAACCATATTCATCTGGTAAGGGCAAAGGGGAGAGCGGAGGAAATGGTCCGGCCGTTCTCCGAGGAGAATCCTTCGGGCTCGCCCGGTGCCGTCCTGTTCAGGAGATCGGCCGACGCCTACATCGGAGCGTTCGTGGCCATCATGTGCATCATCTTCTACCTGGGATTGATCCAGCCACAGAGGTTCGATGTGTGGGACCCTGCCCGTCTGGACCTCTGGACCGACCCCGGGTTCCTGATAGCCATGATGCTCTCGCTGGCGCTCTTCGTGCTCCCCGGGCTCTTGTTCGTCCTTCTGTACGCTGGGGCGTTCTACATCGTCACCGAACGGAGCATCGTCCACATCCGGGGGCGGAAGAGGAAGGAGATGTCCTGGAAGAGAGTGACCGGCATATCGAGGTACCAGATGGAGCGCGAGTGCGGCATCGCCCTGATGGCCGGCGGGGAGCGGCTGCAGGTGCCGGAAAGGCTGGTAGGCATCCAAAACTTCTATGAAGCGGCGGTGCAGAAACTGCCACTGGTCCTCCGCGGGGAGAGCGGCTACGAGTGGATTAGGTCTGAGGTCGAACGCCCTCGGGTCCAGGAGAGGACGTCAGAGGCAAAGAGAGGCAGGCGCCTCAGGATGGTGGGATTGACCATCGCCATGCTCTGCTGGACCCCCTTTCTGGTCTTGGGCCCGGAAATGGCCGTCCCGGCATTGGTGGCCATGGTGGTCCTGCTCATTATTGGTCTGGCGGCCGCGGCGTGGGGGATGGTCAGGACTGAGCATTTCAAGTTCGATCGCACGTTCGCCGGACTGAACGAGGACCGCGGGCGGGATGTCGTGAAAGCCTGGCTCACCAGCAAAGGGGCCAAACGCTTCCGGAACGGAGAAGAAGGACTGGTAGCCATTCTGGGCGATCGCGGTGCTCTTGGCGGCACCACCACCGAAGTGCTCGAGCGGGTGATCGTCAACTTCTCGGAAAACGGCGGAGGGACGACCGTCAAGGTCGTCCTTGAGGCCGCCTCCATGCTGTACGGGGCGAACGCCGACCTTCACCGGGCCGAAGGAACTCTGAACGAGTGGGATGAATGGATAAAGGACCTGTGGAAGGCATTGGAGGCCGATGCTGGCCCAGGGAACGGCCCCGGGACCACCACGGCGGCGGCCAGGCCTTCGGCTGTAGGTATTGAATAAAGAAAATGGAAATGGTAAGCGGCGCCTACCGGAAGCTCTCGCCGGTCAGCCGCTCGAACATCTCGATGTACAGCTCGCTGACCTTCTTGACCTCTTCCGGAGGCAGCGGGGGTATCGGCGGCTCCGGCAGGTTGTTCTTCCGGGCCTCCATCAGCTTGTCGAAGTAGCCGGTGGTGCGGTAGTACTGCCGCACCGCCTCCTTGGACAGCTCCACGAACTTGCCGGCGTCGAAGGCATCAACGTCCCACCACCGGTCCTCGTCCGCGGTGCCGAAGGTATCGATGAGCATGAGCCGGCGGTGCTCGTCGAAGGCGAACTCCTTCTTGCCATCGACGTGGATGAGCATGCGCTCCTCGACCTCGGTATCGATCATGTCGTCGATCTCCTCCACCACCTCGAACATGTGGTCCAGCTCCATCTCGGTGAGGCCGGAGATCTGCAGCGCCTCGTCCCTGGTGAGCAGCCGGTCCACCTTCTCCAGCTTGGTGGTGGTCTCGTAGAACGGCGTGGGAAGCTTCTCCCCGTACTTGACCTCGTGGTCCTGGGAGAGGCCCAGGTCGCGGACGTTGATCTCGCCCTCCCTGATGCGGTCGTACAGTGAACCGGCCACGTACCGCCGGGAGATGATCTCCAGGGGTATGAGGTAGTTGGTGGTGGACCGATCGATCTTGGAGTAGTCGGTGATGACGTTGACCCGCTTGACCCTCATGCGGTTCGGCGGCACGAGCTCGGTGAAGTGGGTCTTGATGCCGGCCTGCCGGCAACGCTGGAACCAGAACGCCGCGGTGCGGCACAAGGTTTCTCCCTTGAATGGTATCTGGGAAGGTATGATCTTGTCGAACACTGAGATATTGTCGGTGAACAGGAACTCGAGGGTGTTCTCATCGACCTCGTAGACCTGCTTCACCTTGCCGGTTCTGACCAATTTCATCTGGTCTCACACTCAAACCGAAGTAACAGGAAGGGGGGTCTTATCACTTTTGGTCGTACCGGGCCATCGTGACCGGCGAGACCGCCCGTAACGACGAAAAGAGCAGGTTCCGGCCGCTGATGGTCCCGATTCTGGCAAGCGCTCCACCTCCGCGCTCCCGGAACGCCTGCCGCTTAGGCCGCCACACCGTCGCCGCCCTCTCCAGTCGTCTCATTACAGAGGGGGATTCCACCACGCATAATGTTAAATTACATATTGCCAATGATATTGACCGGATGGCGATCGAGATAGAGGAGGTCCGCTCCACCGGTCGATGGACGCAGCTGGCCAGGGAATGGGAAGAGGCCCTGGTTAGGTGCGGGGAGGACCCTGTGTTCCTCTGCCTCGATTGGCTGCTGCCGTGGTGGAACACCTTCGGCGACAGGCGCGAGCTCATGGTGCTCCATGCCACGGAGAACAACCATACGGTAGGGTTCGCCCCGTTCATGATCACCTCCCGGGGAAGGATCTCCACCTGGAGGAAGCTGGAATTCATCGGCTCGGGCCCGTCGGACCGCCTGGGGATCATCGCCAGGGACGGTCGCTCCGATGTCCACCGGGCCTTCTGGGACCATGTCAAGAGCAGCGACGACTGGGACGTGGTGGAGCTGAGGGACATGGCGGCGGGGGGACCGACCGAGGCCGTGGTCCGGGAGGGGTACCCCTGCGCCGAGTACTGCCGCAATCTCTCGCCGCATATCATCCTGGGGGCCAGCTACGAGGACTACCTCAACGAGCTGTCCAAGAACATGCGCTACAACCTTGGACGCAGCCGCAGGAAGCTGGAGGACATGGGCGTGGTGTTCCGCACCCTGCGCTCCAAGGAGGAGGTGGCCGAGGGCGTCCACTACCTCAAGAAGCTCAGCGACGCCCGGTGGGACATCGCCAACGTGCTCAAGGGCCCCAACATGGTGGAGTTCATCGAGGCCGCCTCGACCGAGCTGGCCAAGAGGAGCATGGTGGTCTTCCATACCCTCGAGCTGAAGGACGACCCGCTGGCCATCTGCATGGGCTTCGAGTCCAACGGCCGGTACATGTACTATCTGTCGGGCTTCGATCCCGAAAGGGCCAAGGCCTCACCCGGTTCCGTCCTCTTGTCCAGGATCATCGAGGAGTGCTGCGCCAGCGGCAAGAAGGAGGTGGACCTGATGCGGGGCACCGAGCCGTACAAATACCGGTTCAAGGCCGTGGACCGGGTCCAGTACCACTTCCGGGCCCTGAACAAGGGCATACTGCGCTCCGCCCGGTGTGCGATGATGGAAGCGCCGCTGAACTAGCGGTAGAAGGTGCGCATCAGGCTAGCTGCCGGCAGGTGCAGGAACGCCTCGGCGTAGCCGTCCAGGGCCAACGTCGCCGCCCGGTACCCGTTGAGCCCTTCGGTCACTCGCACGTAGTCGATCTCCCGGACCTGGGTCCAGTGTTCCTTGATCGCCGCCCTCTTGCGGTCCATGACCTCGGCGATGGGGACCAGGAGGTTGGGCATCAGGGGGGCCCAGACCTCGTACATGATCGCGTCCGGGGCGCTCTTCATGCCGTCCACCGCCCCCAGGAAGGACTCGAAGGTCCGCAGGTGCTCGTTGTGGTTCTCGAACGGCGAGGGGACGAACACGCCATCGGGGCGGAAGGACGCCATCTCCTCGGCCACGGTGGCCATCGCTTCCTTGGGCGTGGGGAACACCGCGGACCGGCGGTCCCGGACGTCCTTGACCCCGAGATGACCGAGGGCGGCGGTGATCTCCTTCATCCTCTGCTCCGCGGTGAAGTCGCCCTCCTGCATGGAGAAGTACACCACCCTCACCGCCTTCCCGGCGTCCAGCAGCTTGATGATGGTCCCTCCGCAGCCCACCGCGTCGTCATCTGGATGGGGGGACAGCACCAGGAACCGGTCCCCCGGAGGCAAATCCAGCACCTTGGGGCTCCAGGCGGTGCCCTCGAGGCGGTCGGGGACGGTCAGACGGTTCCGCATCTTCTCGGCGATGAACTTCAGCTCTAACCTCGCAGCTTGGATTACCACGGGGGGCATTATGTAATGAGTGTTAGATTAATGTTGACGGCGGGATAGATGAAGGTCGTACTCCTCACGTTCCACAGCTTCGACCAGGTCAAGGGCGGCACCGAGCTGTTCTCCGAGCACCTGCGCCGGGCGTTCCCGGACCTGAGGACCATAACCTACCAGGACGTCGCCCACAGCGGGCTGCCGAACCTGGAGCGGCTCAATCTCCAGCAGCCGCGCATGGGGGTGTCGCTGAGCAACCACATCAAGGAGCGGCTGGAAGAGGAGGACCCCGACCTGATCATATGCAACTCCACCGCCGGATGGTGGCTCTCGGTCCGGCCTCCGCACGTGCCCATGATGAACGTGTTCCACTTCACCTCCGTCGGGCTGGCGGAGGGGACGCTGCGGGGCACACCCGGCTACCTCCCCACCCGCTACCTGCTGCCGGTGTTCGAGAAGATCTCCACCCGGGCCAAGGAGGTCATCGCGGTGAGCACCAAGGTCCAGCGGGAGCTGAGGACCCACTACCACTCCCATTCCACGGTGATCGAGAACGGGGTGGACCTGGAACGCTTCGTCCCCATGGACCGGATGGACGCCCGCAGGAGGCTGGGGATCGATCACACCGGTCCGCTGGCCATCTTCGTGGGGAGGGGCGACCATACCAAGGGAATCGACCTGTTGTGCGGGATCGCCAAGCAGCGGGACGACCTGAGGACCCTGTGCGTGACCTCGTCGGACCTCAAAGGGAAGAGACTGATCGTCCGCCGCAACGTCCCCAATGAGATGATGCCCCTGCACTATGCCGCGGCCGACCTGCTGCTGTTCCCTTCGCGGTACGAGTCCTTCGGGTACGCCCCCCTGGAGGCCATGGCCTGCGACGTGCCAGTAGTGGCCTCGCGCACCGGCCTGTTCGAGGATTTCACCGACGAGCGGGCCGGGGTGGTGGTCCCCCGGTTCGAGGTCCACGATTACCTCGAAGCGATAGACCGCGTGCTGGCTTCGGACCACCATCCCCGGGAGGTGGTGGGGGAGCGCTTCTCCCTGGACCGGTTCGCCAGGGAGTACCGTGAGGCCGCCCAGCGCATGCTGGACGAGTAGGCGGCAGGGGCCCTCGGAACGAGCCAGATGCCCATCCTGGCCCCCTGCGATTATCATTATCCAATCAGATTCGCAATTGTAGCAACATAATTATTTTATATGATATAACTCAACGGGGGGGCGGTCACAAGGACACCTCACTTTGGGGAAACCTTGCAACCGAAGACCGGGCAAAGGTCCGGTCGCCCGCCCCGGGACCCCGGGTCGGGTGAGGGGCCCTCGATTGCGCCAAAAGCGAGAGGGCTTCTAAACCCCACATCGGAGGAAAGAAATGAAGAAGACCAAAGGCTGCACCTGCGGAAGGAAGAACGTTCCTTCCGGCAAAGGGCAGATGATGCCAAGGGCGGTAGTTCTCCGTCGCTTGGTGAGGTGGGCATGAGCATCGCTCCAGGGGCCGGTGGACCGGTCAGGGCGATCGAGAAAGGGCTCAGGCAGGCCGTCGGGAAGCTGAGGAGGACCAACGTCGTCCTCCTGATATTGATCCTGACGATATCCTCGCTGGTGCCCCTGGCTCTCGATAGCGGCAACTCGAACAGGATGGCCGGCGCGATCATCGGAAGCGATAATGCGCCAGGCAAGACCCCGGTGACCACGAGCGGCACCTCCGACTCTCCGTCGGGACCGGTGGTCATGCCATCTGACGAGACCCCGGACCTGGGCGTTTCAGATCCTACATCCACACCAAGCTCCAACCCGTCCTCCAGCGGCACTACCGAGGCACCAGACGGTTCTTCGTCGTCGGGAGGCTCATCCACCTCGACCGGCGGCACATCGTCGGGCTCGACCAGCATCCCCAACGTTCCCTATACCGGCGGTACCACGGTGCCGAACCTGAGCGGGGGGAGCAGAGATTTCACGCTGGGTGCTTTGCCATCCAACATGACCGTGGATACATCCAACGGTAAGTACGTCGTGTACACCGAGGAATACAAGATCGACATCGCACAGTCCGGAAAATGCGTCTCCTACACAATCAGGCCGTACTTCACCACTGACGTGATCAACTACGGCCGGCTGGACCCGCTCACCGCCAACGAGGGCACCGTGGACGAGTACGGCAACGACATGAACTGGGTAACCACGACGATCTCTTCATGGGGGCAGAACGGCAACGTGGTGTGGTTCGACGAGAGCTGCTCGCAGTTCACCCTGCGCCACCAGTTCACCATCTACCGCGACTACTTCGAGATGGACGTCACCTACACTCCTGGCACGTCCAAGGTGATCGCCACCTACGCCATTGCACTCGGCTCTTCGAGCGGGCGGCTGTACGACATGTTCAGCGACGGGCAGAACCACAGGTACATGCCTGGCTCCCCTGAGAGCACCCCCAAGAGCAATGGCATCGGCGGCTGGTACCCGCGCTACGAGATGTTCGCCCCAGCCTTCGACATGAGGGCCCCGGGACGGACCATGGGCGTGGAGTGGGGCTTCTCCGACGAGGAGGCTTACGTCTACTCCCCGACCTGGATGAAGGGTGGCCCCGTTGACGGGGCATCGGTGTTCAGTGTCAAGTACACCTCCACCGGCGCCGTCCTGCCGGACCCCTCGCTGGGAGCGTCCCAGACGTTCCACGCGTTCGTCCGGCCGTACGAATCCACCGACGGCGCGGCCAGAGGCCATGACGTCGGCTACGCCAAGTGGATCGGGCCGGAGATCGACAGCACGTGGAACACCGTTTCCACTCAGCAGTTCCCGTTGTCGTACTACGGTTTCACCGACTACGACAGCTCCTTCCGGAGCTTCATCGAGAACTCCCCCATGCTGGCGGTGCAGCTCTCCAACAACCCGGACCAAGTGAACTGGCACTACAAGTCGGCCCAGCGGATAGATGACGGCAACCCGGGCATGGCCATGCCCAACGAGTGGAAGCTCTACGATTCGCCGAGCCATGCCTACACCCTGGCCGACGGAACCGCAGTGGCCACGGCGTCCAGCTCGGCCTTCCGGAACTACCTGATCAACCAGGACTCCAGCAATGACTGGTGGTGGTCGACCACGGGAGTGTTCTGGGACGAGATGAACAGCTGGTACGGTGAGAACAACCTGCCCAGGAGCGACTACAACCACCGCAACGGGGAGTTCATCCTCGAGGGGTACATGCGCCTGGTGGAGGAATCGAGGTCCAAGTTCGACTTCGTCATCACCAACCCGTACACCCCGTCGGTCCATCTGGCCATGGTAAGCGACATGTGCCTGGTGGAGGGCTTCGAGCCAGTGTCGTACTACGGCAACAACATGGTCGGACAGGTGCAGTCGATCATGCTGTTCGTCAACGAGATACCGAAGTCCTACCGCCCCCACATCGTGGCGTACCAGAACTACAACGCCGGCAATTCGGGCGACCAGGCCGCGGTGTACTCGGCAGTGTTCAACTCGGCGCGCTATGGGTTCAACGTGGACCTGCTCTCCTACGAGAGCTTCTCCTCCCAGATGCACAACCTGAACATGGCCATCAACATGTACACGGCCATGGGCGCCAGCCGGCACTCGGACCCCACCAACTGGCCGGCCACGCTGGACATGAGGTCGGAGGGCCATAGCCTGCAGACCAACCGCCAGATGGTCGTGACGACCGGATCGGGCACCCTGAGCGCCACCTTCACCAACACCTACGGCAGCTACACGGTGACCAATGTGGGATCCTCGGCCATCAGCGTCAACCTGGTCCTTCCGGACGGGCGGACGATCAACGGCTCGGTACCTGCTGAGGCCACAGTCAGCTTCTCGTGAGGCGGTGAACGACGGCCGAGACCGCCGCGGTCGAGGCCGAAACCCTTTCTCCTTTTACTTATCTACCCCTGTACGCTCACTTCTCCGTCTGTTCGATCCTGGCCCTCTCCACCATCTCCCGCATGTCCGGCCCGGTGCGGCTGGGCAGGACGAGGCGGTTCCAGATGTCGACCAGGGACGACGGCAGCGCCCGTATGATCTCCAGCTTCACCCGGTCCAGGGGCCGGGGGACCAGCAGGTGCAGGTCCCTGCAACCGTAATAGTGCAGCCCGCGGTCCCGGGCGATGTATTCCATCGTCCGCCGGGAGTAGAAGCAGATGTGCTGCCCGTGCTCCAGGCCGTAGTACCACCAGTCCTCCGGGCGCGGCACCCTTTCGGGGAGAAGCTCGGTCGAGAAGATGACCGAATCAGCTATCTCCAGGACCTTGCCGATGTCCTCCCTCGGCTCGGCGAAGTGCTCGAATATCTCCATGGCGGTGACCGCCTCCACCCTGCCGGAGCCGTCGTGCTCGAAGCCGCGGGCCACCAGGTTCTCAGCGAAGGGGTCCATCCAGTAGAAGTCGAAGCCCCGGTCCCTCATGGCCCGGGTGAGCAGGCCGAGACCCCCGCCGTAATCGACGAAGCGGGCGCGGCGGTCGAGGAACGCCAGGATGATGGCGCTGACCGCCCGGGACTGGGCCATGCACCTCTCCATGACGTAAGTGTCCGAGGCCACGGCCCCCTGGGAGAAGGCCTCCTCGAGCCAGTACGGCGGTTCAGTCTGGAGCATGCCGCAGTTATCGCATCGCTCGTAGTCCACCTCATACTTCCCCATCATCAGGGCGGTGAACACCTTCCTGGTGCCACTCCCGCACAGGCGGCACTCCGAACCCATGATGCTGGAGCTTTGACGAAACCCTATTTGAGGGTTGGGGCCGCCGGAAGAGGGAGCGCGCTCCGGAGGGGTGGAAGATCAGCGGGCGTGCCCGCCGTCCCGCCAGCCCTTGAGGAGCCCGTAGGTCTCGGACACCATGCCCATGGCGATGAAGAAGGCGGGCATGCCCCCGCCGTCGTTCTCCTGCTTGGCCTCATGCTTCTCGATGATCCCCCGCGGCACGCGCCTTTCCACGAACCCGGCCATCCGGGAGCCGAAGTACTCGGAGAATCCCACCCGGTCGCTGAAGTGCTTTCGCACCAGGTAGGAGTTGTTCCTTCCCCACATGTATCTCAGCCGCAGGTACCACTTGATCCGGTCCTTGCGGTAGGAGCCCTCGCACCACTCGTGCCATACGACCGCGCCCTCGTGGTACAGGATGCGGTAACCGGCATGGAGGACCCCCAGGCAGGCGTCGGTCTCGTCCTGATGGTACTTGAAGTAGGGGTCGAAGCCGCCGATGCCGGCCAACGCATCGCGGCGGAAGGACATGTTGCAGCCGACCATGACCTGGGCCAGGCCGTCGGTGCACTCCCCCCTGGACTCGTCGAACCATTCCCCGTTGGGGGCCACCGCGTTCTTGCCCATGGTCAGCTCGCCGATCATGTTCATGACCGGGCCGCCGCCCCCGCCGACGTCCTCCTCGGAGTACATCTCCAGGATGGATCTCAGCCATCCCGGCTGAGCAATGGCGTCGTCATCGATGTAGCATACGATATCGCTCTTGGCCATGGCCAGCCCCAGGTTCCTGGCCGAGGAGATGCCGTCCAGCTTGGGCTGCTTCACCAGGACGATATCCCCCTTGCTCTCCAGGAGCTCAAGCATCTCCCTGGTGCCGTCGTTGGAGGGGCCGTCCACGACCATGATCTCGTCCGGATGGGGGTCCTGTTCCTCCAGCGAGCGAAGGCACTTTGACAGCCACTGGATGCGGTTATAGGTGCAGACGATGACCGTCACCGTGGGCTTGGAAGCGGCCACTGGCGGCGTCGTTCCGACCATGCTCGTGCTCATCGTACCCGTCATGCCCCCGCCGTTCTTAACATGATTGCTGATGCTCACCGCACTCCTCCTAGAACGTTTCGATTTATTGGTATCTGCCTTATAACCGTTTTCGCCAGAAAACCCATGATCTAGATCATGGGATGATTGGCGACGATCGACCGTTCTCTTCACGACCTCCCGCGAAGATGGTAGGCACTTTCGACCACCCCCTAGAAAGACGTATTAATATCGAGATCGAAGCATGAACGGATGCTACGAAACTTCGAGTACCGTCTATATCCGTCCAGGAAGGAAGAGGCTCACCTGTACTCGACGTTCCGCCTGTGCTCAGAGATGTATAATCTCTTGCTGACAGAGCACAAAGCAGCTTACGAACAAGCAGGCATCTCGCTGACCAGGAACGATCTTAATATTTTGGTAACGAACGTCAAGCGCCAGGACGCTCGCTTCAAGTCCGTCTACACACAAGTTCTTCAGAACCAAGCGGACCGTCTTAGCAAAGCGTTCGCTAACTTCTTCCGGAGATGTAAAGAGCGCAGGGACGGTACGAACGTAAAAGTCGGCTATACTCGGTACAAGAAGCTCGTTCATTCGATAACCTATCCGCAGAACAACGGCTCGTTCAAGCTCGTTGGTAATAAACTAGAGGTGAGCAGGATCGGCCGCATGCCAATCGTACTGCATCGTCCCATCATCGGAACGATGAAGACGCTGACGATCAAGCGCAACCGAGCGGGCCAGTGGTTCGCTGTGTTCTGCTGCGAGATCGAGATGGCTAAGCTAACGCACTCGGGGCCGACGATCGGCCTCGATCAGGGTTTGAAGTCGTTCATCGTCGGTTCGGACGGTCTAGTGGTCGAACCTCCTAAGTTCTTGAGGAAGAGCGAGAAGCGGCTCATCAAGGAGCAGAGGAAGATGTCTCGGAAGGTCAAGGGAAGCAACAATCGTCGGAAGCAGAAACAGAAGGTCGCTCGTG
>JAEILR010000022.1 GCA_016109435.1 Methanomassiliicoccus sp.
AGCACTTGTACATCTTTCGGGGGGCTGTCCGAAAGTGCCGAGCAATTCATCCAACGATTAAAATCGTGGGCTTTCTTCCTCCCGTTGGGTAAAAACCCTTAATAGAACGGTCCCGATGGTGTGGACCATGAAGGTCCGGGTGGAGACCTACGGGTGCACGATGAACCAGGGCGAGGGGGCGGAGCTGGCCGAGAGGCTGGCAGCCCTCGGCCACGAGGTCACCGAGGATCCGGCGGAGGCCGAGCTGGTCGTCCTCAACACCTGCACCGTGATCAAGGAGACCGAGGGCCGCATGCTCCGGCGGATGGCCGAGCTCAACGGCCAGCGCAAGAGGCTCATCGTGGTCGGGTGCATGGCCTCGGTGCAGCCGGACGATATCGTCCGGCACGCTC
Organism: Methanomassiliicoccus sp.; assembly: GCA_016109435.1. Classification (GTDB taxonomy): domain Archaea; phylum Thermoplasmatota; class Thermoplasmata; order Methanomassiliicoccales; family Methanomassiliicoccaceae; genus UBA6. The sequence continues at coordinate 393 of JAEILR010000022.1, forward strand.
CCAACGCTCTGATCCTGGCGCCCCGCAACTACGATTCGTTCTCCTCCCTTGTGGAGGAGAACATCGGCCGGGGGGGATGCCCGGCACCCATGCTCCCCTCCCCCACCACCTCTGTCCTCCCGATAGCCCAAGGATGCGTGGGGGCCTGCTCGTACTGCATAACCAGGCACGCCCGCGGCACGCTTACCAGCTACCCTGTGGAAAACCTCGCCCGCCAGGCCCGGACCGCTCTGGAGGGAGGGGCCAGCGAGATACTGGTCACCGCTCAGGACACCGCCTGCTACGGCTTCGACGCCGGTACGGACCTATCCGTCCTGCTGGACGCCATCACCGCACTTCCCGGGGAGTTCATGGTCCGGGTGGGGATGATGAACCCCGACAACCTCGGCCGCATCATCGACCGGTTCATTCCCTCCTGGACCTCGCCCCGGGTCTACCAGTTCGTGCACCTCCCGGTCCAGAGCGGGAGCGCCGCCGTCCTCGAGGGCATGAACCGCGGCTACCGCCCGGAGGAGTTCGCGACCCTGGTGCGCGAGCTGAGGGCGGCGTCGCCGGGCATGACCCTGTCCACTGACGTCATCACCGGTTTTCCAGGAGAGAGCGATGAGGACCACCGGGCCACCGTCGCCCTGCTAAGGGAGGTCCGCCCGGACATCGTGAACGTCACCCGGTTCTCGCCCCGTCAGGGCACTCCGGCGGCGAGGTCCCGGAACCAGGTGCACGGAGGTATCTCCAAGGAACGGTCCAGGGAGCTGACCGGGCTGCGCTTCGAGATCTCCGCCGAGGTGAACGCCGCCCTGGTCGGCGGACAGGAGAGGGTGCTGGTCACCGAACCGGGGAAGAACGATACCTCCATCGGGCGGACCCGCTCGTACAAGCAGGTGGTCCTGTCCGGCCGGCTGAGGGCGGGCACTTGGCTGGAGGTCGAGATCAGCGACAGCGCGCCGACCCACCTGTTCGGCCGGCCGCTGTGAGTCCCGGAGCAGGAACCCGACGGGGTAAAGGATGAAATATCATCTCAATATACTCCATCTGTCGGCCCGGGACCCGGTGTCGACCGATAGCCCCGTAGTGTAGTGGTCAATCATGCCGGCCTTTGGAGCCAGCGACGGCAGTTCGAATCTGCCCGGGGCTACCTCTTCTCTACCATCTTTCGCGATGCACCAGCCCCTCGATCCTCACCCGCGGCGGCTTGCTCCCCTCCTTACGCGGCTTCCCCATCGCCACCAGAGCCTGGGGGCGAACGTGGAGCGGGAGTCCGAGGGCAGCGGATACTCCCTTCTCATCGAAGGCTCCGATCCAACACGCCCCGTAACCCCGGGCGGCGATGTACAGGAGCATGTTCTCCACCGCGGCCGCCACGTCCTGGACGCAATACAGGTTCTTGCCCCGGGGACCGTACTGGATGATGCGGTCCAGGTTGGCGCAGCACACGATGACCACCGGCACCTCGGCCAGGAACCCGTGGCCCGGCGACGAGGCCAGTAGCTTCCTCTTGGTCTCCTCCTCCCGCACGACGATGAAGTCCCTGGCCTGCAGGTTCCCCGCCGAGGGAGCGAGGTTCGCCGCCGTCAGCGCGTTGTCCACCACCTCGTCCGGCACCGGCTCGTCGGAGAACGACCTTACGCTCCTCCGCTTATCGAAGCACTCGAGCAGTTCCATCTTCTCGCCCGCGTCCTCCTTTGAGTCGGTGATATATACGGTTCTCGAACGATGGAACGGTTTATCAGCAACCTTTTTCCCCGCCCCGCGCATGAAGGGGCGTGAGCGTGGACTGCGAGATAGTACTGGAATATGATGACGAAAAGGAGGCCATCGCCGTCCTGGAGGCGATCTCCCCGGACAACGCCCCCTATGCCGTGGCCGAGCGGAACGGGAGGAAGATCACCGTCCGCTCCCGCTCCAATACCTGTCCCCAGATGCTGCACACCCTGGAGGACCTGCTGGCCTGCGTCAAGGTGGCCGAGGAGACGGTGCAGGCGTCCAGATGATCAGAGCTTGATGCCCTCGCGGACCTTGACCGCGATGCCGGTGCGGAAGGAGAACATCTCCTCCCTGGTGAGGATCGCGCGGCCCAGCGCTACCAACTCGTCCTTCTCGTTCACCACCATGACCTCGTCCATGGGGCGGACCTCGGGATCGCATTCCCGGACGAAGGTGCAGAAGACGTTCTTGCCCTCCCGGTTGAAGGGCACGGAATCGTCCTTGACCGTGACCCGGAGCCTCGGCGCGGCGAACCCGCTCTTCAAACGGACCGCTCCCGGCGGCCGCAGGGTGAAGAACCCGTCGTTGGCGCGCATCGAGAGGATGTGCTCTCCATCGACCAGAACGTTCCGTATCTTGCCGGTGGTCTCCGACTTCTTCAGCTCCACCCTGCCGTTGAGCAGCACCTCCGCCGCCCCCTTGCCGAACTGGTAGTCGCTCACCGCCCTCACCCTGGCGAGGTCGATGTCGAAGGAAGGCGGCTTGGAGCACATCATGTTCAGGGTGTCGATGGTCGCCTGGCCGTCCCACGCCACGCCCAGGGAGTAGGTCTGCTCGTGGGACATGTGCTCCATCTGCTCCCGGATGCGCTCCTTGGTCTCTTCGTCGGGAGGATCGGGGAACAGGGACTGGGCCACGGGGTACATCTCGTCCAGCTCGATGGGCACCGCCCCGATGGGGGAGGCCACGAAGAAGTGCGAGTCGCAGGACTCGAGCACCTCGGCCATCTGCCTCGCGTAGTGCCTCGCGTACGGCTTGCCGGCCTCCTCGAACGCCACCATGACCTCGGTGTCCGGATACTTGTACCGCTCCAGGAACCGCTTCTCGTAGCGCAGGAAGACCGGCCGCTCCAGGGTCTCCGGCCCGGTGTACAGCAGGCTGTTGTCCCTGCTCAGCGGCTCGAACCTCTCCAGGTACTCCTGGTGCTTTCCCACCCGCCGCAGAGCGCTCAGCAGCGACGGGTGCGCGCGACAGCGGCGCTCCACCAGCTCCCACAGGTCGCCCTCGAGGATCGCCCGCCTGACCCGCTGCACCTCTTCCAGGGACGCCCACAGGTTGTGGCGGGCGATGAGGGCGGTCCGCTCCGCCGGTTTCATCGCCACGATCTCCTGGTGGGTGTGCGACTGGCAGGCCGGGCAGTGGCAGTGGATGCCCTTCATGTCCGACAGGCTGGCGGTGCCCTCGGGGAACATGAACCGGTCGTCCCGGGCGAACTTGGCATAGGACGCCGAGTCGAACATGTCGCAGCCCAGGAGGGCGGCGAGGGCGAACAGCATGGGATGCCCGGCCCCGAACAGGTGGACCGGCCGGCTGGGGTCCAGACCCTTCTTCGAGGCCACGATCACGTCCACCAGTTCGGCGAAGCGGTACTGCTCCATCAGGGGGACCACGCCCCCGATGGGATGGACGTCCACGTCCACGAGCGCGAGGCGGCGGGCGCAGTCCTCCCTCAGGTCCTCGTAGATCGAGCCCTGGACCACTCCGGCGAGCAGCATGCCGCCCTTCAGCCCGGCGGCCTCGACGGTGCGGTCCATGGTCACGTCCACCGCCTGGGCCGTCCTCTCCTTGCTCCACTCCGGCTCGGTGAAGATGTCCAGGACCGTCCCGATGTCCGAACCGATATCCCGCTGGAAGTTGACGATGTCCTCGTTCCTGACCTCCACCTCCCCGTACATGTGGGATTGGAAGGTCCCCGAGTCGGTCATGATGACCCCGGGGAAATCGAGCATGGCGTGAAGACCTTCCGCCTTGGCCCGGGGGTTGAGCTGGGGGTCGTTCCTTATGATGTAGGAGTTGGTGATGATGGCCCTGAACCCGAAGGTATCGTACAGTTCCCGCGGCGGCACCGTCACCAGCCGGGGGTTCACCACCGGGAGAAGGGCGGGGGTCTCCAGCGGACCGTGGGGGGTGTCTAGCTTCCCTGTCCTGGCAAGGCCGTCCCGCCTGATGAGCTCGAACATGGACCATGTGATGGCAGGTCGGTTATTATAGGCTTTTACCGGTCCCGCCGTTCCATCCTCACGACCTGATCGCACCGGTCAGGATTATATGCCTTCACCGGCTAACCTCCGGACAGCAGTGATGCAGATGGATTACAAGATGGTCATCGTGGTACGCTGGGACCTCAAACTGTCGGCCGGTAAGATGGCGGCGCAGGTGGCCCACGCGGCGGTCAACTGCGCCTTCGCCGCCAAGAAGAAGAACCCGGATTGGTTCGACCGATGGTACGCCGAAGGGCAGCGCAAGGTCGTGGTCAAGGTGCCGACGCTGAACGACCTCTTTGAGGTGAAGAGCAACGCCGAGGCCCTCAGGCTGCCGACCTCCCTTATCACCGACGCGGGCATGACCGAGATACCTCCCAACACCGTGACCTGCCTGGGCATCGGTCCGGGGCCGGCGGACGTGCTGGACAAGGTGACCGGGCATTTGAAGCTGGTATGATGAAGAAACGTCAGATAAGGGTCCTGGGGATCGACGACTCGCCGTTCACCTTCCAGAGCAAGCGCGCGCTGGTGGTCGGGGTGGTGGCCCGTCTCCCCATGTACATCGAAGGCATCATGCGCACCGAGGTGGACGTCGACGGCAGCGACGCCAACGACGCCGTCCTTGCCATGCTGGAACGGTCCCGCTACCTCGAGCAGCTTCGCCTCATCATGTTCGACGGGATCGCCGTGGCCGGGTTCAACGTCATCGACATCGACCGGCTGCACCGCGCCACCGGCATACCCTGCGCCACGGTCACCAGGTCGATGCCGGACATGGACCGGATGGAGAAGGCCCTCCGCGCCCACTTCCCGGACTGGAGGGAGAGGATGGCGGTAATCTCCCGGAACCCGCTGTACATGGTCGGTCCCCGCCGGCGGCCGCTGTTCGCCGCGGTCAGGGGCATGGACATCGAATTGTTCGAGGAAATGCTCGCCGAGTGCACGGTCCAGGGCCGGCTGCCGGAGCCGCTGCGGATCGCCCACCTCATCTCCAGCGCCATGGTGCTGGGGGAGTCCCACGGCCGGGCCTAGGCTTCCTGGTCCAGGCTCTGCTTGAGGACCGAGCACAGCTCCGTCCCCGCGTCGTCCTGGCATTCCACCATGACCTCGCTGCAGGCCCGGGGCTGCCGGCGGATGGTGATGAACACCTTGCTGTCCGGAAGCTCCATGGTGGTGACCTTTCCGTTCTTGAACACCTTGTAGCTGATGTTCTTGGACTCGAAGACCGTCCCGATATCGGACGTCACCTCCTCCGTCGCCTTCCGGTAGAACTTGATGTCGGTCCGTTCGTTGCGGGTCTTGAACCTCGCGTTGTACGCCATGATGGCGATCATCATTAACGCCAGGAGGGCGAAGACCGCGAAGGTCAGCGGCTGCTCGGGGTCCAGACCCTTGCTCGCGGACATCAGCGAGACGCCGAAGATCGCCGCGGCGGAGATGTATATGGTCCCTACCAGGCCGGTGACCAGCCGCTGGGGCATCACGTTCCGGGCCCAGCAGTCATAATGCAGATGCAGCGCCCGGTACGCGGGAACGAGCATCATCCCGGCCATCATGATCGCCAGCACGAACAATGGGGTGAACAGGCGGTCATAGATCACGTAGGAATAGAGCATCATCGTCAGCATCAGCGGGAAGGCCAGCGCCAGTCCGTACTCTATCATCTTCTGAGCCCTGTTGAGCCTGCGGGCTGCATCCCCTTCATCGCCCATGTCCCATCCCTGAAGGAGCATCCGGTAAGCTCGATAAATTGCTTTCTACCTCCGTTCACCGCTCTGGAACGCCCCGCCGGAGGTCGACGGGGTCAGGAAGGGCAGGGCGAAGCCGCCGGCGAGGGCAGGGTCGCGGGGGTCCCCACCTCCCGTTCGTCGGGACGCACGGTGATTTTTATTAACAACTAAAGATAAGGATATGAAATGCCCCCTCCCCCTCGCGCCCCCTCCGTCCCCGATCAATTAAGGCGCGACATCGCCGGTCTGGCCAGATTGTTCATGGCCCCACCGAATTGTTTTTATAAAGGTGCTCAATAGGAGTAGGTTGAACGGTCTCTGAAAAACCCTTAACGCTTAAATATAACTACCATAATAAGGAGCCCGCTTCTCACAAAGAAGGTGAATCATTTGGCTAGAGGTCTTAACACGGCTAGGAAACTCAAGGACGACCGTCAGAAATTCAGATGGTCAGACAGCACATACAAGCGGAGAATGTTGAAGCTCCGGGAGAAGTCCGACCCCCTGGAGGGTGCGGCTCAGGCCCGTGGCATCGTACTGGAGAAGGTAGGTATAGAGGCCAAGCAACCGAACTCCGCCATCAGGAAGTGCGTCAAGGTCCAGCTCATCAAGAACGGTCGCCAGATCACCGCGTTCGCTGTCGGGGACGGCGCCATCAACTTCATTGACGAGCACGACGAGGTCATGGTGGAAGGCATCGGCGGAAGGATGGGAAGGTCCTACGGCGACATTCCCGGGGTTCGTTACAAAGTGGTCCAGGTCAACAATGTCTCTCTCAATGAGCTTGTCCGGGGCCGCAAGGAGAAGCCGGTGAGGTGATTACTGTGGAAGGAGAAAATCAAGTTACCAGCGGTGTACTGCTCTTCGGCAAGTACGAGATGACCGGAATCGGCATCAGGGACGGTGGCCTAGCCAAGTACATAGACCTCACCCCCGTCGCCATCCCCCACACCGGAGGGAAGCATGCCAACCGGTCCTTCGGAAAGTCGAAGGTCAGCATCGTCGAGCGCCTTGTGAACAACCTCATGAGGACGGAGGTATACACTGGGAAGAAGGCCAAGTCTCTGGGCGTGGTAAAGGACGCTTTCGAGATCATCGCCACCAAGACCAAGAAGAACCCGGTACAGGTCCTCGTGGAGGCGCTGGAGAACGCCGCCCCCCGCGAAGAGATCACCCGGCTGCAGTTCGGAGGCATCTCCGTCCCCAAGGCAGTGGACGTCGCTCCCTCCAGGAGACTGGACATCGCCCTGAGGAACGTCGCCAGGGGAACCGTGGACTCTTCGTTCAAGAACAAGAAGCCGATCGAGGAATGCCTCGCGGACGAGCTCATTCTCGCCTCCAAGGCCGACATGAACTCGTTCTCCGTATCCAAGAAAGAGGAGCTGGAACGCGTCGCGTCCTCGGCCCGGTAAGTAAGATCAATATCAACAGGTGAGTTCACATGGGACGCAAGGAAGATAACATCGCACGGGCCCAGGCGATTTCGAAAAGCCCTGAGTTCATCAGGAACATCGGGACCGCCGCCCATATCGACCACGGCAAGACCACCTTGAGCGACAACCTCATCGCTGGTGCCGGCATGATGTCCGAGGACCTTGCCGGGAAGCAGCTCATGCTCGACTTCGACGAGCAGGAGCAGGCCCGTGGCATCACCATCAACGCGGCCAACGCCTCGATGGTGCACAAGTATGGCGGAAAGGAATATCTGATCAACCTCATCGACACCCCCGGCCACGTAGACTTCGGTGGCGACGTCACCAGGGCCATGAGGGCGCTGGACGGATGCATCATCCTGGTCTGCGCGGTCGAGGGCATCATGCCTCAGACCGAGACCGTCATCCGGCAGGCTCTCAAGGAGCGTGTTCGCCCCGTTCTGTTCATCAACAAGGTGGACCGGCTCATCAACGAGCTAAAGGTCACCCCCGAGGAGATGCAGAAGAAGTTCGTGACCATCATCACCGAGGTCAACCGGCGTATCGCCTCCCAGCTGCCCGAACCTCTCAGCAAGGAGTGGCAGGTCAAGGCCGAGGACGGGACCGTGGCCTTCGGGAGCGCGTTCCACAACTGGGCGGTCAACGTGCCGTCCATGAAGAGGACCGGCATCAACTTCGCCAAGGTCTACGAGTACTGCAAGGACAACGACCAGAAGACCCTGGCCAAGAAGGCCCCGGTCCACGAGGTCCTGCTGAACATGGTCATCGAGCACGTTCCCAACCCCCTTGACGCCCAGAAGATCCGTATCCCGGTCATCTGGAAGGGCGACAAGGAGTCCAAGGTGGGAAAGTCCATGCTCACCTGTGACGCCAGCGGACCGGTCGCTCTGATGATCACCAAGATCATCGTCGACCCCCACGCCGGCGAGGTCGCCATCGGCCGCCTGTTCTCCGGGACCGTCACCAGGGGCATGGAGCTGTGGGTGTCGGGCATGCCCAACGTCCAGAGGTCCCAGACCGTCTCCCTCAGCGTCGGCGCGGACAGGATCCCCATCGACCACATGGAAGCGGGCAACATCGTCGCCGTGGCCGGTCTCAAGGATGCCATGGCCGGTTCGACCGTGTCATCGGACAAGGAGATGGAGCCGTTCGAGAAGATCTCCCACTACACCGAGCCGGTCGTCACCGTGGCCATCGAGGCCAAGCACATGAAGGACCTGCCCAAGCTGGTCGAGGTCCTCAGGACCGTGGCCAAGGCCGATCCATCCATCCAGGTCGAGATCAACAACGAGACCGGAGAGCACCTGCTGTCCGGGATGGGCGAGCTCCACCTGGAGATCACCAACTACCGTATCGTCAACGACCACAAGGTCGAGATCAAGTCCTCCCCGCCCATCGTGGTGTACAGGGAGAACGTCAAGGGGAGGAGCCCCGCCTTTGAGGGCAAGTCTCCCAACAAGCACAACCGCTTCTTCGTCGAGGTGTCCCCCCTGGAACAGTCCATCGTGGACGCCATCAAGAACAACGATATACAGGTCGACGGGAAGATCAAGGACGCCAAGGAAATGGCAAGGAAGCTCCAGGAGCTGGGCATGGACCGCGACGAGGCCAGAGGCGTTGTCATGTTCAAGGACAACAACGTCTTCGTCGACGGGACCAAGGGTATCCAGTACCTCAACGAGACCCTCGAACTGTGCAAGCAGGGATTCGAGGAGGCCATGACCCTCGGGCCTCTCGCCCAGGAGAAGGTCGTGGCCCTGAAGGTGAAGCTGGTCGATGCCAAGCTGCACGAGGACTCCATTCACAGGGGTCCCGCGCAGGTAATCCCCGCTTTCCGTTCCGCCGTCTACGGTGCGATGTGCCTTGCCGGGAGGATCCTGCTGGAGCCCCTGACCAAGATCTACATCAACTGCCCCGAGGCGGTCATGGGCGATGCCCTGCGCGAACTGCAGCAGAGACGCGGCCTGATCGAGGACATCCACCAAGAGGGTGAGGCCACCATCATCGTGGCCAAGGCCCCAGTGGCGGAGATGTTCGGGTTCGCTTCGGCCATCCGTGGCGCTACCCAGGGCAGGGCGCTGTGGTCCACCGAGAACTCTGGGTTCGTGCCCATGCCTACTGAGATACAGTCCAAGGTCGTGGCCGAGATCCGAACCAGGAAGGGACTGAAGCCAGAGCCGTACGACGCCGCATACTATTCAGGCTGAGAAGTGAACAACGATTAAATACGAAAAACAGTATGGAGTAAAACCCGAATCTAACGATATATAAATGTAGGAGGCAGAAAAATGGCAGAAAAACCACACTTGAATCTGGTCTTTATCGGTCACGTTGACCACGGCAAGTCCACCTCCGTAGGCAGGATGCTTGCCGACACTGGAAACGTAGATGCATATCTCATCGAGAAGTACCGGAAGATGGCCGAGGAGAAGGGAAAGGCGACATTCGAGTTCGCATGGGTCATGGACTCCCTGAAGGAAGAGAGGGAGAGAGGTGTCACCATCGACGTCGCCCACAAGCGGTTCAACACCGACAAGTACTACTTCACCGTCATCGACGCCCCCGGGCACCGTGACTTCGTCAAGAACATGATCACCGGTACCTCCCAGGCCGACGCCGCCGTTCTGGTCGTGTCCGCCATCGAGGGACCGCAGGCCCAGACCAAGGAGCACATCTTCCTGGCCAGGACCCTCGGCGTGAAGCAGATTATAGTCGGCATCAACAAGATGGACGCCACCAAGCCGGCCTTCTCCGAGGAGCAGTACAAGAAGGTCAAGGAGGACGTCGGTAAGATCCTGAAGTCCATCGGCTACAAGGTCGACGAGGTCCCCTTCATCCCCTATTCCGCGTTCAAGGGCGACAACGCCACCAAGCAGTCCCCCAACACCCCGTGGTACAAGGGACCTACACTGCTGGACGCGCTGAACAACCTGAAGGAGCCCGCGAAGGCCACCAACCTGCCGCTCAGGCTGCCCATCCAGGACGTCTATACCATCACCGGTATCGGAACCGTCCCGGTCGGCCGTGTCGAGTGCGGCGTGCTGAAGCCCGACACCAAGATCATGTTCGAGCCCGCCCACGTGGTGGGTGAGGTCAAGAGCGTCGAGATGCACCACGAACAACTTCCCGCCGCCTACCCCGGCGACAACGTCGGCTTCAACGTCCGCGGCATCGCCAAGAACGATGTCAAGAGGGGAGACGTCGCCGGTCCGGTCGACAACCCGCCCTCGGTGGCCAAGTCCTTCATCGCGCAGATCATGGTCCTGAACCACCCGTCGGTCATCACCGTCGGATACACCCCGGTGTTCCACATCCACACCGCCCAGATCGCCTGCACCTTCCTGGAGCTCCAGAAGAAGCTGGACCCCGCCACCGGTGCCACCAAGGAAGAGAACCCTCAGTTCCTGAAGACCGGGGACGCGGCCATCGTCAAGATCCTGCCGTCCAAGCCCATGGTCATCGAGAAGGCTAAGGAGTTCCCCCAGCTGGGCAGGTTCGCCATCCGGGACATGGGCCAGACCGTAGCGGCCGGCGTTTGTCTGGATGTCGAGAAGAGGGTAATGTAAACCCCTTCCTCCCATATTTTTTGGGGATACACATATGGCACAGAGAGCAAGAATATCGCTAAGCGGCACCGACCCCAAGAAGGTCGACAGCGTCTGCGGACAGATTAAGTCGATATCCCAGAGGACCGGCGTCGCCATCCGCGGCCCCATACCCCTGCCCACCAAGCGTCTGGTGGTCCCGGTGAGGAAGAGCCCCGATGGAGAGGGTTCGGAGACCTGGGACAGATGGGAGATGAGGATCCACAAGCGTCTGATCGACCTCGACGCTGACGAGCGCGCCCTCCGGCAGCTCATGAGGATCCAGGTCCCTGACGGCGTCAACATCGAGATCGTCCTCAGGTCCTGAGCGGGAAACACTTTAAACAAACGATTTACCCCATCATCCTTTTCCTGTTCTGCATTACGTTCCGTGCTAGCTCCCGCTCCGTGCCGATCGATCATGCAAAGGTTTTCTAGGACGACGCTCATCAAGGCGCGATAACATGAGGAGCGATCAGGTGAAGAAGGGGCTGGACAAGGCGCCGAGCAGGAGCCTGCTGCGGGCGTCGGGAGTTACCGACGAGGACATGCCGAAGCCGTTCATCGGCATCGCCAACTCGTGGAACGAGGTCGTCCCCGGGCACGTTCACCTCAACAAGCTGGTGGAGGAGGTTAGGAAGGGGATCATCGAGGCCGGGGGGGTACCCTTCTCCTTCGGCGTTCCGGCGGTATGCGATGGCATCGCCATGGGCCACTCCGGCATGCGCTTCTCTCTTCCGTCCAGGGAAACGATCGCCGACTGCGTCGAGATCATGGACAACGCCCACATGTTCGACGGGTGGGTCGGCGTGACCAACTGCGACAAGGTCACCCCGGGCATGCTGATGGCCGCCGGGCGCATCGATATCCCGGCCATCATCCTCACTGGCGGGGCGATGGAGGAAGGCACCCTCGACGGCCGAGGCATCGACCTCCAGGACGTCTTCGAGGCCCTGGGGCAGCACGCCGCGGGGAAGATGTCCGAGGACGAGGTCATGAGGGTGGAGTGCCGCGCCTGCCCGGGCCAAGGCTCCTGCTCCGGGCTGTTCACCGCCAACACCATGGCCTGCCTGACCGAGGCCATGGGCCTCAGCCTGGAGGGCTGCGGGACCTCCCTGGCCGTCAGCGCCAGGAAGATGGAGATCGCCCGGGCCACCGGCCGGCGCATCGTCGAGCTGGTCCGCGATCACGTGTCCCCGAGGGAGATCGTCACCAAGGACTCGTTCATCAACGCCATCAAGGTGGACATGGCCATCGGCGGTTCCACCAACACCGCCCTGCACCTGCCGGCCATCGCCCACGAGTTCGGGATCAGTATCGATCTCTCCGCCTTCGACGAGGTGTCCCGGAGGGTCAACCACATCACCTCTATCCGGCCGTCCGGGCCGTACCACATCGCCGACCTGGACCGGGCGGGAGGCGTGCCGGCGATCATGAAGCGGCTCAGGGACATGCTCTCGGACCAGCGGACCGTTACTGGCAAGAGCGTGCTGGAGATCGCCGACGCGGCGGTCATCGCCGACGAGGAGGTCGTCCGTCCTCTTGATCGTCCGTTCCATCACCAGGGCGGCATCGCCGTCCTGTACGGCAACCTGGCCCCGGAGGGCTCGGTGGTCAAGCAGGCCGCCGTTTCGCCGAAGATGATGAAGTTCACCGGCACCGCCAGGGTGTTCGATTCGGAAGGAGAGGCGATTGAGGCCATCGTCGCCCACAAGATCGTCAAGGGCGACGTGGTGGTCATCCGCTACGAGGGCCCCAAGGGCGGGCCGGGCATGCCGGAGATGCTCTCCCCCACCAGCCTGATCTCGGGCATGGGCCTCTCCGACGACGTCGCTCTGATCACCGACGGCAGGTTCTCCGGGGCGACCAGGGGGCCGTGTATCGGACATGTATCTCCGGAGGCCTACGTCGGTGGCCCGATAGCCGCGGTGCGGACCGGGGACAGCATCACCATCGACATCCCCGGGCGCAGGCTTCAGCTGGAAGTGCCATCCCAGGATATCGAGGCCCGGCTCAAGAGCGTCAAGCCCGTGGAGCGCCCGGTCACTGGCATACTGGCAAAGTACCGGAAGCTTGTGGACAGCGCGGCTCGCGGCGCTGTGCTTAAGTGAATAATTAGCGGGGCATGGTAATGGACGGTGCCCCCTCCAGCCGCATGCTTTCCGATGAGGTACACATTAGCATTGGCTGAACTACCACGACGGAGGGGCGCATCTCATCCCCCCATCTCCATCCAAACCATCATCCTGCCGAAGCATCCGCACATCCTCGCGCTCCGTCTTCCGCATCCCCTTCGAAAAAAACACATGAATCCACTATTAAAGTTTTTGATTCTCTAGCCTGTTGGAACCATGGGGCCATATGTCCCCCCATCATTCAAGCATATTTTAATAGAAGGCGTTCTAAGCATGTATAATGGATATATATGGCCATTATAAAGAAGAACTTTAATGACCCTGATGATACCCAGACCCCCCCTCTACTGAAGCTGGATTTCGTCACGATCGGGGACATGACAATAGTAAGGCAAACTTACCAACCTGGTTGGAAATGGTCCAAGGACATGAAGTCGCTCGTAGGAACAGATAGTTGCCAAATACACCACTTTGGGTTCCTATCCTCGGGCCGGCTTAAGGTCAAAGCTGATGATGGTCAAGAATTGGAAATTGGCCCTGGTGACGTCGTAGATATTCCTCCAGGACACGATGGTTGGGTCGTTGGGGATGAGCCAGCAATATTCTATAATGTGCGTCAATAGGCCCTTCCCATTTCATCCTTGACGAGCTATTGGTTATTCAGCTCCGGTCTCTCCGGACGGTCCCCTTGGCCCCCTAGATCACGCCCGTCATGTACATGTCAGGGTCATGGGCGGCCGCAAGTCACGATATCTATTTATCCGGTCTGGCGTTACGAGGGAGGCAAGGGCGGATAGATCAGCTCGGAAGATCGCGTGATTTGCAATCACGAGGCCCCGGGTTCAAATCCCGGTCCGTCCATCTATTTGCCGTCATTCGTTCACGCCGGGATGGTGAAGTAGAACGTCGTCCCCTTGCCCGGCTCCGACTCGACCCAGATGCGGCCGCCGTGCCTTTCCACGATTTTCCTGGATATTGCCAGGCCAAGGCCAGTGCCGGGGTACTCCTCCTCAGGGCGGAGCCGATTGAACATGTAGAAGATGCGCTCGGCGTCCTTCATCTCCAGACCTATCCCGTTATCCCGGACGGAGAACACGTACTCCTCAGGGTTCGCCATCCCAGATATGTGGACCTTTGGCCTCTCACCTGGCCTGTAGAACTTGATGGCGTTGCTGAGGAGGTTGTTAATGACCCGGGTTATCTGCTCCTCATCGGCCAAAATGGTCGGCAGCTTATCAACCTGTACCTCAGCCTTACGATCTCGAATAGGCACTTCGAGGTCCTTCAGGACCTCGGCCACTACCGCGTTCATATCCACCGCAGCGAGTTTAAAAATGGCGGCATCTATGCCTGTGTAATCCAGAACGTCGTTGATAAGCTCGCTCATCCTCCTCCCGCTGTCCGAGGCCTGGTGAACGTTCTTCATCGCGTAAGGACCGACCTCGTCTTGGTAGTTCTCCTCCACCAACATCAAGTTGCGGTTGATCGAGTTCAGCAGTTCCTGCAGGCCATGACTGACGACATAGGTTATCCGTTGCAGGTCATCATGGGAGCGGATGAGGTCGTGGGCATGCCTCTGTGCCTCGTTCTCAGCTTTCCTCCTCTGCACTCCCAGCACGACTACGATCCATATGCCTATGACTGCTATCGGCCGGTTGAATAGGTCGGCGGACTGGTCTTGAACGGGCTGGAGGGGCACCGCTAGAATGGTCAAAACGGTGGCGATAGCTGCCATCAGATACACCGTTCGGTCTTTCGCCCAGAGGCAGATGAACACCGGGAGGATGTATAGGAAGCTGCCAGCGTACCCGCTCGGCGTGGAGCTATCGATAGCGAAGATAATCAAGGCAATGATGAGGCCGATTACAAAGAACCGTGACTCAGATAGGGTACCCCTCATCATACGCATAATTATTGTTACTCTGAGCTAATAAATACCTACGGCCATCCCTTGCCATTATGATTATGCTCATACAGTTCATAACAAAAGGAAATGCATATGCATACTGATCGTGTTGTTGGTTCATAATCAGCAATGCATCGGTTCATAACGCATCCGCTAATCTATGTAAAAGAATGCCCGAAAGCCTGCGCTTGCGAGCCTTCCGAGCCTCGATGCATCTGTGGAAAAAGTGTTTGGAAATGCCCCTTTTTAGGGCAATATTTTCTTCGTCCAGATAGACTGGAACGAGATAGCGAACGTGACCGGAACAGGGGCGGCGCTGTTCTCCGCGCTCTTTGTGAGCCTCGCACTTGTGATCGGATACCTCCTGGGGGGCCGCCCGCCAGGCGTGGAGAGGATGGTCGGTCTGGCGACCACGCAAGGAAACATCGAGGCCGCGATCGTTATCGCCTCCGTCAACTTCGTTGACAGTCCGCAGGTGGAGGCCTCTATCGTCATCGCGACCCTGGTCGGCCTGCCATTGCTGATACTGGTCTCAGGCTATTGAGGGCGAAGATCAACGGAAGACAGCAACGGTTTTATCCCCGGTCTTGGCACAGAGCATGATTGATCGAGCTTACCAGGGTGGTCAGACTGAAGGTGGTCCGTACCTGCTGAAACTCGAGCATTCTGCTCCTGTCCAATATATTTATACAAAATTGTTCCCCGCTCACACTGCCTCGATCACCCAACGACATATTGGTGATTGGTGTGCTGCATAATGGCAGCGTGACAATGCAGTAACGAAACGGCCTGCATTTTTAGAGAGGTAGCCGGTCATCATCGATGCGCGAAGGTCTGCACCAACGAGCCCTCGAGCCTCGACCCGTCCAGGATCGCCCACCAATTTCATCCGCATCCTTTGTTCTGACGCCTAACGACGTTCCATCTTCCTAGGCACCCGCCATGCTCCATCGATAGGTCAGTGGGGGGCGACTCCCCGATATCGGCGGATAAGAATATAGCCGGGAGAATACCTATTTCCTGATATGCGTCCCCTCTCCCGTGACCGCTCAGGAATAGCGGGCATACTCATCGGTATCATCATCGTGATCATCATAATCATCGCTGCGATATCCCTGTTCCTCATCCCGTTCAGGACAGTGCATATCAATGACCAGCAGGCGAGCCCCCTCGAGCCCGGAGTTCAGGCGTTGCGGATGAACGTCACCATCGACGCCGGGGCCATCGATGTGCGGTTCGTTAACGACACCTCGGTGGCGGCATCGATGTCAGTGGTGGGAGAGCGCCGTTCCGGGCTTCTGGGGCCCAACGATCCTGTCAATGTGACCTGGGCCGAGGCATTCGGTGGCGAGGCCCTTCAGATCGATTCGGTGATCAAGTTGGGCAGGAACTTCGGGTGGTTCTCCAGCAGTGACCTCCGGTGCACGCTCAACATCTCCTCCCAGCTGCGCACCTCCCTGAACATCACCAGTTCCCTGGGGACCATCGACGTGCGGACCATCGAGGGCGTGGAGCTATCCAACGTCAACATGATGGCGTCGGCCGGAGCGATCAGGATGTCCGTGGCCAACGGGACCACGGTGGACGGTCCGATCAACATCGAGACCTCCCTCGGCGGACTGGACCTCAACTGGACCAACGTCGTCACCACCGACAACGCCAGCATCAACATGAAGGCCTCGGCCGGGGGGGTCCGGATGACGATCCTCCAGACCGACGCGCTGGGAAGCGACATGGCCGTTCAGACCAACGCCTCGCTGGGAGGGATCGATGTGACCATGAACATTCAGGGCAATAACTCCGCGCGCGTCCAGTCGCACGCTGACCTCGGCGGGGTGTCAGTGCCTCAGAAGACCGGGTTCAACGGAACGGACGCTGACCTGACGTCGGTGAACTACCCGGCGCCTTCGAACTTCGATGTCAGGTGCAACGCCAGCGCCGGGGGGGTCAATCTCCGGCTGAACTACTCGGAATGAGTGAAGCCCCGAGGGACCGGCGGGCAACGCTCCCGCCACCCCCCGTGCTTGAGCACGCCGTGGACCTAACGGTCCAAAGGATGGACACATCGAATACGGGTAAGGCTCGAGCGTCTAGTCTGCCAGGTCGAATGATCACGAAGCGTTAATGCTGAGTAAAACTCAGTAATAAGAGGGATAAAAAGTGGCTGACAGCGCTCCACGGTTCCCGCGGGCTCGCGCACCGCAGTACAGCGTGGAACGTTGGCGGGCTTAACTTCCGGGTTCGAATGGGACCGGGTGTATCCCCGCCGCTATGGCCGTCACACCAAAACCTCTGATGAATAACACATATTTATTCGTTTCCGTTCCATCGCCCCGCGGTAGAATGGTGCGTCAGAACCGCTTGCTCCACCCCAGGAAGCCGGTCAGCTCCTTCACCGGATCGGCCGATGGGCTGGCCCCCAGCTGCTCGCGGTATCTTGATACCCGGTTGTCCAGGATGATGGCCACCCCCCGGTCCGTTTCCGTCCGTATCAGGCGGCCCACGGCCTGCTGCACCTTGCGGACCGCGGGGACGGCGGAAGCGTACTCCCACCCCCGCCCGTGGCCGTACTTGCGGTCGTAGCGCTGCTTCAGCTCGTCCAGCAGCAGGGAGGGCGGAGGGTACGGCAGGCCGACGATGACCGCCACGTCCAGCTCCTGCCCGGGGAAGTCCAGGCCTTCCGCGACCTTGCCCCCCATCACCGTGAAGAACGCGCCCCCCCGCCCCTTCTTGAACGCCTGGATGCTGGACGCCAGCTTGCGCGAGGAACCGGACTCCTCCCAGTACAGCGGCCGGTCCACCAGCTGCTCGATCCGGGGCCGCATGGAGCGCAGCATCTCGTAGGAGCGGAAGAACACCATGGTGTTGCGGTCGGTGGCCTGGCATATCCGGACGACATGGTCCTCGATGCGCTCCTTCATCGAGGGGTCCTCCCGCATCTCCCGCTGTCCGGGGCATAGGTCCTCGGAGTACAATACCAGCCGGTTCCCCGGCGGGAACGGCGAGGGGAAGGTCCTCAGCTCCCGGTCCGCCGGAAGCTCCAGGATGTCAGCGTACTGCTTGAGCGGCTGCAGCGTGCCGGACATGTGCACCGCCCCCCGGACCTCTCGAAGGAAGAGGGTGGTCTCCTGGGGATCGAGGCAGCTCGCCCGCAGGCCTCCGAGGTCGTCGGAGGTGACCATCTTGACGAACCGGGACTCCTCGGCCGAGAACCACCGGCCCAGCAGGGTGCCCAGGCGCAGGGTGGCCGAGCTCGGCTCCTTCCCCGCTTCCATTCTGGTCTCCACGTGGTCCTCCCCGATGTTGACCATGTTGGCGCACATCGCCCGAAGCTCCTCGTCGTCCAGCTTCAGCGAGATCCTCAGCATGCCCTCCAGGAACCGGCGGCCGAGCTTGGCATCGTAGGCGCCGCGAGGTATCTGGTCGCGCACCGCGTCATCGATCGTCCGCCTCAGGGTCTCGCACAGCAGGCCGTGGTCGACCCCCGCCACCAGGCGGGGGCCGCCCAGCTCCTTGGTCTCCGCCTCGGCGGCCTCGATGTCCCGCATAGTGATCTCGAAACTCTCCTGTTCCCGGGCGGCGTCGATCAGGTTGTGGGCCTCGTCCACGATCAGGACGAAGTCGTCCATGGTGAGCTTGAGGCGGTCGAACAGCTGGGAGCGTATCTCCTTCGACAGTATCTGGACGTAGGGGACGGCCACGACGTCCACCAGGGGCATGATGGCCTTCCGGGCCTCGTACGGGCACGCCCCCTGCTTCTCGCAGAAGCGGTCGAACTCCGCGGCGGTCGGCAGCTCGTCGGACACGTACTTCAGGAAGCTCATCTCCCCGATGGCCAGGAAGTCGGCGAAGTGGGGGCAGCCCCCCCTCTGGTTGGCCAGGGTCCGCGACTTCCTCTCCTCGCAGATCCTGGACAGGGCGTGGGGAGGGATGTCCTCGAACTCCTCCAGGGTACGGATCAGCAGGCACGACTTCCGGCGACCCAGCATGGGCAGGCCGGTCACCTTCTGGCGCTTCGAAATGGAACGCAGCTCCTTCATCACCTGATCGCTCTGGGAGATCGTCCGGGTGAGGTACAGCACCTTCTTCTTGTTGGCCTTGGCGTGCTGGAGGGCGCCGACCAGCGAGCATACGGTCTTCCCCGTCCCGGTACCCGACTCCATCACCAGGTGCTTCCCCCGGTCCAGGGCGTCCTCCACCGCGCGGACGATCTCCACCTGGGACGGCCTGGGCCGGTAGGGGAAGAAAGGAGGACGCTCCCCGCTCACCTCTTCCGCCGTCTCCTCCCTTGTCTCGGGAACGGGCTTCCGCACCGGGGGCGCCATCTTCCCCGATGTCCTCCGTACTTGGCGCACCGGCCGCCCGCATCCCGGGCAGTTGTTCGAGCCAGGGTCTATCAGGCAGCCGCACTCACAGAACCGTCCGGCCATGTCCGAAGCATTGCTGGGTAGGATATAAACATGACCCACGGGGGGTCGAACACCGCCCGCGACGGTGCTCTAAATTTCTAACATCAGGGACCGTCCAGCACATCCTTTTATCGACCCGGAGGATATTGCTCCATCGGTTCCCGACAGAGGTCGCATGACATGTCCTTGATAATCGGTCTCGATTCCCTAGATGAGAAGCAGGACCCCCAGGTCGGCGGCAAGGCGGCAAACCTGGGAAGGCTGATCCGGGGAGGGTTCAGGGTGCCACCCGGAGAGGTCGTCACCGTGGAGGTCTACGATCGATACCTCGATCGTTCCGGTCTACGGCGTAGTATAGAAGATGTCCTGAAGTCCACCGATCTCGATGACGAGGCCGCGGTGGAGCTTGCCTCGGAGAGGATAAGGTCGTTGTTCGTCGCCGACCCCGGGGACGGGACCGCCGAGGCCCTGGACGAGGCGATAAAGGCCATCGATGCGCATGCCCTGTGGTCGGTGCGCTCCTCAGCGGTGGCCGAGGACCTGGCCAGCGCGTCCTTCGCCGGGCAGCAGGATACCTATCTCAACGTCAGGCGATGGGACGTCATGGGCAGTGTCCGCAGGTGCTGGGCATCATACTGGAACTCCCGCGCCATCGCCTATCGCCACCGTGCTGGGGTGGACCAGCTGGGCACAGGCATGGCGGTGGTCGTTCAGCGCATGGTCGACGCCCGCTCGTCAGGCATAATGTTCACCACCGATCCAGTGTCCGGGAGGAGGGACCGGGTGATCATCGAGTCCTCCTGGGGACTCGGAGAATCGATCGCCTCCGGCCTGGTGACCCCGGACCGCTACATCTGCGACAAGCGCCGCTGCCGGCTGGTGGACCGCACCATCAACCGGAAGGTGACGGGCATATTCCTCTCTCCGGAGGGATCGAGGTCGGTCAGCATCGACCAGGCCCGCCAGATGTCATCCTCGCTGAGCGAGGGGGAGATCACCAGGGTGGCCAAGCTGGGAAAGAGGATCGAGGAGCATTTCCACGCGCCCCAGGATGTCGAGTGGGCCATCGAGGGAGATGACGTCTACCTCCTACAGTCCCGTCCCATCACCGCCATGGCCGAGGACTCGGACATCCTGTGGACCAGGGCCTACGGTGACGAGTATTGGTCGGACGTCACCTCTCCCCTGTTCTTCTCCCTGCTGGGAGAGCTGTTGACGAAGTACGTGAACCACGAAGGCTCGGAGATAATGGGCTACTGGAACCTCACCGGGAAGGAGCTGCTGAAGGTCCACAAGGGGCACATCTACTTCAACGCCTCGGTGCTGGAGGAGGTGTTCATCTACAACCCCAAGTTCTCCCGCACCAACGAGCTTCTGAACTACTTCCCTCAGAAGGACCAGGGACGGATCGCCCGGGCCGACACCAGGATCGCCCGGCGGCTATGGGCGGAGGTCCGCATTGCCGTTCTGGACAACGAGGGCACGATCTTCCGCACCGATAAGGCCTATCGAAAATGGGCTGCCCGCTTCCTCGCCGAATCGGAGAGGCTGGACTCCCTGGACCTGCCGGCATTAGGGGACGAGCAGCTCCATACCGAGTACCAGAGGTACCGCGAGGTGGGGCTGAAGCACTACCGTCTGATCCGCTACGGGATGGTCACCCATTCCATCGGCACCAACCTCATGATCAAGCGGTGGCTGGCCGACTGGCTGGACGACCGCAGCGGAGTGTACTACTCCCGCCTGATATCCGGCCTGGAGGACAACAAGACCCTCAAGACCAACATCGCCATGTCCAAGCTGGCCCGCTCCGCCCAGAACGATCTGGCGGTCCGCGAGGCGCTCTTCGGGAACGATCCCCGCGGGGCCGTGGAGATGATCGCCGCCGATCCCCGGCTCGCCGGGTTCAAGGTCGAGCTGGACGGCTTCCTGAAGGAGTACGGGCACCGTTCCCACACCCGGGAGATGTACTTCCCCCGGTGGGCGGAGGATCCAACGTTGGTCGTCAATGTCGTGCGCGCCCTGATGGCGTCCAAGATCGGCGACCTGGAGAAGCTGGAACGGGACAGGGCAAGGGAGAGGAGGGAGGCCGAGAAGGAGGTCATGAGCGCCATCACCAAGCTGCGCTACGGTTACGCGCGCAAGCTGGTCTTCCGTACCGTCATGGGCTACGCCCAGACCTACCTGATGTTCCGGGAGAACCAGAGGTTCTACCTCGACCACATGATCTACCGATGGAGGAAGCTCTTCCTGGAGTACGGCCGCCGGCTGGCCGAGAGGGACCTCATCGACGACCCGACCGACGTGTTCTTCCTCAGCAAGGAGGAGGTGTTCTCCATGAGCAGCGAGGGTGGGGACCTGAGAACGGAGATCGCCGCGCGGCGCGCCGATTTCGAACGCTTCCGAAACGTCCTCCCCCCGAAGTTCCTGAAGGGCAACGTAGAGTTCGACGACACCGTGGCCAGGGGGCCCGACACGGTGCAGGTCACCGGTGTTTCCAGCAGCCCCGGGGTGGTCACCGGCCGCATCCGGGTGGTGCAGGGTATCGAGGCGCTGCCCACGATACGCGAGGGTGAGATCATGGTAACCTCGAACACCGATCCGGGGTGGACCGCGGTGTTCTCCAAGCTCGGAGGTCTGATCACCGAGACCGGCGGCATCCTGTCGCACGGCGCGGTGGTGTCCAGGGAGTACGGCATCCCTGCGGTGACCGCGGTAAAGGACGCCACCGGGTTCTTCAAGACCGGCCAGAAAGTGACCCTGGACGGCAACGACGGCACCATCTACATACTGGAGGAGGATTAGGAATGGACACCGACATAATACACAAGGCGGGGGAGAGCAGGGAATGGAACGAGAGCTTCTACTTCAACTTCTACGATCGCGGCAACGACGTATGCATGTTCATGCGCGTCGGCCTGAAGCCGAACGCTGACGAACGCTCGGCGTTCTGCTTCATCATGATGCCCGACGGCTCGGTCGTGGGCCTCAAGGACCATGAGGCGCTCGGAGAGGGAACACTGGAGGCGAAGGGGCTGAAGTTCGAGAAGGTAGAGGCGGAGAAGCGGTGGAGGATGACCTTCCACGGGCACATGGCCCGCATGACCGAGCGCGGCCCCGTCCCCGTGCCGGCAACCTTCGCCCTGGAGTTCGAAGCCCTGAACAAGGTGTTCGACTACCGCGAGTGCGTCGATGGGGAAGGAGAAAAGATCTCCCGGCAGGTGGCCTCCGAGCACCTCGAACAGTTCGGAAAGGTCACCGGAACGCTGGAGGTGGGAGGGGAGAGGTTCGACATCACCGGCCTGGGGGAGCGGGACCACTCCTGGGGGGTCAGGGACTGGAACGCCCCCAAGATGTGGATCTGGCTGACCGCCCAGTTCTCCAAGGACCTGGCCCTCAACGTCACCAAGCTGTTCGTGGAGGAGGGTGAGGTCTCCGCCGGCTTCTTCCACATGAACGGGAAGGACATCCCGCTGGTGAAGGCGGACATCCGCACGGTGCTGGACCCCGACGGCACCCCCCGATCTTTGGCCATGTCCCTGGTGGACAGCAACGGGGGCAAGCACAAGGTGACCGCGGAGGTCATGCGCATGGTGGCCATGCCCTTCCCCAGCCGGGACGGGAAGACCATATCGGTGATGCACGAGACCCTTGCCGAGTACACCTTCAACGGCCAAAAGGGCTACGGCATCGCCGAGTACCTGGTGCGGAAGGGCTGATCCCGTGGGCCCGCCCGGTCGCTTCCCTCTGCCCACGATGCACCGCAGGCGACCGGAGCCTCACCGATGTTCGTCCCCGGCCATCATCGGAGGGGAGAGATGATAGATATGGAAATGCCTTACATCCTTCGTTGACGGTGTTACCATGGTGACGGGAGAGGCAGCGCAACCGATGGACGAGGGGCAGAACGAGAGCTTCTACTTCAACTTCTACGATCGCGGCAACGACCTGTTCATGTTCGTCCGCATTGGGCTGATGCCCAACATGAACGAACGGTCAGCGTTCTGCTTCATCATGATGCCCGACGGGGCGACGGTGTGGATGAGGGAGATGAGGCCGTTCGGCGTCGGCCGGGCCGGGGTGGGGGGGCTGCGCATGGAGACCGTCGACGCGGACCGCCGATGGAAACTGGCCTTCGACGGCCACATGGACAACATGGCCGAGGAGGGCCTGCAGACGATACCGGTGTCCTTCTCCCTTAACTTCGAGGCCCTGAACGAGATGTTCGATTACGAGGCGTGCGCCGATGCCGACAACGCTGAGATATTCCGGCAGGTGGCCCAGGACCACGTGGAGCAGTTCGGGAAGGCCTCCGGTTCGCTCATGGTGGGCGAGCAGCAGTACGACATCAGCGGGCTGGGGGAGAGGGCCCACACCCAGGGCATAAGGGACCCCGACCGAAGCAAGCTGTGGATATGGCTGTCCGCCCAGTTCTCCAGGTCCCTGGCCTTCAACCTCACCAAGCTGTTCACCGACAAGGAGGCCATCGCCGGTTATCTCCACATGAACGGGAGGAACGTGGCCCTGGTGAAGGCGGACGTGAGAACGGTCCTGGACCCCGACGGGACCCCCGGCTCCCTGGCCATCTCCAGCACGGACGCGGACGGTGGGAGGCACCGCATGACCGCCGAGGTGCTGAGGGTGGTGACCGTGCCCTTCCCCAGCCGGGACGGCAAGCGCCTGACGGTGGTCCACGAGGCCCTTGTCGAGTTCGACCTCAACGGCCAGAAAGGCTACGGGATGGCCGAGTACCTGGTACGGAAGGGCTGAGCCGCCCCTGCCCCGGTCGAAGGGACCTGGAAGGCCTACTTGGCCGTCTGGGCGATCCTCTCGTCCACCTCATCGAACTTGGCCGAAAGCTCGTCGACCTTCCTCTCGTCGAACATGTCCTTGGCCTGGGGGATCATCTCCTCCTCTTCGTCCTTCACATGGTCGTTGATGATCCCGGTCATGAATCGCTCCCAGGGCCGGATCTAATAAGGTTGCCCGTGGAAAGTTAGTGGCAGTGGGCGTGTCCGTCGCCGGGAAGGAGTTCGAATATCCTCTCCAGCCAGACCTCGGCATCGCTCCAGTCCCGGCACACGATGTGGTCGTTAGTAAGGGGGGTGTCCCGGGCGATCTCGTACTCGTGCTCCGGAGCGGGGCTCTCGAAATGCAGGATGTACAGCCGAAAGGTCCCCCTGGCCGTAAGATCGGCCTTAGGCGCCGATACCACTGAGGCGCCGTAGTCGTTGGGGAATCGGTAGATCTTGTGGACTCGGTCCCCTTCCATGCATCCGCACACGCACTTGGCGTTCAGGTCTACAGCGTACTGCTCGTAGTCCATCGCTATCCCGCCCTCATATCTCCGGCCAGGTTAATTCATTTGTCGTTCACGGGAGCTGCAGCGAGCCGACGACCCTCAGCTTGCCGCCCTCGAGGTACATCAGCACCGCCCGGGAGCCGGCAGGGTGTACCACTGGCTTGTCCAGGGCAAGGGTCACGGTCGGCCGCCGGAAGTCCCCGGCGTCCTTCACCGCTTCCACCCGCGCGCCGAGGAACTGCATCCAGTGTCCGAGGTGGAGGACCATGCCCTCCTTCAGCGGCGCTTTCCAGTAGCTCACCAGCTCGGCCTGCGCGGTGATCGAGGCATCACTTTTGATCTTCTCGTCGGCGGTGAGCACGAACCCGCGGTCCAGCTGCTCCACGTCGATGTTCTTCAAGGCCAGGCCCACGCGGTCCCCGGTCACGGCGTCGGGGTGATCATCATCGTGCTTCTGGATGGAACGCACCAGCGCCGTCCGGTTGGTCGGCAGTACCTTCAGCTCGTCGTGCTTCTCGATCCTCCCGTTGGCCACGTAACCCAGGACGACCGTGCCCACGCCCTTGACGTTGAAGAAGTGGTCGATGGGGACCGCGCCGGGGCCGTCCTCTTCCGACACGGGCATGCTCCTGGCCTCATCCAGCAGCAGCTCACGGAGGGCGGTGGCATCGTCCTCCAGATAGCGGTACGACGCCAGCACCGTGCCCTTGACCAGGGGGGCCAGCTGCTCCGGGGTCAGGTAGTTGCGGAGCACGATGTAGCCTTTCTCGATCCCCGCGCTGTGCAGCATGACCATGCATTCCCCGAGCTGGGCGTTGATGGCGTCCACTACCACCAGGGCCCGGTCGGCCATGGAAACGGCGTAGAACAGCGGGGCCAGGCGATCAGGGTACTTGGTCGGCTCTATGAAGGTCACCGTGTCGGCGCCCTGCTTGAGATCGTACAGCGTGATGTCCGACACCGTTCCCTTCTTGCCCAGGTCCTTGGCGTAGTCGTTGGGACCGATGACCGCCACGTTCAGGTTGGCCATGGCGGATGGTAGAAAAGGAAGGGATATAGGCTTTTGTATGAAAAAAGGAAAAGGCGGGGCCGGGCCCCCTCGTTCATGTCCCGGTCGCCAGCGTGCCTCCGAACACCAGCCAGGCGAGCATGGTCTTGGCGAACAGGCTGAGCAGGATGTAGACGTACTCGCCGAAGAGGTAGTCCTTCCATCTCCCCACCTTCTTGTACTGGAGTATCATGTTGAAGGCGAAGCTGAAGAAGAACACGCCGATGACCACGTAGATGTAATACACGAAGTCGGGGACCTGCCCTCCCTGCCCGGAGCCCCACAGGTAGATGGATATGACCGCCCAGGGCACCAGGCCGGCATAGGTCCCGAAGATGTATGAGGTCCAGTCCGTCTTCTTCGTCGTCTGGTTATGCTTCTCCATCATCAGGCCGAACAGGTTCATGGTGGAGTTGAGGGCGAAGATGAGGATGATGCTGGAAATGTCCCGGACGCCCACCAGCATGGCGATGACGACGATCATGACCGAGGACGAGGCCGCGTACTCGTACCACCGGAAATAGTTGTGGTTCTCCTTCAGCCCCTCCACGTATCGTCGGTAGAAGGGTCCGGCCAGCAGGAAGTGGTCGAACGCCGAGATGAACAGGAAGAGGGCGACCATGGGGCCCAGGGGCAGATTGTACAGCACCTCCTGCTGGGACACCAGGGTCTGGGTGGCGGGGTCGAACCTCAGGAAGTTGGTGAGGATCGGCTGGGTCGTGTTGTTCGCCAGAACCAGGATCAGCAGCGCTTGCAGAAAGTGCACTATCGCCATAACGCCGTTGAAGCGTCGCAGCCTTCGGAACTTCATATCTTCGGTTAGCGTCATATCGATTACCGATATCTATTTGGAGAATATAAAAATTAATTGCCTGAATGCATTCGTGCATGTGGAGCGCCTGGAGCAACAGGATTGAAATCCAAGATGGCCCATAATGGTCCGGTGATCGACTGGGCCATCTCGGCCGGATCAGTGCCAGGCTGCTGAGCGAACGTCAAGCCGAAGGTGCCGCCCACCTCTACAAAGGGGTCCCCCGCTCCGGCCTGATCCTCCTGGGCTCCTTCTTAGTCGCGTTCATCGTTTATTGGGCGATCCGCTGGTGGGGCGCTCCCCCCTATGCCCTGCAGTTTATGACCTATGTGCTAGGCGCCCTCCTGGGGGCTTCCCTGGTCATGACCCTGGTGACGATGCGGCCGGACCTCGAGGCATTCCTGCCCGGAGCGGTCCGCAGGGGGACCGGCCACCGGACGGGACGGACGGTGATCGGATGGGCCGTCGCTGCCGCCATTGTTCTGGCAGTGGCCGTGGTGATCGCCCCGGTGACCTTTGCGGTGGTGTTGGCGTTCGGCCTGGCGGGCGGGATGCTCATTCTCATCGGTGCGGAGAAGATGATCCTCTCGATGATGGCTAGAGCAAGGGAACGTTTTCCCGGCCTGTGGAGCAACGGGTGGGTGCCCCTGGCCCTATTGATCGGACTAGTGTTGGCCGCCATCATCGCGGTGGTGAGCGTCGGGGTCACGGTCGGTCCGAACGAGGCGCCGGGCACCCACGCCGTGCTGCTGGTCCCCACCCTCCTCATCGTCATCCCCGGGATCGTGCTGGCGTTGCTGGTCCTCAGCCTGGTCTCCTTCGTCATCGTCCAGGCCTGGCGGGGCTTCATGAGGTTCCGTTCATCCCGCGGCCATGCCTACGGCAGGTGGATGACCGCTCTCCTGGGGGTCCGCTCCACCTCCCTGGCCATCTACATCACGGGAATGAACCTGGCCACCGGGGGTTTCTTCTTCATGTACGCGCTCATGGTCACCCTTCAGGCGCTGGCCAAGGCACGGTCGGAGGGCATGGACGTCGGGGTCGACCTCAGCGGGGCATGGGTCCAGGGGGAGCTGGTGGACTACCTGGCGATGGCCTCCTTCGCCCTGGCCTGGGCCGGGCTGCTGCTCAGTTTCATCGGAGCGGCGGCGCGGAGCGACAGGTGGTATCTCCGGCCGACCACGTTCACCGTGCTTTCCATCTTCTTCATCATGGTGCTGTTCATGCACGTGATCGTGGCCAACGGGGACGAGTTCACCATCACCATGTTCTTCCGGGCCGCGTACATGATCGGCCTGGCCATCGCCCCGGTGTTCATCGCCTACCGGCGGTGGAGGATCCTGGCGGACGCCCGTTCGGGAACGGCGTGAGCCGCGCCCTCAGGTGGACGAGGTCCGCTCGCACGTCTCCGGCGTGCCCCGGGCCAGCGAGGTGAGGGCCCCGATGAACGCTATCCCTGCCGACACGATGAACGCCAGGCTCATCCCGGAGACGAACTCCTCTGCCGCCACCGAGGTCCCCGCCGCGCCGGAGAAGATGTCCGAGACCACCGCCGAGGAGACCACGCTGGCCACCACCGCCCCCATGATCACCAGGCTGAGCGATTGACCCACCGTCCTCATGGTGGACACCGTGCCCGAGGCCACTCCCAGCTGGGAGCGGGGCACGCACCCCATGATCGCGCTGGTGTTAGGGGAAGAGAACATCCCCATGCCCACCCCCAGGACCAGCAGGTAAGCGACCAGCGTCGTGATCGAAGTAGCGGCATCGATGGTGCTGAGCAGCAGCAGCCCTATCCCCACCAGCGCCATGCCCCCGGACGCCAGCACTCTGGAGCCGACCCGGTCGGAGGCCCACCCCATGATGGGGGACAGGAAGCTCATGACCAGAGGCATGGACAGGAGCACCAGCCCGGTGAGGTACAGGGAGAGGCCGAGCACCCGCTGCATGTAGAACGACAGCAGGAAGGACACCCCGAAGTACGCGGTGTAGTTCAGCAGGGTGGAGAGGTTGGCCAGGGCGAAGAGGCGGTTCGAGGTGAACAGGCGGAGATCGAGCATGGCGTCCGCCCCCCTCCGGTGCTCGATGACAAGGAAAGCAGCGAAGCCCGCCGCGGCCACGGCGGCGATGGCCACAAGTTCCGGGGAGGTCCACCCCAGGCCATCGCCCAGGGTCAGGGCGACGAGCAGGGCCGAGAGACCGACGGCGAAAGCGATCGCTCCCGACACATCGAAGGGGCGGTGCCGTACCTCTCTCGCCGGCTCCTTCAGATACAGCAGCGACAGGGCGATGACCGCCAGCCCTATGGGGACGTTGACCAGGAAGATGGACGGCCATCCGAAGGCGGCGGTCAGGACCCCTCCCAAAGGCGGGCCCAGGCTGAGCCCTATGTACACGGCCATGGCATTGATCCCCAGGGCCTTCCCCCGCTCCTGGGGAGGGAAGGCGTCGGTAAGGATGGCCGGGGAGGTGGCCATGAATATGGAGGCCCCCGCCCCCTGGAGGAATCGGAAGGCGATGATCTGTCCGGCGTTCTGGGAGATGCTGCACAGGAGCGAGCCGAGGACGAAGATGGCGAAACCGAGCACGAACAGGTTCCTCCGTCCCCTGATGTCGGACAGCCGGCCCATGGTCAGGAGAAGGCTGGCCAGGGCCAGGAGGTAGGCGGTGGGTATCCACACGGAGGCCGCGTAGTCCATGCCCAGGTCGCTGGAGATGACCGGGAGGGACACGCTGACGATGGTGGAATCGAGGGGCCCCATCATCGCTCCCACGCTGGTTATCGCCAGGACTATCCGCCGCTCCCGCCTGTCCAGCACCGCCATGCTCATCGACCGCCAGGACCGCACGGATGCGGTCACACCGACACCGTGCGCAAGCTAGATAAGCCTGGCGAGGTCCGATGGTGAATATCCGCGGTGATAAATATGTAGATAAAGATATTTTATATGTGTCATAATATTGTCGAGGAGAGCACATGAGTTCGGACCAGGGAGCGAGCCATTTGGACGAGATGGACGGGAACGAAGGTAACGAGGCCGCCGATGGTGAGGGCACCCCCTCGTCCCATGGCAGCGGCCGGTGCCCCCGCTGCGGGGTCTTCATCCGCGAAGACTATCTGATCTGCCCGTACTGCGCGCTGTCCCAGAAGAAGGAGTGCCCCCACTGCCGCCGCCAGATCCCGCTCAACTGGAACGCCTGCGCTTTCTGTGGACACATCATCGTGCCCATCGACCCGCCGGGGTCGGAGCTTCTTGACATTGACATACCGGCGTCCCACGGGGCGCTCCCCATGCAGGTCACCGTCAACGGCAGGGTCCTGGTGAGAGGCCGCTGCCCTCGGTGCTTCCATCTCATCATGGACGACGCCCGGTACTGTGACAGCTGCGGGCTGAAGATCGAGGATAGGCTCCTCCGCCCCATCGAGATCGACGGGGGGAAGGCCGCCCGCGGGGACGAATGGCGGACGCCGCGCTGAGCCAGGGGGACTGGGGGACCCCGGCCTCGGGCACCGTTTAGGCGCAGATGTTATATTGCCTGCCGAGCATGTTAACGACATATATGGTGTTAACATGACCGAGCAGACGATTCACAAGGAAGGTATCCCCCTGCTGGGGGACAAGTTCCCCAGGATGGAGGTCCAGACCACCCACGGCAGGATGACCCTGCCCGACGACATGGCCGGGAAATGGTTCGTGCTGTTCTCCCACCCCGGTGACTTCACCCCGGTGTGCACGACGGAGTTCTACGCCTTTGCCAAGAGGGACAAGGAGTTCAAGGACCTGAACGCCGAGCTGGTAGGGCTGTCCATCGATCAGGTACAGTCCCACATCAAGTGGGTAGAGTGGATCAACGAGAACCTGGACGTGGAGATCCCCTTTCCGGTCATCGCCGACGGGGTCGGGGACGTGGCCAAGAAGCTGGGCATGATCCACCCCGGAAAGGGGACCAACACCGTGCGCTCGGTGTTCATCGTCGATGACAAGGGCATCGTGAGGCTGATGATCTACTACCCCCAGGAGGTCGGCAGGAGCGTCGACGAGGTCCTCCGCGCCCTCAAGGCCCTGCAGGTATCGGACAAGTACAACGTGGCCTGCCCGGAGAACTGGCCAGAGAGTGCGCTGATAGGGGACAAGGTCATCGTCAAGCCCGCCGCGGACGAGAAGACCGCCTGGTCCCGCAAGAAGGACGCCCAAGGCTACGACTGGTGGTTCTGCACCAGGGAACTTTAGACCGTCCGGGGCTCCGGCCCCATCGGCCCTTTTTTTTAGAAAAGTAAATTATACTCGTGGCACCGAACAAGTGTGGATTCCATGGCCGAAAGTAAGGGATTCTATTCACTGCCTCCGCTGCCGTACGGCTACGCGGACCTGTCGCCGTTCATCTCCGAGCAGCTGTTGAAGGTGCACCATGACGGGCATCACCAGAAGTATGTCAATCAGGCCAATGCCCTTCTAGAGAAGCTGGACAAGGCCAGGGCGGACGGCAGCATGCTCAACATGAAGTGCGAGACGCAGGCGCTGGCGTTCAACGTCGGCGGACACCATTTGCACTCGTTGTACTGGGAGAACATGAGGCCGGTGTCCGGGGGAGGGGGAGGAAAGCCCGGCGGCCTCATCGCCGATGCCCTGGACCGGGAGTTCGGCAGCTTCGACCGCTTCCAGAAGGAGTTCACCGAGACCGCCAATTCCGTCGAGTCCTCGGGATGGGCCACGCTCGTTTTCTGCACCCAGACCCAGCGTCCCCTCCTGGTACAGATCAAGGACCACGACCTGTACGCCATTCCCGGCTACAAGGTCCTGATGGTGATGGACGTGTGGGAGCATGCCTATTATCTCGATTACAAGAACGAGAAAGCCAAGTACACCGCCAACTTCTGGAACGTGGTGAACTGGGACAAGGTGGACCAGAGGCTGGAGAAGGTGATGAGGGGTAAGAAGGAGGGATCGAGGTAACTCCTCCGACCACCCTGTCCCCAGGGGGAGAGGGCGAGGGTTCGAACATCCCCGGAACCGACGGTCCGGAGATGGTAGCTTGAAGCGATGGTATGGTGACCTGGAGAGGGGGGACCAGGCCGCCCATATCTACCACACTGACAACGAGCAGGTCCGTGTGGTGACCGACGTGATCAGGTGGATGAACGAGGGCGAGCGCTTGATCCTCCTCAGCGATCGCTGGGATGGCGATCATGAGCGTCCGGGGGCCCTGGAGGCGGCGATGGAGGCCGGCCAGTTCGAGGTCATCCCCGCGGACAGGGCGATGTGCTCCTGCGGCCGGTTCCGGGCGGAGGCCCTCAGGGATACCACCGCCTACGAGCGGGGGAGGGCCCTGGAGGAGGGCCTTTCCGGCCTGGTGATCATGTGGGACCTGGACTGGGGGGGCAGGGAGGCCGATTTCGAGGCCCACATCGTGGAACGGTCGAGGGCCGCCCTGTCGGTCCGCCCGTCGGATGTGACCATGATCGGACAGTACGGCAAGGGGAGGCTCTCGGAGAAGCAGATCGACAGCGTGCTCCGAATCAACCAGCTGGTCCTGGAGGACGGGATACTGAGCCGGCGGTTCTGGGTGGTCGCCAACCGCTCCAAGGGGAGAACCTCGGGCAGCGGCCGCACCATATACATGGGTCTGCCGGAAGGGGCCGACGCCAAGACCCTATAGTCCGGGATACCGCACGATCGGCTCCAGGACCATGGTCACCTCAAGGTTGTGGAAGCCCAGGGGCCGGATCTTCCGGTCGATGATGTCCACCAGCTCCACGTTGTCCGACGCCCGGACCCGGAACATGATGCGCCTCTCCCCGGTGACCCTCAGGATCTCGGAAACGTTCTCCAGCGAGAACAACGATGCCATGGCCTCCTGGGCCTTGTCCGGGGCGATGTCCGCGGAAACATAGGCGTCGGACCCGATCCCCATCCGCTCATGGTTCACGATGGCCGAATAGCCCATGATGGTCTTGTTCTCCTCCAGCTTCTTGATCCGATCGCGGATGGTGGAAGGGGACCGGTCGACCATGGCCCCGATCTCCTCGTAGGTGAGCTTTCCGTTCCGCTGCAACAGGCGCAGTATCCGCGAATCGAGATCGTCTTGAAGCATCTTGTTGTCATACGCTGCTGGACGGTAAAAAGGCTTTCCGGCCGGGACCGTCGGCGGACCGGGCCTCAGTGCCGCCTGCCGGTGGCCTTGAGGAAATCATCGATGATGCGGGCGTGGTCGAAGGCCAGCTCGGGGAGGGCATGCAGATCGAACAGCTCCACCCCGGCGGCGTCGTCCCCGGCCCTCAGCTCCCCGCCCAGCACCCGGAGGTGGAACACGGTGCTGACGATGTGCCCCCGGGGATCCCTGCCGGGGTCCGAGTACACTCCGACCAGCATGAGCGGGCCGGTCCTCAGCCCGGTCTCCTCCTCCACCTCCCGCACCGCGCACCCCTCTGCCGTTTCCCCCATCTCGACGAAGCCTCCGGGGAGGGCGTACTTCCCCTCGCCGGGATCCTTCCCCCGGCGGACCAGGACGATGCGTCCGTCGAGGATCACGATGCCGTCGGCGGTAAGGACGGGATTCTTGAACGCATGGGCCAGCTGCTCCTCGGCCCGGCGCCTCTTGTTCTCGAACTCGTCGAGCAGCGCCCTTCCTTCGGCCGTCAGCGCCATCCGCCCGCCGGGGGCCGGGGCGGCGACGATGACCCCGGCGGCCTTCTCCACCGATGCGACAAGGGACCTGGCCGTCGCCTCGCCCATTCCCGGCGAGGCCCCATCCAGTGAGCCGTGGTCCCTGATCGACGACAGCACCGCGGC
The DNA here is from genome assembly GCA_016109435.1 of Methanomassiliicoccus sp. Taxonomy (GTDB): domain Archaea; phylum Thermoplasmatota; class Thermoplasmata; order Methanomassiliicoccales; family Methanomassiliicoccaceae; genus UBA6. The sequence continues at coordinate 33,510 of JAEILR010000022.1, forward strand.
CTCCTCATCCCCCATGATCGGGCGATCCCCCTCGGTCATCCAGACCCTGCACCTGACCCCGTGGACCATCGTGGCCGTCCATGTTCAGATGATACCTTAATAACTTGCTCCCTCTTATGCCCGGACATGCAGGACTGGAGGCACAAGATCCCGACCATCATGACATCCCAGGAGCTCCTGGACAAGGCATATGCCCGTGCTTCCCGCGTGGACGTCAACGGGGCGGCGGCGTTCGACCACGTCAAGAAGACCAACATCGGCAAGATAACCGCCATCGGGGACATGACCACCACCACCCTCCTGAAGTACATTCGGGCGTTCCCCCGGATGGAGCAGGAGGATGAGTTCTACTCCCAGCTGATTGACGTGCTGATCGGGCACGAAAAGCTGAAGAAGGCGCTGGTGAACCTGTCCTGGTGCGCCGAGAAGTGCTCCGAACTTCAGCGCCAGTACCTGTTCAGGGTGCGCAAGGCCCCCAATATAGACGAGGTGGCCAAGATCACCAAGGCGTTCTACGGACGATTTTCCTCGGTCATCAACCGGGTGGAGCCGGACCTGTTGTTCTGCCAGAAGGCCAGGGACCATCTCCGGCAGCTGCCGGCGGTGGACACTACGGTGCAGACCGTGGTCATCGCCGGCTACCCCAACGTAGGGAAGAGCCAGCTGGTGGAGCGCATCTCCACCGCGAAGCCGACCATCGCCCCCTATCCCTTCACCACCAAGGGGATCATCATCGGTCACGTCAAGAGCGGGTGGCGGACCTACCAGGTCATCGACACCCCTGGACTGCTGGACCGCGAGCTGGAGAAGCGCAACGCCATCGAGCTGCAGGCCATCCTGGCCCTGCGCTACCTGGCCGACATCATCGTGTTCATCATCGATCCCTCGGAGACCTGCGGGTACACCATCGACCGGCAACTGGCGCTCCTCGATTCGGTGAAGCAGAACTTCCCCGACATCCCCCTCCTGGAGGTGGAGAGCAAGTCCGACCTGGAGGGCCGCCCCACCGGCCGGCCGCGCCTCTCCGCCCTCACCGGGGAGGGAGTGGACGAACTGGTCAAGCAGGTCGAGGGCATGCTCAAGGCGCAGCGGGTCAACGACCTGGACAAGCTCCCGACGTAGGCGATGATTCCCGCTCCCCGGCCCTCCTAGCGTGACGTTTATCTTGATGTGCCCGCTATGGTCGATGGCCGGCTAGGGTCGGGGAGAGGTGCACGAAGATGGCGGGAGTGGCATGCAGCAAGTCCATGGAGGAGTACTTCAAGGACCTTTTCTCCGAGGCGGACCGGTGCTACGGCATCGCCAGGAAGGCCCGCTCCCGCGGCCTGGACCCCGAGGTGTTCGTCGAGATCCCCCGGGCCGAGGACCTGGCCTCCCGGTGCGAGAAGCTGCTGGAGGCATGGCACGTCGAGGGCATCGCCGAGCGCATCAGGGAGCTGTCGAAGAAGCACAACCGCGAGGAGGTCTCCCTGCTCATCGCCAAGGAGATGGCCACCCAGCCCGCCAAGACCCGCGAGGAATCGATCGACCGCGCCGTCCGGGTCGGCCTCGCGGTGCTTACGGAAGGCATCTTGGTCGCGCCCCTGGAGGGCATCGCCGGGGTCAAGATCGGCCGCAACGGGGACGGCAGCGAGTATCTGGCCATATCGTTCGCCGGACCGATCAGGGCGGCCGGGGGGACGGGGCAGGCGCTCAGCGTCCTCATCGGGGACGTGGTGCGCCGGGAGGTGGGCATCGGGAAGTACATCCCCACCGAGAGCGAGGTCCAGCGGTTCAAGGAGGAGATCCCTCTCTACAAGCAGTGCCAGCACCTTCAATACACCCCGGGCAACGAGGAGATCGAGATCATCGCCCGCAGCTGCCCGGTGTGCGTCGACGGGGAGGGCACCGAGGATATGGAGATCTCGGGGTTCCGGGACCTTCCGAGGATCGAGACCAACAAGGTCCGGGGCGGAGCCTGCCTGGTCATCGCCGAGGGCATGTGCCTCAAGGCTCCCAAGATCCAGAAGCACGTCCGAAAGCTGGGGATCGACGGCTGGGAGTTCATCGACGAGTACCTGGAGTGGAAGAAACGCCACGATGACAAGGGGGACGACAACAAGGCCAAGAAGATCGTCCCCGACGCCAAGTTCCTGAAGGACATGGTGGCCGGACGGCCGGTCCTGGCGCACCCCTCCCGGGTGGGCGGGTTCCGGCTTCGCTACGGCCGGGGACGGACCACCGGCCTGGCCGCGCTAGCCATCCCCCCGGCGACCATGTTCGCCCTGGACGACTTCCTGGCGGTGGGGACGCAGATCAAGATCGAGCGGCCCGGAAAGGCCGGCGCGGTGACGCCCTGCGACTCCATCGAGGGGCCGATCCTCCTGCTCAAGAACGGGGACCTGGTGCAGGCCAACACGGCCAAGGAGGCCAAGATGTACCGGCCGGACATCGCCGAGCTGGTGGACCTGGGAGAGGTCCTGCTGGCCTATGGGGAGTTCATGGAGAACAACCACATCCTGGCCCCCGGCGCCTATGCTCCGGAGTGGTACAAGGTCGAGCTGAGGGCAAAGGCGGGCGATCTTCCGGAGGACTGGGCCGAGCCGTCGTACGAGAGGGCCAAGGAGATCTCCCGCACCTACGGCGTCCCGCTGCATCCCCGCCACAACCTGTTCTGGTACGACGTGCCGCTGGAAGAGCTGTCGGCCCTGCGGGTCCGTGTCCTGGCCGCCGGCTTATGGAAGGAGGACGGCCTGCATATTCCCCGGGAGCCGGGGACCAAGCATACCCTGGAAACGCTGGCCGCGCTGCACCGGGCCACCCCTGAGGAGGTCATCGTGGAGTTCTACGGCCGTCCGCTGCTGGAGGGGTTGGGCCTGGCCGTGGAGAACGGCGGGATCGTGGCCCGGACGCCGCTGGAGGACCCCGGGGAGCCGGAGGGGGCGGTGTTCTCCTCCCCCACCCTCAGAGCGGTGTCCAGGGCCATGGGCATCGAGGTCCGGGCCCGGGCGGTCACTCGCATCGGCTCCCGGATGGCCAGGCCGGAGAAGGCCAAGGAGAGGAAGATGAAGCCTCCTCCTCACGCGCTCTTCCCCCTGGGCATGAGCGGCGGCATGCAGCGGCTGGTGTCCACCGCGGCGAACGAGGCCAGGGTGGAGGCGGAGATGGGCCTGAGGCAGTGCCCGGAGTGCGGGAAGAACACCTTCCTGTGCTCGTGCGCGGAGTGCGGAGCGCACACCTTCACGGTGAACAGGCCTACGCCCCAGCGCATCGACCTGAACGTACTGCTGTCCGAGGCCATGGCCCGCGTGGGAGTGGCCGTCGCCCCGGAGATCAAGGGGGTGCAGGGGATGATCTCCAAGAACAAGACCCCCGAGGCTTTGGAGAAGGGGCTGCTGCGGGCGGTGCACGACATCTTCGTGTTCAAGGACGGCACCATACGGTTCGACATGACCGACGTGCCGGTCACCCATTTCCGGCCGGGGGAGATCGGCCTGAGCGTGGAGAAAGCGCATGCTCTGGGCTACCTCCGGGACGTCCACAACCAGGAGGTCACCTCCGCGGACCAGGTATGTGAGCTGAAGGTCCAGGACATCATCCCCTCGGAATCGTGCGGCGACTATTTCATCCGGGTGGCGGACTTCATCGACGACCTGCTGCAGAAGTACTACGGGCTGGAGCGCTTCTACAACGCGGACAACCGCGGCGACCTCATCGGGCATCTGACCATCGGCCTCGCTCCCCACACCTCCGGAGGGATCCTGTGCCGCATCATCGGGTACACGCACACCAACGTGGGTTACGGGCATCCCTTCTTCCACGCCGCCAAGAGGCGCAACGCCGACGGCGACGAGGACTCGGTGATCCTGCTGCTGGACGGGCTGCTAAACTTCTCCAAGCAGTTCCTCCCCGACCGCCGCGGCGGACTCATGGACGCGCCCCTGGTGCTGACCACGAGGCTCGATCCCAACGAGATCGACAAGGAGGCTCACAACATCGACGTCCTGTGGGAGTACCCCCTGGGGTTCTACCAGGCGTGCATGGAGTACAAGCATCCCAAGGAGATCGATTCCATCATGGACCAGGTGGCCGGCCGCATCGGCTCGGCGCTGCAGTACGAGGGCTTCGGCTACACCCACGATACGAGGGACATCTCCGAGGGCCCGGAGGAGTCGGCGTACAAGACCCTGGAGACGATGATCGACAAGATGAACGCCCAGCTGGAGCTGGCCCGCAAGATCAGGGCGGTCGACGCCAAGGACGTGGTGTACCGGGTCATCACCAAGCACTTCCTTCCGGACATGATCGGCAACCTGAAGTCGTTCTCCTCCCAGTCGCTGAGATGCACCAAGTGCGGGGCCAAGTACCGGCGCATTCCGCTCAGGGGCCGCTGCTACTGCGGCAACAATCTCACCCTCACGGTTCACGAGAAGAGCGTCAAGAAGTATCTCGAGATCACCAAGGAGATCAGCGAGAAGTTCGAGCTGGACGCTTACACCCAGCAGCGCATCGCCATCGTCGAGGAGTCGATGAACTCGCTATTCCAGTCGGACAAGATCAAGCGGTGCAAGCTGACCGACTTCATGTGATGCCGGGATAGAAACGTGGGAAATGGTTTGGTCTGGAACGGTCTTTGCCGGTTCAGATGCCGCCCATGACGGAAGAGAAGCTCTGGCAGCTGCTCTTCGGGGCGTTGCAGTACGGACAGTTCCAGTCGTCGGGAAGATCCTCGAAGGCGGTCCCGGGGGGGATGCCGTGGTCAGGGTCTCCGACCTCAGGGTCATATATGTAGCCGCAGATGGGGCAGACGTACTTTTCCATTTCCATTTCTACTGTCTCCTTGTTAGGGTGGAATGAAGATTTCCCCCGCTATATATGAAAATTTTCCATGAAAGAATATGGTTCTCGCAGGAACGGCGCCGTGCCGCGCTCAATGGAGCGACGATAGGTAGAGAAAAAATGGAAAAGGAAGGGGGTTTGGATCGTTCAGCTTTCGATGAGCGTGCCGACGTCCTCGCGGAACTCGTCGAACTGCTTCTCCAGGATCTCCAGCGCCTTGCGCAGGGTGTCCCGGGCGGACAGAGAGCCGTCGGTCTCGAACTCGAAGATGAACTTGGTGTTGTCGCCGTGCACGGTGATGGCGCCCTGGGGGCAGGCCTCGGTGCACGCTGAGCACAGGATGCAGCCTTCCAGGTTGGCGACCACCAGCTTGCCGTCCTTGCGTGCCAGGACATCGCGGGGGCAGGCCTTGATGCAGTCGTCGCTGTCATCGCACTTCTTGGCGTCGATGGTGACCGTCGGGTAGTACCGGTAGTTCGCTCCGTTGGTGACCTGCCACTTGGCATGCCGCTTGGCGGTCCCCAGCTCCGCGGACGCATAGACCAGCAGGGCCTGCTTCGGTCCCAGCTTGACGATGGGCACCAGCTCGTCCTTGACCCTCAGCTCCTTCCCTCCGAGGGGCTCGAGATCGCCGGAGTACACTTCCGACGGCCCCTTCTTGTTGAGGGAGTACATGATGGTGCAGCTGGGGCACCCCTCGCCCTCGCAGGTGCACTGGTCCTTGAAGACGTAGAGGTCCGGGTCGGTGGGGATGGGTACGAGGCCAAGGCGGTGGGCGATGATCTCGTCGAACAGCGGGCTGACGCTCTCGCACTCCTTGCCGTCCTCATCCCTGATCGGACCGAGGTGGAACTCCACGGTCTCGATGGCCATCTTAGGCACCTCGGTCATGAGCGTGCGCCGCAGGGCGTTGGCCATCTCCGGGCGGGTCCCCGAGACGACGAACCGGGCATGGGTCTCGCTCATGTCTAGTATCTTCAGGTCCATGTAGGTAACCTCAGACTCTCCGGCCCCTTCTGCCGCCCTTCTTCTTGGTCCCGTCGTGGGGTATGGGGGTAACATCCTCGATGCGGCCGATCTTCATGCCGGCACGAGCCAGGGCCCTGATGGCCGCTTGCGCCCCAGGACCGGGGGAGGTAGCCTTGTTCCCACCGGGAGCGCGGACCTTGACATGGATGCCCTCGATGCCCTTCTCCTTGGCGATATCCGCCACCCTCTCCGCGGCCCTCATGGCCGCGTAGGGCGAGGACTCGTCCTTGGCCGCCTTGACCACCATGCCGCCGGTGGCCTTGGTGATGGTCTCGGCGCCGGTGATGTCGGTCAGGGTGATGATGATGTTATTGTAGCTGGCGTAGATGTGCGCGATGCCCCACTTTCCCATGTTCAGTCCTCCTTGGTCTCGGCCGGCAGATCGGGCAGCTCGGTCGGGCCGTCATCGACGACGTCAGCGGCGACCTTCTTCATGACCTTCTCTACCTTCTCCACCTGGGAGTTCTTCTGCTCCTCGGTCCTGGCCGGAGGCACGGGGACCTCGCCCGGACGGGCGTTGGTCCTGAGGGGGTGGAGCTCGTTGGATATGGGAGAGAGAGCGTTGTAGGAGATCTTGTCCTCCTCGCCCCTCTTCACGACGTAACCAGGGATGGTGACCTTGCGGCCGTCGATGGAAACGTGGCCGTGAACGATGAACTGCCTCGCCTGCTTGGGGGTGGCAGCCAGTCCCTTGCGGTGCACCAGGGTCTGCAACCGGCGGTTGAGGACCGTTTCCTGGGTCAGACCGAGGACGTCGTCGAGGGTGGTTCCGTCCATGGGCAGGAGGCCCATGCGGCCGCACTTCTTGAGCAGGAGGGAAGCTTCCAGCTTGGCCTGCTCGTCGTCGAGACGGACGCGGGCCTGGAGCAGCTTGCTCTGGTTCCTCAGGTTCCTGAGGACCGCCTGTGCCTTCCACAGCTCGCGCTTGTTCTTCAAACCGTAGGCATTGCATATCTCGGTCTCGGCCTTTATTCTCTCTCCTCTCCAGGGGTGAGAGGGAGCGTCATAGGACCGGCGAGGGAACTTCGGATCTCCCATTTTAACACCTGCTCTTTATCTTACTTCTTGGTGGCGGTAGCGGCTCCGGGCTGCTGGCCCTTCTGCCTGCTCACACCCATGGTAAGGCCAGTCCGTCCGTTGGACCGGGTCTTCTGACCACGAACCTTTTGTCCCTGCTCGTGCCTTACGCCCTTGTAACAGCGGATCATCTTCATCCGGTTGATATCGTCCTTCCTGACGATGTCGAGGTCCACGCCGAATATGTGCTGGTCCTCTCCTGTTTCCACATCGTTCTGGCGGTTCACCGCCCAGTGGGGAGCGAACTCGGGGTAGTTGGCGATCATCTTCTCGATCGCCGTGGTCTGCGCTTCGGACAGGTTGCCCATCCTCTCGGAAGGCTTTATGCCGGTTCTCCTGGCCACCACCGCGGCGACCCGGGGGCCGACTCCCTTGACGTTCTGGATGCCCATTGCCATGGGGCGGTTGCCGTCGATGTCGGTGTTCATTATGCGAACGATGTAGCGGAAGTTCTCATCTACCTTCTTCTCCGCAGGCTTCTCCGCCTTCTCCTTCTTCACCTTCTTCTCGGCCTTTTGCGGTTTTTCCTGTCCTTCAGGTTGCGCCAAACTGTTACCTCCAATGAAATCGTATGAACTTGATCCATTCTATGTTTATAGTTTATGGAGCGTCTCCCCTACAAGCAAGTCCCTATTTAACTATTTCTCTGGCCGTGGGCGCCCCCCGCGACGTGCTGGCGTCTATGTCCGGGAGCGGTCCCGAAGGGCGCGTGGAACGGCCTCATTTCCTGCCCATGGCCGCCCTGACGATATCGAGGGCGCGGTCCATGGCCGCGGGCATCTTGGTCGGGTCTCCGCCCCCGCCCTGGGCGAAGTCGGGCTTCCCGCCTCCCCCGCCGCCGACCAGCTTCATGATGTCCTTGAGCACCGGCCGGCAGTCCAGCTTGACATCGGCGGAGCGGGACACGAACAGCTTGGGGCTCTTGTCCGCGAGGCCGAGCACGGCGATCACCCCGAGGCGGGAGGTGAGGGCCAGGGACAGCGCCTGGGGGTCCTCGTCCTCGGTGGCCAGGTGGATCACGACCTTGATGCCGTCGACCTCGGTGGCCGTGGCCAGGAGGGTGTCGGCGAGAATGGCGTTAAGGCGGGCGGCCATGGCCTCCAGCCGCTTGCGGTCCTCCTTGATCTCGTTGAGCAGCTTGACCGCGGCCGGAAGCACCGTTTCCCTGGTGACGTTCATCCGGTCCGCCAGCTGGTCCACGCAGGTTTTGTCGTCCTGCATGCCGCTGACCGCGGCCAGGCCGGCGGAGTACTCGATCCTCACGACCCCATCCTGGATCCTCTTGGTGCGAAGGATGCGGATGGGGCCGACGCGCGAGGTGCGGTCGCAGTGCAGGCCGCCGCACGCCTCCACGTCCACGTTGGTGGTGTTGACCACCCGGATGATCTTCCCGGGCACCACGCCGCCCTGGTACAGGCGGAAGCCGAACTTGGCCTCGGCCTCGTCGCGGGGCATGAACGCGATCTCCACCGGATGGTCCTCCAGCACGATCTCGTTGCACCGGCGCTCCAGCTGGGAGCGCTGCTCCTCGGATAGGTTCTCGAAGTGGGTGATGTCCAGGCGGGCCTCGTCCACGCTCTTGTGCGCGCCGCTCTGCCACACGTGGTTGCCGAGCATGCGCCGGGCGGAACCGTTGATGATGTGCGCGGCGGTGTGGTGCCGCATCAGCTGCCGGCGCCGCGGCTCGTTGATGGCGCAGGTGACCTTGTCCCCGACCTTGATGTCGTGCTTCCCCTCCAGGAAATGCAGGATGGTGTTGCGGACCTTCTGCACGTTGACGACCTCGCGGCCGTTCATGGTGCCGTAGTCGGCCTCCTGCCCCCCTCCCTCGGGATAGAAGTAGGTGTGGCCCAGGACCACGGCGCCGTTGATCACGGCGACGACCCCGGCCTCGAAGGCCATGACCTCCGGGTCGTCGTAGTAGGACATGTGGGTGTCCGGCATGTCCTGGGGGTACTCGTCCTCCTTCGGACCTTCCGCCACCGCGTCGGTGGCCTCGTGGCGCTTGGCCACCTGCATGTAGAAGTTGTCCGGGATCTCCACCGGCACGTCGGAGAACTCCTTGACGATCTCGGGATTGAGGCCGTGGGAGTCGTACAGCTCGATGAGCTTGTCCAGGGTGATCGGTGCGCCCTTGAGGTCCTTGGTCATCCTCTGGACGATGGAACGGCCGCGCTCCAGCGTTTCATAGTACCGCTGCTCCTCGACCGTGACCAGGGACATGATGTCCTCGCGGTTCTCGACCAGCTCGGGGAAGTGAGGGGAGAAATAATCGATCTGCTGGCCGACTATGTCTGCCAGGGTGAACTTGACGTTCAGCGAGCGCATCGAGCGCAGCGCCCGGCGGACCAGCATCCTGGCGAAGTAGCCCTCGCGGACGTTGGACGGCACCACGCCGTCGTTGAGCATGAACGCCAGGGCGCGGGAGTGGTCGCAGATGATGTAGATGTCCTCCATCGGACCGATGGTCTGGATCAGTTCTTCGTAATTGATACCGAGCCGGTCGGCGGTGCGTTGCCTGAGGTCCCTAACGTCCGCCGCGGTTTTCATGTTCATCGCGCCAGCCACTTTGCTGTATTCCTCGAGCACACGCTGGTTCGGCTTGATCCCCAGCTCATCCTGGATTTTCTGAACGACGGGTCCAAACACTGCTTCATAAGCGGATGGGGTCCCCTGGGATATCCAGGTGGCGCGCTCGAGACCATATCCGGTGTCCACGACGGTCATGTCCATGGGCACGCGGCCTTTCGGGGTCTCACGGTACTGCATGAACACTAGGGTGGCGAGCTCGACGCCCTCGAGTATGACCTCCACGCATGGTCCGGAGTTGCCGCCGCCCTCCCACCACTCCTCGATGTAGCGCATCTTCTCCTTCCGCACGCCGAGGCGCTCGGTGTAGAACTTGTGGCAGAGCTCGACGGTGCGGTCCTTGAAGTAGATCTCCTTGCCTGGCTTGTTGAACGCGTGGTGGGC
>JAEILR010000023.1 GCA_016109435.1 Methanomassiliicoccus sp.
GAAGAGGTTCGTCGGTTCAAATCCGGCCCCTCGCACCAATCGTTCTGGGGTAGTACATAGATTTGAGAAATATCCCCTTTCGCTAAGGTTTAATACATTTCATAAACGATCTCCCATGGGGTTGTTAAGAATCTAGCAAGACCATATGTCTATCTTCTAAATCGCTATTGGCAGATAGTAAGAACCTCGCAGGGCATTCTCGTCCTAGAGGTAATGAGCTTGACCAAGGTGCTGTTCATCAGCGGGCCTGTCGGGATGGGGCATGTGATTCTGATCCTCCGATATTTTGTTCGTCAAATGAGGAAGATGGGGGTCCAGGGAAGAGGGTGGGAAGATGAGCAAAATAATCGCATTTCGTTTCATGAATTTTGACGCGCCAGATAGCAATTAAAAAAGTCCACGCTTGCCCTCGTAATGAGATCTCAAAACGTCGATCAGGTTCGGAGAAGGCGATTCAAACTAACGAGGCCAAATAGATTATTAAAGTTAATCATCCATTATAATTCATCAGATGCATTTGAAAATGTTAGCCAAGCCAAGCTCTCTGCAAAAAGGCCTCCCGAAGACTACTCGATCCCTCTGCCCTGAGTGTTTGAACATCATCCCGGCAAGGATTTTCGAGCAGGATGGCAAGGTCATGATGGAGAAGGAATGCCCCGACCATGGAAAGATCGTGGATGTCTATTGGTCGGACAAGGACATGTATCTGAGGGCAGAGAGGTTCGCTTATGATGGAATAGGTATCGAGAACCCGGCCATCCCCAATGCCACGGTATGCCCTAATGAATGCGGCCTCTGCCAACTTCACCTCACTCACACCTGCCTAACCATGCTCGATCTCACCAATCGCTGCAACCTTAAGTGTCCCATATGTTTCGCCAATGCAAACGCAGCGGGTTACGTCTATGAGCCGAGCTTCGACGAGATCGTGAAGATGCTGCAGATGATGAGGGACGAGAGGCCGGTACGTTCTCCCGCGATACAGTTCTCCGGCGGGGAACCGACCATCTATCCCAGGTTCATCGATGTAATAGCCAAGGCCAAGGAAATGGGGTTCCCCCAGATCATGGCGGCCACTAACGGCATCAAGTTCGCTAAGGACCCTGAGTTCCTCAAGGCGGCGGTGCGGGCGGGCATGAACACAATCTATCTTCAGTTCGACGGTCTGCGAGATGATGTCTACAAGGCGTCCAGAGGGGCGCCGCTCCTGGAGACGAAGCTGAAGGTCGTGGAGAACGTGCAGAATCTTGAGAGGCCACCTTCGGTTGTCCTCGTCCCAACCGTGGTCAAGAATGTAAATGATGACCAGGTGGGCGAGATAGTCAAGTTCGCCTTGAAGAACGTCGATGTGGTCCGGGGCGTGAACTTCCAGCCCGTGGCCTTCACCGGCCGGATCGATCAGGAGGAGCGGAGCAAGCACCGCTACACCCTGCCCGACCTGGTCAAAGACCTGGAGAGCCAAACCGCTGGCCAAATCACTAGGGACGACTTCTTCCCTGTCCCGGCGGTAGTGCCCATCTCCACAGTGATCTCCGCCCTCCTGGAGCAGAGCAAGGTCACCTTAACCTCTCACCCCCACTGCGGCATGGCCACCTATGTGTTCGTCAAGGACGAGAACAATGTGGTTCCCCTCACCCGGTTCGTCGAGGTCGAACCCCTCTTCAGGGAACTGTACGAGCTGAGTGTGAAGGCGGAGAGGTCGAAGGTCAAGTTCCCGTCCAAGGTCAAGGCCCTAAACATCCTCAAGAAGCACATAATCAAGGAGAAGGTCCCGGATGGCCTATCCACCGCCAAGTTCCTGCAGATGATGGACACGATGTTCAATGATTCCTCAAAAGGGAGCGTGGCCAAGTTCTCCTGGAGCATGATGTTTATCGGCGGTATGCATTTCCTGGATAACTACAACTATGACATTGAGAGGGTCAAGCGCTGCGCCATCCACTACTCCACCCCTGACGGACGCATCATCCCATTCTGCGCCTACAACGGCGGTCCGACCTACCGCACCGAGATGGAGAGGAAATTCTCGGTCCCCATTGCCGAATGGCGGAAGAAACACGGCGGAGAGTACACTTGATGGACGGGACGCGTGCGAACGCCCACGTCGGCCGTGTCCTCTCCCTACAGGTGGAATGTCATTAACACCATGCCTGAATCAACCTTGAGGCGGGGGGGGCGGTTCACCAGATGCCCTCTGCATTCAGGATGTTATAGGAAGACACCGCTGGCAGCCAATTAGCTTATGATGACGGAGTTCAGCAAGCCATCAGTGGAGGCTCTATTGCCAACCATAAAAGCGATGTAATTGTGGCAAACCGCTTCAGAAAACTTCCCCATTTTGGCCCAATGTCACTATATCCATATGTTATAGGCCATAAAGGCCATCCGTGCCGCATTATGGCAAGGGGGGACAAAAACGAATATTGTATACTGCCCCCGCACCAATCGTTCTGGGGTAGTAGATAACTAAAGCAAATGTCCCCCATCTGTTCGGCAAGTGCCTCCTTCACGTGCTTTGAAATCTGTCCAAATCCGGATTATTTGCTCACAATTCATTAGTCGCCTAGCGGAGGATATTTGAGGTCCACTTCTCAAGCTTCTTCACCGGCCACGATTCGCCTCGGTCCACGATGTCTTGGATGGCACGACCTCCCTTGAGTGTCAGGCCATACGTCTCTCTATCGGCCGCCAGCCAACTCCTCCGCCTGAGGCGCAGGAACGCCCAGGACGCCTCGTCATGTTGGGAATAGTATGTTCGATGGCATCGGCCAACCCGATTACCTCCTTTAAGGAGCTCAGCCCAGCGTCAAACAGTGAACCAGTTTTGACACTCGCGTTTCCCGTTAAGAATATACGGCAGTAACAAGAATATAATAGATCAAGCGGAGGCACAGCACGAGGTGGGCCGATTATGATGACCGAAACGGAGATTGAACGCGTCCGTAACTGGGCGAAGCAGGAAGTTGCCCGAGCTAGAAACAAATGGCCTGAGCTTGAGATAAGTTCTGAGCAATTGGAAGCCATAGTCAGATTCTCAGGAGCTTCATGCGTCTATTGTGGTCAGGAAATCGACTTGAATGATGACCCAATGCCTCGGCTAGAGAGGCTAGACGATTTGGAACCAGTGACCCTTGAAAATATCGGATTCGCTCATAGGGATGAGTCGCTTTGCGAGAAGCCCCTGGAAGAGGACAGATTGTTCAATATCTGACCAGGCACCCGTTGTCAGCTGACTTAAGAGCATAAGAGGAAAGACACCATGGACAGCGTTTCAAAATCCCTGCCGGTACCGGCATTTGCGGGCGGAATGAAAGTAATCTCCCTAACGCCGGTAGTTGGTAAGCTAAAGCGAACCTATGCCGAGATGTATGTACCAGGTGAGGAAGAGATCGAAGACAATGAGATGCGAGTGACCGTGCTCGGCAGTGGCAATCCTTGGGTCACGCGTGGTCAGGCATCAGCTAGCATCCTGATTGAAATCGGTAATCCCGAGCGTGACCTCCTGGTTTTGGACCTTGGGAGCGGCTCCCTCGCGAACTATGCGAGCCTCAAGCTACCGGTCAACAAGCTCAACAAGGTGTTCTTGACCCACCTTCATGCGGATCACACCGGCGACCTGCTTACCCTTACCGGCAGCTACGCTAAGGTGGGACGAGCTGATGGGCCGATCTTCGTGTGGGGTCCCAATGGGACCGAGCCTCGCTTGGGTACGCGCCACTTCGTCGAAGCATTACAGGAAGCGCTTGCATGGGACACCGAAGCCGGGAACGGCCCCATCAATCCTGAAAGCATGAAGATCATTGCGACCGAATTTGAAATCAGCCAGACTCAAGTAATCTATGAAGAAAATGGCGTTAGGGTGACGTCGTTCCCGGTTGTCCACTCATTGAGCGGTGCTGTCGGTTATCGCATCGATTTCGCTGACCTATCGATGGTCTTCTCAGGCGACACGTGCGCATGCTGGCCGCTCGTGCATGCCTGCAAAGGCGGCGTGGACCTGCTCATTCACGAATGCTTCCCGCCGGCGGCTATGCTTGCGGCCGAATCAGGTCTCTCGATCGAGAGGGCAACGATAGCTCTCAACGCCGCCCATACCTCGCCCCAGGCTGCCGGGAAGGTGTTTAGGCTCGTGAACCCGCGTATGGCCGGCCTCTGGCATACACTCCTATCGCCCCAAATTATCTCCTTGATCTTTACAGAGCTTAGGAGGGTATATGATGGCCCAGTGGTCCAAACTCAGGATCTGACGGTGTTCAACATAACGAAGGAAGCGGTGATAGCGCGCCAAGCGAAGGTGGAAGACCAACTTCCACCTATTCCAGGGGTGCCGCGGGTGGCTTATATGCCCGTCCAGAAGGAGCCCCCATCGTGGTGGAAAGAGGCACTTATCCCACTCGACGACATTTAGATTTTTCGAGTGGTGACGCCTCTGATGACGTTGCCCGACCACGTCAAGAAGGGCAAGGGAACGGAGATTATCTTATTATATAATATAACTAAATAAATGAGTAAAATAACTTTGAATTCCAATCGTTCTGTAGTAGAAAATTGGATCAAGAAATACTCCCCCTTGTCGCATATTATCAATATGGCTTCATGGTGAGGGTCATGAGGCTTCTTGGGACCAAGTAAATGATTCGAACAGATCACGGCCCAATAGTGATCATGGCTGCCCTGAATACGCTACGATTGGTCGTGGCCTCCTCGCGTTTAATAAAGTTTCAATTAATCATTATCTATTTATATAGAATATCTTGATAGTTCAGTGGGGGAGTCGTTATCGGCGGATGGATATCCGGTGGTCTGAAAGGTCTGCGATCTGCTCCAAGTGGAGTAAAGAATGGGTTAATGATCGCTTCGTTCACGTACTTTGGTGCGATCATTGGTATTGTAACACTGCTGCCCTCGATACAAGGTATCACGTTCTTCTTGACCTGGCTTGTATTGACGGCGGTCTACATCATTTGGGGAGCATGGGCGGTTTGGGAGGGTGCTGCGAATAGTTCCAATAAAATTGAACAGAAGAACGCTCGGATCTTCACCGTCCTGGTGATCATCATTCCAATCCTCCTAGTTACTGCAGGCATAAGCTCGGATGTCCTGTTAGCAGTATCAGGGTCGTCAGGTCATTTCGACGATACAACGAACAGATCCACACCCGGTGGAGCATTGACCGAAGATCTGATATCCATAACCGACGTGAGTTGCCAGATGACCTATTCCACTCCTGGCTATCTTCCATATTCAAAAGACTACATGACCACGATCACGTCGGGGCCGCTCACAACATCTCCAGGAAGTACATTTACGATCAACGTCACGTTCACTAACAATGCCGCCGTACTGAATCATACATTGGAATCGATCTCCATCAGCCCAAGCAGCTTCATTCTGATATCGGTATCTCCCAGATTGCCCTCATCAGAAATGCCAGTGGGGTCAAGCCTTACCGAAACCTTGCTGATCAAAGCCCCGGATAAATCTTACTCTGGTGCCTTGGTCGTTAATGCGGTGGCCCTAACATGACGCCGTAGTGGCCTTCGGTTGGAATTCAATCCCTACCGGACCATTGCATAATAATAACGGATCGAATCGGTCGCTGCCTTTGTCATACAATCACCAACTTGGAAACCATTCTGGAACATTATCGCATCATGTGCATAATATCGATTCTACCTGAATGGAAGATGTGCCTGGCCACAAGATCGGGAACGTCATATGCAGCGGTCGTACCGCTCCTCAGGCCTTGGGTGGCAGGGATCTTGGGCGGTCGTCCTCCCCTACAATTTTAAAGGGCATTTAGGGCATCATTTCTGTTCCCTTATGGCCGGCAGGACCCGCTTCTCCGCGCCTTCATAGTGTTCCACTTTGATGGTCACGTTCGGCTTTATCCCGGCCACGGCGGGCAGGATGTGGTTCAGGACCTGCTCGGCGGTCGCCTTGAACTTGCGGCCGCGCGCGCTCACCTTGTACCAGCTCCCCTCATTTTTGTAATAGAACTCGGTCGAGCTCTTGCCGATTATCTTGATGACATAGCTCTCGTTGGTCAAGTTCATGGGGCATCTATCATCGGCCACCGTATCAAAATTATGGAGCGGCTCGCGCCGGACCGATTGCCGCTCAATTGCCATCCAGGTCTTCATCCTCCCTCTTAGCCCAGCGACCGACGGTCCGGTCGACCCCTGGCCTTTTATAGCTCGTCCGGCAGAATGGACATGCATGAAGCAACTGACATACGATAACCTGGCCGGCTGGATCGGCGAGGCGGAGGTGAACGCCCGGAAAGAGTTGGAGGAACTGGGGCAGCGCCCCGATTCCTACAAGCCGTCGTTCCGTCAGATGATAGCTACCCAGCAGGGACGGCTGCTGGCGCTGAAGGACCTGCGGATCAGGATACGGACCGAAACGGGAGTGGAGCTGATCGGTACGAAAGCCCCCCCGGACATAAGGAAGTAGGGAACGGTTAGATCGATATCATCATCACGACCTAAGCGTCGAGCGAGGGACCAGCACGGCCGGCGAAATGATCTTTAATTCAAACGAAAGATCAGTTTATCGGCCGTGGCGCAGAGATCAGGAGATGAGGTATCGTAGGAGAATGCCAGTTCATTTATCGAGAACACTGGAAAATATTACAGCTATTGTATATAAAGACGGTCCGTTTATTATCATCTCGGATATTTATTGATTGATGTAAAATATAAATAATGAGGGTTGGAATCGAAACATCGAGGTGTCGATCATGACCGACAGGGGGAGCGTTGACCGGGAGAAAGCCGTTGGGTATCTCATAGCGAAAGCGATCGGCGCGGAGGTGTGCGGGAACAAGGAGAGGTGTCAAGCGTTCACCGAGGCCGCCCGCATCATCGAGAAGATGCCCCCCAGTTTGCCGGACGGAGGATCAGGGTGAGACAGGCGCCTGACATTGGGATTTCGTGGCTGCCTGCACGACGGGATGAGGGCAGTCGAAGTTAAGGTATTCTGATGAGAAAACAAGAAAAAGGTTTGTTGTGGTCTCTCACCGCCACTCTTCGATCCGCACCTCCTTCCCAGATATCCATCGTCCGGCCATGCGTACGCCGGACGGCCTGATGGTGTGAAGGCCGGCGATAGCCCGCGGCATGCTCCCCTCCTTTCGCACGAAGTCCAGATATTGTTCCAGCGCGTTGATGGAACGCAGCATCGCGCCGACGAACACGAAGTTGCCGCTTCCGACCAGCACCATGGAGGCCTGGTCGTCGGCTCCGAGCGCCTTGTATAGTTCGGTCGGAGACGAGGTCCCGGACCGACCGAAGACCACGATCGAGGTTCCGCGGGCCGCCCGGATATCGATCTCCGCATAGAAACCCTCAATGATCCCGCTGGCCTTCAGTTCCTGGACCCGTTTGTGCAATACATTGTCCCTCGACCGTTCAAGGATGGTCCGTTTCGTCGGCACCGGTGGACGCTCCCATCAGGCCAGGATTCGGTCGTCTCCGGGAGAGGAGAACAAAAATCGAGTCGCGAGGCAGGGGACTAATGTGTCCTGTCCTCGAGCGACGTGCCGCAATAAGGGCAGTTGCTCAGGCTGCGGCTGGTCGTCCGGTCGCAGTTGGGACAGTTGATCTCGAGGAAGGCGGAACAGTACGGGCATCTCGGGATCGTGCTGTGCAGTTCCTTGCGGCAGGCCGGACAGCGTATGAAGGCTCCCTTATCCTCGCTCGCCGGAGGCGTTTCCTTCTTCCTCCGGCTGAACAGGCCCAGCACGATGAGCGGGACGGCCACGCCCTTCATGAAGGTATATCTTGATATGGACATAAAATCCTTTGGCCCCCTCTGCCGGACGCGCATCGGAGGGCGGACCATCGGGTCAGGCAAGTGCCGCCGGTTCCACGAAACGGAGGGCGGCGCCCGGTCGGCGGAGCGAGATCATGGTCGCGCATCAGGGCCACAGGACCGCTTCTGATAGATGCGCTCCCGGACGTAGGCCGGGCTCAGGACCTTGGACGCCTCCCCGACCAGGGTTTCGGTGTTGCCCATCACGAAGTAGCCGCCCTCCTTCAGCGAACGAAAGAAGCCCATGTACAGCCGTTCCTGCATCTCCCGGTTGAAGTAGATGACCACGTTGCGGCAGAGGATCATGTCGAAGTGCGAGCCGGCGGTGCTGGTGAAGAGGTCGATGCTGCGGAACTTGACCATGCTCATGATCTCCGGGCAGATCTGATAGAGGTCCCCGTCCAGCTCGAAGTACCTGTCTAGATAGGCCTTCGGAACATTGACCACCTGCCGGGGGAGGTAGCGGCCCTCCTGGGCGCTCTGCAGGACCTCCCCGTCGATGTCCGAGCCCACGATGGTGACGTTGAACTTGGGGAACTCCTCGCCCAGCAGTTCCCGCAGAAGGATGGCCATCGAGTATGGTTCCTCGCCGCTCGAGCATCCGGCGCTCCAGATGCGGATCGACGCCTCTCCCCTGACGGCCTTGTCGTAGATCAGCAACGGCAGGACCTCTTCCTCCAGCACCTTGAACACCGCCCGGTCCCGGAAGAACTGGGTCACGTTAATGGTCAGGTCGCGCATCAGCTCGTCGTATTCAAGGGGGTCGCTCTTCAGCAGGCGGACGTAGGCATCGTAACCGTCGGCGCCGCGCGCTCGCATGCGCACCGCGAACCGCCTCTGCAAGTAACCGTCCTTGTAGTGGTCGCAGTCCAGGGACCTCTGCTGAACGATGAGCCGTTTCAGGTCCAGGAAGCCCCTGTCCGTGCATGCCCTTTCCGTTGCCATCCGCATGTTCATAAAAGGACGTAAATAAAAAGATTGGCGGCCCGGAATCGTTCCATGCGACCAATGACCCGAGAGGCCATCACCGGGCAAATTCCGCTCCTCATCGGCCCCGGCCACGCCGTCGGAGGACGCCGGTCAACAGGGGCCGGTGCTGCTATTCCATTATCATGAAGTTAACCCTCGTCAGGCGCCCGGTCGGACGAAATGTATGCTCAAGTAGGATATCTGTCTGACACCGTCCGGCGCTTCCAGGAATCTCATAATCAACAACGATACGCATTGCTGGGTCGTATATATAATATCAATAATTTTTACATGAATATAATATTCCAGACCATATTCTGGGATCTGGCATTCGAGGAGGAAGATTTCATGGAACAGGGTTCCGACAAAAATGTCAATGAGGAGATGATCGCGAGCCTTCCGGTGGCCGCCTACATCACCGACGCAAGCTGGAAGATCGCTTTCTTCAACGAGGCCGCGGCCGAACTGACCGGGCTCACCGCCGGTGAGGTCGCTGGAATGCGCGTCCGTGACGCCTTCAACGGTGCCATCGGCAAGAAGGGATGCAAGGTCCTGGAGGCCGTGTCCGCGGGCAGGGCCATCGAAGTAAAGAACATCAGTTTCGTCAACAACAACGATGAGCGGCTAACCGTCTCGGTATCGGCGAGGCCGGTGATCGACGGCGCGGGGAAGGTCGTCGGGAGCATCGGCATCGTCCTGCCCCAGGCCTCTTCCGGTGACAGCGCGTACGCCCTACTGCACGGGATACCCTCGCCGGTGATGGCCATGGACCGCGATCTGAACGTCACGTTCATGAACGAGGCGGCGCTGAGGATGGTGGGGAGGACGATCGATCAGGTCGTCGGCTCCCCCTGCCATTCGTTGATGAACACCGACCACTGCAAGGCCGGCCACTGCGTGGTGCGCAAGGCCATGGTCGAGGAGAGGTCGTTCACCGGCGATTCTGTCGCTCACCTGTCCTCCGGGGACCGTCCGATCCGCTGCTCCATCGCCCCGGTGAAGGACGCCAGCGGCAAGGTCACCGGCGCCATCGAGCTCATCGCCGACATCAGCAAGGAAACCGAGATCACCAGGGAGGTGGGCCGGATAACCGAGGGAGTGCGCAACGGCAACCTCACCGCAAGGGTGGATGTTTCCAAGTTCGACGGCAACTACAGGTGCATCGTCCAGGGCATGAACGACACCATCGATTCCCTACTCGATCCGATGAAGGCGATCATGGCCCAGGTGGGCTGCATCGCCAAGGGGGACCTGTCCCAGGACCTGAAGATGGACATGCGCGGAGACCTGGCGGCGATCAAGGAGCACCTCGACCTTTGCCGCGGTTCGATCAAGGCGCTGGTGGGCGATGCCAACTCCATTGCTGACGCGGCGGCCAAGGGGGACTTCAACAAGCGGGCCGACCCCGCCCGCCACCAGGGCGAGTACGCGCACGTGATATCCGGGTTCAACAAGACGCTGGATACCGTGGTGGAGAAGACCTTCTGGTATGAGCAGATCCTCGATGTCCTGCCGTTCCCCCTGTCGGTCACCGACGCCGACATGAAGATGACCTTCCTGAACAAGGCGTCCCTGGACATCCTCAAGCGGCCCAGGGCCGAACTGCTGGGGCAGAACTGCCAGGCCTGGAACGGGCAGGTGTGCGGGACCAAGGACTGCGGCATCGTCCGCCTGAAGCACGGCCAGAGCCGCACCCTGGCGGAGCGCAACGGAAAGTCCAACCAGATCGACGTATCATACCTCCGCAACGCCAAGGGCGAGATAAGCGGGCACGTGGAGATCCTGCAGGACGTCACCAAGACGATGCGGAAGATCAAGTACGAGAGGGCCGAGGTCGAACGTATCGCCAAGAACCTGCAGCTGCTGGCCGTCGGGGACCTGTCGTTCGAGACCACCGTGGCGGAGGCGGACGAGTACACCCAGGAGAGCAGGGAATCGTTCGTGCACATCATGGAGAACCTGATCAAGGCCCGCGACGCCATTCGCATGCTGATCAAGGACACCCAGTCCCTTTCCCGGGGGGCCATCAGAGGCCAGCTGGACGAGAGGGCGGACTCGTCCCAGCACGGCGGCAGCTACAAGATGATCGTCGACGGCATCAACCGCACCCTCGACTCCGTGGTCGGGAACTTCGAGGCCATCCCCACGCCCATCCAGTTCATGGACAAGGACCTCCGGGTGGTGTATATGAACCAGGCCGGGGCGAGGATCATGGGCAAGAACAAGAAGGACCTCGTGGGCCTGAAGTGCGCGGACCTGTGGAAGACCTCCAAGTGCAACACCCCCGGATGCCCGTGCGCCGAGGCCATGCGGACGAACGCGGTGTACACCTGCGAGAACGACTGCATGGTCGGGGGCAAGCATCTGGACCTGTTCTGCGCGGGCGCCCCGCTGCAGGGCGATAAGGGCGAGGTCATCGGTTCGTTCGAGTTCGTCACCGACCAGACGGCGATCAAGGAAGTGGTCAAGCGGTCGCAGAAGATATCGGAGTATCAGCAGGAATCGGCGAGCGTCATCAAGGGCGCCCTGCAGGAGCTGGCCCGCGGAGATCTGACCGCGACCATCGACCTGCCGGAGGGCGATGCGGAGACCCGCGAGGCCCATGCCGTGTTCGAGGACCTCAACCGCTCCATCCAGGAGTTCAAGGACGCGGTCGCTAACCTGCTGACCGAGGTCAACAGCTCGGTGGACATGGTCTCCTCGACCTCCCAGGAGCTGGCCTCCTCGGCCGAGGAGATGAACGCCTCCACCGAGCAGGTGTCGGCGGCGATCCAGCAGATCTCCAGGGGAGCGCAGAACCAGGCCACCCAGGTGGACGAGACCGCCCGGGTCATGGCCGAGATGGCATCGGCGGTGGAGAGCGTCTCCGCCAAGTCCGAATCGGCCCGCATCGCCGCGGCCAACGCCAACGAGGGCGCGGTCCGGGGAAAGGGCACCGTAGACGCGACCATCAGGAAGATGCAGGAGATCGCCAAGGTGGTGGAGGAATCCGCCGAGGTCATCGCGGTGCTGGGCAAGCGCTCCGAGGAGATCGGGGAGATCGTCGACGTCATCACCAACATCTCCGATCAGACAAACCTCCTGGCGCTGAACGCGGCCATCGAGGCCGCCCGTGCCGGGGAGCAGGGGCGCGGCTTCGCCGTGGTGGCCGAGGAAGTGAAGAACCTGGCCGAGGACTCAAGAGAGGCGGCCGAGCGCATCGCCAAGATGATCAAGGAGGTGCAGCAGGAGACCGGGAAGGCGGTGGAAGCGATGCACCGCGGCACCAAGGAGGCCGCCGAGGGCATGCAGATGGTCGATCAGACCGGAAAGGCGTTCTCCGAGATCTCCACCAACGTCGCCAAGACCGTCGGCGAGGCCAGCGACATCGCCGACCTCATGATCAGGCAGAAGGACGGGGCCCAGCGCGCCGCCAAGTCGGTGGACGGCATCGCCTCCATAGCCGAGGAGACGGCCTCATCGGCCGAGGAGTCAGCATCATCGACCGAGGAGCTGACCGCGTCCATGGAGGACCTCACCGCGAGGGCGCAGACCCTCAGCGAGATGGCCGTCAACCTGCAGAAGGTCGCCGGGCAGTTCAAGCTCAGCGAGGAGCAGGAGGTGGCGGAGGTACGGCCGAGGCCGATGTCCAGGGCCGCCCCCCGGCCTCCCGTTCCAGTTCCATCCACCGGCAGGATGAACGTGCCGGTCAAGGTCAAAGAGGCGCTGGCCAAGCGGGGCATCGAGGCGAGGTGAGGTCCGACATGGCCCGCAAGCGTGGAAAGGTCGAGCTCACCGGGGACGTCGAGCAGATCGTGTCCTTCCGGCTGGGCCGGGAGACCTTCGCCATCGTAGTCTCCCAGGTCCGCGAGATCCGCAAGGTCGAGGACATCACCCGGGTGCCGAAGATGCCCCAGTACATCGAGGGGGTGATGAACCTGCGCGGCCAGATCACCACGGTCGTCGATCTGAAGAAAAGGCTCAACATCGCTTCCGACGGCGCTTCCCGCACCGCGCAGTCCCGCATCATCGTCGCCGAGATCGGGGAGAACCAGCTGGGGATCATCGTCGACGCGGTCGAGGACGTCATGCGGGTCCCCAAGGCCAGCATCTCCCCGCCCCCCAAGACCCTGGCGGGGACGGACTCGTCCGCTCTCACCGGCATCAGCAAGATGCCGGACAAGCTGATCATGATGCTCGACCTGGAGAAGGTCGTCGGCGGAGTGGAGATGGCACGGCTGGGCGGAGACCCAGGCATCAACGGCACGATCGAACAGAAGGAGTTTGCAGAGGTATCAAGATGAACAACCCGAAGAAGGTCCTGGTGGTCGACGATTCCATGGTCATGAGGGCGATGATCCGTGATGTCCTGACCAGGGATGGTTTCAACGTGGTCGGCCAGGCGAAGAACGGCAAGGAGGCGGTGGAGCAGTACGCGAAGCTTTCGCCGGACCTCGTTACGATGGACATCATCATGCCCGGTGAGCACGGCACCGATGTGGTCAAGAAGATAATCGAGATGGACAGGGACGCCCGCATCATCGTGGTCAGCGGCCTCAACCAGAAGAGCCTGGTCATGCAGGCCCTGGACAATGGCGCCAGGGACTTCCTGGTCAAGCCGTTCGAGAACGAGGAACTGCTGCAGGCGGCCCACAAGACGGTGAGATGAGCCCGTGTTCAGGACCAAAGTGCTGGTGGTCGACGATTCCATCGTGATGCGCCGCATCATCTCCGATCTCCTGTCCAAGGACGATGAGATCGAGGTCGTGGGCAGCGCACGCAACGGGGCCGAGGCGATCGAGATGGTCCGCCAGCTCGATCCCGACGTGGTCACCATGGACATCGAGATGCCGGTCATGGACGGCCTGACCGCGCTCCAGCACATCATGGCCGAAAGCCCCCGCCCGGTGGTCATGCTAAGCTCCATGGACAAGCGGCAGGCGGACATCACCCTAAAGAGCCTGGACCTGGGGGCGGTCGACTTCATCTCCAAGACCGCCGGCTCGCTGTCCATCGATCTCGAGCGGGACAGCGAGAACATCCGGGCCAAGGTCAAGGCGGCCGCCCGGGCCAAGGTCCGGCCGCGGAGCGCCCCGTCCGCCGTCCAGCCGGCCACCATGCTCGCCCTGAGCGGCGACTGGGTCGTCCTCATCGGCTCTTCCACCGGCGGGCCCAAGGCCCTGCCGGAGGTGCTGTCACGGCTCCCGGCGAACCTGCCGGCCGCGGTGCTCATCGTTCAGCACATGCCCGAAGGCTTCACCCGGTCCTTCGCCGAAAGGCTGAACTGGGCCTCCCCCCTGGAGGTCAAGGAGGCCGAGGACGGGGAGGAGATCAAGAAGGGCAAGGTCTACCTGGCACCGGGGAACCGGCACATGGTCCTGAAAGGGACGAGGCTGCACCTTGATGACGGCCCCAAGGTGAACTACGTCCGGCCGGCCGCGGACGTCCTCATGAAGAGCGTCGCGCCGCTCTACGGCCCGCGCACTATCGGGGTCATCCTCACCGGCATGGGCTCGGACGGGGCGGAGGGGATGAGGCTGATCAAGCAGAACGGGGGAAAGACCATCGTGCAGAACGAGGACACCTGCGTCGTCTACGGGATGCCCAAAGCGGTGGCGGACATCGGCGCGGCCGACCGTATCGTCCCCCTGGAGGACATCGCCCGGACCATCACCATCATGATCAGCACGGGGATGTGACCATGGACAACTCAAAGTATCTCGACGTGTTCATCGAGGAATCCCGGGAGAACCTCCAGTCGCTGAACGGCATGCTGCTGTCCCTCGAGGAGAGGGGTTTTGACGAGGAGGGGATGAACGAGGCGTTCCGGGCCATGCACACCCTCAAGGGCACCGCCGGGGTCATCGGCATACCTTCCATCCAGGAGCTTGCCCACGTCATGGAGGACCTCTTCGACGTCCTGCGGAGGAAGAGGGAGACGCCGAGCAGGGCGGTCCTCGAGGCCCTCTTCGCCGGCGTGGACACCATCGAGCGTATGCTCGGGGATCTGGAGACCACCGGCGCCACCCAGCGCCCCATCGGGGACCTTGCCTGCCGGATAAGGGCGGCCATGGAGTCCGCTCCCGTCCCCGCCGCCGTGAGCGCCGGAACGGGCGGAAGGTTCGTCCTGGAGAAGCCGCAGCTCGACCAGATCAGGGACGTGCTCCCGGAAGGGAACAGGGCGGTCCTGGTCACCATCACCTGGAGCGAGGGGCTGAAGTTCAAGGAGGGCCGGGCCTACCAAGTGGTGAAGGCCATCTCCGGCCTCGGCTCTCTGCTGGCCTCGTCACCGGACATCGAGGAGGTGGCCGATCCCGACGAGCAGCTCGTCCTGGTCCTGGGCACCACCTCGGACGACGGCACCATCCTCGACGCGGTCCACGACGTCACCGGGGTGTCGGAGGCGGCCCTCGCCCCCATCGACCTGTGTGACCGCGCCGACGCCCCCGCCGGGCCGGAGGATTCGAGGCCTTCGGAGAAGGGCGAGGGCGAGGAGCGGCGGGCCGGGCCGTCCGCCGGCTCCTCCATCCGGGTCAAGAGCAAGCTCCTGGACAAGCTGCTGGACCTGGTCTCGGAGATCATGATCAACAACATCCGCATCAACCAGATCGCCTCGGACCTCAAGAACCGGGAGCTGAAGCAGACCCTGCAGAACAACGCCCGGCTGATGGGGGAGATGCAGGACATCGTGCTGCGGACCAGGATGGTCCAGGTGGACTTCATATTCAAGCGGTTCCCCCGCCTGGTCCGGGACCTCTCCCTGGCCAACGGCAAGGAGGTCGAGTTCATCATGCGGGGGACGGACATCGAGATCGACCGGAGCCTGCTGGACGAGATCGGCGATGCCCTGGTCCACCTGCTTCGCAACTCCCTCGACCACGGGATAGAGCCGAAGGAGGACCGGGTGGCGCGGGGAAAGGACCCCCGCGGCACGATCATCCTGTCGGCGTTCCAGGAACAGAGCAACATCATCATCACGGTGGAGGACGACGGCCGGGGGATGGATCCCGAGCGCATCGTGGCCAAGGCCATCAGCAAGGGACTGATCAAGTCTGAGGACGCCGAGCGCATGGACGACCGCTCCAAGCTGCAGTTCGTCTTCCTGCCCGGCTTCAGCACCTCCGAAACGATATCGGACATCTCCGGCCGGGGGGTGGGCATGGACGTGGTGAAGACGAAGATCGAGAGCCTGGGGGGCTTCGTCCGTCTGGACTCGACCCTGGGCAGGGGATGCAAGATCACCCTGAAGCTCCCTCCGAGCATGAGCATCATCCGGGCCATGCTCATCGAGGTTAACGATGAGAAGTACGCCATCCCCCTGGAGAACGTCCGGGAGACGGTGCGGGTGCCCCTGGAGGCCATCCACGCCGTCGCCGACCGCTGCGTCTTCCAGCTGCGCGACGAGGTGTTGCCGGTGCTTAACGTCCGTTCCGAGTTCGGATCACTGGGGAGCATGGCCAGCGACATGCCTGCCGTCATAGTGGAAAAGAACGACAGCCGCGCCTGTCTGCTCGTGTCCCGTCTCATCGGGCAGCAGGAGATCGTGGTCAAGAGCCTGGGGAAGGACCTGCGTCAGGCCGGATACTTCTCCGGGGCGACCATCCTGGGGGACGGGAAAGTAGCGATGATATTGGACGTGGGGGCCTTCACATGAGCTCAGGAATGAACACGGAGTTGGACGAACTGCAGATGGACGCCCTTAGGGAGATCGGTAACGTCGGAGCGTCCCACGCTTCCACCGCCCTCACCAAGCTGGTCAAGACCGACATCCTGATCGATGTGACCGAGTGCCGCGTGCTGCCGATGCCCTCCCTGCCCAACCGCTTCGGGGAGCTGGGCAGCCTGGTGGCCACCCTCAAGATCGACGTTGACGGCGAGGGCAGCTGCATCTACATGGTGTTCCCCGGCCACGTCGCCACGTACCTCTCCGACCTGCTTCTGAGCACGCCGCACCAGCCGGGCCGGCAGATGAACGAGCAGGACCGGGAGGCCATGGTGGAGCTGGGGGACATCTGCATCCGTCAGTACCTCGTCCCCATCGCCAAGTTCCTCTCCGTGGAGATCATAC
This sequence comes from Methanomassiliicoccus sp., assembly GCA_016109435.1. Taxonomy (GTDB): domain Archaea; phylum Thermoplasmatota; class Thermoplasmata; order Methanomassiliicoccales; family Methanomassiliicoccaceae; genus UBA6. The sequence goes on from JAEILR010000023.1 coordinate 16,832, forward strand.
CCGATCCTCCCGCGGTGTCCGTCGACCGCATCGTCGACCGCCTCAAATTCCCCCAGCTGCTCCGCCCCCTGGGCGATGGCAGCCTGATCCGGATCGAGACGAACTTCGTCGACACCAAGAAGCGGTTCCAGGGCGCCATCATCTTCGCGCCGGGGGAGAGGCTGCAGAAGCTGACCTTCAAGCGGTTCGGCGTGGATGCCGAGTCCCAGGCCGCCATGCTCTCCAAGTTCGGTCTGTGAGGCCTGAGAATGCACACCCTATCCATCGAGCCGGACCCCGTCCTCATGGACGGGCTCAGGGAGATCGGCAACATCGGGGCCGCCCATGCCAGCACGGCCCTCTCCAACCTCGTCAACACCGACATCGCGGTCGAGGTAACCGAGCACTTCGCCTGCTCCACGCTCGAGCTTCCGGACATGCTCGATGATCCCCAGCAGATGGTGGTGGCGGTGTTCCTGGAGACCTACGGGGTAGGGAAGGGCGGGCTTCTCCTCATGTTCTCCCAGGAGATGGCCACCAGTTTGGTGGACATGCTCCTGTCCCGCCCCCACTCCCGCCGGGAGCTGGACGAGGTGGACCTCGATGCCATCTGCGAGGTGGGCAACATATGCGCTTCCGCCTACCTCAGCGCCGTGGCCAAGTTCTGCGGGATCACCATGGTCCCCTCCCCTCCGGGAGTGGCGGTGGACATGCTCCACGCCATCCTGCAGTACCCCGCTGCCCTGGCCGAGGCCGACTCCGACGACCTCATGGTCATACGCACGCAGTTCGTGTACGGCGGCTCGGTCAGCTCCGGCTTCATGCTGTACATCCCCGACCGGGCGACGGTCAGGCTCCTCAACGAGAAGTTCAAGGCGGTGTGACCGGCGATGGACATGAGGGCCGGGCAGGAAGGGACCACGGCACGGTCGGGACCGGGGCGCCAGATCGATCCCTTCGGTCAGCCGAACTATCTCGACGAGGACCAGGTGGTCGGGGTCGGGGAATACCGGGTGGCGCGAGGCTTCGCCAACCTGGTGTGCATCGGCCTCGGTTCCTGCGTGGGCATCGCTATATTCGACCCTCAGGCCCAGGTCGGAGGGCTGGCCCACGCCATGCTCCCCCGCTACGAGGAAGGGCGGGACAAGATCAACGCGTCCAAGTACGCCGATTCCGCCATCATGATCATGGTCGACGAGCTGGTGGCGATGGGAGCGATGAAGGGCCGTCTCAGGGCCAAGATGGCCGGGGGCGCCCAGATGTTCTCCTTCATATCCTCGGACACCCTGAACATCGGCCAGAGGAACTCGGAAGCGGCGCGGGCGACCCTGAAGGGGGAGAACATAACCCTCCTGGCCGAGGACGTCGGGGGCACCAAGGGCCGCACCGTCACCTTCACCGCCGGGGAGGGCACTTACCGCATCCAGAAAGGCAGTGAGCGCTCCAGGCTCTGATCCCTCCCGGGCCCGTTATTTTTTCATTAATACATCGGCGGCCAAGCTCCTACCGGATGCCATTGCCGCTCATCATCCCGCCAGCAGCCCACCGACCAGGTATTGGGAGATGAGCGAGGCGGCAGAGGCGATCCAGATGAGGGCGATGAAGTGTACCACCGAGCCGACGATATGGCCGCCCTTGATCATGGGAAGCATGACCGAGGACAGGGTGGCGTGGACGATGATGACCGAGAACACCATGAGCTCGATGCTGGCGGTGTCGAACGATGCCGAGAGGATGCCGGTGAGGAAGCTGCCCGACGCGAAGCCGGGGTCATCGATGACGATCGAGGACATGATGTCGGACATGTAGTTCACGATGCCGATGGTGATGTACAGCGTCACCGCCAGGGAGATCATCACGCCGTACAGGATGCCGACGAAGGAGGAGGCGGTGGCCGACCGCTTCTTCCGGATGGTCAGCACCCGGAACATGTTGTTGCTGATGAACACGCTGGTGGCCTCGGCCTTGGAGCCGTTGTGGATGCACGTGACGTACATCTCCCCGAACTTGTCGATGAGGTCGCTGGACGTCTCGGCGGCGAAGTGCTTCCAGGAGTCGGAGGCGTTGATGTGCAGCGCCAGCCGCTTGGACAGGTTGCGGACCATGGTGGTGAGCTGGCCGAACGAATGCATGGCCAGCCGCTTGACGCTGTCGGCCATGGTGGAACCGCTGACCTCCGAGGAGCGGCCCAGGGAGCGGACGAACGCGCCGAACAGGTTGTCCCTCTTCTCGATGGCCTTCTCCTCGCGGAGGATGAGGACCCCGGGGAACAGCGCCGGCAGGAAGATGGTGGAGGCGATGAACATGGGGGGGAGGCCGGACGGCAGCATGATCAGGGACAGCAGGATGATGCCCAGGACCGCGACCAGGACGGAGGTGAAGATGAGCCGGTCCTTGTCGGTGACCAAGTTCCGTTTGATCTTCGAACGCCAGCCGAACCAGATGCGGTCCTTGGGCACCTTGGTCTTGAGAAGGTAGATGAAGAACGACTCCAAAGCGGCGAAGCTGAACACCACGCCTATCAGCAGCACCTCGATGGCCCCGGTCCCGAACATGGGCATGATGCATACGAACACCGCGGTGAAGATCAGCGAGGTGGTGAGCCCGGTATAGATCTCCTTGACGAAGTCGAGGTCCTTGAGCGTGCTCTCCGCCCGGAGCATGTACTCGTCCATGATGACGTCGTGCTCGTTCTTCATGAACCGGTCGAGCTTCTCGCCCACGTCCAGAGAGTGCGACAACCGGTTGAAGAAGTCGGACTCCATCTGGCAGGAGGTGCGCACGGCGACGAACCGGCAGGCCTCGGCCGCGCCGACGTTGTAATGCTTGATCAGCCGGCATATCTGCTTGGCGTCAGCGGCCAGCTGCCCGTACTCCTTCTTCTCCGATAGGATGTAGAACACGCTCTCGAAGGGCATGTCGGAGGTGGAGAGGGCGGCCATGGTGGTGACGAACATGGGCATATTCTGTTCCACCTCGACCTTGCGCCGGGAGGTGTACACCGCCGGCAGCATGAAGATGACGAAGATGCCGAAGACGGGCACGATGTACACTATGATCAGCAGCGGCCCGGACAGGTACGGGGCCAGGAGCAGCGTCAGGAGCGCCGGGGCGACGATGCCGAGAAGGACGATGGATGCCAGGATGAGCTTGTAGTAAGTGTCTTTCTTGATCCTCAGGTCCCGCAGCCAAACCTCGTACTTCATGAGCCTCACACCGTGAATGGCAGCGAGTCGGCACCGTTCTCGTAGTAGTCGCTCAGGATCTTGTTGACCTCGTGATAACCGGTGATGTCCAGCTCGATCATCTTACGGATGATCTTCTCCCTTTGGCGAAGGTCCTTGTACACGTCCTTCGGTTCGGAGTACCCGTGCTCCAGGGCGATCCTCTTCTCCAGGATGTAGGAGTTATTGTTCCCGCGGAAGTACAGGTTGTCGGTGGCGGAGTCCCACTTGAACACGTTCCTGCTGAGAACGCCCCCCTCGGCCTTGTTGTACCCGATGAACTCCTCCACCCCGGTGACCCGACGGAGGTACCGGCGGTTGACGTTCACCGCCGACTGGAAGATGATGACGTTGACGTTGTCGATGAACGACATGGGGATGTTGATCGGCTGACCGGTCATACGCTGGATGAACTTGGTGGCGTTGGAGGCGTGAAAGGTCGCCATGACCGGGATGCCGGTCTGCATGCACTGGAACGCGACCCGTCCCTCCTCTCCTCTGATCTCGCCGATGACGATGTAGTCTGGACGGGAACGCAGCGCGGCCCTCAGCAGGTCGAACATGGTCACCCTGGCCTCCTCCGGACCGGACTCCCTGGTCACGCACCTCTGCCACCCGCGCTGGGGCGGCTTGACCTCCGGAGTGTCCTCCACCGAGTAGATCTTGCCGCGGTGGTCGATGAAGCACAGCAGCGCGTTGAGGGCGGTGGTCTTCCCCGAGGCCGTCTCTCCTGCCAGGATGATGTTCATCTTGTTCTCCAAGCACATCCAGATGTAGGCCACGAACTCCGGCGAGAACGTGCCCCACTTGATCAGCTGGATCGGGGATATCGGCTCGGCGGCGAACTTGCGGATGGTGAACGATGAGCCCCGGGCGCTGATGTCGGTCGAGTAGATCATGTTGATACGCGACCCGTCCGGCAGCGTCCCGTCGACGATGGGCTTGGACGCGCTCACCGGCCGGCCCATGCGCTCGGACATGGAGATGAAGAACTCGTTGAGGGACACCTCATCATCGAACCGGACGTTGGTCTCCAGACCGTACTGGAACGCCTTGTGGGACACCCGGACCTTGGAGGTACCGATGAGGTGTATGTCCTCGATGTAGGGGTCCATGATCAGCGGCTCGATAGGGCCGTAGCCGATGATGTCCCGGTTGATGTAATATTTCAGCAGGTCATGGTCGCGTTTGTTGAGGACCACCTTGCTGGACTTCCTCTTCATCATCCCCTTCACCGCCCCGTCGCTGACCTCCACGGACTTGTCGAACAGCTTCTCGAGAATGCGGACCAGGTCCTCCTTGGTCTCCACCGATTCCTCGGCCGTGGCCTTTTCCAGGATCAGGTCCTTGATCCTCCGCAGCTTCTCCTTCTGTTCCAGGTTCAGCTTGGACTCGATGGTGATGTACCGGGAGTGCAGCGCGTCGATGTGGATGTACCCTCCGCCGATCTTGTAGATGATGTTCGCGCTGGACGGATCGATGATGGCGTTCTTCCTGATGTCCGCGAGGTCCTTCACCGACAGGTTATCAAAATACTTGGGCAGGATGTTGGTGCCCTTCCTCATCTCGGTGATGTAATCCTTCAGGTCGGCGCTGCGGCCGAGCTCCTTCTTGAGCTCCGGGTCCATGGGAGCCATTAACCCGACACCTCGGTGATCTCGATGACCAGGCCGATGCCGGGCTCAATCCTGATCCTCATGGTATCGTCAACTCGGTGCTTGGCCCGCTGGTAGCGGAGGATGTTGACCGTCCTCACCATCTCCTGGGATGTAGGCCTCATCTTGATGCTCAGGTAGATGTCCACGGCCTGGCGGAGCGGGTCTGCCGCCCTGCAGCTCTCATCCGCGGTCATGATGATGGTCTTATCCAGCTTCATCTGCTTCTTGAGGAAGCCCATAAGCCGGATGCAATTGGCCTCGGAGAGACTGTCCTTGGTCAGGGTGGTCAGGGAATCGATGAACAGGACGTCCCGGTCGTACAGCCGGGGAGAGGACATCAGCTTGTCCAGGAAGTCGCTCCGGGGCCGGGAATTGCTGAGGAGCGGATAGACCGGATAATAGTGTAGGTCGCCCTTGATCAGGCTCTTATCGACCTTGTAATCGAGGGAGTACATCTGATCGATGAAGTCCCTGAGCGTCAGCTCGGTGGACACGAATGTGGCAGTGTGGCCGTTCTGCAGAAGACCGTAGAGGATGCGCTGGCAGAGGGCGCTCCGGCCGGAACCCTCCGCTCCTTCGATGAGCATGGTGGAGCCCCGGGGTATCCCCCCTCCCAGCTTGAGCGCCAGCTCGTCCTGCTTCAGATGGATCCCGAAGAGATCGTGGCGGATGGGCTTCTTGGCGTTCGAGTTCTCGCTCACCTCAGTTCACCCTCACAGAATGGCCCATTTCCGGCGTCCCATCTCAGACCCTGAATTCCAGGGTGTCCGAGACCCCGTTGGCCAGTATGACCTTTGCAGTATGGTCTCCAGGTCCCAGTCCGATCATGGCAGTGATCTCCACGACCCTTCCGGTGCTCCACTGCCCATTGCCCGTCCCTACAAGCCTCCCCCCGTACGTGACATACTCCCCGTCGATGAATATGATCAGGTCCTGATATGTCTGGGTGACTTCACCGGTGTTCTTGATATAAAGCGTGAGAGTGTCGTTATCATGGGGCACATGTCTCGGATCGTTGGAGATGACGATCGACGATCCCATCTCCGATGCCGCGTTCGTTCCCTTGGTCCTAACCTCGTCGACCATCAGCCCGGTCACCGCGATGAGGGTTCCGGCTATCGATACCGCGATGACTATCGACGCGATGAAGAAGATCATGTGGGTGAACGAATCGTCCGAGGCCATCCGTGCTCACCTAATCGTAGACCGGAACCCCGTTGCCGGTCATGATCATGATCGCCGTTCCGTTAAGATCGCCGGAGAGGCCGACGGTCACGGTCTCGCCCGGCAGCCAGATCTGTGAGCCGGCATGCCCGTTGACCTCGATCGAGGATATTCGGTCATTGCTCAGCGTTCCGTTGATGTAGACATCGAGTTCGTTCGTGGATAGCGTGACCCTGCCACTGTTGGCGACCTCCACGGTCCCGTTGGGCCGGTCAACGGAGGCCATGGTCACGCTGGTATGGATCGCGGTCAGCTCGCGGTCCGAACGTGACGCCTGAGCGTCCGTGAGCGAATGCTGGACCTGGTCCAGCGTCCCGATGACCGAACCGAACGAGATTATGGAGGCGATGAATATGATGGCGGTGGCGATGGACACGCTCACCCCCATCAGAGGCCTCCAAGCCGCTTGAACTCGCCCATCCACAGGTCCAGGGCCTTGACGTCCGCTGCCTCGATACCCTTTCCGACGGACCTCTCCCGGCATATCTTACCCATCATGTGGTCGATCAGCCTGCGTGCCTGCTCCAGGGCGTACACGTCCTCATAGGGGATCGACCCCGATGCCGGTGATGCAACGGTCCTGACGGGAGCTTGAACTCTCTCGATGGTCGGCTCGATAATGCTTGTCATCTTGAACTCCTCCTTTTCAAGTACGATCGGTTCCTCCACGTCCGGCTTGACGATGCGGTCGAGCGGCCCATCCTCGTCGAACGGCGCCTCGCTCGCGATCTGACCGATGTTGGGGCGGAAGCTCCCCGAGAACTTGCTCGTCTGCACGTCATCGACGAACCCGCCGGCATCTGCCTTTAGCGCTCCCAGTGCCGGTCCGGACTCGGGGGCGTCGTTCTCCACGAAGGGGTTATATTGTCGGGACACCGCCTCGTAGACGTTCAGAAGGGTCCTGATGGAGTCGTTGATCTGCGACAGGTCGTTCTTCATGAACTCCATCTCACTCTTCATCGCCCTGGTGGCCAGATCGGAGGATTCCACATGCGTTTTCAGATCGTTGACGTTGGCCTCGAACTCCTGCAGCTTCCGGTCGTCCATCTTCGGGGTCCGGGACATGAAGCTGTCGTCAAGGGAACCGGCCGTTCCGCTGCCGGCGTCGAGATCGCTCAGCGTTCCGATCCCGCCGCCCAGGCTGCCCAGCGATATGTCGCCGCCGCCCAGGCTTAGATCGCCCATCCCCGAGGATACGCTATCGGCACCGTCTTCCTTGCTCCTCTTCTTGAACGATAGCACTGCCATCGATGAAAAAAAAGGAGCAAGGAGGGTCGTACGATA
>JAEILR010000024.1 GCA_016109435.1 Methanomassiliicoccus sp.
ACGAACGGGCGAGGGATAGGCGGCAGTGGGGGAAAGGAATTATGAGGGCGTGGCCATCGGCCTTTCGTGATCTTCAGGACCGCCGGGATCGAGGACCTGCCGGAGCTGCAGCGTATCGAGGAGAGCTGCTTCCAAGAGGAGCGATACCCACCCGAGGTCCTGGCCGAGATCCTCCTGGATGGTGATTTCGAGACCATCCTGGCGGAGGAGGACGAGCTGGTGGGGGCCGCCACTATCAACTGCGGCGAGGACCTGGCCGCGGCCCAGCTGGCATCCATCGCGGTGCTGCCGCCGCACCGCGGAAAGGGGATCGGGCGGGCGCTGCTGGACGAGGCGGAGGGACGAGCCAGAGGGCGAGGTAGGAAGATAATGGTCCTCCAGGTGAACGTGCACAACGTGGCGGCCATCAACCTGTACCTGCACCGGGGCTACATCATCGAGGGAATGATCGGCGATTACTACGGGCCGGGCCGGGACGCGTACTTCATGGACAAGATGCTTTGACCGAGCGAGCCTCTCCGGCGCTGCCAGGGGGCGGGGGAAAAGCAATATATAGACATCGTAGTATTCGCCGTGCTGTCATCCCTCGCGGATGTGGCTCGGGTGAGCAAGATGGAAGAGACCCTTTGTAACGTTGAATTCATCAAGGACAACAACGACTATATCGCCAGGGTGCAGAGCGAGATCGGCGGGGTGAGGGAATACCGCAGCTCCTCACTGGAAGAGGTGCTCGAGCAGGTCATCATCGATCTCCAGGAAGAGTTCGAAACCGCGGGCTGATGTCCCTTTCGGCCCTAGTTCTTTAGGCCAAGGCATTGTTCATAGAGCATGTCTTCCAATACATCAATATACGAGTGAGAGGTCATTCACATGCAGAACCGGGAGAAGTCCGAGTATGATTCGGTCATATCGTCCTACTTCGGGGACGATCAGGTCACCGCCCTCATCAGCCTGAAGGTGGAGACCAAGGATGCCGATGTCATCGCCGAGGCCATCGCCGAGAACGACGCCGTGGACGATGTTTACCTGGTGACGGGTGAGACCGACATCGTGGCGGTGGTGAAGTTCGAGACCTACGCACAGCTCAAGAGGTTCCTGGTGGAAACGGTCACCTCGATCCCCGGGGTCAAGGAGAGCAAGACCTCCATGGTGGTCACGACCTTCAAGAAGAACGGAACTCTAAAGTTCGAAGAGGCCGAGATCGGCCTCGAGGACCAGGAGTGAGTACAGTACCCCGCAGGGGGGTGAAACCTATGGCAGAAAACCCAAAGCTCAAGCAGATAATGGACGTGTTGGACCAGTTGGCCGAGGATACCTCGGTCCCCCGCAACATACGCAGGGGCGCGACCGACGCCAAGGGGCGTCTGCAGCAGCCCAACGAGGCCATGGACGTCAAGGCAGCCAGCGCGGTTCACATATTGGACGAGCTGGCCAACGACCCCAACATCCCGCTCCACGGCCGGACGTTGATCTGGAACATCATCAGCCAGCTGGAGACGGTGAAGTAGCCGTCTGCAAACTTTTTAATCGGTATTCCGCAATCAGGCTCGACAGGCGGGCGTAGTCTAGCGGTTAGGACTTAAGCTTCCCAAGCTTGAAGCCCGGGTTCGAATCCCGGCGCCCGCACCATTATGCATATCCATATAGGGACGCTGGTTTGTCGTTCAGGAAGATTTGGCCTCGGGCTTCGTCACGGCCAGCGCCCGCCCTTTTTCATCCGGATGTTTTTATAGGCAATCTCTGGAGCTTTCTCCATGTATATTCCAGAGGGCCAAATGAAAAAAGTCCGTACACCTATACACCGTAGTGGACAGAAGCACCAAGTTCCTGTTGCTTGCCGTGATCGCCTCGATCGCCGCCCCGTTGGTCCTTTTCGCGCTACTGTGGGGCGGCTCGGTCGATGAGGTGGACCTCATAGTACACGGACTGATCATCGCGACCATACTGCCGCTGATCGTCATTTCCATGTACATGTGGAAGACGGGCAAGGGGGCTATGCTGATCGCCGGCTACAACACCTCGCCGAAGGCCGTCCGGGACAGCTACGACTCCAAGGCCCTGGCCAAGTTCGTCGGCAAGATCCTGACGATCACCCTGGTGATCATGCTCGTGGCGTTGGAGATGTTGCTCCTGAACATAAGCACAAATCTGTTCTGGGCCCTCCTCTCAGGGAGCATGATATTCCTGTTCGCCAGCATCATCTACATGAACACTGGCAAGCGCTTCCTGAAGGAAGGCGCGGAACTCTCGAAGGTCGTTATCTCCGACAAAGACCGAAAGCGCAACCGGGCGATCGTTCTCGCCGCCATTGCCATCACCGCCATCACCCTGGTGGCCGTGTTCTTCTTCGCCGGCTCCGGGAGCGTGAGCGCATCCCTCGAGGATGACGGCCTCCAGGTGAACGCTCCGTTCGTGGACGAGCATATCCCCTACGACGACATCACCGCGGTGGAGCTCAGAGGAAGCTTCGACAACGGCCGCCGCGTCGGGGGCTTCGGAGGATCGGACATCAGCAGCGGTAATTTCCAGAACGACGAGTTCGGGAGGTATGTCCTGGCGAGGTTCAATAATGTCGAAAGCTGCATCGTCGTACATCATTCCGGTGGAGTGCTGGTGTTCAATCTGGACACGGCCGACGGCACCGCCCGCATGCACGATGACCTGCGATCACGGCTGTGAGTACCCGAAGCTCTGGTTCAGCCACAGGCGAGACCGGCCGCTATTACCTTGCAGCCGCCTCCTCCCGATGGTGAAGGCCCCGCGCTCTTGCTCATCTTCAGCCCCATCCAAATCTTCAAATCCGTATCTGTACATCAGCGCATGTATTCCTCAGGGGGAGGCGGCCGATGACGACTCAAGGCGGTTCTAAAGTAGCGGTCATAGCGGCCATCCTGGGCAACCTGGCCATCGCCATCATCAAGTTCATCGCGGCGGGGATCAGCGGCTCGTCGGCCATGATATCCGAGGGTATCCACTCTTTGGTCGACACAGGGAACGGCTGCCTCCTGCTGGTGGGGATGAAGAGCGCCACGCGGCCTGCCGACGAGGGCCACCCGTTCGGCTATGGCAAATCGCTGTACTTCTGGACCAACATCGTGGCCATCTCCATCTTCGGCATCGGCGGCGGGATGTCCCTGTACGAGGGCATATCCCACATTCGCCACGTGGCGCCGAACACCGAGCTGGGGGACCCCACGGCCGCCTACATCGTGCTCGGCCTGGCCATGGTCATCGAGGGCATATCGTTCAGCATCGCCGTCAGGCACTTCTATGCGGCCAAGGGCAAGGCGCGCTCGTGGGACTTCATCAAGGAGTCGAAGGACCCCAGCCTCTACACCGTGGTGTTGGAGGACAGCGCGGCCCTTCTCGGCCTGGTCATTGCCTTCCTGGGCATCTTCCTCGGCCATCTGCTCCACAACCCGTACCTCGACGGCATCGCGTCGATGGCCATCGGCCTGCTGCTGATGAGCGTGGCCTGGGTTCTCGTATCGCGGACCAAGGACCTGCTGCTGGGCGAAGGCGTGAGCCCCGCCGTGCTCGCGGACATCCGGCGGCGAGTGGAGTCGGACCCGGCGATCGACCGCGCCGGCAACATCCTCACGATGTACATGGGCCCCCACGACATGCTGGTGAACATGGGGGTGTGCTTCACCCCCGGCACCACCGCCGAGCAGATGCACGAGGCCATCCGCCGGGTGGAGGCCGATCTGCGCAGCGCCTATCCGGAGACCAACCGCGTCTACATCGAGACCGAGTCGCTGCCGACGGCGGCGACGGATGTCTGTCATCTCGACGGACTTGGCGGCCGGCGGGCGGAGTAAGCGCTGGCCACCGGTGAGGGCGGGCATGTTACCTCCGACCGTTCTCCGCCAACCAGATCATTCCCAGGGGTTCCCACATTATCAGGAATCATCCCCGGGCCGTTCGATATTTTATATTCAATGCTCAATATTATAGTGTAAGACAGACTTGGAGGCACCACAATGGCCGACCTGAACAACGCGGATCTGGAAACGCTGCTGGGCTATTCGTTCAATGAACCTGAGCTGATGGACATGGCCATCTCCCTGCGGGAGAGGGGCAAGGAGCCCCGACCCAAGAAGAAAAAGGACCGCGGCCTGGCCACGCTCGGTGAGGCGGTGATGGGCTGTGTGGTGGTCAACCACTTCTACTCTCAGGGGATGAACTCGGAGAAGATCAACGAGGAGAGGTCGGCGAGAGTGTGCCGGGAGAACCACGCCCGGATCGCCGAGGAGATCGGCCTGTCCCGGTACCTCATGCCCGCGAACGGCAGCGCCAAGAGCGGTCGTCCTGCTGTGAACGCCCTCGGGCAGAGCCTGGAGGAGATCATGGGGGCCATCTACCTCGACGACATCAACGCCGGAGGGACTGGCATCGGCGCCTGCTGGGAAGTGCTCAGGAAGATCAACATGATCTGATCTGGAGCCCATCTAAGGCCGGCGCCTCCCGGTAGACGGCGGCCTGTTTCAGCTCTCTTTCTTCCGTCCCGACAGGTCCGCGGCGCTCCCACCATCAATGGCCAGCCTGACGATCTCGGCGATCCTTCTCCCCCTTGTTTCCGCCCTCTTCGCGCTCTTCAGATACCACAGCAGCTGTTTCCTCTTGGCGGCGGACAGGGAGTGGAAGCAACGCTCCGCCTCCGGTTCGGCCAGCAGCACCTGGGCCAGGTCCTCGGGGACGACGAGGTCGTCGATCTCCTTCAGCCCGTCCCACGAGCCGTCCGCCTTCGCTTCCTTGATCTTGGCCATTCCAGCCGGGGTCATCAGGCCCTGTTCGATGAGTCTCTCGGCCCTCTGCTTGTTGATCGATGACCAGTTGCTCCTCTTCCGGCGGGGGGAGAACACCTGCCTATAGCGCTCACCGTCCACGGAGCCGGCCTGGCTGTCGATCCACCCGAAGCACAGGGCCTCCTCCACCGCTTCCTCGGGGCTCAGTCCCTGCTTTCCGCTGGCCTTCTTGAAGTAGACGATCCAGATGCCCGGCGAGCGGTCGTGGTTCTCCTTGAGCCACATCCTCCACTCCTTGCGGTCCCGCGGATGGATCGTTCCGTAGGTATCGATCACGGACGGCATGTCAGGCTCGTGGTCGGATATATGCAGCGGACATATTGAACTGACCGTGAGGTCATGCAGCGCGCTGGCCTCCCCCAGCATAAGGTGATCAGGCCAGAGGGCGGCGAGCGTATCCCATAATGTTGGCTTACTGGTATCTTAGGAGATAACGAGGGACAGGGCCATGGACAAACGTTATAATGCGCCCGCTCCCAAAAGAAGGCCGGAAGATGCGATGAGCCATACAATGATCCATTTCGAGATCCCGGCGGACGACCTGGAGAAGATGAAGGCCTTCTACAAGAACGTGTTCGACTGGAAGTACACCGAGATACCGGAGATGCAGTACACCACCATCCAGACGGTGCCGACGGACGATAAGGGCATGCTAAAGGAGCCCGGCATCAACGGCGGGATCTTCAAGCGGACGGAGAAGAGCCAGGTGCCGCTGAACTACGTCAGCGTGGAGTCGGTCGACGAGTTCATCGACCGGGTGGTCAAGAACGGCGGGAGCGTCAGGTCCCCGAAGATGTACATTCCCAAGGTCGGGGACATCGCGGTCATCGCCGACCCCGAGGGGAACTCCCTGGGCATCATCAGGCCAGAGATGTAGGGCCCAGCCTCTCAAAGCCCCCTCCACCGGCGGTGGTGTTCGAAACGAGAATGCTCCGGCGGGGCAGCCTTTGAGGCGTGCGGCCCGGCGCCGGCCCCGACCACCATGGAAGGCGTCCTGATGTACAGCGAGCCTCGGCTGGTGCGGTCGTGAGCGAGCTTCATGACCAGGACGAACCACATGGCATACGCCGCCAGGACGATGAGCACAGCCTGCCACTGAACCTCGAACAGGAAGGCTACGCAGGCAGCGGTGAGGAGGGTCACCAGCACCAGGGAGGCGACGTACCGGCCGATGTACGCATCAGCCCCCGGTATCGTTCCCAGCTCGGTGTAGTCGGTCCGCCGTACCGCCGGGCCCAGCACCGACTGGAGCACGGCCCACATCACGACCGCCACCCCTATGGCGGCACCGAAGGCCACGTAATGCATCCCTCCGGACGTCGCGATCAGCGCCAGTATCGCTACCAGGAAGAGCATTTGGGTGAGGAGCAGCCACCGGGAGCCCCGGTGCGCCTCCGACCGCTCGGAGGGCATGACCAGCCCCCCGAGGGTCCTGGACGCTACCGCCGCGGAGTACTTGATGTACCGGGGCATCCTGTGGGCCAGGGCATCGGCGATCCTCTCGCTCCGGCGCATCAGCAGGGGGCACAGCGCGCTCATGATGAAGGTGAAGGCCCCGGCCAGGGGAAACATCTCCGCCCCCTTGGCGGTGGCGGCGTGCTTCGCCACGCTCGCGTACATGACCGACTCCGCCCCCCTGGCGCACAGGGAAGTGGATACCGCCATGGACTGACGGGAGGAGTAGCCCATGAAGTATGACACCAGGGCGGTGATGAGGACGTCGTCGACGATCACCAGCACCACCGCGATGGCCACTATGCCTATGACCGAAGGGAACAGGGCGGGGTCGATGAGCATGCCGAAGGCCATGAAGAACACCGCCACGAAGGCGTCCCTGAAGGGGGCCATCTTCTCCTCCATGCGCGCGGTGATCTTCGTCTCGGCGAAGGTCATGCCGATGAAGAACGCCCCGATCATCGCCGGGATGGAGAGGAGCTCGGCCACCGCGGCGGCCATGCACACCGCCCCCAGGGCGAACAGGACGAACATCTCATCGTTCTCCATCTTCTCCAGATAGCGGACGGTACGGGGTATCACCAGCAGGGCCAGCACGGCGAAGAACGCTACGAACAGGACCGCCCCGATGACGAAGCCGGCGAGCGTGGCATCGGCTGGCGTCCTCACCATCAGGCCGCCGATGGCCGCTAGGAACACCGCGGAGATGAAGTCCTCCACCACCATCACCCCCAGAAGGAAATCGGTCTCCGGGGCGTTCAGCCGCCCCAGCTCGATGAGAGATTTCATGGCCACCGCCGCGCAGCTCATGGCGACGATCGACGCAAGGAAGATCGTGTCCAGGAGCGGCCACCCCAGGGCGGTGCCCAGCACAATGCCGGTGAACAGGTTGACCCCGATGTTGATGACCGACAGGATGATGGCCGGCCGCTCCACCTTCCGAAGCTTGGTGACCGAGAACTCCAGACCGACGAAGAACATCAGCAGGACGATGCCCAGCTGGGAGGCCAGGGATATGAGGTCGGGGTCGGATACCAGGCCCCGGTACTCGAACCCCAGGACGTCCAGGTGCATGAACGGTCCGATGAGGATGCCGGCGATGATGTAGCCGAGCACCACGCTCTGCCTTGCCCGGCTGGCCAGGGCTGCGCCCAGGAAGGCCACGATCATGATCACGCCCACCTCCAGCATCAGGCCGCTGCCGTTCATCATCCCTCCGGGGGCCCCGGGTGGAGAGGGGAGGCTTCACCATGGAGACCGCGTTCGGGCGATCTTGCCCGGGCTCCGCTCGCCGCCCTTCTGAACCTCAGAGGTCCAGTGCATCCCGGGCCCGGATAGTTCTGAGAATGTAGATTAACCTTGCTCGGCCAGGTCTTGATATGAGAAAAGCACTTTAGCCTTCATAACCATAGCACGAGGGATGACCAGCTGGCACACCCAGACCTCGGTCCAGGCGATGGACGACCTGTCCACCTCGGCGTCAGGACTGACCGGGACGGAGGCGGGTGCGCGACTGCAGCGATACGGCCCCAACGAGCTGCTGGTCAAGAAGGGCCCCGGCCCTCTCGCTCTCTTCGCCCGCCAGTTCACCGACCCTCTAGTGGCCATCCTGCTGGTGGCGGCGGCCATATCCTTCATCGTGTGGCTGATCGAGGGCGGCACGGACGGGCTGATCGATACCG
This sequence comes from Methanomassiliicoccus sp., assembly GCA_016109435.1. GTDB lineage: Archaea > Thermoplasmatota > Thermoplasmata > Methanomassiliicoccales > Methanomassiliicoccaceae > UBA6. The sequence continues at coordinate 7,946 of JAEILR010000024.1, forward strand.
TGGTGATCATGGCCATCGTGCTCATCAACGCCGCCCTGGGCTTCTATCAGGAGTACAAGGCCGAGCGGACGCTGGAGGCCCTCAGGGACCTGGCGTCGCCGCAGGCCACGGTGGTGCGCGACGGGCGGGAGATGGACGTGCCCTCCAAGGAACTGGTGCCCGGGGACGTTATCGTCCTGGCCACCGGCGACAAGATCTCCGCCGACGCCCGACTGCTGGAAGCCATCAATCTGGACACCATCGAGGCGGCGCTGACCGGGGAATCCACCCCGGTTACCAAGAACGCCGATAGCCTGGCCCCGGAGGACGCCCCGGTGGGCGATCGGTCCAACATGGTCCACTCCGGGACGGTGGTCGGTCGGGGGAGAGGGCGCGCGGTGGTGGTGGCCACGGGAATGGGCACCGAGCTGGGGAAGATCGCCGGGCTGGTGAGCACCGGGAACGAGGGGACGCCGCTGCAGAAGAAGCTGGCCCGCCTCAGCGGACAGCTGGGCATCGCCGTACTGGCCATCGCCATCCTGATCTTCATCCTGGGCCTGCTGCGCCAGGTCCCCCTGCTGGACATGTTCCTTACTTCGGTGTCACTTGCGGTGGCGGCCATACCCGAAGGCCTGCCGGCCGTGGTGACAGTATGCCTGGCCCTCGGCCTCGCCCGCATGGCCAAGCGCAATGCGGTGGTTCGCACCCTACCGTCGGTGGAGAGCCTGGGTAGCGCCACGGTGATCTGCTCGGACAAGACCGGCACGCTGACCACCGGGGAGATGAGCGTGACCGAGGTCGCTCTTGCCTCCCGTACGGTGGATGTGACCGGACGAGGGTACGAGCCGTCGGGGGAACTGCTCCTCGGAGGGGGGAAGGCAGAGGTCACCGGCGAGCTGTCATGGCTGATACGCGCGGGCGCGCTGTGCAACGACTCCCGGCTGGAGAAGGACCGCGCCTGGACCGTGATCGGCGATACCACCGAAGGCACCCTCCTCGTCCTCGCCCTCAAGGCCGGAACGGACCTGGAGGCGCTGAAGGCCCAGTATCCGAGAGTGGGGGAGGTGCCCTTCGATTCCGAGTCCAAGCGGATGACCACCGTGCACCTTCACGAGGGCAGGAAGTACATCTTCACCAAGGGCGCGGCGGAGAGCGTGCTGCCCCTTTGCGACAAGGTGATGACCGACGGCAGGGAGGTGGTCCTGGACGACCGCCTGCGCGATGAGATGGCGCAGAAGGACCGGGAGATGGCCGGGCGGGCGCTGCGGGTGCTCGCCTTCTCCATGAAGGAGTCCGCCCCGGACGATCCCGCGCCGGTGGAGGGCGGAGCGACCTTCCTCGGACTGGTGGGGATGATAGACTCCCCCCGCCCCGATGCCGTGGAGGCCATCGCCCGCTGCCACACCGCCGGCATCAGGGTCATCATGATCACCGGCGATCACGAGCGCACCGCGGAAGCGATCGCCAGGCAGATGGGCATCGGGGACGGCAGCACCCCGGCCATCTCCGGGAAGGAGCTGTCGGCCATGCCCCCGGAGGAACTGGCCACCAGGGTCAAGAAGGCCAGCGTGTTCGCCCGGGTGTCCCCGGAGAACAAGGTGGACATCGTCAAGGCGCTGCAGGCCAACGGAGAGGTGGTGGCGATGACCGGCGACGGGGTCAACGACGCTCCGGCGCTCAAGCGGGCCGACATCGGGGTGGCCATGGGCATCACCGGCACCGACGTGGCCAAGGAGTCGGCGGACATCGTGCTGGTGGACGACAACTTCTCGTCCATCGCCGGGGCGGTGGAGGAAGGCCGGGGCATCTACGATAACATCCGCAAGTTCGTGGCCTTCCTGCTGTCCTGCAACGGCGGGGAGCTGGCCCTGATCTTCGCGGCCACCGTGCTGCTCACCGACCCGGCCTTCCTGCCCTTCCTGCTCCCCATCCAGATCCTGTGGGTGAACCTGGTCACCGACAGCTTCCCGGCCCTGGCCCTTGGGCTCGATCCCACCGACCCGGGGGTCATGCGGCGCTGCCCCCGCGATCCTAAGGAGGGCCCGGTGACCAGGGACATGGCCTACCGCATCGTGCTGCTCAGCGCGTCCATGGCGGTGTCCGGCCTCCTGGTGTTCCAGCTCAGCATGGACCTGACCGGGGACGTGGACCGCGCCCGGACGGCGGTGTTCTGCACCCTGGTGCTCACCCAGCTGTTCATGGTGTTCTCCTTCCGCTCGGAGCGCTCGTCCGTGCTCAAGACCGGCATCAGGGGCAACGTCCGGCTGGTGTACGCCGTCCTGCTCTCCCTCGCCCTCCAGCTGGCGGTGGTGTACCTGCCGGGGCTGAGCGACGCCTTCCGCACCGTGCCGCTGGAACTGGAGTGGGCGTTCATCATCCCCCTGGCCCTGCTGGGCCTGGTGGTCAACGAGGTCATCAAGTACGCCCTGAGGAGGCTCAGGGGGGACGACGGGACCTGCGAGGTGAGGGTCGATGCAGCTTGATGGATCCCAGGGCGAGGGAGGGGGGCAGCTGCTGCGCTGCGCCGTCGCGCTGTCGGCCCTGACCGGAAAGGAGGTCACCATCGAGAACATCCGCGCCCGGAGAGGGAAGCCCGGGCTGGCCGCCCAGCACCTCACCGCCGTCCTGGGGGTGGCGTCGCTGTGCGACGGGGAGGTGGACGGCGCCTACGTCGGCTCGAAGGCCATCACCTTCCGCCCCGGGAGGACCATCGGCGGGAGCTACGAGCTGGACGTGGGCACCGCGGGAAGCGTCACCCTGGTCCTGCAGTCCTGCCTCCTGGCGTCCTTGCACGCGCCCGCCTCCACCATTCTGGAGGTCCGGGGCGGGACCAACGTGCGCATGTCGCCCCCGGTGGACTATTACGTCAACGTGCTCGTCCCCCTGCTCGCCCGCATGGGCTACGATGTGCAGGTGGAGCTGCTCTCCCGGGGCTTCTATCCCCAGGGCGGGGGCGCGGTCCGCGCTGTCGTCGCTCCCTGCCCTCGCCTCTCGCCCCTCGTCCTCGAGGACCGCGGTCGCCTGGAGGAGGTGGGGGGAGAGTGCTTCTCTCAGAACCTTCCAGAACACGTGGCCCTGAGGATGGAGGACGCCGTCCGGCAGGCGCTGATCGATCATCAGCTCCGCCTGCGCGCCCACCGCACGTCCGGTCGCTCCACCGGCGCCGGTGCCGCCCTCTACGCTCGGTACCACAACACCGTCCTCGGCGCCGACGGCCTGGGGGAGAAGGGAGTGCCGGCGGAACGGGTGGGGGAGGACGCCGCCCGGCGGCTGAGGGAGGAGATGGACGGCCCCGGTACGCTGGACGTCCATGCCGCCGATCAGATGCTACCGTACATGGCCCTGGCCGACGGATCGTCCCGCTTCCGCGTGCTGGACGTGACCTCGCACCTCAGCACCCAGATGTGGCTGCTGCGTCAGTTCCTGCCGGTGGAGTTCAAGGAGACCGAGGAGGACGAGGGATGGACCGTGGACGTTCTTCCTAGCCGTACATCCCCGGAAGGGTGACCTTCCGCAGCTCGTCCTCCTTGCCGGCCTTCTCGTACATGTCCTTGAGGCTCTCCTCGATGACCTCCGCCTCTTTCAGCAGGGGCTCGATGTCCAGGGAGTCCCTGAGGATGAGCTTGTTGATCGCCTGGGTGACCGCCGCGGCGGCCCGGGCGTCGGGGAACTCGGCGCTCGCCTCCGACAGTACGGTTACCACGTCCAGCAGGCGGTTCACCCCCTCGTTGAGCAGCACGCCGGACAGGCCGACGATCACCCCTCCCTCGAAGATGTCGATGCCGTTGGCCTTGAGCATCTCCCTCGCCTCGGGAGTGGAGGCGATCCCCAGGACCTGGGGGGCCGAGCCCTCCTTGTTGGGGGGCTTGGTGCTCTGCTTGGTGCTGATGCCCTCCGGGGAAACGATCATCCGGCACTTGTGGTCCTCCACCCAGTCCATGATGGTCTTCCCCAGCTCCTTGATGATGTGCGGCGGAGGTTGGAACTCGGAGACGAACACCACCATGCGGTCCCCGCTGCTGCCGATGTCCCCGGCGTAGAGCCGCACCGGGCTGTGAGGTACTCCCTTCTTGATCATCGACACCGCTGGGAAAGTGTCCGAATCGACCACCGCGACCTGGCGGAGGCTCAGGGAGTTCACCAGGTAGTTGGCCACGATGGAGCCGACCAGGCCGATGGACGGGAAGCCGTCCACCACGTACGCGCCGCGCAGGTTCATCTCCTCGATCTCGATGATCTTGATGTAGCTCATGCTCCATCGATTCCACCCCCAACATAATAAAATGTGGTCGGATGGCCGAAGGTAAGGCGGCCATGCGAACGGGGCCGCCGCCGATGGGAAAAGATATACTCCGGCGCTCCATATTCAGGCCCGTGAGGCCAATGGTGACGGTCAACTGTGCCATGACCGCCGACGGCAAGATCGCCGGGCGGTCGCGGAAGCAGCTGCGGATCTCGTCGGCCGAGGACCTGGAGAGAGTGAAGCGGATGCGAGCCTCCTCGGACGCCATCCTGGTGGGCGTGGGCACGGTTCTAGCCGACGACCCCCACCTGACTGTCAAAGGCCTGCCCCCGGAGCGCAACCCCCTGCGGGTGGTCCTCGACTCCAACGGTCGCACCCCCGCCGGGGCCAGGGTCCTGGACGCCAGGGCCAGAACGCTGATCGTCACGGTCGAGGGTTGCACGGCGACCTGGCCTGGAGCGGATGTGCTGCGCGCCGGCCGGGGCAAGGTGGACATCGCGGCGATGCTCGAAAGCCTCTATGATCGAGGGGTGAGAACGCTGATGGTGGAGGGCGGCGGGGAGACCATCTTTTCTTTCTTCGAGAGCGGCATGGTCGACCGCTACTGCGTCTTCGTCGGCAGCATGATCGTGGGGGGAAGGAACTCCCCCACCCCGGCCGACGGCGCGGGCCTTCCGGAGGAGAGCGCGGCCCGCCTCAAACTGGTAGGATGTGATCGGCTGGGCGATGGCGTCCTGCTCACCTACGAGGCTGGCGATGGACCGACCTAGGTTCCTGGCCGACGAGATGCTGGGCTCCCTGGCCCGATGGCTGCGGATGATCGGCTACGACACTGAGTACGTTCGGGACCTTCCCGACGGAGAGGTCCTGGCCCTGGCCCGGAGGGAGGGAAGGACGATCCTCACCAGGGACCGCCAGCTGGCGGAGCGGGCCGGGGACGAAGGGCTGCTCATCACCGGCGACGATCTCGACGGCCAGCTGGGGCAGGTGGTCTCGGCGTTCGGCCTCCGCGCCGACCGCCGCATGACGAGGTGCACGATCTGCAACGGGGAGCTGAGGCTCACGCCGGCCGGGGAGGTGGCGGGCAGGGTGCCGGAGAGGGTGCTGGCCATCAGGGACGAGATATTTGTGTGCCAGAAGTGCGGGCAGGTTTACTGGAAGGGGACGCATTGGGACGACATCGGCAGGAGGATGGAACGGGTCCTCGGCCCTAGATCCGGTAATAGTCCTCGCTGACGATCTTCCCCGTGCCGGCGTTGACGATCATGACCCCGTGGACGCCCTCCACGCACCAGATGGGGATGTAGAACACCCCGCGGTCCTCCAGCACGATCTGCTCCTCCCGGGGGGCCACCCTTCTCTTCTCGGTGATGGTGACGTGGTTCTCCTCCCGGATGATGTCCTTATCATAGGAGCTTACCCTCACCAGCTCGCGCTTGGCCAGCCGACGGGCGTCCTCCGTGCCGATGGCCGGCTCGAGGGTTCGGTGGCTGATCTCCAGGGCATAGACCACCTCAGTGCGCTCGCTCCACGACTCGGCCTTGTGGGTGAGACCGTTGATGGACAATGTTCCGCGCTCCACCCCTACCTTCTCGTTCTCCATGTACAGCGGGCAGATGTACCCGAAGACGTAATGGGGGACCAGCTCCAGGCGGTAGCGGAAACCGGAGACGGTCTTGCGGGACAGTTCCCTGATGTCCTCCGTGCCGATGACCGGACGCACGATGCGCTCCCCCACAGAGGGGTCCTGGATGTCCTCCAGCAGTTCCGGCGAGATCAGCCGGGGGTAATCGTCGGCCACCAGCTCGTCGACCAGGCCGTGGTCCGTGCCGCCCATGACCTTCTCTATCCTGGTCCGCCCTATCTCGTGCTCCAGCGCGGCGCGGTCCCACAGCGTCACCGATGGGTCCAGGGGTTCCAGGAACGAGGGGGGCAGGGCCTCCAGGGTAGCGATGACCTTCCTGCCGGGATGGGAACGGAACCGGGCGATGAACGCCTCCGCGGCCGCCCGGTCGATGGTGGCCATAAGGTAGAAAACAACCTCCTTGCCCCCTTTGCAGGCCATAAGGTGGTCCTCCCGTGCGGTGACCTGGAAATCACGGGCCTGCAGTATCTCGGTGACAAGAAGGGCCAAGGTCGTCAGGGACGCACCCTGGCCCCCATCATGGTGGGGTCTTAAAAACGTTTCCGGTAGGCCGGGGGCGTTTTCCCGCAGCCTTCCTCCGGCCCCCGGATTTGGATAAGGGACGTTTTAATTAGATGCAGGATATGGTTCTATCGTCGGGGGCCCCTTATGGACCGCAGGAAGCTTGCAGCCTATTTGGTCGTGGTCATTCTGATGGTGACCAGCGTTTCAGCGGGCCTCATCCTGTTCTACCACGGTCCGGGGAGCGCGGCCGTTCCTGACGAGGGCCGCACCGCCCGGGCGTGGGTGAACGTGGCCTCGATACCCTCCGGGACGGTCCGGGAGGCAGACCGCTGGGGCAGCGTGGAGACCCTCGCCGGGGCCTCCGCCGGCACCCTGAGCTACTACCGCCAGGTGGCATTCCACCAGACCGAGGCCACCGAGAGCGTGGTGCTCGACGGAGAGATATGGTGCATGATGCGCGCCAGCGCCGTCGACGCCGTCCTCCTGAGGTACTCACCCGAGGTGCGCGGACCGGGGTGGAACATCTCCTTCGAGTGCTACTCTCCCCAAGCGGGGGATGCCTTCGATCCTTCGTTCGGAACGCAGCATATCGGGCTCACGGCCAAGCTGATCGACCGCAACGGCACCGCCCTGGCCGCGGTCGACCTGTCGTACGGAACGCCAGACGACCGGTACGTGTCGCTCAGGGACGTGGGAGCCGGAGCGACCACCGTCCTGAGCAACACCACGATCGCGTCCACCACGCCAAAGGGGCCGCTGGAGGGGTACGCCCCGGACCGCTACATCGTCTCCTTCCAGCGCGAGGGCGGCAGGTGCGTGATCACGGTGCTCCACACCTCCGGGGTCATGGTCGGCCAGGGGACCGTGGACATCCCCTCGGGATGGGGCGGACCGGCCCAGCTGGTGCTCAGCACCACCTCCACCGTCCTCACCCGCAGGGGCATCGACCCCTCGGTGCCGTGGTCGGTGACCACCTACAGCGGCGCGTGGATCGTCGATAACCTGGCCTGCCGGGGCGCCACCGCCCCCTATCCCCTGGTCGGGCCGCTCTACGAGTACGCGTACCAGGGAGCGCAGGTGCCGACCGCCGGCCTGCCGACGGGGGCGCCTAGGGAAGGCGCATCGGTCACCATCGGAGGGACGCCGGCGCCGTTCAACGCGACGACCGGCAGGTACGAGGCCGACCTCGGCTTCGAGGCGGGATGGGGGAAGAAGGTCCGTTGTTCCGTCGAACTCGACGGGGTGACGGTGGAGGATAATATCTCCTTGACCATGGTGGCCGTGGCGGAGCACGCCCGGGTCAGCGAATGGTGGAACGGCTGGGACTGGGTCAGCGTGTTCGGCCTCGACGACTGCGCCGGGCCGGACAGCGCCCTGACCGTCTACCGCGGATACGAGCATCCCCTTACCGCCTACTCCATCTATCAGGGAGGAAGCTCGCGGCAGACCCTGACCTACCCCTACCTGGAGATCGCCCTGCACAACCCCCACGACTGGGAAGGAGGGAGCATCAAGTTCTGGAACGACGCCGTGGCCCAGGCCAACACCGGGGCGAGCTTCCTGAGAAACAACTACGAGTACGCCGGCCGGTGGGACGCGCCCTCCAACGGCGGGCAGGGGGACACCTACATCTCCATGGCCAATCCCGGCAACAAGGCCACCTACCAGCAGCTGTACGCGCTCTGGCAGGCGGGCATCCGCATCGACGGGCGTTCCTCGGACAAGGTGGCCGGGTCGCCGGGCAACCACACCCAGCTGGGCTCGTGGTACGACGCCGGGGGGTACCTGGGCAGCGGGGCGGGATGGTATCCCTACCGGGCGGTCGACCTAATGGACGCGTCGCGGTCCCTGAGCTGGGACAATCCCCGGAACTGGACCTCCGCCTTCGAGCTGGTCGACGAGGTGGCCGAGAACCACGGCGTGCTTCGGGCATATGGGCATCCCAACCGGGCCATAGCGCTCCCGGAGCTGATGCACTGGATCGACAACGGCAAGACGAACTACACGCTGGAGAACTGGAAGGCCACCGACGGCGAGGTCGCCAGCTACATCTACGGCCGGTGGTCCGCTGACCTGAGCTTCGATGCCGGCCGGTCGGACGCCTCGACCTGGTCGTATAACGTGAGCTGCGGGGGAGCCGCGGCGGCGGGGTACTGGAAGGTCCCGGTCACCATCGAGATCGATCTAGGGGGCAGGGCGGTCAAGGACATCGTGGTGAAGGACGGCGGCCGGACCCTGAGGATGAGCAGCGGGTCCCTGGCGGACCTGCACGGTGCCCGGATCATGGACTCCGGCTACGACATCAGGAACGGGGTGCTGTACGTTTCCGGCATGTGGAGCGAGGGCTCGACCCTATCGGTGGACCTCGACGACCATTCCCCTGTCCTGGACCTCGGACCGGAGACGCCCATGATCATGCGTGCGGACTGACCGATAGGGAGATATCGCCTGGGGAACATGGCGACGACATGGACCGTTCGCGTGCCACGCGCGTCTCCGGCGTCCTGCTGCTCGCGGCCGGCACGCTCCTCCTAGCCTGGGCGGTGGCGGAGGGCCAGGCGTCCATCGCGTTCCTGCTAATCATCCCGGTCATCTACGGCTCCGGGCCGCTGGCGGCCCTCTCCGTCCTCGCCATCATCGGCGGCATGATGCTCATCTTCCTGTCCCTCGTCCCGTCGCGGGCACGGGAGTCCGTGGAAGGCCCGGCCCAGGAAACAAATAGAGAATGGGGCGGGGTCGTGCTCATCGGCCCGGTGCCCATCATCATCGGCTCGGCCGGCATGCTCAAGGACCGAAGGGTCCTGATGCTGCTGGCGATCATCTCGTCGCTGGTCCTGGCGCTCTTCCTGTTCACCCTTCTGAGATGAGCCGCCGGGCGCAGGCCTCGGTGCTCTCGTCCTTATGCCTCGCCGCTCTCACCCCGGAGGTGATGGTGATGTACCGATCGTATTCGAGGCCCCGGTTGCGCAGCGCCCGGCCCAGGGCGTGCTCCAGATCCTCCTTCCTCAGCTTGATGTCCAGCGCATCCTTGAGCAGCGACAGGTCATCAGGGCTCAGCGGTGCCATTCCTCGACCACCTTCAGGAAGTTCTTGAAGATGTCCGTGCCGTGCTCGGTGTTCTCCACCTCGGGGTGGAACTGCAGTCCGTAGAACGGCTTGCCCTTCACCCTGATGGCCTCCACCGGGCAGTCGACCGAGTGGGCGAGCACCTCGAAGTTGTCCGGCACCTCGCGGACCTCGTCGTTGTGGCTCTGCCAGACCACGAACTCGTGGGGAAGGGAGAGAAAGATATCGTCCTCCTGGTCCACGATGAGGGTGGCCTTCCCGAACTCCGGCTTGCCCGCCGGGGCGGTTCGGCCGCCGAAGTGGTTGGTCATGAAGTGGAACCCCGCGCAGATGCCCAGGATGGGGAAGTCGGCGCGGTCCAGGTACTCGCCGTTGCGGCCCATCCTCTCGTTCTCGTCGGCCACGTGGGGCGATCCGCCGGACAGGACCAGGGCATCGACGTCCAGCTGGTCGAAGGGCGTGGTGTTCGGTACGATCTTCGTTTCCACGTCGAGGTACTTCAGCACCCGCCACTCCCTGTGGGTCCACTGGCCGCCGTTGTCCACCACGTACACGCGCATACGAAGCCGTGAACGCGCGCGCTAAGATAAATACTTCATTCCTGAGGAACGTGGCTGTTGAAGCCAGGTTTATCTATCGGCCCGACCTAGTGTAGGACTATGAAGGCGGTACTGTTCGACCTGGGGCACACGCTGATCGACTACTACTGCGACTGGAAGGGTCCGGAGGAGCGGGGGATAGCGAAGATCTACGAGATCGTGAGGGAGACCTCGCCCAAGACGGACCACGACGAGTTCAACGCGTACCTGACGCAGCGACTGCAACACGCCAGGTCGATGAAGTACGACCAGTACGTGGAAGTGCCTCTCGTGGACCTCATCGGGGAGGTCCTGGAGCGGTACGGCTGCCTGGACGAGGACAGCCTGCAGCGCGGGCTGGAGGCGTTCTACGGCGTGCTGCTAGAGGACCGACGACTGGTGGACGGGGCGGTGGAGCTGCTGTCCTCGATCAAGGAGCGCGGGCTCACCATCGGCCTCATATCCGACGTGGCCTGGGGACTGCCGTCGGAGTTCCCCATGCGGGACATCACCCACTTCGGCCTGGACGCCTACTTCGACGACTACGTGTTCAGCACCGACGTCGGGCTGAGGAAGCCGCACCCCAAGATCTTCAAGATCGCCCTGTCCAACCTCGGGGTGCAGGCGTCGGAGGCGATGTACGTCGGCAACTCGCTGGCCCAGGACATCAAGGGGGCCCAGGGGGTGGGCATGCGGGCGGTGCTGAAATGTTCCGCCTTCTGCCCCCAGGCCGATGGGGTCGTCCCCGACCACACCGTGGCGAACCTGGGCGAGGTCGAGGGACTGATCGAGTAGCCACTTTCGCACTTTTGGGGATAATCCTTGAATCGACTACGAGCAGCGCGAGACAGGTGGCAGCAAACAAGGATGGCCGTTCGTTTATTCTCGTTCATTGATCGAGTTCGTGACATTCGTTCACGATGCATGCGCCTGGGGTTCAAGAGAGTGCAAAGCTTCCTCGGAATCCTAGGCTCAGCGTACGAATCTCAGGCGCTTGACCTCACCACGTTGTGGTGCCGCGAGATAATCGATGGCCGCGACGAATCGGAGATGCCTGGAGGTGAGGAGCCGCTTTTGGTCTACCATCTACACAGCAGATCATACAGGATCGATGAACTCACTACACCAATCGTAAGACTGATACGTCACCAGGGCCAGGTCGTCGTCTTGGGTCACTAGGTTCATCGAGCTCGTGGTGTTCTCTACTGGGTTATAGCATATTCCCCAGCATGGATAGATCGCCGGAGGTTCTGATGTCGCCCATGGGCCGGTCGGTTCCACTCCCATCGCCTTATCGATGATGTCCGAGTTGCCGTTGATGACGACGACCGGGGTTCCGTTGTGAATCAATGACTTCAGGACCTCCACTAGCTGATCCATCTGCACGGTGTTTATCCAAACGCCTTCGATCAACACCATGTACTCCCTGTATTCGATAGCAGTTAGGGCGGACAGGTTGTCAGAGACCAATATTTGGTCTGTCGACTCCCTCACTCTCCCAAGCAAGGAGGCGGAATCCTCGTTATTGCACAGCATCACAACGGCGCGATCGGTCTTTTCTGGCGCTTTTGTTCCATACGTTTCATGGACCCATACAGCACCTACCGCAAGCACCAGCACAATCGCCAATGACATTGACAGTATCCTGAAATTCATTATGCCACCTTTCGTATAATATATGAGAAAAGATAAAAGGTTTAGGTCATCTATAGTTACGAACCATACTATTAATACTATCTAATGCCGCATCGTCATCATGGCCAGGCCGGAGGAGATCAGGATCGAGAAGCATCTTGCCGCTCAGGATCTGGAGAATAGCATCAAGACCCTGGAGAAAGACACCAGGATACTGAAGCGGCTCTATTTCGTTCGATATCGCTACGAAGGAAAGAGTGTGGAGGAAGCGGCTAAACTTGTAGGCATCACTAAGAACAACGCCTACATCTGGCAGGAACGCTGGAACGAGTCCGGGTACCATGGCCTCATACCCCGCTTCGCCGGCGGGAAACCGTCCAAGCTGACCACCGAACGGAAGGAGGAGCTGATGGATCGCTTGAGCTCCGGCAGCTTCACCACCGGGGAGGTCCGGGAGATGATACGCGATCGCTTCGGGGTCGAATACACGCCAAAGCAGGTCCGGGTCATCATGCGCAAAATGGGACTGAGATACGCCAAACCGTTCCAGCATGACCATCGGCGTCCGGCGGACGCCGAGGAACAGCTAAAAAAAACTTCCGGGATCGATGAATGATCGCGTCATCGGCTTCATGGACGAAGCTTCGCCGCAGACTGACGCCAACACCGTGAGGCGTTGGTCTCACGATCGTCCGGAGGTGTGGAAGAACACCTCGAGGTTCAAGGCGAACGCCTTCGGGCTCTACGCTCTCAACGGCCGCTCGATCATCGACTTCGAGCCGCGCTCGAAGAAGGAGGACGTCTGCCGGTTCCTGAGGAAGATAAGAGCGGCGAATCCGGTCGGCCGCATCGTCCTGGTGCTGGACAATTTCCGTTCGCATCACACCAAGGCCACGATGGCCCTGGCCGACACGCTGGACATCCAACTGGTGTTCCTGCCGCCGTACTCTCCGGACCTCAATCCGATCGAGTATATCTGGAAGAGCATCAAACGGGTCATCTCCGCCGAGTTCGTGAAGGACGTGGAGGAGATGCGGACGATCATCGCCGAAGCTTTCGAGAACTGCTCATCAAGACTGTCGTTCGCCAGGTCGTGGATGACAAAGTTCCTGGGAGGCTTTAGTATTGATAGATAGGTACGTAATTATAGTCTAGTAAAAAGGTGGCGATAGGCCTTTTAGCTTTAGCTTAAAAAAACATTTATGATCCATTCAGCATTTTTTACTTGATTGATTGCACATCCTCGAGCTTGTGAGGCCGATGATGAGTATAATCTTGCCGCTCTTCTAATTGACCCGCCTGTTCAAACCATAAACCATACTATCGACCGTCAGGAAGGCGAAGCCCCCCGTTTGATGCTGGGGACAATCATGTACGCGTCTTCGTCAGTCTGAAGGGGACCCAGGCTCGACATGTTTCTTCTTATCGACAAGGAGGTATGGCGACATCTTTCTAGAGGTTACCCGACGGTTGCCACCTTGGGCGGTTTGATTGAACAGGAACTAGTGTTGAAAATAGCATTCAAAACGGGCGAACAGGTGTCATGGACGGGTTTTTCGTCAAGTGCCCATCCGTTGATACTTCGCGAGGAGCGTTAAGCATAATGGTTTCACGGTGGGAGGGAAGGGGCCAGAAACCAAGATAATCAACAGTTTCCAGCCATTTTTATTAACTCACTCCCACTCGATGGTCGATGGGGGCTTGTTGGTGATGTCGTAGACCACCCGGTTGACGTCGCTCTTCATCTCGTTGGTGATGCGCACCGAGATGCGCTCCAGGACCTCGTGCGGTATTCGAGAGTACGCGGCGCTCATGCCGTCGATCGATTCGACCGAACGCACCGCGATCGTCCGCCCGTACGCGCGGATGTCGCCCTGCACGCCGACGGACTTGCAGGGCAGGAGCACGGCGAAGTACTGCCACGGCCTGGTCATCTTCCCGGCGGCGGAAGCCAGCTCGATCTCCTCCTCCACGATGGCGCAGGCCTCCCTGACGATGTCCACGGCCTCCCTGGTGGCTTCGCCGATGACCCTGATGGCCAGCGCCGGCCCGGGGAACGGCTGGCGCTCGGAAACCTCCACGTCCAGGTAGCGGGCCACGATGCGGACCTCGTCCTTGTACAGGTCCCTCAGCGGCTCCACCAGCTGCATGTTCATGTCCTTTGGGAGCCCGCCCACGTTGTGGTGACTCTTGATGACGTCCCGGACCCCATCCCCGCTCTCGATCCAGTCCGGAGCTATCGTGCCCTGCACGAGGTACTCCGCCCCGAACTCCTTGGCCTCGCGCTCGAACACCCGGATGAACCTCTCGCCGATGATCTTGCGCTTCCTCTCCGGATCGGTCACGCCCTTCATGGCGGCGAAGAACTCCTCGCTGGCGTCCACCATCTTGTAGTTGACGCCCAGCCCGTCGAACATCTCTCGCACCGCCTCGGTCTCGCCCTTGCGCATGAAGCCGGTGTTAACGTATATCGTCAGCAGGCGGTCGCCCACCGCCCTCGAGGCCATGACCGCGGCCACGGTGCTGTCGACCCCGCCGGAGCAGGCGATGATGGCCTTGTCCTTGATCTGAGCCTTCAGCTCAGCGATCTGCTCGTTGACGAACCTCTCAGCATTGAACATCCTTGCTCACCTCCTCGGAATCCCGGGCCACCGCCTCGGCCATGTCCGCGCGGTGCCTCTCCAGCTTCTTCGCGATGACCTCATCTGTCAGCCCCAGGATCTGCAGCGCCAGCAGCGCGGCGTTGTCCCCCCGGTCCAGGCCGACCCCGGCCACCGGTATGCCGGCCGGCATCTGCACGATGGAGAGGATGGAGTCCAGGTTGACCTTCCCGCTGACCGGCACCCCGATCACCGGCCTAACAGTGGCCGACGCGACCGCTCCGGGCAGCGCCGCGGACAGCCCGGCGATGGCGATGAACACCCGGGCATCGCTCCCCGCGACCAGCTCCCTAACTCGGTCGGGGGTGCGGTGGGCGGAGGCGACCACCGTCTGCGAGGTGACGCCGAACTCCTTGAGAACATCGGAGGCCTTTCGGGCCACCGGAGCATCGTTCTTGCTGCCGAGGACGATGAGAACTTGAGGCATGTGCCAAGTGAAGTGGGACGGGCTAAAAAAGGTTGTGTTGGGAAGGGGTTTGGACGTCCGGTTCAGGACTTCATGATGGCCAGCAGGAACACCCCGATCGCGATCAAGGCGCCGATGAGGGCCGCCAGGATGTACAGGAAGGCCACCCAGATGGTCTGGGTTATGCTGACATCGATAATGCCGGTCGAGGTCGGGTCCATGAGCCGCAGGCCGACCCAGATGATGCCGATGAGCAGGCCGACGACAAGGAGCACGACACCGATGGTGCGGCTCTTACCGCTACCGAAGTAGGCGGTGAACACTCCGGCTAGCACCAGGAAGAGGCCCAAAGTCATCAGAAGTATGGTCAGGAATTCCATCAGTTGCATTTTCTCCACCTGTTTCAGAACTTAATGCCTGTGAGCGTCTTGGTGTCTATGACCCCGGGGATCGATCTGATCTGGTCTACGACGACCTGGCCGAGGCGGTTGAAATCAGCGGCCTCGATCTTGGCGATCAGGTCATATTCTCCGAACAGGGGATGAAGCTCCACGACCTCCTCAACCTTGAGGAGCTCGTTGTAGACCTCATGCTCCTTGGCCGGCGCGGTGCTAATCAGAACGAACCCCACTGCCAAACTCTCACCTTGCTCACCCATTAGTTTATGTGCGATAATAAATGTTTCGACCAGGAAATTATAGCTGGCTGGACGACGTGGCTAACCGCGTCCTAGCGAGGCAGCGCGGAGAGGATGCCTTCGGCCCTCTCTTCCACCATGTCCCAGGTAGGGAGGTTGGTCAACGCTCCCCTGGCCTCGAGGACGAAGGAGGCCGCGGCGTTGCCGTAGGCCACCGATTCCAGCAGCTCGTGACCGTAGTACCGGCCGGCGTAGAACCCGGCGCGGAAGGCGTCCCCAGCGCCGGTAGGGTCGACCACCTTCTCCGGTCTCCCCGCGGGGACGGACCAGGACCCCTGGCCAGTGAGCACGATGGCCCCCTCCCCGCCCCGGGTAGTGATGATCTCAGGGACCAGCCCCAGCACCGCTTCGGGCGAGGAGGCATCGAGGTAACGCATGGCGATCCTCAGCTCGTTCCGGTTGCAGAATAAGCGGCTGGAGAGGCCCAGCGCCCTGGGGAAGGTTTCCCGGTCCCACATCCGGTTGATCTCCTGGGCTGGGTCGAAGGACACCTCCTTCCCCAACTGCCGGCACTCTTCCATCACCGGCAGGTAATATTCCGGCCGGCCGGTGGACACGTGCACGTACTTGGACTGCCGGGCCGAGTACATCTTCCGCTCGAACTTGCCCATGTCCCTCATCGGGCCCTGGTACACGTAAGCGATCTGGCTCTCCTGGGCGTCGGTGACGATGAGCACGGCCGAGGTCTCGTAGCCGTCGACGGCGGTCATCTCCGAGAGGTCCACGCCCTTCGACACCATGAACTGCCGGAAGTCCTCCGGCAGGTCCGGTCCGACGTAGGACACGAGGGCGGTGGGGACCCCCAGCGCGGCGGCCGCGGTGGCGATGTTCGCGCCCGTCCCTCCGAAGTAGCGGTGCTTCTCCACTATGTCCACCGAGGTGTTGGGCTCGGGGAACCGCTCCAGGGTCATGATCTGGTCCAGGCACACGTGGCCGTAGACGGTGAGGAACGGCCTCATGTCCCCTCTTGCCATCCCTGGAGGTACTTCCTCTGCTCGTTCGTGAGCTTGTCTATGCGCACGCCCATGACCTTGAGCTTGGTCCGGGCGACCTGCTGGTCCAGCTCCTCGGGGACGTTGTAGACCTGAGGCTTGAGGGCGGAATGGTTCTTCACCAGATGCTCCAGCGACAGTGCCTGTATGGCAAAGCTCATGTCCATGATCTCCACCGGGTGGCCCTGTCCGGCGGCCAGGTTCATCAGCCGCCCCTCGGCGATGAGGTAGGCCCGGCGGCCGTCCCCGAAGGTGTACCGGTCCACCGACTCGCGGACCCTCACCGGGGGGCCAGCAAGGGAGTCCAGCGAGGTCTTGGAGATCTCGTTGTCGAAGTGACCGGAGTTGCCCATGACGCAGCCGTCCTTGAGCACCTCGAGATGCTCCCGGCGTATGATGTCCTTGTTCCCGGTGGCGGAGATGATGATGTCCGCGACCTTCACCGCTTCGATCATTTGCATCACGTCGTAGCCGTCCATCTTGGCCTCGATGGCCCTGACCGGGTCCACCTCGGTGACGATGACGTTCGCCCCCATGCCCTTGGCCCGCATGGCTATGCCCCGCCCGCACCAGCCGTATCCGGCGACCACCAGGCGCTTCCCGGCGATCAGCAGGTTGGTCGCGTTCATGAACCCGTCGAAGGTCGACTGCCCGGTGCCGTAGCGGTTGTCGAACATGAACTTCATGTGCGCGTCGTTGACCGAGATCACCGGGAACTCCAGCTTGCCCTCGGCGGCCATGGAGCGCAGGCGGACCACCCCGGTGGTCGTTTCCTCGTTGCCCCCCTTCACGTTCGCCAGGAGATCGCGGCGGGTGGTGTGCAGGATGGTGATGAGATCGGCGCCATCGTCGATGACGAAGTCCGGCCCCATGTCCAGCACGGCGTTGAGGTTGGCGTAGTACTCCTCGTTGCTCTCCCCTTTCTTGGCATAGGTGTCCAGTCCATAGTGGTGCTTGAGCGCCATCGCTACCGAGTCATCGGTGGAAAGGGGGTTGCAGCTGGCCAGCCGCACCTTGGCCCCGGCCTCGGCGATGGTCAGCGCCAGGATGCCGGTCTTGGCCTCCACGTGCAGGGCCATGCCCACCTTGACCCCCTCCAGGGTCCTGTCCCGTATCAGGCGGGACCGTACGTCCTCGAGCACTCCCATATGGGCCCGTGCCCACTCCAGCCTCCTGACCCCCTTCTCTATAAGCTCGTCCAATGGAACACCATGCGGGGATTGGACGGCTTCCTAATAAATTGTGCCGCCAGCGGAAGCCCGTTCCCTCATCAGACATGATTTTCCGCCGGCGACGCCCCTCCCCTGAGGCCGTCCATGGAAACGCTCATTACCGAACAGGAGGATTGAAGGGCCGTGACCGTCCGTTCCGTGAACCCCCGCACCGGCCAGCTGATCAGGGCGACAGCCTCATCGACGCCGTCCGAGGTCCGGAACGCCATCACCCGGGCCAGGCGGTGCCAGAAGGAGCGGTACAAAGATACCACCAGGGAGGACCGGGCGTCGCTGGTGAAGGAACTGGAGGCCGTGTGCCTGCGGCACAAGGACGAGGTCGTCGGCCTCATGCACGAGGAGGTGGGGATCCCCCGCAAGGCCCTCGCCGGAGCGTACTCCAGCGCCCTCTCGGGGACGGACCGGTACATCGAGGAGTACCTGTCGGCGGGAGACCGTCAGTACCCTCTGCCATCCTCCTGGACGGCGACCGACGCGAACATATCATTCCCTCCGCACGGGGTCATCGGCCACATCGGGGTGTGGAACTTCCCGTTCTGGCAGACCATGATCACCGCCATCCCGGCGTTGCTGACCGGCAACGCCGTGGTGTTCAAGCCGTCGGAGCTGTCCACCCTCTCCGGCCTCCGGATCACCGAGCTGGTCCATGAGGCCGGGTATCCCCGGGACATGTTCGTCCCGGTGGTGGGAGGGGCGGACGTCGGAAAGCAGATGGTCGCCTCGGACTGCGACGCCCTGGTCTTCACCGGGGGCATCGAGACCGGCCTGGACATCGTCAGGAACGCCGGCATCCGGCCGATGATCCTGGAGCTGTCGGGGAACGACGCCGGCATCGTGCGCGCCGACGCCGACCTGGAGCAGGCCGCCCGGGGCATCGCCTACGGCACCTTCGGCCGGGGCGGCCAGGTGTGCGTTCGAATCAAGCGGGTGTACGCGCACGTGGACGTGGTCGACGAGCTCCTGGACCGGCTGGTGGGGATCGCCGAACGCTTGAGCCTGGAGGAGGACGTAGGGCCGCTCATCCGTGAGGAGGCCAGGGAGAAGGTGGAACGGGCGGTGCGGGACGCCGTCGAGAAGGGAGCGGAGCTGCTGTGCGGCGGCAGGAAGCCGGACGGCCCGGGGTTCTACTACCTGCCGACCGTGCTGAGGCACTCGGACGACGATCTGGAGGTGGTCAGGAAGGAGACCTTCGGACCGGTATGTCCGGTGCGCGCCGTCCGGGACGACGATGAAGCCGTCAGGTTGGCCAATGATACCAGGTACGGGCTCGGGGCCACGGTATGGACCTCGGACCCCGAGCGCGGGGCGGAGATCGCCCAGGAGCTGGAGGCTGGCAACGTGTGGATCAACGAGTGCGTGCGCACCCTCCCCGGGGGAGAGTACTTCCAGGGATGGAAGCAGAGCGGCATCCCCTCGTCGATGAGCAGGCTGCAGATGTTCACCAAGAAGAAGACGGTGGTGGCCCACCGTTCCTGCGAGCCTCGGGCTCATTGGTTCGCCTAGTCCGCTCGAGATGGGCAGGACAACGATTA
Source organism: Methanomassiliicoccus sp. (assembly GCA_016109435.1). Classification (GTDB taxonomy): domain Archaea; phylum Thermoplasmatota; class Thermoplasmata; order Methanomassiliicoccales; family Methanomassiliicoccaceae; genus UBA6. The sequence continues at coordinate 27,115 of JAEILR010000024.1, forward strand.
TCCGCCCGCGGAGATAATGTTAATGGATGAAGGAGGACAACTTGATCACCCGGAACGATCGTCCATCGGCGCCACGAAAGGAAGGGGCCACCGGCGAGAACGGTGGAGACGAGCACGTGCTGGTCCCCAGGGCCCCGTTCTGCTTCAGGAAGGCCCGTGAGGCCATCGCGTCCTTTACCCCGGGCCGGGACCAGGTCTCGGTCAACGAGGCGGTCCATCGCCCCCTCCGCGTCGGCGGCCGGACGGTCCTGGCCACCATCGTGTCCCACGGGAGCATCGAGAACCCCAGGCTGGGAGTGACCCTGGCCGAGGGCATCGAAACGAGTGGGTTCCTGAGCGCGGTCGCCGACCATCTCAGCATCGATGATGACCTCGAGCCCCTTTACCAGACGGGGCTGGAGGACCCGCTGTTCGGCATGGTCATCGCCCGGCTGTACGGCCTCCACCAGGTCCGGTTCATATCGCCGTTCGCCAGCGCCTGCTGGGCCATACTGAGCGCTCATACTTTCATGGATGCTGCCGTTTCGCTCCAATCCGGTCTGCTCCGCTTCTGCAGTGACAGCGTGGCCGGTCCGAACGGCCCGCTGTGGGCCTACCCCGAGCCGTCGGACGTCCTGGACGCCGGAGAGGACAAGGTGCGCGGCGCGGTGCTGAACGTGCGTAAGGCGCGCTATCTCATGAGCGCGGCGAAGGCGTTCCACGAGGTCGACCCTAGCTTTCTGAAGGCCGCTGGCTATGATGAAGCTCGGTCATGGCTGATGGACATCGAGGGCATCGGGCCATGGGGCGCCTCGCTGGTGATGGTCCGGGGGCTGGGGAGGATGGAGCGCCTGCCGGAGAAGGACAAGGCTCTGGCCAAGGCTGCCTCCGCGGTCTACGGCCGTAAGGTGACCGGGGATGAGCTTGAAACCATGTCCGAAAGGTATGGACAGCTAAGGGCGTACTGGGCCTATTACCTCAGGGTGGCCGCCGACCATCCGCCCCTCGAAGACCCCGCGTCCGCGCCGGAAGGCCATTGAGATCACTGACGGCCGGCGTTCACAGAACGCCATCGCTCCATCGGTGGCAGGCGTCGACCATCGTCCTCACGTTGCCCAGAGGGATGCCGCGGTGCAGGGAGCAGGAGCACATCATGACGTAACCGGAGGTCCCGCAGTCCTCGAGGCATCGCCTGGTCTCCGCCGCGATCCGCTCCTCCGGCCCGAGCAGCAGGGTGGTGAACGCATCGACCCCGCCCAACACGCACGTTTCCCCGCCCCATTCCCGCTTGGCCAGGGCCAGGTCGTTGCCTTCGGCGAACTGGAAGCCGGCGATCCCCTGCTCGATGGACCCCGGCACCAGCGATGAGAACTGGGTATCGGTGAATATCCCGTGAGGATGGAAGATGGTCGGCAAGCCGTGCTGCTCGGCGACCCTGACCATGCGCCGCAGACCGGGGAGAGAGTACCTGCGGAAGTCGTCTGGACCGATGAGATCGGGGTTGTCGGAAGCGGCGGCGACGAACAGCGCGCAGTCCGCTCCGTGGGAGGCCAGGGCACCCGCGAGATCCTCGCCCAGCCTGGCCGCGAACTCGATGCTCTTCTCGGCCAGCCCCCGGTCGGTCAGCAGGTCCATGAGGAAGGCCTCGAGGCCGCGCAGCAGACCGGCCTTGGTCACCGCTCCCTCGATGTTGCCAAGGACCGCGACCTCCTTCCCGATCCTCCTTGAGGTGATCTCATGCGCCCTCACCACATTGGCCATCGGCTCATCGGTCAGGGGGTCGGGGAGCTCGGCCCGGTCCACGTCCTCTGGGGCGATGAAAGGCGGGCGTTCGATGGTGGGGATGCCGCGCTCCGGGAATCTCAGCCTGCCGCCGAGCATCTCCGTTTCCAGGCCACAGAACTGGATGCTGCCGACCACCGCGTCGTGGTCGAGATGCCGTTGGGTCGCCACCACCGCCCGGGACGACAGCTCGGCGTCGAAGCGGCCGGCGCACACCCGCGGGGTGGGGACGTCAAGTACGTCCAGGCCCAGGGTGAGATCGCGCAGGAACACAGGAACGCGGTCCGGCGTGTCCCGCTCCAACGCCGCCTCGAACCTCTGCCGGGGGGTCATAGAGGTTCCTTGGCGGTTCAGGCCTTGACACCGTCCAGGTAGGTGCGGTCGATGGCGGCCTCGATGTCCGGCAGAGCGGAGATCTTGCCGCTCGAAAGCAGGAACTCACCGACCGACCTCAGGCTGTCGATGTCCGTCCGCTCCAGACGCAGGCCGTAGCTGACGGTGTCCAGGCATTTCTTCTCATCACTCACAGAGATCCCGATCTTCCCGGCGCACAGGGCGATGGACGTTTCGTAGTCCGTTCCCATGTACGCGATCGCCCGGTCGATGGCCTTCAGCGCCGCGGTGATGACCTCCGGCCTCTCATCGATGAGCTTCTGGGTGACCATCAGCACCAGCGGATAGGTGCTCCCGAGCCCGCTGGAGTTGGTGATCTCGTGCACGTCGGCCCCATTGGCGTTCTCGACATTGGTCGGCCACGGCTCGCTACCGATGATAGCGTCCACCTGGCGGGTCTTGACCGCGTTGGGCATGTCCGCCGGGCTCAGCGAGACGGAGGTGATGTCATCGGCGCTCAGACCGTTGGCCTCCAGCAGGCGAAGGAGCGCGCCCTGGCTGCTGGAGCCGAACTGCACCCCCACCTTCTTTCCCACCAGGTCGGTCACGGTGGCGATGTCCGTCCATCCCACCAGCCTGTGCTGTCCCTCCCCGCTACCGTAGCTGGCTATGAGCTTGGCGCCCATGTTCTTGGCCATCAGCGTGACGCCCGGAGCGTCGCCCATGGCCCCCATGTCCGCTGAACCGGTGGCCAGGGCCTCTGCCGACTGAATGCCCCCGCTGACGATCAGCGCCGTTACGTTCAATCCCTCGTCCTTGAAGAATCCCTTCTCCTGGGCGATGATCAGCGGCTCGTAGTCGATCTTGTTGGAGTAGGTGAGCCTCAGCTCCATGACGTCGTCGTCGGCCGGGGCGCTCATCAGGATCGCGGCCCCCACCGCGGCGGCCACGATGATGATCGCGGCCACCACTGCCAGTATCTTCCTTCCTATCTTCATGTTCTATGCCTCAGTATCCTTTATCACGATGGGCGCGAGCAGCTCCGTCCTTTTGCACCCGCACTCCGAGAGAACGTCCTGCAGGGAGCAGGAGATCTCTTTCCTCAACCTCACGGCGTCCTCCTGGAAGAGGTCCCGCGGCCGGGGGACTTCAACGCTCCACTCGCGGTGCACATGCCCAGGGTTGGTGCCCATGAGCACGATGCGGCTGCCCAGCGCGATCGCTTCCTCGATGTTGTGGGTGATGAACAGGAACGTCCTCCCTCCCATCTCCCAGAGCTTGAGAAGTTCGAGGTCCATGTGCTTGCGGCCCTGCTCGTCCAGCGCCCCGAAGGGCTCGTCCAGCAGAAGCACCTCCGGCTCCAGTACCAGGGTTCGGGCGATGGCCACCTTCTGCCTCATGCCCCCGGACAGGGCGCTCGGGCGGGCCCTCTCGAACCTGGCCAGGTCGACCTTCTCCAGCATTTCCATGGCCCTCTGCCGCGCCCGGTCCCTGGGCATCCCCGCGTTCCGCAGGCCGAAGGCCACGTTGTCCAGCACCGACAGCCAGGGGAATAGGCCGTGCTCCTGGAACACCATCCCGATGCGGGGGTGAGGGCCGGTGACCTCCTCCCCGCCTAGGGTGACCCTCCCGCGCGTCGGCCGCTCGAACCCCGCCGCCAGGTTCAGCAGTGTCGATTTCCCGCAACCGGACGGTCCCACGATGCATACGAACTCGCCCTCCTCCACGGCCAGGTCCACGTTCCTGAGGGCCAGCAGGCCCTTGCCGGACAGGGGGTCCGTGAAGGCCTTGGACACGTTCTCCAACCGCAGCCTCATCTCACTCCGCCCCCAGGCCCATGCGGTCGCGCAGCCGCCGCTCGGCCACGGTGAACAATATCTTCTCGATGAACAGGCCGATGCCGCATATCACCAGGATGGAGACGAACGCGGCCTCGAAATCGAGGGACCACCTCGCCTGCACCAGCACGTACCCGAGACCGAGGCCGACGCCGACCACCATCTCCGCGGCGATGAGCACCCGCCATCCGTTGGCCAGCCCCATGCGCAGGCCGTTGAGCATCTGCAGCGAGGCCGCCGGAAGGAGCACCCGGAAGAAAAGCGCCGGCTTTTTCGTCCCCAGGATGCTGGCCGCCCGGCGGTAGACAGGCGGCGCCTCCCTGATGCCCGAAGCGGTGCTGATGGCCACCGCCGGCAGCACGGTCATGTAGATCATGAACACCGTCGACGTCTCTCCCAGGCCGAACAACAGCAGGGCGATCGGTATCCATGCCAGGCCGGGTATGAGCTGCAGGACGGTCAGGGGGGTCATGCCGATGCCGTTGACGGTCGCGCTCGCTCCCATGAGCATGCCGATGACGATCCCCGTGACCGCGGCCAGGAGATAGCCCGTCCCCCACCTTGCCAGGCTGCTGAGCAAATGCTCCGTGATGGTGTGGTCGTACAGGGTGGTCCCCGACATGAGGTCGGCCAGCCGCAGTACGGTGTCCGTCGGGGAGGGATATACGACTCCTTTCACCTCGAACACCCACATCGATACCGTCTGCCACGCCAGGAGGGTGATGCCAATGCCGACCAGTCCGATGATCGCCCGGGAGGCCCACCTGCTCCTGTGGTCGGCCCGGAACTCGAAGTGGGCGGAGTCCCGGGAGATCGCGTCGTCTATAGCCACGACCTCTGCCTTCGGTGACGACGCCTTCCCCCTCCCCATCATGTGCTCAACCTCCAGCGACATATCCTCCACCGACGTGTGCGTGGTACGCCCCGGCAGCGCCTGAACCGCGAAGTTAACGGGGTAAAGGGGATGATTGATTGTTAGACCAAATAGTTTTGTTTAAAATCAAATATTAAAGTCAGGTCCGGCCGGGCCCGGGCCGCTGTTGATACATCATCGCCTCCTCAGCCCCTCACTTGCCATTGGAGAGCATCTGCTCCAGCATCTCGCCGAGCACCTTGACCGGCATGTCCGGGACGGAGATGTACGTCGTCCTGCCGCCGGAGGGGTCTCCGGTGACCTTCGTTTCCACCAGGCCCTCGCCGGCCAGCTGCTGGAGGTAGGCCCAGAACTGGGTGTGGCCCCTGGCCCGCTCCCCGTACTCCTCGGCCGCGATCTTATAGGCGCCCTCCACCTCCTTGGTGGTCACGTAGGCCTGGTCCCGGGAAGCCCGGGCCACTGCCAGCAGCACCAGCTTCTTCTGGATGTCCAGCTCCTCGACCTTGGTGCCGGTGACCACGTTATAGGTGAACGCCTTGGCCGTGCGCACGTTCTCCGGGGTGACCTGGGGGCTGCTCTCCTCCTCGGCCAGCATGCCCGCCTTCTCCAGGATCTCGATGGCGAACCGGGCGTCCCCCATTTCCGCCGAGGCGTCGGCGATAAGGTCGATGGAGGTGTCCGGGACCGCGCCCGGATAGAACGCGAGGGGCACTCTCTGGGCGATGATGTCCCGCAGCTCCTCGACCGAGTAGCGGTCGAACTGGATGACGTTCGCCCGCCGGAAGGTGGACCGCGATGCCGGGTCCAGCATGTCCAGCAGGTACTTCTGGGAGATCATGATGAGGGACATCGAGGCCCTGCCCCCGACCTTCTCCTCGTCGAACCTCGAGAGGTGGTAGATGAGGTCCCCGGCGCCCTTGCGCAGCAGCACGTCCGCTTCGTCCAGGACCACCACCAGGTGCAGCTTCTCCTTCTCCAGGTGCTTGCGCAGGGTGCGCAGCATCTCCGCGGTGGAGAACCCCCGGTCAGGGAAACGCTCATCGAAGCGGTTGACCAGCCGGAGCAGCACCGCGGACTCGGTGTTCCGCTGGCGGCAGTTCACCACGATGAAGTCCATGGGCCGCCCCTCGTCCCTAGCCTCCTTCACCAGGTCCAGGCAGAAACGCTTGCTGGTGGCGGTCTTCCCCGTACCAACGTTGCCGATGAGGAAGGCGGTCTGCGAAACGCCGGACTCGAGCACCGGGCGGAAGAGCATCCACAGCCGGTCCATCTGCCGCTCGCGGTGGACCAGTTGCTCTGGCACGTAGTCGAAGGAGAGCTTGGCGGGGTCCTTGAGCACCTTGCTCGACCGCTCGAAATGCTGGCGCGTCAATTCCGCCTCACCCTGGTGAACCCCGAGCAGGGGATGATGTTCAGCCCTCGTTCCTCGAACCTGTCGGCCAGGAGATTGACCCCCAGCGAATCGGAGGCCATGTGGCCGGCCACCACGATGTTCACGTGATGCTTCCTCGCCTCCTCGATATGGCTCTCCGGCGCGTGCATGCACACCACCGTACCGATGCCCGAGCGTGACAGCTGCTCGTACATCTCCTTGGGCGCCGCCGTCCCTCCGGCGAACTTGACCGCGATCCTCCCCGCCCGGCGGTCCCGGCCCCCGGCGTAGATCTCCGGCGGATTGCATTCCCTGATCGCCCGGTCGTACTCGGGGATCTTCCCTAACAGCTCCAGCAGGTCCCCCAGCCGATCCGGGGCCCCCCTGTCCAGCAGCTTCTGCATGAAGTCCTGTCCCAGAAGGTCACAGGGCTGATGGAGGCACATGAACGGGATGTCCAGAAGGCGGCAGGCGTCCACCGTCTGGGCGTGGTTGATCGAGTGCGTCGCGCACATGACATCGTGCATGCGGGGCGCCAGTATGCACTCCGCCGCGGTGACCGGCACCCCCCAGGAGCACATCATGGTCTCCTGTATGGGCATCACCTTGTAAAGGGAGGCCTGGGCCCTGCCCCGGGGATGGTGGCCGATGACGGCATCGATACTCCTCCCCTTCTCCCTCAGCCGGTCGGCCAGGAGCACCTCTGCCGGAGTTATGTCGATCCCCCACATCACTGAGGCGATGTCCTCGCGGCCATCGTCATATAGGATGCGGCTGTCGGCGTAGGGGTTCCACAGGGAATCGGCGTCGAACCTCTCCTTTCCCGTGGCGTCCAGCCCGTCGTACTCCCTGCGGGTACGCTGGAGCGCGGATTCCAGCTCCGCCCCCCTCCGGGGATCGACGTTCTTGGCCTCTTCGACCGCCAGGCGGTAGTAATCTGACAGACGCATACTATCAACAAATGATTCTCCCGCTCACATATAATCTATGGGGAACAGTTCTTAGTGCCGGGGTGCCCATTTCCGGGTCATGAACGACGACGAAGGTCTGATGTCCATGGTCAAGGACCCGTTGGGGTCGTTGAAGGTGGAGGACCTGGTGGTGGAGGCGGCCAGGGAGCTGGTGAAGGACGAGATCAAGCGGCACATCCGTAAGAAGCTGGAAGAGGACCCCAAGCTGAGGAACGACATCCGGACGGCGGTGGCCGAGCTGATGGACGCCAAGATCCGCGAGGCGTACGCGATGGTCAAGCTCGGCAAGTGCGGCGTCAACCTGGGCATCGCCATGGTCCCGCCCGATCTCAAGGAGCGCATGGACCGCGACATCGCCAATCTCCTGGAGAGGGAGATGGGGCAGGTCGTCAGCAGGATGGAGTGAGAAAAAAGTAAAAGATTGGAAGGGGGGCCAAGGCCCGTTGAAGGATGAGGACCGGGTCCTCTGAGTTTCGTCCGTCCGTTCAGCCGAACAGGGCGGACAGACCCGCGGCAGCCTCTTCCTCGCTGACCTCGGGCTTCTTCTCTTCTTCCTTCTTCTTCTCCTTGTGCTCGGCCGGGGCCGCGGCGGCCGCGGCGGGGGCGGGAGCGGCGGCAACAGCGGCGGAGGCGATGGCCTCGTCGATGTTGACACCTTCCAGGGAGGCGGTGAGCGCCTTCACCCTGGCGGCGTCCGGCTCAACGCCGGCGCTCTTCAGGACGTTCGCGATCGCATCGTCGTCTACGGTCTTTCCAGCGGCGTGAAGGACCAAAGCGCTGTATATGTACTCCATTTCTATTCCTCCATTATTTCTTCAATCGAATAGAGAGCTAAGGCCCGCTGCTGCTTCGTCTTCGCTGACCTCGGGCTTCTTCTCCTCTTCCTTCTTCTCTACCTTCTTCTCCTGAGGCGCAGGTGCAACGGCTGCGGACAGCTGCTGCTTCAACCGGTCATCCTCCAGTCCGGGGACATGGGAGGCGATGGCGAGCATCTCTGCCCGTGCCTTCGCCAGGAGTGGACCGATGGTGTCCTTGGTGGGAATGGCGGCCTTGACGCCGAGAGCGGATGCCTCGCGGTAGGCCTTGCCCATAAGCGGACCTATGGTCTGCTTGGTCGGGTAAACGATGCTCACACCTAGGGCGGTCGCGTTCCTGGCCGCGGTGGCCAGCATGGTCGGGTAGTAGCCCACGGGGACGTTCAGCACGGCCTTCTCGTAGAGGAGGCCATCCTCGAACGCGGCCCTGAGGTCCAGACCGACGATCATGGGCAGGATCTCCAGCTTGGGCAGGAGCTTGGCGAGGTCTTCGGGCACCTTGTGTCCCTTCTCTACCAGGACCTTGTCCTTGCGGATGACGATCTTGCCGCCCTCGATGGCAGCGGGGATACCGGCCTTCTGCAGCTCGCCCACGATGGGGCCGGGCTTGAAGGGCGTTTCACCCTCCTTGACGATGATGTCCTCGGGAGCGATGTCGCCAGGCTTGGCGGGGGCCGCCGACTTGGTGGCCTCCATCTGCTGGAACAGCTTGAAGGGGTTCATGGGGGTGGCGATGATGGCGCACTGCCCCCCGACCATGGGCTTCAGCTTGTCCAGGCCAGGCCTTTGCTTGTTCGCTTCGTCTAGGGCGAGAAGGACCAGGTTGTTCCTGGTCATCATCACCGAGGCGTACTTCCTCAGCCCGTGACGCATGTCCTGCATCTGGGGAGAGGGGATCCCATGGACATCGACGATGGCGACGACCGGGTTCTTCACCATGACGTCAGCGAGTTCCTTGACCTTCGCTTTCTTCCAAGATGCTACGTGTGCCATCTTGATGCCTCCTAGATCAATCTCTCCGACGGACCCATGGTCGTCTTGACATAGGCCGAGTCAATGTTCATCTTGCCTTTTTCTAGTTTGCCGATGACCCTCTTTAGGATGGCATCGACGTTCTCTGCTATCTCCTCTGGAGCCATGTCCGCAGTGCCCACGGGCGCCTGGAAGGTCTTGCGGTCCTTCGTGCGGATCGAAACCGACTTGCGCAGGTTGTCGATCATGGGCTTGGGGTCCGCCCCTGGGGGTATGGGCTTGGGCATCTTTCCTCTCGGCGCGAGGACTATACCCAAACGCTTACCGATCTGGGGCATCAAGGGGGCCTC
>JAEILR010000025.1 GCA_016109435.1 Methanomassiliicoccus sp.
TTCAAATCCGGCTGAGCCCACTCCAATTATCTGGTTTATCAGAGAATGCCCCACATTCTAATCCTCTCCTAACCAGTACCCATCAAAGATTTTTCACAAGGGGGAGGGTCCGTTGGGCGCAGGTCGGTTGGTTTCACCTTGTAAGGCGATCAACAAGTTTTCTCAGGGGTGGCGTCATGATCAATTTCCGCCTTTTCGACAGAACCCATGAACGGAATGGTTTATCAAATATATGAGTAAGAAGTAAAATATTTTACATACATTATCCATAACACCGGTGCAAAGAGGAAGTTCGGGCGGCACAACGGGAGGGTACGAAGAGATGGTAGAACTCTCAATTATCTCCCGTATTGGATTTCCTCATGCCCGACCCCCTTTGCTGGACGAAGAGGTGTAGTCCCCTCTTTACTCCCGCAAATGGGAACTCGATGCAGAGGGAGAGAGGAAAGTGTCGCGCGTCCAAACACGCTCCTTTCTCTCCGTATCATTATGGGCCGCCCCATCGGTAGGTAAAGAGGCCATTTTATCATGATATTGCGAAACACTGCATAAAACCAGGATCGTCGCATAGGTCGGTAGTCCCAAGAACAGAAAACCGGCTGGGCCACGCGCATTAAGCTCTCGATGACGGGATCGAGCGACCTGGAACCACAAATGCCTGTCAGATTTACTGATCGGTACTAAATCGCCCTACCACATTAATCGTACCGCTCATCCAGACGGTCATCGAGATGGGGAGTCGGGAAGGCCGTGTCACGGGAGCCTCAACACTCTTCGTTCCCGGTCCAGGTCATGATCGCCAGGGTCTTCTTCCCACTCCTGCGAAAGGCTCCATCCTCGCTGCGGTCAAGGATGAAGTCCTTGATAACAGCCCTCTTCTCGTCGCCCATCTCGGTGAAGATCTCAAAATATACCTGGAAGTTGGAGATGGCCACGTCAGCATCGACGACCGTTTCGAAGGAGGCGGAGATGTGTTTGAGGTCCGGCCTACACCCTTCCTCCATCAGAATGTTGAGAGGGTACTTGACATCATAGGCATGGGATGGGCGGAACGCTCCGACAACCTTCTCCCAGAGTTCGTTCCTTGTCCTCATCTCCTCTCCCAGTGCAGCGGTGATATAGCAGCAGTCCCTCTTGGTCACGGACCCCATCCTCAGCAAGCTATCGGCATCGCGCACGGCGGGGGAGAGGGCGCTTAGCACCAGGCCATAGTCGCCCGCGCCCAGGTCCTCCCACCGGCCAACTATCCCTTCGACGTTATCCGATCGCTGCTCTTTCGCCCTCTCCATCAGCTCGGCGATCATGCCGGGGGCCGTATCGAGGCCTACCGCGCGGCGAGATCGGCGGGCGATCGGCAACGTGTAGGTTCCCGGGCCGCACCCGATGTCGAGCACTGTATCCGTAGACCGCAGCCTCCCCTCCCGGACAAGGTGATCGATGACCGCCTGGTAGAGATGCGCTTCGGCCTCCACGTCCCTGCCATATTGCGCCGCACAGACGCTCCAGTATCTCTCCCACCTGCTCTCGTTCTCCGGCGTGACCCTGAGGGGCGACAGCCGGTGCGCCATGGCCCATTCTTCCTTCCAGGACATCCTATCACCTGATGAGCCCATTTTGCGGCCAGATGTATGATGGGAAGCGGCAGAGGGGGTCCGGGAGTTCACAATATCAAAACTCTCTCTCTGCCATGTATGTTGTCGATCACCGAATCGACCCCGTAGGCGGTCCTGATGTTCTCCGGATTGAGCACGTTCTCCCTGTTCCCCGCGGCCAGCACCTTCCCGTCATGCAGCATGACGACCTTGGCGCAGAACCGCATCGCCAGGTCCAGGTCGTGCACCACCGCGCAGGCCCCCATGTTCTTGGTCCTCACCTGATCGTGGATCGTCCTCATGACATCGATCTGGTATCGTACATCCAGATTGCTCGTGGGCTCGTCCAGGAGGAGCATCCTGACCTCCTGGGCGATCGCCCGGGCCATCAATACTCTTTGCGCTTGCCCGCTGCTCAGCCGGTCGAACCTCTGTGAGGAGAGGTGCTTGACGTCCATCTCCTCCATCGCCTGCCAGGCCATGTCGCGGTCCTTTGCACCGAACTCCCATGACACGTGCGGCCTCCTTCCCATAAGGACGACCTCATATACTGTTGGGGTGCAAGCCTCATGGGTGGCGTGCTGAGGAACATACCCTACCCGTTTGGATAGTTCGATCCTGCTCATCTTCTCGATGTCCGCTCCATCCAAGGCTATGCTGCCTTGCTTGGGGGTGAGGATCCCGTTTATGCACCTCAGTAGTGTCGTCTTCCCCGAACCATTGGGACCAAGGATGCCCAATATCTCCCCGGGATAGGCATCCAGGCAGACCTCCTTCAATATCTCGGTGCTGCCATAGTTGAAAACGACGTTGTCGATCCTCAGCCGCATTGTGGTGAAAGACACTATATTATGTATATATAACTTATGTAAGTTAAAGGATTCATGTGCACCTGTTTAATGAATAACGAAATATAGGTGCAGGCAAATCATCTCCTTGCGTTTCCATGATGTAAAATTTACAATAATTGATATCTGGATACAAACTTTATCGATGCTTGCTAACCGCTCACATCTTCAACTTCGGGCCAAGCCGAGAGCATCGAACATGGCAAGCAAGAGGATAATTTTATCTCCACTTTTTAGGTTAAATATTAATACGAATTTTGTATTCGTGTTATTCATGAACAAGAAGCTCGTTGCAATTGCTATCGCAGGCATCCTCGTCATATCTGGCGCGGTCGGCGCATTTTTGTTGATGCAGAACGACGCCAAGGGCGAGGTGGCCTTGGCCTCCGTCGCGCTGGACGTATATGGAAACGCGGACGGAGATTCGAACATCGATGAGGCTGACGCGGCTCTGGTCGAGAAATACATCAGCGCCTTACCTAACAGCAACAGCACCGAGATGGAGAAGTTCGTAACGGACAATAAGTTCAATATAAAGCTGGCTGACGCCAACAAGGATGGCAGCATCAACAGCGCGGACGCGACCCAGATACGCAAGGTGTTCGATGGGGCTGCTGACACGCTCTGGTTCATCGATGGGGCCGGGGCCGATAGGAGCATCGGGCTGGACATATCGCGTATAGGGGCAGAGTACTATGCCAACACGGAACTGTGCCTCATCCTGGGATTGGCGGACAAGGTGGTTGCAGTAGATAATGCCCCGTTCATGTACAAGGACTTCTACTTCACGCCAGCCCAGCAGGCCAACGTCACCAATCTCGTGAACATGAACACCCCTGACTACGTCTTCGTCAACGAGCTCAACATGGACGTTCTCCTGACCTTCTTCACCAACAGCTACGACGTCAAGCAAGAGAAGCTCATCGGCACGGACGTGATCTACCTAGGCCTATACAACCCAGACATGTCCAACGCCGAGGGCTCGAACTTCATCCAGGGCATCCTGAAGGCAGGGTACATTTTCAACGCAGTGGAGAGGGCGGAGGAATATGCCGCCTGGATCCTCGAGACCCGCAACCAACTAGCCGAGATCGCCGGATCCATCCCGGAGGACGAGAGGCCAACGGTCCTGATGAGCAACTACCCGAACACGTACTTCCTGAACCCTGACACCAAGACCGCGACGGTGTACTGCTTTACCGATCCTCTAGGACAGGCATGCCTCCTTGGAGGGGGCAAGAACGTCGGTGCATCGCTTTATGGGAGCGAGTACAACACCAGTCTCTCCAAGGTGTCCCAGGTGGACGCGCTGTTCAACGATGATAATGCCACCACCATCGATCACATCTTCCTTCACATGGTGAAGTACACCTTCGGAGGGACGGTGATGGCCGGTGTTCCCGAACACGGTTACCTGGCACAGAACGAGGCGGAGATCAAGGCATCGTGGGAGAACGCGACATCGAGCAGTCATACCCTCCTGACGGACATGGACCCGAACGACATATATCTGATTGCAGGAGACTTCCGTAACGGTCCCACCGGAGCAGTGCTACTGGGGGCGTACATCGGCAAGACCATCAACCCGAGCTACTATGCCAGCATCGATCCGATCGCCCTCCACAACTACTACATAGGGCACTTCCTGGGGATCGATGACTACGACGTTTCAACGGATGGTGTGTTCATGTACCATCCGGTCGACTGAGGGCCCCCCCCTCCCTTTTCTATTTGGGAGACGCGAACATGGGATGGGCAGAGGAATGGACCAGATCGATCAAGATGACCTCACGTGAAAGGCTCAACTCGGGTTCTTTCTGGGACCATCGCGCGAGCAGCATAGGATCGAATCAGTTCCTGAACGAGATGACCGAGGACCAGATCAGGATCGTCGCGCCCTCGTCCCATCATAAGGTACTGGAGATCGGACCAGGGAGCGGGAGGCTGACCGTCCCCCTGGCCCGGTCCTCCTCGAAGGTCGTGTCGGTGGATCCGTCCTCTCGCATGCTGATGTCGTTGGCCGAGAAGGCCCGGGCGGAAGGGATCGGAAACCTGGAGATGATGAATGACTACTGGGAGAACATCGACACGAAAACGATCGGTAGGTTCGACAAGGCGGTCTCCTCGTTCTCCTTGTTCATGCTGGATGTGGAGAAGCAGCTGAGGAGGGTAAGCACGGTCGCCGATGAGGTGTTCCTTTTCGTTCCCGCTGACATCAGGATACCGTTCAGCGTCCAGGAGGTTATGTTCGGCCGGATCATGGTCGAGCACACCGATCATGTGATACTCTCCAACATCACGGAGGATATGGGGCTGGAACCGGTTTCGTTCGTCATTGAATATCCTGAGGCCCCCTGCTTCGACAGTCTGGAAGCGGCAGTGAAGAATTGCTTCGACCTCTACGGTGTCCCTGAGGATCAAGAAGGGCCGGTGGCCGAACACATAAAGTCGGCCATCCTGAAGAAGGGCGAAAGGTACGCGACCAGCGATTCTCGGGGGGTTGGAGTCATATGGTGGCAGAACAGCTGAGGGCAAGATGGTCCAGGACGGTCGAGACGGACCCCGACAAGGAGAGGGTCAGGAGGGTGAACGTGCGGAGGGTCACGATCATCACTGCCCTGGCCATCCTGATGGTGGGCCTGATGTCCTATTCCATCACCATCGGCTCGACGACGATCACCCCGCTTCAGGTTTATGGGGTCCTCCTGAACCAGGTCATACCTGGACTGTACGAGGTCCCATACAAGACCGAGCAGATCATTCTTCAGGTCTACGCTCCCCGCGTGCTGATGGCCACGTTCGTCGGGGCCATACTAGCCATAGCCGGATGCTTGATACAGACCATCATGAAGAACCCGTTGGCGACGCCTTATACCTTGGGCGTGTCCGGAAGCGCCGCGTTCGGAGCGTCCCTCTCGATCATCATGGGCATATCTGCGACCGTGGGCACGATGGGGACCATAACCAACGCATTCCTCTTCTCCCTGATACCGGCAGGGGTCATACTGGTCACATCTGCCCGGCGGAACGTGATGCCCAGTACTCTGATCCTGGTCGGCATATCAATATCCTACATCTTCACCGCGGCGACGACCATCATGCAGTATTTCGGGGCGGCGGACGCAGTCAAATCGGCGTTGTTCTGGTCGGTGGGGGACCTCAACAGCGCCTCGCTATGGCAGGTGCCGTACGTTCTGGTCATGTTCATCGCCATCCTGGCGGTCACAACCTGGCTGGTGAAGGACATCAACATCATGAGGATGGGCGACGATACTGCCCTCTCGTTGGGAGTTGACGTTAAGAGAGTGCGTGTGGCCGCGATCCTCATCGCCTGCTTCTCCACGGCCGTGGTGGTCAGCTTCACTGGCGCCATCGGGTTCGTCTGCCTCCTGGCGCCCCACATCTCCAGGATCCTCGTGGGCAGCGACCTCAGATACCTGTTCCCGGCCTCGGCGGTGATGGGCGCCCTGCTCCTTTCATCCGCGGACATCATCGCGAAGGACCTGATAAATCCGATAATGTTGCCGGTGGGGGCGATCACGGCCCTCATCGGCGGACCCCTGCTCATCTACATGCTGTTGACCAGAAGGGATGCCCTGGTCATCTGATGACCCCGCCTAATTATTATTCAGTGATGTTCCTGGAACGTTCGCTCAAATGGGGACCGGTCTCAACGACCCGCGATGTGATCGTTGGGCCCCCTCATCGACCTGGCTATGCCAGGGCGATATGGGGCAGGATCATTTTCTGATCTCCAGCAGCTCCTCGACCCTCTCGCCCATGAACGCGTATGAATCGTAGACGCCTTGATTGTAGAACTCGGGGGCGATCTCATCGATGATGAGGTCGAGCATCAGGCCGGCGGCCAGGTCGCCGATCTCCTCGTCCCTCTCCTTGAGGTAATAGTTCTTGATCGTCGAGACCACTTGCTCCTTCCTCTCCTTGGACAACGTGAGCTTCTCTCGCCTCTTCATGAAGATCGCGTTCCGGATTCTCGATTGCGTTCTTAAAAGCTGGCGGTCATTCGTTCCCCGGTCGTACCATGTGAAAGCGGTCGGACGTTTCAAGCTCGTATCTCGCTGATCATTCCTTCTCCGACACGATCCTGAAATTGTACATGGGGGTCTGCATTACCCCGAATAGCCTGAGCCACATGGGCAGGAGCATCTCAGCCCCCCTGGCAGTAGTCATGTCCCCCAGGTCGATCACCCGCCTCCATCCGTACCGATCCCTCAGGTACCCAGCGACTAGGTTCCTGGCCTCTTGGTCGTTGTCGCTCACGAACAAGTGATTATTCCCGCCGGCGAGCCTACCGGGGTCCACCTGGATGAACACGTTGGTCGTGTTCAGGACCTTCACCACCCTGGTCTTATGGCAGACCCACTGGATTTGTTCCTAGGCGAGCCGAGGTTGCGCGCTCAGCGCCACGGAGGCGGAATAGTTCATTATCCCGTGGTTCAAGTAGATAAGGTCCGGCATGAAGAGAGCGGTATGGCTGCTGATAGGCGCGGCCCTGGTGGTGATAGTGGTGGTTGCTGCGGTGGTGCTCACCGCACCGCCTGCGCCTTCCGGTCCGGCGGGGGAGGAGGACCTCTCGCTCACACTGGTGGCCGAGGGCCTCGTGCACCCCCTAGGGGTGGCCCGCGCCGGAGGCATCACCGACAGGACGTTCATTGTGGACCAGGTCGGCGTGGTCCGCATGCTCCTGGACAACGACACCCTATTACCGGAAACGTTCCTAGACCTCCGGGACCAGATGGTGGCGGTGGACCCCGGCGGGGACGAGCGGGGGCTGCTCAGCATCGCCTTCCATCCGGATTATGAGGTCAACCGCAGGCTCTTCGCCTTCTACTCCGCTCCTCTGGGCCAGGGCGCGGAGGCGGGGTTCGACCACACCAACCTCATCTCCGAGTTCACTGCCTCCCCGGACGGGCTGTCGGTCGACGCGTCCACTGAGCGGAACGTCCTGGCCATCGACCACCCGGCCAGGAATCACAACGGGGGGCAGGTGTTGTTCGGTCCCGACGGGTTCCTGTACATCACCGTCGGCGATGGCGGGGGCGCGAACGACGTCGGCTTCGGGCATAACGCCACGGCAGGCAACGCTCAGGACCCCCGTTCCCTTCACGGGAAGGTGCTGCGCATCGATGTCGACGGCAGAGAACCATACGGCATCCCCGAGGACAACCCCTACGCTTCAGGAGGCGGCCTGCCGGAGATCTATGCCCTAGGGTTCCGGAACCCGGCCTACGCCACCTTCGATCCCGTGGGCGGGGGGCTGTTCGTGGCCGATGCCGGGCAGGCCAGATACGAGGAGGTGGACCTGGTGGTGAAGGGCGGCAACTACGGCTGGAGGTTCCGGGAAGGCGCACATTGCTTCGATCCCGGCGACCCCCGGGGCGATCCGGCCTCCTGTCCCTCCACCGGAGCGAACGGAGAACCGCTCATCGACCCCATCGGCGAGTTCAAGAACTCTGCCATGCCCGGCGGTGAGGGCGCGGCGGTGATCGGCGGGGCGGTCTACCATGGCAATATCACCGCCATCAATGACGGCTACGTCTTCGGCGCGTTCCGCTCCGGCAGCCCGCTGTTCGTCCTGCTGCCGGCGGAGAACGGGACCTGGAACCGTAGCGGCATAGCGTTGGAGGGTCAGAATGGCGGATTGGTGCCCGGGTTCCTACTGGCGGTGGGCACCGACCTCCGAGGCGACGTCCTGGTCCTCAGCGCCGATAACGCCGGGCCGAGCGGGAGAACCGGCAAGGTGTGGAGGCTCCAGGACTGAGCGCGAACGGCCGCGGCGGGCTCACTGCCCGTGCTCGCCGTCCGCGGTCTCCTCGCAGTGCGGCCGGTTCTTGTTCTTCCACCGGCCGTAGGCGACGTAGGAGAGGAAGCCCACGGCGACCGCGGCCAGGATGATGATGTCCCACCCGTCCAGGCTCTGTGCGAAGGTGATATAGTACTCCCCAAGGAAGTAGCCAGCAACGGTGAGCACAGTGTTCCAGACCGTCGCTCCCAGGAACGTGAACAGGGCGAACCGCTTGAGGTCCATGCGGGCGATCCCCGCAGGGAAAGAGATGATCGAACGTATCCCCGGAAGCGCGTGGCCGACGAGGATGCCGTAATTGCCCCACTTGGCGAACCAGGCGTCGGCCCGGCAAAGGCTGTCCGGCCCGAAGCCGAAGTAGCGCCCGTAGCGGTCCATGAACGGCCTTCCCAGCTTCCGGCCGATGAAGTAGGCGATGATCGAGCCGCACACCGCTCCCAGGGAACCGATCAGGATGACCAGAACCAGGTTGAAATGCCCGGTCGACGCCAGGTAGCCGGCGAAGGGCATGATGAGCTCGCTGGGGATGGGGGTGAAGATGCCCTCGACGAACATGGCGAGGAATATGCCCAGGTACCCCGAGGAGGAGATCAGGGCGAGCATCCATTCGTTGATCATCTCTATCAAGTTCATGTTGCGGCCGTCCTCGGCCCCACTGCCTAGTTGAACTCTCGATAAAAGACTTGTGCTATGGTTCGGTGCCCGACCATGCGCAACGCTCTTGAACGGGATGCTCGTTACGAGTAGCGTTCCCTATGGTCGATTTCCGCCCCTTCCGTGGCGTCCTGCCGCGCCTGAACAAGAGCGAGGACATCGCCGACCGCGTGTCCCCCCCGTATGACATCATCTCCGCCGAGGAGCAGGCCAAGCTGCAGTCCAAACCGTTCAACATCACCAGGATCACGCTCGGCGGGGTGGACGGCAGGTACGACCATGCCGCCGCTCTGCTCGACTCCTGGCTCTCGTCCGGCAAGCTGGCCCAGGACGCCGAGGAGTGCTACTACCTCTATCGCCAGAGCTTCAAGGACGGCGACGGCTGGCTGACCCGCAACGGCATCATCGGGGTGCTGCGCTCCGAGGGCTACGAGGCGGGGAACATCATTCCTCACGAGGAAACGTTCCCCAAGGTCAAGGAGGACCGCCTCAACCTCCTCCGGTCCACGGCCACCCACTGCGAGTCCATCTTCGGCCTCTTCGACCGTTCGGAGATCGACCTGGACGAGGTCGGCAGGAACGCCGAGGCCCTGTTCGAGTGCGTCGATCCCTCGGGGACCAGGCACCAGCTGCTGCGCATCTCCGACCGCGCGGCGGTCGATGGGATCCGGAGCATGATGTCCGGCAAGAAGGTCCTCATCGCCGACGGCCATCATCGCTACGAGACATCGTACAAGTACTCCCAGGAGAACTCCGGGGACGAGCGCAAGGCGTTCGTCCTGTGCACCATGGTGTCCTCCCAGGACACCGGCATGTTCGTCCGTCCGACCCACCGCCTGATCCGGAACCTGAGGTTCCAGGAGCAGGGCCTGCTGGACAGCATGGCCAAGCAGTTCTCCATCCGCCAGGTCAAGGACGCCCGGGCCGCCGAGGCCATCATGGACGCGGCCGCCGGGCCGACCTTCGGCCTGCTGTTCCCCAGCGGCAAGGCGGTGGTGGCGGAGTTCTCCGCGCCCGCCGGCGACATCCTGTGGTCGGTGGACACCTACGTCTGCCAGGAGGTCATCCTCAAGGGCATCCTGTACGCCATGCCCAAGGGGAACGAGCTGGAGGTGGAGTACGACCATGACGCGTCCTCGGTGGAGTCCAAGGTCCGGTCGGGAAAGGGCGATCTGGCCATCCTGGTCCGGGCGCCGACCCTGGACATGACCTGGAAGGTAGCCCAGAGCGGCCGCAAGATGCCGAAGAAGACCACCTACTTCTGGCCGAAGATATGGTCAGGGTTCGTGGTCTACCGCATGAAATGATATCCTGAGAGATAAATCACATCGCGAGAATAGTTTCATAGCCCCGGCGCTCGAATCATTGAGGCGGGGGCTATGAACGCGCACCATGTCCGGACGGGGCACGTCAGGGGCAGGGACCTCCTTCTGGTGGCCCTGTGCATCATGCTCCTGGTGATGCTGGTGGTCCTGGTCCCGGGGACGGCATGAGCACCGGCCGGCCAGGGCGGGCCAGGATCAGAGATACCGATCGTCGTCTTCTTCCTCTCTCCGGCCTTTCTTGGACCTCCTCTGGAGGTCGTCCATGCCCTTCATCGAGCGGTGCTGGAGCTTCTTCGGCTTCCTGGTCCGCTTCTGGATGAGGTAGATGATGGCGACCAGGGAGACCGCGCCGATGGCCGCCAGTACGCCGTACAGGGCCAGGGGGTTGCTGGGCGATATCGACACCGAGCCGACGGACATGGTCTGGCCGGGCTGCAGGCTGACCGTCATGGTCTTCCCGTCCCAGCCCAGCTTGCTCAGGGTGAGGTTGTACTGTCCGGCGTGGACGTCGTGCACGAACACGCCCTGGTCGTTGGTCACCACCGACCGGCCGTCGTCCAGGGCGACCTTCACCCCGGCCAGGGGCTTGCCCTCGGCGTCGGTGATCACCCCGGAGATGGTGCCCATGTCGGTGGTGGTGAAGGTCCACTTCTGCTTCAGCACGTTGCCCACATGGTCCCTGGCGTCCAGGCTCACGGTGTAGGTGGCGGCGTAGGCCAGGGGCGAGGCGGGGGTGAAGGTCATCAAGGTGCCGTCCCAGCTCACGGAGCCGGCGATGCCCTCGATGGAGAGGTTCGACGCCCCGGCGTCCATGCTCTTGGAGAAGTTGACCTGGACGATGGCCCCGACACCCTCCTGGCCGCCCGACGGCGACTTGGACAGGATTGTCGGCACCACGGTATCGACCAGGAAGGCGACCTCGTCAACGGCGGTGCTGTTGGCGATGTCCACCGCCACTATGCGCACGACATGGTGCCCATCGGCGTAGTTGTAATTGAAGTGGTTCTCCCCCGGCACCGCGGTGGTCACCTTGACCCCGTCCACCCAGATCTGATAGCCCACGATGTTGTTGCCGGCGTCCGCGCCGCTCCACACCACGGTGAGGTCGGCGTGGTTGAACCCGGCGTCATCGACCGGGGTGATGATCCTGACCGTCGGTATGGTGGTGTCGACGTTGAACGCCACCACCGCGGTGGAGGTCCTCCCGCCCCAGCCGTGGGCCATCACGGTGATGTTATGCTGCCCATTGGTCAGGTTCTGGAAGGTGTTGGACATCTTGTCGAAGGGTATGGGGGAGATCCAGGGGTTGGAGTCCAGGCGAGCCTCGAAGTAGGCGATGCCGATGCTGCCGGAGGCCTGCCAGGTCACGGTGACGTCCGAGGTGTTCAGCCAGCTGTTGGCGGTCGGCGAGATGATCCTGAGCACCGGCGGCTGGGTGTTGATGTAGAACAGCACCGAGTCCTCGGCGCTCCCTCCCACCTCGTTGAGCGCCCGGACCACCACAGTGTGCTGCCCGTCGGCCAGGCCGGTGAGGTTAAGCTGCTTCAATGTGGTCTCGACAGGGGACGCCATCGTAGGATCGTCGACATAGACGTAGTAGCGGCTTATGCTGTACGTGGTATCGTTAGCGTCCCACGTCAGAAGGGCGTACGGCGTCTGCACGTACTCGTTGTGCTGCGGCGAGGTTATGTTCAGGGTGAGCGTGCCGGCCGCCGTCGCCGTCGACGGCACCAGGACCGCCGCTCCGCTCAAGACCACAAGCATTGCTACTAATATCGCTAATGAACGTCCCATCCCGATCCCATCCTCTGTGCTGAGAGTGGACGTTAATCAAGATACGAGGCTAAATATTTAATGCGAGAAAAACAAGACGGAAGTGGAGCCACTGGAGGGAATTGAACCCTCGACCTACGCCTTACCAAGGCGTCGCTATACCACTAAGCCACAGTGGCGGTTGGAGACCATCAATCCCCTCTTCGTTAATAAGGGTTTCGACCTTTCCCTGCCCTGGTGCCAGCATCAGCCGGTCATGGGAGTGGATAGAATCCCCAGGGACTCGTAGCTGTACACCTCGATGTGCCCCTTGCCGCGCCTGGTCACCCGGCCCATCATGTCGAAGTACGCATCGTTGGGCACGATGACCACAACGTACATGCCGTCCTGGGCCACCTCGTTGTACTCGTCCACCGCGCCGTCCCTCGACCAGCTGAGGTCCGATTCCACGAACTCCGCGCCGATCATCCCCTCCTCGGTGAGCACGGTGATGACCCCGTAGTTCAGAGGAGCGATCAGCTCGTAATCGGTCTCCAGCTCGGGGTCGTCATCCTCCAGCTGGTCGATCCTCTGCAGTATGACATCCTCGACGTCTATCAACGAACGACCACACGGCGATGGGAATATAACTAATCTTCCGGGCAGGGGTCCCCGGGCCTTCCTGGCCGCCGGAGGTGGACGAAGGTAAGGGTATCGCTGTGCCGTTCGGTGCGGAAAGGAAGATACCCGAGGCGGGCGTAGAACGGGCGGGTGCGATCGTGATCTTCCCGGGTGTACAGCTCGAACCACCGGGCTTCGGAGAACCTTCTCTCCACCTCCCGGACCAGCTCCCTGCCGATCCCCATCCGCCAGCGGTCCGGGTGGACCACCAGGCGGGAGATGTGGCAGACATCACCGTCCATCCTGGCGCGGACGGAGCCGACGATCTCGCCGTCCAGGACGTACTTCAGGACGGTGGACGAGGCGGACTCCTCCCTGAGGCCCTCCAGGGTCTGGGACATGGGCTTGATGTTCGGATCGTTGACGTGCTCGGCCTCCTCCCGGAAGGCCATCCGCTGCAGCCGGAGGATCTCCGGCAGGTCCTCTTCGGCGGCAGGAACGATCATGGCTTGGAGAAGGATGGGAGAGGATAAAGCCGTGTTCCCGAACGGTTTCGCAAAGCTTATCTCCCTACAATGGTAGGAGGGGGCGATGAAGGAAGAGATGAGCGCGTTCGACGTCCTGGCCATGACCGGGGAGATGCAGTCCCTGATCGGAGGTTATCTGGACAAGGTGTTCCACTGGGACGTGAAGAACGTCCTCCTCAGGATCAACACCCAGGGTCAGGGGAAGAAGGAACTGGTGCTGCAGGGCATGCGCTGGCTGTACCTCGCCCCGGAGAAGCCGGACGTTCCGGACATGCCCTCCCAGTTCGCGGTCAACCTGCGCAAGTATCTCACCAACACCCGCATCGTGGCGGTCCGCCAGCAGGAGTTCGACCGCATCGTGGAGCTGGAGCTGGAGAAGGGACCGAACCAGTACCGGCTGATCATCGAGCTGTTCGGGGACGGCAACCTGGTGCTGGTGTCCGGAGGCAAGATACTGAACGCGATCCATTCCCGCAAGTGGCGGCACAGGGAGGTGCGCCCCGGCCTGGAGTACTCCTTCCCACCCTCCCGGTTCAACCCCCTGCAGATGGACGAGGCTTCATTCCGCAAGGCCTTCCTGGCCTCCACCTCCGACGCCGTGCGCACGCTGGCGACGGCGATCAACGTCGGCGGCCAGTACGCCGAGGACACCTGCCTGAGGGCCTCGGTGGAGAAGGACCGCAAGGCTAAGAGCCTCTCTTCCGAGGAGATCGGGCGGCTGTACGAAGCGCTATCTCTTCTGCTGAAGGAGGCCGCCTCCGGCCTGCGGCCGCGCGAGATCATGGAGGAGGGAAAGCCGGTGGACGTTACTCCGGTTCCTCTCATCCAGTACGCCGGCCGGGAGGTCAGGGAGCACGCGACGTTCTCGGACGCCATCCACAGCTACGTGGTGAACCGCGTGCCGGTGGCCGGGGAGAAGGAGGACCCCGAGGTCCAGCGGCTGCAGCGTCAGCTGGACCAGCAGAGGACGGCGGTGGAGCGGCAGCTGGCGGAGGCCCAGGACTTCGCCCAGCAGGCCGAGGCCATCTATTCCGATTACATGGGGACGGATGAGTTGCTGAAGAAGCTCAAGACGGCGACCGAGGGGCTGAACTGGGAACGGACCACGGAAGTACTGTCGTCCGTTCCCGGCCTCTCCAAACCGGACCCCGAGGAGCACCGCGTGACCGCGGTCATCTCCGGCCGGGAGGTGCTCCTCGATTATACCCTGGGGGTGGAGGGCAACGCCAACGCGCTGTACCAGCAGGGAAAGGAGGCCAAGGAGAAGATGCAAGGCGCCCAGGAGGCGCTGAAGGAGACGGAGAAGAAGCTGGCCCAGAAGGTGAAGGAAGGAGAGTCGAAGAAGAAGGAGGAGAAGCGGGCGGTGCGCAAGACCAAGGAGTTCTGGTTCGAGCGCTACAAGTGGTTCGTCACCTCCGAAGGCCGTCTTGTCCTCGCCGGTCGGGACGCCCACAGCAACGACCAGCTGGTGAAGAAGCACCTCAAGCCGACGGAGCGCTTCGCTCACGCCGACGTTCATGGCGCTCCGAGCGTGGTGGTGTTCGACGGCGGTCAGGCCACCGACGAGGAGATGACCGAGGCCTGCACCTTCGCCCTGGCCCACTCCAAGGCGTGGATGGCCGGAGCGTCGGAAGGAACGGCGTACTGGGTCCTGCCGGACCAGGTCAGCAAGATGGCCCAGGCCGGAGAGTTCGTGCCCCGGGGCGCGTTCGTCATCCGGGGGAAGAGGAACTATCTGTACCACCTCCCCCTGGTGCTGGCCGTGGGAGAGATAGTCTACCAGGGAGAGAGGAAGATCATGTGCGGGCCTCTGGAGGCGGTGCAGGCCCACTCCTCCAAGTACGTGGTCATCGAGCCCGGCCGGAAGGTGCGGACCAAGGCTTCCGCGGTGCTGTCCCGCATGTTCCAGGTGCCGGAAGAGGAGATCGCCCGCATCCTGCCGCCCGGCGAAGTGGAGATCGCCAGCACCGAGGGCATCGAGGAAGAGCCGGAGAGGCTGGACCAGAACTGAGGGACGGAAGGTGCGGAGCGGTGAGGGGGAGGCGAAAAGCGCCCGAGCCGGGATTCGAACCCGGGTCTAAAGATCCGCAATCTCTTAGGATATCCAAGCTACCCCACTCGGGCATCCCCCTGTAACATCTTCCCCTTTAATTCCTTTTGCATCGCCCCCTACCACCTGAAGAGGGCGCTGACATTTTCGAACGCCGTTATCGACGTTGAGATTCAGGGCCACAACGTCCTTAAACGTCCGACACGTGGCGGGCTCGGATGGGAAAATGGACAAGGATTTTCGTATCTGGGTAGAGATCGCTCCCCGCAAGCGCCGGTGCCAGAGGTGCGAGGGGGATATCGGCAAGGGCGCGATGTTCGTCCGCATGGGCAACCGAGAGGCGTCCCGCGCGCCGTGCATGTGCGCATCTTGCTTCGAGAAGGTGATGGACGGCCTGTCCGAGGAATACAAGGGCATGCGGGAGCTGGTACAGCCTCCGGAAGAGAACAGGATGGAGGATCTGGTAGGCCACGGGCCGCACTGCTTCAGCTGCGGCCTTCCACCGGAGAGATGCCAGTGCGCGAGAGAGGCATACCGGTAATTCAGTAGCTGGTGGTCATATCCACCTTGCCCGCCCGCCTGGCCTTCCGGTCGGCGTAGCGGTAGATGAGCGTCGATAGTCCCATGAACACCACGGTAGAGACGGCTAGGAACAGCAGCAGGGTGGGCGAGGAGAACCCGCCCAGCCCGCCGATGGCCTCCATCTCCCCGCCGGGGTACAGGGAGCGGCGCACCAGCTCGAGCCAGTAGGTCAGGGGGATGGCCATTCCGATCGCCTGCCCCCAGGCCGGCAGGACGGTCAGGGGGAACAGCGTGCCGCAGAACAGGTAGAAGGCCCCCCCGATGCCCTCGTTGATCCCGGTGCTGTGCTTGGCGGTGAGGAAGGTGACCCCGGCCAGCGCGATACCGATGGCCAGGATGCACCCGAGGCCGAGGACCATGGACGCGGCGAACAGAGACCAGTCCGCCCCGGGCAGGTCGAGGGGCAGGCCCAGGACCAGCATCCCGAAGGCGATGGAGATCACCACCGACAGCGAGGTCAGGGCCAGCTTGCTCATGGCCCTCCCCACGATGTACACCTTCAGGGATATCGGCGCGATGTAGATCTGCCTCAGGGTCTGGTAGTGCTCGCGGTCCTCCATGATCACCTGGGTGGCGCCCATCATCACCTGGGCCACATACATGAAGAAGGTCGCTCCCAGGAACACGTAGGTGAACATGACCGGGTCGTCGGCCACTCCCTGCTTGATCACCAGGAACATCACCACCAGGATGAGGGTGGCGGCGATGGGGCGGACGATCGAGTATAGAAGGAACAGCCACGGCCGGGTCCAGTTGGACTCCATCTGCCAGCCCAGCCAGGCCGCGTACCGGAACGTCCGCAGGTGCGATCTCACTGCCATCTCAGCGTCAGCCTCCCCTCTCTGCGACCGAGCTCCTCCATGTACCCCAGGGCGTAGTGGGCCAAGAAGAGGAAGGCCACCGCCAGCACGCACAGGATGACCAGTTCGACGGCCACCGGCAGGAAGCCGTTGGCCGCCGCGCCGAACAGCAGCTGACGCATGGCGTCCAGGCCCAGGGTGATGGGTATGATCGACGCCGCCACGCTCACCCAGAACCCCAGGAACTTCACCGGGAAGTAGAACCCTGACACTAGGTAGATCGGCTCCTGCAGCAGGTTGGAGATGTTCCACGCGTCCCGGCCGTACAGCATGAACAGGGAGGCGAACAGCATGCCCATGCCGTAGATGGCGATCAAGGTGACCAGGAACACCGCGGCCAGGAGCAGGGGGTCCACGACGGTCATGTGGACGTTGAATATGATGATGCCCAGCAGCAGCGTGGAGAGCGCTCGCACGCCGGCGGAGAACATGCCCCCCAGGGCCATGCCCGCCAGCAGGGCCATGCGCGACATCGGGGACACCAGGAAGAGCTGGAGGTTGCCGATCTCCTTCTCCCAGTACAGCTGGGCGGCCATGCCCCACAGCACGTTGAGCCAGAACGCGGTCATCGCGCCGCCCAGGACGACGAACCCCTCGAAGGCGGGGTCGGCCCCCAGCGACCGATAGTAGAAGATGTACGCGGCGATGCCCAGGAGGGGCAGCAGGACGTCGAAGAAGGTCCACGACGGCTCCCTGACCGCGCCGACGACCCTGGGGTACGCTCGCCCCATGGCGGCTCTGAAGTTCAGGGCGAGGTCCACTATCCCAATCCTCTCCCCACCATCTCGATGAACACGTCCTCCAGCGTGGCCTCGGCCTTGTTGAGGGCCAGCACCCTGCCGCTGTGGGAGACGACCGAGGATATCACGTCGGAGATGGCCGATTCGTCCTCCATCACCAGACGGATCCTCTTTCCCGCCTCGGTGTCCTCGGCGCTGACCCCCTTCACTCCCTCGATGGACGAAAGTGACGAGGTGTCGAAGGGAGTGGTATCGAGCACGAAGGTGGAGGCGTGGTTCATCCTCCTCTTGAGGCCGGCCGGGGAGTCGCACGCCAGGATGGTCCCCCGGTCGATGATGGCCACCCGGTCGCACAGCTCCTCGGCCTCCTTCATGTAGTGGGTCGTTAGGAGCAACGTCTTCCCCTCCTCCTCCTTCACCCAGCGGTGGAGATGGTCCCTGATCGCCCGGCTGGTGTTGACGTCCAAACCCAGCGTCGGCTCGTCCAGGAAGATCAGTCGTGGGTCGGTGACGAATCCCCGTATGATGTTCATCCTCTGCCTCTGGCCGGTGGATATGGTCCTGACCTTGGAATCGGCCTTGTCCTCCAGGCTGAAGGCGCGCAGGAGATCATCGATCCTCTTCCTGGCGACGTCTCCAGGAACGCCGTAGAACTGGGAGAACATCCACAGGTTCTCCCGCACCGTCAGCAGGCCGTAGCCGGAGATCTCCCCGCCGGACACCATGTTGATGAGCGGCCGTATCTTGTTCGCTTCCTTGGCCACGTCGTAGCCCAGCACCCTGGCGGTGCCGTTGGACGGCAGGAGGAGCGTGGATAGTATCTTGATGAGAGTGGTCTTCCCGGCCCCGTTGGGACCGAGCAGCCCGAAAAGCTCGCCCTCCTCGACCCTGAGGTCGACGTTCTCCAGGGCGACGATCGGTTGCTTCCCGTTGAAGGTACGGGACAGCGAGGTGACCTCCAGGGCGCAGGCCATGGGCCCGGCCAGAACTTGTCGCTAGAAAAAGCTATCGAGGCCTAATGTTCCATGTTCTGCCAGTAGGTGGTGACGTAACCGGCGATACGGTTGCGCATGACGATGCTCTCAACATTGGTGAGCTTGGATACCAAGATCTTGTTGTTCTCGAAGTCCTCGTTGAAAACCGTGGGGTACTTCTGGACGAGCTCGAGGGCGATCCTCTTGATGTAGTTAGGGCGAATGTTTCCCATGAAAGTCACCTTTAAGTAACATTCGGGTTAAGCCGAGACCGTATATAA
>JAEILR010000026.1 GCA_016109435.1 Methanomassiliicoccus sp.
ACTCGCTGCTCGCCTCGTAGCTGAGCTGCCGTATCCTGCCCCAGGAGAACAGGCGACCGAAGAAACCTATCCGATGGATCTCCTCAAAGAACGTATCGATCGCTGAATCCCCGCTCACTGCCATGTGTCCTCCATCCCTCCCAAGATGGCGGGTAAAACCGGTTCACGGCATATGAAGCATCGTCAGCGAAGATACGAACCGAGAAATGCCGGCGACGGACGCCGTTCCGAGGGGACGGGCACCAGCAATTCAATATGGACTGACCCTCGACCTGGGCGATCGCCGAGGCGTTCCCGGGCCGGCGGTCCGGCGCGTTCCTCACCATCCCTCCTCACCGATCATCTCCCACAACCGCTTTCGGCCGCGGTAGCCGCCCAGAAGTTCGCGCAGGTAGGAGGACCAGTCATCGCCTTCCAGCCCGGAGAACGCCTTTATCGCCCTCAGCACCTGCATCACCTCGTGGTAATGGCGGGACGATCTCAACAGCCCGATGGCATATCTCTCCCCGCTGCGCACGGCCAGGCATTCGCCGAAGTTTCCCAGCTCGGCGAGGCAGGAAAGAAAGGCCTCATATTTCAAGGGCAGACGATCGAAGAACCTCGCTCCCAGCTCTGGAGACCTCCCGGCCAGCAGCTTCAACATCCAGGGCACGCATTCCGAAGGCACTCTGGCCTGACCGGCGAGGGTTTCCAGGTCCCTCCTACTCATCCGGGCCACGGCTGCCTCGCTCCACTCAAGGTGGTGGGAGGATCGAGCATCGTCGATCTCGCCGGACCGCAGGGCCTCGACCACCATCTCGTCCCGAAGATCGCTCATACCTCTCTCATCGGCGGCATCGGCGATGGCCCATGCCAGCACTCCGTCGCTCACCTTGCCGTCTCGATACGCCTTATGCGCCTGGGCCGCGTCCCCGGTCTTCGCGAACGCCCATGCCGCGGTCCCTGGGAGCAGGATGAGGTCACCAGCCGGGCGAAACTTCCCGGACCGCCGGTAGCGTCCATAACGTCCCTGGCGGCGGTGATCAGGCCGCTTCCTGACCGGGGGTTCGTGTCCTCAAGAGCGAACAGTGCCACCTCCCTGGCTACGTCCGGAGGGATCGTGGACAACCTTCCCTGCTCCTTCAGATCGGCAAGCGTTTCCAGGGCGGTGATGTTCCAGGCCCATCGGCCGGACGATGGCTTGGGGGGCCGGTTGGCGATCAGCAGGTCCAAAGCTTCCCTGGTCTCTCCCGCCTCCATGTGCACACGGACGGCCATGAGGATGCTCGTGAGGTCCTCCCCCGAGGTCAGGCGTTCCAGCCCCTCCTCCCTTTTCCCGGCGGCGATGAGGACCCTGGCCGCTGTCCTGTTGGCCCGCCCGTCATCCCACCTGCCACGGCCGGGCATTTCCCTGACCTCGCTCCGATGACGATCGATCTCCTCCACCGCCCGATCGGCGTTGCCGGGCGTGATGAGCGCCAGAACCACGCGCTCCTGCTCCAGCTCCCTCCGTTCATGCAGGAACAGCCTGACCGCCTTTCCCACGAGGGAGTCCTTCGAGCCGTCGTCCAGGTCCTGGCAGGCATCTTCGAACATGTCGGCGATGTCCTCTGCCAGCTCTTCGGCATCGCCTCCCATGTCCTCCAGGCGATGAGCGGCCTCGACCACATCCTGATAGACGGAGAACATCAGTTCGGCGGCCGCCCTTCGGTCGATCGTTCCCTTCAGCCGTTCCACGGCGTCCAGCGCGTCCCTTATCTCCTCTTCAGGGTCGAGGTCCATTTCCTCACCGGAGTACAGCGCGGCCGTTATCCGGTCCAGTAGCGCATCCTGAATGCCGGGGCCCCCGACCTTCAGGGCGGTTTCCTTCACCACCTTCTTCAATGACGAGGGGTGATGCTCGACCACTGCCAGGAGCATGCCTATCAGGTCGTCCTTCTCCATCCCCCGCCACCTTTCCTTCAGCTCTTCGAGGTCTGTGCAGGCCTCCCGGTCCGTGATCCAGTGAAGGCAGAGGGCATGGCCGTGCTTGCAGTTCTCCCCTACCGGGCAACTGCAGGACGATCGGACCCCGCCATCCTCGGTCCATGCCTTCGTCCAGTAGACGCGGTCCCTTCCCCGCACCGAACCCCGGACGGTGGTATCATCAAAGGAGCAGGACAGTACCCGCCCCTCCTTGTGGTATTTCGCTCCCCTCTCCGCGGTCGCCGGATCGAACGAACGCCCCAGTACGGCCCTGGTCATCTTGGGCCCCCGGCGCCTTCCATCCTCTGGCCTCATCGCACCGGAGAGCATGCCGGTGGGCCTTCAAAGTGTCGCCGCCGGCCAGCGGCGACATTGAATTATACCGTACGTTCACATCCGTCGGGCATGGACCAGGAGGAGCGGGAAGCGGATTACGACCCCTCCATCAGGGATGACGCGGTGGAGCTTCGGATACAGGTCAAAGGAAAGAAACCTCCGGTGTGGCGCAGGGTGGTGGTGCATCCCGCGACGGGCATGGAAGAGCTGCATCGCCTGCTGTCCTTCCTCTTCGAATGGGACGCGGGGCTGGAACACAGTTTTCAGGCGGGGAGGACCGTCCTGCGGCCGGGCGGGCCGGGTTACGATGAGACCACGGCTTCGGATCTCGCTCCGGGAACGGTGATGACATACAGCGTCGGCCCGGAGCCCATCAGGAGCAACGTGAGGGTGCTCTCCAGGGTCAAGGCCCGTTCCGACGTCCTCCCGATCTTCGCCGGGGGCTTGAGGAGGATGGAGATGACCTCCGAGCACGATGTCTACGTCCCCCTCGGCCTGTGGGTCTACCAGGACCTGCGGAGGTTCCGGCGGTTCGACGAGCTTGTTCCGGACCGGAAGGGCAATATGGTGGAGCCATGGCAGGCCCGGGCGCCGCCGCGCGAGCTCAAATGGCGTCCGCGGGCCGACGACCTGGAATCGATATTGCTGGCGAGCGCCAGCAAAGGCAAGGTATCAAGGCCCCTGGAGCCGGTGGTGAACAAGCTGCCCCCCGGAACACCGGTCGACCTGAAGATCACGCTGAAGAGCATGCCGGTGCCGGTGTGGCGGCTGGTGAGGGTAGGTTCCGACATCAGCTTCCTGGAGCTGCACTATCTGATACAGTTGGTGATGGGGTGGGACGCCGCCCACCTCTTCGAGTTCCGGGTGCGGGACTCCCTCATCCAGTCGTTCGTTGAGGGGGACATGCTGTTGTTCCCCAGGAGCACGGAGTTCATCGACGCTTCGATCATCCGGCTGAGGGACCTTCTGACCGGGAAGGGGTGGAAGATACCCTACCTCTACGACTTTGGGGACTGCTGGATGCATGACGTGAAAGCGGTAAAGGTCCACGAGGGGGCGCCGTTCCTGACCAGGCCGGAGCTGCTGGACGGCGCCGGGACCTGCCCCCCGGAGGACTGCGGCGGCGCCTTCGGGTACGCCGAACTCGTGCACATAATCAACGACCCCGAGCATCCGGAGCATGATGACTACGCGGACATCATGGGGATCGAGGAACTGGACCCTGCGGCGTTCGACATCGAGGCCGTCAGAAAGAGGTTGGAGCTGCCCTGGGTGCTCTGACCCCGCGACGGATCCCGTCCTGGGGTCGCGATCTGGATAGGCCAATGCGCTTCAGGAAGGGCGGCGGCCTCTGGTCCGCGTGGTCCTGGCTTTGGGAGATGGGGGCTTGGGGGGCTCAACGACCATGATGGTCATCTTCTTCTTCAGCTTCCCGGTGGCGCTCCGTCCGGACGCATAGATCAGCCTGGCGGCGAGCTGTCGGTACCGGTCGTCCATGTCCTCAAAGAGCGTTTCATCGCCGTCCCGGTACTGGAAATAGAGGTCCATACGGATGATGTCCAGCACGTCCTCGACATCGGTCGGTCCCACCAGCTCGGCCAGCATGTTAATGAGGGTGGCCTCGTCGGGGCAGCTGGCGGTCACCTTGGCCAGGGTCAGGGCGTGCATCGTCCTCTTTCCCGGACCGAGCTTTTTAACGTAATGAAGGAACTATGACGAGCACCGATCGGCCAGTGGTTCGAACTTGGCGGTGCCGTCCCTCCGGAGCTTGCACATCCTGAAGCACTCGATGAACATGAACAGTGCATCGTCCGCCAGCATGCCCGGGCAAGTATGCGTTCGTTCCCAACGAAAGCAATAAGGCCCTCCCATTCATCGATGTGCCGGGCCGTCCGCCAGGCCACCAAGGTCAGGTCATGGTCGTTCTCATGATCGCCGATATCATCGCTGAACCGTGCCCTAAATCAGCGATACCATCCCATCCAAATTACCGGCGAACGGGGAAACTTCATTCATCGTTGCCTCCAATGCGTCCTTGCTATATCATCGATGCACTGGAGGTCAGCCTCATCGGCCACCTGATCTCTCGATGCGCACGTTCGTTCCCTCCTCAGAGGTCGACGGTCGGCCGGCCTCTGAACCTCAACACCAGGTCGGAGGTCTCCTCTGGGGTCAGCCGGGACGATATGCTTGCCATCTCTCCCCATATCGCATCGTGACCCATCGGCCGCTGAGTCATCATCATGCCGGCCGGGTTGAAGCGCGTACGGTCGTTGATGAGGCACTCCACCGCGCCGGTCAGGGAGATGATCCAGCTGCACATGCTACCGCCGTCATACTGGGAGAGGTCGAAGCGCGGCCTTCCCACGAGGTCGACGCTCACGATCGGCTCGGTGGCCGGGTCGATGTCCGCCTCCTTCAGCGCCAGCTTGATCGCTCTATTGACCTCGGCGTCGCCGTCCAGGCTGGACACGTCGATATTGACCAGGTGCCCGGGCCGCCGAACGCTGTCCACCGCCTCCACCCTGGCCTCGGTGCCGTGGACATCGACCACGAAGTAGCCCTTCCTTCGAGCGCATTC
>JAEILR010000027.1 GCA_016109435.1 Methanomassiliicoccus sp.
TAAGAAGCCTAAGAAGAAGAAATGAGCGGGGCGAAGCCCCTTATTTATTTCATATGGAGCACTGACCGCCGGAGCAGCTCATGGCGATCTCTTCGACGATCGAAACGGCCCGGTCGACGTCCTCCCTGGATATACCGTGATGGGTCACCAGGCGCACTGTCCTCGGCCCCAGGTCGGAGATCGCCAGTCCCTTCTTTCCGGCCTCGGCGATGAACTCTTCGGACGTTTTCCCGGTGGCGGTGACGTCCACCACCACGATGTTGGTCTGAACCGTGGACAGGTCGATCTTCAGCCCTTTGGTGCGAGTAAGTTCTCTGGCCAGGTGGGCGGCGTTGTCATGGTCCTCCTCGAGCCTGGCGACCATGGAGTCGAGGGCCACGATGCCCGGCGCGGCCATGATCCCGGCCTGACGCATCCCTCCGCCGATCATCTTGCGCTTCCTCCTGCAGGTTTCGATGAACTCGCCGTCACCCACGACCATGGAGCCCATGGGGCAGGCCAGGCCCTTGGAGAGGCAGAACTGGATCGAGTCCACGTGCCGGGCGTAGGCCCGCACATCGACGTCCAGGGCTATGGCGGCGTTGAAGATCCTGGCGCCGTCGACGTGCACCTTCATCCCAAGGTCATGGGCGGCCCGGGCCACCTCAGCTACCTGGGCCGGGGTCCAGCATGTGCCCCCGGACCGGTTGTGGGTGTTCTCGATCTCCACCATACGGGAGGGCGGGAAGTGGATATCATCCCCCCGGTACGCATCGCATACCTGCTGCCCGGTGAAGACCCCGTGGTCCCCCTTGACCAGCCTGGGTATGACCCCGGCCACGGCGGCGATGTTGCCAGCTTCATAATAGTACAGGTGAGCGTCCGCCTCCAGGATGATCTCGTCGCCCTGCCGGCAGTGCGCCATCACCGACACCAGGTTACCCTGGGTGCCGCTGGTGACCAGCAGCGAGTCCTCCGTCCCGAACATCCGGGCAGCCTTCTCCTGGAGGGCGTTGACCGTCGGATCATCCCTTGAAACATCATCGCCCAGTCTGGCCCCCGCGATCGCGTCCATCATCTCCCGGGTGGGGAGGGTGACGGTGTCGCTCCTCAGATCGATGGTCCTCATCAGATGCCCCTTGGCGCCTAGCGGCGCCTGAGCATCGCGAGAACCGGGCGGCTATTAAGGATTTTGTTCATCGATGCGTTCTCCCCGCTCCATATCTTGACCCGCCCCGAGAATGATATATCCACTGTGTCGATACCGGGCGGTCCGATGAAGAGACAATTGCTGGACATCCTGGCCTGCCCAGTGTGCAGGCACCACCCGCTCATGCTTGAGATCACCAAAGAGAACGAGGAAGGCATCATCGAAGGCAAGCTCACCTGCCCTCGATGCAATACCGCTTATCCGATAACCGAGGGCATCCCCGACCTCATCCCCCGGTGAAGGGGCCGTGAGTCGGGGGTGGACCGCTGCTCAAGGCGGGCCTCACAATCTTGCCAGCGCTTCCTTAATGCGCCTCATGCCCTCGATGATGTCCTCTCTGGAGCAGGCGTAGGAGATGCGGACGTGCCTCTCCCCCGACGGACCGAAGGCCGAACCGGGGGTTACCGCCACGTGCGCCTTCTCCAGAAGGTAGGAGGCCATGTCCTCCGAGCTCATGTCGTGATCGTACGACGGGAAGAGGTAGAAGGCTCCAGGGGGCTTCGGGCAGTTGAGGGTCGGGATCTCGTCGATGAGGGACATCACGAGGTCCCTTCGCGCGCGGAACTCCGCCACCATCTTCCCCACCGACTCCTGGGGGCCGTTGAGCGCCTCCACCCCGGCCTTCTGCACGAAGGAGGTGACGCAGGTGAGGGAGTGGGTCTGCAGCACGTTCAGTGCCTTGGCGTACGGTAGGGGGGCGATGGCCCATCCCAGCCTCCACCCGGTCATGGCGTAGGTCTTTGATACCCCGTTCACGGTTATCGTCCGGTCGAACATGCCCTCCAATGAGGCGATGGAGTGGTGCTCGCCCTCGAAGATGACCTTCTCGTACACCTCATCGCTGAGGACGGTCAGATCGTGATCCTTGGCCAGGTCGGCGATGCCTTTGATGTCCTCCAAGGTGAGGACCGAACCGGTGGGATTGGCGGGCGAGTTGATGAGGATCATCTTGCACTTGGGGCCGATCTGCTCGGCTACCCTGTCAGGGGTCATGCGGAAGGCGTTCTCGTCGGTGAGAGGCGCATAACGGGGGACCCCTCCGGCCAAGCGCACGCATGCCTCGTAGGTGCCCCAGGTGGGGTCCGGCAGGATGACCTCGTCGCCCTCATTGATCATTGCCAGCATGCTCATGAAGATGGCTTGCTTGGTCGGGGTGATGATGACATTGGCGTCGGTGCAGGGTATGCCGTTGTCCCTGCGGGCCCTTTCCGCGACCGCCTTCCTCAGCTCCGGTATGCCCGCCGAAGGAGTATAGTGACTGTAGTGGTCCTCGATGGACCGGATGCATGCTGCGTTGATGTTGTCCGGGGTGGAGAAGTCCGGCTCCCCCATGGAGAAGGAGATTATGTCCGCTCCCTCGTGCTTGAGCTTGCTCACTAGGTTTGCGATCCTCACGGTCCCCGATTCGGGCACATTGGCGAGCCGCCTTGAAGGCATCGAGGCAGGGATGAGGGGACCTCGATTTATATGTTGGCGTGGCCCATTGAAAAAATCACGGAGGTGCCACGCTTATCGAATTCTCGCCCACGTGACCGGGTATTTCATATCAGCAATTTAGAAATTTTCATATATCAAGCAGTTTTAACCAGCACTCGGTGAGATAGAATTGCCTTTCGAGTTGGACATGTCCAGGCTTCGATACGGGACCGACCTGGTCAAGAGGGGGTTCGCCAGGATGCAGCAAGGAGGCGTGGTCATGGACGTTACCAACGCCGAGCAGGCCAGCATCGCCGAGGAGGCCGGAGCGGTCGCGGTCATGGCCCTGGAGAGGGTCCCCGCGGACATACGGGCCCAGGGCGGAGTGGCCAGGATGTCCGACCCGGCAATGATCGAGAAGATCATCGATTCGGTCACCATCCCGGTTATGGCCAAGTGCAGGATCGGGCACTTCGTTGAGGCCCAGGTACTTGAGTCGCTGGGCGTGGACATGATCGACGAGTCCGAGGTCCTAACTCCGGCAGACCCCTTCTACCATGTCGACAAGAGCCGCTTCACCGTCCCGTTCGTGTGCGGGGCGAGGGACCTGGGCGAGGCGCTCAGGCGGATCGATGAGGGCGCGGCCATGATCCGCACCAAAGGAGAGGCGGGCACCGGCAACGTGGTCGAGGCCGTTCGCCACCAGAGGGTCATCATGGGAAAGGTCCGGGAGCTGAAGGGCATGGACGGAGAGGAGCTGAGGACCGTCGCCCGGGAGATCCAGGCGCCCTATCCTCTGGTCAGGGAGGTGGCCCAGCTGCAGCGCCTGCCGGTGATCAACTTCGCCGCCGGCGGGATCGCCACCCCGGCCGACGCCGCCCTGATGATGCAGCTCGGCTCCGACGGCGTGTTCGTCGGCTCCGGCATCTTCAAGTCCAACGACCCCGCCCGCAGGGCCAAGGCCATCGTGGAGGCTGTGACCCACTTCGACGATCCAGCGGTCATCGCTAGCATCTCCAAGGACCTCGGGGAGGCCATGAGGGGCATCGAGATCTCCGAGATACCCAACGACCAGCGGCTCCAGGAACGCGGCTGGTGAACCTCTTTTACCAGGGGCGGCCCTCCACCGGGTCCGCTTCTGGACAACGTTCTTTTCTACTCTAACAATAACGAACCTCTCGGTCTATCTCTAAAAGGCGGATCCCGCCATCGCTTGCGCCCCTGATGTCCGACCTCACGCACCCTGCTTCGGGTCGTCCAAGGGCATCGCGGACAGGACCTCGGATATCACCGTGGGGACGGTCAGGAGGTCCGGGCCCAGAGAGATACGGACGCCGGCTAGATCGTACACGGGGCTTGCATAGTCGCCGCGGGGGAACGCTCCTACAATGACCACGGCGTTATCCGGAGCGCGCTCCTTCAGGACACGCCTGATGCCCTTATCTTCCCCATCGGGCGTTAGGGCGATCACCATGTCCGCCCGCAGCACGCCTATCAAGGTGACCAATCTCATGTCGGCGATGGAGTATCCGTCCACCTGCTCTCCGCCAAGAAGGATGGTCATCTCCTCCAGGAACGCGATGTAGTTCGGAGGTATGCGCTTCCCCGGATCGACGGAAATGACCTTGTCCTCGCGAGTATGCACGAAGACCTTCAGCCCGCCCCGGCGGTTCAGACGGGAGCCTTGGCACAGTGACAGGGCCATATGGACGATGTCTGGTCTTCCCCGTCTGTCGCCGCCGGGCATGGACCTGAGGAAGTCACGATGAAAGTAAGCATCGAGGACCGGGACCTCCGCGAACGGGGAGCGTCCGTTTCTGGCCTCTGGAGCCAGCTCCAGTTCGGCATCGGCGAGGACGATGGTCAGGTTCACGACAGAACCTGGTCCAGGCGGTTCATGTCCCTGGCGTCCTTGATCTCCCGGGCGATGCGCTGGCCGGTGCTCATACCCGGCTCGATGAGGTCGGAGTACGGAGAGCCGGTGATGAACGGGTTGGTCCCGGCCACGATGCGGCAGGAGATCTCGAACACCTTGAAGTCCAGCTTGTCGGTGACGATGGATTCCAGGCAGAACGGGCCGACCAGGCCGCCGAACAGCTCGATGCTCTTCTGGATCACGCTCTCCCCCATCTCGAAGACCTTGGACAGCAGGCTCTCGCGCAGCACGATGGGGATGTTGCCGGTGACCACCAGGGAGGGGAACATACCGTGCTTCTTCAGTTCCTCGGTGGAGCCGAGCTTGTACAGCTCGTCGATGTTGCTCTCGTCGCGGCGGTCCATCGATAGCAGCTCGAGGGAGCCGTCAGCGACCCGGTAACCCCGCTTGTGGATCGGCGAGTAGAAGTAGTGCAGGTAATACCTGGTGCCGAGGATGTACTCCTGGATGGTGTAAGACTCCTGGCTCAGGTCGATGCCCATCTTGAATTCCATGTAGTCCTTGGCAATGAAGAAGCCACGTCCGCCCTTGGCCCCGTTGTACTTGACCAGGACCGGCTCCTTGATCTCCTTGGCGTCAGCGATGCGCTTGGGCATCTGGATCCCCGCCGCCTCCAGCCAGGACCGCTGGGTCTCCCGGTCTTCCTCCCATCTGAGGACGGCCCGGTTCCCGAAGGTGGGCACCTCCATTGACTCGAAGCGTTTGGTCCCCATGTACTCGACAAAGGACCCGTGGGGGATGATGATGACGTTGCGGTCCCTCAGCTCGGCGGCGCGGTCCACGAAATCATCATAGCTGTCGAAGCGCAGGAACTCGTCGGGCTTGGCGAGCGGGAAGGCATCATAGAACTTGGTCTTCTGGTTGACCGCCAGGCCCAGTGTCTTGAACCCCTCCCTCCTGGCCCCGTTGAATATCTGAAGAGAGGTGTGAGAACAGAGGGTGGCGATGGTGATGTCCTTGGGATCGTAATCCTTCAGGATCTCTACAATGCGTTTTTTCGGGACCATAACGACAGATTTTTAATCGCCATAATAAACTTTTCTAATTACGATGCCAGCAGGTGCAGGGCATCCGACCTGGCCGGGACTCGGCCATGCCGCCGACGGCCGGACGGGGGGTTCACACCAGTTTCAGACCAAGATACAGGAATATGGCATAGACGATGAAGGCCCTGGTGATGCCCGCCAGGAAGTTGGTCAGGGCGAAGTACCGGAGGTTCATGGCCCCCTCCTGGTTGAACAGGGAAAAGATGTAGATAGGGAGTGTGTCCACCATCAGCGGGATGCTTAGGATGAGATACAGACCGACATAACGGGTCCTGAAGACGAACCACTGCATGCCCCGCATGATATAGCTGAGGACCTTGCTCTTGGACATCAACCGGTACACACCGTTGCTGACCTTCCCGCCCAAGGTGAAGACCAGGACCGATCCAACGGCCTTGCCGGCCCCCAGGACCAGGGCCTTGACCACGATAGGGGTTTCGGGACTGAAGAACAGGCCGACCTCCACCGGTATGGGCAGGAAGGTGGT
Organism: Methanomassiliicoccus sp.; assembly: GCA_016109435.1. GTDB lineage: Archaea > Thermoplasmatota > Thermoplasmata > Methanomassiliicoccales > Methanomassiliicoccaceae > UBA6. Next base: position 6,075 of record JAEILR010000027.1, read on the forward strand.
AGCCGCCACGGCGTAGATGAAAAACACTACGCTGTAGAGGAAGGGGTCCTGCGAAAGGCTCTCAAGGAACTGAATGAGGCCTTGGATGAAGTCCACGAGCCGGAATAAGGCAAAGGGGGTCTTAATCTTACCCGATTACGCCGGGACCGCTCATATGAGCTTTATGCCCAGTGCCTCGAACACCAGGAACACGATGAGCCCCCGGGTGACGCCGGCCAAAAAGCTGGTGATGGCGAACCAGCGGCCCTGCATGACCCCCTCCTCGTTGAACACCGAGAAGATATACAGGGGGACGGTATCGATCATCAGCGGAACGCTGAGGACGAGATAGAGGCCGACATAGTGGAACTTGAACACCATCCACTCGCATCCCCGTACCAAGGCGTTGAACCACCTCCACTTGGTCCACGTACGGACCTTGTCCCCCAGCTTGAGGCCGATGTAGAAGACGAGCATGGAGCCGATCATCTTCCCGAGGCCCATTACCAGGATCTTGACCGCCACCGGGGTCGCCGGGCTGAAGAACAGGCCGACCTCCACCGGTATGGGCAGGAAGACCGTCGCCAGGATGGTGTAGAACAGGAAGATCAGGCTGAACGCCAGGGGATCATTGGCACTGGATTGAAGAAAATGCATAAGGCCGTCGAGGAACGACGACACCTCCGATCCCAGGTCCACGGGCGGACACCTTGGTACACGTAGAAATCACTTTGCCTGCTGTTTCGCTATTACCCAGACTTTTTTCTCAGTGGGCAATATATTTAAGTCAGTTAGCCGATTACACCCGGAAGGGATACAATGGCGCCGAAGGCAAGCACTGATGGGGATGACTGGATAAAGCAGTTGGACGCCGAGCTGGAGAAGCAGACCCAGGACATCAAGAAGGACGTGGCGGAGCTGCAGACCCAGATGGGCGCTCTGAACAAGACGCTGATCTCCGATCTCGATCAGATCAAGGAGCGGTTCGACAAGCAGAAGATCTTCCTGACCATGGAGCCTCAGAGAAGCCTGTATGCCCAGCAGGACGACACCCTGGAGAACTGGACATTTAAGAAGGACTTCCGGCCGGAGGATGTCCGCAACATTCAGCTCATCGACCGTACCCAGGAGCAGGGGCGCATGGGCGACTCCCTCAAGGTATGGTACTACAACGACAACGGGACCGTCCGCCTCAGGATGGTGTTCGAGTACTGCGAGGGAGAGCACTACTACAAGTACGCCGGATGGAAGAGGGTGTTCGGCCAGTTCGTGCTCTTCGACGCGGCGCTGTCCGATGTCGACATCGACGAGGTCCACGACAAGATGGCCATCGTGGTCAAGGGATGGTTCGAGAGCCACCTGCGCAGGAACCGCGAGGTGCTCATCAGCACCCTTAGGGACAACTTCGAAAAGGGCGAGACCTTCACCGAGTGAAGGCGCCCATCAAACGCCTTACCTATCCGTTTTCTTGTTCACTTTCACCACGCCGAGCGTTCGTTCGCGCCTACTGGCAATGCTGTCTGAGGGCGTCGCTTTCGGTCACCCGGTAACAATGCATTTAATAACTTCCGATATAAGTTATCCCTGACTTCATCAACTGAGGTATGGATATGATGAACAAGGAAGAGATCGCACCCCATGTTAGAGAGATCGCCAGGGTGCTGGAAGGAAAGATCGACGAGCAAGAGATCGAGAAGGACCTGGACAACTACCTGAACGTATACAAGATGTCCCTGGAGGCCTCCAAGCGCCATATCGTCCGCAAGTACGGCGGCGACCCCAACGCCCTGACCAAGGGGGAGAGGAAGATGCTCTCCCAGCTCGGCCTGAGCGAGCAGACCGTGGACCTCCTGGTGAGGGTCATGTCCTCCACCACCCGCGAGGTGACGGTGGGCGGGAACCCCAAGACCATCCTGTCCGGGATACTGGCCGACGAGAACGGCAGCACCGTCAAGTTCACGGTGTGGGACGTTTCCAAGGCCGACCTGAAGGCCGGGGAGAACTACCTCATCCGCTACGCCTACACCAAGGAATGGAGCGGTCAGCCCGAGGTGCACCTGGGCACCCGGGCGGTGGTGGAGCTCCGTCCCCAGGACGAGGTCAAGGTCCCTGACAACGTGACGGTTCCCCAGATCGCAGGAGGCTATTCCGCCCCCATCGTGGCCAAGGTCGCCGATCTCAAGGAGAACATGAACAACGTCACCCTCACCGGCAGGGTCCTTTCCCTCAAGCCGAAGGAGGTGGAGACCCCCTCAGGGAAGAAGACCATGTTCACCGGGGTGATCGCCGACGAGACCGGAAAGGTCGAGTTCACCGCCTGGCATGACTTCGGCCTCCGCGAGGACGAGGTCATAACCGTCACCAACGCCTATGTGAAGGGATGGAAAAGCATCCCCCGCCTGAGCTTCGGGGAGAAGGGGCAGGTGACCCGGCCCAAGGTGCAGTTCCCCACCGGGGACCAGCTGTCCCAGGCGGTGAAGAAGGGGATCGATGAGCTGGAGCGCATTGGATGGGGCTCCGACATCATCATCACCGGAACGGTGGTGGACATCAAGAAGGGCACCGGCCTCATCTTCCGCTGCCCGGAGTGCAACCGGGTGGTGCAGAAGGGCGTATGCCAGGTCCACGGCAAAGTGCAGCAGGTCCCCGACCTCCGCATCAAGGTGGTGGTCGACGACGGTTCGGCGGCCATAACCGCGGTCATGAAGAGGGACGTCACCGAACGCCTTACCGGGATCACTCTCAAGACCGCGCTGGACGAGGCCAGGGAGACCATGGACCCCGAGGGGGTGGGCCAACGCTTCGAGGAGATGCTGCTGGCCAAGCCCATCGAGCTGCGGGGCAACGTCATCTCCGATGACTACGGGCTGTCCATAAACGTGACCGACGCCAGGATACTGGTCCCCGATGTGAGGACCGAGGCGGAGGCCCTTCTGGGCAAGATCGAGGTGATCTGATGAAGATGAGGGAAGTGGCCTGGCGCATCTTCGCCCTGGAGTACAACGCCTCCACCATGGAGATCAAGGGCGAGGGGGAGAAGGCCCCCTCGTACGTGATCAGCCCCCTGGGGGCCATGGTGAACCGGGTGTTCATCGTCGGCCTGCTCACCGACCTGCAGAACCTGGGCACCGAGGCCGAGCCATACTGGCGGGCGATGGTCTCCGACGGCATGGGCAAGTTCTACCTCTACGCCGGCAAGTACAGCCCCGAGGCCACCCTGACCCTGTCCAAGCTGCAGCCCCCCGCGTACATCGCGGTGGTGGGGAAGAGCAGGACCTACGTCCCTGAGGAGGGAAAGCTGATCGTTTCGATCCGCCCGGAGAGCATCGTCAGCGTGGAAGAGAACATCAAGGACAACTGGATGCTGGAGGCGGCCAGGTCGACCCTCCACAGGATCGACTGCATGGAAGAGGCCATGCAGATGGAGGCCCCCACCGCCGAGGACCTGGTCAAGCTGGGATACCCGGCCTCGCTGGCCGAGGGCGTGGTGCTCGCCCTGCCCCACTACAAGGGAGCGGAGCTGAACCAGTACCGGGGCATGGTGATCGAGGCCCTGGAGCAGCTGCTGCCGGAGCGTACCGCCGCGCTGCCCATACCGGCCGACACCCCCACCTTCGGCCCGGAGGAGATCGAGTACGAGGACGATGGAGAGGACAAGGAGGAACTGGTGCTCAAGCTCATCGACAAGTTGGACACCAACAAGAAGGGCGCTCCACTGGCCGATCTGATAAGGGAGGCGGCCAAGGCCGGGATCGGGGAGCCGGAACTGGAGGAGATCAACAACTCCCTCCTGGACAAGGGCCTGATCTATGAGCCGACCATCGGGAAGATGAAGCGCATCTGAGCGCTCCCTCCCTTCTTTTTTTACTCCTTCTTCAGCTCGGCCATCAGCATGTCCTCGAACGTCCACTCGTTGTCGAAGTGGTCGTTGAGGTCCTTGATCAGCACGTAGAACCACCAGATGGCGAAGATCGGCAGCAGCACGGTCACGATGAGGTAGAGAACGTAGCTGCGGTCAGGGATGCTCTTCCAGGCCAGGGGCAGGAGCCGCCCCATACCCACCTGGGACGCCGCGAGGTTGGTGTTCTGGACGAAGCCGTAGAAGCGGCGATCGTGTCCGTGAGGGTAGTCGGTCAGCCAGTAAAGGGTGAGCACGATGCCCACGATGTTGATCCCGGGGATGATGCACAGGAGGGTCCACAGCAGCGCGCTCTGCGGTTCCTCGTGGATGAGGGAGTCGCGATCGAAGGCCTCCATCGCCTGGACGTAGGGAGCGGTCTGGGGCCCCGTGCCCTTCTCCTCCGCCCGGACCCGGAAATGCTCGATCAGCTCCCGGCGAAGCGCCGCCTCCCGGGCCATGTGGTCGTTGCGCCTGCGGAGCAGCTTGTAGATCAGCAGGGCGACCAGGATGACCGAGACGATGGTTCCGATCAGGGCCACGAGCAGCCCGGCCAGGGGGTCGTAGAGCAGGGCGATGATGGCCAGAACGTAGCTCAGGACGATGGCCACCACCGGCAGAAGCATCCAGTATTCCGAGATCCGCGCATCGGTGCTCTGCCTCCGCCCGATGGTGGCCACCAGGCTCTCCTTCGTCGACGGAGCGCCCCTCCCGGGATAGGAGGACGGGACGAGCGCGGTGCCGGCCTGCCCCCCAGTAAGGTCCTGGCCGCAGACGCCGCAGAACGTGGCATCGGCCCGGACCGTCGAGCTGCACTGTGGGCATTGGTTTGGCATTTCGTTCAAAAGGCGACCTCCGGGCTTTTTCGCGTTGTTAGAGCGAGTCTTAACCCTATAACTCTATGCTCACCGCGTCACCTTGATGGCCGCGTAGCCTACGACCTCGTCCATTGGAGCTACGTCTCCCGAGGTCCCGTACTTTAGCAGCTCCGCCCGCTTCCCTCCGCACGCCAGCAGCATGGCCATGACCGGACCGTAGCCGCACATGGAAATGTTCCTGCGCACCACGGTGTCATACACGCCCTCGGCGTCGAGAGCCAAGATGCGCTCGATGACCGCGCTGTCCTCCTTCTTCGCCACCGCCGCCGGCACGTAGTGGGAGAAGTCGGTGGAAGCGACCACCACCACGTCCCTTCCCCGGCAGGCGTTCCGTATCTCCTCGGCCACCTCCCCCGCCGTCTCGAAGTCCTGGGCGGCCATAGCAATGGGCACGAAGGTCGCCCGGTCGCTGATGTATTGCAGGAACGGCAGCTGCACCTCGATGGAATGCTCGTAGCGGTGGGCGAGGGGGTCGTCGACGATCAGCCGTCCCATGCGGCCGGCGATCTCGCGGTCCACGCGGACCCTCCCCAGAGGCGTTTCGAAATCCTCGGTGGTCATGGCCACCGGCGAGCCCATGCCGGTGTGGTTCGGCCCGATGACGATGAACGTTTCCGGGAACCCGTCCCTGGCCAGGGCGTCATAGGCGTGAACCGCCACCGGGCCGGAGTAGACGTAGCCGGCGTGGGGCACCACGACCCCGGCGATGCTCCGGGGGCCGTTCGGATCGAGCACCGGCCTTCTTCCCAGGTGAAGGTCGAACAGCTGCCCGATCTCCTCACGTACCCTGCTCTCGGTTCTTGGATAGAACTTCCCTGCTACGGCCGGGGATCTCATGGCCATCGAATGAAAAGAGCGTCCTCGGTTATATCTATATTACCAGAGAGGAGAAAATGGAGGAAATGGTTTGAACGCCGTTCGTGAGAACGGGAAAGCGTCTCAGAGGGACGCTTCGAAGTCGTCCATGGTGAGCTTGAACTCGTCGTAGGACTTGATCAGGCCCTTCTCCTTCAGGATCTCCCTGGTGAGGAGCCAGTACACGCAGGCGAGAGCGCGGCGACCCTTGTTGTTGGTCGGGATGACCAGGTCCACGTTCCTCGTTTCGTTGTTGGCATCGCACAGGGCGACGATGGGGATTCCGATGTTCATGGCCTCGGCCACGGCCTGCTGGTCCGCTGCGGGGTCGGTGACCAGGAGCACATCGGGCTCCATGAACTCGGGGAGCCGGGGGTTGGTCATGGTGCCGGGGACGAACCGACCGGCGAAGACCTTGGACCCGAGGGTCTTGGCGAAGACCTTGGCCGGCTTCTGGCCGTACTGCCTTGCCGAGGATATGAGTATGCGTTCGGGCGGGAACCGGGCCAGGAACTTGGCCACCGCCCGGATGCGGGCATCGGTCTGCTTGACGTCCATGACGTACAGTCCGTCCGACCTGACCTTGAAGATGAACTTCTTCATGTCGGCGCTCTTCTGCTGGGTACCAATGTGGACGCCCGAAGTCAGGTATACATCTTCAGGCACCAGGAGCTCGGTCTTGATCTCTTCGCTCATCGAAAAACCTCAAATGTCTCTTTTCACGGTGATGGGGAGAACATCCCCATCGAACTCGAGCCTGGCAATCTCCACCGGGTCGATCATTCCCTCGGGTATGTCGATAAGGACGGGCGCACCCAATGATACCTGCAGGGACCTGGCACCGATGATACGCGCCTTCTCAAATCTAGTGTATTTCATAATAACACCACGCGGGAGTGGCCTGATAATATCAGTCTGCTTATAAACCTTTTGCAAGGTGCCGGATCGACATCCAGATGTTGAACTGCCATGCTTCTCATTCCATTCTTTTTTGCATCACCTATACCAATTTTTAGGGTGTGACCAAATGATTTGGTGATAGCCGATTGCACAAGGGTATCTTAAATACTTGCACTCGCGGGGGCGGGTAATGATTTGTACCCGGACGATTCTGGGGGTTCGCCCGCCGGTCCGATAGGAGGGGATCTAGGGCAGTGGAAGTGATAGCGCGGATGACAAAGAGGTCGTGGTCTTGTCGAAGGCCGCTCAGCAAAGATATCTCGGAGAGAGAGGTTTCATCGCCCTCATCGCGCTGCTGAGCGCATTCGTCCCGTTGTCCACCGACCTGTACCTTCCGGCCCTGCCCAGCATGATGGAGCAGTACCAGGTCAGTGAGGCCCAACTGAACCTCACCCTGATCCTGTTCTTCGTGTTCTACGGGCTGGCGACCCTGGTATGGGGGCCTCTCAGCGACAAGTTCGGTCGGAGGCCTGTGCTGACCGCCGGGCTGGCCATCTATACCGCGGCGAGCCTGATGTGCGCGCTCTCCGGGAGCGTTGAGGTCCTGATCCTGTTCCGCATCCTGCAGGCCATCGGGGGAGGGGGCATCACCGCGGTGGCCACCGCCATGATCAAGGACGTGTTCGACGGCAGGCGGCGCATCGTGGTGCTGGCGATGGTCCAATCGATGGTACTGATCGCTCCCGCGGTGGCGCCGGTGCTGGGGGCCGCGCTGCTTCAGTTCACCAGCTGGCAGGGGGTCTTCCTGGTCCTCGCCGGCGTAGGGGCGGGGTCCTTGCTGGCCAGCCTGGCTCTGATCGAAACGCTGGCGAACCGTTACGACGGCTCCATCCTGAGAACCTTAGGGCGATTGGGGGTGGTGTTGAGGAACCCCCGCTTCAGCTTCATGCTCATCCTCTTCTCCCTAATCAGCGCCTCGTCCCTGGCCTTCGTAGGCGCCTCGTCATACATCTACCAGGTCGGGTTCGGCCTGGATGAGCAGACCTACGCCTACTATTTCGCCCTCAATGCTACGGGCCTCATCGTAGCCCCCATCGCCTACATCTTCCTATCGAGACGGTACGACGTCAGGTCCATCGTCGGGATCTGCTTTCCGATCATCGCCGGCGGGGGCCTGATGGTTCTGACCTTCGGCTCCCTGGGGCCCCTGGCCTTCGCCCTGGCGCTGCTCCCGGCCACCTTTGCCGGGAGCCTGACCCGCGCCCCAGGCACCAATCTCATGCTGGAGCAGCAGCGCAGGGACACCGGCTCGGCCGCCTCGCTGATCACCTGCACCAGCGTCCTCATGGGCAGCCTGGGGATGTCCATCATGTCACTGGGATGGGACGACCTGGTGATGGTGCTGGGAGCCCTGAACGTCCTGACAGGAACGTCGTGCCTGATCATGTGGTGGGCAGTGGCCAGAAAGTGGGCGGGAGAGAGGCCCGGTTAGGGCCCGGCCTCGGACGGCCTACTACGTTCCCAGCCGCTTCCTCATGTGCTGGACCAGGCCGCCGTCCTCCAGGATATGGACGAGGAAGGCCGGCGGGGGAACGAAGGTGACCGTTTCTCTCGTCCTGCCGTTCCGCACCGTGCCCTTGGCCAGGTCTATCTCGGCGGTGTCCCCGGTCCCCAGGATGCGCCCCGCCTCCGGGCAGATGATGATCGGCAGACCGACATTGATGGCGTTGCGGTAGAAGATGCGCGCCGCGCTTCCGGCGATGACCGCCCCCACCCCCGCCGCCTTGAGGGCCAGGGGGGCCTGCTCCCGCGACGAGCCACAGCCGAAGTTGCGTCCGGCCAGGATGATGTCCCCCTTCTGAACCTCGCCGGAGAACTTGGGATCGACGTCCTCCATGGCGTGAGCGGCAAGATGCTGAAGATCGTAATTGTCGAGGTACCGTCCGGGGATGATGAGGTCGGTGTTGATGTGGTCCCCGTACTTCCAGACCCTTCCGGATATCATGTCACGCCCCCCGGGGATCCGATATCGCTCCCTTCAGCGCGCTGGCCGCCACCGTCTCCGGGGAGGCCAGATACACTTCGGCCTCCGGGGAGCCCATGCGCCCCTTGAAGTTGCGGTTGGTGGTGGAGATGCACCTCTCCCCCGAGGCCAGCAGGCCCTGGTGCCCACCCAGGCAGGGGCCGCAGCCGGGGTTCAGGATGACCGCCCCGGACCTCGCCAGGGACGCCAGGGTCCCTTTCTCCGCCGCCTCGATGTATATCTCCCGTGACGCCGGCACGACTATGAACCGCACGTCCCTGGAGACCTTCTTGCCGCGGACCATGGCCTCGGCCGCCATCAGGTCCTCCAGCCGGCCGTTGGTGCATGAGCCCAGGACCGCCTGGTCGATCTTCGTTCCCTCCACCTTGCCCACGGCCACCACGTTGTCGACCTGGTGGGGGCAGGCCACCTGAGGCTCGAGGTCCTCCACGTCCATCTCCAGCTCTTCGTCGGCGTCGGCCATCTGGGAAGAGGCGTCGGCGTCCCACCGCTGGTCGGTCCTTCCCGACAGCCATTCCTGGGTCTTGCGGTCAGGGAAGCACACCCCGGCCTTGGCCCCCATCTCGATGCTCATGTTGCTCATGACCATGCGCGAGGCGATGCTCATCCTGGACACCGTATCACCGACGAACTCCACGCACCGATAGTCCGCTCCGTCGGAGCCGAGGGACCCGATGATGTGCAGTATGACGTCCTTGGACCACACGTGAGGGGGTAGCTTACCCCGCAGGTGGATACGCATCGTTTCCGGCACCCTCATCCAGATCTCGCCGGTGGCCCACACCGCGGCCATCTCGGTCGCGCCTATTCCCGTAGCGAACGCCCCCAGCGCCCCGTAGGTGGTAGTATGGGAGTCTGTCCCCACGATGAGCATGTTGGGCAGGACATGGCCGCGCTCCGGGAGCACCTGATGGCAGATCCCCTCTCCCAGGTCGTAGAAGTTGGGAAGCGCCTCGGTGCGGGCGAAGGCCCGTACCTCCTTGTGCCCCTCCGCCGTCTTGATGGTGTTGGCCGGGATGCGGTGATCGAACAGCATCACCACCTTGCGGGGGTCCCAGATCCTCTTGGCACCGATGTCCCGGAACGAGCGGAGGACCAGGGCGGAGTTCTCATGGGACATCGCGAGGTCCACCTTGGCGTTCACGATGTCCCCGGTCAAGGCGGCCTGGCCGCTGGCGCGGGATAGGACCTTCTGGGCAAAGGTCATGGTTGCCATGGTCCAGCACAGTCCATGGATAGATAAATCTCTTTCTCCCCCGGACGACACTGGCGAAGGCCCAGGGGAGCGAGCCGAGCGCCGGACCCAATCTTCGCGGCTGGACGTTCTGCCTGACGACATGACAACATGCCGTGGTCCTCCGCGGAGGCCCCGGCGGCCCCGTCATTCCCTCGGGGGGGGGAAGGTACGGCCCGGTAAAGATCTGGTGATCGGGGCCGCCCTTGACCCCTTCCATGATGAACGACCGTCCCTTCCTGCCGGCCATGTGCCCGATCTCGCTTGGAGATGTTTTTATGAACGACCGAGCGGGACCGCGGCCTGAGGCCGGGATCCGCCCCTGGTCTAGGGGCCGCTCTCGATGTAAATAAAAAACTATCGCCCGCCAGGCCCCATGCCATGGCCGCGCGGCCAACGATAAACGGGCCGGAAGGGGCTGCGAATGTCGCCATTATGGTGATTAGCTGTGAAAAAATGGATTGCCTTCACCGATAATCGTTTAT